>OY970327.1:0-1191543 GCA_963717365.1 Candidatus Saccharimonadia bacterium
CGCCACAATAAAGTAAAAGAATATTAGCAGGCCGGCTGTAACAAACTCCAGTATTACTAAGGCAATCCGTACTAGGGTAGGGTCAACGTTTAAATATTTGCCAATGCCGCCGGCCAGGCCCATGAGGACTTTGTTGTCGCGGCTGCGGTATAGTTTTTTCGTTTCCATGGTGGTGTATTATAGCCTATTCAATAATTATGGCTGTAGTATTGCCAACAAACTGCTTTAAGAACTAAGTACTTCTTTAACCAGGGCAATCAGTTCGCTGGGGTTGGTTTTAGACTTCAGCATTACCCGGTGGGCGCCCAGGGCGGCCATCTCGCTTTCCATGTCCCTGTCAGACAAGTTGCTGTAGACAATCACTTTCATGTTCGGGTACAAGTCTAGGTCTAGGTTGCGCAGGACTTCGCGGCCGTCCATCTGGGGCATAAAGATGTCCAGCAGGATGAGGTCGGGCTGGACGGTTTTAATGCGCTGCAGGCCGTCTATGCCGTTATTGGCGGTAGCAATGGTGTAGCCTTGGGTTGTCAGAATCATAACGTAGGCCTGCTGCAGATCGGCTTCATCCTCAATGATGAGGATGGTAGGGGGTTTGGGTTTGGTCATGCCGGAATACTCATAATAAACGTTGAACCTTTGTTTAATTCAGACTCCACCGTAATGGTGCCTTTATGCAGTTTAACAATTCTTTTGACCCAATATAAGCCCAAACCGGTTCCGCTTACCGTATCGGACAGGTCATTGTCGACGCGGGTGAACTTATCAAATATTTTTTTGATGTTTTCTTCTTTAATGCCCACGCCGTTGTCACGGATGTAAATTTCAATCTTTTTGGTTTTGCGCAGTACCTGAACGTTAATAATCGTGCCATTGGGCGAGTATTTGCTGGCGTTTTCTATCAGGTTGGACATGGCCAGCGATATTTCATGGACGTCTACGCTGGTATTGGTATCGCCTACCACAAGAAGTATTAGTTTTTGCTTGCGGACGCGTACAACCGGCTGGTATTGGGACACAACTCGCTTTACTAGCTGTCCGATATTGATTTTTTCTTTCTTTAATTTAAAACTGCCGGAGTCTATCTGGGCAATTTTAAGGAGCTCGTCAATAATAGCTAGCTGCCGTTCATTGCTGGCATAGGCGGTGTCTAAAAAGAATTGTAAGGGCTCTGGTATTGCTCCAGCATAACCTTCCAGTAACATACCCAGGTACTGTTTTACCGACGTAGCCGGTGTCCGCAGCTGATGCGAGGCAATAGATATAAACTCATCCTTGGCCCGGTTAGAAGCCTGCAGGTCGCGGCGCTGTTTCATAACGTAGGCCAGCTCCTGGGCTTTTTGGGCTGACTCGTGTTCGTGGACCAGTTGCTGGACGGCCAGCTTTTCGGCCGCCGCCGTTTCTTCGTTGTGCTTTGTTTCTGTCAAGTCGGTCACAATCATGCCGGTAACCGCCTGCGGTGTGCCCAGTTCCAGCGGCTTGACTGTCAAGTAGACAGGGAGTGTGGTTTTATCGGCCGCAATAAATTGGAATTCATGCTGCTGGTCCTTAACATTTTTATTAAATAATTCTTTAAATGATTTGCGTTGTTCCGGTTTTACAAACGTAGTGACATCCTCGCCTATGACATGTTTTAACGGCAATTTTACCATGCCGCCAAAGAAACTATTGCAGTACAAAATGGTGCCGTCAGAAGAAAAGGTGACAGCTCCCTGGTTCATAGATTCTACCAGCACCCGGTACGAGAAGTCGGCGCTCTTGAGCGTAAAAATCTGGTTGTTGTCACCTATCAGGGCGTCTACCGTGCCGCTGCGGATAGCCTTCAGGGTGGCTTCGGCTTCTTCCAGCCGAGCTGTCAGTTCCTCTGTTGAATCGGGTTTTTTCTGTCTGGCCATAATATTCCTATTCAGTCTCTGGGACGATACCCATACCCAGCAGTACCTTGCCGGTATCTGACATATCGCCAATTAACTTTTTGACCGGCAAGGGAGATTTTTTAACCAGCGTTGGCGCGGCAATGATTTGTTCGCTGATAGCCACGCCGGGTTGCTGGTAAACATCAATAATCTCCAGGTCGTATTGGCCAGGTAGATAGGTTTCGCAGATATGCTTAATATTATTAACCGCCAGTACGGACTGCGGGCTGGCTCCGGTGATATACAAAGACAGGTTATATCTTGTGCCAGCCGGCGGTGGATCAAAAGATTGTTTACCCATACCCTGGCGCGCCTTTATTTCTTAACTTCCCGGAGGTCAAGTCCTACCAGGACTTTCTCAGTATCAGACAGGTCGCCAATAATCTTGCGGATTGGGTGCGGCATTTTACGGACCAGCGTGGGGATTGCCAGAATCTGGTCGCCCTCCGCCAGCTGCGGATTTTCCAGCAAGTCGACCACCTCAATATCGTACATGCCCTTTAAGTGTTTCTCGCAGTATTGCTTTAAATTCTTAAGCGCTGTAACCGAGCGGGGCGTATGGCCGGCTACATACAATCTAAGATGCCAAGTCTCATCTTTCTTAATCATTTTGCCCCCTTTTTCTTGGTGCGTGTCGTTTTTGGCGTGGTTTGCCGTTTAGGATTCTGTCGTTGGTCCTTGAGCTCGTCCCGGTCAACTCTCAACGATGTTTTACGCTGCGTGTCTTGTGCCAATTCCCGGACTATGTCTTCTTCGCGGGCGGCAAATTCTGCTCGCAGGGCAACAATTTGTGCTTGCAGGGCGGCCCGTTTTTTCTTAAGTTCCCGCTCGGAGCGGGCGTATTGTTCTTTCACAAGGGCCGCATCGGTTTGTTCCTGCTGTTCCTGGGCCAGACGGGCGCTGCCGATAAGCACGCCCTTATCACCAATCGCCACGTCTATTAGCATTACGCCGTCGTCAGTCATGATAAATTCACGGATCTGATGAGAATGCGACATACCGCGCGACTTCAAAATATAGACGCCGCGGTTGCGCTCGCCGTTATGCTCCAGGTCCTGCAGCAGTATCCAGGTGTCTACCAGAGATGATACGCCCACATCGGTTTGCTCCAAAAAACTCCCTTGGGTCAGGGAAGTCATGACAGTAGTAATATTTCTGCTCTTCAAAAAATCTATTAACCGGGTAAGCATACCTTTAACGTCATCGGGATCCCCGGAACTAATTAAATTAGTAATAGGATCGACTACTACCGTAAGGGGTTTAAATTTTTCAATTTGTTTATGGATGGTCAGCAGGTGCATTTCTAATCCGTGCAGGCTGGGGCGTGATGCCTGAAACTTGAGCAGGCCCTTTTTAACATAGGGTGCCAGGTCAATGCCAATAGAGCACATGTTGCGTATAATCTGCTGCGGTGATTCCTCAAAAGCCAAGTAAAGACAGCGTTCACCTCGTTCGCAGGTAGCCCGGGCCATATGGGCGCCCAGACTGCTCTTACCGGTACCGGCTGTACCCGACACCAGGATTGTGGCTCCCCGGTAAAAACCTTTCCCTCCAAACATCTCATCAAGCGACGGCACCCCAGAAGAAACCCGTTCAATAGAGGCTTCGTGTGCCAGGCGCAGCGAAGTAACTGGCATTACAGTTATGCCATCCTCATCAATCAGGTACGGGTACTCATTAGTGCCATGTGCCGAGCCCCGGTATTTAACAATTCGCAGCCGGCGGGTAGAAATCTGGTGGCGAACCCTGTGGTCCAGCATAATCACGCAGTCGGAGACATATTCTTCCAGGCCTTGACGGGTAATAGTGCCTTCGCCCTGTTCGCCGGTAATAACTACCGTGACGCCTTTATCTTTGAGCCAGCGGAATAGCCGCCGTAATTCTGCCCGCAAGATTGCAGTGTTATTAAGCCCCGCGAACAGGGATTCAATAGTATCCAGCACTACGCGCTTGGCACCAATTGAATCTATGGCGTGCCCCAGCCGGATAAACAGGCCCTCCAGGTCGTACTCGCCCGTTTCTTCAATCTGGCTACGGTCTATCTGGACATAATCAACACGCAGTTTTTTCTGCTTAATCATTGTAGGCAGGTCAAAACCAAGTGAGGTTACATTTTTTGTTAAGTCTTCAACCGTTTCTTCAAAGGCCATAAACACGCCGGGCTCGTTATAATCGGCCGCGCCGCGCACCAAAAATTCAATGGCCAGCAACGTTTTACCGGCTCCCGGACCGCCAGCAACAATAGTCGGCCGCCCGGTGGGCAATCCACCGCCAGTTATTTCATCCAACCCCTTAATGCCAGTAGGTGATTTTTGCAAACCAGTAGTTTTAGATATCTTAAGGCCAGTCTTAGCGCTCATAAATCTCCTCTTCAATCACTTGTTAGCATACCACGGTGGTACAGGGGCGTATACGCAATATGTTATTGCTAAGAACAACTGTTTAAGGTAGTATAAAACGTTTAATTGTTGGCGCTACACTGTTTAACCTGAAGGTAGCGTAATATCAAACTTTGGCAGTACTGCCTGAGGACCATACTGCCAGCGCAGTAAAATTAGCTAACGTAACAACCGTAATACCCATCAATAAAAAGCCATATAAAATTTTCTTTAATCAAAATTTAACTGACAGGTGAGATTAATAATCATTAGCGTGTATAATAAGGAGTTCAATCTAAATGAGGAGATGTTTATGAAAATAAAGCGAATTTTAGCTGGACTTTCAGCAAGTTTATTATTATCTTTGGGAGTGCCGCTGGCAGCATTCGCGGCCACAACGAATGTTACGCCTGCTAATCCTGACGGATGGTCTACCGCTGATACACGGCCAGGCGGAGCAGTAAACTTTATTAATGACGCGACGGCTCCTCTGGGCACAGGCGCGTTGCAACTGACTACGGACGCTACTACAACATCCAAGGCCCAGTACTTGCACGCGGCAAATATTCCGATTGCTGATGTCACTGAGCTAGGCTACGCCACAAAACAGAACTCAGCCTCATTTGCTGGCGGTGATGCTTCGTTCCAGCTGATAGTAAATCTTAACGGAGCAGCCGGCGGCTTTACGACGCTAATTTATGAACCATACCAAAATGGCACGGTAATTCCGGGAAGCTGGCAGACTTGGGACGTAGATTCTGGACAGTTCTGGTCTTCACGAACGGTAACTTGTACTAATGGAACTGGCGGTGTTACAGCCGGCGGCGGCGGAGCGCCGTTCTATACCCTCTCAAATATAAAAGAAATGTGTCCGGAGACAGTGGTAATAGGCTTTGGTGCCAACATTGGCTCTAATAACCCCAGTTACGATGTAGAGGTTGATGCCTTTACAGTCAACGGTACTACCCATAATTTTGATCCTAACCCTGTTCCCGTTACGGTAGCCAACAAAGAAGCCTGTAAAAATAACGGCTGGAAAACTTCTACTGCGCCTGTGTTTAAAAACCAAGGTGATTGTGTAAGTTCATTTGCCAGCAACGGTCGTGCTGGCGGCAATCCTGCAATTGCCAATAACCCAACCTTCTAAGGGTAGTGTAAGTATTTAAAAAACAGGCGCAGTAAAATGCGCCTGTTTTATTGCATACATCATCGCTAACTGGCTAGTGCTGGGTAACGTATCTCATTGCGTCCAGTAGGTTAGGGGCGGTATAGGTCGCATTGGGCGCAATAACTGGTATCCTGGCAGTTTCTACTAATATAGTTTTTGTACCGGTGTTTTCGCCAGCAATAATATCCGAGCCCCTGTCGCCGACCATATATGAGCCAGGCAGGTCTATGCCAAATTCTTTAGCGGCCTGAAGGAGCATAGTAGGTTTGGGTTTGCGGCAGTCACAATTATCATCAGAGCTATGCGGGCACATATAGGTTTTCAGGATTTTGACTCCGCTAGGAGCAAGCATCTCCAAAACCTTGCCATGTATTCTTTCAAAGTCCTGCGCATCAATACGCCCTTCGGCTATGCCGGCCTGGTTAGTGATAATAATAACCTCAAAACCATTGTCCGCCAGATGCTTCAGTGCTTGTAGCGTGTCAGGAAACAACTTAATCATAGCAAAGAAAAAGACTTCCGAGGAAGTCTCCTAGATAAGTTTGGGGTGCCTGACGAGATTCGAACTCGCGATCTCCGGAACCACAACCCGGCGCATTAGGCCGACTATGCTACAGGCACCAAAAAACCGATACTTTCATTCTGGTAGTGGTGAACCAGGAAGTGACAATTATGACATAGCCAAACCAAGTTGGAAATATCATTATTGGTTCGGTCTCTATCCTTATGATGAACTGCTAAAACTCTTTTGTCTATAGTTTTACACTTAGTGCAGCGCTGTAATACGGTTGTTTTTGAAAGAATATTTCTGTATGACGCGCTACCGCCTTTCCAGTTTCCATGATTAGCACCAATGTTAAGTACGGAATTCTTCCAAATTGCGTGGCAAGATCGATTACAGAAAAACCTGCCACTCTGAGTATTCGCCTGGTCTTTATTAGTTCTGTAAACTTGTTTTTTACAGCTAAAACAGATAAAAAATTTGCCAGTTTTCTTACTTTCATATTGACAGGCCTTGGAGCAATATTTACTCCATCCCCTGGAAAGATAGCTGGGCTTTGTCTGGAATTGGCGGTTGCAAATAAGGCAGTATGTCAGTGTCATGCTGCAACAATAGCAAAAAAATATTAAATAAAAATTAAATCGGATAACATGTCTTAAAAGTAACCTCTAAGACTGTGTTAATTAACCGATAGCAATGCCAACTGCGCCCAGTATAAACCCACCCAGCAAAAGATAATGCCACAACTTAGTCTTCTCAGATTGTTTTGCTTTTTCAGACATAGGCTATTGCTCCTTTCAGTCAGGCTTTGTTTAAGATAAAGTATAAACTATTTTTAGCATTATTCCTGTGGAGATTCTATGTTGTTTAAATAGGCCTGGTTCACAGCGCTGAATCTTACTTGAGTCAACTTGCCACTTTCATCATCCAGCATGTGTTGTTCTATAATTTTCATACCATTTCCTAGATTGGTGTCGTAAGTGACATTTCGCCAACCATTTGTATCTTGTGACAAGCTTTTCCAATCTAGTCTTGGGTTAAACAATGATTGAGGATCAGCACCAGCCACCGTAAAAATTTCTGTTACCAGATTTTCCATCTGTTGAGGAGTTAACGTATTATCATCCATATTACGTGATTGTGAATACGTACCTTCAGCAGTTGGATAGACTTCTAGCAAAGAGCGGTAAAATGTATCATCATTTTGACTTTCCAAAGATGCAGCGGCATAAATCAAATCGCCCAAAGACTTGTCTCGTACTTCATCATATTGTCTTTTCTCTACGATGTAGCGTTCTTCGGCTTCTTCAGCCAAAGTATGACCGCGGCTTCTTAAATCTGCAACCCGGGATTCTTTATCGTGGAGTTTACTGCCATTAATATTGTTAATCATTTGCTCGATTGGCCGCATAACGTCGCCCATGGCTTCCGCCAGTTCTTCATTACCGCGAGGGTGTTCGGGGTTATCATTTTGAGCAGTGAGCACTTGCTGTTCCTCAGTTAAAGCAACAGCTCCAACACCTTCAGATAGCTGTGAGGTTTCGTCAGTCATTTTTTATCCTTTTTTGATTTTGATTAGTACGTTAACAACATTTTACCACATTTTAATAAGGTCAATGTGTATTTCGTGCTTTCCACTCAGTCATGCTCGAAGCAAGCTTCTGCGCGTGGCTTCGTTCCACCGAACCAGGTCTTCGACATGGTTCGTACCCAGCCCAGAACAGAAAAAATAGCCCGACTTTCGCCGAGCTATTTATATTGGTGCCCCGGGCTGGATTCGAACCAGCGGCCTTGAGCTTAGAAGTCTCCTGCTCTATCCAGCTGAGCTACCAGGGCGCGATACTATCGTACTAAGTATAGCTGTATAGAGCAAAGCTCTAAGCCAACTTTGTCCTGCCGGACGTCAGCTGAACTACCAGGGCACATTATCGTATTGTAGCAGTTTTACCTGGTAGGTCTAGAAGCCGCAGGCTTTGAGGGCGGCATCTTGGGCTGCCTGGTATTTTGCAGGTGGATTACCAGTCTTACTGATTTGATCCTCGGCTTGCACGAACTCGTCATGTGTAATGTTCTTTTCAATTTCATTAAACAGGCACGTACAGACTTCTGCATTGCCGCTTTCATCGGTACAGCCTTTAGTAAAGCCGGCTTTAGTTTGTGCTGGATAGGCTGTTGCCTTGGCGGTGGCTACTGGTTGCGGGGTAGAATTATTAGAAGGGGTAGTTTCTGCCTGTTTATTAAATAATATCATCGATAAAATAATAATGGCTACGACGTAGCAGGCGATTGCAAAGCCAAGTACCTTCCAGCCAAGCATATTAAAGCCGTTGGCTAACGGGGGGTTAATACTACGCAAGCGATAGTAGTAAATTGCCTGCGTAATAAGCGGATCAAGCGTCATTAAGGCGACGGCCTTTCGTTTTTCTATTTCAGTTGTCCCGATAGCTGGATTTTGTTTTATCTTGGTAACCGTAATAAAGGTATAAACTATTGACGCTATCCACATTGCACCAACCAAAGCAGGTACAATATTTTGAAGCGCTGCATAGGCAACGCTGACCAATATGATAATTAGCAAATGCTTTAAGGTAAAAAGCTTAATGCCGTAGTCTTGGTTTGAGTTTAACGCATTGCTGGCGGGACTGGTTGGGTATGTGGGCAGGGGTGTGCCGTATGGTTGTGCCTGAGGTTGTTGTGTGCTAGGAGTTACCGTAGGGGAAACAGAAGCAGCAGGAGCAACCACGGCAGGAGCTACCGGAATTCCTTGAGCCGTTGTCTGTGCGGTCGACCCATCCTGTACAGGAATTGCGACTGGTGTTGCTACAGGAGCGACGGTATCAGGTGCCGGGAACGTGGGTTGGACAACAGCGGCGCCAGGTGTTTGTGCGGCGTTTTGGGTCATGGCATGACCACAGTTGCCGCAAAAGGTGGCACCTTGGATGATAGGATTCGAACAATTAGGGCAGTTCATACGTTAACCTTAAGCGTATTAGTCTTTGGGACTAAAGTCAAAAAATTTATGCTTTTTTGCCACAGTTAACACAATATAAGTTGAGACTGGGGTTGGGCTTGCCGCAATTGCGGCAGAATTTGTTAATACCTATCGCGCTGATACCTAAGCGTTCATCGCTTGCCCGAGCTTTTTTAAATAGAACAAACACGGCCATATTGGTCACAATTGCCATACCCAGAACTATTAGTCCACCCGTTGTTGTCTGCGTAAAGGCAAAAAAGTCGTACAAGCCATGTCCTATTATTGCGCTTGCGAAGAGCCCCGCTGGTACGAGCAAGGTAGTTTTATGTACTTTATGCATGGCCAGTCCCCAGCCAGCCAAAGCACTGAAGCCGGCGTGTAAAAATGGAGTTACCAGTAAGCGCATAAAGCCAACTTCTGGACCAAAAACCAAAGCGTAACCGATGCTCTCTACGACCCCAAACCACATGCCGCACAGACCAAAATAGATAATCCCGTCAGTCGTTTCGTTAAAATAAGGTTTGCGGTAAATAAGAAAGGCTAGCGGTAAAAACTTCAAACTTTCCTCAATGATACCTACCGTTAAGGCGCTGGTAAGCAGGGTAGCATTGCTGGGAGCTAGTATGCCGTCATCTTCAAGATAACTCACCACCGATGCCGGTATAAATAGATCATTCAAGATTCCTGCAAAGACAGTGGCAACCACTCCCATTATGCAGGCCAGTCGCAAAGCTTTTTTCGGTTCTTTTGCGCCCCGGTCGTTCGTCACAAAATAGCGGTATAGCCAGTAGGCAAGACCAAGATACGCAAACAGAATAATATCCATGGCTTCTATCTTTTTAATTTTTATTGTGCAAAAAATCTATGGTGCGGGTGGAGAGAATCGAACTCTCATCGCTTGCTTGGAAGGCAGGCATATTAGCCATTATACGACACCCGCAGGCCGTAAAAATTCATTATAACAGATTATAGTATAGCTAACGCAGTGTCGTTCTTACTGATAAAATAGCCATATGAAGTCAGCAGTATCAGCTAAGTACATTCGCGCCGCTAACATCGCCTTGCTACTAGCGGCTGCTGTCGTGCTGATTGCGCTCCAAATTAAAGCAGCTGGCTGGATATTGTTAGGCCTATCGGCTGCCACACTGCTCCTTACAGACAAGAAATACGCCAAAGATCTATTACTTGTTAACATCTCACTAGCAATAATTGGCCTAACTCCCATCACAACGGATATTAGCTATAGTCATTTCGCCGTGATGGGTACCACGCTAACAGCTTCCATACTTGTTCCTTATCTTGTGTCTCGCTTTATATATAAAGATTATCAGATCAAATTTCCTTTCCACCATGGCCGCAAATGGTATAAAAGCGAAGTAGCCTACATCGCTTTTGCTGGTGTTATGGCATATCTCATCCTGCCATTTTACCTAGTGAATAGTGGGGCGTATATCAACTGGCCATCCGACACCGACACTAGTAGCATTATCAGGCTATTCATTGGCACAAATGCCCTAGGTATCTGGGACGAACTGTTCTTTATTGGAGTAGTGTTTGGCCTACTACGACAGTATTTTCCATTCATATGGGCCAATATTTTTCAGGCGGTACTGTGGACTTCGTTTCTATACGAACTTGGCTTTACCGGTTGGGGGCCGCCGGCAATTTTTATCTTCGCCTTACTACAAGGAATTGTCTATCGGCGAACCGAGTCATTCTTATATATCGTAGCCATTCATCTGACTGTCGACCTCTTTTTGTTCCTGGCGCTTATTCACTCGCATCACTCTAACCTGATCAATATTTTTATTACCTGATATTCGAATAATCCTGGGATTATATATCGTGAATAATTTCGATCTTGGCGCCGAGTTTGTTCAAGCGTTCGGCTAGGTATTCGTAACCGCGGTTGATCGAGTAAACATTGCGTAGAATTGAGGTGCCATCAGCAGCCAACATGCCAATCAACAGTAGCACGGCAGGGCGTAAGGCAGGCGGGCAGACAATATCGGCTACGTTCCACTTTGTCGGGCCGTCAATATAGGCGCGGTGTGGATCGGCCAGTGTGACGTTGACGCCAAGCTTACGCATTTCGGTGTAGTAAAGCGCCCGTTCCTCATAAACCCAGTCATGAATCAATGTACGGCCTTTGGCGACTGCGGCGATTGGTACGAAGTAAGGCAGGTTATCAATGTTCAAGCCAGGATAGGGACGGGCATAGATCTTTTCATCCAGAGCAGTCAGTTTGCCATCATGTTTAAGAATGGTTATATCTGCCAACAGACTGTAGCCGTTAGCTGCCTTATATGGCTCGCTGACCGTGCATTGCAAACCCATTTTCTTAAGTTTTAATAACTCCAGTTCTAAAAATTCAATTGGCGCGCGCGTTACTGTGATGCTGGAATTTGTTGCTACGGCTGCAGCTATGAATGTCATCGACTCAATCGGATCTTCACTTGGATGATAGGTGATATTTTTTCTGATATCTTTGACACCGCGAATTTTGAGCGTACTGGTACCGATGCCGTCAATTTTAACACCTAGTTTTTTTAGGAAGAAACAAAGATCTTGCACCATATAATTGGCACTAGCCATTTTAATCGTAACCTCATGCGTATTACGGGCAGCTGCCATAATAACGTTTTCGGTGGTGGTGTCACCAGACTCGTACAAAACAACCTGATTTGGCTGTTTATGGGTAACGTTGACCTGGTAGTGTTCGGCTCTGGCAATGATGTCCACCCCAAATTCTTCCAACGCAAATAAGTGCGGCTGGACGGTACGGATGCCCAGTTTACAACCACCGGCGTAGGGAATTTTAAATTCATCAAACAAATGCATCAGCGGGCCAAGCAACATAATGACGCTGCGAGTTTTACGTGCCGCTGCTTTATCCATTTTTTGGATCTGCAAAACTTCTGGCGGCTTAATTTCTAGGTCATTGTTAGCCATCCATCGCACTTTTACGTCCATACTTACCAGTACTTCAATTAGGCGGTTTACTTCCTCGATTCTTGGCATTCGTTTAAGCCGAGTGGTGCCTTTGTTTAAAAGCGCCGCAAACAACAGACAAACCGCTGCGTTCTTTGATACTTTTGTTTCAACAGTACCCGTTAATTCGTGGCCACCTTCAATTCTTAAATTAACCGCCCCGCCACCCAAGCTGATAATCTGCTTGTTTAAGACGTCGCTGATCCGGCCCAAAGTATCAAGGCTGAGGTTTTGCCGCCCTTTTTCTATCCGGTTAACTGCGCTCTGGCTGGTACCGAGCCGACGGGCAAATTCTGCTTGAGTGAGACCACGTTCTTGCCGTATTTGGTAAATTAGTTGGCCTATTTTTTCATTTGTTGAAATCATGTAGCGATAATTATATCATTTATGATTTTTGAGTAAATACATTATTTCAGTTACGCCAAAGGTCAGTTACAATAGGGGAATGATCTAGCTTGTACTATATATTCTTCAACTCTGAAATGTGCTCCAAAGGCGCGATATATACTACACAACTCTTTAAAACAAGTGAGGAAACACCATGAAAGATTCAGTAATTGCCAACCTGATCCATGCCGAAGAACTGCGCCAGCGCGCTGGCCTGGAATTAATACCCAGCGAAAACTATGTAAGCCGCGAGGTCCTTAAGGCCCAGGGCAGCATACTTACCAATAAATACTCAGAAGGATACCCGGGCAAACGCTATTATGGCGGTCAGGAAAATACCGATAAAATTGAGCAGATAGCTATTGACCGCGCCAAAGCGCTGTTTGGCTGTGATCACGCTAATGTCCAGCCACATTCCGGCGCCCCAGCCAACATTGCAGTCTATCAAGCCTGGCTTGAACCTGGCGACACCGTAATGGGCATGAAACTAGACCACGGCGGCCACTTAACCCACGGTCATCCGGTAACTGCATCAGCTAAGCTCTATAATTTTGTCCGCTACGGCATCAAAGATGTAGAAACGGGCGAGATTGACTACGAAGAAATGCGTGATGTAGCACTACGTGAGAAGCCAAAGCTGATCATTGCCGGCTTTAGCGGTTATCCGCGCAGTCTCGACTATGCCAAGTTCGCCGCTATTGGTCAGGAAGTCGGTGCCGTCCTGATGGCTGACATGGCCCACATTGCTGGATTAATTGCCGGCAAGGCGTTGCCTAACCCGTTTGACTACGGCTTTCAAGTAGTAACCAGTACCACGCATAAAACACTGCGCGGTCCCCGCGGTGGTCTTATCATGAGCAACGGCACCGTTGGTAACCCAATGAAAGCTCCCGAGAAAACTATTGAAAATCTGCCAACCTTGATTGACCGTTCCATTTTCCCTGGTTCCCAAGGCGGCCCGCATATGCACACTATTGCTGCCAAAGCAGTCTGTTTTGGAGAGGCCCAACAGCCTGAATATGAAGTCTATGCCCATCAGGTAATCAAGAACGCTAAGAAATTAGCCGAAATGATGATGAAGCGTGGCTTTAAGCTTGTTACCAATGGTACAGATAATCATCTCATCTTAGCCGACGTTAAAACATCTTTTGACATCGACGGCGACGTTGCCGAAAAAGCTCTGGATAGGATTGGCCTAACTCTCAATAAAAATGCTATTCCAAATGACACTCTGCCTCCGTTCCGTCCCAGTGGCATCCGTCTTGGCACGCCCGCCATCACTACCCGTGGCATGAAAGAAGAGCACATGGAAATCATCGCTGGCTGGATGCACCAGGCAATTACCAGCCGTGATGAAGAAAACACGCTTGATAAACTAGCTAAAGAAGTTAAAGATTTTGCCCTGCAGTTCCCGCTACCCAGCGACAGCTAAATAAGCTCTGGTTCCTGCTCCAGAGTAATACCGTATTTTGTCTTAACGGCTGCCATAACCGCGTCACGGAAGGCGATTAAGCTAGCCGTATTAGGGGCTGATTCATTAACGAATACGAGTGCCTGTTTATCCCAGATAGCCATGCCGGTATTGGGCTCGTGATAACCTTTTAGACCGAGCTGTTCAAGCAACCAACCGGCCGAAACCTTAGCCTTGTCTTCATCGATTTGCCAAAATTTAATGCTAGGGTATTGGTCAACCAACTGGTTGATTTGCTCGGTGCCAATAATAGGATTTCCAAAAAATGAACCGCAGTTGGCCACAACGGCCGGGTCGGGCAGTTTGCTGCTACGAATCGCTATCACGGCATCACGCAACTGGGCTAAGGTTGGATGACTGATACTTTGTTCTTGAAGATAGCGGTCTACAGAGTCATAAAAAGGTCTCATTGGTGGATTTTTTGTGAGAGCATAGGTAATTGATGTAATAAAGAAACGGCCCTTATCGGTTGTCTTAAAGCGGCTGGTTCGGTAACCAAAGCCGCAATCAATTTTAGGAATAACTATAATTTTTTTATCTTGCCGGTCATACGCTTGAACGCATACCAACACTTCCGACGTTTCCCGCCCGTAAGCACCAACATTCTGGATCGGCGTAGCACCAGCGCTACCCGGAATCAGAGATAATTGCTCAATCCCAGCCAACCCCTGGGCCACACATCGCTCAACTACGCTATCCCATGGTTCGCCAGCGCCAACAATTAAAAAACTTTGTTCGCCCTGGTCTTGTATTTCGTAGCCAGCAATTTTATTGACCATTACTAAGCCGTTAAAGCCGGCGTCGTTCCAAATAATATTGCTGCCACCACCGATCATAATTACCGGAATATTTTGTGCGTCCGCCCAATCAATAGCCGGTCCAATTTCATGGGGACTGGTTATATCCATTAGAAAGGCAGCGTTTCCGCCGAGCCGCATTGTTGAATATTGCTTAAGCGATACGTTTGTTTGAGGGTTTATCTGCATAGCGTTAGCACTATTATAACCCACCAGCCGTTCGCAGTAAGGCTAAATCCCTGTTAACTTGAATCGATGGGATAATAGGCGTACTCTAGTAGGACTATGAGTACACATAACAACGACCGATACGTAGCATTAGGAGCCAGACTTAAGTTTCTCCGCGAACAATGGCAGCAGTCCGTAGCCGACCTGTCAAACACTCTTGAAATCGATGAAAAAATGCTTCGTGCCTTTGAATCTGGAAAAATTGCTCCTCCCGCCGAAGTACTCGATATGTTAATCGGACACTTTTTACTCACTGAAGACCAGGCACAGGATCTGCGTGATTTAGTAGAAGACGAGCGTGAAACCGACGGTAACCTTGCCGGCGCTATGGAAGACATGCTGGCCAAACAATTTATTATGTTTATGCCGGTCGACAGCCGGGTCGTGTACACCGATTCCATGCAGGCTACTATCACCGAAAGCGGCGTAGTTATGCAGTTTATGCAACAGGCCGGTAATGGCCAGCCCGTGCCAGTCAGCCGGGTTGGTATGAGCCGTGAGCATGCCGAAAAAGTCATTGAAGTGCTGCAAAATACACTTAAGCATCACGATCAGCATGGGCAAAAAAAATTATCCTCTCCGGATAATAACCAAAACAACCCAAATCAGTAACTAGCTATTTATTGTTCGGCTTTTCCAGAGTAGCTAGCTGATTTAATACTTTTATATATATTCTGAGATCTTCAGGCGTAATTCGGTCGTATAATTTAGCGCGCAATTTTTGACGCATTTTTTCTTCAATAATAAGACACTCTGCCTTGTAGGCAGGCTTTAGCTGGACCAGGCGAACCCGACTATCCTTAAGGTGTTCTTTGCGCACAACCATACCTTTTAACTCCAGTACGTTAATGCTGTTAGTTAGAAACGATACCCCGGTATCTAATTTTTTTGCAAGGTCAGTAATACTGATGCCATTACCCCCGGCATCATAAATAGTTCCAATGATAAACCACTGCATAGTACTAAGATTATGTTCTTTCAAAAGGTCAGTGGTAATTTTATTGATAACACGAAAGGCAGTTGATTGAACAACACCAGCCTGGTAGGTGGTAATATCTCCCAGGTTAAACTCCTTATCGCTACTGCTAGTTGACTTTTGCATATATCAATAATACTATATGATATAGTTTACTTTGTAAAGTAAATATCAAATGGTCTAATTCTATATAAAGGGGAATTCGATGGAAAAAAGCAGTAAAACTACAATGGCTATCACTACACTAGTAGTAGGTGCCGTAATCGGTGGAGTCGCCGGATATGCTATCAGTAGCAATAAAGATGACGACTCAAGTACCACTCAAACATCCCAATCAGCAGTTCCAACTACTGCTACAAAAGCAGCCGATCTTCGTGTAGCGCTAAATAACCTCGAGTCAGAACACGTTGACCTGGCCGCGGCGGCTACCCGGGCTGGTTTTGACGGTGATCCGCAGTTCATGGCCGCCGCCGGCGCGCTAGGAAAGAATACCGATAACCTGTCGGCAGCCATCGCCAGCGTTTACGGCGAACCAGCCGGTGCACAGTTCAAAGAAATTTGGGCCAGCCACATTGGTTTCTTCGTTGACTACACAGTTGCAGCTAAGGGCGGCGATCAGGCCGGTATGGATAAAGCCGTACAAAACCTGAATGGTTACGTAGAAGCCATCTCAGCCTTCTTAAGCGGTGCAAATCCTAATCTGCCAAAAGAGGTAGTTGCCCAGGTGGTAGGCGAGCACGTTGGGTTGCTGAAAGAAGCAGTCGACAAGCACGGCGCCGGTGATTACGCTGGTTCTTACGACGCGCAAGACCGTGCTCGTGTCCAGATCACCAAAACTATTGCCGACACTATTGCCGGCGCAATCGTTAAGCAAAGCCCTAACAAGTTTTAGCGAGTCCTATTACTGGCTATACAGCCAAAAAAACGCCTGCGACAGTCAGGCGTTTTTTAATTGCTTACACCATGATTGCGGCTATAGTTACATCTCATAAAAATTTAATGAAATAATTATGAAGCACAACTATAGTACTGAATATAACGTGAAGTAGCGCACGGGAGACTTCTATATTTCGGTGTAACCCGGGAAGTAATCGGTTACTAGATGTTTTTTAATCACGCCGAGCCCCTTTAACTCCTTGTAGAGTGCTTCAGTCATTGGTTCTGGCCCAGACAAGTAAATATATTTATTTTCATGGCCGTCAGCCAGAGAAATGATACGGTCGGCATCAAGTCGGCCGGTTTCACCCTTCCAGCCAGGAGAGGGTTGCCCGATTACGGGTATAAAAGTTACTCCGGCTGTTTTAAATATATCTACAAAAGCAAACTCTTTGGCAGTAGCAACCGCGTAAATAAGGATGACTGAGCGTTTTTCTCCAGTATCATGCAAAGACTTGATCATACTGCGCATTGGGGTTACGCCAATGCCACCCGCTACAAATACTAGCTCAATCGTTGCGTCTTTCGGTAGCACGAAGTCTCCCATAGCTTCGGACATAGTAATTTCACTGTTGGCATCCAAGGCCTGGAGGGCCTGTTTAAAGCTGCTACCATTTTCACGGGCTAGTTTAGTGGTTATTGATACTAAAGGCTCTGTGGGTGATGAGGAGAGCGTAAACCAGCGTTTATCACCTCGGTTATCTTTATTATCATGCGGAATTCGTAATTCTATAAATTGCCCGGCGGTATGGCGTAGCGAACGTTCCGGTTTAAACCAGAACGTCTTAATGTTTTCAGCAATATCCTCAACGTGATCAAGTTCTACGCGCATATACGCTCCTTTTAGTCTGTGATTTATTATGTATGATACTATTCCTTTTATGAACAATACATTGGATTTTAAATTCCTGATAAGTGATACACGCTCACGGGTGTATCTGTTGTGGGCCGTTTTAGTAACGGTTGGCTTCGTCGCTACCCATTACTATCAGATGAAAAATATTAACGCGGTCTGGTTTGTTCTCTCGGTAATTGGCTTAGGTTATATGTTCAAGGCCATGCCCTTGAAGATTAAGTCCATGCGCAATATTTTCTTGGCTTGGCTTATACCAATTTTGTTTGGTATGACAGTTTCCGGTTTGGCTTTTAGGATTGATTCTTTGGCTGAAATAATTCCCTATCTTGGTGCCTTCTGGTTGCTTGTTATGTCAGCAGGCTACGCGCTCAATGGTTTGGTTGACTCACCGTCAACTTGGTATTGGTTCGCTGCTATGCTGAATCTCGCCGCCGGTTTGGCTTGTTTCTTCCTGGAACCATTTACGGCTGCCCAGTATCTGGTAGCCGCCGCGGTCAGTGCTTGGTCGATGCTGAATCTTTGGATATTTCGCACCTAGCGATCGCTGACTAGTTTTTAATTTTATTGTCTTCGGCGCTTTTCGAAGGGTCGTATACAATTATCGTAATAGTATAGTCGCGGTCAAGATTATCGTGGAAATTAAATTTACCCGATTCTTTAAACTGGACCCGATAGCCCTCTTCGGCTTTAAAGACACCTGAATCTATTTGTCCTTCTCCGCCGTGGTGATCACTACCATGTCCGCCCAGAACAATTTGATGGTTGCCACCGTCTTTGCTATTAAATTGCACGTACTCACCTTTGTTAACCAGTAAATCAATTGGTTGGTCATTGTCCCTATGTACATCTACGTTATGAATAGTTATGCCATCGATGGTGACAGCTCCGGCACTGGTTGTAACGGGACTGTCGTTCAACCGACTTACAATTACAAATGATATTACAAAGCCAATCAGTAAGGCAGGCAATAGTAGCAACAACGGCTTCACTTCCGTGGTTTTCTCAACTGGCTTTTTTGCGACAGAAGTTTTTTTCTTGCCAACGGTTTTATTCGACGACACTAATAGCACCCTTCATATACGGATGTGGTTCGCAGTTGTAGTTAAATGTCCCTGCGGTAGCAAAGGTATATTCAAATTTTTCGCCCTTAGCTAACAGCTCGCCCTGAGGTCCGCCTGAATCTTTACTGAATACATTGTGCCGTTCTTTATCTTGGTTAGTCCAGACTACTTTTGTGCCTTTGGATATTTTAATGCTCTTTTTAGCGAACATGAAGTTTTGAATATCCATCGTTACTTCAGTCTGACCGGTTAGGTCTTCTTCTCCGTTTGATGTTGAGTCTTGCTGCATTTCCATCTTGCCCATATCAGTGCTAGACGAGTTTTGGGTGGTTGAGGTTGCTGTAGTAGTATTTTCCGGCTTATTAGCCATGACTACGCCTACAATTACTAGCACCGCCACCACCGCGACCCCAGCTCCAACGATATTTTTATTCATGATTCTCTAACCTCCTCTAAATATAATTATAAGCCCAAACGAGCTGCTATTTAGTAATTGCATAGTACCATGTTTAATTTAGTTTAGTTAGTGTAGTATATTACAAGATGGAAAACCGTATAATTATATCTAAATGAGTCTTAAAAAAATTACTTCAAAGGTGGCAGCAAAGCCCTATAGCTTGCTGGCAAACAATCGTTTTTGGCTGCTTTGTGGCAGCGCGCTGCTAGCTATTATGACGTTGGTTTCGGTATGGACGCTGTTGCCTGCCGGCGACCTGCGACTTATTCGCTTACAACAAGCTTACGGATTTTTCTCATTAATCTTTTTGTATTTCGCCCTGCTAGCCGCGCCACTCACTAAGCTATTTCCAGCAATGAGAGGTAAGATTGAATACTTGCATCTGCGCCGAGCGATTGGCGTCAGTGCGTTCTTTTTCGCACTGCTGCACGCCCTGATTTCGTTTTTTGGACAGCTCGGCGGCTTTTCTGGCCTTACTTTTCTTTCCACTCGCTACAATGTGGCATTGTTGCTCGGCTTTGCAGCCTTAATTGTTTTAACGGCTATGGCAGCCACGTCTTTTGATAAAGTCATCGAGAAGATGGGTTTCCCTCGTTGGAAACGATTGCACCGCCTAATCTACGTCATGAGCTTAGCAATTTTGCTACACATTGTAATGCTGGGAACCCACTATGCTTATGGCTCGAACATCATTGCCCGTATCACGCTAGTTGCGGTATTGATTTTATTTATGCTTGAAGCGGTGCGCTTGGACAGGTGGTTAAAAAAACGTTTTACCGTTTTGCAACATTTTGGAGTTGCTGGCATGGTCGTATTACATCTATTGTTTTTAGGTACTGGCTTTCTACTTGGAAAAAATAGCAACGTTGATCTAGGAACTATCAAAGCCCACAATGATCACACCAGTGATTCCTCAAGTTCAACAGACACGCCCTATATTTCGTTTGAGACGTCGCCAACTATTAATGGCAGATCAGTTCAAATTAGCCAACAAAAGATATCTTTTAATGAGCTGATAGCGGGAAATGCCATTATTAATTTTACAATCACGCCTAGTTTAACCGAACTTAAATCAACCGAATGCTTCCTAGTTAACCAGCAAACATATATGTATTACCACGGACTTACTAAGCAAGTGGGTGAGACTATTCAGTGTCTGCCAATTGGCGATGAAGATCCACCTCCTGCCGGACAGTACACGCTTTATTTACGATTGATACGTGTCACGGAAACAAACACACTACCGTTTAATCTGGAGATTACATGATGAAAAAAATAGTAATTATAGCTCTGGCCTCGGTTGGTCTTTGCAATTTTCTGTTGACTGCCAACGTCAGTGCACATGTGTTAGAGACAGCGGGAAGTATTGGCGCGGTTTTGCATATTGATCCCGACGACGATCCGGTAGCGGGCGAAAAGAGCGGTATATATTTCGAAATTAAAGATAAAACCAATCGTTTCAAAGCCCAGGACTGTAACTGTCGGCTAATAATTGATCGGGCTGGACAGACCATCTACGATCAACCATTTACCAAGTCCGAAGGAGGGGAATTTACTTTCCCTGCACGTGATGTCTACACCGTAAAAGCGGTTGGAGCTCCAAAGATTACTGGAGCGTTTGATTCGTTTGAATTGAGCTATGATATTCGCGTTCAACGAGGGATGAACCAGCAGGGCGTTAGTACCATTAACTCCGGTCAAACTAAGAAAATTGCTCTTCTTATAGTTGCTTTAGTCGCCATAATTGTACTGGTAGTCGGCTTACGGTATAAAATAACAAAGAACGCGGAGTGATGACCAATATGCCTACTATTTCTGCAATCACTGAGCTAAAATCTTACGAAATAAGTTTATTAATTAATCGTGGCCAGCGAGCTTTTAACGAGTTGCTAAAAACGTGCCTGGGACATAATGGGCTGACTGTTTCCGAGTGGACCTTGCTCGGTCAGCTTACTAATTCTGGCGATATGCGTCCAAATGAGCTTGCCGATTTCCTGGGTGTGCGGCCGCCATTTATTACGACGTTGCAAATTTCGCTGACAAAGAAGGGATTTATCGAATCTGTTCCTGTTCCCGACGATGAACGCAGTAAACAAATTCGGCTAACAGGCCAGGGCAGTATGAAGGTCGCTGTCGTTGAGAAAAAAATAGAAGTTTGTATCAATGAGCAACTTAGTTCATTGGAGTCTAGCGATCTTAACACTTATTTTGCAGTCTGCGATTATATGATGAAAAACGTTCGTCACACACCGATTAAGTAAGATAATTACCTCTGATAAGTACAATTGCGCTCTACCTCTTAACACCTTAAACTATATTTATAAGATAAGGAGACTCCATGTTTAAGAAAATTTCAATAATTACAGCAGTTATGGCCTTCGCAGTCATCGCCTTTCCGGTCAGTGCTCTGGCGCACGTGGTGGTCCAACCAAATCAAGTCGGCGTAGCTGCCCGCCAAACTTTTAATGTGTCAGTTCCAAACGAAAGTGAAACAGCCGAAGTAGTTGGCGTTCGCTTGGTAATTCCGGAAGGCCTTGAATCCGCCCGGCCAAACGCTAAACCAGGTTGGACCGTTAATCTTAAAAAAGAAGGTATCGGTGAGGAAGCCAAAGTAACTGAAATCATCTGGACTAGCGCCGGCGGTACAGTCCCAGTCAGTTTACGCGATGATTTCTTCTTTGGCGCCAAAGCCCCCGCAGCTGAAGCCGAACTGCAGTGGAAGGCCTACGAAACCTATTCTGACGGCACTATCGTTGCTTGGGACCAAGCTCCCAAAGAAGGTGATGAAGCCGTTAAGCCATACTCGGTAACCAAAGTAGTAAATGATCTTGGCAAAGATACCAGCGCAACTGTCGTTTCAACCAATAATAACGACGACGCCAAAGACCGTGCCAACACCGCGCTTGTCCTCGGCGGTTTGGGCTTGTTAGTTGCCCTTTTGTCGTATGCTCGACCTAAACTAGCTAAAAAATAACATTCTACACACTTTCGCTAAAAGTAACGTTTAGTGCAGCCCGAGCCAAAAATCGTTTACATCAGCGTCCGATGCTTTGTTGAGTAAAGTCAAAAACTCTGCCGCAGGCACTTCAACATACTCGTGCTTCTTATCCCCATCTTCTAAGAAGAATCGGGTTCCCTCAGGCGAATGCACCACAATTACGCAATCTATCTTCATATTGCTATAGGCAGGCAAGATACGGTCCATGTAACTTGTGTCGTGGATATATTTGTGGCCAAGTGCTTTGACCCAGGCTTGAGTCGTGTCATGCTTTTCTATCACTTTGTTAACGTCATCCCGGCCAATAACATCGAGTACTGCGTGGTATTCAATCACAGCACCTTCACGACAATATTTTCTATATTCCGATTGACTTGCAGGGTAAAAGTAGTACCCATCTCCACCTAACTGACCAACTTTTGCTTCCACCCATTCCCCATGTATTTTTTTAGAGCAATCATAATAGACTTCATTAAGTAAAAAACTATCTTCCAATGTACTTGTTGGCTTGTCACCTCTTTGTTGTTTTGGAACTCGCCTTGGTTCTGTGTCTTGCAACTTCCACGCAATAACACTGCCAATTCCAATCGCCACAACGAGCAAGGCAACTATAAAAAAGCTGAGCCTGACTTTTTTATTAATTTTCATGCCCATAACTATAGCAGACCCTTTTTAATGATTACTGCTTTCCAGTCTTTTAACATTTTCAGTTCGCCCTTTTGCTACAGCGGCTCACTATCAATCAGTAGCCCGTCCATATCAAAAATTACAGCTTCAATCATGCGCACAGTATAACAAACAGATGTCAACTAACGTTTATGTTATGGCGCGTATATCCTATTTGAAAACACCCTTCACATACAGCGTGTCAATAAGATCGTTTAGGTCAGGATTCGCTTCAGATACTTTAGATCGTATTTCTTCATCAGATAAAGACCCGGCAGAGTTTTTGCGATGGCTTGCATCATAGAAATCCGATAACGCAAGAACGCGGCCTAGTACGGGGATAAGTTCAATTATACGTTCTGGAAGTTGCGCATCTGGAGCAGGAATTTCAGAAGGATATCCATTCGGTTGAAACGTGTGATGCAAAATCACTGCTCCGGCAGTAACTACCATTCCTTGCTGAAGCAGGGCTTCGTAACTGTCAAACGGATGAGGTCTAAGGATTTTTGCATCCTCTTCTGTCCAACCGGATGTCTTACTCAGTAGTGCGCTCGGGGTCTTTAACTTACCTATGTCATGCATGGTACCCGCGTAAAACAAACCTCTGGGTGAAAATACCTCTAGCTCTTCCACAAACTTACCTATTTTTGGGGCTAGCATACCTACTCTCATTGAATGTTCATAGGTACCAACGTGATGAATTTGCATATCACCAAGAAAAGTTTCCATATTATCAAGATACAATTGTGGCACTGCCAGGCTCTCAGCTTCTGCTAACCATAAATCATGAAGATCAAATTGTTCTATCGAATTGGGCATAACTATGTTCTATAATACATGATAGAAAAAGTCAATATCCGTAAATCTTTTCAATCTAAGTTAGAACTGAACGGATGATACATGGCTTATACTTAAGCGTATGAAAACTGACCTAAAAACGATTCAAAGAAGCAATTTCTATGTTTCCAAAAGACGCAAGTGTGTTAGCAAGACTTGATGCTGCCAAAGTACCATATGCAGTTGGTGGAAGTGTTGCGCTCTATGCTCAGGGGAATAGTCGACTGCCGCATGACGTTGATATTATATTTATAAACAAAGCCCATGACGCTGCAAATTCTGTGTTTGACCTAACTTCGGAGAAAATAGAGCGGTCGAATGTAAGTCTGCACAAGTCATCGCCCTCCTGAGTCATTACACGGTAAAAATATGTCTATCTAATTGTTAGTTCAACCTGACGGACGCGCGGACCGTCAAACTCCACAACAACTAGGCGTTGCCAACTTCCCAGTAATAGTTTGCCATCCTGGAATGGTACTGTTTCGTCTGGACCTATTATCGAAGCCCATAAATGATCTGGGAAGTGATCCGGATCATGCGGATGCTGCCAGTCTTTGCCCGGAGTCATCGCTTTAAACGCATCCAAAAAGTCTTGGTCGGTTCCGGGATCAAGGTCGGCGAGCATGATGGCAGCAGTTGTGTGCTTAATAAAAATATGCGCTAACCCGTCATCTTTGAGCATAGTCTCAACTTGGCCGGTGATATCGACTATTTGTCGCTTCTGCTTGGTAGAGATCGTAATATTCATAAGAGATAAACTTTATTAAATACTCGAGCTTAATAATTCGTTAATATCTATATGCTATATTGTTTTGCATGCCTTGGAAAGATATCGAGAAACAACGAGCAGCAATCAGGCGTCACTACTATGCCAATCGACAAGTTTATATCGATAAGGCTGTAGTACGTAAGAAAAAGTTGTGTCAATGGATAGGGGCTATTAAAGAATCTGTACCTTGCAAAGATTGTAATAAACACTATCCTTACTACGTGATGGATTTTGATCATACTGGCATAAAGCAAAAAATATCGCGCGGCTTATTAATAGCAGTAGCAGTATTAAGTTGCTCAAAGCTGAAATGGCTCAATGTGAAATCGTCTGTTCAAACTGCCATAGAATGCGTACCCACAAGCGGCTGAACCGAATATAGTTTATAATGTATCGAATGCCCGCGTAGCTCAGCTGGATAGAGCACTGGTCTTCGGAACCAGGTGTCGCACGTTCGAATCGTGCCGCGGGCACCATATGTAACAAAACAAGGACCAGTAGCTTAGCTGGCGCAGTTTACTGCCAAATAGTAAACTGCGCTCTCACCAGCTGATTAAAAAACCTAGTTAAAACCGTAAGGGCCAGTAGCTCAGCTGGTTAGAGCACCTGCCTCTTAAGCAGGGTGTCGAGGGTTCGAGTCCCTCCTGGCCCTCCAGTACATTTTATTGTATAACTTATATATGTCTCATTCACAATATCTAAGTCCGAAGGAGTTTAGATTCGCCAGCCCGGTAGCCTTCTCGCTATATGGGAAAGAAGCTGAAAGTGGCTTTGTAATTGGGCAAGTGCAAAAGGGGCCCCTTGACGGATATTTACACGTGGTACGATATTTTGAAAGACCCGGAATATGCCGGCCTGCTCCCCCACTCCTATTACCGGCATATGACTTATTCACTGAGCCCCAGGTTCTAGCAATAGCCAGGGATGAAGCAGTCGTACCAGCTACGGTTAGTTTAACCGGAATAACGCATCTATTACGCATTAAGAAAGACCGTGACTTTGCGGCAAGTTTAGGGCCGCATCTCCATAGAATCAGGAACGAGCGACACGAGGAAGCAAACAATTATGGACTCGGCGGAGTACACAATCCACCAACATACACATCAGGTATAGGCAAAAGAAAACATTCACTGTCTAGACGACATTACCTCGTAGCTTATAGACAATCCCAGATGATGGCCGAAGGTTGAGCAACAAATTTGGTTGCAACTGCATGATAGATAGTCCTACAATCATAAGAACCATCAAAGAATTCTCGGTAATCTTCTACTTTTGCTACTATGGAATTGATGAAACTACAAGTGAAACCATTAACAACCACGCTTGGTAAAATCTCACTAGCATTAGTAGCTTTGGCTATTGTGACATGGCTTTTCCTTAGTAATGCCGAGAGGTGCCTTGATAGAGACTTCGTTTTACCGCCTTATTCTCCCGCGGTATGCTACAAGATAACTAACGATTATGAGTCTACGATTCGGGCAAGTCAGCTTATCTTGTTAATCCTGATAGTGTTAACCGTAATTTGTTGTACCGCGTTTATAAGTCTGAAAATGATCCGTCTCAATAAAAGTACAATGGCCAAGCACATAAAGACTACCTTGCTGCTAACGGCTTTAAGTATTTTTTTGTTTGCTTTTATAGTCATTGTTTTTACGGCAGATGCGCTAACTACTTTCAACAATAACAACTATGCTTTAAATACTACAGTGCGTTGGACGTTCATTGCGGGTATCCCGTTACTTCTAGCCAGTACTACAGCGGCTGTTACCTATCGGCTGACTCGCAAAAAACTATAATTCAACTACGATAGTGTCTATAATAGCTCTAAAAATTGATTTCCGAAGACACTTTTACGCTTGTTAATAAAAATATAAATTCTAAACTACAATACATGAGAAAAAGTATTACGCAGGAGCAGGGTTATGGATGCGGCATCTCTTGCTTTGCATTTGCGTGCGATATTTCATATCAAGAAGCGGCCAAATTCCTAGGCAAACCCCAAGCTAAAAGTAACCGTTTTATAGTGAAAGATTTTGTGCGTGAGTTAAATCGTTATGGTAAATCATACAAGGGACTGCACATAAAACTGGATCAAAAGATAGATTACAAAGAAGGAATGATTATTTTAATTAGAAGATCAAAACGTTACCCAGTAGGACACTATTTAATTCGACATAATAATTACTGGATGGACCCTTGGATTAATATGCATCAAGATAAAAATTTCGCTCATGCCAGATCAGGGTTTAGAAAACGTTTACCAGGAAAGCCGATGTATGCACTCTGTCAGTCTTAATCTAGTTGCAAATACGGATGAGAGTTTATGCTATTGCTTGCTTGATTAATACAAAATTGAGATATTGGAAGAAGTAACTCAAGTACTCCATGGATAAAAGAACTAACCCCGAAACAAGAAAAGAATTACAAGATACATTTCCGGTTACGCCAGAAACTTTTGTGTGTGCTCCTGAAGACGGGGCTAAAGTCGAAGAATTACAGGATGAATTTTTCTCAAGTATCGTAAACTTATTAGGATACACTACTCCCGAATCACGTGAGTGGTGCAATATCCGAAGCCGCGAACTTATTAGGGAAAACGAAACTCCCGTAGAAACAAACGCAACAAACGACAGAGTCACCGAGTTACAAATTCGAGAAAGAACCATTGCAACTGTTACCACTATCCGAACAGATTTAAATTTCGTTCAAGTATTGTTTGCGTCTCACTTAGATCCAGAATTAAAACAGCAGCTTCAATTTAGGACTCCACAGTCATAGTTGAGCTAGCATTCCTCCATACTCAAGTCCCAAAATAACGTAAAGATACAATTAGTAGTTGTGCTATATTGGGCTAATGACTAGGACAGTGTTAATTACCGGCTCTTCCAGCGGCATTGGCAAGGCGGCCGTAGAAGCCTTCGCAGCCGCTGGCTGGCAAGTCGCGGCTACTTCAAGAAGCGGTGAAAAGAAACTGTTTGAAAAATGGTCCAACGTAAACGTCTACAAACTGGATGTTAATAACAAAAAAAGTATTGAAGAGATATTTACGGCGGTTCTAAAAGATTTTAAAACTATTGACGTAGTAGTTAATAACGCTGGCTACAGTCTAGAGGGTGTTTTTGAAGCTATGGACGACGAACAAATCCACCAGCAGTTTGAAACAAATGTTTTTGGACTGATGAACATAACCAGAGAAGCTATCAAGGTAATGCGTCCCGCAGGGAAGGGCACCATTATACAGATTGCTTCTATGGGAGGCCGCTTGACGTTTCCGCTGTACAGCGCCTACCATGCGAGCAAGTGGGCGGTTGAAGGCTTTTCCGAATCGTTGAATTACGAACTGGGCTTATTTGGAATCAAAGTAAAAATTATTGAACCGGGCGTGATTGGCACCGAATTTTACGGCCGCAGCCGCACGTTCGTGATGCCCCCATCCGAACTTGGATATGACGAATTTGTCAGCACCGCCGAGAAAATTTCTAAGGGATCAGGTGCTAAAGGTAAATCGCCAGAGCTAGTTGCCCGGACTATTTTAAAAGCTGCCAATGATGAGAGCCGTAAACTACGTTATGTCGTTGGCGCCCCAGCACCTCTTTTGCTTGGCTTAAGAAAGCTATTACCTGAAAGAATTTTCTTCTGGCTAATCCGAAAAAATTACCACATGTAATATATTAGGATAAATAATCCAATGCCCGTGTAAGCAATTCAGGTTAGGCTGTCCTGGAATCCGTTTTGTTTTGATAGTATTACAGTATGAAATCAGCATCTGTTACATCAATAGAATCACTAAATGGTAAACTGGCTTATGGAAAAAAGTGGGCCAACGGTAAAAACTTTCCAGTAGACCATCTTCACGCCACTATCGCCGAGTCTCGTTGGGATCCTGAAAATATATTCGGAATATATCTCACCAATGAGTCATATGCCTGGATGGCACTGTGGATGGCAATTAGTAACCGCAGCACGCTCAGAAAAAGACAGATTGGCTATCAACGCCCCGACCAGAACGATGATCATATAGGCAGCGTAGAAATATTCACCGAAATGGCTGCCACTGAGGTTGTGGGTGAAAAAGGCTATGTCTACCTGTTTGATCCCATTGTGTGTAGCGCTGGTCGGCAAATAGTGGATATAACTGAGCTACCAAAAGATCAGAAAACTGCGTCTCTCATAAATAATGGTTTTGAATGGCAACAAATTGAACGGCGTGGCAGGGAAGTGTCGGGACTGATAGACCTTACCTTGGAACCGAGGGTAGTCTTAATTGACGCGTGGCAGCTCGCGCTTACTAATACAGTCAGCATTATCCCCGATGAGGAATTAATAATTGAAAAACCTGTCATAGAACAGTTAGTCGGCAGGATAGCGCTAACCCGGATTGAAATTGGCGAAGACTATATCCGCTAGCCTAACATAAATGTGCTAGTGTCAGGCCGTAGAACTGACAATATCTAAAGACACTAACATCTAAATGTGCAATGCGCTTAGGGAGTTATTGGGTAAAAGAAAATGATAGTATTGTATCAAATTAACAATAGTTAATATGGTTATGTTTTTATGTGATATATTCATGGTATGAAGACTAACAAAAATCCAGAATACTATGTTCCATCCAGCATACAGAAACTCTTTATTGGAAGTACTATCTTTCTGTACACACTGCAATTTACATTTATGACTTTACAGGGCATTTCACAGTACCGGGAGAACCCATCTATAGGTGGATTTTATGGTTATTTTTTTGCAACAGAACTTATCCCGGTGCTATTATTTTTAGTCGCTTACGCGCTTAATCCACGCCCGTTAACGGTTATTCAACGTACGTTTGAAAGTGTCCTTATAGCGCTGTCCGGCGTAATATGCTGGACTCTAATGAACATAGTTACGCCTTTAATAGTGCTGAACGCGGGATCAGGCTACATAGAATCGTATGCCACCTACGAAATTATTGCGTCTTCAGCTCTGCTGGGTGTATATGGTCTGACACTAGTATGGTTACGCGCGTCCAAACGCTGGAAATAGCTAAAAACTAAGCGGTACTACCGGCATCACTCTTTAATCGCCAGTGAAGTTATTTATCTTTGCAGTAAAGCCCAGTCGTTTCGCGATACTTTTCATATTCAGACTCATTAATTGCGCTCGGTCTATAGATTAAAGATCGCAGGCTGTTAAATATCTGCCAGTAATAATTAATACAACAGCATATACTTGTAATACAAACCAAAAGAAAGTTATTCATGGATCTCTCAACTAGCATCCCAACAAAGCGGCTTAATAATGGCATGCATATTCCCCAAATAGGCCTTGGCGTGTTTAAGGTAGAAGATGGCCGCGAAGTGGAAGAGACAATTGATATTGCGTTTAAGGCTGGTTACCGGTCAATCGATACGGCTGCCATCTACCGCAATGAGGAAGGTGTCGGCCGGGCCATTGCCTATTCGGGCATCCCGCGTGAGGAACTCTTTATTACCAGCAAAGTATGGAACGACGACCAAGGTTATGACAGCACCCTCCGCGCATTTGATGAAAGTCTGCAACGACTGGGACTCGATTATCTTGACATGTATCTGATCCACTGGCCAAAACCTGCCAACCATAAAATAAAAGATACCTGGCGGGCAATGGAACTACTATATAAAAAAGGCAGAGTTCGGACTATCGGCACTTCAAATTTTAAGCCACTACACATTGAAGAACTGCTGGCTAGCGCAGTCACTGTGCCAGCTGTAAATCAGATTGAACTACATCCACTGTTTACTCAGCTTGAAACACGGGCTTATTGTGAAGAAAAAGGTATTGCAATTGAATCGTATAGCCCGCTCATGCAAGGCGGCGATATTCTTAAAAATAAGACAATAAGTGGCATTGCTAATGCTCACGGCAAGGAGCCGGCCCAAGTCATCCTACGTTGGCATATCCAATCTGGTTTTATTGTTATTCCAAAGTCAGTAACCCCCGAACGGATTCAATCCAATATTAATATTTTTAATTTTGAACTTAGTGACGCAGAAATGAAACGGATCGATAAACTAAATCAAGAGCGTCGAATTGGTCCCGATCCTGACACTTTTTAGTTTAATATAGAAAAACCCCGGTTTGACACGGGGCTTTTCTATTTGCTGGAATAGCTATTAAATTACGTAAGGCTAGGTCTTCTTGTTTTTCTTGCCGCTGGCTTTGCCACCCATGCGAGCAATACGTGAACGGTCTTCCTTACTCATCGATGCGAATCCACGATCTTTTGTTGACATAAATCTCCTCTCTGTTACGCAATATTGCACTTACAATCATATGGTCTATAGCGGTTATGTTCTGTTAGAAAAGCAACAGAACAACAATTCACAACACTCTTGGCATATTTCGTAAGACTTACATCTCTTCGACTTTCTTAGTAAATCGGTTAACTATTCGCTTGCCGTAAGCTGTATTAACGATAATGATCAACGCCACAACCACTGGAATTACATAATACTGGGCATTTGGTATAACTCGACCTAAGTAAAAACCCAGATAACTTGAAGATAGCACCCATAAAATACCTCCAATAACGTTGGCAATCATAAACGGTACGATCGGTGTGCGTGCTACTCCACTCATCAAAGGTGCCACGCTATGTACCACTGGTAGCCAGCGGCCCAGAACCAGCGTGCTGTAGCCGTATTTCTTCATGAATTTTTCCGTTGCTTTACCTTGTTTGGCGGTAAAATATCGTTCAGTTTGTTTTTCATAAAATAATTTCCGACCGTATTTTGCTCCTGTCAGATATCCAACCACGTAGCCTAAAATAGCTGCAGCGATACCAACCAAAATTATAGTCAACAAGTCCAACTTATCGGTGGCAGCAAACACGCCGGCGGCAAATAACAGGGAAAAACCAGGCAACGGAAGGATCAGGCCCAATATTACGCCTGATTCAATAAATACGCAGGCAAAAATAACCAAATAACCAAATGACTCAAGTAGGGATGCGCTGTCCATAGCCTTTATTATGCAGTAATGACACTTTACTTACCAAAAGAAAGCCCAACCGCGTTATGATAAGAGGTATGAAATCACTCAACGGCGCTGATTTAGCCGGCTTTATTCAAGAACGCCAAGCGCGCCAAGTTCGTGCCCTACGTCAAGCTCATAATACTATCCCTCATCTAGCCATTATTCGGACCAATCCCGATCCAGTGGTCGATAGTTATATGAAGCTCAAGCAAGGCTATGGCCAAGACGTGCTGGTTGGTGTTGCCGTACACACGATTGATCAATCCCAGGCAATTGACCGTATTAAAGAACTCAACGAAGATGACGCGATTCACGGTATCATTGTGCAGCTGCCATTGCCGGATCCACAACAAACCGAAGAAATTTTAAATACGGTTGCAGCTAACAAAGATGTTGACGGTCTGGCCACTAAGACTGACTTTGATCCGGCCACGCCACTAGCGATTAGCTGGCTGCTGGCTGGTTATAATATCGAGTTGAAGAACAAGCAAATTCTAATTATTGGGCAGGGCAGACTGGTCGGAAAGCCGCTGGCACGCCTGTGGCAAACTTCCGGCTACAATGTCTATAAGGCCGACCGTAAAACTAACAATCTGACCGAACTGGCTAAAACCTCTGATATTATTGTCTGTGCCACCGGTCAACCAGGACTTATATCTGCCAATATGGTTAAGCCAGACGTCGTCATTGTGGACGCCGGTGTTGCCACCGATAATAATGGATTAATTGGCGACGTTGCCCCGGATATCCGTAAACTTCCCAACATTACTATCACTCCAGAGAAAGGCGGTGTTGGCCCACTGACTGTCTGTGCCCTGTTCGAAAATGTCATCCGGGCTGCCCAGACTGCTGTCCAAGTTAAAGAAGCATGAAGATAGGCGTATTCGACTCAGGTGTCGGTGGGAAATCCGTTGCTAATGCGGTACAAGCTGCCTTGCCAGAGCACGCTGTACTATACTTTGAAGATCGAAAAAATATTCCATACGGTACTAAAACACCGAAACAATTGAGCACATTAGTTAATCCGATATTAGAAACTATGGTAAATGAAGGTTGCGACGTAATTGTAATTGCCTGCAATACCGTTACTACAACTATTATTGAACAACTGAGGAACAATATTACAATTCCGTTAATCGGCGTCGAACCGATGCTAAAACCAGCCAGCCAGCAGACAAAATCCAATATTATTGCCGTCTGCGCTACCCCCACAACCTTAGCCAGCCAGCGTTACCAGGAACTCGTGACTACCCATGCCCAGCACCTTGAAATACTGGAACCGGATTGTAGTGAATGGGCATATATGATTGAACATGATGACATTGACCACCAGCGTATACGCCAGCAGGTAACACTACTATGCAAGCAAGGCGCAGATGTTATTGTCCTGGGGTGTACCCATTATCATTGGATTGAAGAAGACATCAAGGATGTCGCTGCCCTGTACACCGCGGCTGTCATTCAGCCCGAACAAGCAGTTATCAGGCAGCTTATGCGAGTGATTGCACGGCTTGGTTAAACTGCTCTCCACGGTCTTTGTAGTTATTAAATAAATCAAAACTGGCACAAGCGGTTGACAATAATACAATGTCATCGGGCTTGGCTTGTGTGCGGGCTTCGATAACTATGGCTTCCATAGTGGCAGGACCATTAATAATATCTGTAAAACCGGCCTTACGCAGCTCCGTTGCTATTACCGGACCCATTTGACCAATAACAATAACTGCCCGCACGTTATTTTCTAAAACGGTTCGCGCTAGCTCCTTATAGTCTGAACCTTTGTCTGATCCACCTAAGATAACTACTTTCGGCTGTTTAAATGATTTAATCGCTACAATAGCTGTCTCTGGAGTGGTACCAAATGAGTCATTATAATATTTCACGCCATTGAACTCTCGAATAAACTCTAGGCGGAAGGGCAAGCCGCTAAAGCTCTGCACAGCTCGTCTGATCGCTGTAGCATCTTGAGTAATCTGCCATACCGTAGTTACCGCTGCGCAGACATTCTGCCAGTTATGTTCGCCCAGCAGTTGGATTTCATTAACTGCACATATCTTAATTCCGGCAATCATCACATTACCATCAATCACTTCGGCGCCGGGCTTTTCGTAATAGGGGATGTGTCGGCCTGTACTTACTGAAATAACTTCTTTAGACTGCTCATTTTTGGCATAAAATACTGTTATATCACCCGGTTTCTGCCATCTGAAGAGCTGTTGTTTAGCTGTCACATACTCCTCCAAGCTGGCGTGCCAGTCTTGATGTTCTGGTTCAATCATTAAACAAACCGCCAAGACTGGTGAATATTTGATATCAATCAACTGAAAATTTGCTAATTCGAGCACCACGTAATCACTAGGCCTTATGTCTGCTTTAAGCATTTCCAACGGGGCGATACCAATATTTCCTCCTAGATGCACATTGTGTCCGGCTTCTTCTATGATCTGCGCAATTAACGTGCAGGTAGTACCTTTGCCCTTGGTTCCCGTAACGCCAATAATATTGGGTGACGGGCAGACCTTCATAAATTCATTAGTGTTAGTTGTGACTTTTTCAAGTATTTCTATAGAGTTAGCTTCCAGAATATCATGTGGATGTATAGACGGTGAGCGCACTACCAGATCAAATCTCCCAAGTTCTCGCAGGTAGTCCGTACCTAGTTGAGTTGCGATCCCTTCCGGTACTTCTAGCGACTCATTTAGATCGCAAACAGTAATTGTATGCCCCTGACCCTGCCAATATTCAAGCGCGGAAACACCCTGACTACCATAGCCAAGAATAGCCACATTCATGTTTTTAAGCCGCTAACTGCTCTTTAACGATTTCGGCGACTTGCCGTGGCGTCATATCGGCCTTCAATATAAATTCACAGACTCCCAGCTCACGAATACCCTCTGGCACCTCTTGTTCGCCCATATTTGTAAGAATTACTACCTTGATAGATTTACCCCACGCTGTTTTTCTTAGCTCACGCAGCATTTCATGACCGCCCATTTCTGGCATCATTAGGTCTAATAAGATAATGTCCGGCTTCATGTTCTCAATAAGTTTTAAGCCAAGCACACCGTTTTCGGCCGTTTCAACCTTGTAGCCGTCGGCCTCAAACTTAATGCGGTACATCTGCGATATCGCAGCGTCATCTTCTATTATTGCTACCTTGTTCATTAGGGTTAATTGTAGCCTATAGACTTATTTTTTACCACTGAACACACCACTAGATATTAAGCACTTCTGCAACTATGGCGGTAACTTCTTTAGGAGTCGAATGAGCCTTCACGACGTAACGGTCAACAGAGAGGAATCGTAAACCGATCGGTGCCTCGGCCTTACTAATATTAGTAAGTATTATCACCCTAATGCCGGCTCCCCATGCCTGTTCTCGCATCAGTTGCAACATCTTTTCACCACCCATAACAGGCATACGCAAATCCAACAAGATAATATCGGGTAGCTCCGTCTCGCAAATTTTTAGACCAATTTTACCGTTTTCGGCTGAAAATACCGTATAACCAGACATTGACAGCTTAAGCGCGTACATTGCTCGAATTTGGTTGTCGTCTTCAATGACAATAATTTTTTTTGATGCCATGTAACACTTTACATTTTGGTTTTTTGAACTATAATTTAAGTATAACTTTAGCAATAAAGATTAGCAACTTGGCAGTACCAATACGACCTAGCCCCAAACAAATCAATCAGGCCAGGTCGTTTTTTATTGAAATTTTATCATATAATAACCTTGACATAAAACAGAAAATAAACTATAATAAACAAAATAATTTAAGCATTAGTAATATAAGGGCGGCTATATTTTAGTATGACAAACAAGAGGACAGAGCTAAAACCAACAGCTTCCCCTACATCCGAGGGATCGGTTAGTCACGCCCCTATGACTGGTTCAAACCGCTTCTCTCAATCTAGAAGAATGATTGCTGGAGCCCTAGCTGCCGCTAGCATAGTCGGCGGAACAGTCGCTGCCGTTGAATATGACTTGCCGGATAAAGCTGGCGGCGCAATGGAACAAGTCGGCGATATTGGGGTAACCGTAACTCCCAAGGTTAGTTCAAGTGGAACGGAAGCCTTAATTGCTGGCAATAACTTGCTTCGCGGCATCGGCCCTTATGCATTACTTGGCGGACTGGTTGCTTTTGGCGGACTGGCAGTTGCTCGCAAGCGAAGCGACATTACAGCCGCAACTTACACTTACTTAGCCGCAACCAAAGAGTCAGGGATAACTTACAGGGTGTTGCCTGCCACAATAATTAGTTCTGTTGCAATTTCATCAGGTCTTGGCGACACGGCAGGCAAGGGAGCCAATGAACCGGTCAGAATCTTAGCCGAATCATCACTTGTCTCAACAACAGGGCCGCAAGCTGACCCGCTAATGATTACTCAACACAAACGAGTGATCCCATTTAACCATAGCGAAATTAAGAAAAAGGATATAGCCACGCTTACCAAGTCCTTCAATCCAATGCTTGTTAGTAAAAACAGCACCAGTACTTCAGTTATGCCCTTTGTTGCTGAATTAGGAAGTGTCTATGATCCTTCAAGAAAGAATAATCCCTCTAGTGCACCAATTATCGCGCTGCCTAACGAAACTATTAAAAAAAGTATGGGCGTTGATTTAAGTAATACTAATGCCGGCTGCTCAGATACTTCGGTGATTGTTGGTAGCCAATTGGGATCCAAAAAAGGAGATAAAATCCAAGTTGAAGGCAAGTCTGCCAAAGTAGCCGGCACAATCGAGATCGCTCCCGGGCTGGACCGTGTTGCAGTTATTGGTTCACTAGAGCAGCTACACGGTTGTATCTTTGACGAAGGTACCTATAGCGGTGCTATGGTAATTGGCGTTGATTCTAAAGAACAACTTCAAGCACAAATGGATGACCTAGGCATGGACTACTCAGCTCGTGAACTGGATGAAGTGACTAAAGCTTACAGTGAATTCTGGGATCGCAGTGTTAAACCAGTTGAAATGCAGCTAATACTGCTTGTTTTGGGTACTGGTATAGCCGGTGTTACGTATATGCGCAGTTCAAGTATAATGCGCCGCCGCAAAGAAATTGCCACCATGATACTAAATGGTGTGGACACCCGGGAAATATGTCGCGACGAAAGCATCAGATCTCTTCATACAGGAGTAAAAGCCGCTGGTTACGCAGTTATACCGGCCATAGCTTTAACGGCCATGACAAACTCATCGCAGTTTGGGTTAGATCAGCCAGCTGATATTAGTTCATTAGGCGCTGGGTTTGCGGCATTTATGGGTGTAAGTATAATTAGTAATGTAAATGCCAAGCGGACAATTAAGAATATGGATGCCGCTCAGGAGTTGAGGAGTTAACGTTATGTTCAAACGAGAATATTGCCCTACAATTCCTAAAGACGAAATGGTTATTACCGCCCGCCACCTGAGCGTAGAAGTCGGCAGCGAGCATCCATTGACCGATGTTTCGTTAATGATTCATCCCGGAGAACATGTTGCAATCACTGGCCCATCTGGTTCAGGCAAAACTACACTGGCAAATTACATTGTCGGACTAAGTATAGACAACAAATCGCCCGCCCAAGGCGCCGTATATTATAATGAAACGTCAATCTACGACCTTACCAAAGATCAGCGCGGAACATTGCGTGGTACCCTTTTCGGCTATGTGCCGCAGGCTCCTCATTTGTTTTCAAGTATGAGCGTATTAGATAACATCACCATAAACGCCCGTAAGAAAAAAATGCCTGTCGACCAAAAAAATCTGGCAGATCTCGTAGAACTTATGGGGTTAGAAGACAAATTAGACCGTATAGCCGGCACGTTATCCGGTGGGGAACAGCAGCGCGTATCAATTGTGCGTGCGCTGGCTCATGATCCTGCTGCCGTAATACTTGACGAGCCAACTTCAGCTTTGAATACAGAGCTAAAACAAGAAGTGAATTGGTTATTAGAGGATCTGGCAGAAGAAAAAGATACCACCATTATTGTTATTAGCCACGAACAGACCAGTGCCAGCAGGATCATACACCTAGAAGACGGTTACTTAGTACATAAAATAGCTTCTCAAGGTAACAGTTTAACGGGGGTTAATGTATGAGTGTCTACCCTATAGAAGCGGACGCAGTATATCGGCATGAGCTTTCTCCGCTGAGACTGGTAGAAACCCCAGAGTTAGCTCCAGGTACCATTCAGTTTGAGGACTATATGGCTCTGCGCCAGCTGTGCAATATAACGCCAAAACTAGAAGTTAGCCGTGTCACGGAAATCCAGGAAAAAGTTCGTAGTTGGCTGACAGAACATGCTATCTTGCCTGAAGTACCCGACTACGCTGCAGATTATTCAGAAGAAACTATACATGATAAAATTGGTGGCTTAGTAAACTATCTCCGTGAAAATTTTGGAGATGAAATTCCGGCGGTTGAACTTGATACTACCGATGCTTTTGTCGATTCCGCTTTCACTATGTACGGCGAACGAAGTCATACTGGGAGGGTCCACGACGATTCCGATGGTTCGTTTGCTTTTGTAGTACCAGTCCGTTTATCACGGGAAAGGCCAGAGTACGGCAAAGAAGTAGAAGGTGCTATTCCTGCATTTCGCTATTTACCAAACGAATTGCGCGCAGACATGCTAGTAGGACTTCCACCGCTGATTATTGACCGATATGAACGTGCTGCGGACGGTAAACGAGGCTATATAGTAATGGCTCCTATTTATACCGATAACTTGAACGACATGGAGCATAGTCCAAGGGCAACATTAAAAATTGCTCGACCTAAAATTAATGATGCAGTCGATTTTGCCCAAGAACGGCTGGGTGTTGAAATAGTAGCCCTCGGTGCCGTCATTCCAGCGCTTACCAATTATGGTAAAAGCGTTACCAATACGAATGTGATTGTTACCAATGGGCACGGCGGTACAGCCTACATTGTTAAAGAAACTGTGCGTGCGGCCGTAGAGAATAACCTAGTCAGCGCTGATGCTATTAAAAAAATCGGTATGCTTGGTCTTGGCTCAATTGGTTACTCGATAGCACATCTAATAGCGAGTGAGTTTCCTGGATCAGAGCTGCGTGTGTTTGACACTAGTGCAAATAAGGTAGATCGGGTTCTAAAGACCATTCAAGATGGCAATATTATCGCTGCAAAAGATGGTGCGGAGCTTATAGACAAAAGCGATATTATTATCTCGGCAATTGTCGGTCAGATAGATCTCCAAGATGAAGCTCATCACAGGATAAATATGAAGGATAAATTAGTAGTTGACGATGGTCAGCCAGCCGCATTTGATCGTAAACAGGTAACAGCAAGAGATGCCTTATTAACCTGGCCAATCGGGCATGACACACTAAAACTGATTGTCAGAAATGACTTCGATTATGGCACCATGTATGACTCAAAACGAGATTTATTTGGATGTGAAGCTGAAGGAGCTACGCTAGCTTTGTACGCACAAGACATGCGAAACCGTGGCTTACCTGATCAAGTTGTCCGGAATGTGCTAGAAAAAGTTGCTATCTGCAGTGCGGTTACACCACGTATGGCGCGGTTAATGGGCGTGCTTTTCCGTCATAAGTCAGGCGTAGGCGTGGCGTATCCTCAGGCATTCGGCTATCCGGTTACTGCTCCTGGTAAAAAACAGACTAAGAACCTGTTGCACACCTCCACTCCAGCTTCAGCGTACGCCGGTTACTAAAGTTTCAAATCTAACAGATAGATCTGAATTACCTCTTGGACACAACAGATGCGTAGTTGCTATTATGGTTACAAGTTAACCGCTAGCAGTTTATGCATTTTTCACTCACATTCATAGCAATTATTTCCCTCATCAACCTTATCCTGGGCTTGGTTATCTTCTCGCGTACTCATAAAAAATCGTATGGCTGGTATTTTCCGATCGCCATACTCGGCATAGTTTTGTGGTCTGTCGCGGAAATTCTAATGCTTGGATCCCGAGATTCTTCAGTAGTTGAACTTGCCGCCAAGATATTCTATATAGCACCTACTATGATACCGGTAGGGATACTATTGTTTTCGATTGCCTTTCCAGAGGGAAGTAAAGTGTCCCGTTATATACTCCTGACAGCTTTCGGGGTTGTAGCTAGCTGGACTATTGCGTTATCAATTAACCTGAATTTACTAATCTCAAACATCGAAATAACTGAACCACTCAACCGCGTAACTCCTCACACCGGCAGTTTCTTGTTCTATGCTGCTTATTTTTCTATTTTGTTTATGGCTACCTACCTTATTTTGTACAAGAAATACCAGTTACTAAAAGGTACCCAACGTTCCCAGATCGCCTATACGCTGTTTGGCGTTATTATGTCGAGTGGTTTAGGTATGTTTACTAACTTGGCTCTGCCCATACTCGGTGTCTATGGCTATATCTGGCTAGGCCCTGTTTTCACGCTCCTGTATGTCGGCTCAGTTTCATATGCAATTATTAGACATCGATTATTTGACGTCCGTTTAGTAATAGCCCGTTCAGTAGCATACGTATTGTCGCTCGGGGTTCTTGTGACCGGATATGCTGCCACGACATATTGGTTAACTGCTAATTTATTCGAAGGATCCAGCGGGTTTATTAAAGATTTTTCGCTGATTGTTTTGCTTGTCATCGCAGCGGTTACCTACTCGCCGATAAAATTGTACTTTGATAAACTAACAAACCGCTTGTTCTACCGTGATGCTTACGATCCGCAATCATTTCTTGATGAACTAAACACAGTCCTAGTAGGGAACATCGAGATTGGTATTTTGCTAAGACATACCTCCCAGGTTATTGAAGATAATCTTAAAGCCCAATATTGCTTCATTAGCATCGGTGAAACAGATGCCGGTCCAGCCCGGTCAATCGGTAACACCAACCAAAAATTTAGCCAGACCGACCTGCAACTCTCTATGAAACAACTCGACCGTTATGGCCAAAAAGTAGTCATTGTTGACGACTTAGAAGCCGGGCAAGAACAACTAAAAACGCTGCTGTTAAAAAATGACGTTGGGGTAGCAGTCCGTTTAGTAGCTAACTTTTACTCAAAAGAACAGACTATTGCCTACCTGATGCTTGGCCAAAAAAAGAGCGGCAATGTCTATAACAAACAAGATGTCAGAATCATCGATATTATTGCTGACGAATTATTGATTGCCATCCAGAACGCCCTGCGGTTTGAGGAAATTCAGGAATTCAACGCTACCTTGCAGAAAAAAGTTAACGATGCCACCAGTAAACTGCAAAAAAGTAATGAAAAACTAAAGGCCATGGATGAAACAAAAGACGAGTTTATTAGTATGGCTAGTCACCAACTGCGAACACCTCTAACATCGGTAAAAGGTTACTTGAGTATGGTTCTTGAAGGTGATGCTGGCAAAATCAGCGATAGCCAGCAACAGCTGCTAAACCAGGCCTTCATCAGCTCCCAGCGGATGGTGTACCTGATTGCCGACCTACTAAACGTCTCCCGCCTAAAAACGGGTAAATTTGTTATCAATAAAACACCGACTGATCTGGTTGATATGGTAGAAGGGGAGTTGGCTCAGTTAACCGAAGTGGCCAAGGGACGGAAATTGACACTGACATTCAATAAGCCTGATAATTTTCCGATTCTGGACTTGGACGAAACTAAAACTCGCCAAGTTGTTATGAACTTTGTCGATAACGCGATTTACTACACGCCAGCCGGCGGAACCATCAAAATTGAACTGCGAACCGACCGCAGCAGTGTTTATTTTATGGTGAAAGACGACGGTATGGGCGTCCCAAAAACAGAGCAGTCACACCTCTTTACCAAGTTTTATCGCGCTAAAAACGCTCAAAAAGCTCGACCCGATGGTACTGGCCTTGGCCTATTTATGGCTAAAAAAGTCATTACCGACCAAGGAGGCAGTATTCTCTTTGAAAGTCTTGAAGGCAAGGGAAGTACCTTTGGCTTTAAGTTCGATAAACCTCCGTCAAAGTAATTCTTGTTGAGCTTAAAGCTAAGTCACCTGTCTACCCAGTAATGTCACCAGTGAAGATAACGATTGTAAGAAAAATTACAGTCACTACTGTTGAATATCCGCATAATGCGGTTTGTATAGCATTTATTCAATATTATTGACAAATAATCTCATGTTATATAGTGTAACAAGAACAGATTATTGGCAGTAACGAACAAAGAGGTGTGGGGCAATAGAGAAAAATAACCAGAGGGGAAACATAATGACAGGACAAGGGGAAGTACTAACCGCGCAGGCACGCTTGGAACAATTTAGAAATGCACTCAGCAACGCACGGGAAGCAATCTATGGCGGTGTAGCTGTTGCAGCCGCTGTTGCGGTCGGTATGGGATCCGCACCAGAGCAAGCAGTAGCGCAAGCTGATGTCATGCCAGACCTCGCATTACCTGCTCCCTCCCTTAAAATTACCGCCACCTTTGGTAATAAACAAGCATCGGCCGAGTCTGTCTCTAACGGTAGTATTACTGTTCTAGAAAATATGCGCGCCAGTGGTACCCCAAAAGCAGCTGTACGAAGAGCTGAAGCAAGGCAAGCTTGCTTCGACGTCGGCAAGGGTACAGAACATCCTGTCTTCTGGAACAAGGGCCGCAACGTATCCAAAGGCGAAGTCTTCGGTAAAGATACCCGAAAGTCACGCGTATGTAGAATTGGCGGCAAGCTAATTCGGGTACTCTGCGATAACGAAGTACGTCTTATTGAGCCTTCTAATTCTGTTAAAACTCCAGTGGTTTTCGTAAGAAGTTTTGCCCACACTAAACTGCAAGTCAAAGCTAAAGCCTTTGCTGTTGCAAAATGTGAAACTGCCGGTGCCAGCGCCTATGCCGTAGCCGAAGCATCAGCCAGCGGTAGTGTCTACGCCCGTACCTTTGTAACAGGCAAGGGCCGTGGTAAAACTACCGCCGCAATTGCTGGCGAAGCCAATGGCAAAGCCAGCGCCTTAGCAAAAGTCAGAGTTTCTTGTAAAGGTGAAGAAGTAGTAATACTGACTAAAAAACCACCCGTACCGATGAAACCACCCTATGTATGCAACCCTGACTTTGAAAACTGTAACACTCCGCCGCCACCACCCCCACCACCAAACAATCCACCGCCCCCACCACCTCCACCACCACCGGTAAGTCCACCCCCTCCCCCCCAACCTCCACCACCCCCAACAATCAAACCGCCGCTAAACCCTGACTGCAACATAGACGTGTGTAACTAAGCGAGATCTTTAGAAAGGAACTCAAAAACTATGAACTCTGTAACTCATCTCAAACGAACTCTCGCGGTTACCGCCGCGGCAGTGTTTTTGGCTGCCGCCAGCCTGGCGGGTACGGCTTCAGCTGCCGTACAGTACAACCCAAACGGGACCTCAACCTCTAAAACGCCGGTTTTTAACCACATCTTTGATGTACCTAACGGTGTGGGCAACGAAGCTGACTTTGTCCGCGTCAAGCCCAAAGCCGGTGGTAACTCCGATTACGCTAATAACGTAAACGCTGCCTGCGCCGCTAACGAAGTGTATTCCGTCCGAACCTACGTCCACAACGGTGCTGATCCAACCTATAACACAGCTGAAGGCGGTGTTGCCATTGCCCATAACGTTGTAGTCGCCATGACCGCGCCGCTAAACACCCCTAACAGCCAGTTTGAGTTCAAGAGTACTATTAGTGCCAGTAACGCAGCCAGCGTCTCAGACAACGGCTTCCTAACCTGTAGTAATGGCAAGCAGGTCAAACTGAGTCTGGTACCAAGTTCCGTTCAGACATATGCTAAACCACTTGGTTTCCAAACCGCCCCTGACTCATCTGTTAACGGAACCCTTAAAATTGGTAGTCGCACCCAGGGTTCTGGCGATGTCTTCGCCTGTTGGGACGACCGCGTGATTGTTACCTACGACGTAAAGATTGTCGAAATTCCGGTTACTCCACCCCCACCAGTGACCCCTCCGCCTGTTACTCCACCCCCGCCAACAACGCCCCCACCAGTGACCCCTCCGCCAACAACGCCACCACCTGCACCTCCGGTCACTATCACACCTAAACCAGCCGAGTTGCCTGCAACTGGCCCCGCTGGTGTAGCACTGACTGCATTGCTGATAAGTGGCGCTAGTACGCTTGGCTACTACTGGATATCTAGCCGCAAATTGATCTAGCAAAATTGTAGCTCTCCCGGGATCTCTCGGAAAGAAGAATAAAGAACCCCGTATCTATAACGGGGTTCTTTTATGTCGAGGAAAACCCAAAAACATACAGGCCAATATACTTGACAAAAAAGAACATCCGTGTTATATTGTATACATTATGCCAGCAATTATCGAAACAGCATTAGTCACCGCTCCTTATATAGTAGGAGGCGGTATAACCGGCGCAGCCCTAGGTGTCTTAGCAGAGAGCAAGGTTCAAAATAGCATTGCCTCTAAGCAACAGCGGTGGAGCGAAGCTAACGGCGAAGTCGCTGAAGCTGTTACTGCTCAAACAGAGCCACTGAGACAAAGACTTGGACGATTAGCTGGCCCACTTGCAGTAACACTAGCAATTGCCGGTAGTATTGCTGGCTATGCGGTAGCACCAGGTGCCTCAGCCGATTCAGAAAAACGTGAAGTTCACGGCTTAGTTGACCGCTCCGGTTTAACTGACCTAAGTTCTGAAGGATCCGAAAAAACCCCAGCCGACACTATTGATACAGTGGTTGCTGCCTTTGCTAAAAAAGAAGACGTAAAATTTAGTGCGCAAGTGACACAATCCAGTACTATATTTCCATCCGATGCAGCCGGCGTACTAAAGATTGATGCCTTAGGTGGTGCCAACATGAAGGAAGCTTTCACTACGGCTAACAGGGAAATAGCGCTAGATAACCAGAATACTACAACAGGTCAACCAGCAAACGCTATGGTTGTATTAACCGGCCGGAACAACATCGGTAAAGCCGATGAGGTAATTGAAGAAGCTAATAATACCAATACACAGGTGTTTGTAGTTACTACCGACGAAAAGATTACCAATGACGCAGAAGCCAGTCTTAAGAAAGTGGCCGAAGGAACCGGCGGCAAAATTTGGGCAAGCAATGGCAGTAATGCTGATGAAATTGCCGAAACAGTATCTGAGGCGGTTAGTAATCAGGCAGCACCAGAAAAGGGTACTAAATGGGGCGCGATTATGGCGGCCATAGGTACCGTTGCTTATGCAGGCTACCTATTACCGCATCGCCGCAACATGCTGATTAACCGTAATGGATCCCCAATTGCCAGACGATCAAAGAATACAACTAAAGAAGGAGAATTATAATGAGACAACCACACATAACCCCCGAAATGACACCAGCTAATGCAAACGGAAATGGCAATGGCCATTACGCACTACACGATGAATGGGCACATGCACGTACTTTATCAACCAAGTATTACCGAGGAGGTAGTGCGGAATTAGATAAAATCGCCATTGGCGACCGCGAAGCAAAAGATGCCATGTTGCTTGCTCCCCCAACCGGTAACGCAACGATGCTAGCTGGTCCTCCAGCAGGCGGTAAAAGTATGCTGGGACGTCACGGTACCCGAGTTATCGGTGGCGTTGATGCCGAGCATACCGCTTTTGTCCCACCAATGATGGACATGACCCAGCAGCAGTTTGCTGGCGGCGAAGTCCGAACCAAACGAAAAATTGGCAACAATCAGTATGAGGAAGAAGTTGTTATTATCGAAGGTATCGTTAAGCCAACTACCCGTAAGATCTTTGGTGACGAAACCCCGCGTCAAAACCCTTATGTACAAAACTCTTCTTTGTCAGCCATTGAAGAGGGCGTACTGTTAACAAGTCAGGGCGAAGTACCGCTTGACGATCTCGTTGCCTATATTGGTACGATGAACGCCGCCGATACACGTCAGGGCAGTATTAAGCCAAGCGATGCCTTTGCTGCCCGCCATGGTATTGGTGTGCTAGTTGGAAAAACCATGTCACCTGAGGAGAAAAAAGCTGCCCTTAGCATGATTGCAAAAGGTCAGTGGAAGGCAGATCCAGAGTCTATGAATGAAGTTATAGATTTGTCTGACTTAAAGCTTATTCGTAAGCTTATCAACGACCCAGATGCAATTGGGATAGACGATGACGAGGCAGACCACTTATCTGATCTAGCCATCAAAGCCGAAAATTACCTTGAAGATTACACCGGTGAAGAAGCATGGCGCTTACACAAGCACGCCCTAAAGAATGCCAAAGCACTGACGGCTTTTGCCGGCAAAACGATGGTTGGCGAAGTTCAAATTGAACGAGGCATTAAGTTCGCCTTGCTTGGACGCGTCGTTATCTTAGCTACCGGCAAACCTGCCGATATTAAAGCAGAAACCGAAGAAGCGGTTAAAACCGTTATCGGTAAATTAATCTAAAACCAGCTTTAAAAAGCAATAAGGGTTATATAATGACTCGTTTTCCTAAAACAGCTGAATCATTCGCAGAACTTGAAGCAAACTACCGATACAGTTTTGGTATGCACTTTGCAGGTGAAGCCCGAACTGCCGTCCCTGGTTTAACTATGGGCGATGTACCCTTTGACTATGCAATGCACCATCCAGGCTCAGTAAACCCTTTGTCTGTGATGGGAGTTGCTCTCAAGCAGCCTCACGTAACAAGAGTACTGCCAAATAAACCGGTCCATATTAATATGGTCACTGACTTTACTAATCGATCTGAACTGCCCTCTTTTACAAGAGTAAAGCGGAACACTGCCGAGCTAGTTGCAAGCGGGTTAGCAGATGCAATTGAAGGCAGCATTGGCAACATTGCTTGCCGTCATCTTGTTGGCGAACAGCTCGGCGACGGTGTGATAGATGAATTTATCGAATCGCGGGATCGCTCCAAAGCTCTGTCCGCGGCCGAGAAGTTATCAAGGAACGGCTTAACAATACTATTAAGCGATTTCCAAGGTGTTGAATTACCTACAGGAAGCTTAAAAGGTGCAATTGCCATAAAGGTAGACCACTTGTTAGATTACAACATTCCAGAAGATATGGGCACGCGCCCGGTTGCTCCTGACGTCGAGCTAAACACCGATAAACCGTCTGACTTGGCCGTGTACAACGCCCAGCTTCAGGAAAAACATGAAGCTATTATGGAAAGTCTGCGCCGCGCTGGAGCTCTGGTAGTTCCCGTGGTGGCTGACCATATTAACCATAAGCCGTATGGCATAGATATTGCGGACACTGATGAGCGTATTGCGCAAGCGATATTGGCATTACCGCAATAAATATGTTCATGCAGTAAATATACTTGACAATAACGAAATAGTTTGATATAATACATAACATACATCCGTAGCAAATAATACGGTGGGAGATATTTAAGGAGAAATTATATGTCTAGACAAATGAATACAAGAATAATAGAAGCAGCACGAGGTCCAAAAAACTACGCTGCAATCATAATCGCATCAGCAGCACTAGCTCTTGGAGCTTGTGGTAATGATGAGAAGGCTAACAATGAGCCTATCGGTGCCGCGAGCATTGCTTGCCAAACCGTAACCGGCTTTGAAGCCTTTACTACTAACGCTAACGAATATGGCATAGAAAATGTTTTGCCAGATGAAGTTAAAGCTGGCAGCAAACAAGGTGTTGATAATAATGCCGAGAAAGACCTGTACCTAGCTCGCTTATGCGACGAAAACGGTCCTCTAGGAAATAAGACTGATAAAGCTTCACTTGCTGCACTTGTATCTGTTTTAACAGAACAAGCAACAGATAAAAAAGGAGTTAATCCTAACTATGATTACCTAGGTGTGTACAGTAGCCGAATGGCTGCATATAGCGCTGAAGGTGGAGAGGCAAAAGCTGCCACCGACTTGAAAGATACTATCAATGCTTTAAAGCAGACGGTTAGCTATACTGACAACTTTGCCGGTGAAGGTGATACAGTCATTAAGTTTGTACCTGTTCGTAATAAAGAGACTAACGAAGTTACTAATAAAGCAACACTACAACCGCGTATTGTTTCTCCAGAAGCTGATGATCGCGCCCTAAGTGGTATTTTGATCAAGTTCCCTGGCAGTCAATCAGAAGGTATTGATGGTTTCTCCGAAGTTCTTGTAACGGGCAGTGGTGAAATCTACCTTAAAGGCCGAGCTGCTCTAAATGGTGCTCTTGGAAAAGAAGCCAGTGGTGCAAGCAAGCCAGACAAAGACAAAAAAGGTGAAAAGCGTGGTGATAAGAATAAAGCACCATTTAAATCTACTACAGAAGATGACGACAGCGCTGGTACAACCAATGGTACTAACGGTACCAACGGAACAAATGGTGCCAACGGTGCTCCAGGCGCTAACGGAACCAATGGTACTAACGGTACCAACGGAACAAATGGTGCCAACGGTGCTCCAGGCGCTAACGGAACCAATGGTACTAACGGTACCAACGGAACAAATGGTGCCAACGGTGCTCCAGGCGCTAACGGAACCAATGGTACTAACGGTACCAACGGAACAAATGGTGCCAACGGTGCTCCAGGCGCTAACGGAACCAATGGTACTAACGGTACCAACGGAACAAATGGTGCCAACGGTGCTCCAGGCGCTAACGGAACCAATGGTACTAACGGTACCAACGGAACAAATGGTGCCAACGGTGCTCCAGGCGCTAACGGAACCAATGGTACTAACGGTACCAACGGAACAAATGGTGCTCCAGGAACCCCAGGAACTCCAGGTGCTCCAGGAACCCCAGGAACTCCAGGTGCTCCAGGAACCCCAGGAACAGGTACTGGCGGCGGCGAAGAAGGTCCAATCAAACCCCCTAAACCAGATGAATGTGGTCCAACGGACGGCTGTTAAACAACGAGATCTTTAGAAAGGAACTCAATACTATGAACTATGCAACTAACTTTAAACGAACCCTAGCCCTAGCTGCTGCAAGCGTTATGCTTGTAACAGTCGGCATGAGCGGCACAGCTTCAGCTGCTGTCCAGTACGACCCTAATGGTACCCCAACAACTAAGACTCCGGTTTTCAACCAGTTTTACGGTGTCCCAAACGGTGTTGGTAACGAAGCGGACTTCGTCCGTGTTAAGACTAAGGCCGGCACCAATGCCGACTACGCTAACAACATTAACGGCGCTTGTGCTGCTGACGAGGTCTACACTGTCCGAACGTATGTTCACAACGGTGCTGATCCAGCCTACAACACAGCCGAAAATGCTTCTGCTGTCACACGTGACGCAGTTGTAGCTATGACTGCTCCTCTCAATGCTTTACAGAACCAGTTTGAGTTCAAGAGTACTATTAGTGCCAGCAACGCAGCCAAAGTTACCGACAATGGCTTCTTGACCTGTGCTAATGGCAAAAAAGTTAAACTTAGTTTGGTACCTAGTTCGGTACAAACCTACAGTAAACCACTTGGCTTCCAGGGCGCCGCTGACTCATCTGTCAATGGCAGCCTAAAAATCGGTAGCCGTGTCCAGGGCTCTGGCGATGTATTCGCTTGCTGGGATGACCGTGTGATAGTTAGCTACGATGTTAAGGTTGTGGTACCAAAAGAAGAAGTACCTCCTACAACTACGACTCCTCCGACTACAACTCCACCAACCACAACACCTCCAGTAGTTACTCCTCCAACTCCTCCAAAGGGAACCGGTGGTGCTGAACTGCCAAACACCGGTCCTGCCGGCGTAGCTGGTGCCTTCATGGCGGTAACAGCAGTAAGTACTGCTGCTTACAACCTGGTTATGCGACGACGCGCTAGTCTGTAGCAACGCTCCCAGAACGATCCCTTGTGGATAACTGTCTAGCCAAAAACGCAATTTTGTGCTAACATGCAGTCAGTTCTAAGAACAGAGCACTGACTGACCGCTCGCAACCAACTTACTAAACAAAAAAACGAATTACAAAAAGGGTAAAAACCCTGGGTTTTCATGACCTGGGGTTTTTACTTGCCCCTGTTACGTGATACACTTTACTGCAATGTAGCCCTGCTCGTGGTCTCATCGTCTAACGGTTAGGACACCAGGTTTTCATCCTGGCAATCGGGGTTCGATTCCCCGTGAGATCACCATAAGAGACTTCTCTGACACGGAGAGGTCTTTTTTGGTGGCAGTAGACGAGATTTAGTTGTGGAAACTTGAAAGGGTTGTAAACATGGTATACAATCCGAATATGAACAATAAAACAAACAATAGAGCAAATACAAACCCAGATACAGTCAAAATAATGTCCACAGAATTTTCGAACACTAGTTCTATGAACATATTCGATAAAGTGGCAAACGGCGAGCAGCCAACTGCCCTAGACAGAACTAATGCAATTCGCGATGTCTTGGCCTTTTCGTCACGGGACTGGAGCGCATATGAACAGCTTGATAATATCTACAATGCCGCATACGGTGAGTATGACCCAGATCGCCAAGATCCAGAATTAACAGCGGAAGATGCCAACGAATTCCTGGCGGCAGTTCAAGGCGCTTTGCAAGAGTTGCCAGAGGATTGGGCTGATGACATGGAGATCAATCAGTTGAAGAAACTTGCATTTTCTGGTGAGCAGGCGGACACTCCCCAAATCTAAATCTAGTCATGCAGATATAGTACCTGAACAGACGTACACTGGTTTAGTTTATACTGTTGAATAATGAGACGTTTTACATTTTTGGTCTACGCGCAGCAGTTCTTTAGCGCCTGTATGCCAATTTTTCCGTTTTACGCCATTATGTTCATGGAACGCGGTGGTCTTTCCACGGCGCAAATCAGCCTGTTGTTTGGGGCCTGGACATTGACTGCCCTGATTAGCGAGTTGCCGACGGGTGTACTAGCCGATCGGTTTTCGCGTCGCTCAATTATGGTTTGGGGCGAAGTGCTTATCGCGGTAGCTTTTGGGATATGGATTTTACTGCCAAATTTCTGGGGGTACGGACTTGGTTTTATAGTCTGGGGTCTTGGCTACGCCATGGGATCGGGCGCGTTCCAGGCGTATTTATATGATGAACTTAAGGCGAACGGAGCCGAAAAACAATTTAACCGGATATACGGGCGCGCCGAGAGCTTACTGTTTATGGGCGCGGCTGTAGGCTTTCTGGGAGCAATTTTTATTGGGGCTACAAACTACACTGCATTGCTGGCAGTGAGTATGAGTATTGTTTTGCTTAGCGCGTTTCTCATATACCTGTATCCGAAAGAGCCAAAAACCTTGCCGCACCCGGAAGAGACGATTCGTCCAAAATATTTAAAAATGGCGTTCCAGGAGGTTCGTAAATCTAAAATTATCGCACGTATTGTAATTAGCACGGCGTTAGTAATGGGCATTGTTGATACGGTCGACGAATACGTGCCGCTCTATTACAACGATATTGGTGTTAGTAATACGGCAATACCAATACTAATGCTAATTGGAATGATTCTGTCTGCCATATTGTCATGGATGGCGCACCGGCTTGAACATACGCCGGTTAGTCTGAAGTTGTTATTATTTGGGGCGGCCGGTGGGACGCTGCTAGTCGGTAGTTACCAGAGTCTGGCTTTTGGAGTACTAGGTATGCTGATGTTCATGCGGCTTGGGTATTTAGCGATGTTACTGTTTGAATCGAGTCTTCAACACCATATTACTAGTAAAACCCGGGCTACACTGGCGTCTTTGCCTACGTTTATCGCCGAAGCTATTACAGTCGCGTTATTTGGCATATATGGCATTACCACTTACTTTGGAACCGACGAACTGGCTATTCGGTTGCTGGCAGGAATTACGATAATCTCAGCACTGGCGTTGTATATGTATTGGGGCAGACTGATTGAAAAAGACAATCCTGCTGCTTCCAAGAAAGTAGAGTCAAAGTAGCTATTATTTAATACTGCGCCGTATAATTACATCTATGGTAGACGCGGAATTTTTTAAAGATGATGCTCCTGTTCTGGCCCCTAGGCTGCTGGGACACTTGCTGGTACATGAAACCTCAAAAGGCCGGACAGCCGGAATAATCGTGGAAACTGAGGCTTACAGCCAGGAAGACGCGGCCAGCCATAGCTGTAGGGGCAAAACCGAACGGACAAAAATTATGTTCGGGCCGGGCGGACACGCCTATGTTTATTTTACATACGGTATGCACTACTGTTTTAACATTGTCAGCGGCCCGGCCGGGCATGGGCAGGCGGTGTTGATCCGGGCGTTAGAGCCAATAGAAGGAATTGAACTTATGAAAGTCCGCCGGCACCGGGATGATATCCGGCAGCTCTGCAATGGACCCGCCAAATTGGTACAGGCTATGGGTATTAGCAAGGCCGATTATGGCAAACCACTGTTTGAAGGCAATCTGTTCATTAAAAAAACATTAAACGCCGGTATAGCTAACAAACAGATACTTTCTGGGCCGCGCATTGGTATTTCCCAAGCAATTGATACGCCGTGGCGTTTCTGGATTAAAGACAATGGCTACGTTTCCAGGTAAACAGTACTGGCACACACAAGCATAACCAGTTACACTAGATATAAATGGTAACAAAGACTAATAAGATCCCCAACATACCGTTGCATGATTTTAAGCGGACTAAAATTGTGGCAACCGTTGGCCCCTCAACCAGTACCTACGAGGGGATTTTTGAATTGATTAAGTGTGGCGCTAATGGTCTAAGGTTAAACTTTAGTCATGGCACAAACGAGGAGCGCGATGATCAGATCAAATGGATCCGCAAAGCTGCTGACGCCTACGGCAAACCAGTTGCTATTATTCAGGATTTACAGGGACCAAAGATCCGTCTTGGTGATTTTGAGGGTATCATCACTGTTAATACTGGCCAAAGCCTAACGTTTGGTTATAAACAGGACTACGAACGCTCAGGCTATATTCCTACCCAGTATGATCTGTCTAAAAAAGTGAAGCGGGGTGAGCGATTATATATATATGACGGCAAGGTTAAAACAACAATCACTAGTGTAAAAGATGGACTAGTCCATGTACGAGCAGAAAATAACGGCATTTTGATTAAACGGAAAGGTATTAACATTCCAGATACCGACTTTGGGGGAGATATTATTACCGTTAAGGATAAAAAAGACATTACCTATGGTTCAACCAAAGATATCGATTACGTAGCACTTAGTTTTGTTCAAACAGCCGACGATATCAGCCACTTGCGGAAGTTACTAACTAACTTAGGATCAACTGCTAAAATTATTGCTAAAATCGAAACGCGGATTGCTACCGAACACCTCGAATCAATTACTAAAGAAGCTGATGCCGTTATGGTGGCGCGTGGTGATCTGGCGATTGAGACTTCGCCGGAATCAGTGCCCATCATTCAGCGACAAATCATTGAGCTAGGGATGAAGTATGCCAAGCCAACCATTGTAGCAACCCAAATGTTGGCCAGCATGACCGATGCACCTGAACCTACTCGGGCAGAAGTATCTGATGTGGCAACTGCCACTATGTTGGGTACCGACGCAGTCATGCTCAGTGATGAAACGGCTAGTGGCCAATATCCAATTGAGTCGGTTAAAGTAATGAAACGAATTGTTAATTATACGCAGTCACACGTGCTGTATTCACCGGTTTTAATTGATGTCAATACAGTGGTATCAAAAAGCAAAGCCATCGCCATGGCGATTATTAATTTAGCGGTTGCCGTTAAAGCGGTAGCGATTGTGGCTGAAACTAAGTCGGGAGCAACAGCGTTGCAAATTTCCGCTCGTCGCCCAAATGTACCTATTATCGCCGTTACGTCGGTGGTGCGCTCCGCCCAGCAACTGGCAATCGTATACGGTACCAAGAGCTATGTGCGACCCGATGGCCGGATGCAGGCCGTCAAGCTCACTAACTGGCTGCATCGGTCAAAAGTCCTGAACAAAGGCGATATTATTGTCTCGGCAACCGGCCAGTATCCAGGCGTAGTAGGCACGACGGATACAATTAAGGTACGAGTCCTATAAGACGTAAAAAAGGTGGGCAACCAGTGATTACAAAAAAGACCATAAAAGACATTGATCTCGAAGGTAAAACCGTGCTGGTACGGGCCGATTACAACGTGCCGCTCAAAAATGGCATCATCACCGATGATTACCGGATTGAAAAATCTCTACCAACTTTAAAGTATTTGTTGAAAAAAAAATGCAAGGTTGTGGTGTGCTCGCACCTTGGTCGTCCATCCGGTCCTAGCGACAAGGCAAATTCACTTAAACCGGTGGCAGAACGACTTAATGAGCTGCTACATCAAGATGTCTGGTTCTCATCGGACTGCGTTGGTGCGCATTCTCGCCAGATGATCCACGATTTGCCGCACGGCAATGTGTTGTTGCTCGAGAATCTTCGTTTTCACCCAGAAGAAGAAGCTAACGATGATGCATTTGCAGCCCAGCTGGCCGAAAATATTGATGTTTTTGTCCAGGATGGCTTTGGCGTGGTACACCGGGCGCACGCTAGCACCGACGCAGTGACTAGACACGCATACAGTGTGGCCGGCCTGCTGGTAGAAGCGGAAGTTAATGCGATTACTTCAGTTATGGATGCTCCCGTGCGACCGCTATTTGCTTTAATTGGGGGCTCTAAAATTAGCGACAAAATTGATCTTTTGAATCGTTTCCTTGATATTGCTGACGTCGTAGCTGTCGGCGGCGCCATGGCCAATACATTCTTGCTGGCTGAAGGTATTAAAATAGGTAAAAGCTTGGCAGATAAAGAAGATGTTCCGCTTGCTAAAGAAATCCTGGCCAAGGCCCGTGCGAAAGCCGCCAAAGGACGATTTGTATTTTACCTGCCGCAGGACGGCGTGGTAGCGCACGCGATTGATTCTACTCAGCCGACTCGAATAGTCGACTGGGGCACCAATGCTATCGCCGAAATTGAGAGTTACCCTAAGTTTCCACCTAAAAAAAGCAGCTTAGTAGGCAAAGATGAAAGCATTTTAGATATTGGACCATTTTCCGGCGCTTTTATAGCCGGCTGTATGCAGCTATCTAACACAGTTATCTGGAATGGCGCCATGGGCGTAACTGAAGTTGAAGCACTTCAATCAAAGACGGGACCATTTTCACACGGTACCGAGCTGGTTGTGGAGGCTATGCTCGGGCAATTTGGACATAAGCCCCATACCGTAGTTGGCGGCGGTGATACGGTTGGTTATATTGAGCAGGAAAAGCTAACGGCACAGTTTGGACATGTATCTACCGGTGGAGGTGCCAGTATGGAGCTAATGAGCGGCAAGTCATTGCCAGGCGTTGAAGCACTTGCGAACAAGGATAGTTAGAAAGCTTCTCAAAGTGATACAATAAGCATAATTACTATGAAAATACCGCAGCGAAAAACACTGATAGTCGGCAACTGGAAAGAACATGAAAATGTTTCACAGGCTAGTACTTTGACGGCTCGGTTACATAAGCATATAAAAGCCCACCATGACATCGAGGTCGTATTGGCTCCAAGTATGCTGTCAGTACAGCCATTAAGTCTGCAAATTGACCGCCGCCGGTTTCGCTTGGCTGCCCAGAACGCCAACGCACGTGACGAAGGCGCGTTCACCGGCGAAGTTTCCTTTGCTATGCTGCGCGGACTGGTACATTACGTAATTATCGGACACTCAGAACGGCGCATATTTTTCGGTGAAACACTGGAAGATGTCCGAGATAAAGTAGCTGCCGCTATCCGCAACGGTATTATGCCAATCCTTTGTGTAGGAGAAACAGCCGAGGAACGTCTACGCGGCGAAGCACGTCAAGTCCTTCATGATCAAGTAACCTCTGCTCTCAGCAACTTGACCGCGGAAGAAGTTAAACACGTTGTAATCGCCTATGAGCCAGTTTGGGCAATAAGCAGTTTTGGTGGGGAACTAGCAAAACCGGATGATGTGGCACGGAGCATGGCATTTATTCGCCACCAAGTAACCGAGCTGTACGGCGCGCCGGCGGCCGAGGAATTACGTATTTTATACGGGGGTAGCGTAGACGACCATATAGCAGGCGGTTATCTGTCGCTAGAAGATTGCGATGGTGTCCTGGTTGGAAGCGCCAGCCTTAATTACCATAAATTTAGCGGTATTGTTGACGCGGCATATCGTATTAACCGGACATAAATTAATACAGACATAGACATGGCAGACAAAACAGACACCGAACCAAATAACTCAGATAAACTTGCTGACATTACACCTCCGGGCAAAACACCGGCTAGAGCTACCTCACGGCCGATAATTATTGGTCATGGCAGTATGGTTAAAGCTGATCCAATGGTAGTTACCGAAGATGCAGTGACCGTCTCTCAAGAAACACAAGAATCAGTTCACTCCACTCAAAGCCGTATTGAAGTTCCGGCCGATATTGTAGCAGCGATGGAAACTGAAGCCACAGAAGCAGTGATAGTTGATAAATCAGATAGCTCGATTGAGTCTAATTCTGAACCAGAAGACGAATCGGCGTCTGATAAACAAACCAGCGATGAGTCTTCAAGTGACACCGGTGTGGTTGATAGTCTTATGGATGAAGTAAGTGCCAAGCAAGCAGACCGGAAACAAAAGGAAGAATTGTCTGCCAAAACCGCTGAAATTGAAGAAAGTATAACCGCAAAAGAATTCTTTGTCCCAATTAAAAGTGAAAATCGCCGTCGTTCACGAATACTTATCAGTATATTTTTAATTTGTGCGTTACTGCTCGTAGCAGTCGGAGTTAATATGGCAGTTGACGCCGAGATGCTTGACATTGGTATCAAGCCTTTGACCAACGTACTTTAGACTGGGCACTTCTTTGCTTCAACCATAACTTTAGCTGAAAGATGTGTTTAACCTATGTAGGGAATGTGTAGTTTAAAACTAACTAATTAAAGATAGCTTTGTGAGCAGGTGTGGGTACACATGCTAAGTAATCACATCACGCTAACGTGACTAGGGCGCATGGTTTAATAATTTTTACATGATTTAAAGTCATGTTTATTGGTAAGATAGATAGATGTCGCAAAACACGGGAGATACTTTTTTAACTGGGCTGAACAGCGAGCAGCGTCGGGCGGTAGTAACAACAGAAGGGCCGCTGCTGATTCAGGCTGGGGCGGGTAGCGGTAAAACTAAAACGTTAACACACCGTATTGCCTATCTTGTTGGTACCGGCCAAACCACACCATACAACATCCTGGCTGTTACTTTTACCAATAAGGCTGCTCGTGAAATGCGGGAGCGGTTGGCGCATTTGCTGGGTCAGCGTCCTGACGACAGAGCATTCCTGCCCTATATGGGAACCTTTCACGGTATCTGCGTTAAGTTGCTACGACGCGATGGTAACTACGCGGGTGTGCCCTCTAACTTTATTATTTTTGATGAAGGTGACCGGCTAGCTACGATTAAGCAAGCCGCTAAACACTTAATGGTTGATGAAAAAAGCTATCCGCCGCGTCAGATTTCGAACCTGATTAGTAACGCAAAAAACGAACTGATATCACCGACAGATTATCATAGCCGGGCTAATAGTCCATTAGAACGCATTGCAGCCGATATATTCCCACTCTATGAACACGCACTTAAAGAAGCTGGCGCTCTGGATTTTGACGATTTGATTAGCAAAACCGTTACTATGCTTGAAAATAATCCGGAACTTAGAAATAAGTGGCAACAGCAGTTTCGCTACGTCATGATTGATGAGTATCAGGATACTAATGCCGCTCAGTATCGCTTAATAAAACTGCTGGTAAATGATCAGAACAATATCGCAGTGGTTGGAGATGATTGGCAAAGTATTTATTCATGGCGTGGAGCTGACTTCCGCAATATCTTGCGTTTTGAGAAAGATTATCCCAACGCATCAATTATTAAACTAGAACAAAATTATCGCAGCACGAAACATATTCTCGATGCAGCTCACGCAATAATTAGCAAAAATGCCCAGCGCTCCAATAAGCAGCTATGGACAGACGCTGGTAATGGTCTACCGGTCCAAATGGTACCAATTGCACATGAGAGAGCCGAAGGAGAAGCTATCATCCGCCGCATCAAACAACGACTTGACGCTGGTCTGCGCAACTATAATGACTTCGCAGTTTTGTACCGCACAAATGCGCAAAGCCGCTCCCTCGAAGAAGCGTGTTTGCATTACGGCGTGCCATACCGCATTGTAGGGGGTCAGCGATTTTATGACCGCAAGGAAATAAAAGATTTAATTGCCTATGTTAGGCTACTGTTTCAACCAGAAGATATGGTTAGCTTCCAGCGAATTGTAAATGTTCCGGGACGAGGCATTGGCGGCCGTTCGCTTGAGCTTTTTTTTGAATGGCAACAGGGCCGAAGTATTACCTTGAAACAAGCTCTAAACCAAGTTGAATTTTGTAATGAACTAACTCCCAAAGCGCGGAACGCTCTTGTAGAGTTTGCCAATATAATGGAAGATCTGAGGGCAGTCATTGAAGAAGCACCAGTCGTCTCAATTATTGAGTCGCTCATACGTAAAATAGACTACCTAGCCTTTCTTGATGATAAAACTCCCCAGGGCGAAGCTCGACAGGAAAACGTTCGTGAGTTATTAAGCGTTGCCAAAGAATACCAAGAGCTTGGCTTAGAAGGATTTTTAGAGGAAGTTTCACTAGTCAGCGATATTGATTCTGCCGGGCAAGAGGGTTATGGCGGACAAGCCGTAACCCTCATGACACTGCATGCTGCCAAAGGCCTGGAGTTCCCGGTTGTTTTCATGCCTGGCATGGAAGAGACTATTTTTCCTCATTCGCGAGCTCTGTATGACCAATCTGAAATGGAAGAAGAGCGGCGGCTCTGCTACGTAGGCATGACTAGGGCACGTGAAGAATTGTATATGCTCTATAGTTCATCCCGGATGCTGTATGGGTCTACGCAGCACAATCCACCGAGCCGATTTTTATCAGAAATTGACAGTGAATTTACCCAGACTGACGCACTGCGATTTGATTTTGGGCAATCAAATCGCAGTAGTTTGTCTAGAAGTAGTTCCTTTGATAAGTCATACAATCCGTGGCAAGACGGCAAAGATCAGTTCCCCGGCGGGGAAGCCAGTCAGGAGCCTCGTTATATCCCGGATATTAATGAAGGTGACAGTGTGCGCCACCAGTTATTTGGCGTTGGAACGGTTGTAGAAATGGAAGGTGATAACGCGGTTATTTACTTTAAAGGCCGTGGTAGTAAGAAATTGAATATTGCCTTTGCTCCCCTTGAAAAACTATGATAATCCCTAATTTATACCCTGTAAGGCGACACCTATAACCGTGGTATAATTAGTGAGTCTGCAAAGCTATTATAGTAGCAACATGTGAGCTTGGTGATTCTACCTCGATATTCACAATTTACAGATACTTTATTTATGAATATATTCAAACAATTTACTCGCAAATTAGTTCATGTTGCTGCAAAAAAGCCCAAGACGGGCAAGCAGCTTAATGAGATAGTAACCCGGCGGCACCCATTTGTTGTGCCCGTGTTTACCTTTATGGTACTTTTCTTTGCATTGTGTGCCGGCTTTGTTGTTTTAAATGGTGAAACAATTGGCGCCAATGATTCTAAGATAGTCCATCTCTACGTAGACGGTCAAAATCAAATTGTGCCAACCCGCGCTAAAACGGTTGGCGAAGTTTTAGAAAAAGAAGGCGTAGAACTGCGTGAAGGAGATCAAGTAGAGCCTGCTTTAGATGGTTCGATTACTAGTCAGGATTTTAGTATAAACATTTACCGAGCTCGGCCGGTTACCGTTATAGATGACACAGGTCAAAAAGTGACAACTAAAGTTGTTGAATCTACTCCAGCCGAAATGGCTCGAAAAGCTGGTGTTACCGTATACCCAGAAGACAATGTAAAGATTGCCGCCGCTGCAGATGCTCTGCGGTCAGGTGTTATTGGGGCGCAAATTGTAATTGAACGATCTACCCCAGCCATTATTAACTTGTATGGTACCAGCATTACTGCTCGGACACATGCCCAAACAGTGGGTGACTTGCTTAGAGAAAAAAATATCAAAACACTAGAAGGCGACACCATTCAGCCTGGACCCGATACGCGATTAACTAATAATACCCAAATTTTTGTTACGCGCTTTGGTAAGCAAATTGTTAGCACAGAAGAAGAAATACCGGCGCCGGTAGAAAAGGTTGCTGATGGCAATATGTTGGCTGGTACAACAGCTGTAAAAGTTGCTGGGTCGCCAGGCCGAAAAGTTGTCACGTACGAGATTGAATTGCAAAATGGCCGTGAAGTAAGTCGTAGGCCAATTCAGGAAGTTATAGCCGTTCAACCAGTTAAGCGGGTTATGGCTGAGGGCACTAAAGTGATTATTAGTAACCCGTCAGCTAACGTACAGCTTGGACAGCGTTTGGCTGCCGAACGTGGTTGGACAGGCGCTGAGTTTAACTGCCTGTACCAGCTTTGGCAAAAGGAATCAGGCTGGAATACCACAGCCGGAAATCGCAGTTCGGGTGCTTATGGTATACCGCAAGCACTGCCTGGTTCAAAAATGGGTACAGTTGCAGCCGATTGGCAAACAAATCCAGAAACTCAAATTAAATGGGGTCTAGGTTATATAGCTAGATCTTATCAAACCCCTTGCGGCGCATGGCAAAAATCCAGGACTAGCGGCTGGTATTAAAGCGACAACTTTCATGAGGACGAAAAAAGAACTCGGGCAACATTGGCTACATGATGACGTAAGCCTGCAAGCAATGTGCGACATAGCAGCAATTGGCCCAAATGACGTGGTTTTGGAGATTGGCCCTGGGCTTGGTACATTGACGGCAAAGCTAGTTAAACAGGCTAAACAAGTTATAGCGGTTGAATACGATCATGAACTGGCACGGGCTCTTCCAAAAAGCTTAACAGCATCAAACCTAAGTGTAATTCACAAAGATATCCTGCGCTTTGATCTGACGCAACTTCCGCCCGATTATAAGGTAGCATCTAACATTCCGTATTACCTGACTAGTAACTTGATCCGTGTATTATCAGAGTCATCAAATCCACCCCTATCGGCTACATTACTAGTACAGAAAGAAGTTGCTGAACGTATCGCAGCCGGACCGGGCGGGATGTCGTTGCTTAGCGTTACGGCTCAAATGTACTTTGAGCCTGCTTTGGGCTTAGTTGTGCCAGCTGCACTATTCACGCCGCCGCCAAAAATTAACTCCCAAATCGTTCATCTTCAGCGCCGACAACAACCGTTGTATGGATCGCTTAATTCAAAAGAACTATTCCGTTTGGTGAAAGCAGGCTTTAGTAATCGCCGTAAGACGCTGCTTAATTCATTGTCAGCCGGTTTGCGCGTCTCAAAGGACGAAGTACGAGAACTGTTGAGTCATGCTTCGATTAACCCCCAGTTACGTCCTCAGGATCTTGATCTAGAAGACTGGATTAAACTGGGTCGCCTTATGACTATTGCTAAAGACTAATACTTTTATAAACCAAAAAAATTAGTTACGGCATAGGTACCCATAATTACGGCTTCCTCTACCACGTTTCCACTTTTAATTAAATTTTAGGCTATTGGCGTAATGATCAAATGTTGCCTGGTCACTGCCAATCAAAATCATAGCGTACATAGTTGAGCCTTTGATGACATAGCGAATGTGTGACTCGTAGACCTTTTCTTTATCTGAAACATTATATGCCGCCTCAAGAGCATTCAGCTCACCGTACTTTCCGGCCTTGCTAGATACAATTTGAGCGCCTGGCGTATTTTGCAGGGCATTGTTCAGCGCACTCTCAAGTGCTTTCGGCTCATCGAGCTGGATATCTCCATAATCAAATACCGCAAACGTATAATTTTTACTACCATTTTCAACAATACGCTTATAAGTAGTTATAGGAATATCTTTGCCTTGCGACTTGGCACTAGTCCTAGCAATAGTAGGCAGACCAGGCATAAGGATAGTAAATTTATTTTCCGGTGAAGTATAATCTTTTAATTCTTCTCCCGAAAAAGCGCTGCGAATTTGGTTAGTAGCACTGCCGTTTGTTTGTTGGCTAAATAGATTAATTAAAAGGGTGCCAGCTACCGCTACAAGCACAATAAAACCGAGTGAAAGTACTAAGCGCCTAAGTGATAAGCGTCGAGTAGCTCGTTGCCGAGCAGTTGACAAGAAACTAGACTTGACCTGTCGGTCAGTTGAGTTAATTGGAGCAAAGGATTTGGTTACCTTTTGAGCTTCATCCTTTTTCTGACTAGCTGTCTTAGGTGTATAATCTTTTTTAGTGGCGACTTTCTTTGATTGGCCTGCCTTTTTCTTATTTGCCATACTACCTCTTCACCATACTTTTTAAGGCCGTTTTAAGTAACATGTTTATTCCGCTCCGAATCTTTTAGTGAATGATAATATAGGGTAGTGTAAGGAGTAAGAGCCGGCAGTCTCTGTTAAAAATCTTACAAATTGCTTAGAGACTGCAACAGATGACGCTTATTAATTGATAAACGTCAGGGCGTAACCAATTTTACCGGCACGTCCGGCACGTCCAACACGGTGGACATAGTCTTCGTAAGACTGCGGCTGGCTATAGTTGATAACATGGGTTATATCAGCAACGTCGATGCCACGAGCGGCTACATCGGTAGCTACTAACACATCAATGTCATTTTTCTTAAAACGACGCAGAGCGCGTTCGCGCTGTCCTTGGCTTTTACCACCGTGAATTGCGTCTGCCTTGAAGCCCCGCTCAAGTAATTCATCGCTTAAGCGCTCAACGCTGCGTTGGGTTTCGTCAAAAATGATAACTTTTAATACTTCTTCTTTAAGTAAAATATCATGCAGTTTATCAAGCTTGTCGTAGCCATGAGAAAACTTAACGACGTCCTGATGGACATTTTCGCTAGCATCATTTGTAGTTTTAAGTGCAATACTAACTGGATCGTTTGAAAAGGTGTTGATCAGGCCGCGGACACGGCTATCAAGTGTAGCTGAGAAGAACAGTGATTGTCGTTCCTTAGCTGCACCATCAAGAATAGTTCGGACATCGTCCACAAATCCCATATCTAGCATGCGGTCGACTTCGTCGAGAACAATGTAGTTAAAAGTACTTAAATCAAGTGTACGGCGTTTCATATGGTCCATGATACGGCCGGGCGTGCCGATGACAATATTAGGATTGTGGTTAAGGTCGCGCAATTGGGTACCCATTGAAGATCCGCCAATAAGCAAGGCACTAAATAGTCCGCTGCCTTTACCAATCTCGCGGCATTCCTGCTCAATTTGCTGAGCAAGTTCACGAGTTGGAGCCACCATCAGGACGCGGCCTTTTGGATCATGCATAAGCCTATGAATTAACGGGATCGCAAAAGCGGCCGTTTTACCGGTACCGGTACTGGCAATACCAATCATGTCGTTGCCTTCTAAAATAACAGGAATTGACTGGTCCTGGATTGGCGTTGGGGTAACAAAGCCTTTGCTACTCAGGTTGAGTTTGATTTTGTCATGTACCTCAAAGTCAGCAAAGCGGTGCTTCGGTACATATGTTTCTTCAACGGTTATAGTTTTGGCAACTTTAACAAAGCGCGACGGGTCAATGTATTGACCACGGCGTTTGCCACCACCGCGCGAGCCGCCACCGGAACGGCGGTTGCCGCCAAATGAGCTTCCCCCGCGTGAGTTTGTATTGGTTCTGGCAAAGCTAGAACGAGAACGTGTAGACGTATGAAACGGCATAAAAAAAGAATCCTTGTGGTTTTTAATTTGGTTGGTATGTACTCTGCTGGTTGCACGAAGTAACGGTTACTGTCTCGATTATGAAACCTGAGCTAAACAGACCAAATAAACCCGGATTCATCTTATAAATATTTTGTTAAGTTTTTATAAGTTCAAAAACAATACTTCTATATTAGCATAGATTACGCAAAAAGTAAATACCTTATGTAAATTCCCTCGTAGGCAATACTAGCCAATTTTAATCGTTTGTTAATGTCCCGGCGGTTATAATAGCAAACATGATACGCGTACCAGTCGACTCCTCAAATATTGTTTCAATTGGTTATGACAAAAATAACCAGCTGCTTGAGATGGAATTTAAAACTAAACGAATATATCGCTATAGCAGCGTGCCGCCGCATATCTACGCCGGGCTAATGAAAAGCCATTCCCATGGCAAGTATTTTCTTGACCATATCCAAGGAGAGTACTCGTATATTGAAGTTAACTAGGTTCAGGAGCTTTGGCGTCTTCAGCGCGTGCCTGAATCAAGTAGCTAGCTTAGCGGATAGCTTGTTTACGGAAGAGGTGGGCGGTAATAGGGACAGAGACGATAATAATACCGACACACCACACTACTGCCAGCCAGGCAGAGTCACCCATTGGCGTACCAACCAGCCATGAGCGCATAGCGTCAATAACATGAGTTAGTGGCTGGTTCTCGGCAAAGGCCCGCAAGGCAGCCGGCATAGTCTCGGTTTTTACAAAGGCACTGGAAATAAATGTCAGCGGAAAAATTACCACAAACCCGACCCACTGAGCAGCTTCCAGGCTTTTAACAAGCAAGCCCATGATCGCCGACAGCCATGATATAGCCAGACTGAAAAGCATAGCTAGGCCAAACACCAACAGCCATTCAGTCACGGTAGCATTAGGCCGGAAGCCAACCAAAAAGCCAACCGCAATCATGATAAGTCCCGAGATAATGTTACGTACCAAGTCTGAAGTAATGTGTCCGGTAACGAGGGCACTACTGTTCATCGGCAGGGAGCGGAAACGATCCATAATACCTTCTTTAAGATCGACCGCCAGATTGATGGTGGTGTAGTTAGCGCCGAAAGCCAAAGTTTGAACTAAAATGCCGGCAAACAAATAATTTGCGTAGGTGACCTCACCGGTATCGATAGCACCACCGAATACATAACGGTTCAGCAGCATGAACATAATAGGAAAGAGAACCAAAGATAATACTTGGTCTAGACTTCTGATGATATGCAGGATACTGCGTTTGGTCATAATCCACGTATCGCTGATAGTCCATCGTATGCTGGCGGTACTCATTACTTAGTCTCCTTTTTATCGGTGTCTGTTTCTGTGGTGGTGCCATGTCCCGTAAGGGTAAGAAAGACATCATCCAAGGTTGGGCGTCGCAGTTCCACACTGTCTACGCCGATTTTAGCTTGTTCAAGGCGCTGTAGTACTAACTTCAGTTCACTGACGCCGCCTTTGGTTGCAATACTCAGTACCTTGCGCTCTTCGTCTACTTGTAGGTTCTTCCCGCCGACTACTTTTTGTGCAGTCACCAAGTCGCCTTTTTTGGAGATAGTGAGTTCGAGTCGATCAGAACCAACCTTGGCTTTTAGTTGGCTCGGGGTGCCAGTAGCAATAACTTTGCCGTTATCAATAACTACGATGTCGCTAGCTAAATGGTCGGCTTCGTCCATATACTGGGTAGTTAAGAGAATAGTAGTGCCTTTCTCTAGTAAATCTTTAATCATGGCCCACATGGCTAGGCGGCTGCGTGGATCAAGCCCGGTGGTCGGTTCATCTAAGAATATAATCGGCGGCGCGGCAATCAGGCTCATGGCTAAATCAAGTCGACGGCGCATTCCGCCGGAATATGTCTTAGCTGCCCGGTCAGCGGCTTCTGATAAATCAAACTGTTTAATTAGCTCTTCGGTTCGCTGTTTGCTTTCGTCTTTTTTGAGATGATAGAGCTGGCCCATCATAACCAAGTTCTCGCGTCCAGTTAAGTATTCATCAACAGCAGCATATTGGCCGGTCAGGCCAATGACTTCGCGGACTCGCTCGGGCTGTTTAGCAACATCAAAGCCCGCGATTGTAGCGGTGCCCGAGTCGGCGTTAAGTAGGGTAGACAAGATACGCACGGTAGTAGTTTTGCCTGCTCCGTTTGGACCAAGCAACGCCAGCACGGTGCCAGACTTTACTTTAAAGTCAATGCCGTCTAGAACCTTGACTTCTTTCTTGCCTTTATTAAATGTTTTATATAAATCCTTGGCGACAATTGAGTATTCAGAAGTTTTCATTAATTTTAATATAGCATATAGCAAAACCTAGACCGTTGTGACTAGTCTTTGCGCAGCGGCAATTTTACTGTAAAGATGGAACCCTTACCTACTTTCGAGGTAACCGTAATGGTGCCAGCATGTAAGTTGATTATCTGCTGAGCCCAGTACAGGCCGAGACCAGATCCGCTAACAGCATTTGATAATGAGTTTTCGATGCGAGAAAATTTTTTAAATAATTTTGAGTAGTCTTCCGGCGCAATACCAACGCCATTATCGGCAATTTTTATTAGCAAGTTAGTTTTTGTTTCACGAAGGTTTATTGTGATAGTAGACCCTGACGTTGAGTATTTACTGGCATTGTCGATTATATTTTCAAGTACCATGCGTAAGCGATCTTCATCGGCTTGTATAACGGGGTGAAGCGTCTTATTTTGGATCGTGATTTTTTGACGACGACCCTTAAATGTATCGGCTTGCTCTTTTATAATATCTTTGAGCATGGCTATCAAGTCAGTAGGCCGTTTAATTAAGGTAATTTTACCTGCATCGACTTGCGCCACATTAAGTAAGTCATTAACAATATTGAGTTGTCGTTCGTTGCTTTCATGGGCAGTTGTCAGAAGTCTTTTCTGGGGGTCGGTTAATTCGCCGCAGTAGCCTTCGAGTAGCATGCCAATATATTGTTTCACCCCGGTAGCTGGAGTACGTAGCTGATGAGATGCCAAAGAAATAAATTCATCCTTTGACTGGTTAATCTCCATCAGACGGGCGCGCTGCTCAGTTAGTGTTTCGTTTAATGCTTCAGTTTCCTTGCGCTCAGAGGTTTCGTGCTGGGCACGCTGGTAGAGCCGGGCGTTTTCCAGGGCAATCGAAGCCAGCTCTGCAACATGAGTAAGCGCGGTAATTTCTTCTGCGCGAAAAAGACGCACAGGATCGGTATGGGCTAGTGCAATTACACCCGTGCATTCGCTGCTGGAAAATAAGGGAACGCCGACGACGGCGTGAAACACAGATTGCGGGAAGACTTTACTGCGCCCAGCCCATTTATTGTAATCATCAATCGTTAATGGTTTACCCGATTTCCAAACTCTGCCGGCCATACCGTTGCCCTTATCCAATTCAAAGCCAATATGTTCTTTGAATACACCAATACCAACTCTTACCACTAACTTAGTTTTTGCTTCATTAACCAGGTATATATAACCATTGCTGGTGCCACCAATTTTAGCGGCATGTTCTAGGATTGTATTGAGAAGTGGTAACAATTCTAAGCGTTTGCCCAGGGCAATTGCGGTGTCCTGTAATGCGCGTAAGTACTCATTCTGCCGTACCATAGCTTGCTCGGCTTTTTTAGATTCGGTAATGTCACGGAAGTACCAGGCCCAGCCGTAAGTATGATCGTCTTCGCCAACTACTGGAACACCGTAGCGATCAAGCACTTGACCATCTTTAAAGTAAATTTCTTCATGGCTTACTTCTTGGGGATGAGCATACAGGTATTCTACCCGCGCAATGAATTCATTTGGATTAATTAGTCGGGTCATACCATAGCGCAGCGCGGCCGTGTCGTCCTTGCTGTGCATAATTTTTTTAGGAATTTTCCACATTTCTTCAAAGCGGTGGTTGTGATAAATCATCGCACCTTTGGTATCGACCATCAGGATGCCGTCTGGTGTGGCTTCGTTCTGAGCCTCTAACAGAGCGCTTCGATATCTGAGTTGATCAATATTTTTATTGGAGGGCGACTGCTTTGACTGGGTCATATCTACCTATTATATATCTATTACCGCAGCTCTTTATGAACAAATGAAGCTATCTAATAAACGTAAGTATCCTTACAGAGAACGCGTTTGCAGCCTGTTACAATTAAAGGTTACAAATCTAAGTGGAGTTACTATCTGTGTCTCAAACAATATCTTTATTCAAGCGCCCACTGTTGATCGGACTAGGACTGGTAATGGCGGCTAGTCTGGTGCTTGCACCGCTCGCCTACGCCCAGTCATCTACCACCAGCCAACGTGATTGCGATGACAATGCTATTTTAAAATGTGGCGCTTACTCAAGCCAAGAAGTAAACGAAAAATATACTAGTCAACCAGGTGCAAAAGCTATCTTTAGCGTATTTGGTATTAACGAGAGCCAGATTAACCAGCTCCATAGTAGCGCTGTTAGTGGTTATGTTACCAAAGGCGGCCGGGTGCTTGTAAACGGCGAGACAGTAGCTAATGGTGCCATAACGGCTGGTCGCCAGAATATGCCGGGGAGCGAAGCAGTCAAACTTGGCAATGATACTTTTTATATGCGTCCGCCGAGTGTTTCGTTTAACCAAGATAAACTGGATGCGTATGTAATTATGAGCAGCGGCAAGTTCCAGTACGCCATTATTAAGAGTTGTGGAAATCCGGTTAAGGCTACTCCAGTTGAAAAGCCGCAGCCAGTTCAGCAACAACCTCCAGCTGTTCAGCCGACGGCTTCTTCTGGTGAGTGCCGGCTGATAAACCTTACTCTCGGACAGAATCGTCATGTAAGCATTACAGTTAATAGCGGTACCGTTAATGCCCAGGTGATTGGTTATACAATTGATTTTGGTGATAGCACAGCCGTTACGACAGTTGGCGCAACTAACACTGCCACACCAGCTGTTACTACCAATAGCTCTAATAACGCTACTGTGCCCAGTAATACAACAAATACTCACGGCACAAGCAGCTCAACAGGCAGCGGTGCTGTTGGTAACACTCCAAATACAACTGTACCGAACGATCCAACCAACCCCAACCGTCCTCCGACATCTACTTCAAGTAATAATACCGCTAGTACAAACAATGCAACTAATAACTCAAGCAGTACAACGGTAGCCCAAGCTACAACGAGTACTAGTCAAGTAGCTACGCATAGCTATGCTCAAGATGGTACTTTTACAATTACTGCTTCAGTACAGATACGCCATCCAGATGGACGGACTGAAACCAAAACCAGCGAGGCCTGCAAGATTCCTGTGGTATTTGCACCCCCCAAACCAATAGTTCCGGCCGCTAAAACTGAAACGCCACCGCCTGCGCCACAATCACCATTGCCAGCTACCGGTACTGGCGATGTGCTTGGCGTGTCCGCGGCAGTCGGCCTGGCCAGTACATTTGGATATTTCTTTTATGGCTGGTTACGCAGCCGACTTTATTTACTGTAAGCCCTGAAGTTCAATTATTAGCTGGCTTGTTTGGCTTGAAACAACAGCTGCGTTTTAAATGGACAATTGTCAGGCATTTCCAAGCTGTTTAATAAGAGTCTACCTAGCTCCGAATCGGCTGGACGGTAGATTCTGCGAGCCGGCCCATAGGAACCCTCTGTAACCTGTTGTGAAATAAGTGCTCCTCTTTCCTCCAGCTTGTGTAACGGAACGTATACTGGCCACGTCTTTTTTCTGTCCATGCATTCATTAATTTCATAACCGTAAGCAGCTGGCTCTTCTCCCGCACTATGGGCTGTTAAGAACTGACAACCTAAACACCCCAATACTTCGCGACGATTTTTTGAACGAATAGCGATAACCCCTGCTGCCAGTAAAGCCGCTTCAGCGGCTTCGCCAAATTTTTCGTGCGCCATATCTAAGCATTATAAGTTTAATTTGCTGTACTGCAAAATACTGATTGCAAGGAAACAGATTATTTATTATTCATGGAAAATTGCAAGCATAAGCAATAAATACGTATAAATGTCATTGCTTATTATGCCAGTTTATTGTATTATGTTGCCAGCTTGTGATGGCATATGTCTCCAAGTGTTTTTTAACAAGCAGATTGTACGAAGTACGAAGCGGACAATAAGCAGATGAGTTATTTGGTTCATCTATTTTTTGTCCGCTTCGTAAAGGGACCCCAACACCAGTACGACCTATGGTCGTAGATTGGAGCATGCATCATGTCTCAGCCCACCGAACCTGGTGCGATCATCAACGAGAAGACCGCTCTCGGAGCAGGACTGGCCGCCACGGTGGTCGCCCTCCTCCTGGTGGTCTTCGCGATCCAGCAGGTCCTCGACATCGTCGGCGAGTTCATCTTGCTCGGCATCGGCCTGTACGTCCTCGGACTGTTCGTCCAGTACTGGACGGCGCAGTCCTACAAGGACGGTCTCACGGTCAAGGAAGTGACGATGGCGGTCCTGTGGCCCCTCGACACCGTCCGGACCATCCGCGAGGGTGTTCACCGGCAGCAGGGAATCGGCGCCTTCACCGGCACAAACCTCCCGTCCAGCCAGGACACCAGCCACACGCTGATTGAGGAGAAGCCCGCGCTCTACGGAGGCATCATCGCCACCGTGTTCGTCGGATTTCCCGTCATGATCAGCGCCATCGCGTCGGTCCTCGACATCACGGGTGAACTCATCTGGCTGGCCATGGCGGTCTACCTGATCGGGTTCGTCGTGAATTTCTGGGTGTCGATGTCCTACAAGAACGGTCTCACGGTCGGCGAGATCATCCTCAACGCCCTGTGGCCCATCGACATCATCAAGAAGATCCGCGCCGGCGTCACCCAGCCCAAGCAGCAGATGGCAACCGTCTAACGCTCTAGGCTCGCTGGCCTGAACTGAAGACGCGGTGTGCGGCTACGATCTCCCCTACAAGGGAACAATCGTGGTCCGCACACCGCAGCACCCGGTCAGACCGTCCCAATCCTCTAACCCCTAAACAACCTCGTACAATCTGCTTTTTCACCCCACTACGAAACTAACTAAATACCTAACGGTGTTTTTTAATGCAAACTTTATTAATATGTTTTATCACCCATTAAAACACTCTGTCATATATAAAAAAGTAGAATTACACTAGGGGAGCCGGGTATGGAGATAATAAAAACGACCTTCGTATTTTTCGAATGTCACTTTTGGTGGAGTTGGTAGAAAAAATCTACACTTGATTAATCATAGCCAGAGCGTTTAACAAATATAAGTTACGGCAAAGGCATATCAATTACGTTATAAACTCAACGAGTACTACAATGGGAGATTCTTAATAACTATAACTTTTCAGCGTTTTTCAGTGCTTCAAGCAAGACTTCTTGCGCACCAGCTGGCGATCGGTCTACTGGATAACCAACCCCTTTTTCATTGAAGCAAGGAGAACCACCATTGGGGTATCCAATTGATATGTAAAATGTGTCAAATTGTTTAACTAAGTTGTTGCCTAGGGTATCATCAGTTTCTTTGTATGTCCCATCTATTTTTGAAAATGCTGCGAAAGATTTTTCCGAAGGCGTACCAAGGGGAGGGTATTGCGCCCCTACATTACATTTATCAATCTCCTTTACATGTGCAGCACTTTGAACATATTTAGTCATTGATACTTGTGAATCATCAAGATATGACCAGTCTGCCATTTTAGTGGACTTCTGAATCTTAAATCCTAAGTCTTTAAATTCAATATATTCTTTTCTTTGTTCCACTGGCTTATTCTCAGATTGTACGGTACTTTGAGTAACTTTAGCATCTTCCTTTTTATCTTTATTTGCATTCACTACATAAAATCCAACACCCACTATGAGGGTAAGGGCAATAATTGCTAATAAGCCTTCAACTATCCCAAGGCCCTTTTGATTTTCTTTTAATGACATACTGTTCCTTTGGTTTTACCCGATCTTTGCTAACAGTATAGAACTTATGCTTAGACAAAAACAATAAAAAAGCACCAGAAATTGCTTCTGATGCCCTTTTGGTGGAGCTGCCGAGGCACTGCCCCCCGGGTCCATCGGCTTTAATGTGATTAGTCGTCTACGTACGTAGTTCATTTAGGGTTTCTTAACCATGCAAGCGGTAAATAAACAAAAACTTGCAAAGCGCAGTCCTTACAGTCTTAACAATTTACAGAAGAACGGGCTGTAAATTAGGCAGTCAGAAAATATGACACGGATGATACTTTATCTGGCGTCAAGTAAGCCGTGGCTTAAATCGTAACTTAAGCTGTTACTAAAGAAAGCTGAGGAGTGAAAACACTCGCTACTGCATTTCTAAAGTTTTTAAACGCTGTTGCATTTAAAGGTTGTTTGCCTATAACGCTGACAAGCGGTACGCGTACTAATCTGTAAAGGTCCAATGTCGAGCTTAAAATCAGCCCCATACCTATATTATACCACGAAATGTCAATTAAATACAATATGCTTGTGGTTATTAAGCAGGGACTAGTGGCCGTAAAACCCGCGACCCTCGGCGTCTGGAACCGTAATGACTTGCACACCAGCGTCGTAGAATGGTTCAAGCGCGGTTTCATCGTGTATTGAACCGGAACTTGTGAATATACCGGCGATACCGGCGTTAGCTAACACTTGCGGACCATCAGGGAAGGGGAAGAAGCTATCGCTATAGGCAACTGCTCCCACCGTTGAGTGGCCAGACCGAGCAGCTTTTTTCAGGGCTAATTCGGCGGCAGCAACCCTGTCTTGCTGGCCGACGCCGTTTCCAATTAGCTTTCCGTTTTTGACAAGGGTGATCGTATTGCTGGTGCTGGTGGAACCAATGCCCCAGGCAAGGATCATGTCCCTCTTCATGTCCCGTCCATTGGGGTAGGTTAATGTTTCGGGTAGTTGGGGCACAAACGTGTAGTTATCCTGGACGAGGATGCCGCCGCGGACATAGCGGTAGCGTTCAGCGCTGTCGAGTGATTGAAGGCCCAAGTTGCCCAGCGCCTGGTTGGTTAGAATACGCAGTTTGCCGCCTTTGCGCTGCATTGTGTCAAGGACTGCCTCGCTGACATCGGGCGCTATGACGCCGTCCAGTAAGCGTTTTTGGCCTTCATCCATGCGGTGATACTGCAGTAAACGGGCGTATTGGCTGTCCAGCGGAAAATTAGCCATCGTAAGCCCCCCAAATATCGCCAAGAGATCGCCATCAAGCATATCGGTGGCAGCAAACCAGACGCCATCATTAATCGCCCCGCCGCACATATTGCCGTGCTTAGCGCCAAGCGCGATATTGGCAACCGGCAAGTTATTTTTTTCAAGTCCGGCAGCGATATGAGTCATTGTCTGAAGTAATCGGTCAAGATCTGCATAGTTGTTATAGCTGGGCGCGCTGCCACCTTGTAGCTCAAATCTTGCAATAGCCAGAGGGTCGGAATTTTCTGTATCAGCAAACAAACCGGGCGAAGCCTGATAGGGGTTCTCCCCATATTTAACCGGTGCTAGTTGTTCTACTTTAATCACTCGATATTCTGGCATAGTTCATTTCTCCGTGACGGTTAATAATATATATTTCTCTGCTGGTTGGAGTGAAGACTTTACCCACTACGGAAACACGGTTTTCTCTATCTAAGTTGTTCCACAGTAACTGGGCCATACCTTTGGCAGTATCTTCAATCGGTATCTTAAATGGTTCTTCGTCAAACGATGGCAGCGGATCGCCATTTCCCTTATAGGTGTGTACCGCGTAGCCAACGCCGGATTCCAAATTATTTTCAGGATAATAATCGGGATAGAAGGAGTGGACGGCAGTTCCAGTTGAGCGGTCTTTACGGATAACGGAAATATTAAGCCGTGGCTGATCAGTCGGGTAAAGATCAATATACCCGCTGATACGCGGCGTAAAGTTTGGCTCGTCTGGTTCAAACAAGCGGCTGAGCATTGCTTCCTCAAACGTTTTGCCGCAGCGTAAATACTGGATGGCAGTGCTTGTCTGATTGCCGTTCGACACGATGTGAACAGAACCGCGCTGCTGCATCGAATCGTAAATAGTTAACTCTGGGTCGCCAACTGGTTTTGAAGTTTCAAAAACCTCAGTCGAAACTAAACCGCCTTGACTGACTTGTACTCGGTTGCGCGAGCCGTCGCTGCGGCCTTCAATACCGTAAGCCTGCACGGCAACGCCACCGGCGAAACCCTCTACAAGTATTCGTCCTATATATGGATTACGCGCTAAAATTTCTAAGTTTTCGCCAGGAGTATTCTCTGGGCTATACAATCGGCTCATGTATCTTCCTTCCCAATCTTGATTTGCTCTGTAAATCTAAGTGTAATGACAGTACGAATGAATGCAAGCATGAGCATAATGAATTAATTCTGGTGTATTTACAACAATTGCCGAATGACTCTACCTCTGTTATACTTTATCCAATGTCCGAGAAAAAACCTTCCTTGTTGCGTATTTACGCGTTATCTACCATTATCTCAGCCGCCCTGATAGCCTTTGTCGGTGTCAAGGTTGGTATTGCCGGCCTATTGCTCGTACTGGTGTTAGCGGCCTTAGAAATTACCTTCAGCGTAGACAACGCGGTGGTCAATACCCGTATCCTGGAGCGTATGAGCCGAGCCTGGCAGCAGGCATTCTTAACCGTTGGTATATTTATTGCTGTTTTTGGAGTGCGGGTCATTTTACCGTTATACATTGTATCTTTAGCCGCAAATCTGGATATGGCATCAGTAGTAGACTTGGCTCTGAATCATCCGGATGAGTATGGTCATAAGCTAGAAGATTCTCACATTTTAATTAGTGCCTTCGGTGGTATTTTCTTATTCATGCTTTTCTTAGATTTTTTCTTTCAAAAACGACGGGTCAAATGGCTGGTTGGTGTAGAAAAAGTCCTAGAGAAAGCCGGGAAACTGGAAAGCCTAAGCATTGTAATAGCACTGGCCACGTTACTTGGTATCTCATCGACGCTAGAGGGTGAAGATAAAATAGTAGCTCTCACCAGCGGCGCGTTTGGCTTGTTGCTATACCTTATTATTAACTCACTTGATACATTGCTTGAAAAGAGTAAGGTCAGCCAGAACCTCCAAAGCACCGCCAAAAGCACCTTTAAAGCCGGCCTGATTGGTTTTATCTACTTAAACATCGTTGACGCCAGCTTTAGCTTAGACGGTGTTATCGGCGCCTTTGCCATTACAGACCAGATACTATTGATTGCAGTTGGCCTGGGAATCGGCGCGCTATACGTGCGGGTAATTACGTTGCACATGTTAAGCCACGGCGTTTTAAATCGCTATAAGTTTGTCGAACATGGCGCTCACTATGCCATCGGTATTTTGGCAGTTCTGATGTTGGTATCGATTAAATACGAAGTCTCAGAAATCGTTAGCGGCCTAAGCGGTTTGGCGTTCGTAGTCACGGCTGTGGTGCACTCTTACATTAACAACAAGCGCGAGCAGCAGAAAGCTCCAGCCACAAAGTCTAAAAAGGCGTAGTCTGGTGGAAGAAGATGCCGTTGGCTTGCCCTGCGACGATAAGCTGAGGTTTACTACACTTAGAGAAGCTCAGGCTTCGGCTGTGGTTGCAGAGCACCAGCGTGGCACCAAGTTAAAACCGTACCGTTGCCGACACTGCGAGTTGTGGCATCTGGCATCTGCATAATAAGTTTATGGCAAGTTATTGTGGAATATTAATAAGCCATAGAGTGCTACTAGGTACTATAGCTGCACTTCATGAAAATTTAATGAACTCTAGATATAGTACCGAAAAGAGATATAAGCAGACGCTGTAATTCTATTATCAAACGCCCCAATCTGTTAGGCTAGGTACTGTATGCAAGCAAATTCTAAAAATAATTATTATATTACTACCTCTATTCCGTACGTTAACGGGCCGCCGCATATTGGGTTTGCTATGGAACTGATCCAGGCTGACGTGCTGGCACGTCATGCTCGGCAACGCGGCGACACCGTACTTTATAGCGCTGGAGCGGACGAACACGGTACCAAAATAGCTGAAAAAGCAGCCGAACTGGGCAAAACTCCACAGGTTTTTACCGATGAAATGACCCAGAATTTCCGCGATCTTGGCAGATTACTCAATATCAGTAATGACCGCTTTATCCGAACAACCGACAAAGGGCACATCCAGCGTGCCCAGCTGATCTGGAAAAACCTAGAAAAAGATATTTACAAAGCCAAATACATCGGCTGGTATGATGTCCGTCAGGAAGAGTTTGTGCCAGAAGGCCAGGTAGACCCCGAGCGTACCAAAGCAGATCACCCGCAAGCCTATCAGCGGTTAGAGGAGGAGAACTATTTTTTTGCGCTCAGCAAATATAGCGAGCCGATTAAAAAAGTGATTGAATCCGATGAACTGCGGATTGTGCCGTTAACAAAGCGCAATGAAATCTTGTCGCTTCTGAAGGAAGGGTTAGAAGACATTAGTATTAGCCGTCCTAAAGCCAAACTTGAATGGGGCGTGCCGGTGCCAGGTGATAAAACTCAGGTTATGTATGTCTGGTTTGAGGCGCTAATGAATTACATCACCGTGCTGGGCTACCCGGAACATAAAGACTTTGAAGCGTTCTGGCCAGCAAATGTCCAAGTAGTCGGTAAAGATATCAGCCGATTCCATGCTGCTATTTGGCCGGGAATGCTAATGAGTCTTGGCTTACCGCTTCAAAAAACTTTGTTTGTGCACAGCTTTATTAACGTCAACGGTGAGAAAATGAGCAAAAGCGTTGGCAATGTCATTCCGCCGCACGAAATTGTAGAGAAGTATGGCGTCGATGCTTTCCGTTATTATTTTATGCGCTATATTCCGGCCTATGAAGACGGTGACTTTAGCTGGGAGCGAATGGAAGAAGTCTATAACAGCGACCTGGCTAATGAATTGGGCAACCTCGTTAGTCGTACTGCCGCCATGATTGTTAAGTATCAGAATGGACTGATTGGTGATATCCCTGCGCCGGAACACGATATAAACGGCTACATTAAGGCGCTAAATGATTGTCGGTTTGATCGATCATTAGAAGAAGTCTGGCAGCAAGTTCGTGGCATGAACCAATATATCGATGAAGAAAAGCCGTGGGTGATTGCCAAAGATAGTGATCCGGCTCACCTGCGCGAAGTGCTGGCGTACGTTGCAAGTTCCATTTTACAAATTGGCGAGCTACTTGAACCATTTATGCCTGAAACTGCAGACGCTATTAAGAAAATGTTTACCACTGGTGTTATTCAGTCAATGGACGGCACGCTGTTTCCCAAAAAAGACCAATAGCTTTTTAGCCAGCGCTTGGAATACTATCGAGCTGGTTAAGCTCTATAAGTAACTTATGTGACCCAAACAACTCATCGTTGACTTCACGTTCTGGCTTCCAATAAACGTGAGTAGCATCACTATTGCCTTTATAAGACATAGGAGTTCTAATAATAGCGCGAGGATTAAGCTCAAATCCAAAAGCGTAAGTATGGGGCCAGGCGTGGGCAGTTGCTCGAAGATCAGCTAAGGGACCGCTATAGCCTTCACGAACAGTATGTAGATAGTCAACTAAATCAATACCTGTTTCCTCTAGACATTCTCGGTACGCTGCTTCCAGCGGATGCTCTCCATCGTCGACAAATCCTCCTGGCAAAGCTAGTTTACCAGTATCCATCCGCTCTATTAACAGTATGTGCGGTTCATCGAGGTCGTGACGTCTTACGATTGGATCGGCTGTCATATTTGGTCCGTAGGTCCAATAAAAACCGTTGCCTAAAGCCGCTCCAACCTGCGGATCATCTATCATTTGGTTAAACCATGGATGGAGCGGCCGTCCATGGGGATCTAATTTTAAGTCTAAGTCGGCAAATTCTTGCTGTTCAGTAGTAGTAGGTAAGCGTAGGTCGGCGTAAGGCCGTGCAAAGCTAGAGCCTGACAACTTTATTAGTTCGCTCAGCACAGCCTCAGAACCTGGCTCACCATACAGGCGATTTTCCAGAGATGGATACCCATCATACTGAATTTCAGCTAGTTGCAGAGCAAGCAAACCAAGGCTTTGGTCTCTAAACCATTCGCCGGTCTCCATCTGATTTGGATTAAGTACTAGATTTTCCATAAGAGTATTCTTTCGTATTATAACATATTTTATAGTTGTTGCCAAAGTTGCAGGTGCTGCAGTGCTCTTTGGTAGGTGACATTGTCTGGTGACTCAGCAAAGTGGCACATATTAGCCCATTCGTTGACGTACGCCCACAAGATAATTTCGTCTGGATTTAAGGCACCACCACCACTAGCTTCGTAGCTTTCGCAGGCCGGCTGCAGTAAACGGCGGTCCGTCATAAAAATCTTGCGAAATTCCTGATTGGGGTTGCCGATTTCCACTTCACTAAAATCAATTGCTCCATTAAGTTCTTTAGTAGGTGGACTAATGACGATGTTAGGGCCATGCAGGTCGCCGTGAACCACTACTTGCCAATCACTATCAGTAGTAGCCAATAGTTGCTCAAGCCGCTGTTTAGCTGGTTGATAAAACTCAGTGGTGGCAGCGCCGTTAATACGTCGGCTGTAGTATTCCAGCAGGGTCATAGTCTGCTTAGTCTGCTTTTGTTCCACGATGTTATGGTCGAGTTGATGCAGCTGAGCTAAAAATTGGCCGAGACCGGCTCCAATACCGGCGCACTGTATGGCGGTTAGCTGCTCAGATTGTCCATGCATAATAACTTCGCCTGGAACCAATCGGTACTTGGCATAAACATCGGTGTGCTCAAGCATAACGGGCAGACTAATTTGCCATTGTTGCTGGTTGATCGTGCCGAGTACGGCTACTTCATCGTTTAGTTTCGCCGCCCCGCCAGCGTGGCGTGGGTAGCGATAGACTAACTGATTCGGCTCGTCAATAATGACATGCTGTTCCCAGCCATGTTCGATGATTTGCAGACCAGCTGCCTGAGCTTCCGCCCGCGCGTTCGTCCAATTCGCCTGGTAAATATCAGTTTCAGCCATACATTCTTTACTCAACATGCTATCACATCTTGCTTTAGCAGTTGCTGAACCGTGCTAAAAATAGTCTGGTAGCGTTTGATGAGTTCGGGAGGACCGGTGTGTTTTCCTTCGTTATCGCTTAATTTTACCAACTCGGCTTCTTGACCTCCAGGTAGGCGAACATGAGTAGCTTTCATAACAATATTCAGCGGTTTCAAGCCGAGGTCGTTGGTTAATGTAGTCCCCCAACCATAGACATTGCCAATACGGCCTTTGAAATGATTATGTAGTTTGACGATGGTATCGATATCCAGGCCATCACTAAAAACTATAGCTTTAGTGGTTGGATCGATGCCGTTTGCTTGGTAGTAGGCGATGGCTTTCTCGCCAAATTCAATTGGATCTCCGGAATCGTGTCGCAGTGCTTTCCATTCGTGCGCTTGTTCTAGCGTAAAATCTTCGAAGAAGAAATCACTGCCAAATGTGTCAGTAAGTACAGTAGATAGGTCATCACCATAGAGACTTCTCCAATCGACAATAAAATTATTGTGGGAAGCGTGGATATCTTCGCCCCGGGCATCGGCGATGCCGGCATAAATCATTGGCATTTCGTGGGCCCAGGTGCCAATTGGCGTGGTTTCAAAGTCTCGGGATATGGCTAGGTTGCTGGTGCCACTAAAGTTTTCTGGACATTCATTCATAACTCGCTGGGTAACATGTTTTTGCCATTTGTATGAAAAGTGGCGGCGGGTACCAAATTCAGAGAATTTAATAGCTGGGTTTTGTTGTAAAATTTTTATTTTATCGGTAAGACGGCGGTCGCCCTCTTTGTACAAATGCATCGGGTCAATACCCTTTGCTTGCATGTAACCTTCAAAATATATCTCGTTAACTTCACTCATGACCACAGTTTCCCAGAAGGTTACCAGCGGTGCATCACCGGTGGTAACAATAACTAAGTCGTCAATTGTTTCATCGTAAGCTACTTGGACCTCAGGTAACAAAGAGCTGCCTAAGTAGTCTAAATAATCTTTTGAAAATACCGGCGTGTCATTGCTGCGCTTAAGGCTGGCAAAATAACTAAGCTCATCATCTGTCCAGCTTTTATCGCGTAATGCGTCAAAACGGGCCTGCAGCACATCAGAGTCAATATAGTCAGCCAAACGCTGTTCGCCGCGATTCTTAAAGGTAAAAGTAACTTCAACATCAGGGTGATGTTCAAAGTGGTGCTGGCTCATGGTTGGCTTGTAATAATCCAAGCCTTTGGTGAGCATTATTTCTGGTGTTGCAGGCGCGTTCATATTATTTTCCCTGTACTCTGATTACGCCACCCAGTACATCTTCGCTAGTAACAAATTGTGCACCAGCCAGCTTCATTTCGTCAATAGCCAGTTTCTCATCTTCTGGTTTAAGGTTAACCGCTCTGATAGCATCTTCGAGGACATAGACGCCCACTTGATGGGGAGTGACTGGATAATCCCTTTGAACTATTGCGCAGGCATCTAGTACAGTAGCTTTTACGCAGTAGTCAGTTGCGAGACCTCCAATTAATACGGCGACTCGCTCCTGTTGGTCTTGCGGGGTAATCAGCTTTTCAAGTGTTTTGCCAATGATATCTATACCATCAAAACCGGAATAGGCATCTTCGTCTACACCGGTGCCTTTATCTAAGATGCGGTCATTAAGCTCAACGTGGACGGCTTCATGTAATTCGGCACCCGGCGTTCCAGCCACGCAATGCACTGGCCAGACATCAAAGTGTCCGGTTTTTTCTGGGTGCATGTCGCGAGTGAAGGCTACGGCGCCATCTTGCTGCCGAGTCCATTCAGCTACATTGTTAAAAGGTTCTATTACCTGGTCTCCCTCGGTAACTCCTAGTAATCCGCCCGGACAGAAATCGTTTTGAATGTCTACTCCTACTGCGACCACCCGGTCATATATTTCTGGATTTATCATAATCCTACTCCTTTATTTAGATACTTATTGTAAAACATACACTAAATGTGTTATAAACAGTATATATGTTAGTTAGTGTATTGTCAACACTAATTATTATGTGAATCTTAATTAAGGAGGAAAATAGTTTATGAGTATGCCATATAACTTAGTTTTAGTAAGACATGGAGAATCTGAAGCAAATCTTGCCCAGCGCTTAGAAAAGGCCGGCCAAGGAGATGAAATACCAGAGGGATTCTGGGATCGGCCAGACTGGGAGCATCGGCTAAGCCCCAGAGGGGAAGAGCAAGCCGTAATGGCAGGTAAGTGGTTAATAGAAAACTATGGCAACTTAGACCAAAATTTTGATAAGCGTTATGTTTCACCATTTATACGTACCAGAGAAACTGCCAAATATATCGGTGGTTTGTCGTGTAACTGGATAAAAGACGATCGACTGATTGAGCGAAGTTGGGGGAAGTACGGGGCTACTCCATTAGGAGAACGGCAAGACTTGTTTGCCCATACCGAAAGGATGCACCGCCAAAGCAGTCTGTACACTCAGTACGATAATGGAGAAAGCATCGGCTATAACACGGTTTTTAGAGTGCGGGACTGGCTTGGTACGCTGCACCGTGGCATGGATGAAAAGGAAGAAAAGAATATACTAGCCGTGACCCATGGTGAATTTATGTGGGCTACCCGGTTTGTGCTTGATAATATGTTGCCGGAGGAATGGAACGCTCATGATCAAGACAAATCTCAGAAGATACGGAACTGCTCTATAATTCACTACAGCCGGGAGGATCCGGAGACCGGGGAAATTGCACGAACCCTGAATTGGCGTCGATTAATCTACCCTGATAATGTGAAACAATCACCATTTAATGGGGCATGGCAGGAGCTGCCGGGTAAACGATATATGACATCAGCGGAACTGACGGCAAGCGTAGATGCAGTGCCGCGATTATTTCCTGTGTTAACTAGTCAAAGCTTCTAGAAAGTGTCTCAAGTTTTTGATTATTAAACTTATATAGCTTCGCGGGACGGTGGGCGCCTTCGCGGTGCAGTTCATTAGTGGCATGGATTAAATCTAGGCTAAGGTATTTTTTGCGGAAGTTACGCTTATCGAGTGGGCGGCCGAGAATTGTCTCGTAAGCTGCCTGTAGCTGCGACATTGTAAAAAGCGTAGGCAGGAGAGCATGCACGGCGTTCGTATATGTTATTTTTGATTGGAGACGTTCATGGGCATAGTGAATAATGTTGGCATGGTCATAGGCTAAGGCAGGGAGGTCACGGACGTTGAAGAATCCTGGATTTTGAGTGTTTTTAGTTTCTGTTGGCACCAGGTCGCGGCCTAAACCCATATATGTTACTGATACTGCGTGGCCCCGCGGATCGCGGGCAACCGTATCAAACGTGTAAAGCTGTTCAATTAGACGCAAACTAGCGCAATCTATGCCGGCTTTGGATTTGAGCGTACGCTCCATGCCATCTTGAGTCGTCTCACCGACTGCAATATAACCACCCGGCAGGGCCCATTTATCTTTAAACGGATCGTTAGCACGTTGAATCAGCAAAACTAAAAAATCATTTTCCACAATTTGAAAAATAACTGAATCAACAGTTAGAATTGGCGGTTTATAGTCATTGGGATACATAACTCTCATTGTACACTAACTATTCCCATACTGCTCCGCTTGGCATGTCTGAAGGCATCCGCCAATCGCCGCGTGGACTGAGGGCAATACTGCCTACTTTAGGACCATCAGGCATAACGGAGCGTTTAAATTGGTTTTTAGCAAATCGATCTAGATGCAATCTCAGCCATTTATCGATTTCATCTTGGCTGTAGCTATCTTGGAACGCTTGTTTAGCCAAATAGGCAATTTTGGCAGGCTTATCGCCCCAGCGAATGACATAGGTCATAAAGAAATCATGTAGTTCGTAGGGCCCAATAATATCCTCAGTTAGTTGAGATAATTGGTCGTCTTCTTTGGTAAGTTCTGGTGAGATTGGCGTCCCAATAATATCTTCTGCTACCGGAATTGATTCTGGGTATTTTTGTGCGGCGTGGGCTACCAATTGACGTATCATGGTTTTGGGAATGCTGGCATTGACGTTGTAATGGGACATATGATCAGCGTTAAAGGTGCACCAGCCCAGGGCAATTTCACTCAAATCGCCGGTGCCTAGTACAATACAATGCTCCTTATTACCGTAATTAAATAAGATGGAAGTACGAGCCCGTGCTTGAACATTTTCATAGGTTATATCCTGCGTGGTGCCGTCATGACCAATGATGGCCAGCTCGGCATCAACCAGTGGCTTGATGGGCATTGTCTCGTTGGGAACATTTAGCGCGGCAGCCAGAAGTGCTGCGTTACTTTGAGTATTTTCACTGCTCGCCGGTCCGGGCATAGTAATGGTACGAATTACATCGGCAGGCGCTTTGCCTAAAATCTGAGCTGCAACGCAAGCTACATACAAAGCGAGCGTAGAATCCAGACCTCCCGACAAACCAATTACTAACCGTTCACGACGAGTATTTTTCATACGCATGGCAAGTCCCTGGGCCTGTATCTGTAATACTCGGTCTAGCCGTTTGGTTCGCGTCTCTACGCTCTCGTCGGGCAGGAATGGATGTTTATCAATGGTAATTCTAAGATCTTCTTGCTGACGCCGCAGACTAGTTTGGATAGCCACACCACCCAACTTATGAACAAAGCCTTGTTTTCGGCGGTCATGCAAGAGATGTTCAATATCGACGTCGCTAATAATAAGTCTCTCATTCCCAAATGGCTCGCGTTCAGCCATGATTTTCCCATTTTCGGCAATAATTTGGTGGCCACCCATAACGATATCCATAGTCGACTCAGTTGGATGACAGCCAGCGTACACATAACCGGCAATTAAACGGCCAGACTGATTGCTGACCAGTTGACGGCGGTAATCATCTCTACCAACTTGTTCTGGCGAGGCAGACGGGTTCGCAATTAATAAGGCACCATACTCTGTCAGACTGGTGCTTGGAGGTGTGGTCACCCACAGGTCTTCACAAATCTCTACGCCTGTCGGCACGCCGGCAATATTAAACAATAAGTTGTTTCCAAACGGTACCGATTGGCCATTGATATCAATGCCTATGGTTTCTTTATCCCATGTCTGGAACCAACGGTCCTCATAAAATTCGTTATAGGTAGGCAAGTTTTGTTTCGGCACAATACCTTTTACCAGACCGTCGGCCAGTACGGCTGCGCAGTTATAGAGACTATTACCAACTTGCAACGGCAGTCCAATCACCATAGCCGTTGACTGCCCACCGGTAGTCTCAGCCAGATTGGTTAGTCCGTTCCTGGCTCGTTCCAATAGCTGATTTTGATTTACAAGATCACCTAACGTATAGCCAGTTAGACTTAGCTCAGGAAAGGTAAGTAGTGAAACATCCTGACTAACTGCATCTTGGTACACTGCTCGAAGGTTCTGAATGTTTGCAGCTACATCAGCTACAGCGACTTCAGGGCAGCCGGTGGCAACACGCAGATAACTTTCTGATGGCTGATATTCTTTCATGAACAATCCCCTTTCATTGGTTAGTTAGTGTTTACTTGACAGCAACTTGCAGGAATTGTAACATAGAACAATACTTAGTGTCAAAAAAACACTAATTAAGGAATTGATTATGAATCATAAAGAAACAATTATTTTCGGCGGCAGCTTCAATCCACCGACTAGAGCGCATCAAATTATTACCGCTGCCTGTAGTGAGAATAATCCGCAGGCTGATATTTGGTTGATGCCATGTGGCGAGCGTTACGATAAAAATCTGACGATTCCGATCACGCATCGTCTAGGGATGCTTCAAGCTATGATCAGTTCCATAGAAGATAATGACCGCATTGATATCTGTACCATGGAAATAATGACTGCGGGCATAAGCGAGACTCGGAAAACTGCCCAGCGTCTTGCTGAGGAGTATCCATACCGGCAATTCCGTTTTGTCTTTGGGGCGGATGCCTACCTCGCTATGGCGCAATGGCGCGGTGGTAAAGAATTGCAGGCTAGCCTACCAATGTTATTAGTAGCAAGAATCGGCAGTTTAGCTATGCAGGCCGCCAATAATGTGGAAGTCATGCCGTTAGATGCACCGGATATTTCTTCAACCGTTGTCCGCGCCAATATAGCCAAAGACATGCCAATAGATAGCCTGGTTTGCGATAGCGTCCAGAGTTACATCGCTGATCACCGATTGTATTCTGCCCTTGCAACCGCTAGCTAATGCTTTTCTTGTGGCATAATGTTTAACTAATGAACGATGCTGTGGAATATTTTGATACGCATGCCCACATACACTTTGAGGATTATCAGTTGGATGCTGACGAGGTATGGCTTGCGGCTCAGACGGCCGGTGTAACACGAATGTTAGTGGTGGGCTGCCGACTCAGTGATAGTCAGGGTGCCATCGCCTTTGCAGAAAAATATAATGGAGTTTGGGCGGCGGTTGGTATTCATCCGCATGAAGCGGCCGACTTTCTTAAGAACGCTAGTAATAAAACAGAATTTGAAGCTTTATTGCGGTCAGCTGCAACTACCAAAATTGTTGCTATTGGCGAGATTGGTCTGGATTATTACTATGAACATTCTAGTAAAGAAAAGCAGATTGAACTACTTACCTGGCAACTGGAACTGGCTGAAAAGTATGATCTGCCGGTAATCTTCCATGTGCGGGATGCGTTTGATGATTTTTGGCCAATTTATGACCGATTTACTATTAAAAAAGGGCTAATCCATAGTTTTACAGGGGTGAAAAAAGACGTCGAAAATATAATAAATCGTGGATTATTCATTGCAGTCAATGGTATAATTACATTTACGAAGCAGGCAGAGCAGGTGGAAGCTGCAAAAGCTATTCCCCTGAGTAGGTTAATTTTGGAAACAGATGCGCCCTACTTGACTCCGAGCCCACTTCGTGGTAAGATATGTAAGCCTGAACACGTAAAGCTCACCGCTGCTTTTTTAGCGGAGCTGAGAAGTGAGCCGCTCGGGGGGCTAGCATATCAAACAACTCAGAATGCCCGAGCACTTTTTAATGTGAAGTAAACAGAGAGAAATAAATGTCAGACCAAGGAAACGGAATAATCAACTACGAAGCGATCCATGAACGGGCTAAGAACCCTGGTGGTGGCATTGAAATTATGATGAAAAACCGAGCCCATTCCGTTTCTGAAGCACGACATATCACGCTGACTAATGTCAGTGTTCGCCAAGCAAGATACAACTTACAACTAGCTGAGCAACGTCAAAAAGAAGAAGATTGGCAGCGGAAAGTAAATAAGGATGCTCTAGAAGCAAGTCAGACGCCTGTATATGGTATCATTCCTGCCGCAATCGAAGCTGCTACAGAGCAGCCTGTTGTAGCTGAAGCTCCAGTTCTACTTGAGCAAACACCTAATACGCAAACGCTTAACCCAGCTGATTCGCTGCAACGAGTATACGCCCTGCACGATCAACCAAAACCAGATACCCATAATTTCAATCTACCTCTCTAAATCCTATGATTGGAACATTTTTAAAAATCGCGGGCTTTCAGCAGAATGAGGAAGAACGCAAAGCAAAATTATACCGAGACCTGCTAAAACATGAAGCTAGGATTGGCGGCGAGCTATTTGGCCCGGTACCAAAAGGTGGCCGACGTGAATTCTTTTGCCTGGATGAATATACCTGGATTTGGTATACCGAGTGGACAGATAAAAATCACCAACGGCAGCGGCGCACCATCCGTTACGAAATGCGTCCCGGTGGTATTGTTAAAATTCAAGATGGTCAAGGCTATCAACCGGTTACCGATGCCGAAGCGTTACGTCTGGCTGACGCAGTAAAAGTGTACGAACGGCGTGTTATAAACGAACTGTACCGGTCTGTCGTCTAAGGATCGATCGGGATTCTAGCGTATACTTATTTACACAAATGGCAATTTATCTTGATCATGCGGCGGCTACACCAGTAGATCCGAAGGTGTTGGCAGCTATGGTGCCTTTCTATAGTGAACTATTTCATAATCCGTCGGCTTTATACGGTCCTGCTCTAGCGGTTGGTCAGTCACTCGCTTTAGCACGAGCTGACTGCGCTTCGGTAATCGGAGCCAAACCATCAGAAATTATTTTTACGGCTGGCGGAACCGAAGCGAACAACTTAGCTATCCATGGAGTAATGCGTAAGCATCCTGGCTCTAAGGCTGCTATATCTGCCGTTGAGCACGACTCGGTGCGTGTACCTGCCGCCCGTTATGACACGATAGTTATACCGGTCACTAACAAAGGACTAGTAGATGCTGCCAGTATTTCACAAACAATAAATGATTCGGTTGTACTGGTTAGTGTCATGTATGCCAATAATGAGGTGGGGACGGTGCAGCCAATCCGTCGTATTGCCGCCGAACTGAGCTTAATTCGCAAAACGCGACTCCAGACAGGTAATAGGTTGCCGCTTTATTTTCATGTTGATGCGGCTCAGGCTGGTAATTATCTTGATTTGCATGTGCATCGGCTTGGTGTCGATCTGATGACAATCAACGGTGGTAAATTGTACGGCCCAAAACAGTCCGGCTTGTTGTTTATTAAAAGTGAAGTGCGCCTGCAAGCCTTGATTGATGGCGGCGGCCAAGAGCAGAATTTACGTAGCGGCACCGAAAATATTGCTAATGCAGTCGGGCTAGCTCGGGCGCTGCAGATGAGTGCGGCTATGCGCCACGAGGAAACCAAGCGTTTGCGTCAGCTCCAGGCTAATTTTATTAGCCAGCTAAAAGTATTGTTTCCAGAGGTGATTATTAATGGGTCATTGCAGCATCGGCTACCAAATAACCTTCACATTACCTTGCGCGGAACCGACAACGAACGGGTACTTATGGCGCTTGATATGCAAGGTATCTATGCTGCAGCTGGCTCAGCCTGCAGTGCTAGTTATGAGACACCATCACATGTATTGAAGGCCATGGGAATGAACGAAGCAGACATCCGCAGCTCACTTAGATTTAGCTCTGGACGCAACACCCAACAAGCTAATATTGACCAGACCGTGCAAGTCCTCAAGCAGATACTTGCATGACTCGTTTATTTAGAGCATACTAATCGTTACTATATAAAAAGTAAAAATGAACATCAAAAAATTTAAATCGATTCTTCTTTCTCAGCGTCTGATTGCCTCCCTTGTATTGACGTTTCTGATTGTTGTAAGCGCAGCTGGACCTGTCTTAGCCCAAACAGTATTGCAAGGATATTCCTCAGATGAACCGCTTCAAAAGGGTATGTTGGTTAAATTAAATAAAGATGATCAGTCAAAGGTTGAGACGGTTACCGACGAATCGCTCGATAACTTAAAAGGAGTTGTTGCTGACGCCAATGACTCTCCTGTTACTTTGAGCGGTGACGGCCAAAAGGTTTTTGTTGCTACTAACGGAAGTTACGAAGTGTTGGTTAGTAACGAAAACGGACAGATTGCCCAAGGTGACTATATAAGTGTTTCGTCTCTGGGCGGAATCGGCATGAAGGCAAGTGAAAGTCAGACGGTAGTACTAGGTCGAGCAATAGCTAAATTTGAGGGCGGCGGCGATAGTATTGGCAAAAGTACGACCAAAGACGGAAAAAACGTGTCATTCGGACGCATCAAGGTGGATATTGGTGTAGTTAAGAATCCGTTACTAAAAAACCCTGAAAAAGATAAAGTTCCAGATGTTCTGCAAAAGGCGGCCAGTACTGTTGCAGAAAAGCCAGTTACCTCTTTACGTATCTACTTAGCGCTCTGCGTATTACTTGCGACAACTTTAGTTGCTACAATTACACTTTTTAGCGGTGTACGCAGCACCATTATCTCGATAGGACGTAATCCGCTTTCCAAAGGAATTATTATAAAAGGCCTAATCCAGGTACTGCTTGTAAGCTTAATCATTTTCATTACTGGCCTATTTGGGGTATATTTACTTATAAAGCTGTAACCATAAACACATTGTAAAGGTGGGGTAGATACAAACATTATGGAAGGGTGGATACAAACCGGACTGATCGTCGGATTATTGTTGGCAGTGACGGCGGCTTTTATTTGGCTTGCCATAAAAATTTCAGATAGTCCCTCAGTCTTAAAAAAGGGCATGGAGCCTACGCCAGACCTAGCAAATGCGGTTGATGCTGATGTAGAGAGTATCTTTAACGATGATTTTCGCGAAGAGTTGCGAAATCGCGGCCGGCTGCACTTTGAAAAAATAATTGGTGAAAATGCCATGTTCCTGCAGCAAGATTTGCGCTTGACAACTTCCGAGGTTAACGCCTACATGAAAGATGAGATCACCAAGACGCTCAAAGACGCCTTTGAACACTATGAGTCATCTATCAAAGATGCCCAGAGGTTAGCGCTTGATTCTATTGAAAAGACACAGGTAGCCGTGGAGCAGCAGCGTGAAATTCTTAATACGCAGTTAGTAAAAGAAATTGCTATCGAAAAAGAACGGACGCTTAGCCGCTTTAACAATAATATGGCAGACGTCGTAAATCATTATGTCCTGGCGGCAATTGGCAACCAGATTGACCTTGAAGACCAGCTGGAATACATATTGGGCGAGTTAGAACGAGATAAACAGGCAATTATTGAAGATATCAATTTTGGGACATAGGCAATTATGACGGATACCATGACTGAACAGACACCCGGACAAATTGTATTACCTGTTGAGCTCGTCAGCTCAATTGACTTATCGCGCATGGTGCGCGAGTTAACCGCGCTTGATGAGTCTATTAATCAAACAGCGCTTCGAGCCCCGGGCGAACCAACTCGCCTGGCCCGTACTGGAGTTACACTGGAAGAGCTGGCCAGCGCAAATAAGGTGTTGCTTACAGACCAGAAGCAGCGTACGCAGCTACTAGAACTATTAAAAGGTTTTCAGAAGCACGCCCCACGTATCCACATGAGTCTGGCGGCTGAACCGACCGCTAAATTTACTCAAAAAATCGTGATCTGGATGCGTAAGAATATTCATCCGCTAGCATTACTCGAAGTTGGCTTGCAGCCAAATATCGCGGCTGGTTGCATTGTCCGTACCAATAACAAAATGTTTGATATGAGCCTTCGCCATTGCTTTACCGAAAAACGCTTACTGTTGGTAGAAAAAATAGCCGAAATTGGTCAACAGACCAGCACACTTTCAAATACTTCGCCTGAGCCACCTGCTACAGAGTCAGCCAAGCAATCGCCAACTCCTCCTGGGGCTAACGCATGAATATTAGCGACAACCAGCATTTCAACCGGCTTATAGATAGCGGCCAGCCAGTGGGCGAGGTTATTGGCGTAGACAAGTTCCTGGTAAAAGTAAAGGGTTTGCACCCGGTAAGTACGCATGCCCTTATCATGTTTGAGGATGGTAGCAAGGGCTTTGTCAGTCAGGTGATGCCTGATTTTATTGCTATCTTGCATCTTGGCAGCAAAACCCTGAGCACCGGTATGATTGCCGTAGTACAGCATCAGAAATTAGTCTGCAAAGTTGGGAAAGATTTTATTGGCCGGGTTGTTTCGGTAACAGGTGAACCGCTTGACGGTAAAGGGCCGGTTGTAGCCGACGATACCTGGCCGGTGTTTAATGTTGCACCACCGCTCTACACCCGTAAGTTACTCGATACTCAATTAGAAAGCGGTGTTATGGCAATTGACGCTTTGTTTCCACTAGTGCGCGGCCAGCGTATTGCCGTGCTCGGAGACAGTAAATCCGGTAAAAGCAGCGTGGTGACACAACTGACAATTAACCAGAAAAACACCGATCAGGTAGTTGTTTACTGTTTGATCGCCAAGCGTCGTAGTGATATTGATGCCCTGCTTACGAAATTGGAATCAACAGATTCACTTAAGAGCGCCATTGTAGTGGTCTCAACTATGTTTGAATCACTTATATTAAGCTATATCGCGCCGTATGTGGCCTGTGCCATGGCCGAATACTTCTGGCAAAAATGCGATCAGGATGCGATTATTATTTATGACGACCTTACCAGCCATGCCCACGCTTACCGCGAAGTAGCTTTATTGACTGGAACTAGCCCAGGACGTGACTCTTACCCCGGTGATATGTTCTTTGCCCACTCCAGCTTGCTTGAGAGGGCCGGTAGGCTTGAGCGCAATGGAAAGCACCTAACAAGCATTCCAGTCGTTCTGGCAGCTTCTGGTGACATCACAGCCTATCTACCTACAAACATTATGTCTATTACTGACGGACAATGGATTCTGGATATGGGCTTATTCCGTGCCGGTATTCGTCCAGCCTTAAATACGGGACTCAGCGTGACCCGTGTTGGTGGTGTGGGTCATAGTAAACGGCAAAAAGCGTTGGCGGCTGGAACCCTTAAGATGCTGGCAGCTTATCGTCAGGCAGAAGAATTTTCACATTTTGGTTCTGAATTGGCGCTAGAAGCAAAAACCGCGCTGGAAAAGGGTGCCAACATCTTTAAGGTGCTTAACCAGGGTCCTTCAGAAACGTATTCGTTGTATGCCCAACAATTGATGCTAGACATCGTCCTTAACTCTGAAGATGGCGTTAAAATTGACGTGGATGTCCTAAAAACTAACGTTCGCGACTTTGCAGAACAGATTAAGAAAGACGAAGACTTTGATAAAGTGCGCGACGCGCTCAAAACTAAATCACTTGTGGAGCTTAAAAAATGAGCCGCTTGCAAGAAATAGAACAAGAAATGCACTCTATGGGCGCCATGGTAGAAATGAGTAGCGTTTTCGAGGGAATCGCCAGTATGAAAATTGCCCGTATTAAGAATCAAGTGTTACAAGCCACCAAATTTTTCAATGATTTATGGGGAATTTACACTCAGATTCGCGTCGATAGTTTATTCCGTTTTGGCCGCAATACCAGCTCAACCGATGTTATTAATAAAGAACTGTACATCATTATTACCGCTGAAGGTGGCTTTAGCGGAGACATCGATCAAAAGTTAGTCCGCTACATGCTGGAATCCTATACGGAAGAGAAGAACGATATTATTGTGATCGGGCATCATGGTGCCGTGCAGCTGGCCCAAAAAGGCGTTAGTTTTAAAAAGTACTTTAAGCTCCCAGCTAATGACCAGAACATTAATGTGGCGCCAATTATCAAACACGTTCAGCAGTACAAAACCGCCAGCGTATTTTACCAGGAGTATATCTCTCTAATGGTCCAGGACGTGCGTAAAATTGAATTGAGCAGCGCGGTCGATAAAATTGCCAAAAAATCTGAAAAAAGCCAAGAAGTAATTAGCGAAGATACCTATATTTTTGAACCGAGTACTTATGTTCTGATTGACCATCTGGAACGCTCAATGATGCAGATTGCCCTTGAGCAGTTGATCTTAGATTCAAAGTTAGCCCAGTACGCCAGCCGGTTCCGCGCCATGTCGGCCTCGCACCAAGCGGCCGACGATCAGTATGACGAGGCCAAGCTGCGCTATAACCGCGGCCGTCGTGCAATCAAAGATGAGCGCTTAAAAGAGATCATTAACGGTATCAAGAAGGCTGGCGTAGCATGAGTCAGGGTGTTATTACGTCGGTTAAAGACCTAGTTGTGTTTGTTAATTTTGACAAAGACGGCCCACAAATTGGCGAAATTATAAAAGTTGCCAACGAAGCTAAAACACAGTTACTGGTTGAACGGCTTGATGTTCACGGGGAAGTACTCTGTCTGAACGTCCGCTCCGACCGTTCATTACAACGAGGCATGCCAGTTGATCGTACTCATGAAGGTATTCAGATACCGATTGGAGATAAAACAATTGGCCGTATTTTTGACGCTTTAGGACAGCCGCTAGACGGCTTGCCACAAATTGATGAAAAAGACTTGGCTTATAAAGACATCTTAAAGATTCCGGGACGCAGTACTAACTTTACGGTGCAGCAACCAGAAATCCTGGAAACTGGTATTAAGGTTATCGACTTTATTACGCCGTTCGTAAAGGGCCGTAAAATTGGTATTGTTGGTGGTGCCGGTGTGGGAAAAACCGTTCTTACCATGGAACTTATTAACAATATTGCCAAAAGTGGTTCCGGCCTATCTTTCTTCGCGGGTATTGGTGAGCGTATACGTGAAGGACACGAGCTATATGACACGCTAAAAGAAGCTGACCTGCTGAAAAATACCTGCATGTTCTTTGGGCAGATGAACGAAAATCCGATACAACGTGCCTTAGTGGGGATTGCAGCGACTGCGCTAGCCGAAGATTTTCGAGATAACCATAAAAAAGACATTCTGTTCTTCGCTGATAATATGTACCGTTATATCCAGGCCAAAAATGAGCTGGCCACTATTTTAAGCCAGATTCCAAACGAAGGTGGTTATGAGCCAACTATTTTCTCAGATATTAAAGTTCTCCAGGACCGCCTAACATCAAACGAAAACGGCTCAATTACATCAGTCCAAACAATTTACGTGCCAGCTGACGATAACTCTGATCCGGCCGTACAAATGATCCAGCACGAGCTTGACGCTATTTTGGTACTTAACCGCGCAATTGCCGAACAAGGTATTCGACCAGCGGTTGACCTAACACGGACTACCTCGTCGCTGCTTACCCCTGAAATTGTAGGAGACCGCCATTACATACTTAGCGTTCAAGTGCAGGCTTTACTTCAGAAATATGAGTCGCTTAAAGGTATCATCGCAATTATTGGAGAAAATGAATTATCTCCGGCTGACCGGTCAGACTACGCCAAAGCTAAGAAACTCATCCAGAACTTTACCCAGAGCATGCACGTAACCGAAAAACTCAACGGTATTCCGGGCGAGTCGTTTACCCGCGACGAAACATTAACCAGTATTGAAGAAATTATTGTCTAGCCATGGCAAAAAAAGATAAGAAAGATAAGAAATCTGAAGCTCCCGTTGAAAGCTCCGACTCAGTGGCAGTTGAGAAGCCAACTGATGAGACCACCCAGCCAGTTTCTGCCAAGACAGCTGACGCTGATACAGATTCAGGGAAAAAAGAAGAGTTAGATAGCCATGCTATACACGTCAAGGTCTACTCGCCATATCAGACATACTTTGATGATACCGCCCAAAGCGTTTCAGCCGAAAATGATACCGGCCCGTTTGATATCCTGCCAAAACACCATAACTTTATGACGCTTGTAAATGCCTGCGAGGTGACGATTCGCATTGAGGGTGGACAGGATAAGCGTATACGCATCAGCCGCGGCGTGTTGCATGTTCATAGCAATAAAGTTACCCTGTTTCTTGACGTTTAACACGTCGTTCCTCTAGTCGACGACTATATAGTCGAAGGCAAAGCTAGTACCTGTTCCAGCCGCGTTGACGCTACAAATACTAAAACTAGTAGTAGTGCGATTAATATAGTAGTTTAGACTGCCAGCAGCTGGTCCGATTGGAGTGATTACTACGTGAGGAGAGCCGTTAAAACGCTGGGTAAAATTGATTGTAATAAAACAACCTGGGGTGGTGCCCCCGCCAGTATTAATTGTGGCTGTGCCAGCTGTGTCTGTGCCGCTAACCGAACTTGTGCCACCACTGCCAAGTGCGGAGCCGCCCGAACTGCTGGGTGTGCCACCACCCGCATCAATATGGCGGGCAAGTTGCAGATCACCATTTATTTGAAGATTTTGTATGTTAAGACTGGCTGCAGTCAAAGCGCCGCCAAATGTGCCCGAACCGCTAACCGTGAGGTTGTTTTGAACGGCTAATTGCCCTTGTATGGTAGTATTTCCGGCTACCTGTAATTCATTTGCCTGGACTTGCCCTAATATTGAAGTGCCAGATACGGTTATTCCTGGAATACTCAATGGCGCACCGGCTTTGATTTCTCCAGCAACCTCTAAACTATCGCGAATAAGTACCTTACCTGCAAAAATCGCATTAGATTCAACGCTTAGTATTTGTTTAGGATCACCAACTTTTACATCAGTCTGACGTAATTGCTCCAGAGCTTCCTGGCTTAGCGGCTCAGTTACAATTTGAGTAGCTTTAGTGCTGGCCTGCTTACTCTTTATAAAACTTACCACTGTTATTGCTACAGCGAGAACTAATAAAAATATAAACAATAGTAGATAAATATTGAAGCGGGCAAAAAAACTGTGCGACAACTTCTTTTTCTTTTTAGCAGCTTCCGACGCCGCAGACTCGCCCGCCGCTCCAGTGGCATCAGTTACGTCGCCATCCGCGGTCGCGTCTATAGTTGTTTTTGTCTCAAGCGAATCACTTTCCTGGCTTGCGCCAGCAACATCTTCGCTGTCAACTTCATTATCTTTGGTCTTGTTTTCCATGGCTCAATATTTGCTTTTTATTATCAAAGCTACTGCTTATTAGCATACTATATATTCTTGAAAAGCATAAACGAGTTGCGTTTTTTAAACTGTATGCGAGAATGATAAAAGAGAAAGTGTAATATAAAGACCAAAAGATTAGCCAAGGCATTGTATGCGATACAAAACCCACTCTAATTACCATCGGAGAAAAAAATTAATCAGGAGATTGCTTCTAATTCTAGTTATAGCGGGATTAACGGCAATATATTTTGGCGGCAAGTATATAATCCACACCTATTTGCAGGAAGAGACGCAAGTAACAGAGACGCCAGTAGAGACAGTGGGGTACTTTGAGCCATCCACCGCTATATTTAGAAGTTCTTTTTTCCAGTTTCAGGCAAGCAAATCCTGGACTCAGGACATTAATGCCTCGACTGCTGATAAATTTATTTACCGGAGCTATAATGGCCCACTCATTGAGCACGAAATGACTATTTATATAAACAACATACCAGATGATCTGGTAGTGACACGAGTTTTGCCGGTAATGCTGACCGACGCATCGCAAGGTCTGGTTCTTGGTCCCGTCAGTGATTACTGCGGAAAAAAATTACTGGATAAAAAACGTTTAATTCAACAAACAACAGTTGATGGAGTGAAACTGAACTGTAATGTTGACGATAACAACTATACTATTTTAGTAGGCGAGGTAGGTGGCACCACAACACTTGAGCTGGCAAGGCCAGGTAATACTAAGGCTAATTATGCAATTTTTTACCGGAATGTTACTGCTAGTCCAAATAGCGTTGAAATTGAGCAGCTGCTAAAAACTTTTCAAACCCGCTAAGCATAAATGCTATAATCATTTAGTAGTTATGTGTGCGAAACAAAAATTATCAGTTTTGGCAATTTTTGCCCTAATATTACCGGTATTAAGTTTCCAGCCGGTTCTGTTTGCCCAATCATCCTCACCTAGCTACCGGGTTGAGGAAAGCTATTTTGGATCAGGTGGGGAAGTAAATGCCACCTCAGCTAGCTATCGAGCTCGCCAGTCGGCTGGAGCTTTAGGCGTAGGAACTGCTTCAAGCCCTAATTACCGGGCAAGTGCCGGTTTTGGTACTCCTGATACAGGATTTTTGGAATTTGTGGTAACCGGCGCAACTGTAAGTCTCGGTACTTTGTCTGATACGGCCGCTTCTACCGGCGCAGCTCAAGCAGGTGGTTGTAACTGCTCTTTTTATGTACGCACTTACCTCTCCTCGGCCTACGCGGTTACTACTATGAGTAATCCGCCCACATCTAACTCAGGCGCAATTCTTACGGCAAAAACAGTTGCAGGAGTGCCATCTATTGATGAAAACGTAGAAGAATTTGGTATTAATCTGGTAGATAATTCAAGTCCTAACATTGGTGCTAATCCGACGAATCAACCTGATAGCAGTTTTGCCGATGGATTAGCTATGTCTGGCTACGATACGCCTAACAATTTTAAGTACGTAGTTGGTGATATTATCGCCCGTTCGCCGGCTACGGTAGGTAACCAGGCAATTGGCCTGACTGATTACACCCTGTCCTATATTGCTAAAAAAAGAACTATTACAAGGGCCGGGGCGTACAGCATGCAACATGACTTGGTAGTGACCGCAACATATTGATTTATGCTGTGCATAACTTTAGTTATTTGTCTTTCCAAAAAAACGCTTATGAATATATAGTAGTGTTTAGTCAAACAAGTGTGAGCGAAATAAAAATTATATAGAGGAGCAAAACCCGTGAAATCCTTAGTAAACCCAAAAAGAGTCAACGCTCTTATTTTGGCGGCAGTTTTGCTTGTTGCCAGCTTATTACCGGTACTAATGCCGTTAGATAAAGCCTACGCGGAACAAATAACAGAGCGTAAAATTACCATGAGCAGCTCTAAACTTGGCCAAACAGCAGTCACGTATGCCGCTAGTTTTAAAGCCACCCAAGCCACTATTATTAGGGGTATGACCGTTGAAATCTGTCAGAACAGCCCATTGATAGGCGATACCTGTACTACTACTAACGGTGTTACGGCCACACCTACAGCGGGCACGCTAACTTTTACAAACTCCGGCGGTTCAGGAGATCTTACATTTGATGCCCATGCCAGCTCAACGTCGGTCGGTCGGTATGTGTTAACAGATTCAGACGGTGCCACCGGCGGCGATGGTTTCACCCCAAGTATTGCCAATGCTATCACCTTCTCATTTACGGCTACTAACCCGACCGTAACAGCCGGCACCTTCTACGCCCGTATACTAACCTACGGCGTAGCTGCTAACGCATCAGGTTCAACAACCACTGCCCCCGGCACCTACCTAGACTACGGCGGTATAGCCCTCAGTACTACTAACTCCCTAACCGTTAGCGCGGTTGTCCAGGAAGTCCTGCAGTTCTGCGTCGGTGGTACTACTAACAATGATGCTACTACCAGCATCGCTGCCACCTGCGCCGCCTCCTTCACCGGATCCGGCACCTGTGGCAACACGGTGAACTTAGGTGTATTGGATAGTGGTGCGATTAACATATCTCCGGTTTCGGCGTCGGCTCCAACCAATGGCAACGCCTGCAATGGCGCCGCCATGGTACGCACCAACGCTGCCAACGGTGTTAACATCGCTTACTACGCTGAGCAAGATGCAGGTACAAATAAAAAAGGTGCCCTGCGTGTACCCGGCATAGCATGTTCAGTGGGTGCCGATAATACCGACCGCTGTATTGAAAGTGCCGGGGTGACACAGTCTGTGTTTACAGCGGGTACTGAGGAATTTGGCATGACCATCGCCAGCATCAACTGTGGCAGCACCAGCGCTTATTCCTGCTCTTTTGCCAGCAGTACTAACAAAGTATCCCGTAATGCCCAGTACGACGGCAGCTCAGCTACCGTACACGGCTCCAGCGCCGGTACCGGCTACGCCTGGGATGAAAGTGGTACTCCAACTAGTATCGCCAGCTCAGCCGGCGTTGTCGACGACGAAGCTTTGATCATGCACTTTGCCGCTACCCCGAACGTAACCACTCCAACAGGTTCGTATACGGTTAAGGCGAATCTGATCGCTACGTCATCGTTTTAAGTAGAGGTAAAATTAAACCAAAAATAACTTACTTGTATACGTAAACCGCATATGCTATAAACAAGTATATAAAGTGTATTTTTAGAAAAAAACAAGGCACAGTGTTTTAAAAAATAAATGGGAGAAGTATCAAAATGAAAACTTTATTAAATCAGAAAAGAGTCAATGCTCTTTTCTCGGCAGCAATATTGCTTGCTGCTAGTATATTGCCAGTACTAATACCGCTAGATAAAGCCTACGCGGAACAAATAACCGAGCGTAAAATTACCATGAGCAGCTCTAAGCTAGCCCAAACAAGTGTTACCTATGCTACTAGCTTTAAGGTTACCCAGGCTACCGTTATTAGAGGTATGGTCATAGATTTTTGTCAAAACAGCCCACTGATAGGCGACACCTGTACTACTACTAACGGCGTTGCTGCCGTTCCAACAACCGGTACGGTAACATTTACTAACACTGGTGGTTCAGGCGATCTTACCTTTGAAGCAACCGGTGCCGGCGGCAACTTATTGAGACTTCATGACGCTGATGGTGCCACTGGCGGCGATGGTTTCACGCCAAACTTTGCCAACGCCATTACCTTTTCATTTACGGCTACTAACCCGACTACAACGGCCGGTACTTTTTATGCGCGTGTTCTTACCTTCAGCACCGCAGTAGCAGCAGCTTCTACTTATGTTTCTGCCACCCCCGGCACCTACCTAGACTACGGCGGTATAGCCCTCAGTACTACTAACTCCCTAACCGTTAGCGCGGTTGTCCAGGAAGTCCTGCAGTTCTGCGTCGGTGGTACTACTAACAATGATGCTACTACCAGCATCGCTGCCACCTGCGCCGCCTCCTTCACCGGATCCGGCACCTGTGGCAACACGGTGAACTTAGGTGTATTGGATAGTGGTGCGATTAACATATCTCCGGTTTCGGCAGCCTCGCCAACCAACGGTAACGCCTGTAATGGCGCTGCGATGGTGAGAACTAATGCCTCTGGAGGTGTCAATATTGCTTACTACGCCGAACAAGATTCCGGTACCAACAAGAAGGGTGCCTTACGTGTACCTGGTGCCGCTTGTAGTGTCGGTGCCGATAACACAGATCGCTGTATAGACAGCACGAGTACTAGCCAGACCGCCTTTAGTGCTGGAACTGAAGCATATGGCATGACCATCGCCAGCATCAACTGTGGCAGCACCAGCGCTTATTCCTGCTCTTTTGCCAGCAGTACTAACAAAGTATCCCGTAATGCCCAGTACGACGGCAGCTCAGCTACCGTACACGGCTCCAGCGCCGGTACCGGCTACGCCTGGGATGAAAGTGGTACTCCAACTAGTATCGCCAGCTCAGCCGGCGTTGTCGACGACGAAGCTTTGATCATGCACTTTGCCGCTACCCCGAACGTAACCACTCCAACTGGTTCGTACACGGTTAAGGCGAATCTGATCGCTACGTCAACCTTCTAAATATAATAGTCAACCTACAAAAGACACGCTTATAAATCAACCGTAAGGGAGTAAGCGTGTCTTTTATTACCTCACTATTGTATAAAAAATACTTGCATCTAGAAAACGCCTATGCTATAAACAGGAGTGTCTCTACAAAAAACAAAAACAAAAAAGTAAAAAGGATAATAACAAATGAAATATTTTGTCGATCAAAAAAGGGCGACCGCTCTTTTTCTCGCGGCAGGCTTACTTGTAGCCAGTGTGCTTCCAATGCTGGCTTCAGTAAATAAAGCCTACGCGGAACAAATAACCGAGCGTAAAATTACGCTCAGCAGTTCTAAGCTTAGCCAAGCTAACGTAACATACGCTTCAAGCTTTAAAGCAACCCAGGCCACTGTTATTCGAGGTCTTGTCATTGACTTTTGTCAGAACAGCCCGCTTATTGGCGATGCCTGTACAAATACTAACGGTGTTGCTGCCGTTCCAACAACCGGTACGGTAACATTTACCAACACTGGTGGTACTGGTGACCTTACCTTTGAAGCAAGTGGTGCCGGTGGTAACACACTTAGGCTATCAGACGCTGATGGCGTTACTGGTGGCGATGGATTTACGCCAGACTTTACTAACGCTATCACCTTCTCATTTACAGCCACTAACCCAACCGGTACTTCTGCCTCTCCTGGCACTCCTGGTACGTTTTATGGACGTGTCCTTACCTATGCTTTAGCAGCAACCGCTACCGGTTACGCTTCTGCCACCCCCGGCACCTACCTAGACTACGGCGGTATAGCCCTCAGCACTACTAACTCCCTAACCGTTAGCGCGGTTGTCCAGGAAGTCCTGCAGTTCTGCGTCGGTGGTACTACTAACAATGATGATACTACCAGTATCGCAAATGACTGCGCTTCATCCTTCACCGGATCCGGCACCTGCGGCAACACGGTTAACTTAGGTGTCTTGGATAGTGGTTCGGTCAGTACCTCCCCTGTTGCAACTGGTGCTCCTGTTAACGGTAACGCCTGCAATGGCGCCGCCATGGTACGCACCAACGCTGCCAACGGTGTTAACATCGCTTACTACGCTGAACAAGATGCTGGCACTAATAAGCTAGGTGCCTTACGTGTACCTGGTGCTACCTGTGACGTAGGTGCTTCAAACACTGACCGCTGTATTGACAGTGCTGGTGTTACCCAGTCTCCTTTCACGGCAGGTGTTGAAGAGTACGGTATGAGTATTGCCGGCATCAACTGCGGTAGTACAAGCGCTTACACTTGTTCGTTTGCTGCTAGCAGCAACAAAGTATCTCGTAATGCTCAATACGACGGTAACTCTGCCACAGTCTTTGGCTCTGATGGCGCTACCGGCTACGCCTGGGATGAAAGTGGTACTCCAACTAGTATCGCCAGCTCAACCGGCGTTGTCGACGACGAAGCTTTGATCATGCACTTTGCCGCTACCCCGAACGTAACCACTCCAACAGGTTCGTATACGGTTAAGGCGAATCTGATCGCTACGTCAACCTTCTAGTAGAGATAGACAGATAGATCCTATGGATTATATTCCGGTGACTTGGAAGCAGTCACCGGAATTTTTATTATCTTTAGAGATGTTCGTATACAATATACATTAGCGAATTAGCCATGCGTATTCTAAAATCAAACACCATTCTAATACCAATAACCTTATTCTATGCGGGTTGTTTAATCGCTGCTAGCCTGAGCAGTAGGGTATATGCCAATGAGTTATCCATGCGACGGGTAATAATAGGTAACCCTAAAGCATCTGCCGTGACAACGCATAAATTTGATTTTAATATTAATACCATATCTAGTGTAGGTTCAATTAGCTTTGAATATTGTAGCAACAGCCCAGTACCTGGGGTGATATGCACAGCTCCAACCGGATTGGATCTATCAAGTGCAACTTTGGGAGCTCAGAGCGGGGAAACAGGTTTCATTATAGATCCAGCACTAACGCCCAATAAACTCATCCTTAGCCGCGTGCCGGTCAATACAAGCGTGGTATCGGCAAGCTACACCTTTAACAGTGTGGTTAACACTTCAACTGAATCTACAACCTATGTACGTATTACAACCTATACCACAGCTGATGGAACAGGCTTGTCTACAGATTTTGGAGGAGTAGCCTTTAGTACCAACAGCACCTTCGGAGCCGAGGCATACGTGCCGCCATACTTACGGTTTTGCACTGGGGTCAATGTAAGTTTAGACTGCGATACCTCAACAGGAGTTTTAGCAAATATGGGCGAACTGGCATCAAATAGAACAGCTTTTGCTACCAGTCAGTTCGCGGCGTTTACTAATGACGGATCTGGCTACGCCGTTGCTTTGATAGGGACTACTATGACCTCCGGCAATAATGTCATACCGGCCATACCCGTGCCTGATACAAGCGAACGGGGTATTAGTCAATTCGGTATGAATTTACGTGCCAATACCAATCCAAGCTCAGGACTTGATCCTATTGGGGTCGGCACTGGCACTACCCAGGCTGGCTATAATACCCCAGATTATTTTAAATTTGTAAACGGTGACACGATAGTAATTTCAACCCTACCCACTGAATCAAATGTATTTACAGCCAGCTATATAGCAAACGTTTCATCTGCTCAGGCCCCAGGAATTTACAGTACAACCATTACTTATATTTGCACGGCACAATTTTAGTGTTTGCTATTTGCTTACGCTTTGCTAGAATATGGGAAACGTGAAAAGAGAAAATGAAAGGAAAATGTAATGGGAAAGTTTAAGATTAAGGGCAGTCTATTGTCCTTAGGTGTCGCTATGTTTGTTGGAGGCCTGTTTATCTTGCCAGTTTTTGCACAAGAACAAACAGATAATGCAAGAGGAAGTGGTCTTCAAATCTCACCCACTCGATTTGAGTTGGTAGGCCAGGCCGGCACTACCCAGGATGTGGTCATTGACCTAAAAAACGTGTCTGGAACGAATGTTATAGCTAAGTCAGTCATTAATGATTTTACGGCTGATGATACGACCGGAGCACCAAAAATAAGCACCAACACTACTGAATCTCCTGCTAGCATTAATAAATTTGTTAAAGGTTTAAGTGATGTTCCGCTAGCTAAAGATGAGACAAAGAAAGTTAAGCTGTCACTTGAAATTCCAGAAGGCGCTGTCCCCGGAGCATATTACGGCGTAATACGCTACCAGGCAGTTCCTGAAGCGCCAGCCGCTCAGCCACAAGAAGTCTCACTTACTGCAAGCGTAGGAACTATTCTACTCGTAGAAGTACCTGGTGATATTACAGAAGGTATGCAAGTGCAAGACGTTAAGTTAAGTGGTGGAAAGAAATTCCTCGGGATTTATTACCAAAAACCATCTGAAGTCTCGTTCAATCTAAAAAATACCGGTAAAAGTTTTCTAAAGCCATTTGGAGTAATTACTGTTAAGAAAGGCACCAAAGAGCTGTCTTCATACGAGATTAACAACACCGATCCAAAGGGAAACATACTTCCTGACTCAAACCGAATATTTAAAGATGAAGTAAAGAATGTTGGATCATTTGGTAAACATTCAATCGTCGGTAATATTGGTTACGGTAAGAGCGGCAGCATAGCCAGCGCAGCCAAATCCTTTTGGGTTATTCCGCTATGGCTCCTCATACTTGTCATAGTTACCATACTGGCAATTGTAGCAGTGATTGTCACAGTCGTTATTCGAAAGAAGAAAAAACGCCAACACAAAAAACCTCGCCCTACAAAAACAACTAGTAAATAAAGTAAGTTAATTCTCATGATACCCATACTGCTTATGGTAGTATGGGTATCAGAGTAGCTGCTATGCAATATTATTTAAAACGAACACTGATAACAATATTTTTTATTGTTATGACAACATTATTACTAGTGTTAGTTAACCAAACTGCTTTCGCAGCAGAAGAAAGCGGCTCGGTAGGGCTGGAAGGGCGAATTAATTCCGCACCACCAACTAACGGGGCAACAATATCTTTCCCGCGGGATGGAGCCACGATTACCGAACTTCCAACCAATGTAAGCGGTATTTGTCCGAGTGGACTGCTTGTGAAGATATTTAAAAATAACGTCTTTGCAGGTTCGGTGCAATGTGTAAATGGTAGTTTTTCTATCCCTATTGACTTATTTAGTGGGCGGAATGAGCTTGTGGCTAGGGTGTATGACGACCTGGATCAACCTGGCCCAGATTCAAATATTGTAGTAGTAACACTTCCATTTAGCGGAACGACAATTCCAAATCGCATATCTCTTACTAGTGCTTTTGCAAAGCGTGGTGCCAACCCTGGTCAGACACTAAGCTGGCCAATCACGTTAACGGGCGGCACTGGTCCTTATGCAATTACGGTTGACTGGGGAGACGGAAAAACGGCCGACATTATTAGCCAAGCTTTCCCGGGTAATTTTAATATTACGCACATTTATGACTCCCCAGGTGTTTACATTGTTATTATCAGGGCAACCGACAAAAATGGTAACATCGCATTTCTACAGTTAGTAGGCGTTGCCAACGGCCCAGTTGGTCAAAGTAGCGGCGACGGTGCAGGCTCAGGAGCAGACGGCCAAGGTGGCAGTGATGGTGGCTCTGGGACAACTAAAACTAAAATCTTATGGCAGCCAGCCGCCTTTGCTATTCCTTTTATTATTACTTCATTCTGGCTAGGTAAAAAGTATCAACTACATGTGCTTCGTAAGCGGCTTGAACAGCGTGAAGAAGTCGGCTAAGAATTAGAATTATTTTGATCTGATACAATAGCAAGTCTATGGATGCTACTAAGGTTTTTGTTGGAATGAGTGGTGGCGTTGACAGCTCACTGGCAGCCGCCTTGCTAAAAGAGCAGGGCTATAAAGTTGTGGGGGTATACATGAAAAACTGGACACAAGATATTCCAGGTTTTATTTGCCCGTGGAAAGAAGACTTTCAGGACGCCAAGCGTGTCGCTGTACGTTTAGGAATAGATTTGTTGGTCTTTGATTTTGAAAAGCAATATCGTCAAAGTGTAGTTGACTATATGATTGACGAATATAAATCCGGACGGACGCCAAACCCAGATATTATGTGCAATCAGGAAATTAAGTTTAAACTATTTCTTGATACGGCATTGAAAGAAGGGGCTGATATGATTGCCACAGGTCACTATGCCCAGGTATCGGAGAACGTATTACGTGTTGCTGCCAATCGAGTGAAAGATCAGACTTATTTCCTTTATAGGGTAAGCACACAGGCATTAAGTCACACTTTGTTTCCGATTGGCAACTTCACTACAAAAGACGAGGTCCGAGCCCGAGCCAGCGAGTTTAATTTACCTACAGCAGGTAAAAAAGACAGTCAAGGAATTTGTTTTGTTGGCAAAGTGGGCATTAAGGATTTTCTTAAGCAATATGTAGCCACAGAGCCCGGGCCTATTATTGATAAGAATGGTCAAACTATTGGTGAACATGAAGGTGCTATTTTTTACACTATTGGTCAACGACATGGTCTAGATGTTGGCGGGGGGTTGCCATACTACATAACTCACAAAGATATGAAAGCCAATAGTGTTTATGTAACAACTGATTTACAAGACGATTCATTATGGGCAAAGGAAATAGTTATTCGTGACACTCATTGGATTAATGATGAACCGAATGATAAAAAGTACCGAGTGCGGCTACGTTACCGCGGTCCGTTGATTGAATGTGATGTGCAATTCAATGGTGACATGACAACCATTATGTTGACCCAGGAGCAACGGGCGATAGCCGCCGGACAATCGGCTGTGCTTTATAACGGCGATGTAGTGCTTGGCGGCGGAATTATTTCAACCGCTAGCTAAACTCCAGTCAGTTTATAATTGTGTAGTTGCTTAATAAAGCCGTATAGTATTAGTCATTATGATGCATTGGCTACCGTTGAGTTTTCTTGAAACGATTGTGGGCTAGTCCATGACATTGTCTAAACCCGCTCGCATTAATCTAATCATCATTCTGTTAATTGTGGTGGGAGCTGTGAGCGCAATATATGTTATTTTTAAAAAAGAAGCTGATAAAACGGAGATACCGAGTGTTTCGCAGCCAGTCCGGCTTCAAGGCGAGCCAACGATTGCAGCTGAGCAGGTAGTCGATAGACTTTCAAATATCTGGGATGTAGCTCAAGCGCCGGATAAAACGTTATTTTATACTGAAAGAGCTGGTCTGATAGGTGCTATTTTAGAAGGAAAGGCAATTACTATTCATGACACCGAAGGTGTAGTTGCCCGCGGTGAGGGCGGTATGCTAGGAATGACACTAGACCCGGAATTTATCCAAAATCGCTATATGTACGTTTGCTTTAATACTTCAAGTGACATTCGTGTAGTACGTTTTACGGTGGCTACGGGCAATAACGCGTTAAGTGAGCGCAATGATATTGTCACCGGTATGCCGGTGAATCCATCAGGCCGACACAGCGGCTGCCGGCCAAAGTTTTCTCCAGACGGCTATCTATGGATAGGCACCGGCGATACGGCACGAAGTGGATTATCACAAAGCCCCACGAGCCTTGGAGGTAAAGTACTGCGCGTCGATCGTGATGGAAAAGGTGCGCCAAGCAACCAAGGAAATCCGTTTGATCCACGTATATTCAGCTATGGTCATCGCAACGTACAAGGTCTGGCATTTTATAGTCAACCCCGCGACGGCGTCGTTGGTTATAGCATCGAGCATGGTTCAGATCGCGACGACGAGATTAATTTGCTTCAAACCGGTAACTTTGGCTGGGATCCCGGTCCTGGATATGATGAAAGCGCAGCGATGACCGATCTAATCAAATTTCCCAATGCAGTTGGCGCTGTCTGGAGCAGCGGCAGACCCACCATCGCACCATCTGGGGGCGTAATTTTAGAGGGACCACAATGGAAAGACTGGGAAGGCCGCCTAATGATGGCGGTTCAGAAAGAAAAACATGTCCGATTAATGGAATTTGATGAATTCGCTAAAACTATCACCAGCGAAAAAGAAATCTTGACCCAATTCGGCCGCATTCGCACTATAACCTTGGGTACTGACGGCAGTGCGTACTTAACAACTGATAATGGCAACGGCCAAGATAAAATCATCAAAGTGACGCCGCAGTAATTCGTATCTGTTAGAATATCTAGAATGACAGCGCATGAAATTAGACGAAAGTACATGGAGTTTTTTAAGGAACGTGGCCATACCCAAATTCCGCGAGCTTTATTGGTGCCGCAAGATGACCCTACCACGCTCTTTACCGGCTCTGGCATGCAGCCGCTGATTCCATATTTGCTGGGTGAGACACATCAGGCCGGCACTCGTCTAGTTGACAGTCAAACATGCCTGAGAGTTCAGGATATTGAAGAAGTTGGCGATGATAGCCATACGACATTTTTTGAAATGCTTGGGAACTGGAGTCTTGGAGATTATTTTAAGCAAGAACAAATCCAGCAGCTGAGCGAGTTTCTTTTTGATGTGGTTGGGATTGATCCGCAAAAAGTCTACGTGTCTTGTTATATTGGCCATAAGAGATTTAATATTGATCAAGATAATGAAACTGTCGATTTATGGAAAAAAGAATTTAAATCCCGCGGAGTCGATCCAAAAGTAATTTCTATCGGTAGTTCCAAGGACGGTGACAAAACGGGTATGCAGGGCGGCCGCATCTTTCTGTATGACGGTGATGAGAATTGGTGGAGCCGCGGTGGCAACGAAGAAAAAACACCGATGGGCGAGCCGTGCGGTCCTGACAGTGAAGTATTTTATGACTTTGGCGAAGAACTGCACGACGAATCTAAGTGGGGTAAATCCCATCCGGCCAACGATTCGCCACGCTTTATGGAAATTGGCAATAGTGTTTTTATGTCATATCGTCGCATTGAGGATGGCGTTGAAGAATTGCCGAGCAAGAACATTGACTTTGGCGGCGGACTGGAAAGAATCGCCGCCGCCGCAATTAATAGCCATGATATGTATAAAATCAGTTTACTGTGGCCTATTATCGAGAAATTACAGGAACTAAGCGGTAAAAACTACGAGCAACAAACCAATAGCATGCGCATTATTGCCGATCATCTGCGCGGCGCCACATTTTTAGCGGTCGACGGCGTAGTACCTTCAAACAAAGAGCAGGGTTACGTCATGCGCCGTCTGCTCCGCCGTGCCATTCGCTTTGCTTTTGAATTAGGCATTGAACAGAATTACTTTGAAAAAGTAGTACCAGTTATTGCCGACCTGTACCACGAAGATTATCCGGAAGTCGCACAGAATCGAAAGCGAATCATTGACGTACTAGTCCGCGAAGAACGTATTTTTCGCGACACACTGCGCAAAGGCCTGCACGAATTCAGTAAACTTGCCAAAGACGGCAGCATTGGCGGCAAGGCAATCTTTATGCTGCAGGACACCTACGGTTTTCCGGTTGAACTGACACTGGAGGAGATTTATAAGCAAGACGTAGACCTCGATGATACCTGGCGTACTGAGTTTGACGCCTTGTTAAAAGAACAGCGTCAGCGCAGCCAAACTGCCAGTAAAGGTGTATTTAAAGGCGGCCTGGCCGATCACGGGGGTGAAACAGTTAAGATGCATACTGCGACTCATCTAATGTATGAAGCTCTTCGCCAAGTACTCGGTGATCACGTTATCCAGCGTGGATCTAACGTAACCGCCGAGCGAACCCGTTTTGACTTCAGCCATCCGGAAAAAGTAACCCGCCAGCAGCTTGACGCCGTAGAGCGAATTGTTAATGAGCAAATTAGTAAAGACCTAAAAGTTGAATGGAAAGAATATCCGACAGCCGAAGCCTTTAAAATGGGTGCCAAGGGCGCGTTTGGGGACAAGTACGGTGATACCGTTAAGGTTTATGCCATGAGCGAAGCCAACCAACCAGCCTTTAGTATTGAAATCTGTGGCGGTCCACATGTTGAACATACCGGCGTATTAGCCGAAGGCGGCAAGCGTTTCAAAATTGCCAAAGAAGAAGCCTCCAGTGCCGGTATCCGTCGAGTAAAAGGTGTTTTGGTTTAGTTTTCACGGACTTTATCTACTTATTTTTAAAACTACACACTATTGAACATTTATCACTATAAGCTTTCTCTCGTATAGCATTAATGAACCAAAATCATTAGCTGCGCCCAACACCGTGGTATACTAGACACCAGTTATGCTTAGTAAAATCAAAAGTGTCGGCAACCAGTTGGCTGCTAAACGTAAGGCCGCTGCTAGCGGCCCGGAACAGTATGTAGTGGCACTTGATGTTGGTACTGAGTTTGTTAAAGCCCTGGTTGCCAAAGTTGATGGCTCTTCAATTGAGATTGTCGGCGTAGGCAGAGCACATCAAAGCTTATCCGACATGCAAGCTGGTGCCATCGCCGATATTGGCGGTGTAGTCCAGAACTGTAATGACGCGCTAGCTAAGGCTGAAGAAATGGCCGGCGTCAGTGCCCGCACCGCTGTGCTCGGTATCGCCGGAGAACTAGTTAAAGGTACTACAACAACCGTTCCTTGTCGTCGTAAGGATCCCGAACTTGAAATTGATATTGAGGAAATGGAACAGATTATCGCGTTAACCCAAGAACGTGCCAGTGCCCAGGCTAAGGAAAATTTAGCTCTAGAACTAGGTAATAATCAGCTAGATGTCAGACTAGTTAACAGCGCGTTAGTTGGAATTACAATTGACGGTTACCAAGTTACTAATCCGATTGGCTTCAAGGGAAGAGATATGAGTATCCAGCTCTACACTGCCTTTGCGCCTATGATTCATATTGCCGCTTTAGAGCGTACGGCTAAAGAACTCGACCTCGATTTACTAGCGGTAGCCGCAGAACCATTTGCAGTAGCCCGCTCTGTTATAGGTGATAATCCTAATGCGACTATGAGCGCGGTGCTCATGGACGTAGGTGGTGGTACCACCGATATTGCCGTAGTCAATGATGGTGGTGTGCAAGGAACCAAAATGTTTGGCATTGGCGGCCGGGCATTTACCCGCTCCATAGAGCGTGACTTAGGTACCGACTTTGAACATGCTGAAAAGATGAAATTGAGCATTGCCGAAAATACCCTACCGCCGAAACAACATGATGCCGTTACCAAAGCTTTAGATAAAACTTGTGACGTATGGGTGGCCGGCGTAGAACTAGCTTTGAGCGAATTTACCGAACTTGATCACATTCCACACCGTATTTTGCTTTGCGGTGGCGGCGCAAGTCTTGAGAATGTAACCCGTTCCTTGGAAGAAACTAACTGGTATAGTGATGTGCCGTTTACACGCAAGCCAACTATTGCATTTATAACCCCCGACCAGGTAGTGGGAATAAAAGATAACACCGGCGAAGTTAATGACCATACTTACGTTACCGCCATGGGCTTATTGCGCGTGGGCGCGGACACCTTCCAACAGCAAAGTGATGTAGATACGGGTGGAACAATACGTGAAAAGTTTGATAGGATGTTACGAGTATGAGCGCGCAGCCAAGTCCTGCTAAAAAAACAATCTATGTTGATGTCGATGATGAAATCACCGGCATTATTGATAAAGTTCTAACGTCAAAAGAGTCAATTGTAGCGTTGGTATTACCTAAACGGGCCACCATGCTGCAATCCATAGTAAATATGAAACTGCTCAAGCGTGCAGCAGTTCAAAATGATAAAAATGTCGTTCTGATTACTTCAGAGTCAACTTTGATGCCCTTAGCTGGCGCTGCCAGCCTGCATGTGGCCGCTAACCTGCAGTCGCGACCTTATCTTCCAGCGGCGCCCGGCCCCCCTCGCGCAGCACAATTGCCGGCTGATGATGCTGATGATGCTCCTATTGACCCTGCTACGCCAATTGGTAGCCTGATTGATCCTAAGGAAACTGCATCAGACCCTATCGAAATTGATAACCGCCCTAAAACACCTGAAACCGCAGCAGCAACGGCAGCAGTAGGAAACGCTGCTAAGGCAGCTAAGAAAGATAAAAATAAGAAGGTCCCTAACTTTAATAAGTTTAGAACACTACTATTGGCTGGCGTTGCCGCGTTTATACTGTTAATTGGCGGCGGGTATTGGGCTTTGGCAGCGGCGCCAAAAGCCACGGTAACGCTCAGAACAGAAAGCAGCGAGAATTTGGCTGAAGCTAAGTTTACCGCTGACACCGAAGCCCAGGAAATTAATCTCGAAGAAGCAGTTCTGCCGGCTGAACAGAGAGAACTTAAAAAAACAGAGTCAGAAAAAGTTCCTGCAACCGGCGAAAAAGACAACGGCACTAAAGCTAGTGGCAGTGTGAAAATGCGTAATTGTAGCGATAACGCCGTGACCATTCCTGCCGGTACTGGGGTAAGTAATGGGGACTTAACATTCATTACCCAAGCCGGTGCGCAGCTTGACAGTACAATTGTAAAGAAAAACGGTGTTACTCAGTGTCAGAGTGAGGAAAAAAGTGTCAATGTTATTGCCCAGCAAAATGGAGATAAATATAACCTAAGCCCACGGACTTACGTTGTTGCCGGTTTCGCAGGAGTAATTACCCAGGGCGACCAAATGAGCGGTGGTACCAGTAAAATAGCAAAAGTCGTTTCAGCTGCCGATGTAGAAACTGCTAAAAAGAAGATATCTGATAAGCAAAACGCTTCTGTCGAAGAAATAAAGAACGAGCTAAAAAGCGATGGATATATAGGCTTGGTCGATACGTTTAGTACGGGTACCCCTAATCTAAGTGCGGCACCAGCTGTCGGGGTAGAGTCAGCCGATGTTACGGTATCCGGCGAAGTCACCTATACTATGCTTGGCGTTAAAGAAGTTGACCTTAAGAAAATTATCGAAGAACAGTCCAAAGATACGGTCGATACTTCTAAACAAGCAATTCTTAACTATGGTTTTGATGATGCTACGTATGAAATAGGCACAAAAAGACGCAGCACTACCGACATAACTATCAAGACTACTTTGTTGGCCGGTCCAGAGGTTAATCAGGATCAACTCAAAAAAGAATTTGCAGGTAAAAAACGCGGAGACGTTGAGTCGCAACTCAAGAGCCGGCCCGGCATTACAGAAGCCAGAGTAGATTTTAAACCGTTCTGGGTATCCAAAGTTCCAAAAAATCCTTCAAAAATAACTTTTATTATTGAACAGGCTGATGGCAAGCGAATCACCCCGTAGTGGCTATATCTTAGGGCTTGACGTGGGCGAAAAGCGGATTGGAGTAGCGCTGGCAAGTACTATTGCTCGACTGCCACAACCCTCTGACATGATTTTTGCTGGCGAAAAAGCTATGCAACTGATCTTGGATCGCATAAACAACGAAGACGTAATATTGGTAGTAATTGGCATGCCCCGTAATATGGAAGGTCAGGAAACTGCTCAGAGTGCTGTAATTCGCAATTTTGCCACCGAACTGAGTACGCTTATCACTGTGCCAATTGCGTTTGCCGATGAAACACTCAGTTCAATTAGAGCCGATGATCTAACAAAGCACACTACTTTTAAGAATGTCAGCAGCGATTCTTTGGCGGCATGCTTTATACTAGAAGAATATTTGGCAACTAGCGACGGTACATATACAGGAGTTACGTTTAAATGAGATTTGGAAAAGAAAGGGCAGCCAGAAGAATATCTTTTATGAGAAAAATTATTTTCATTATCGTTACTATATTAGTTTTGCTGTTAGTAGCGGCAGTTATGTTTATCCGTAAATCGTATGCCGACAACTTAAAGCCGGTCAGCAGTGACCCAACGGCATATGTCATTACTGTCGAGCCGGGTAGCACTTCCGCGATGATTGCCGATACGCTCTATTCCAAAGAATTAATTCGCAGTGACTGGGCATTTGAATGGTATGTACGCAACAACCAGCTTCGAGATGAACTTAAGGCGGGAACGTATGTGCTTCAGCAGAATCAATCGGTCGAAGAAATCGTAGACATTATTGTTAAAGGCAAAATTGCCAGTGATTTAATCACCATTTTACCTGGCCAACGTCTTGATCAGGTCCGAGCTGCACTTATTGCCGGCGGTTTCACGGAATCAGACGTCGATGCTGCACTAGAGCCAAGCCAGTACGCCGATCATCCGGCACTCACTGATAAACCTGAATCTGCCAGCTTGGAAGGCTATTTGTATCCGGAAAGTTTCCAAAAAGTTGCCGAAACAACCGCTGCTGACGTGATTCGCTTATCGCTTGATGAAATGGAGACTCAATTGACCCCCGATGTTCGCCAGGCAATATCAAAACAGGCACTTACCTTGCATCAGGGCATTATTCTAGCCTCTATAGTGGAGCGTGAGGTAAGTTCACCTGAAGATCGCGCTCAAGTCGCTCAAGTATTTAAGAAACGCTTAAGCAGCCAGATGCGGCTTGAGTCAAATGCCACTGATGATTATACGCAGCTTAATCCTTCCTATAACACCTACACTATTCCTGGATTACCACCAGGACCAATCAGTAACTTCACCGGAAGTGCCATCGAGGCAGTTGCTTTCCCAGCTCAGACTGATTGGCTATATTTTGTCTCCGGCGACGATAAAAAGACGTATTTCTCCAAAACATTGTCAGAACACGAAGAACTGGTAAAAAAACATTGTACAAAAGCCTGTGGAGGATAATTTACTCACAGGGGTGAGAATGTAAAAAATACTTGCGTTTTGTAAGATTTTTTGCTAAGATGCTTGTTAGCAGTACTGTAAAACGAAAAGATTATTTTAACCAAAACATCCTATCGTTTATTCAATACTGTCTCTAATACGCTCATAAGTAAGTAACTATTACGCGGAATGCTTAACCAAAAATTCCGTCAATATCAATTAATGTAGAACGTATTATGATTTGGCACCACCCCAAAAGATGATCTTTTAACATCTGGTGCCGGGAGAACGAATATTCGTAGCCAAAGTTTAATCGCAGGTGCACATTCCAAACCTCGCACTGCTAAAAAAGCCACTACCATGTCGCTCCGACGGTCATTTCGTCGTCTCAACAAGAAATCTAAAAAACGGTTAGTTCGTTTATCTATCGTTACCGCTAATCTCGCTTTAATCGCGACGGTTGCCGTGGCGATTATTCAGGTTCCTTCAGACGCGTCAAATAACAATAGCCGCAAATCTGCCCAGTCTTTGTTGGCTAGCAACCATGCATCCGATACTAAACCCCTTGATACGCTTGCTTCTACAGATGTGGCTGTTCATATTTCGCGCTTAGTTCAACTTGAGGAAGCTACCGCAGTAACAAACAAAGCCGATACCGCCAGTGCAGAGCTTGCTATCACTTCTGCCGATGATCAAGTTTTATCGAAGCCTCAAATCGTATCAACTGCCCTTAAGTCCAAGAAGGATATTAAGATACATGTAACCTCCGAAGGCGAAACAGTTAGTTCGGTGGCAGCTAAATTTGGCGTCAGCCCTGATACTATTCGTTTCTCAAATAGTATTAGTGGTGAAGCCATCCCTGCTGGCAAGCAGCTGACTATTAGTCCGGTCAATGGCATTACATATGTAGTCAAAGCTGGTGACACACCCGACGCGCTGGCAGCTAAATATAATGTTCCAAAAGCTCAATTAGTTGCTTTCAACGACGCTGAAATCAAAGGTACTTTTAAAGAAGGCGAAGTAATTGTTATTCCAGACGCAATTCAGCCTGCCGCTGTTCGCACTGCTTCATACGGTATTCGTACTCCTGGCGGAGAAGCTGCTGGTTTCTCCTTTGGTGGTGCTGCCTTGTACGGTGGAAATGGCTACGATTATGGCTGGTGCACTTGGCATGCGGCTAACCGACGTATCCAGAACGGTAATCCGCTACCTACTAATTTAGGCAATGCTAGTTCATGGCTCAGCTTATCCAAAAAGGCTGGCCTGAATACTGGTGGCCAGCCAAAAGCCGGTGCTGTTGTCTACCATAAGAATATTGGCGGCTTGGGCCACGTAGCCTATGTTGAAAAAATTAACGACGACGGCTCGGCTATGGTGTCTGACATGAACTATCCAACTTGGGGCCGGGTTACGTACCGGACAGTAACTCCCGCTGAATTTAGCAATTACGCCTTCATTTACTAAGGTAATGATACAAGCCTGACGGTTTTTCTCATCGCTCTTTGCTGCTCTTTTTCCCTTAAGCGGACTCAATAATCACGAAGTAAATTCGTAATTATCTCGAAATTTTATACTACCGCAATGACTTGTTGGGGATATACTTTGGCTTCATGAAATATTCATGAAGTACAGATATAGTACATAAAACCTATGTCTGCTGGTACTATCACCGTAATTTCTATATCCTAGGTATATATGTTTATAGATAAAACCAAGGTTTTGGTACAAGGTGGCCAGGGCGGCAACGGCTATGTCAGTTTTCGTCATGAGAAATTTATTGACCGCGGTGGACCAGACGGCGGTGACGGCGGTGACGGCGGTGACATTATCGCCGTCGGCAGTAACAACCAGAATACGCTGGCAACATTTCGCTACCAAAAAGAAGTGGTAGCCGATTCTGGCAAAGGGGGTTTTAACCAGAAAAAGCATGGGCGTTCAGGCAAAGATTTGCGGATCATGGTTCCAGTTGGAACGGTAATTTTAAACGAAGAAGGTGTTACTGTGGCTGACTTCACCGAAGATGGTCAAGAAGTGGTGATCGCCAAAGGTGGCAAGGGAGGCTTCGGTAATGCACACTTCATCAGCAGCCGGCGCCAAACTCCCCGAATAGCAGAAAAAGGCGAACCCGGTGAAGCTTTCGAAGCTACAATGGAGCTAAAAATGATCGCTGAAGTAGGATTAATCGGCATGCCAAATGCTGGAAAATCAACCCTGCTGTCGCGCGTTACAAATGCCAAACCGGAAATCGCTAATTACGCCTTTACTACTATTCGTCCTAATCTTGGCGTGGCAGACATCGATAAAACAAAAAGTGTGCTGATCGCAGATATACCAGGGCTAATTGAAGGCGCTAGTGAGGGTAAAGGCCTTGGAGATGAGTTTTTGCGTCATGTCGAACGTACAAAAGTATTAGTACATGTGGTTGACGCCTATCAGGAAGACATTGCAAAGGCTTATCAGGTAATACGTGGTGAATTAAAAGCCTATCGAATTGACCTTAGCAATAAGCCTGAAATTATTGCAATTAACAAAGTAGATGGATTAGATGAAGAAATAATTGAAGATCAAATGAAATCACTTCGAAAAGTAGCTGGTAAAAAAGCGCAGATATTTTCTATCTCTGCTACTAGCGGTAAAAATATAAAAGAACTAATGTACGCCGTAGCTGATGTAGTGAGTAAGACGGTCGCCGCTGAGGAAAAATTAAATAATGAACTGCCAATTATTACGCTATCAGATACAGATGACGCTTGGCAGATCACTCGAGTAGACGAAGGCTATATGGTCATCGGCCAAAAAATTGAGCGGTTTGCTATGCGCACCGACTTCGAGAATGAAGAAGGGGTCGACCGACTGCGCAATATTTTACGTAAAATGGGCATCATGCATGACCTAGAGCGTAAAAGAATCAGATTAGACGAAGAGATATTGTTCGGTCGGGGTGGAATTCACGGACGTATCAAGTACTAAGCTAGTTAATAATTTGTTCATAAGTGAGTGGTACACTGGTAGTACAATGAGTGCAACCAGTTTTTTCTTTTATGATTTAGAGACCAGCGGCATTGATGGACGTAAAGCCAGAATTATGCAATTTGCCGGTCAGCGCACCGACTTAGATTTAAAACCTATCGGCCAACCGTATAATATTCTTATAAAGCTTACTGAAGATGTCTTGCCGGATCCAGACGCGGTTCTCATCACTGGAATTACGCCACAAAAAACACTGGAAGAAGGAATTACTGAGACTGAATTCTGTAAATTGTTTGCTGAAGAAATTGTCCAACCGGGCACCTGCTTTGTAGGTTATAATAGCGTGCGATTTGATGATGAATTTATGCGATTCTTACTGTACCGCAATTATTATGATCCTTACGCATGGCAGTGGAAAGATAACTGCAGCCGTTGGGATCTGCTTGATGTAGTTCGTATGACTCGAGCTCTTCGCCCAGAAGACATCAACTGGCCCATGGATGAGAAAGGTGCCAGCACCAACCGACTCGAACTCCTAACTTTGTCAAATAACCTGACTCATGAAGCAGCCCACGATGCCTTAAGCGACGTGAAAGCAACGATTGCAGTGGCAAATATGATTAAGTCAAAACAACCTAAATTATTTGAGTATTTATTTACAATGAGACTTAAAAAAGAAGTTTCAAAACTGGTTTTGTCTGGTCAGCCGTTCATTTATTCTAGTGGTCGCTATCCCAGCGAATTTGAAAAAACAACTATAGCAATTAATCTTGGAGTGAACCCAGCAAGCCAAGGTGCGTTAGTATATGATCTTCGGCATGATCCAACTCCATTCTTAGCTATGAACACAGAAGAGCTAGTAGAAGCCTGGCGCTATACAAAAGACAAAGAAGCAATTCGTCTGCCTGTGAAGGGTCTTCAGTTTAATCGCTGTCCTGCCGTAGGTCCAATAGGTGTACTTGATGACGACAGCAAAGCTCGTTTGAAATTGGATATGAAGAAAATTGAAAAACACAGAGCTATACTTAAGGCTGGAATTGGCTTTTACAATAAGGTAGCTGAGACAACAGAACTTATGAACATAGAACGCGACAAACGTTTAGCGTTAAAATTTAACGCCAAATCTGCCGCCCGCAGCCCAGACGAACAGTTATACGATAAATTTATTCCTGACAGCGACCGTTCAGTCTCAGAAAAACTACATAAAGCTAAACCGATTGATCTAAGTCAATTTTCTGAAAAATTTTCCGATGAACGACTAAAGAATATGCTTCCGCTGTATAAAGCTCGTAATTATCCAAAACATCTTACCGATGAAGAGCGAATTACCTGGGAAAATCATCGCCAACATGCATTGCTAGAAGGCGGAACCGGCAGCAGGTTTGCCCAGTTTGGCGCACGACTGGAAGAACTTAACCAGACTACAACTGACGATAACAAACAGTATTTACTAGAAGAGTTGCGGCTTTACGCCGAAAGTATCATGCCCGAGCTCGAAGTCTAGATCGGTAATTTTAGATCGTACGACTAAATATCAGAGCTTGTTTTGATTTAATCTTTTTTAGTTGGATACGTACCATTGATCGTATGATCGCGTAGGTACTTATCACAAGACTGAGTCCGACTATAAATAGTGCGACATCGGTGAATGAAAGATATATATTGGTTCCGGGAATATGTCCCAGCACGATGAATTCTAGCATTATTTTGCTCCCACAATAAATGACTTACTATGTATATAAGAGATATTGTAAACATATTTGTTAAAAAAACAAGTATATTTTATTAATTCTTATGCTAAGGTGTTAATGCTAGTGTTTTTTAATTTGTTTATAAATTCGTTCAAAACGTTTCTGATTGCTCAATATAATAATTAGGCTGATACTGAGCGTGAATAAGCCGATACCACGATATAACAGCTCAGAGTAAGTTATCGTCAGGAAAGCACCGCCTACAATTGCCAGTAGACAAACTATATCTACTGCCAAGGAGACTCGTGGACTGCTCATCAGGTACTTATCGGTAAATTCGTCGCGCCGGCGTTCAAAATCTTTTAGTAAATCGGCCGCCCACTGATGATTTAATGAAACCAATCCGAGTCCAGCTAAAAATAGCGGAATCCCGCCAGGACCGGGAAGCCAGCCAAGAAATGGCGCGATAATCATCAGGCCAAAACCAGCTACATCGATTGCAACGCGTTGATATATTGGCCGTTCTTTTCTGGTCTTAGTCATGACACTAGTATATAGCATCCGTTATAGCGTATAATGTATTGGTCTTAAAGGAGAGTTTATTGGAGTTTATTTCTATTCGCGGAGCCCGCGAGCATAACTTGAAGAATATTTCTGTCGATATTCCGCGTGGCAAATTAGTTGTCATTACTGGCTTGTCCGGTTCTGGCAAGTCCAGCTTAGCGTTTGATACGATTTATGCCGAAGGGCAGCGCCGCTACGTTGAATCATTAAGTGCCTACGCTCGGCAGTTTCTTGGACTAATGGAAAAGCCGGACGTTGATCAGATAGATGGTCTGAGTCCGGCTATTTCGATTGACCAAAAATCTACTAGCCGCAATCCTCGTAGTACCGTAGCTACCGTTACTGAAATCTATGATTATCTACGTTTGCTGTACGCTCGGATTGGCGTGCCACACTGTCCAGTCTGTGGTAAGTCTGTCTCACGGCAAACTTCCAACGCCATCGTAGATCAAGTAGTCAGTCACAATGCTGGTGCCCGTCTAATGGTCTTAGCTCCGGTTATTAATGATAAAAAAGGTCAATTTGAACACATCCCAGAGCAGTACCAGCGACTTGGTTTTGTACGAGCCCGAGTTGATGGCGTCGTTTATTCGCTCGACGAATGGCCAGAGCTCGACAAAAAATATAAGCACACAATTGAAATCGTAGTTGACCGCATTGTGAATGATGAAGACAGTCGAGGTCGTCTGGTGCAGAGTATTGAACAGTCGCTTGATCTTGCCGAAGGAAAACTGTTGATTGTTGATGCCGATTCTAAAGAAGAACATCATTACAGCCTGATGTACGCCTGTATCGATCATCCTGATGTAACAATTCCAGAACTTGAGCCACGTACCTTTAGCTTTAATAGTCCTCACGGAGCCTGTCCGGTATGTACTGGCCTAGGCAGTCGGCTTGAGGTTGACCCGGAATTAGTAATTCCTAACGGTCGCCTGACGATTGCCGAAGGTGCAATTCGCCCATTCAATCGAGTCAACAGTGATGCCTGGTATATGAAAAAAATGCAGGCCGTGGCCGATAGATATAAATTTTCACTGCATGTGCCAACCGGCGAACTGTCGCAGGAAAATCTTAATAGAATCCTTTATGGCACAGAAAACGAAACTTACCGCGTTAAGCTTGGTGTCGGACGCTCCTTCGATACCTCCTACGAAGGGGTCATACCTAACTTGGAGCGTCGACACAAAGAAACCGACAGCGATTTTATGCGCCGTGATATCGAACGGTTCATGCAAGAACGACCCTGCCATGCCTGTAAAGGTCGTCGCCTTCGTCCGGAAGTATTGGCAATTACGGTGCACGGACAATCGATTATGAATATTTGCGAGTTGTCGATTGATGAAGCCGTCAATTTTTTCAATACCATTAAACTAACAGACGCTGAACAATATATTGCCAAGCAGATCTTCAAAGAAATTTGTGCCCGCTTGAATTTCTTAAAAGACGTGGGGTTAAATTATTTGAACCTGCTCCGCAGCGCTGCTTCATTAAGTGGCGGTGAAGCTCAACGTATCCGTTTGGCTACACAAATTGGTAGCGGCCTGCAGGGTGTGTTGTATGTTCTAGATGAGCCAAGTATTGGCTTGCATCAACGAGACAACGCACGCTTAATTGCTACGCTGAAACGCCTGCGTGATCTTGGTAATAGTGTGCTGGTTGTGGAGCATGACGAAGAAACGATTCGAGTAGCGGATCATGTGTTGGATATTGGTCCAGGTGCTGGTATCCACGGTGGCCATGTTACAGCAGAAGGTACACCAGAAGAAATTGCTAGTAATCCCAACAGCATTACTGGCGAGTACCTGCGCGGCGTTAAAAAAATTGAGGTACCAAAGAAAATTCGTAAAGGCAACGGCAAAAAACTGACTGTCATAAATGCTCGAGAAAATAATCTAAAAAACGTAACGGTGGATTTTCCACTCGGCAAATTGATTGTAGTTAGTGGTGTGTCCGGTTCGGGTAAATCTAGCTTGGTTAACGATATCTTGGCCAAAGAATTATCTGCTCGTTTAATGCGTGCCCAATCAGTACCAGGCCGTCATGACTCAATCGAAGGCATAAAAGAACTCGACAAAATTATTGTCATCGACCAATCGGCAATTGGTCGTACGCCTCGCAGCAACCCAGCAACTTATACCGGCTTGTTTACGCCAATCCGCGACTTGTTTGCCGGACTGCCGGAAGCAAAACTTCGCGGCTACAGCGCCGGTAGGTTTAGTTTTAACGTCCGTGGCGGCCGCTGTGAAAATTGTGCCGGAGATGGCATTATTAAAATCGAGATGCACTTTTTGCCGGACGTCTACGTAACCTGTGAAGTCTGCAACGGCAAGCGCTACAACCGAGAAGCGTTGGAAATTCTTTACAAAGGCAAGAGTATTAGCGATATCTTGGCTATGACAACCGAGCAGGCGCTGGAGTTTTTTGTCAATATTCCTTCTATTTCCCGTAAGTTGCAGACTTTGGTTGATGTAGGACTCAGTTATATTTCACTCGGCCAATCGGCTACTACTTTGTCAGGCGGCGAAGCCCAGCGTATTAAGTTGGCAACCGAGTTATCACGCCGTCCCACCGGTAAAACATTGTACATTCTGGACGAGCCGACAACCGGTCTGCATATGGCGGATGTGGATAAACTGCTACATGTTTTACATGCTTTAGTTGATACAGGCAACAGCATGATTGTGATTGAACATAACCTTGATGTCATAAAATCGGCCGATCATATCATAGACATGGGACCAGAGGGGGGAGCCGGAGGCGGCCAAATAATCGCCGAAGGAACACCGCAGCAAGTAGCCAAAGTGAAAACAAGCTATACTGGCAAATTCTTGACAAACATGCTATAGTATCTTAATGTCACGCGAGTATAATTTTGATCCACAGCTCAACGCTCAGTATAATGCTGTTGCTGGTTATCGTACCTACGCCATAGGAGTAAGTGTTTTATCTAACCCTGACGAAACATTTCGGATACATGGCGGAGACATTGAAACAAAACCTAGCGGTATAATTGACCTTGCCAAGAGCCTTATGATTTTTGGCCTTAGCAATGTGGTACGCTATTCAAATCCAGCTATTTCTTCAGAAAAACTCCGCGAAAAAAGCCTTGAAAGCCTTCAGGAGGAATTTTATGGCTTAGTACCAAATATGCGGATCGCCGTGGACGTGGCTTTTGAGGATAAAAAATTTACCACGAGACTCGACCAACTTAGTCCGATAATTTCAATAGTTAGGCCGGCACCAATGTGCGTGGAAGGTATCTATAAAAATATTTGTAAATCACGTAAAGGTAAACTCAAAGTGGCAAATTTGATGATGGGCATCCCGCTTGATAAACGTTTTAGCCAAGCTACAATCGATAGTCCGGTTAATCCTTTACCTCAATTTGAAGCCGCAAATTTTGTACAAGCAGTATCTAATGATGATATTGAAGAGGTATTGGCCCAACTTGATGATTCCTTAAGACACCGAGGTTTTCCGGGCTCCAATAATTAGTAGTTAATTCTTTTTAATAAACTGGTTTTTAAATTTATTGGTCAACAGACGTCGTGTTTTCGGGTCTTTAAAAATATGGTACAGCGCCGGCCCAAAACTGAGCACCATTACCAGCCCGATTATGGGCAAAAGATAGGTTTCAATATTTGGAATAAGTCTGCCAAAGAAATATCCTAGCATTGTAACTCCGGCGCCCCATAAAGCGCTGCCAGCAATGTTATAAAACGTAAATTTACGCTTATCCATGTTGCCCATGCCGGCTACTACTGGCGCAAACGTACGCACAATGGGTATGAAGCGAGCCAACAGAATAGTTTTGCCACCATGCTTTTCATAAAATTTTTCAGCCCGTTCAATATATTCATGGCGGAATAAAATGCCATCTTTCTTTTTAAAAACACGCGGCCCGGCGCGGTTGCCAATAGCATAGCCTACATTTCCTCCGAGTATGGCGCTGATCATAATTACAATTACAGCCGTAACAATATCAAATTGCCCTTGGGCGGCCAGCGTACCAGCCAAAAAAAGCAGCGTGTCGCCCGGAAAAAAGAACCCAAACAGTAGCCCGGATTCGGCAAAGACAATGAATGCTATCAATGCCAGACCACCAGTTGAAATAATTGTTTCCGGATCCAAAATACTCATATAGTTACTCCAGTATAGCTGATTTAAGCCGCCATCTGTTTGTCTGGACTTACAATACAGCAATAACAAACTGGGTTCTTGAGGTAAATATGGTATAATCAGAGAACACTACTGAAAATTCTTATCCCCAAGGGAAGGTATACATACAAATGAGCAATGAAACTATTACGCTAGCAGCGAGCAAACGCGATGTCCTCGGCAAGCAGGTACGCGGTTTACGCGCTCAAGGCCGTACACCTGCAGTCGTTCATGACCACGGCAACGACTCTATCCATATCGTGGTTGAAGAGAGAGAACTAAAAAAAGTTTTTAGCGGGGCCGGTAAGCACCACCCAGTTATGCTCAACATCGATGGTAAGAGCTACACCACCCTTATCAAAGACGTAACCTATAAGCCTGCGACCAACCTTATTTTTCATACAGTTTTCCAATCAGTTAAAGCCAACGAAACGGTTAAGGCTGAAATCCCGGTTCACTTAATCGGTGAAATCCCTGCCGAGCGTGCCAGCTTGCTGGTTCTGCAAAACCTTAATATCGTCGAAGTTGAAGCCCTGCCTAAAGATTTGGTAGACGCGCTCGAAGTTGACGCGACCGTACTGGAAAAGCCTGGCGATACTATTACCGTGGCTGACCTTAAGGTTCCCGCTGGCGTTACTGTTACGACTGACCCCGAAAATGTAATTGCTACCGTGGAAACGCCACGGGACCAGATCGCCGAAGCTGATGCCGCCGCCGCTGAGCTGGCTGAAGACGCTGGTACTGACACTTCTGAAGAAACTGATGCCGCTGCTGAAGGCGATACAGAAGAAACAACCGAAGAAGCCCCCGCGGAAGCTAAAGAATAAGAGCTACTTACAATGAAAACAGCCGAAACTTCATTTGACGGGGTAGCGGCTGATTTCTATAGGTATGAAAGAACAGTCCGGGGTGCCGTTCGGTATGACTTGGTACACGAAAACCTAGCACCGTATCTGGCAGATTCTACAAAAAATATTCTCGATGTGTGTGGCGGTAGCGGGCCAGACACGGCTTGGGTCGCCAGTTTGGGACACACTGTACTCCTAGTTGAACCATCGAAAGAACAACTGGGGATAGCCATGAAGGACCGTTTCCCAAAGCTTGGCAAAGACACCATGGCGTTAATTGATACTCAACAAGGAATGCTTAGTACGCTGCCAGATGGTCTGCATGGTACGTTTGATGTTGTCATGTCCCACGGAGTTGCCATGTACCAGGAGGATCCTGATGCGTATTGGCGCGACTGTATTAAGTTTATAAAACCAGGCGGCCTACTTTCTATATTAGAGAAGGGTTATGGTGGTACAGCAATGCGCTTGACGCGTGAGGATAAGCTAGAAGAGCTACAAGCCTTTTTATCCTCCAGACGTGTTGTTAATAATATGGGTAGGGAAGTCTGGGCATTTACATTCGATGGGTTGCAGAAATCATTAAGACAACTTGACTGCGAAGTAGTGTTTAAGGCTGGCATTCGTAACATCACTGACCATATGCGTCAGCCTAAAACTGAACTTACCGATAGCCAGTGGAAAGAGTTACTTGATGAGGAGCGGATACTTTCTCATGACATAGAAGAAATGCATCGCAGCCAGATGCTGCAAGTAATTGTCCAAAAAAAATAACTGTCATAACTACTTATTAACTGTTTCGCCGTCACGATGTTTAAGCAACTGATAACTGGTTTCGCAAAAGAACTATAACCTACTCTCGGTAACCTTCGGCTTGCTTGGTAAATAGTTCGTTATAAAGACCATTTTGTTTCACGAGTTCCTTATGGGTACCTTGCTCCACAATTTTGCCGTGCTCCATTACGATAATTCTGTTTGCTCGACGAACAGTGCTGAAACGATGACTAATGATTAAGGCAGATTTTTTCTGATAATACTTAAAGATATTATTGAAAATATCATACTCAGCCTTGGCATCAATAGCAGAAGTCGGCTCATCTAAAATCAGCATATTGGCATCCCTGTAAAAAGCTCGAGCCAAAGCTACCCGCTGCCATTGGCCGCCACTAGGCTCAATGCCTTTTTTAAAACTAGCATCAAGCACTGTTTCCCAGCCATATTTATAGTCTTTTACAAGTTCGCTAACTCCACCAAACTCAGCAGCACTTTCGAGTTTTTTAGAGTTAGCTTTTGTCTCCGGTCGCCCTATATAAATATTTTCATCAATCGGGAAAGGATACTCGTTAAAGTCCTGGAACAGCGTAGCTAGCTGCGTATACCATGAATCAATCGCAATTGACTGCAAATCCTGGCCGTTAATAAGAATCGTGCCTGAATCTGGTTTATAAAATCTGAGTAATAATTTGATAAGCGTTGATTTGCCAGCGCCATTTTCGCCAACTAATGCTACATGTTCGCAAGCGCCGATGGTTAGGTTTAAATTTACAAACGTTGGGGTTGTTTGACCAGGGTAAGTAAAACTAACTGATTTAAATTCGATGGTTGGTGGACTAGAATCTTTAATTGATATTGCGTTCGGATGATCAACAATCTGAGGTCTAGTAGCGATTAGTGCGTAGAAGTTCTGAGCAAAAAGTAAGGGATCTTGTATGCGCGACAAGGTCCCAAAAATAGCGTTAAGGGCACCTCCAATTCGTAACAAGGCGCCTGATAAGAAGAAGTATCGATCAAGCGCAATAGCGCCGCCTAAAAATTGCTTCAACAAGATAATTGAACCTATAGCGACGCCACCAACTTCTATAATCTTTGACGAGAAACTTAACTTACTGACGCTGCGAAATTTAGTCTCCTGCTCACGATAAAAGTCAGTATTGATTGTTTTAATTTTGTGCTGAGCATAATTCCGAGCTTGCATACTACGTAGCTCCATTTGGTTTTTTGGCATACTGAGCATTTGTGTCAGGCCGCTAAAGACATGCCGATTGTCGCCCTTATGTTCCCAGACTAACCACTGAATTTTAGCTACTTTGGCGTCGCTAAGGAGGGTTGGCAATAAAAATAAGATAATCACCAAGATCAGCCACGGACTTATTTGCGCTACTACGGCACCGATTGCCAAAAAGCGAATAAGGGCATAAATTAATTCCAGATAGGTTTCCGATAGATTAGGTATTTGCCATGAATAACCATGCTGGGCTTTATTAATGTTATTTCGAATCTCGTCATTGTAAAAGTCACTAATATCCAGCCGGTTCATGACTGTCATAAACGCATTGACTGACCACTTATTAACCGCAAAATAAAGCAAGCGACTAGAGTACCGCATTATCCAAAAACCAATACCGGTTAACACCGCAGCCCCTATATCCACATATAGCCAGAACCAGATCCCGTCAGTTTCTTTTGTAGTAATGTAGCTAGCTAGCAGGCCGGCTAGTTTTGCTGATGCGAAGATAGTAACAATTGAAGCTACTGTTTCAAGTACAGCTCCAAACAGATAAAGCGCTACTGCCGCTGGACGTACCGAAATTGCGGTTTGCATGACTTGTTTGCCAACGCTCAGCACGGCAGTAGCTTCGAATAGTTTAGTTTTAATAGCCATGATTAATCGTCTAAAAATCCTCCAGATTGATGAGCCCACAACTTGGCATAAGCACCATTTTCATCAATGAGATCAGTGTGAGAGCCTTGCTCTATAATCTGACCCTCGTCTAACACTATTATTACGTCCATCTTTTGAATTGTACTTAAGCGGTGGGCAATAACAATAGCGGTTTTGTTTTCCATTAACTTCCACAGGGCGTCCTGGATAAGTAGTTCCGACTCGGAGTCTAGGGCGCTGGTAGCTTCGTCAAGCAACAGGATTGGCGCGTCCTTAATCATGGCGCGGGCAATCGCAATGCGCTGGCGTTGGCCGCCGGATAGCTTAACGCCGCGTTCGCCTACCAGTGTCTCGTAACCTTTCGGCAATTCTGTAATGAATTCGTGGGCGTGAGCAAGTTTAGCGGCATCAATGATTTCGTCGTGGCTTGCGCCAGGTTTTCCGTAGCTAATATTTTCTGCCAAAGAGCGGTGAAACAACAGTGGCTCCTGGGGCACATATGCAATGTGCGATCGTAGATCGTCCTGGGTAGTCTCAGCAATATTCTGGCCATCTATGGTGATGCTGCCGTCGTCAATGTCCATGAAACGCAACATGAGTTTGGTTAACGTAGTCTTGCCCGATCCAGAGCGGCCTACCATACCAATCTTTGTACCAGGCTGTATTTCAAGATTAAGGTTATTGAATAAGGCGTCATCTCCAGATTCCGGATGCGAAAACGTTACGTCATTAAAACTAACCTTACCCGATGATACTTGCAGTAACTTTGGCTCCACCAAGTTCTTAACGGTGGGTTCAGTATGTAGGGTGATGATGGCTTCCTGGGCATCACCAATGGCACGATTATAGTTCCTAAGTGTAGTTGAACTCAGCTCCCACAGACGTTGTGTTATATCGTCAGCATATGCCAGCAACAGGAACACTAGTCCCAGATTCGCGTCGTAATTGACTACCGCGATAATTGCTACAATTAAGGCTAAGATACCTAGGCACGTTGTAATCGAAGAAGATACGACATCTCGCTTAGTTGAAGCCCACATATGATCAACCGTTCGATGGCGGGTATATTCGGTCACCTTATCAAATCGTTTTTGTTCGAACTTGGCCGAAGCAAAGCTTTTGATTGCCATGACATTGGTAATAGAATCTGCTAAGTAACCAGTTACTTTGTTTTGGGCGCTGGCTTCCAATGTTGCCAGTTTTCGTACTTTGCGGCTAAGCAGTAATGCAAACGTAATAAAGACAACTGAAAAAGCTAACATCAACCAGACAAAGGCGGGCGCTTTTGAATAAAGAATTACCGAAATAAATATGAATGATACAAACAGTGTATAGACTTGAAATACAAACGTGTCTTGCAGACGAATATAGGCGCCAGCTAGCTTGCTGGTCTGGGATACTAATGAGCCACCAAAGTTATTTGAATGAAAGTCAGCACCAAGCGACATAAATTTACCAAACATAATGCGATATATGTCGCGCAACACGTAACCTTCTAATCGCCAAATTAAGAAAATAACAATTCGCCAGGCAATAATGCCACCGCTGATAGCAATCAGGGCGTAGAGAATAATATTGCCGCCAAAACTGCCCCAGACATCATGTGCGGTAAAGTCGCCTTGGCTAAGTCGATTGATAATATGTGCTGCGATAAGCGGCGGAACTAACCGCAGCGTAATAGTGGCAACTGGCAGCATAATCAATAGCCCAATAACGTATTTGGGATATTTCCAGGCAGCTTGCCAGCAGAATTTTAATGTTTTTAGGGTAGTGTTCATAGTTTGGCCGTCCACTTCGGTCACGGTTATTATGTAAATTTTAATTAATTTTTAATGAGGTTAGTTTGAATATTTTTCGCGAAATTGCGAGGATCGAATATTATCGAAGAGAAACGAAAAGAGCCAACGTGGTAATTTTGTGGATCATTTTCATAAGTTTTTTGCCAGCCCTTTCCTTTATTTGTAATTGCTAAGTCAACAGTATACCATACTTGTCAATAGCTCGCAAATATTTTGTAATTTGCTTTAAAATACGTGGCAATTTTTACATCCGCTGTCGTTTGAAAGTATTATATCTCGACTTCATTAAATTTTAATGAAATGCAACTATAGTACTAAATTACAAATGTATTGACGCACCCTAGTCTCGTTTTATATCTGTTATAATATATACAATGAACAAGGTAATTCTCTACTATAAATTCACGCCGGTGGCCGATCCGGAAATGACCATGCGTTGGCAACGTGAACTATGCACGCGCTTAGAGCTAACGGGCCGCATTATTATTAGCAAACACGGCATCAATGGCACCCTCGGCGGCAATCTTAAAAGTTTGCGACAATACAAATCCCAAATGAACAAATCAGTTATATTTAAAAACATAACCTATAAATGGAGTGATGGCACAGGCGAGGAATTCCCACGCTTGAGCATAAAAGTAAAACCAGAATTAGTGGCGTTTGATCGGCCTGATGAAATTGAAGTTGACGAAACTGGCGTGAAGGGCGGCGGCAAACACCTTAAACCGGAGCAGTTGCATAAACTGGTTGAAGAACGCGGTGATGACGTAGTGTTTTTTGACGGCCGCAATGCCTATGAAGCGGCTGTCGGCAAATTTAAAAACGCCGTAGTACCGGATACCCAGACAACCCGGGATTTTGTAACCGAACTAGAAAGCGGCAAATACGACCACATTAAAGATAAACCGGTAGTTACATATTGCACCGGCGGTATACGCTGCGAAGCACTGAGCGTCCTAATGAAAAACCGCGGCTTTGAGGATGTCTATCAAATTGACGGCGGTATTGTGAAGTACGGCGAAAAGTACGGCAACGACGGCTTATGGGAAGGCTCGCTGTACATTTTTGATGATCGCATGAATCGGAATTTCTCTGACAATCCAAAAGTAATTGGAATCTGTGTCCATTGTACAGGCAAAACTAGTAACTATGAAAACTGTGCCGATATAGCCTGCAATCGCTTAGTCCTTATTTGTCTAGACTGCGCCGATAATAAAACACTCTGCGACCTGCCGACTCATCAAAAAGTGAGTGCCTAATGGCTGGCGTGTATATTGCTTTGCTGAGAGGTGTCAATGTTGGCGGGAATGCCATGATCAAAATGGCCGAATTAAAAACGTGCCTGGACATCGCTGGACTTCACGATGTACAAACCTATATCCAAAGCGGAAATATTATTTTTTCGTCCGAACAAACCGACACGATTAAGCTCGCTGCTAGTATTGAGAAAGCTATTAAGCAGCAATTCAAGCTAACTGTATCAGTTGTGGTAATTTCTGATGATAAATACCGTGGTGTTATAAAAAATGTACCAAAAGGGTGGGGCGAAGATCCGGAATGGAAATACAACCTGATTTTTTTATTGCCGCCTTACGATACCAAGCAGATTATGCGCGATATTGGCCAACCAAAGCCGGATATTGAAACGCTAACTCCAGGTAAAGGTGTAATTTATCAGGCAATATCAATAAAAATGTTCGGCCGTACCACAAGTGGAAAACTGGCTAGTAACCCAGTCTATAAACGGATGACAATTCGCAACCATCGGACCGGCGCCAAAATTCTAGAACTATTGAAACACTAACGGATGTAGCCGTTCGGAGTACTATATCTGCTCTTCATTAAAATTTAATGGAGTCGAAGTACAGCACTTCAAACAACTAGTTCAGATGATTAACCTACTTATTAAAGGGTATAATATAAATAGTGAACGCACAGCTTGAGACTAAACTAAAGGAACTGCCGGCTTGTCCAGGTGTCTACTTCCATAAAGACGCTGGCGGAGAGATTATCTATGTTGGTAAAGCTGCTAACTTACGGAACCGGGTGCGTCATTATTTTCAGAAGAGCCGAGCGCGCGATCCAAAAACTGACGCGCTGGTAAATGAAATTGCCGATACTGACTGGCTGGAGCTAGAAACCGAACTGGACGCTCTGTTTGTTGAGGCCGAAATGGTCCGACGCTACATGCCGCGTTACAACATTCTCTTGAGGGACGATAAAAGTTTTACCTATGTAAGAATAGATATAAAAAGTGATCACCCGACTGTTAGTTATACTCGGAGACCGCTTGATGATAAGGCGGAATACTTTGGACCGTACGTCAGCAAGCTAGGGATCGCGACCGCGCTGAAACATCTGCGTAAAGCGTTTCCGTATTCAACACACGTTGCGACTAATATTCCTAAACGAGCGTGCTTGCAGGCGCAGTTGGGCTTGTGTCCGGGATTGGAGTGCGGCCAGACGACCCTGGAAGACTACCGCCGTAATCTAAAAAAACTGATGATGTATATTCGCGGCAGCCGCAAAAAAATTATCAGCGATATTGAAAAATCTATGAGCCAGGCAGCAAAGGCCCATAACTTTGAAAAGGCTGCCATGTGTCGGAACCAGCTGCGAGCTTTAAAGACCCTGGAGAAACAAATCATTTTTGGTGACCGTGAGCTGCACGATATTAGTAAGGACGAAGGTCTCATGCGCTTAGCAGAAATATTGAAACTAGATCTGCCACCACGCCGGATTGAAGGGTTTGACATCAGTCATATGAGCGGAACAGATAACGCAGCCAGTATGGTCGTATTTAAAGGCGGCGTGCCGGACAAGAGCGAATATCGCAAATTTAAGATGCGCTTGCCTGGCAACAATGACTTTGGCCATATGAACGAAGCGATTTGCCGTCGCCTAAGTGAAAAAAATATTAAACAATGGGGTATGCCGGACCTCCTGCTGATTGATGGTGGAAAGGGCCAGGTTAGCGCCGCCTATGAAGCCATGCATGCTTGTGGCCGTACTATTCCGATGATTGGTCTTGCAAAGCGGTACGAAGAAATAATTTTACCTGAAATAGATCAAGCGGATTCGTCCAAAATTATTAACTTTAATGTCATAGTGCTTAGTCATAGTGATGATGCTTTAAAATTGCTGATGCGTATCCGGGACGAAAGCCATCGTTTCGCGGTGAGTTACCATAGCGTATTAAAACGAGCTCGACAAAAAGTAAATGCCCTCGAAGAAATTCCCGGCATTGGACCGCAGTCGCGTAAAATGCTGCAGCGGCATTTCGGTAGCAGTAAAGGTGTATTTGAAGCTAATCAGGCGGATATTGCCACTATTGTGGGCGCCGCTAAGGCAAAAATTATTGTGAAACACAGGCCGGAAGGTTAGAGTGAGTGCTGGTATGAACGAGGTATCTTTACTTAAAATTCTAGGCATCACGGTGCTTGTAACCGGAATTTTTTACGCCCTCTTATTACTGAACTTGTTTACTCAGCTAACCCGCTATAAAAATTATTGGGATAAAAATAACCAGGATCCACCGACTTCCAAAGAAATTTTGTACGTCGCGCTAGGAGATTCCACGGCGCAAGGCATTGGCGCTACCCATCCGGACAAAAGTTACCCTGGGGTGATCCGGCAGTCGCTGGCAGAGCACACGGGCAGTCCGGTTCGGCTAGTAAACTTAAGCAAGAGCGGCGCTAAAGTCCGTGATGTCATTGATAGTCAAATCCCCGCTTTAGATAAACTCACAATATATGACGGAACAGTTATTACTATTGAGATTGGAGCCAATGACATGATAAATTTTAACGCCGACAAGTTTCGGTCAGACATGGACGAATTAATGGACAAGCTGCCGGCCAATACGCTTATCAGTGACCTGCCGTATTTTGGAACTGGACGTTTCAAGAACAAAGAATTAAATGTTGTACAGGCCAACCAGATTATGTATGAGCTAGCCATTGTTCATAGATTCAAGTTAGTGCCGTTACATGATAAAACCCGAGCCAATGATGGTTTCAGGACGTTTGCGGTTGATTTGTTCCATCCATCAAATAAAGGGTACCGCGAAAACTGGGCGCCAGTATTTTTGGAACGGATATATGAAACCAGATAAATTCTTGGAGCAGCGCGCGTTTCATCAGGGTCGAAGGGATATCTTGCGGCAGCGGATTGCCACCGATCGGGGCATGCCAAAACTGATTATTATCACTGGAAATAGTTTCATGCAAGCCAGTGCCGACCAAGCCTATCGATTTGAGCAAGATTCTAATTTCTTTTACCTGACTGGTATTACTGAACCGGAAATTATATTGGTAATGGACGGTGACGATGAATACTTGATTATGCCAGAGCGGAGTAAAGCCCGAATTGCATTTGATGGCGCTATTGATACAGCACGAATGACACAGGTGTCAGGAATTAAGACAATCATAGTAGCAACCGAAGGCTGGAAGCGACTTGGAGAACTACTAAAGAAACGAAAGCAAGTATCAACGATAGCACCATCCGAACCATATATTTCTTATTTTGAAATGTTTACTAACCCAAGCCGCAAATACTTAGTTGACCGTATGAAGCAAGAACTAAAATCACTAAAAATACATGACATTCGCCCGTATTTAAATCAAATGCGTATGGTTAAAAATCCCTACGAAATTAAGATGATTCAGCGAGCAATTACGGAAACTAACAAATTGTTTACCGCCATAGAAAATATACGGAATAGTGTGAATTATGAACATGAACTAACTGCAGAAATCACAAGCATAAGAGTTAAGCGGCAATTGACTAATGCATTTGATCCGATTATCGCGAGTGGTAAAAATACGCCGATGATTCACTATGTTAAGAATAATGCCCGACTTGATAAAAAAGGCATGTTGCTGATAGATATTGGTCTTAAATATAACGGTTACTGCGCAGACCTTACACGAACGATCTCATATGCTCCAAGCAAACGCCAGCAAGAAGTATTTAAAGCAGTATCAGATGTACATAGTTACGCCATAAGTCTTCTGAAACCCGGTATTCTGATTAGAGAATATGAAGAACAGGTATTTGAATTCATGGGTCTACAACTACAAAAAATTGGAGTTATAAAAAAAATCAGTAAAGAATTAGTCCGCGAATGGTATCCTCAGTTAACGTCGCATTTTTTAGGAATTGATGTTCACGATGCAGCTGACTATGCAAAACCACTAGAAGCAGGCATGGTTTTAACAGTTGAGCCGGGTATATATATCAAGAAAGAATCTATTGGCATACGGCTGGAAGACGACGTACTTATTACTAAAAATGGCTGCAAAGTTTTATCCGGTGCATTGCCTAAGAACATAAGCTCTCTTACAATACAGCCTTAGATATGAGTAATAATCGTAAACTTTCATTAGCCACCCGATTTGTTTTTCGCTGGTTTGTATCTTCGCTTGGGCTATGGATTGCGGCTGGCTTGCTAGGGGACAGCATTGATTATCAGAGTCGTTTGAGGGTGATCATCATTGCGGGATTAATCCTGGCAATTGTTAATACGATCATCAAGCCGGTGGTCGTGCTGTTATCTCTGCCGGCCATCTTATTTACACTCGGGCTGTTTATGATTGTTATCAACGGACTGATGGTATTGCTAGCCAGTGCGCTCTACGACCCGCTCAAGGTAGATAATTTTGGAGCCGCAATGCTTGCGGGTATGATCATTGGACTGGTAAACTATCTAGTATTGACTATTCTGGAGGATAAATAATAAGTATGAGTATTTTTGGCTATATCGCGATTGTTTCAATGGTTATTATGACTATCTTAATTTTGCTGCAAACCCGTGGCGCTGGTCTAGGTGCCGGCTTGGGCGGCGGCGGCGAAGTAAATACGGTGCGGCGCGGCTCAGATCAGACCGTTCATCAGATTACCATCGTATCAGCCATTGTTTTTTCCATGTCGCTGCTGATGATTGTCTTAGAATAAATCTGTAAACGGACACATTAATGGGTTCATTGTTCAATCGTACAACTAAACTTCGTCTGCGCCGTATTTTTCGTCGTCGGCGTAAGCAAGTTGCTGCAATTGGTAATACCGGTGAGCAATCGCTTGAGAGACACCTCATTAAGCGGCTAATCCGTCTTCCTAATATTCAGCGCTTCTTGGCTGGCTGGATTGGTTTGTTACTAGTTTTGAGTATTGGCGTGGTGATGCAAACCAGAGCGCTTGACAGTAAGTATCAGACGCTGCAGCCACGAGCAGGTGGAACATACACAGAAGGAATCATTGGTTCTTTCACTAATGCCAGCCCGCTGTATGCTTCGAGCGCGGTGGACAACGCAGTATCTCGGTTAGTGTTTTCGAGCTTACTCAAGCATGACAAAGATAATAAATTGGTAGGTGAGTTAGCAGAGAGCTGGTCGGTTGATGAAAAGGAATTAGTTTATACAGTGAAGTTGAAGCCAAATTTACAGTGGCACGACGGTAAATCACTTACCTCAAAAGATATTGTATATACGTATCAACTGATTCAGAATCCAGAAGCAAAATCATACCTATTTTCCAGTTGGCAAGGAATTAGAGTAGAAGCCCCAGACGCTAATACCGTTGTATTTACGCTGCCAAACAGTCTCAGTTCATTTCCCTACTCTATGACCAACGGAATTGTACCGCAGCACATTTTGTCATCAGTTGATCCGGCACAGCTACGCTCCAATGGCTTTAATAATACCGAGCCAATCGGTAGCGGACCATTTAAATTTTCCAAGGTAGAGGTAGTTGGTACTACGCCGGAAGCTAGACAAGAGCGAATAGCATTTAACGCCTTTGATAATTACTACAATGGCCGTCCAAAGATCGACACCTTTATAATCAGAACCTTCACAAAAGAAACGGCTTTGACTGCGGCTTATACTGAAAAAGAAGTTAATGCCATGGTTGGCCTGTCCTCGCTACCGGATCAGTTTGCAGATGATAATAACGTACAGGAATATGGTATCCCACTGACTGGAGAAGTGTTGGTGTTTTTCAAGACTACCCAGGACGTTCTCAAAGATCCGGCTGTTCGCAAAGCCTTAGTTATGTCATCAAATAAAAAGACAATGTTTGAGCAGCTACCATATCCACTAGTTGCTATCGACGGACCGTTACTAAGGTCTCATATTGGCTACGACAAAGCCTATGCTCAGGTGACCGGTCAACCCGATGAGGCAAAAAAAGTACTTGATGCCGCTGGTTGGGTAATAGACCCGGCAACCGGTTTCAGGGTAAAAAATGGCATTAAACTCACTTTCCGATTGTTTTCCCAGATGTCCAGTGAATACTCAAGTGTGGCTGGCAGCCTTCAAAAGCAGTGGCGAGAAATTGGTATTGATATGCAAGTAGAATTACAGAATGATCAAGATTTGCAAAGTACATTAGCGCTACATAATTATGACGCCCTGCTATACGGTATTTCGGTTGGCTCTGACCCAGATGTATTTCCGTACTGGCATGGTTCTCAGGCTGATGCCCGTTCATCTACACGATTAAATTTTAGCGAATACGTCTCAACAGTTGCCAACCAGGGACTTGAAGCTGGCCGTACCAGGTCTGACGCCCAGCTGCGTACCGTTAAGTACAAGTCCTTCCTTGAAGCTTGGCGCAATGATGCCCCGGCCTTGGCGCTGTATCAACCTCGCTTTCTGTATGTGGCATACGCTCCGTTGTACGGCTTTGACAGTACCAGTGCCAACTCAGCCGCCGACCGCTTTACGCAAGTTGAAAACTGGATGATACGTGAGCACCTGCAGTAAACGTCGGCATTAATCGATGTTTTGTCTTTAAATACGAGTGAAGCCGTTTATGCTACTATAAATGAATCAATAACGCGCAAACGAGCACGAGTTTAGTATATGAATAAAGTTGCCCATTACCTGCAAGAACACCTAGTTGGCGAAGTCATCACGGCTACAGACGTCCGTAAATATTTTTCTACCGATACAAGCATTCTGGAATTAATGCCGGCAATTGTAGCCTACCCGCGTAATGAAAACGATGTCCGTAAAACAGCACGCTTTACCTGGCAGCTGGCAGAACGGGGCAGAGTAATACCAATAACGGCTCGAGGATCGGGGACTGACCAATCTGGCGGTGCTATTGGTAACGGCATCATCCTGGTATTTCCGGCTCATATGAATAAAGTTCTAGAATTAGATACACGCTCAGGGGCAGTAACGGTAGAGCCAGGTTTAAACTACGCTAAACTCCAGCAAGCACTTCACACTCATGGCCGTTTCTTGCCGCCTTTCCCGGCTTCAATGGAATATTCAACGATAGGCGGAGCAATTGGTAATAATGCCAGTGGTGAGAAAACGTTGAAATATGGTAGTACGCGTAATTTTATTGACGGATTGCGGGTAGTGCTTGCAAATGGCGAGGTGATTGAAACAAAAAGGTATAATAAGCGGGAACTTAGTAAAAAAATGGGTCTTTCTACCTTTGAAGGAGAAGTTTATCGATCCCTTGACGCCTTGATAGAAGAGAACTATGACATTATCCAAGGCATGACGCTTGATGTTTCAAAAAATTCAGCCGGCTACGATTTGGCTTCCGTAAAGCAAAAAGATGGTTCGGTCGACCTAACGTCCCTGATAGTTGGCTCACAGGGAACCCTTGGTATTGTTACCGAGGCTAGTATTGCAACCGAGCCATATAACCCAAGCACCACTCTAATAGCAGCACTTATAAATAGTCTTAGCGAAGCAAACGAAATAGTACTTGAACTAAGAAAGATGTCCAAAGGTCCATCGGCAATTGAAATTGTAGACGAACACTTGCTTAATTTTGTAGAAGAACATAACCCTAACCAGCTAAAAGGTGTTATTAAGGCACCATTTCCCATGTTAGTTATGTTGATTGAGTTTGATGACCTATCAGCAAAAATTCAGAAAAAAAATGCCCGGAAAGTTGTAAAAATACTTAACAAATACGACATACAATATAAGGTTGAAACCGACTCTCACCAGCAAGAAGATCTCTGGAAAATACGGCATAGTGCCGCTATGGTAATCGCACACAATAAAGGCATGGCACGGGCTTTACCTATAATTGAAGACGGTATAGTGCCACTAGAGCGCTTTGAGGAGTATCTTGCCAATGTGTATCAGATGTTCGATAAGCACAAGTTACAGGTTGCTGTATGGGGTCATGCCGGTAATGCCAATCTGCATATGCAACCTTTCTTAGATTTAAGCCAACTTGGCGACAGACAATTGGTGTTCCGTTTAATCGAAGATTATTACACCATGGTAATTCAGTTGGGTGGCAGCACCAGCGGTGAACATAATGATGGACGTGTGCGGGCACCGTATTTGGAAAAGCTCTACGGAGCCGATACCTATGAGCTGTTTAGGAAGGTGAAGTCAATTTTTGATCCCCACGGAATATTAAACAGTGGTGTAAAAATCGATGTAACAATAGAAGACATTAAACCATTGCTACGCAATGAGTATTCAATCAGTCATCTGGCTGACCATTTGCCGCGCACCTAGGTAATTTTTTAAATGATGACCCATATGCTAATATAGTTTCTCATGCGCGAGTGGCGGAATTGGTAGACGCGCTGGCTTGAGGGGCCAGTGGCCGCAAGGCTGTGGAGGTTCAAGTCCTCTCTCGCGCACCAGAAAAAACATCCAGAAATGGATGTTTTTATTTTTATAAGCATATTTATATCAAATTTGAGATAATCGCTGTTTAAAAATAAGCGTCTGTGAAATAATTCACAAAAATTTGGATTTTCACTTGAACCTCCTATCCTAAGGGCTACAATGGAATATAGAGTAATAAGCATTAAGACAAACGCAAGGAAAACACACATGACGACGCCAAAACGAATTGAATGCCAGGTAAAACAAGAAGGAGTAATGCAGCACGACGACTTCGCAGTCAATACTGGATCTCCTCTCGAGTGGGCGCGTTTTGAAGAGGCGATCCTTGACAGAATAGAAGCCGAAAAAGCTGCTGAACTAGCAGCAAATTTTGAGGGAATCGTACACCAAGTAGAGTTTGGCTCCGGTTATATCGCAACACGTGAACTTGCACAAGTCGCATAAGCACAAGTCTCTTACTTAATAATATTGACTTTAATACATAATAGTGACAATATATAAAAAATGAATAATCAACAACTTAACTCTATTTCTGCTTACGAAAGTATACATTACCCAGAAATATCTGGGGAAGCTGAAGCTGTGCCTGAAATTGCGCCGCCTCCAGTACTAAAAACGAATGGACTAGAGTCAATAGATTACTGGCGTGCTCACAACCGGACGCATCGTGATCAAATTCAACCTCATGACCCATCCTCTGAAAAGCCAAAAACTCAAACAGAATGGCTGCATGAAGCTGAAACGATGTTTGAAATTGCCGTAGAAAATGAACAAGTTCATGGCTTCGATGACTTCAGAACAGTGGGTGCGTTTGAAAACGCGCGAAGTGCTTTTAGTGGTGCGTTATGGACTCGGGAATATGTGCCTGAAACAGATGATTTTGAACAGCTTGATTATCAAGATATGCTCAGATATGCTCAGACATTGTCAAAACTATCGAACAGCCACATCTTAACCCCATATAAAAGCCCTGAAAGTTTTGGGATAGACAGGAATGAGTCGCTATTTACCGCTGCAATCACGGCTTTTGACACGACCTTTAAAATAGTTGGAATTAACGCGCCAGAGGAAGTGTGGCACCCGATTGCCGCCCTGCGCGTCGAAGCATACGCGCAATACGCCAAATATCAGCTCGAGACCGGCGAAAAAAAGGCAGCCGAAAAAACATATGCCGAGGCTTTTAGGGAACTTACTATAATAGAAGAGCATGTAACCTCTGAGCATTTACTAGTTCAGGTTTCTAGACAAAAAACAGATATTCGCGCCTTAACCCAAGAAGGTAAACAGCCTGAGGAGATGCGCCTGGCTGACGAACTTGTACAACAGCTTGCAGTTCACTAGATCAACCTTCACCGTACGCAGCAGGGCGTTAATATGGTACACTCTTTTAGTACTTATACATTCGGGTGATTAGCTCAGTTGGCTAGAGCACCTCGTTTACACCGAGGGGGTCGGGGGTTCGAATCCCTCATCACCCACCATTTAAAACGCCGGTTTTACTACCGGCGTTTTAAATATTTTTCCAATAGAATACTAATAATTTGACACACTAACATCTTTATGATAGTATAAACAAATATGAAATATGAAGAAGGTGAGAGTTATCCAATTTTGACAGAACCTGCGGAACTCTATGTATTAGTAGAAGGTGCTGATAGGTCTGATAAAGCCGCTATGGATATGTTAGTAGGCGTTGCTGAACAAATTTTACTGAGCCGCGCTACAGGAATAAAACGTACCAAATTCAATGTCCCCGTTACTGATGAAAATATTGATATTGTACGAGATGCTGCAGCTAATACTTTGCAAATTGGTGGATTCAAAGGTGTGAAATTAATCCTTGAAGGCACAAAAAGAGCCGCTATAAAAATTCTAGACAAAACAAAAAGCCCTCTAGATATCTAAATCGACTTACTAAATTTAAAACACCGGTATTAATACTGGTGTTTTAAATACAAAAACAATTAAATTTGGTGGTATGCTAAGAACAGCAATAAGGAGGGTACATGGAATTTATGGTTTTTCTAATTATAATCGTTATAGTTATTCTGATATCTGGCATTCGGATTGTTAATCAGTACGAGCGCGGTCTGGTATTAACATTGGGAAAATTCACCAGTCTGCGGAACCCAGGATTAAATATTATTATTCCGGTAATCCAAGTGATGCGTAAAGTTGACGTCCGGTCTACGCCTATTGATGTGGCAAAACAGGAAGTTATTACTAAAGATAACGTTACGGTGAGTGTTGATGCGGTAGTGTTTCTACGGGTAATCGACCCCGTAAAAGCCATTCTTGAAACAACAGATTATCTGTACGCTACTAGCCAGTTTGCTCAGTCGGCTCTTCGCGATGTAACGGGCAGCGTAGAGATGGACGACCTGCTTGGCAAGCGCGAAGAAATCAGTCTGCAAATTAAAGAAATCGTTGATCGCCACACAGATGCCTGGGGAATTGACGTTGAGAATGTCAAGGTTCAGAACATTGAACTGCCTCAGGACATGAAGCGCGCTATGAGCAAACAAGCCGAAGCCGAACGCGAACGTCGCGCTAACATCATTAATGCCGACGGTGAAAAACTAGCTGCTCAAACCCTAGCCGACGCTGCTAAAATTCTTTCTGGCACACCAGGCGCGATAAACCTGCGTACATTAAATACGTTGGAGCGCATTTCTACCGAGCCTTCACAAAAGACCATGATGCTGTTCCCAGTTGAACTGATAGATGCACTGCGCGGCCGGAATTAAAGGTATCCTGAGGTGTTAGCCGACTACCAAAAACAAATTGACGATACCCTTCAGCCGTACGCTAAGCCCTACTGGGATCCTCTGAGCCAGCTGGCTCGCATCGTAGAAGAAGTTGGCGAGGTGTCGCGAATCTTAAATCATACGTACGGCGACAAGCCAAAGAAGAGTAACGAAGAACATGAAAAATTGGAAGATGAACTAGCTGATATCCTTTATAGCGTCTTATGTTTAGCGAACAGCCAGGGAATCACGCTTGATGAGCCATTAATTCGAGCCATCGCAAAACTAGAAACCCGCGACAAAGGCCGCTTTGAAAAGAAACCACCCGCCGAGGTTGAATAATCTGTTAATTTGACGTAAACTTACGTAATGTATCCGGCTCTTTAGCTCAGTTGGTAGAGCAGAGGCTTGAAGAGCCTTGTGTCCCCAGTTCGAGTCTGGGAGGAGCCACCAAGTTACAAATTAGTTTGTCGAGGCGGGTGTAGCTCAGTTGCGCAGCTCTGCTGCAAAGTAATACATTTGCTCTATCAACTGAGCGTGAACCTTAACAGTCAAGAATATGCACATGCGGGTGTAGCTCAGTTGATAGAGCGCATCCTTGCCAAGGATGAGGCCACGAGTTTGAGTCTCGTCACCCGCACCAAATAAATTGCAGAACATGACCTCAAGAAAACGTCGAGTAAATCGGCGTTTTTTGCTTTCACCCAAACTAGGACTCTAACTAATATTATTTGATACACTTAAAGTAATGAAATTTATGTTAGCTATGTTCACTATTCCTGATGACGGCTCTGGCTTATCAGAGGCAGAAATTAAGGCTATTGAAGACAAACATGCAATATTCCGTGATAAGCATGAAAAACAGAATATTTTGATTAACGGCTCTGGACTTGTGTATAGAAATATGAGCAAATCCGTAGAAATAATCGAAGGCAGCGTACATACCAATAGAGCGAGTGATGATGGAAGCAAACCGGAAATGACTGCATATTATATTGTTGAATGTATAGACCAAGAGCAAGCTGAAACTATAGCTAAAGAATTATTAGATGACCATGTAATCCGCGTTGAGGTAAGAGAGATTCATCACTCAACCGGATTTTGATAATAAGCTGTCGGATAAATTGAACTGATTTACGAGTTCTTTAAGTTTATAAACGTCTACTCCATCATCAGTGTTGGTTAGAAATATGCCAGCTATCCGGCACCATTCGCAACTTTGAGCCCATTCAGGGCTCTTTTTTTTCTGTTAGTTTTCGGGTTTTAACATCTCCAATTCCTGAAAAAAGGAGATGAGACTAAAAAGCTAGAAAGCTAGCCATTTAACGGAGAGGTTAATTCTAATATGAATAGGTTTTAACATGCTTAGAAGCATTCAACCACCTCGTTTTAAGAGAATGTTATTATTGGGCTATGCAAATTCTCATATACGGCGCTCCTGGCGCAGGCAAAACTACTGCTAGCAAATTACTTAACAGTAAAACTGGCATTGAACTGTACGAGGGCGATTATTTGAGAGAGGTCAAACGACCAAACGAAGTTGGTGATTCCAAAGACCCGTTTTTATATATCGGTACAAAACAAGCATGGCGACTATTTGGCGGGCTGAATAGTGAGAATGCAGCCAAAGGTCTACGAGCCGTGCGTAAAAGCATGTGCCCGTATATAGACAAAGAGCTTGCAGAACGACCTAATGTGATTTTTGAAGCAGCCTTTTTAGACCCTAATGTACAACAAAATAGTGAATTATATCTTGTGGTTACAGATGATGAGTATAAACATCGGGAGCAGTTTTTTCGTGATAGGAAGTTTTTCCACCCACAATATGGGAGCACTGAACTTGAAGAAGGTTTCAGAGCAAGCAGGTTAATTCAAGACTATCTCATTGATGAATCAAAAAGACTTAAAGTGACGCTTATTTATAATGACAAGAACCAGGAGGGGCTACTTAGCCAGTTTAAGAATCTCTAAGAAGTAGCGTTTTAATTTCGTAGCTTAAAGCGCACCACGCTGAAACCAAAGAGACGCTTATACGGCGTCTTTTTCAATATATAACTATTTTTAACTACCTAACCACACAGGAATAATATAAATTGACATAAATATACAACGGTAGTATAATATACCTAAATGTTTAGGAGATTTAATGTTTGATGTTCTAAAAGACTCGCTTAATAGCTGGAATGTTCAAAAGAGCGAACGACAAAAGCTACAGCATGTTTATTTAGCTTTGACTGTATTTGTAGTATTGCTTGCAGGAACTATAAGCCTATTTGATGGTGAGTTGGGTCATAATATAGTACTTATAGCACTCGTTGCTATTGCAGCTTTTTTTATCAATTCGATTGTTTGGAATCTTTTACAGTCTTCACTCCTTGATAAGCTATCTACCAAGCCAAAAAGAAAATAAGCTTACGCAGCTAAATAGGAACGCAGGTGTTTTTATATTTCTGCAGATTTCTGGTATTTTCTAATAAGTAGCGTTTTAATTTCGTAGCTTATAGCGCACCAAAATTGTTCAAGAGAACCACTTCTGTAAAACGCTGAGAAAATCAGCGTTTTTTCTTTATACACTAAGGAGGACGCTAACCCCAAGGTATTAAGTGATAATATAAAGCATATGAAATCAAAAAAATCTAATCTAATAAGGATGGATAACGTCGGCATTGTGGTGGAATCCCTTGATGACGCCATTTCTTTTTTCACTGAGCTTGGCTTAAAGCTTGAAGGTCGTGCAATGATAGAAGGGGAATGGGCTGGACGTGTCACAGGATTAGGCGACCAGAAAGTGGAGATTGCTATGATGGTTACCCCCGATGGACATAGCAAATTGGAACTATCCCGTTTCATTAGTCCATCCGTTGTTGCCGACCATCGCAATGCTCACGTGAATGCTCTTGGCTATTTACGCACCATGTTTACCGTAGAAGACATTGACAACACGGTCTCCAGGTTACATAAGTACGGCGCAAAGCTTGTCGGTGAGATAGTTCAGTATGAGAACTCATATCGTCTGTGTTATATCCGTGGTCCTGAACAAATCCTGATTGGACTAGCAGAAGAACTAAGCGGGAAATAGGGATACGTAGGCTATTAATCAACCAATAAGGTTTTATACTCATCAATAATGCTGCACCAAGCAAAAGCATCATCAACGAACTTTGTACCTTGTCCATTTTCTTCTGATATTATTAGTAGTATGAAAACTCGGTCAACTGGAATAAGCGTAGAATCGTTTCTTGAGAGTGTAAGTGACAAAAGGCGTGAAGAAGCTCACACTTTAATTGATATGATGCAAAAAATATCCAATGAAAAACCGTATATGTGGGGGTCAAGTATAATTGGTTTTGGCTCAATGCATTATAAATATGACACAGGGCGTGAGGGAGATATGCCCCAGCTTGCTTTTAGCCCACGCAAAGCTAGCATAACGGTTTATTTTGAGGGATTTGATAGATATGCTGATGAGCTGGCAGCTTTAGGCAAACACAAGCATAGCGTATCGTGTTTATATATAAATAAGCTTGCTGATGTTAATCTCGATATTTTGCGCAAAATGCTCGAGCAATCATTTGCCCTTGCCACTAAGTCATCTATCAAACCGACAACTGTCGATCAATATATTGTTAGTGTTCCTGTGGCCTCGCGCCCAAAATTTGATGAACTGCGTCAGATAGTTAGAGATGCTGTGCCGAATGCAAAAGAGGTCTTAAGTTATGGAATAGTCGGTTACAAAATCGATGACAAACGAGCCCGTGTATTCATTTCAGGCTGGAAAGATCATGTGGCTATGTACCCCGTTCCTCGTGGCAAAGAGCTGCAAACAACGCTAGCTCCTTACATAAAAGGCAAAGGTACTTTGTGGTTTAGACTAGATGAGCCTTTGCCAAAATCACTTGTAAAAAAGGCAGTTGAAGCGTTGGTATCTTAAACAAATACATTTGGCTTGCGGGCTTATTAATAGAGCTAATTGTGTCTAGACATTTATTTCTATCTGTTTAATTATAAAAGATCCGGCGAGGTCAAAACCGGTTCGTTCGCTTGATGTAACTTTCTCCATCTTTAATTAGTTGTTGCATCTGTTATTGTATGCTTAAATACAGGTAAAGCGGTCGTCCCACTGCAACCATGCGCTGCTCATTCGGCGAACAACATGGACGGACACACGGGACCACCGAAGACGAATGGGTAGGCTTGCGCCGCTCAGGGTATCGTCGAACCCAAGCGGCGACAGGCTCTTATCAATTAACAAAGGGACACTATGCAAAAACAAGGCAAAAGTACCCAAGACTACGAAAAGGACTACGACTACAGTCACGAGAATAGCCTGAAACACTGGCGCTCGTGGGGTTCGTGGTTTAGCTGGGGCAGCCCAGTTGGTCTAGGCCTGTTCTTCATTTCCATCGCGGTAACGCTCTGGATTCTAAGCCAGGCCTTCGGTTGGAAGTAATACTTCCCAGAAGTCAAACAGCACTGTCACCAAAGGCGGTGCTGTTTTTAATTATGTCAGAGCCCCATCCTTAGTTTAGCGTAAATATCCCCAACCTTCTTACGATAAACAGCTGTTAGCAAAAAGCGCAGATCACTAAGCTTTATATTGGTGCATAGTAAGGCAAGCTTCGCCGAGTGCTACCGTCAGACCTCTAGTTTCAGCTAGTGATGCCAAACCATGTTGCAGCGCTTCGATAGGTGGTTCAGCCGGCTCTCCAGGAGCTAGGGTTCCTACGGAGATATGGACTTGGTAGTTTAGTAGTCTTGATCTTTGTTTACCGAGCGCGGCTTGCAGATCGACAGTTTCAAATTCGGCGATATCGGCGTCTGTTCCTTGCAACTGGATGGCTAAAAATCTTTTACGCTTGGTGGCTTCATCATCTACGCCAAAGGTTATAACTTCACCAAGTGTAGGGTATAACACTGAACGATGTTCGTTAATGGCTTGCTGGTGGGCTGTCACAATATGATTAAATTGTGTCTCCTTACCAGCTGGCCGGTTAGCGTAGTTGCGCAGATAAAGCCACTCGGATTGCGAAGCTGTTAACAACGACGCACCTAGGTCAATATCGCGGGGCATGGCTCTGCGGCCATAGGGCGACAGAGCTTTCTTTGCTAATGCGGCCAGTACTACGCTATCCTCTCTTCTTAAGCGACGCCTAAGAGAAGCAAACTCAAATGACCCTCTGCTGTGAGGCGTTGACGGTACGATGGATTGGCGTTTTCGTGAGCGCAATTCCTTCTTGGTTAGTTTGCCTGTATGGCGCTTTGCCGGATTTAAACCGTGCCTAGGATTTTGACTCGGGACAAATTTTTCATCTGGATCAAAACCCATCTCCCCATAGTCGTTATCGTAACGGCTATCCAAATTTTCGTAATGAGCCATATTTATTCTGTCCTATAGTTTTACTTCACTGTTAAATCGATAAATAATTATGAACTGCTGTCGCATAAAAGTCAAAATCTATTATAAGATATTATATTCTGTGGGTTAAACATAGATGTCTGCTTTAGAAAAAGAGGTTATTTGACCTTTCTTTGCTACCATTTAATAAATGAATTTTGATCAAATTGTTAAAGCAATTGCGCAGCAGCCGGTTTCACACCGACCAATCATTATTGGCATAGATGGATTTGGTGGGTCAGGTAAATCAACCTTTGCTGAAAAATTAAAAGTTGCTTTGGGCGACGCGTACGTCGTTCCTATTGATGATTTTTTCATTAAAGATAAGGCTACTGACGCTGATAAGTCTAATTTTGACAGAGACAGGCTGGAGCGCCAGGTGCTAATGCCTATCAGAGATGGCCAGCGCGCAGTGTATCATAAGCATAGCTCTAAAACAGACACGCCAGGTGAGTCTATTTCTGTTCCAGCTGCTACATATGTAATTATTGAAGGTGTGTCATCTTATCACCCAAACATTGAACATTATTACGACTATAAGATCTTCATTGATACCCCAGCGGAGACCGCTAAACAAAGAGGCAGCTACCGCGATAAGAAGTTGGGGGATGGTAATGATACATTATGGCCTGTCTGGACTGCAACCTACGCAGAGTATAAAGAAATATATAAACCAGATGAAAGAGCTGACTTCATTTTAGATAACAAAAAGTCTGCAGCGTAATCTCCTGTTCCTTACGTCGCCAGAAATACTCTTAACATAGACAGCTTCGGGTATTTTTCTATGCCAACTCACTACATCTCTAGCAGTACGATATTTTAAGAGCACTATAATTGTAGTATTGTTAAATTAGTGATATAAATAACACTAGTTTTATTTTGGAGATTATTGGTATGACCTACCTAGACATAAAAGGAAACGTAACAGCAGAATTTATACCTGAAAACCCAGGCACAGAGTTAAGTGCTGGCCGTCTAATTTTTAGATCACTTAGCTCCGAAGATAATACCTTTGCACATTTTGATCTGTTTTTTAAGGTAATGGCACGATATGCTTTAAACTGCGAGCCGCCAATTAGACTAGATCGTGGCGATACCAGACTGGTGTACTATGATGCCGATCAATCCGAAATGCACCCTAATACATTTGGGATCGAAGCCACCATTCCCGAGGGTCACTTAGTAAGCGCTGATTTTTATCGCCGCCAGCCAGAACCAAGTTTACGCTAATTAGGAGACAAGTGAAACAATGAAAGAATTAACGTCATTTTACGGTTTTCCAGAAAGAGAACGAGTCTTTGAATTTGTTAATCCCGACACATTTATTCGCAGAGCTTATGCGGAAACTGATTTAGCTGCTCTAGAACCAGATCCTGATACCTCAAAGTTTGTACTGTATGCTTCCCAACTAGCAATTGCAGTCCATCGCTCCCAAGAAGTTAGAGACCTAGAAGAAGTTAACGATGAAGACGAGACAGTACAGGATAGCGGAATACCCGAGGATACCGTAGACGTTGGAAACTTAAAAATGCCTGTTTCTATATGGAGCCAACTTAACGAAGCCATGACCTGGCTTGACTCTATGCCTGTTATTGAAGACGATGTTCCCCAGGAGAAGCGGCCTGAGTGGTATAGAAACTCTAGTGGACGCCTCGTTTTAAATAACCCGGCGGTGTCTGCTCAAATTGCGGCCTGGGATAAAGAACCGGAGCCCTACCACCCATACAAAGGTTATTACCTGAGCATTGAACTTGAACACCTTGCAGCAGCAATTGCTGGTGATCCAAGAATGATTCAAAGCTGGGATGAAGGATTTGCATCCAGGCGAGCAACGCCCGATTACAGAGCTCGTTACGACGATTTTTTCGCTCCAGACTTTTACTTAAAAACTGCTGACGCCGACCTCCGACTAGACATGACGCAGTACGGCGAACAACGTCGTCGCATCGGACATCATGCGCTGACAGGGATTCTTGAGCAATATGGCCCCGGAACAAGGCAGAGACTGGCACGAGAAATACCCCGGCAGATTAAAGCAGATGCTGAGCTAGCCCAACGAATTATATTTAGATCGCTTGATCCTTAAGAGTTTCGTACCATACCCATTGACTTCAATATTATCCGGCCAGAAGACTTTTTCTAGGTAAAGCCGTTAAGCTTTTTGCTTATGCTTGCAAATGCCTATAGTGTTCTTTATATTTGCTAGTCTATGGCTGAAGCAAAAGAAGCTAGAAGGGGTAACATAATTATCCCAGACTTAATCGATGATTTTCGAGAACTCACAGAGCTCAATGCCTTTATGGAGGGTCATAATTTTAACGGTGCGACGGAGTTTAAGCGCAATGAATTATCAGACGCAATAGGAGCAAAAATAGTAGGGCGCACGATTGAAGTGGTTGAACTTCCTATTGCAAGAGAAACTAATGAACGAGCTATAGAACATATAACATTAGCTAATACATTACAGATTGAATCGTTAGCTAAAGCTGTAGGAAACTATAACTCCAGCAGACGCTTACACCCTGCCACGGGCAGAGAGTACGTCTGCCATGATTTTTTCAGATATCGACGGCATAGCCGCCAAAATAAAGTGGAAGCAATTGATAAAGTTCGAAGTAATATAGTGGCCCGGCCTCGAATAGCTTTGTTTGATAGGGCATGGATAAGACTGGTTAACGCTGATGGCGAACAGCTGGTCGACATAACAATTACGGATTAGGATTAGTCATCTCTTTACCTCACTACCACGAAATATAAAGGCTCTACCACCTCTTTTGTTACCATTAGATTATGAAACCTTCCATTTACAACATTTCTATTCCCAAATATAAACCTGGCGAAGTCCCTGATCATACCGCTGTGGGTGCAAAACTGGATAGCTTGCTTGTACAACACTATATTGGCAGAGAAGTAGTGATCCGATGCATTGGTAGCCAAGATCACTCTGGCTTAACCTTGGATCAATTAACGGAAATCGTGGTTGAAACCGGAACCGATAAATACGATGTCTCGCTCATGGGAGTTGGCTATGAGGAGTTTGTAAAGAGAGGCATCCACGTAGATTTTTACGGTGAAGAGGTAAAAATAACCGAAAATCTTAACTTTATGCCTCAACAAATCTGGGAAATGCACCATAGCGCTATTGGTGACCGAGGCTATGGCGTGCATGTGGACCTTATCTTAATTTATGACGAAGCTCAACTTGATATGGTAATGAATTTATATACGCATCATGAAACAAGTGACGGATATACGTTTAAAGACCCTGCTAATAAACCAGCTGCCTTGCTTGGGGTAATTAAAGTATCAACTGATTAATACGCGCCAGGGTTTCGGCTGCTTCTTTTACTTCACCAGATTCTAGCTCCTCTACATAGTCGCTTAGTTCTTCAACGGCTCGCCACATTATGGCTTGGGCTATATCAACATGAATACCGGTCCTTTGCTCGTATAAGCCAGTAGCTTGGTGAAGCAAATTCCTTTGCATCAACTCGCTGGTTGCAAATTCACGAGCTAACGGAGCAATACAGACGTCTGTCCAGTCAATAATCCCGCTAATCCTCTTTGAATCTGGGTCAACCAATAAATTATGAAACTGCAAATCGTTATGAATAAAGCGCTCCTGTAGTTTGATCTTATCAAGTGACTTAACTTGCTGGATTGTTGCTTGAGCGAAATCTAATATCTTCTGGTCAATACCCTTAAGTAATAATATTTTTTCAGCTGCACTGGTATCAAAACCATCAAAATCAGGCACGCCAAGCCGACGTGCTTCGTCAACAGTTATTGCCGTATGGATGGTGCTCGCGGCAGTAATCCAATCTTCTAGCAGATGCTCCCAATCATCCTTTTCAAAGTTTGCCGCTGCTTTCTCTAAGATTATGCCGTTAAGTTTTGGATAACCAAAGTAGGATTTATCTGGAGCAATATACTGTGGATCAGGAATAGTAATAGACAACTTGTTTTGCAGGCGGCGCAGTATCCCGGTTTCGTAGTGAACAGTGCTCGATAAGTCTTTAACATGTACTTCTCGCGGCAGCCTGAAAATAATAGTATCATTTACTTCCAGAGCTACATGGTGCCAGCCAACACCAATGAGTTGAATCGATTTTATATTAAGCGTAGAAAAATCTGCCGCCAATTTTGATTTATATTTTTGAATTTGATCCTCATTCATCGCCTACCATCATAGCAGGCGACTTGTGATATTTTGTATGTAAAAACGGACAGCTAGTACTTGTTCCTACTAGCCATATGAATAAACAAAGGCACTTATACCATGAGTGTATGTAAACTGATTAGCATCCCCCTGTTATTACCTGTAAGTATCTCGTAACCTTCCTACGATTCATACTTGGGTATTTACATTTCATTTCTACTGTGATAAAATTAAAATATTATGAATAACATGATGTCGAGGGAAGCAGCTGAAGAAAATCTAAGGATGTTCTTTAAAAATACGTCAGCAAACGAAGTATCCGTAGAAGATGTCTATGCTGCCGCAGACCGACTTCAGTATCCCGAAGCCCAGAATAAGTCATGGTTGGGTAATAAGCTATGGTCAATGGGTTCTTATAACTTTATAAAGAGAAACTACGGCCTACGAAACAGTAAAAAGCAGCTTAAGAGCCTCTCATTGACTGAGGAAGGCATGAAAGTACTTCGACGACCTGGAACACCACAAGAGCTTTTCCCACCTGTAAATAACTTTAGAACTGTCCCTAGCGGTAATTCTCAACCTGTAACTCTTCAGACTGTAACAGATATAGCAGATGAATTTCATAAGCAGAATCCTAGCTGGGTGATTAGAGTAATACCTGAGAGAGTTAAAGAGGAGGCGCCTAGATTAACAGAGTGATAATGTGCCTGTAAGTGCTGACGGGAGTGCTAGCCGGAATCTCTAGAGTGGCTACACGATGTTGCGCAACTGAGAACCGTCAGTACTTATAGATACATTATCAAGATACTCCTCTTATTATATATCATCTGATGTTATTTGTCAAAGTACGCTACTGATGTTGTAGCTAGCTGTTATAATGTGGTTATGAATAAGAAGGATAAACCTATTCCTCCTGTAACAAAAAATGAATTCTTTAGAGTGTTGAAGAAAGTTAGTCGTAAAACTAAGAAGTCTTAGCTACTCTATTCATCAGTGACCAAAACATAGATTGACTTTTACGGTGAGAATACCTAAATGCATATTCATCAGCGTAAGCTTGTAGGTATTTAGCGTCAACATGCCTGTAAACACCTTTAATTCCACGCTTCATATTTGACCAGAGGTTCTCAACGTTCTGTGTATGAATATCACCGTGTACGTACTCTCTGTATGAATGACGGATTTTACCATGTGTGTAGCCATGTTCTGAAAGTTTGCGGTATGAGCGATGTTCATCACTGTAGATCGTAGATTTTTCTTTTACTCCTGCCCAAATTAGAGGAGTTAAGACTTTTTCTTTAGCACTTTCTACATGTCGTACTTTAGCCTTACCCTCACGCTGTACCATTCCAAAAACAACTTGGTTATTTCCTGCTTTAACAGTACTCCGCCTAGAAGTATCGCCACCTATATACATCTCATCGACCTCAACCTCACCGAAAAGGCTATCACTATCATCGCTCATCATAGAGCGTATCTGGTGAAACATTCTCCAAGCAGTCTTATAAGTAACTCCTAGTGTTCTCTCAAGCTGCTTAGCGCTAACACCCGAGCGTGTGGCCGACATAATGAATATTGCTTCAAACCACAGCGTGAGTGGCGTAGAGGACTTATGGAAGATTGTGCTAGCTGTAGGATGGACATGGTGACCGCATATTTCACAAGAATAGCTTTTGCGTGTCTTCATAGCGTGGTGCGGGGTTATTTTTTTACATTTAACACATTCTATTCCTTCGGGATATATATAGTTAACAAGCCACTCTAAACAAGCTTCATCACTAGGGAAGTCGGTTCCTAGGTCTTTAATCGTATACTTCATATTTACAGTATATACCCCTGATTACCTACTGTCAAGGGATAATTGCCTAAACAAACAATATAAATATATTGTAAAACAATAAATAGTGTGCTAATAATAAAATCAACAATAAATACGAAAGGCACCCAAATGAAACACGGATCAACACTTATCTTACGGGTAGCTGTTATGCTTTTGGGACTTATAGTGTTGGCTATGTGTATTTTTGGTTTGCCGCATTTGATCAGTTCAGAGTTAAAAGGGGATTTTGATTATGGCCCTATATTCCTAGGTTTATATGTAACGGCGATACCGTTTTTCTTTGCTCTGCATCAAACACTTAAACTACTGAGCTATATCGACAACAATAAAGCCTTTTCTGAAGTTTCAATAAAAGCTCTAAAGCATATAAAATATTGCGCACTCCTAATTAGTGGCCTATTTACAACTGGCATGCCATATATATTTTACGTAGCGGATAGAGACGATGCCCCTGGCGCCGCAGCGATCGGGTTTGTTATTATTGGTACTTCTTTTGTAATTGCAACTTCTGCTGCTGTGCTGCAAAAGCTGGTACAACATGCTGTTGATATAAAATCAGAAAACGAATTAACGGTTTAAAGTTACTATGGCAATAATCATCAACATTGACGTGATGCTGGCCAAGCGCAAAATGAGCGTCACGGAACTAACAGAAAAGATTGGCATAACTATGGCTAATCTTTCCATACTGAAAAATGGGAAGGCTAAAGCGGTGCGATTATCAACGCTAGAAGCAATCTGTAAGGCTTTAGATTGCCAGCCTGGAGATATTTTGGAATATAAAAATGATAAAGTTCCGCGAAATTAATTATGTTTAAAAAGTCAAAAACAGCTCCGATTGTATTAGTTTCAGTATTTTTGGGATTAGGATTCGACTGGCTATTTTACGGTAAATTACCGGGTGTTTCTGTTTTTATATACACTTCCTTGATTCTTGGCTTTATGTTTTATTTTGCTTATCGGTTTAAACAATCTCTTAATAAATCCATATTTTGGCTGGTTCCGGTCATTTTATTCTTTTCATTGATGGTCTTTGTCAGGGCAAATCCATTTTTGGCTTTCATAAATATTGTCCTGATAATCTATTTACTGATGCTAGTCGCGCGCTTGGCATATCAACCCAGCACCAAGCTAAGTCGGTATGAGGTGACTCAATATCTCAGCCCGATTAGCGGAGTGCCGTTGAGTGTCTGTAAAAAATTTCTTCAGGTCATCCAAAGCGTCTTTCGCAGTCGCAGTAAAAGCCAATCAAAATCGTCCTACCTGCCAATTATCCGAGGACTTATTCTCAGCCTACCTGTCTTATTCATTTTTTTAATACTTTTATCTTCGGCCGATTTAGTCTTTAAGGAGTATTTGGGCTCGCTAATTAACTTAAGTGTTAACCCCGAAACAGTCTTTAGGTGGGGACTTATTGGCTTTGTGGCCAGTTTGTTCACTGGCGCCTACGCTTTGATTTTTATGCCACCTTCAGTCTCTAAAACCCCAGTAAAAAGCAGTAAAAAATTTGATCTAGGGACAACCGAGTCGTCGATTATTTTAGGGTCAGTAAGTGTGTTGTTTTTAGCTTTTGTGCTGGTGCAGCTTACCTATCTTTTTGGAGGTTCGCAGCAGTTAGAGTCCACCGACTTTACCTACGCGGAATATGCCCGCAAAGGCTTTTTTGAGCTGATAGCGGTAGCTACTATCTCATTATTACTTATATGGATCATCAAGAAATGTACAAACTTTAAAACCCTCACCCAGACTACGATATTTAAATTGTTAAGCGGAGTGCTTCTAGTAGAGGTTATGCTCATTATGTTATCAGCTCACCTGAGACTAAATTTGTATGAAGACACCTATGGTTTCACCACACTCAGGCTCATGAGTCATCTTTTCATTATCTGGTTGTCGGTCGCGTTTGTTTTACTTCTAATAAATATAGTAAAGGAAAAAAACGAAAATCAGTTTGCACTCCATATATTTGTAAGTGTTATAAGCTTTTTTGCGCTGTTTAATCTTATAAATCCAGACGCCTTTATCGCACAGCAAAATATTAATCGTTTTAATGACTCAGGTAAGCTTGATATTCATTATCTACGTAACTTATCGGAAGACGCCACTCCTAACCTGTCTAAGCTGCTTGATCACCCCGATAAAGAAATACAAAGAAGCACCGCAGGTATTTTGTATGAGCAAAAAGAATTCTCGACCAATCAGTCATCACATTGGCAATCAGTTAACCTGGGAAGACACCAAGCCAACCAAATATTTCGTGATAAGTGGACCCAAATTGAGACCGGCAAGTTGTACATAGAATACTAATGCAATAATCTCCACATGACTGAAAAACTACTATAAAACTGGTAGATGATTGGGCAATATTTATTACCCTTCGTCTCTATTTGGTATAGTTGAGATATGAATACTCCTGATCCAGATTACGTACCCACGCGTGCCTACTTCCTCCTTGGAGTTAAGGTAATAGTCGTAAATACGGAAAATAAGATACTACTGCTTCAACGCTCAGACAAGATTAGCAGGCCTCACGGCTGGGAACATGAAAGTTTCCGCTGGGTAACCATAGTTGAACTAAAAAAGGTTAAGTTGCCGTCTGAACATACTGCTATTCTTGAAGCCTATGAACGTATAGTAAGGACCTAAGAGACATGCCTTTGGGTTCTTTTGTTATGATAGTGAGACATGCCGGATAAAATAAGCAATCTTAAAATCGCCCTACTGCAAATTTTGCCGCCGATAATTGGTGATGAAGCGCATTTTATTGCTAAAGGTGAAGAATATTGCCGCAAGGCCGCTGAAGCGGGTGCTGATATTGTGCTGTTCCCGGAACTTTGGAATATCGGGTATGAATTTCCAGCCGAAAAATCTAGAGATGCTATTAAGGTCTGGAATGATCGGGCCGTTACAAAAGATAGTAGTTTTGTTGCGGCATTCGCTGATCTTGCAAAAGAACTTGAAGTTGCAATCGCAATCACATATCTAGAAGACTTTGAGACAGGTCATCGACCGCGCAACTCTGTTACGATGTTTGATAGACATGGTATTGAGCGTTTGCACTATTCCAAGGTGCATATCTGTGATTTTACTGATGAAATTTTAACAGAACCTGGCGATACGTTTTCTGTTGGTACGTTGTCAACAAAGCATGGAGATATTGATATTGGCTTAATGATTTGTTTTGATAGAGAAATGCCCGAGAGTGCCCGAATTCTTGCGCTTAAGGGTGCCGAAATAGTATTAACGCCAAATGCTAGCAACTTGACCAAGCCTGCCACTGAGCAGTTCTCTACACGGGCGTTTGAAAATATGATGGGAGTCGCAATGGCTAATTATCCAGCGCCAAAAAATAATGGCCGATCAATTGCCTTTAGCCCTATTGTCTTAGCTGAAGATAATTCCTCCCTTGATAACTGCCTAGTTGAAGCGGATGACTCTGAAGGCGTGTTTATGTGTGAACTTGACTTGGACGCAATACGCACTTGGCGTAAAAAGATGATTTGGGGCAATAAATATCGTAAAGTATATACATATGGCGAACTAACAAAGGATTAAATAGTAAAACCTATGAATGAAGCCACCATGCCAAAACAAGAATTTGATAAAAATCTAGTTACCATCGAACGGGCAGTACCGGCAGACGCCGAAACAATCTGCGATATTCGAGACAGAGCTTGGGTTGAAACTTATCCAAATGTTGAACTTGGTATTACAGCCGAAGACATTAAGTTGAACGCCCAGGGCCGCGACGGTGTGTTTGTCCCAAATAGAGTCGCTTACCTTAAGGAACAGTTAACAAAAGATGACGGCACAGGACTAACTACTTTTGTTGCAATATTAGACGACGAGACAATAGGTTATATTGAGCCAAAGATTGACGACGATAATCGACGTTGGATCAGTGCGCTCTACCTGTCACCGGACTGGCAGGGCATGGGCGTTGGTGGTAAGCTCATGAACTGTGCTTTAGACCAATTAGGTCGTGACCACGATATTTTTCTTGAAGTAGTCAGTTATAACCAAAACGCCATAGATTTCTACAAACATTTTGGTTTTGAAAAAACTGATGCGGTTGTTCCGATTGACGACGATGCCCCAGATTACTTTAAGCATTTGCCACAAGTAGAAATGGTACTTAGGGCGCAAGAGTAAAACAATAAAATTAATTAAGGTTTTCCGATTATCTTGTGGTGTTATGTAAAATCTATTTCCTATAATTGTGTCTGTTTTAGCTTTATGCTGGTTGTGTAACAAAAGGAGCCATCATGGCACAAGGACACAATCCATAAGTATCAGTCGCACCAATTTCCCCAGAAGAAGTAACAAAGCTGCAAAAGGAATTACTACCAACTGAAGTCATAGAGACTTTCAATAGATTTATAGGCGAGACTGCCCTGAATGGCTACGCCGTAATACGGCAGGATGATGTAGTAAAAGAATTGGTCAAAAAAGGATTAAATCGGGGTGAAATTTATAAGAAGGGCTGGCTGAATATTGAAGAATTGTACATAGAAGCCGGCTGGAACGTAGAGTATGACAAGCCGGGCTATAACGAAACTTACCCCGCTACCTTCACCTTTAAAGCTCCTAGAAAATAGCAAATGGAAATATATTGTATCCAATTTCTTACTTACAATAACAGTTAAGTCTGACTTACACTTTTACTCTGTTATATACTTGCAATATTATCCAATTTATGCTATCCTATATACTGCTTTGTAGCTTTTGCTTCAAATGCAACTTAAAAAGTAGGTAATCCAAGTTTTTTGCGCACTGATACCCGCGTACAACCCCCAACTTCGTAGTGCTCGCGCACCCAACGGCAACGTTAGGAGAAAGTGATGGACGTACCGGAAGTACCGAAGTGGACGAAACGGCTGGCAGTCAAGATCGCCAAGTTCTTCATCCATATGACCATGAAGGTCAAGTGGCTGATCCTGGCGCTCTTTGTGACTCGCTTCGCCGCGGTCGTCATCTACCAGCCCATCGAGGACTGGAGCATGATCGACGCCTGGTGGTGGACGGAGGCTGCTTCGCAGACCATCGGCTACGGCGACGAAGCTCCTGCAACTGACCTCGGTCGCTTGCTGGCTGCTCCGTTCCACTACTTCTGGGTGTACTACACCGCACCGGCTCTGGTAGCCCACGTGGTGGCATACGTCTGGAAGAACAAGAACGAGTTCACCCATAACGAACAGGAGTGGTTGTTCAACACGATTGGCCGCATCTTCGAGTGGGTCCGCTGGCTGGTTCACGCCGTCCAGAAGATCGCCGAAGAGCGTGGCATCGTGCTTGACCCGCCGCCCAACGTCACGTCGGATGGCAGTCTCGAGACTCTCGCAGACCAAGCGCCCGACACTGACGACGGCAACCTCAACTTGCCGTATCCCGCCAAGTAGTTCCCCTCTCGTAACCACACCATCTACCCGGTTCATCTGAACCAGGAGGAGCACAAACATGCGTAAGTTCGGCATTTTCCTCGGCATCATCGTCATCCTGGCCATCATCGCCGCCATCGCTCTCGCCGCCATGTCCAGTGGCATCAAGGGCACCGTCGTGGGCAAGACGTCCTCCAAGGGCACCGCCGTCTACAAGCAGAAGTGCAACAAGATGAAGGTCACGACGACCAAGAACGGCAAGAGGTCGACCAAGACCAAGAAGGTTTGCGGACCCAAGTCCTTCGCCGGCTACAAGACGAACTACCGGCTCCGCGTCAAGAACAAGAGCAAGGTCTCTACCGTCTCGGTCAGCCGCAGCACGTTCAACAAGAACCGCGTCGGGAGGAAGTACAAGAAGTAGCAACGCAGCAAGCTGGATCGCCAACTAAGTAGTCCTGACACAATCGGTGTCGGGCCGGCAGAGTGTCACAACATGAGCCCACGGACTCAAAGACACTCTGCCGAGGCAGGACTTTGTTAATTTGTTGATCCCCTGGATCCAAACCCAACTTACAAATTCCTGCCGCATTTACCTACATAAATGTGTATTTATGCTGATGAGTCCAAAAGGACGAAAGGTAAAATTACCAACAGAGTGTTCAATAAGGGGTTTATTTTTATACACTTTCGCCGTTTACGGCTCATCAGCATAGCTATAGTATCTATGGAGTGTTGTACGGAAGAGCTGCATGTGTTTTTGTTGGTGGGTCGCTGGAATGCGATCCAAACACATGAGCCCTTCCGCAGGAGTTGATGGCTAACCTCCGAGCCAGTGTGATTTGTCTACTTCTCAGTAGAGAAGGACCTACTCACACGGTAGAATTTGTTGTACGTTATCCCGACTCAGACTGGATCAGTCGAGGATGCGCGCTGCGTACAGGCCAGCCGGGACATCCGGGTCATCCGCGTCGGGGACGAGCAGGACATCGATGCATCCCAGCGTGTGGTTGTACCGCGCGTCGACACCTTCGAGCTTGATGGACTGATCCTCAAGCGGTAGAAGCTTCACGAGGTTGCCCTCAGCGTCGATGACACCAACGATGCTGCCGGCGATCTGGCCCTTGATGGGTTCGAAATTCGCTTCGGCAGCTCCGGTGATGACCATGCGACCCTTGGGGTCCTCGTGCACCGAGTCGACATCGGTGAAATCCAGTTTCACCAAGTGACCTTCGTAGTCGGCGGAGCCGAGGTCGTACTGGCCGAGTTCTTCGAGCTCCAGCTGATCGATCTTGAGATCGGTGCAGAGACTCCACAGGAACTTGTCCAATGCGAGTCGGATCAGCATGTTCGGGGCAGGTGCACCGTCCTGGTCGAAGCTGTTGCCGCGCTGGGCGAGAACAAGCTGCGAGCCATGCACGGTGACTCCTTCGATGTTCAGCTCGCCGATGACGATGTGCTCATCGAGGAACGTGTGCAGGCCTTCGAACGAGATCTTGGCGGGCAGGCCCCTGATGAGTCCGTTCTCGCCGAGCGAGTAGACCACACCAATCGACCGGCGGACACCGCCCCAACTCATGCCACCCGATCCGACGATCAGGAGAAGGCCGTTCGGGAAACGTCTGGTCATCTCCATGCGAAGATTGCCATCGCTGAGGCGATTGATGTCGTCTCGCGTGATGATGGTCAGGGCCTCAAAATCGGCCTTGGCTTCGCTGCGTTCCCGGCCGCCAAGCGGCAGCACTTCGGGGATGATGCGCTGCGCCGTGCCTGGCGACAGGATGTCGCGGTCTTCGCCGAGTCGCAATGCCTCTTGGACCTCTGTCCAGGCAATTGAAAACTCGGCCACCGCTGCCTGATCGTCACCGACCGAACGCAGAAGGCCCGATCGCGGCGACCATGCCACACCCGAGGCGGCTGACAGAAACGGCGGTTCGCCCGGATCCGGGTTAAGGATGCGGTGCGTACCGAGTTGGATGAGTTTCAGCGATTGCAAGCTGTGCTCCTTGATTGAGCGGGATAGGTACAGGAACTCTGCTTAGTGCAGCTCCATGAGAAAATTATATAATTAAAGTGACTAAATATCAATGATGTAGTATTTATAAAAATATGGTATAATAATTTAATGCACAGTAATCTTGAACATCTGCGTGTTCGCCATAGTACACCAGTCGGCGATGAATTATTGGCAAATAACGAAGTCCTGCAAACAGCAATGGGCTTATTTGCTGCCGCGCAGGAGCCGCATAAGGCCCATGTTCCGGGCTCAAGGTTGTTAGGAGCAGGCGAGTTTGGTTTTACTTTTGAGATTGGTGGTATAGCCGTAAAAATAAGCAGCCCTACTTCTAGTCAGAAGTCTTTTGATCTAGGAAGACCACTTCCTCCAGAAGACTTACGTAAACAATTCCTAACCTTAGCCGCATTAAGAGAACACCTGCAAGGCAAAGAAGAGGGTATTGTGACACCTGAACAATACTTTGTAGCAACAACACCATATAAAGCGTTCATACTTGCCCAGGAGTATATGAATGGCTGGGTATCGTATGAAGATCGTACTTCTCAGGTATTTGGACCTGCTGTAGAGACAAACGCTACCGACAGGCAAGAAATCGCCCAAGTCTCAGCTGGCATACGTCAACGAATTTTCCGTGCCCTTGGTGGTTTTGCTTTAATTAATAACATAAATGATCTTGCCTTACATAAAGAATCAGGCGTTCACGGCGGCAACCTGTTAGTACCTGAAACAGCTAATTTCGATACGAATATGCCGCTTTGCATAATTGATCAACCGGCACCCTAAAAAATAAATATAGTCTATAAAATACTATTGACTAAATAGTACTAATTATGATATAATCTTGCCGTGCACCACTGTCCAACAAACAAGGGAGAAGCACATGTCGGAGCATCAGAGGCACTGCCCAGATTGCGGCACGCCCATGCAGAAGTACAAGGAACGCGGTGAGACGGTGGATCGCTGCCCGCGCGATGGCATCATCGTGCTGGATCACGGCGAACTGCCGCGGATCATCGCGTCCGTCGCCAGCCAGCCCGGCTTCCGCCCGCCGCCCCCGCAGCAGGTGAAGCGACGCCCGTTCCGAGGTCTCGGCGCCGGTGTGTTCCACCACAGCTCGTCCTCGGACAAGCACTCGAGTGGCCATCACGCGCAGGTGTTCCACCACCACAGCTCGTCGGGCCACCAGGTCCATCACGCGCCGGTGTTCCACCACGTCACCTCGGACCACCACGGTCACCACGGCTCGCACCACCACAAGTCCCACGACAGCATCTTCGAGGACATCTTCGAGGGCTCGGAGGACGACGGCGGCGGCTGGGAGGACTCGGGCGACGAGTAGCGACGCAGGCAACAGCCTGATACTCCGCGCAGGGGGCACCAGATTGAGTGGTAACACTCGCTGGTGCCCCCATCGGAGGTAAGAAAAGTAAAATTTGTTGTCCTAAATTGACTCCCAACACATTTTTTACAATTCTTACCTCCACATATGCCTTCATGAATGTGTATTCATGCTGATGAGTCCTAAAGGACGAAAGGCAATGTAAAAACTTTTTAAAACATGCTACTACATCAAATTGATTTAATCCGCTCATGCTTGCAATCTATACAAGCCAGGTGTTAAATATTCTTTTAAAAGGGACAGCTACACGTATGGCAAATTATGAAGTAACTGATTGTAAATCGATATATAAAATCGTGGAAGTGGCATATACCGATGGACTCGAAGGTAGCTACGAAACACCCCAAGAGACAACCGTATACAAAGTGGAGCCACCGTTTAATCCTGGCGAAGGTTTTACAAAACTGGCACTCGGTGCGTTCTCGTTAGTAACTACATACCGTGGGTGCCCTGAGTTCACTCATCTGGCCACAACAGACGAGGCAACCTATTTTGTCTATCGAAACACCGAAGATAGGCCGACACTTCGGATCCTAAGCGATAGTTTTCATCTGCAATTAAGTGAATTGCTCGGAAAAGTTAGCAATGATGACCATAAAATGAATACCCTTAGTCTTGCTACGATCGCCGCAAGCAGTGAAGTTAGTAACGGACGTCCACATATCTCTAGACGTTTCTAAGTAACAATTCTATATTGACCGTAACAGTTAATAACTTATACTTTATGGTAACTAATAAGGATTATTATGGATCAAGATTTTAATAGACAAAAAGCAACGCCTTCAAGCGATGAACCGCCGAAGTATACTCCAGAATCTGCAGTAACCCCTTCCGTACCGCCCTCAAAGTCAAAATTTTCTGCAACACCAAAATCTAGTCGGCGAAAGGTTTTTGCAATAGTTATAAGCATAACGGTCCTTCTGGCATTAGTTGTTGCAGTCGCAAGTCTTGTTATGGCAAATAATAAAGCTGACAAGGCTCTCCTGACTGCACAGACAACTAAGTCAGAAGACTTGGAAAAACGCTTGTTGGCCATTGAGGAAGCAGAAGCCTATAGCGAGAAACAGATCAACCAGAACCAGAATCAGGCGGTATTCCTAGAAGGCGGCCAGGTTTACTTTGGCAAAATTACCGAAATTACCAAAGATACCATGAAACTCAAGGATATTTACTATCTTAAAACCGGATCGGTTGATAAAACTGGAAATGTAGTTGGTGGCGCTGATGTCAGCTTAGTAAAACTAGGCAATGAATTACATGGACCGGAAGATGCTATGATTATCGAGCGTAAAAATGTGACATTTTGGGAGAATTTGAAGGACGACGGGGAAGTATCCAAGGCGATTGCTGAATATAAAAAAGCCGGTAGGTAATTCGTTAAAATATTTCAAGAATTTTTACAATAATAATTACTTTCACATAAGCATTTTACCCTTGTTAACCTATATTTTATTAGCATATAAACATTTCATGTAATTATGTAGCTTTAACAACAAAAAACTGTTAAAATTTTATTAGCTCTCAGAAGCTAGAGGTGAGACCTAGTTAACTCCTTGGTTTGTAATTCCTTGAGTGGAAGTATCTGAGTGCACATTAACACTCTAGTCGATTGGAGATCGACGATGATGGCTAACGCCAACATTCCGCAGTTCCCGGTGAACGTGTTCACCCAGCGTGGCGAAACGGTCTACTCGCTCGTCATGAGCGCAAGCGACCTGGCGAAGTACGCCCGAGTCGAGCGGTACGAAGACACGTCTGACGGCGTCAATCGCAAGCTTGACGAGCGGCACGCCATGAGGATCGCCGAGTACATGCTCGAGCCCAAGGCTGTCATGTTGGACGCCATCTGCGGCGACCTGCGTGGCGACTGGCAGATCATCAACAACATGCTGGTCGGCGACGAGGACTCCTACCTGTCGATCGACGATGGCCAGCACCGGTGGTGGGCAGTAACCAACCTGTTGGTCCCGGAAGAGCGTTCGCGGTGGTCATTCCCGACCGTTGCGACGATGGGTCTCGACTACGAGACTCGCATGGCCATCTTCCTGCAGCAGTCGCAGCGGAAGTCGGTCGACAGCAAGCTCAGCCTGGCCATGAAGCACGAACTGGGTCGCTGGAACAACGATGCCGAGCGCGAGTCCTACACCCTCCTGCTGGCGCTGAACTCCGAGACTGGCTCGCCCCTCCAGGGCAAGATCATCCTCGGAGAGACGCTCCGGCGTTCCTACGAGTCCAGGTACCGTCCCGAGGGCATTAACGCCAACGGACTGTGGAACACGCTTCGGTCCGTCATGGGCTCGAAGTCGCCACTGGCGCAGCTGTCCATGGAGAAGCGGATCGAAGTCGTCCGCAACATCATCTGGGTGGCAAAGGAGACGTGGCCAAAGGACTGGGAGTCTGACCACAGCATCCTGACGACAGCACGGGGGATCAACTCGATCATCACGATGATCAGACGGAGGCCGTCGGAGTTCCAGGTCGCCATCAACAACGACTTCAGCATCGACAACCTGCGTCGCGTGTTCCGCTACGCCAAGTCGTTCAAGTGGCACGCCAACGAGCACAAGAACGCCAGCGACAAGACCATCACCGAGGCGCTCGACAAGGCCATCGGTGCCGGTATGAGGCGTGACAGAAGCGTTCAGCTCGTCGCGTAATCCCAAACGCACTAGTACGGCACCTTCCTTCACGGATGAAGTAAGGTGTCTGTACTAGGGCATGAAAGAGGTAACTCTATGGAGGAAACCAACGGAAAGGTGATGGCACGAAACTGGTTCTACCAGGATTACCTGCCATCCATCTTGAGCCCGCGGTCGCTTCGCGCGAGTAACTACCTCGTTCTACTTGGGGAAGACTTTCGCGAACTGCCGCTCTTTGAAGAGCTGGAGGTCCCACTGTACCGGATTTTCTCGGTAGAGAATGACCAAAAGATCTTCGCTCGTCAGCGTGCTCACGCTCGCCGCGAGGAACTGGATGTAGTCCTGCATCACGGTGCGCTCTCTGAGTACATCCAGGACTACCTCATGACCGACCACCGGATCTCGGTGTTCAACCTAGATATCTGTGGCTCATACTTGAAGGGGATTGACCCAGTTCTTGGGAAACTCCTGCTGTTTGCCCGGCGCAATCCGAGCACAATTATGGCCACCTACTCGAGCGCCGCCCGAGATCGTCCGCAGCTCATGGAAGGGCTGAAATCACTCGTGGTACTTCTCTGGCTTGCTCCGGAGGTGATCGACCGCTTGGTACGGCATCTGTACAGCCAGTATCGGACGGCGTCACTTTCGGATAGAGAACGGAGCAGGGACGAAGTCAGCGTCAATATGCTGCTTCGGCACCTGTTCTGGATGAGAAGTCACATGGAACACATCCTTGTCGGATCGTATACGTTGGGCATGACGTCCTACGAAACGCTCTGCCGGGTGATGACAGACCAGAATAAGGTCTGGGAGGAGTTCCTGGCGGACGCCACATTCCCGTTGACGTACGAAGCGGTTGTGGAATGGATCCTGAGAAAGAAAGAACCCGATCTCAGGAAGGTCAGGATGGATGTCTCCTTCGGGGACGTGCAATTCCTGACCTATGCCGCCAATAGCGGTTTCTACCAGAACTGCTACTTCGCCACCTACGAGCATGACGGGTCAACCCTGTCGCTCAGTAACTGGCTGGTCGAATCGGCCAAGAACCTCCGTACCAACCGCATTGTCATCGTTGACACTAACGGTGAGCAGTACCCGACGACCTTTGGTCGGATTGCGGTTGACACCGACAAAGCGGTGCTCTGGAGCAAGAATGATCTGACATCCGACCTACGTAATGTGGCAATTCCGCCTTCCTCCGTTCAGGAGCGCGTGGCAGATGAGTCACAAAACGGAGTGTCGAATGACATCATGGAGCTGACACCCGAAACGATCGAGCAGATTCATAAGCTCGCCCGTCTTGGACTGAACTCCAGGGAAATTAGCGAGAAACTCTCGCTGAAGCTTCCGATGCCACGGATCACTGCCCAGGTCGCTCTGGCCCGGAGAAAATCTCCATAGACAGGAGGTGTTAAGAAAACCCGCTACCCGTAACGGAAGCAACAAGGCACAAAGGGGCAAATGAGGACATGCCTACAACCTCCCGGGTGGAACAAGTTGAGCTATACGCTCCTTTTCCATCCGGTCCCTCGAATTTCGTAAAGTGTGTACTTTACCTGATGAGTCCAAAAGGACGAAAAATTCCGCCCCAAGAAGCTTTTACTATTACATCTATACTATACTATTGACAATATAACTAAAATTTGCTATAATTATCAAATAAATCGCTCATGTTTATAGCGGGGCCTTTTAATGCAAGTTATAATACATAGCGAAGGTATATATGAAATATAAATCCTTCAACAGAGTAAAACACCTAAATGAATTTTGATCGTACCATTATGACCAACAGGGGTAAACCAGAACCAACCAATCGTGACGAAGAAATGGTGGTTCTTTTGTTGCAAGTCCCTCGTACGAACGACAAGAAAGAGCTGGCAGCCGAACAAATGTTTGCGTCGCTCCACGGCCTGTTAATGTTTCCGCCGCAAAAAAGATTCCAGGGTGCTAAGCGGGTACGTATTAGTTTTGAAATTGCCGTGCTACAAAAACGAATCGGCTTTTATGTTTGCGTTCCACAGTATCTTAAAGGCTTTGTAGAAGAGCAAATTTATGCGCAGTATCCAACCGTTCAAATTTCTGAAGTTATAGACTACTCTGTACCAAACCAAGCCCACCAAAGCCGAACGCTTATGTCCGAGATGCGCCTGTCTAATAACGACGCTCTCCCAATAAAAACCTTCCAGAGTTTTGAAGTTGACCCGCTTGCAGCCATCACTGCCACCTTGGCAAAATTTGAAGCCGGCGAAGAAGCCTGGATTCAATTAGTAATCCAGCCAGCTTCGAAGAACTGGCATAAAAAAAGCGAACGCTACATTGGTGGCTTACGCGAATCATCCGGCGGTACATCTTCCAAGGGACTTATTGCTGCACTATGGGCTCCACCGGAATACACTGCTTCTGGTTCAACAGCTGCAAAGCTAACCGAATATGAACAGTCACGAGCTAAAGGCGCCGAAGATAAAAGCCATAAACTATCGTTTGAAGCATCACTACGAATTGTCTATAAAGGTAACGTATCTCCGGATGAAGCTCGGTTGCGTCTTCAATCAATTGCGGCCAGCTTTAAGCAGTTCAATACCACTTATTTGAACGGTTTTGAACAAGGACGAATTAGCGAAGACTCAGCGGCATTATTACAGTATCAGGAACGCAAGTTAAACAAACGTCCTAACATCCTTAATATTGAAGAAATTGCTACCTTATATCACTTACCCCACACTACCGTGGAAACCCCGTATATCTTATGGGCCTTGAGCCAGACGGCTGAGCCGCCGGCCAACCTGCCAATAGTGACAGAAAGCAATAAGGCCGACATTAGCCCTATTGCAGTTGCTAATTTCCGCGGCCATAACACCGCTTTTGGCATGCCGCGGTCTGATAGGGGACGTCACTTGTATATCCTTGGACAGACCGGTGTTGGTAAGTCGGGTATGTTGGAACTACTGACTATTGCCGATATCGATAGTCCGTACGGCTTTGCCGTTATTGACCCTCACGGCGACTACGCTATTAATATTTTAAAACGCATTCCAGCGTCTCGTGCTAAAGATGTAATTTATTTCAACCCGTCTGATATGGACTTTCCAATTGCCTTTAACCCAATGGAAGTATCAGATCCCAAGTTGCGCACTCACACCGTATCTGAGCTGATTGGCGTTTTAAAGCGTATGTTTGAGTCATGGGGACCACGCCTAGAATACATCCTGCGTTATAGTCTCTTGGCACTGCTCGAATATCCAAATGCTACTATGCTGGACATCACTAAGATCCTAACTGATAAAAACTTCCGCAAAGAAGTCCTAACTTACGTAAAAGATCCCGTAGTATATAACTTCTGGACGGTAGAGTTTGCCTCATGGAATGATAAGTTTGCCGCTGAAGCAGTTGCGCCAGTTTTGAATAAAGTCGGTGCCTTTACGGCCAACCCGATTATCCGCAATATTATCGGTCAGCCAAAAAGTAGCTTTAATATCCGTCAAATTATGGATGAACGCAAAATCTTGATTGTAAACTTAAGCAGAGGACTGATTGGCGAAGACAATGCAGGACTACTGGGAGCACTACTTGTTACCAAGATCCAACTAGCAGCCATGAGCCGAGCCGATATCCCGGTAGAGGAACGTACCCCGTTCTACTTATATGTGGACGAATTTCAACATTTTGCTACCGACAGCTTTGCCACTATTTTGAGCGAGGCCCGAAAATACGGTCTTAACTTAACCGTGGCAAACCAATATATTGCCCAGATGTCCCAAGAAGTTAAAGATGCCGTCTTTGGCAACGTCGGCTCGATGATTGCCTTCCGTATGGGCGCCGATGATGCCCGCGGCATGCTGAAATACTTCGAACCAAAATTCCTGGAATACGACCTAGTACACATGCACAACCGCCACTTTGTTATTAATATGACCATTAATGGTGAAAAAACCCAAGCGTTCTCAGCCTTGAGTATTGACCTGCCCGACCGGCAGTTTGATGAAACGCTTACTATTATTGATCATTCTCGCTCACAATACGCCCTGCATCGTGGTTCAGTAGAAGATCATATTGGCGGCCGCTATCTGCTTGAAAATAAACCTGCACCTGCCAAAATTACCGCGCAAGCTGGCACACCTGCGCCTAAGTCGGCGGCAACACGTAAAACGGTCGCCGCACAAAGCGAAGTTGCGCGTAAACCGGAAAGTCCTCAATCCGCTGCGCCGAAACTCGCCGAAACAAGTAAACCTCAAAAATCGTTAACAAACACCATCACCCTCAAAATGAAAGGCGCTGTTGCCAGTATGGGTCATGCCGCCTTAATGAAGCCGACCGCCCTAAAACCTGCTATTAAGCCCAATCCCGTGATTGACGTTGTATCGGCTGAAACGGCAGTTGCAGAAGTTGCCGCCAAGCCGACCGACATTGTTAAGCCGGAAATTCCAGTTCAAAAAGCAGCAACTCAACCCATCTCTGACGCCGAGCCAGCTCCTGAGAAAAAAAAGCGCAAACGAACCAGGCGAAAGAAAAAGAACTTTCAAAGTCTGGAAAATGACACTGAACATGTCATCTTCACAAGATAACTCCATTGAAGTAATTGCGTTATAAAATTATATATGGTATAATACACTTCTATGCTTAGTAAATACTTTGACCGCGACCGGCGACCAGAAATTAACCGCGAACTTGAGCCCTATACAAATATGGCGGCCGATGCTGAAGTTGAGCAGAGACTTGATGCTATGCAGCAGGATCTAGAGCTATCAAACCGTAATTTATTAACTTCAAACGACCGCTATCAAGCCAGTGCCTGTTATCTGTCATTAGCTCGTAATAAACATATCTTGATGGCTACTATTGCTGGGCGCGTTACTACCGAAGACGGTAATAAAGAACTCCGCAGCGAACCCCACAAAAAACAAACAATAATTCAGTTTATGACCCAAGGCTTTCAATCAAGCCGTGACAGCTTGGAATTTGTAGATGAAATAGAAGGGCAGCCCGGTTTTAAGTTTAATGACGGTCACATGCAGGGAATTAGGACGGTTGCTTCATTGCAGTGGCCACCTGCCGAACAGATGCCCAAACAGGCTATCATTGGCATCGCCGAGGCAGCCGATATTATTACCGCTCACGTCGCCACTCAATTTGGTGAACTTACTAAATCAAACTCTGTGCCAAACGACTTTAGAATGGCACTCAGAAAGCAAGTAGACCCGCTGCTGGCGCAGGTTAATGCCAAAGCCAAAGCTATTGAACGATCAACTGGCGGTATGCTTGACCGGATTGATTCCGCCGCGATACTCAAAGGTATATATGATGATGCAAAACAAGCAATTATAAAATTAGATGAAATTACCGTTTGGGCCACCGCTCCAAAACTATATGACCGCCGCTTTGAACTTAGAAATCCGCTTGATGAAGTGAACCCTAATAAAAAATCGTTTGACGCGTCAGCTCTTGGCGGCCCGGTAGTACGTCAGCATACGCATCTATACATTACACCTAACCCAGTACCGGCGGCCCCGCCAAAGCCCAAAGCCAGGCCATTTAATGCCGCTGCGCTGCAGGCTGCCACACCGCTAACACCGCCAATTGAAACACGGGTTACCCGGCCATTTAATCCTAGCATTCTCTCCACTCCTCCAACACCAAAAGCGCCCGTTTCTCAAAAAACAGCCGGTAGGCAGTTCAGTCTTGATAGTTTAGCTCCCAAACCACCGAAAGCTTCGCCGCCAAAACCGGTAAGACGCGAATTTAGTAACGAAGACCTAGGTCCAGCACAGCCGCCAAAGCCTGCCAGAAAAACATTTGATCCTGAGCATCTGAACAAGAACTAAGAATCTAAGCAATAAAAAATAAATGACAGACTACATATGTCTGTCATTTTTAATTATCAGGTTTTAAATTCGGGGGTTACTGGGGGATGACTTAATTTGGTGGCTGGATTGCCAGAAAAAAAGTCACCCCCCATGGGTTGTTGTTGGGACCCCGTGAGGGATCTCGTAATGCTGTTGTGCCTGGTTAGGCGGCGATGAGACCCTTCTGCTTGGCCGCCGCGAGATACGTTGGTACCTCGTCGAGCATGGCCTCGTAGAAGGCATTGTCCGACGTGCCGCCGAGCGATGCGAGCTGCTTGGCATCGACGTTGTCGATCAGGCGTCCGCCCTTGTCGTAGTCGACTCCGACCGGAATGTCGTCGTCGAGCGACTCCAGGTAGGCCCAGCCGCCGCGGTCGTTGCCGACGAAGATGAACTTCAGGAAGACCGCTCGGTAGCTGAGACGACGGATGACGTCGGTGGCTGCGTTCCGATCGTTGGGAGAGCCATCGGTGACGATGGTCACGAACGCCGGCGTCTGCATCGGTTTGATGGAGGGCTTGGGAGCTCCGCCACCGCGCTTCATGAAGCCACCGCCGCCGTTGGCGAAGAGGTCGCCGTTGCCGGTGATCTCCGCGACATGCTTCAGGGCGAGGGCCAGATCGGTCGAGCCGCGGGCGGTGATGCCGCTGCGCTTGACGTACTGGTGGAAGTCGGTCAGCTTGACCAGCTTCTCCTCGATCTGATGGTCGAAGAAGATCGTTGGTACCTCGCCGTCGTCATCGACGATGACGGAGAAACCGAGCGTCCGGTCGACCGCGTCCTGTACGCTGCCGTCGCGGTACTCGTGGCTCATGGAGCCCGAGCGGTCGACGACGAGGATGCACTGCCACGCCTGGTTCGGGTTGACCTTGTTGGTCAGCATCACCTGGATGGCTGCGTTGACCTTCTTGGTCATCAAACCGCCGGTGTTCTGCTGGGCGTCAGCCGCGGCTGCCTTCTCTTTGATCGTCTTCATGTTGGCCATGTGAATGGCTCCTCTCGACTTGGGAAACAGGTACAATTGTATGGATATTACCAACAACAATCTGTAAAATAACATAAACTAAGATAAATTACAATAATGTGTGAAAATGCTTGTAAAATATATAAAATAGTGTAAAATACCATTTGTATTCAGCATCCCGCTGCTTACAAAACAAAGGGGACAGATCTACATGTCACTCCAGACGAAGAAGATCCCGCTCGCCCAGGGCGACACCAAGGCACTCCCGACCAACAAGGGTCAGGTCTTCACCGCCGGTGTCGGCTGGGATCCCGCCGCGGGCCAGGACACGGTCGACCTCGACCTCTGGCTGATCCGGACGCAGAGCGACGGCAACGTCGAGTGCGCCTTCTGGGGCAACCAGAAGTGGCAGCGTCCCGATCTGGGCACCAACGGCTCCGGCAGCCCCTACATCGCGTCCCCCGAGGGAGACGTGGTCCACAAGGGCGACGACCTGACCGGTGCCGAGTCGGACACGGGTTACGACGAGACCATCGCCCTCGACCTGTCGAAGGCGCCGGCCACCGTGACTCAGTACGCGCTGTTCGCCACGATCTACAGCGACGCGAACGACAAGACGCTCGGCATGGCCACCAACGTCATCTGCGGCGTCAAGGAGGAGAACTCGGGCAACGAGTACACCACCGAGCTCGCCGACGATCACGGCTTCGACCTCTCGGTCCTCATCTGCACCATCGACAACGTCGACGGCAAGTGGAAGATGACCAACAAGGACGAGGGCTACGACGACCCGATGCCGGAGATCGCCAAGAAGCTGGGCGTGGTCGGCTTCCCGTAGGGACGCAAGCGCTTCAGGTCTCCTGAAGAACTGCGGCGCCCTCGGTAGCTGACAAGTTCTGTCTCCTAGGGGGATGACTTATTTTTTTGGCCTTTCAGCCACCAATCTAAGTCATCCCCCGCTACCACCCCACGAATTTATTCATTAATATTGATAATATTACAAAAATACGGTACAATATCTCATGTGTGCCGTATTTTTTATGTGCACGTACCTTAACAGTGTGAGTAATAAACTACGTTTGTTGAGGAGGGTAAGCACTTGCTATTGAGTAATATCAACTGCTTACCCTTTCCAAACTAGACAAATCTTTCTCTGACTTTCCATCTGAAGCAACGACCCAAAAGGAGCGCAGTTCCTGTGAGAAGCACCCTTTGGAAGTACTACAAGTACGACGTGCTGTTTGCCCTCGTGGTCACGATCGCGATCGGCTGGCAGTATGGCCTCCTGGCTGTACTCACGTTGGGACTCGTTTCCGCCTTGGAGATCACTCTCTCTGGTGACAACGCGGTCGTCAACGCCCGAGTACTGGCCAAGATGAGCCCGTTCTGGCAGAAGATGTTCATCACCATCGGCTACCTCATCGCCGTCGTTGGCATGCGGTTCGTCTTCCCAATCCTGATCGTGTCGCTGACCGCCGGACTTGGCTTCACCGAAGTCATCAACCTGGCATTCACCGACGTCGACACGTACGGAGACAAGCTGCATGACGCGCACGGCGAGATCGCCATGCTCGGCGGCATCTTCCTGTTGCTGGTCTTCCTGAACTACATGTTCGAAGAGAAGGAGACCACGTGGCTGGGACCGCTTGAGCGTCTGCTCGCACGCGGCGGCAAGCACGACAGTCTGTCGTACTTGATCGCTGCGGTAGCGATTCTGGTGCTCAGCGCAACGCTCGGTGCAGACAAGCAGTATCCCGTGATGTTCGCTGGTTTCATCAGCTTGGCCGCCTTCATGGCAGTCAACATCTTCGCCGCGGCTTTCGAGCCAGAAGACGACGACGATGACATCGAGACGGTCAAGAGCAAGGTCGTTCAGAGGACGGGCATGGCGGCTTTCGGGCTGTTCATGTACCTGGAGTTTCAGGATGCTTCGTTCTCGTTCGACGGCGTGTCTGGCGCGTTCGCCATCACCGACAACATCGTCCTGATCACCGCTGGCCTGGCCATCGGCGCTCTGGCGGTTCGCTCGATGACGCTGCACCTGCTGCACACCAACAAGCTGGCCGAGTTCAAGTACCTCGAGCACGGCGCGCACTGGGCCATCGGCTCACTCGCCGTTTGTCAGCTGCTGACGATCCATTACCCGATCCCCGAGCCCCTCACCGGACTCATCGGCATCGTGTTCATCGGTCTCGCCATCTGGTGGAGCAAGCGGGAAGAGAAGAAGGAAGCAGCCGAGCTGGCAGCAACTCCCGACCTGATGGTCGAGAAGGACTAGCCAGCCGCGGCTGACGAAAAGTGATGAGGGTGTGGTCTCTAATGCTCCGCAAAGGAGACCACACCCCGCGCTTTTCGCCTTCTCAATTTTACTCACACTGTTATCTACCACCTTATTACAACTAGTATCTAAACAAAAAAGAAGCCGTGCTGTATAGCCCGGCTTCTTTTTAAGTCTGAGTATTTTACTCTTCTGTGTGTGGTTGGGGAACATCCGCAACTAAGTACAATGTCTGTCTTCCTAGTTGATGAGTACCTCCGCCCATACTGTTTGTGCCCAGATTATTAATCTCTACTAGTGCGTGACTGCCAACTATTTTACCGTCCTTGGCTGCTGCGTCTTCATAAGCTGCCTTAATATCAGCAGCTACATCTTCCGTGCTGCGTTCATCTATAGAATCATTTTCATCCCACTCTGCGAATAAGTGGGGACTCTTAATAACGTGTACTTCAAATGGCATAGTAAATAAACTCCTAAAATTATGACTATAATTATAGCACATTGATATGATAGTGTCAATATCAATATCATTATCGTCTAGGTTAGTCAAGCAGAAAAAACACGTAATAACTACTTGTATAGGAAAGAATATAATTTAGAAAACTATAATTGACAAATATACAATACAATAATATAATGTAAGTTGATTATGACTGAAAAATTAGTATCACCTCCAGAAGTGATGTTACGTTCACCCGACGTAGCAACGGTGAGTTTTGACCTATGGCTGACCTTATTATCGTATCCTGATACAACTTTTCGGGATTGTCGTAATAAATTAGTGCAAGATATACTTGCGCCTGAGATGTCACCTGAAGAATTTACCGCCACACTGCATACCCAAGATAAAATAGCCGATAATCTTGCTGAAGACCGAGAGTCAGACGTAACGTTTAACGAGCGCATCAATCGACTAGCCGCCGCGCTTGGAAAACCAGAACCAACACACGAAGAGCTAATATACTTATATTCTGAACAGGGTAAATTACTTGAAGAACATCCGCCGGTGCTGATTGAGCCGGAATTGCCGGATTATTTGGATGAGCTGGGTGAGAATCATGGTTTGGCTGTAATTAGCAACACGGGATTCTTACATGGTGACCAGATGAGAAAAGCACTTGGACAACTAGGTATTAGGGATATGTTTTCTGCTATTATCTTCTCTAATGAAGTTGGAAAGGCAAAACCGCATCCAGCAATTTTCCAAGAACTTACTAGCCTGAGTAACCAATCTCCTGAAAAAATTGTCCATATTGGCGATAATCGTAAAGCCGATTACCAAGGCGCCTTAGCGGCTGGCATGTCGGCAATACATATTCCTAGGCGCAGCGGAGTAATTACTGTTTTAAGGGAAACATTGCAACAGGAACACTAATCATGGATATTTATAAAGTTTCAACACATACCATAATCCCGCAAGAGGACGGTAGTCTTAGGCTGGAAAATGGCGATCCGTTTGATGCCGAAGCCTACAGTCTCATGAAATATGGCGATAGTCGGAGCGCCCAAATATATGGCAGTGAGCTCGGGCAAACTTTAATCGATGAAGTGACTGATTCGGTGAGCGGTGACCGCGCCGTATTTACTGTCCCTGCATTTACGTATGCTCCTAAACCAGCTCTAGCAATTGCCAGAGCAGCCTTAACTCATGTGAATGAATATCGTACCAGTAAGGGTCTAGAACCAGCCAGAATGATGCGTATGCATACCGATCAAATGGGAACTACAGCTTATGCACAGTCAAGTCTTGAAATGCGCGAAGCAGAAGTTAAGAAATGGCCTACCCAGCACCATATCCCCGCAAGTCTGGTAGAAGATGCCATTGTCTTTGCGGTTGACGACTGCGTTATTACAGGAGCAACAGAAAAAAAGCTTATTAACAGATTGTCCGCCTATAATCCTGGAACTATTGTGTGTGCATATGCGCTCAAAGTCGACCCGGAAAAAGCACTCGAATTTCCGGGAATCGAGCATGTTTTAAATGTGGCTGCCAAGCCTGATCTTGGAACAGTGCTGGAGCTTATTAATGAGCGTCACTTTACCCTAAACTCACGCGTGCTTGACATGATTCTTGACACTGAGGATATAGATGAACTTAATACGTTTCTTAGAGATTGCCCGCAAGATATTAGAGCTGATATGTACGAAGCAACGATAAATAGCAGTCTTGAATTTATCGGACGATACCCTGACGCCATAGCCCTCCTCTCGCGGTATGTGTATGCAGCTGTAACAAACTAACTATCCCAGTCTCATAACAAAAGGAGAGGCCAAGCTAGAGGTCAGTATTTATAATACGGCCCTATCAAGTACTAAGTGAGTGGGTGCCAATTTTTCGGCAACTTGTTGGATGCGCCTTTGTCTGACTGATTGCTGCAAAGCGGTAAAGTTTTCAAAATATTCAGGTCGGGTATGATGGCCATCGCTAACTACACCGGCTAAGATAGCTCGTGCGTTAGCATAAGGGACGTTAGCAACGAATTCATGGATTTGCTCAGGAGTATGAGCTGCGTCCATGATAAAACGACAGATACGGGCATTAACTTCAAAATCAGACCGTTTGGCAATGATTTCTAGTTCACTAAGGCCCGTAACATATACTTGGTTTAAATCTGACTCAATCTTTGGATAGCGGGCTGCCAGTTCCGGGTCAATTACCGCAGCGTAACAAAATACCATGCGTCCGACACCGGCGTCTGTGAGCGCTGCTGCAAATGATCGCTCGTTGCTACCGGTGTTTCTAACGTCATCAAAGACAATAACCGTTTTATTTGCCACATCTTTGGCGTATACCGTCGGAACATGAACGTTATTATCTTCAATGTACGTTTTTCGGTCCGCTTCGGACATCGTGCTGTAATCGCCGCTTTTTATAACTGAGCGATCTATTCTAACTAGCCCCTTTGGTGGAAAGCCAGCTGATGCAAGCTCGCCTACCATCCGTCTGGTTACATAATACGCAGCAGTAGGAACGTGTTTGTAGGCAGAAGAGGTAATGTAGTAATCATCTAAAATATCTTCACCTTCACTTTCAAGGATGTTATCTCTCTCCACTAAAAGCTTGTCGGTTACCGAAAGAGCCATATCGTTAGCCGCTTCGCCACAACCGTATTTATATAAGCTGTAAGCATGGCCGTCAAAGGGTTGGCCTGACTCAAGATCCATTACCCGTTCATTAATAATTGCTAATTTAGCTACCGTGATTTCGCTATGTCTGGAATTTTGGGCTGTACGTTCATACATAAAATTTATCCTTGTAATTTGGTGAAACACGAGTTTTTTTAATCAGGAGGGCCTGAAAGGAGAAAAACTCGCAAAAACCTAATTCTGCCTTACTTCTTCGCCCTCAGGGTGAACTCATGCCAGTGCACGGAGTCGCCTTCGACGCCGGCGGTGTTCGTGACGCACTGGGCGTAGTCGATCACCTGGAAGCCGGCGGCTCGGAACAGTCGTTCGATGTCGGCGCGCTGCCAGAACACGAACAAACGTGTGCTCTCCATGCCGAGTGACCGCTTGTCCCACATGAGGCGGGAGCAGAAGGGGTTGTTCTCGGGATGGTGAGCGACCGTGCAGAACGCATGGGCGTCCGGCTCGAGCACCCGGTGGGTCTCGGTCATGACGGCAGGCAGATGCTGGCGCTCGATGTGCTGAAGCACGTTGAGGGCAAGCCAGCCGCCGAAGCTCTCGTCTGCGAAGTCGAGGGCGTCTGCAGTCATGTTCAGGATCTCGAGACTGGGGTCTCGTTCCTGCGCGAGTTCCACGAAGTGGCTGCTGATGTCGGTGCCGACGTACGAGAAACCACGAGTGTGGAGCAGGTCAGCCGGATAGGCCTCGCCGCAGCCGATCTCGAGCACGCGTGCGCCAGGCGACAGGTACCTCATGAAACGCTTGACCCAGGGGTCCCAGTACCCAGGGGGGCGCTTCCAGTCCGTGTTGTTGTAGTACTCCACGGTCTGTGCTTCGTCTGCGGACAGCTGTGTGCCTACCGCTGGCGGAAGTATTGTCATCTCTCTCCTCTGTGGGGAAAAATACCTTTAATATCATACCAAATAATTGTAAAAAATACAAGTAAGTATAATATTATATTTTTTAGCCATTATTTTCACTTTCGTCCTTTTGGACTCATCAGCATAAATACGCATTTATGGAGTGAAGAGAGGGTAGAAAAGAAAGATTAGGGAGTCAAAAAGACTCAGTAAAAATTAATTTCTACCCCTTATCGGTAGAGTTAGGAAGAGGTAAGAGTCAAAAAAGACCCAAAACTATCCTGTCTCAACGGCCGGGTGACAACATGCGAGCATAGCTCACGAAGTTGACAACCCGTGCCGGCCTGGGAACCCAGGGCTTTATCTAATCTAGGCATAGACTGCCTTGTTGCGGTCAGAACCACAGACCTTCGAGTAGAACGCTGATCACGATCGAAATCCACCTTGACGGCAGAGATCAGCTGGCACTCGCTGACGTACAGTTCGCGTGAAGCGAGTCGACGTTAGCGTTTGTGCTTACCGCTCCTTACCAACCGTGTATGACTGCATGGCCTTGATGATCTCCATGTAGGTGATGAGCGACATGTCGACTTCGTCAGCACTGCGAGGTGCCGGCGGATTGTCATCCGTGTCGTCATCCATCCACGCGTCGATGAACAGGTACATCAGGAACGGGTTGTTGCCCGGTCCGTAGAACCCGAAGTACTGGGGCCCGTAGGGATCCCGGTACAGGTACGTCGTTCCGCCGTGGCGGTACGAGCCCTTGCTCATCTTCCGGTAGTCCCGGTTGTAGTTCGCACCGCGAGGCACGTACTTCGGTCGGGTCTTCGGGTTGTTGTATCGCGCGATCTTTACCGGTGAGGCCTTGGGCACGAGCTTCGTGATTGGGGCCTTCAACGACGTGGGACCGCTGGTTGAGGTAGGAGTCCTGCTGGCACTCCGCGAGGGCGTGCTGGGACTGTTGCTCTTGCCGGAGCCACTGCTCTTGGTCGCGCTGCTGGGTGGGGTGCTGCTCTTGCCACCGAAACTGGCCGGCGGGGGAGTGACCTTCGTCGGATTCGAAGCCGGCGGCGGTGGGGGAGTGACTCTCACCGGCGGTGGCGGTGGCGGCGGACTGATCCTGACCGGCGGTGGCGGTGGCGGGCTGAACGCACCGAAGCTGACACCAGGGAATGCCACCAGTACTGCGATGAGCGACACTGCGAATGCACTACCGTGTCTCATGTGTGTCACCTCAGTACGCGTTGATGTTCCTGATGTGGCCGGCGATGGTCGTCTGGAGAGACTTGGTCGCGCGGGCGTAACCCTCGGGATCATCTCCGGGCGACTTCTGAACGAGGTCGGCGTAGTTCTTGATCGCCTGGCTCAGCTGCGCGGCCTCCGTCTCGAGCTCGGGCTCCGGCGCCTTGAGGGCGTCGATGTTCCGTGCTGTCTGGCGGAGGTTGTTGGCCACGGCCTGCATCGTCGAGACGTCTTCGCTGGACGAGGACGAGTCATTGGTGAGGGGGGCGAGCTTGGCGAGCTGAAGGCCGAACTTGGCGTTCTGCTGGTTGATCTGCACCTTGAAGGTTCGCACCGGGTCGACGGCCGAGGCCACGTCCCTGACGGTGTCGCCACAGGCCGCGAGGCTTGCGGTGAGGGTGAAGATCAAAGCGGTGATGATGGTTCGACGGATCATTGGTTGTGTCTCCTGGTTCTATTTGAGCCGTGTATGGATGCACTGACGTCTTGCCGTATCGTCGTTGAACGATACAAAAAATCGATGGAAAGCGTGTTGCTAGGGGAGTTTACAAAGGCGTTGCCTTGTTACTCTCCTTTCTACTCTTGGGTTGTTAATGTTCAAGCTTATCAGTTTGAAAACTGACCGCTATACTCCTTTGTCGAGGTAATCGAATTACTGCTTCAGACAAAAAGCTATAAAATATTAACATAAAATTGATAAAAATGCAAGTATAAGCACTACTTTTTACATATTATTTGTATATCGATGAAGGCCGCCTGATTCTGCTAACCGTATGATACTAGTATGGCGATATAACAGATGAAACGATAAATGTAATAGCGTAGACTAGTAGCTATGTAACGATACAAGATAATAAAAAACAAGCCAGATTAGTTCGAGCTTGATATACTCAGATTGAACCAGGGAATACACGTTAAATATTGCAATATCATGCCAACTGATCCAAGAACCATTCAAGCCTACAATCAGCACGCTGAAGTCTATAATGCGCATGTACTGGATCCAGCAGATTCAATATTTCATGCTTACTATGAGAAACCTGCCTTACGGGCTGAACTACCCGACTTGCAAGGTCTAGATGTACTAAGTCTTGGCTGTGGCAGCGGCGTGGACGCACAATGGTTAGCTGATAACGACGCGGCGAACGTAACTGGCATAGATATATCAAGTGGCTTAATTGACATAGCCAAACGCGAGCATACCGGTATAAATTTTCAGGTAATGGATATGGAAACGCTTGACTTGGCAAATAATAGCTTTGATGTTGCCTGTTCCAGTTTAGCCATCCACTACCTGGACGATATGACCAAATCGCTCAAAGAAACATACCGAGTGCTAAAACCAAGCGGCTTATATGTATTTTCGTGTGGCCACCCGCTTAATACTGCTGTCGAGTATTATGACAACAACCAATCAAACGGTACCAGGCTAGGCAGAATAGTTATAAAGGAAACTGGTGAGCGGATTATTCACGGCGACTATATGGCTACCACAGGCGGTGGAACAAGAATAGTTGAGGGTCATCTGGGTGATTTGGACGTGCAGGTGTACCACCGTACCTTCAGTGTTATGCTGGATCAGATCCAAGCTTCAGGTTTTACAATCGAAAAAATGGTGGAACCCCAACCAACCGAAGACATGAAACAAGCTAACATTGCGGTGTATGACCAGCTCATTAAAATTCCCAGCTTTATGATTTGGGTATTGCGCAAACAGCAAATATAAATACATTAATTTCGCACGTCAACAATTGTAGTTTATAATCATCAGTATATGATGCCAAAAGAAGCTCGTTACTCCGCGGAAGTCTATCCAGCCTATAAAAGGGCAACAGAAACCCGTTTGCTAGTGGAAACCGACCCTGTTGCTTCACTGCTTATTAATCTGGCAATAGAGACAATTGAAACTAAGTATGGCCCTGAAAGTCCAAACCCAAAACCCTACCATAATACTGAGCACACCATAGGTGTCATAAATGCTGCCAGCCATCTGGCAGACGCGGCATTACGTAAAAACATGATCCGTCCCCACGACAAAAATTTGCTACTTATCGCTGCTGCTTACCATGACACTGAGCAGGACAAAGGTAGTGGAGATAATGAACATGCCAGTGCTAAACTGGCCCTAGGGAGTATGAAGGAATTTGGAGATTTCTTGGCAGAAGACTGCCATCTTGTAAGAACGGCAATCATGGGTACACAAGTTTATAGCGACGGCGCAGGCGTGATGCATCAGATGGCGAAATCTGGCAACTATCTTTCGCAGTTGTTAGCAGACGCAGATCTTGCCGCAATAGGACAGCCAACAGAAATATATCAAGCCACCGCTATCAACCTTTTTCGCGAATTGCATCCCGACGAGCTACTCGGTGGCGAAAGTTATAACCAATTTTTAGTTGGTCAATCTAACTTTCTAGCTAATCATAACTTTTTTACATCGATTGCCGACGAGCTGTTTCCTAATAAGTATGCCAATCAAACCACAGCTTTCCCAAACGTCTCAAACTTTGTAAACTAAGCGTAGTAACTATAAGGAATACCATGTCTGATTATACGATTATTAATTTGCGGGAACTCGAAAATATGGCGCTTCGCTATGGTCATGGTACAGATATGGAAGCTCGCTTCGCCACTAAGCCGTTACAGTTGAAAGAATCCGGACTTGGCTTTCAGAAGATTCATCCCGGCCGCACTATCCCGTTCAAGCATAAACATGCCCATCAAGAAGAAGTATTTATTGTAGTAGCAGGCAGCGGCAAAATTCACCTGGACGATGAACCAGTTGAGCTGAAAGCCTGGGATGCTGTGCGCGTTCCGCCAGAAGTTGTCCGCACAATTGAAGCAGGGCCGGATGGACTTGAAATGATTATAGTCGGTGCGCCTTATGATGGTACCAACGACGCCATTATGATAAAGCAATAAACTTTTTACGAGGTTTTTAGAGGAAGACGCTCAACAATAGTAACGGGTGTGTTCAGTTTAAAGGGCACGATATAGCGCACCATGGTGCGGCCTTCGGTGCGGATGCAGCCATGGCTATCGCGGCCATTCGGATCAACCAGACCGGTATGAATAGCAATACCTGATTTATGATTAATAAAATGTGCGTATGGCATGGCACCCAGAGGAGCTTGATAATTTTTTGGCTCTTCCCTTACGATCCTAAAGTTGCCGGTAGGAGTATCGCCGACTTCACCGTCATCGCCATAAGGCAGTTCGGTACCGGTTGAGACCTTGAAGACATGAGTCGTTTTACCTTTATGCAAGGTGTACATTACCTGGTCTTCTTTATCAACCAGTATCTTTTTCTTTTTCGTCCCGCTAGTATCTGGTGAAGGAACGTCAAGGCCAACCCCAAGTAAGACGCTTTTAGCAGTTCTAGGACCAACCACGCCGTCAACACCACCGGGGACATTAGTAACCGCCTGATAAGCAGCCACACGAAGGGTCGTATCAGCATCATCAAATACAGAGTAATCAGTCAGTACGTTCATTACCAAGCCGCGACAGGTTGAGGTAAGGTTTTTACTGGTAATTTTATCGGGTTTTGGGCAAATCCCTTTTTTATCAATTACTGGAGTAGTTTCAGCAGTAACTGGGGCAACAGCAGAATTAGGTACGGCAGGTGCTGTAACGGGGGCAGGAGCATTATCAAAGGTTGCGCCGCCAGTTTGGGCTTCTGCAGTGCTGCTCATTACCAATGTCGCAACGAGGGCGCCAGCAGTAGCTATATGCCGATAGCGAGGTGTTCTTTCATACATAACTATACACTATAGCATAAAATGTAAAAAAATGCAATAGCTACCGAATTCAAACAGGAAAATACTATATTCACATTATCATTTAGTTGGCGCTTGTTTAACGCGGCCAAACTTCATGATGCTGGTAGACGGATGGGTTTTGTAGTTAAAGTGTTTCATACCAACAGTGTCGCCGTTATAGTTCTGGCTATTGTCATCGCTAGTATTGCCCTCAATGGTTGTGATTATGTCACCGTCAACTTTAACTACTACACCGGTGTGGTTACCGCCGTACATAATGACGTCGCCAGCCTTAGGGCTGAATTCCTCTGACTGGGCGGTAAAATGTATGCCGTTTTGGTCGAACCAAGCTGAAAGATTGTCAGTATGCGAGATGGTGCCATCTGGTCGAGCTAAATTACTACCTTCAAATGATAAACCGGCTTGATCATATACATAGCTCACAAACCAGGCGCACCACGGAGCTCCCGGACCACTCTCGCCGTTAGTATATTTCTGCACCTGCGGTCCAGTATTTTCGCCGCCTGTTTCAAGGAACTTGCCGCCATTTTTGGCGTATTCTTTTTTAGCTGCTTCTACGATGTTGTCAGCAAAATTTTCACGAGCTTTAATCCTTGCTTCCTTGGCTTCCTTTTCAGCTTGTTTTTTCTCTTCAGCTTGAATACGCTTGGCTTCTGCTTCAGCCTTTTTCTTGATTTCAACAAAGGTACTCATTGCATTAACTAGCGGCTCCTCGGCAGTTGGGAGAATAGGCGATGTATCAGCTACAACCGGTAGCTGGTTATCAATATAATCCTCAATTTTAAATTCGCCATCGGCATCCCTGGTAATAACGGTAGATAAGCCCTGGCTATGTCTTTGGCGTGCTATTTCCTGAATCTCATTGAGACTTAATTTTTTCTCAGGAGCTGCAACCGCTTCAGCCGGAATTATCTCAGTATCAGCGACCGGTGTGGCTACTAATTCTGGCTGCTTTACAGTTTTAGTTTCAGTTTGGGGTTGTGTTGCTGGTGTCTGAAGATCGGAAATCAACTCTTTAAAAGTAAATTTATTGACCCTGTTTGCTCCTGTGGTGGGTGCTTCTGTTATTTTTTTAGTAGCGGAGGTCTGTTTCTGCTTACTCTCGGCTTTGGGACGAGTCGCATGCTTGGTTGATGAGGGCTTTTGTAAGGTAACTTTCTGGCCAGGTTTAATTTGATTCGGTTTATCACGGAACTGCGGGTTTAGTTTGAGTACTTTAGCCAGTGTTGTTTTATTGGTCTCGGCAATACCAATTAATGAGTCGCCATTCTTGACGATATATCGCTTTGGAGTTTGAGTTTTATCACTATTTTTACTCCCAGCAGTATTTCTAACTGATAATACTATGCCTTTTTCAATGACATTAGGTGTAACTCGTTGCTTAGGATTCTTCTTAAGAAGCTGATTTAGGCTCATATCATGGCTCTCAGCAATCTGAGTTAGATTGTCACCACTGCGCACCTTATATGTGTCAGTGTCGGCTGAAGCGGTTGCAGTGAAAGCAAGGCTTCCAACTAATGCGGCTACTCCAATTACGCGACGACTTTTGTCTTTAATAATCTCTGCTGCGCTGCTAGCATAGGCAATTGCTGCTGCGACACGAGAAAAGCGGGCAGCTTCCTTCTCCGCTCGTTCTACATATTCTGTTGAAGCCACATTGCTAGATTGATGATTTGCGGCTAATTCATCATGCGCTGGTAATTGTCCAATGGGGGGCATATTAGATGGGGATAAGCGATTCATTTTCATAAGATATTTCCAACTAGTTATGCAAAAGCAGTATTTGCATTCTAGATGGAATTATAGCATAATAAAGTATATTAGTCAATATAATAATGTATTTATAAAATATATTATATAAAATAATAACTAACTGGGGTAATAAGACGAACTGAATTTAAGTTACGTATATTTAGAGAAATAGAACTAATCTGTTAAAATACGCAAGATACGGTGCCATTAAGCCGCGGTGGCGGAATTGGTAGACGCGCTAGTTTCAGGTACTAGTTGGGGCAACTCAGTGGAGGTTCAAGTCCTCTCCGCGGCACCATTGTTAGAATAATTATGAAATACATTAACTTATTAGGTAAAAACTTCTCATGAATGAACTAACTCCTTCTTGCGCAATTCTTTTTCCGGGCCAAGGGTCGCAGTATGCGGGTATGGCGGATAGCTGGGCTGAACACCCGGTGGGAAGAGCTGTTTTTGAAGAAGCTTCAGACATTATCGGTTACGATATTGAATTGGGTTGCCACGAAGAAACGCGGCTGGCAACCACGGATTTTGCACAACCGGCTATACTGGCATGTGAAGTAGCGGCTTTTCGAATTTTAGACGGCTTGGATATACCGTGCAAAGCTGTGGCCGGCCATTCGTTGGGCCAATTTAGTGCTCTGGTAGCAGCAGGCGTAATAACGTTGTCAGAGGCGTTAAACGTGGTCGGCATACGAGGTCTGGCTATGCAGCAGGCAGGCAAAGAACAGCCTGGAACCATGGCTGCGCTGCTGAGAGTAAATACAGAAGAGGCCAGAGAACTATGTAACGCGGCAGCCGATGATGACGTATTAATTGTTGCTAACGAAAATTCACCGACGCAAGTAGTAATTAGCGGATCCATTCCCGCAATTGAACGGGCTGAAGCTCTAGCACATAATAGAAACATTCGTGCCATTAGGCTGAATGTAGCGGGAGCCTTTCATTCGGTACTGATGCAACCTGCAGTTCAGCCAATTATCGAAGCATTAAACAAGATAGAACTAAAAGAGCCGCGTTTTCCTATTGCCGAGAACGTAGCAGGCGTTTTAGTTAATAATACTGTGAACATACGCTCGTTATTAGAGCGGCATGTTGTTTCGCCAGTTAAGTGGGAAGCATCCGTGAGGGCACTCGGTGCAATTGGGATTACTACATTTATCGAAGCCGGACCAGGCAAAGCGTTAACTGGGCTTACTAAGCGCATACTTACCGATGTTCGACTATTAAATGTCGATTCGCCGCAAGCGGCTGTATCGGTTGCTGCCGCTATCCGTGAGGGCTGAGCCGGTATTGATCTGAGTTGATATAGTTCGTAATGGTAGGTGATCAAATATGGAGGCGCGGACGAGATTCGCACTCGTGTACAAAGTTTTGCAGACTTTTGCCTAACTCCTCGGCCACCGCGCCGTTTCGATACCATTTAAACTGTTCAGCTGTTCTTATTTTGTGACAGTTGGCACATACTATTCTACACTTTTTTATCCCTTCTCGTAACCGATTAAAATATGTACACTTTCGTGCTAGATTTAATGATTCGTTAATCTTTAAGTTTTATAATTTAAATATGGCAAAACTGAGATCATGGACCAACGAAGAACTGATAGATGCAGTCAAATATTCGCATAGCGTGCGAGCTGTAATCCAGAAGCTTAGGTTAGTCCCCGCAGGAGGGAATTACCGACATATTAACGAGACAATCAAGCGTCTGGGAGTAAGTACTGAGCATTTTTCAGGAAAAGGCTGGAATAGTGGGTGGTCGTTTGATCCGCGTGTTCCACGTAAGGAACTAGTTGAAATTTTAGTAAAAGATAGACTAACCCAAAGCCATAAACTTAGATTACGGCTTATTGCGGAAGGTTTAAAAAAGCCAGAATGCGAGTTTTGCTGCTGGCAAAAACTTTCGGCTGATGGTCGTTTACCGCTCGAGCTTGATCACATTAATGGTGATCATCGCGATAATCGTATCGAGAATTTACGTATATTATGTCCAAACTGTCATAGTTTGCAGCCAACTCACCGTGGTAAAAATAAGCGAATACGGTTAAAATAGATTAAATGCGCGAGTGTTGGAACTGGTAGACAATCGACACTTAAAATGTCGTGCCCACAAGGCGTGCGGGTTCGAGTCCCGCCTCGCGCACCATTTATGAACTTAGACTACCTGATTTAGCTCTGGCAAGGGATAGTCGTGCTTTTTGCTTAATTCTTCTCGATAGAACTGCAGATACTTAAGCATATCATCGGCGGCTTTCTCGACTACATCGTTTTTACCCAGCACTTCGCCTATTTGAGATTCACTAATAAATTTATATAACACTGCGCCATCAGCCTTACACAATGCTAAATCGTAAATGTAAAATTCTGGCTGTGCACCGGGATTACCGGGAGGGGGTTGAACTAGTTCTGTAGCTTCAATAATGTACTTTTGTTCTCGATGAGCTGTTAATAGAGCATCTAGCAACACAAAAATATTATGGCTCGCATATGTATTTACAGTAGCCCTAAATTCAGAAATGTCTTTATAGTCATTCAAGAAGGTGTTAATTTTTTCAAATTCTACGATACAGCCAACAGAGTAGTTGTAGTCAAGTTTATCTGTGAATCGCTTTCCAAGTATTGTGCTTGGTAATACGTCTTTCCACGATGAAACATATCGATTAACGGTGACTATTCGTGATGACATTTCTTGCGCAACTGCTTCATTTTGGAAGAGACCACTATATGAAGTGTCTCGTAGATACCAAGACGTATCAAAAGTGCCCAGATATTGCCCAGTAATAAAACCGACATTACTATTAAAATCTTCATTTTTAGCTAAAATTTTCTTGGCATCACTTACTAATCTCTGAAGAAATTCATCTCTGTCGTTAAATTCTTGTGGCCGAGCCGAAATATCCCTCACAGAAAGAATTTTATTAGCTAAAGTATCAATATCGTGCTTGCTTGCGAGACCAAGCGTAATGTCATATCCCATATATCTACAGAGTATATCGTAAAGCGCTTAATTTGTATTATCAGCTGGTTTTGATGCCGCATTTTACTTTGGCCATAATCGTATTCAAACCTGGTTATTACTGCTATAATATAGGGAATAACTAACGAGGAAAGACATATGACAGGTTTATTTATACTACTGGGAATTGTGGCGCTTATCGTCATTTTTGGAATTGTAATCTACAACAGCTTAGTACAAAGTAAAGTACGAGTTGAAGAAGCCTGGAGCGATATTACGGTTCAGCTTAAGCGCCGGTATGATTTGATCCCTAATCTTATCAACACCGTAAAAGGCTATGCGGTGCATGAAAAAGATACATTGCAAAATGTGACTGAAGCTCGCACGAATGCCATGAACACTCAGGGCAACCCCAAAGAGCAAGCTCAGGCTGAAAATGTTTTCCAAGACACGCTTAAAAGCTTGTTTGCTGTCAGTGAAAATTACCCAGACCTAAAAGCCGATGCAAACTTTAAGGCATTACAAGACGAACTGGTTGATACTGAAGACAAGATTCAAGCTGCTCGACGCTTCTATAACGGTTCTGCTCGTGATCTAAATATTAAGATCAAGACATTTCCTAACATCCTTTTTGCTGGCCCGCTCGGCTTTAAAACTCGTGAATTCTTTGAAGTTGATGACTCAGAAACAGCTGCTATTGCCAAGCCAACTGAAGTAAAATTCTAGTAACGAACAGGGAAGGCAAGTAGTACATGTACTCAAACATAGCCGCGAATAAACGCAAAACCGTATATATTTTCATATTTTTTATCCTGCTGGTTGGCGGTCTTGGCTACCTTGTTGCTGCTTATTTAGGACATCCGGTAATTACGCCGTTTATTCTGGTAGGTGCCTTAATTTATGCGATGGTTACCTACTACTCAGGGGCCAAGATGGCCTTGGCTGTGAATGGTGCCCAAGAAATACAGAAAAAAGACAACCCGCGTCTGTACCGAATTGTTGAAAACTTAGCTATTACTAACGGTTTGCCTATGCCTAAGGTATATATCATGCAAGACCCGGCACCAAACGCGTTTGCAACTGGCCGCGATCCTAAGCATTCAGCCGTTTGTGCCACCACTGGCTTGCTAGATATTATGACCGATACTGAACTAGAGGGCGTTATGGCCCACGAGCTAGGTCATGTTAAAAACTATGATATCCGCGTATCAATGTATGCTTTCGCGTTGGTAGCAGTTATTTCACTTTTAGCTGACGTCATTTTACACATGACTTTCTTTAGTAATAACGATAATCGCAATCCTTACGTCTTGGTGTTGGCCATAGTCGCTATTATTATCGCTCCGATAGCCGCTGGCTTAACTCAGGCCGCTATTTCACGTAAACGGGAATATCTTGCTGACGCTACCGGTGCCTTAACTACCCGCTATCCGGAAGGTCTGGCCAGCGCACTTGAGAAGATTGGCCAGTACGGCGGTGGGACGTTGAAAAAGCAAAATTCTTCGACTGCTCACTTATTTTTTGCTAATCCGCTTAAAAAAGGTTCGTTCACTGCTATGTTCAGCACACATCCACCGCTTGAAGAGCGGGTACGTGTCTTAAGAGATATGGGCAGAAGCGAATAAGTCGTACTGAATAAGCAATGAAATCCCAGCCTGCTGGCCGTGCGCCTAAGTCAAAATCACCAAAATCAAAATCTTCTCCACGAGTCCGGCCAACTCCGACGCATCGTAGCTTCCGGCTAAGTAACAAACGTCTTAAGCAACATCAGCCAATCGCCGGTGTTGCTCGGTTATTTAAAGACGCTATTAGCGTTGTCGGCCATAATAAAAAACTCTTCTTTGGCATAGCTGCTTTGAACGCTGTATTAGCATTGCTATTTATTCAAGGTCTGGGCTCATCATTTAATATTGCAGACTTTAAGCAACAGATACAAGAAGAACTAAGCAGCGAAGACGTCAACCAGTTTGGAGTTGCAGTAACCCTATTTGGATATCTGGTGGGAACAGCTAGCTCTAGCGCAAACCAAGTAGGCGGTGCTTATCAAATTATTTTGACAGTTATAACCAGTTTGGCGGTTATCTGGGCGGTCAGACAAATCAAATCCGGCGAACGACCCAGCTTTCGAGACAGTTTTTACAAAGGTATGTATCCGCTTATACCATTCATGCTTATTTTGCTGGTAATTGGACTGCAGTTAATCCCAATATTAATTGGTAATATTATTTTTAACACGGTATTGCAGAATGGTTTGGCGGTAACAATTCTGGAACAGATTGTATGGTTTTTACTATTTTTATTGTTAGGGCTACTATCGTTTTATATGATAATCTCGTCATTTTTTAGTTTGTATATTGTTACGCTGCCTGATATGACACCAGTCAAAGCGCTTCGCTCAGCCCGAGAGTTGGTGCTTCACCGGCGATTTTCAATAACACTAAAAGTGCTGGCTTTACCGGTGGTCCTCAGTCTTATTAGTGCTTTGATCTTTATTCCGATGATTATTATTTTTGCTCCGGCAGTCCAAATATTATTTTTATTAACGTCCGCCTTCTCCTTAGTGTTTATCCATATTTATATGTACTTACTGTATAGGTCACTTATATGAAACTAAATAAAACGCAGGCCAAACAGCGTGTTCAAAAGCTTAAAGATCTAATTAACGAGTATCGCTTTGAATACCATGTACGGGATAACTCCATTATGAGTGAAGCAGCTGCCGATAGCCTTAAGCACGAGCTGGCACAGTTAGAAGAGCAGTACCCTGAGTTAATAACCTCTGACAGCCCAACACAGCGTGTGGCTGGAACACCACTAAAAAAATTTGTAAGCTTGCCGCATAGCCAGCGAATGCTCAGCCTGAATGATGCATTCGACCAAACTGAGGTTAGTGGTTGGCTGACGCGTATTGGCAAGCTAACTATCGTTAAAGAATTATTTATAGACATAAAAATGGATGGCCTGGCCTGTGCTCTGATTTACCAGGACGGTGTGCTCGCGCAGGCAATCACACGCGGGGACGGCTTTGTCGGCGAAGACGTTACTATGAATGTTCGCACAATTGACTCGGTACCGCTGCGCCTAGATGGCTCGGCGCCGTTTACGACGGGCCGTACCGAAGTCCGAGGTGAAATTGTTATGTATAAGAAAGATTTTGCAGACTTGAATAAACAACGCGCTGAACAGGGCTTGGCATTGTTTGCTAACCCGCGCAATTTAGCAGCCGGCACTATCCGGCAGCTTGACCCTCAGCTGGTAGCCGCCCGCAAGCTGCATTTTCATGCCTACGATTTACTACGGGATGAGGCAGCCGATGTATCTTTAAATAGTTTTGCGTACGATAGGTTGAGTCAGCTTGGATTTAGGGTTAATCGGCAGTATCAGGTAGTTCCAGCTAATGCTAGCGAAGTGACAGCAATTGCCAATGAGTGGGACGAAAAACGGCACAATTTGCCGTTTAATACTGACGGATTAGTCATTAAGGTAAATGACCGCGCCGTATTTAACCAGCTGGGCGTTGTTGGCAAGGCGCCGCGCGGAGCAATCGCCTATAAATATCCAGCAGAACAGTCAACTACTAAGGTTATCGATATTATTATTTCTATTGGCCGCACCGGCGCGGCAACTCCGACGGCAGTACTAGAGCCAGTTGTCGTAGCTGGCAGTCGCGTCCAAATGGCCACGCTGCACAATGAGGGTGAGATTGCTCGCAAGGACATCCGAATTGGCGATACAGTGATTATTCATAAAGCTGGCGATATTATCCCTGAAATCATCGAGTCTCTGCACGATCTGCGCGACGGCAGCGAAAAGCGATTTGCCATGCCCACGCATTGTCCGGAGTGCCAAACTAAGCTAGTCAAATTAAAAGCTGAGGAAGCTGTTTGGCGCTGCCCAAATAACCAATGTCCGTCGCGGGTGCAGAACCGCATCCAGCATTACGCAAGCAAAGGCGCGCTCGATATTGAAGGCCTGGGCGAAAAAAACGTCAATACGCTGCTGACCGCCGGCGTAATAAAAGATACGCCAGATATCTATGGATTAACGGTTGAGCAGCTGCTAAAACTTAACCGCTTCGCTGATGTGTCTGCCAACAAACTAGTGGCAGCTATTCAGGCAAAAAAATCACCAACGTTGGAACGGTTTATATTTGGACTGGGCCTTAGGCACGTTGGTAGTCAGACGGCAGTTGACCTGGCTCGTCATTTTAGAACCCTGGAAGCCCTAGGCGAAACAACGGTCGAGACGCTGGAGCAAATAGACGGTATCGGTTCGGTAGTGGCCGAATCGGTAGTGGCCTGGTTTGGAGACCCTGGCAACCAGCATATTTTAAAGGAATTTGTCCGTCATGGCGTCATACCTAAGCTCGTGCAGCAAGTTTCCGGCCCATTCACTGATAAGAAGTTCGTTATTACCGGTACTTTAGAGTCCATGAGCCGAGAAGCCGCCGCTGAAGAAGTACGAAAACGTGGCGGCGTATTTCAAAACGCTGTCAGCAAAGATACGACGTATCTGGTTGCCGGAGGCAACACTGGTGCCTCAAAGCGTGCTAAAGCAGAGAAATATGGCGTAAAGATAATAAACGAGCAGCAATTACTACGATTACTCGCATGATTTAATGATTCGTTAATCTTTTGTTTGTACCTTGGGGGTATGTACACGCTAGCATTAAAGAAAAAAATCAGAAACCTCAGATCTAGCGGCTTTATGTATGCTGAAATTCAGCTTGAAGTTAATAGAAAAATCCCCAGAAGTTCACTGAATTATATCTGTAAAGGCATAGTCCTTTCCGATGAACAAAAAATACGCGTTGACGGTGTGGCCAAAGCTGGTCTGGTACGAGCTAGAAAAAAAGCACTAATCGTTAATAAGGCAATTTTCGATGCAAAAATTGCACAATACAGAAAAAATAATCAAAATTTAAGGATCTTTATGCAGTCTCGAGAGGCTAAACTTGTTGCGCTTGCTATTCTTTATCTTGGAGAAGGGGCAAAATGGCAAGGTCATAGAGGTTTACATTTGGGTAGTACCAGCCCGCAGATTATACAACTTTATATACGGCTGCTGAATGATTACTTTGGGGTTGAAGTAAATAGTATGAAAGGTCGTATCCAGCATAGAGCCGACCAGAATCCCAATGAACTACTTAATTATTGGTCAAAAATAACAGGTATTAACGGAAGTAATTTTTATCCTTCTTATTTCGATAAACGTACCGTAGGCAAGCCTACAGAAAAAGCTAACTACATGGGAGTATGTAAGATTAGTTGTGCTGGTGCTCATTTCCAACTTGAGCTAGCAGAAATTGCTGATATCATATATGAGTCGGTTTGGGGCATTGGCGCAGCTGGCTAGCGCGCTTCCGTGGCACGGAAGAGGTCATCGGTTCGAGTCCGATATGCTCCACCATTTGTAGTAAATAGTTGTATAATACGCCCGATGACTGAGTTGAGTTCTGATTGGTGGATGTCTGAGGCAACGGCCTTACGGGCACCGAAACAAGAGATAGGTGACTATGTAGAGTCGCAAGGCTTTGATGTGCCTCGACGTTTTGGCACGTTAGACGAAGCCCTTGACGTAGTTCGAGCTGATGGAGGCATTGTCATTCGTAGCGAACACCGCGAAGAGTATGATGGTCCGAGCGGCCTCTTGCAGACATATGTTATAGACGAACGCTCAGCAGATGATAGCACACGGGTATTTGAGCAATATGGCAATTTTGATATTGATGAAGAAGTCTACGCCTCTCAAAATCGTTGTGCGGTTACCGCCTGGAGACAAGGCGACGGCCCAGGCTATCGCACGATGGCAGATGTTGTTTTAGGAGTAGCACTAAACACCCCGACAGACCTCACTATCCAGAGACTTATGCAGCTTACCAGTCAAGAATATATGGTGCGCCGCTATGCCCATCTGACAGACCGTGAGGTGCCAGAACTTATGCAAGAAGCTCAATTTTCGTTCTGGGAACATATACCAGGTAGTAATGTGACTGTTATTGCAGATAGCGCCATTGATGACCGTTACCATGTTTTAGCTAACAGCCCGAAACGGAAAAATATGCCGAGCTATTGCGGATGGCAAATTGCCGACGAGAGAGGTAACTCCATGATAGGCACAGAGAATGACAATGTCTTGACCCCCGAAGCTACAGAAAACTTAATAAAGACTTATGAAGCCATCCGGAATTTGCCACGCTTCGCTTCCGAACATTGCCCAATTATGGAGTTACAGTTAGACGAAAAAGGTCAAATCTGGTTTTTACAGTACCATAGAGCTCGAGACTTCCAAGCGGCAGGCGCTCCTCTCAATCCTGATGATTTTTCAGCCAAGGAAGGCTGGCAAAAAGTTGATGGTGTTCGGGGCGCTATCGATACTCCTAGCACGCTCAAGACAGCGCTTTGGTATCCTGACCATTATGGCTCCCGAAGGCGTGTGGCTAGACAGCTTCCTGAAGTTGAAGAGGGCTCAGCCGACTGGCATTATGACTGGTCATTAAGTGAAATATTATCCCGTCGTCGTCTAGGTTATATTGCTCAAGATAGCTATGCGAGGCACTACGACACAATGGCTGCCGCTCATGCTGCCCGTAGCAAATGGTTTAAGCCACTCGTAGCTGTTGCCTGCAACGATAGAGGCTTAGAAAATCTTATTCCAAAGATGGTCAAGAAAGAAATACTAAATACTGTTTATAGAGAAGGTGATTTCTCCCAAGTAGTTATAGACCTGGCCGCCGATGGTAATACTGGATATGTACGCCTCAATCCCGACAGCGAACAGCCATATTACGAGGCGTACTAGTCCGAGAGCTAGACTGTGGGTAGGCTCAGTTTTAAAAATATCCATCAAGTTCATTATATTTGCAAATTGATTACGGGAACCGCTGAGCGGTTCTTTTTGCTATAGTATCGGTAATGAACAAGTCAAAACAAATAGTGGAGCAATTGTTAGCGTCGGGCGGCATAACAGTTAACGGTAACCAACCATTTGATATCCAGGTTCATGATGATCGATTTTACAAACGAGCGCTCGCCGACCGTGAAGTCGGTATCGGCGAATCCTATATGGATGGTTGGTGGACCAGTCGGCAGCTGGACGAGACAGTCTCACGGTTACTCAGCGTCAATGTTCGTGAAGCCTTAAAACTTTCACCTTCTCTGGCTAAGACAGTTATTCTAGCAAATTTAACAAATCCTCAAAATACCAACAAGGCATACAAAAACGCCTCAGCTCATTACGACATAGGAAATGATCTGTACGAACGTATGCTCGATCCCCTCATGATCTATAGCTGTGGTTACTGGCAAAATGCTCAAACACTCGAAGATTCCCAGACTGCAAAACTTGACCGGATTTGCAAAAAACTACATCTCGAAAAAGGCATGACACTTCTGGATATTGGCTGTGGGTGGGGTGGGTTTAGTAAGTTCGCGGCAGAAAATTACGACGTCAAAGTAACCGGTATATCACCTGCCGCAGAACAAGTTAAGCTTGCTAAACAACGCACAAAACATCTTGAAATAGAAATTTTGCAAAAGGATTTTAGGGAAATTACCGGAAAGTATGACCGCATCGTTTCAATTGGAATGCTGGAGCATGTTGGTCCTAAGAATTATCAAAAATTCTTTGAACTTTGCAACCAACATTTGAACGATGACGGTAGTATGCTCCATCATACGATTGGAAATATTCGCTCAACAAAGGCTGTAGACCCATGGACAAACAAATATATTTTTCCTGGCGGCGTAATTCCCTCCCTTACACAAATTTCTCAAGCCATAGAGGGTCTTCTTATCATAGAAGATTTGGAAAATTTTGGACCCGACTACGATAAAACACTTGTTGCCTGGTATGAAAACTTCAAAAGACATTACCCTGAAATCAAGGATAAATATGATCAAAGATTTTATCGAATGTGGGAATATTATTTGCTATCGTGCGCCGGAGCATTTAGAGCTAGAAAACTACAGTTGTGGCAGATAGTATTTACCAAGATAAGACCTTCAGAAAAATATATTCCATATCGTTAAAGACGGGCAGCTATATTCGTTGCACGTCGAAGCGTAGTACAATACATCTATGAAAAATTCCATTTCCCGATCCGGTGCCAAAATCAAAAGTGTAAATACACAAAAAACAGGCGCAAAACTAAGTTTTGGTCAATCAATCTTTTTATTGGTGGTTGCCAGCGTTGGCTTACTTGGCGGTAGTGGTTGGTACTGGTACCAGAGTGTCTTTACTGACCCTCAGCGAATTTTGAGCGATATGCTGGATAAAAGTATGCAAACTTCTAGTGTCTATCGGACGGTCAGCCAGGCGAGTGACGATAGCAGAGTCAATCAATCAGTTTATTTGGCATTCACTCCTGTTACCGCCGCACAATCAAGTACTAAACTTGAAGAAAGATCTAACGATGGGGCGATTACCTCTGTGACCACCGAAACTATCGGTACAGCATCAACTGACTTCGTGCGGTATTCCGCCGTTAATATATCCGGAAAGAATGCTGACCAAAATTTTGAAAGTGTCCTGAACACTTGGGGCAAGCGGGAAACAGATCTGGAAACGGGCCAGCAAGTTTCCTTTCTAAATGACGCACTTTTTGTGGTTGTACCGTTTGGTAACCTTAACTCGCAGCAACGGGCTGATCTGAAACAAGAAATTCGTAACGTAAAGCTTTACGATAATTCTCAAGTTCAGACAGATTTCAAAAACGGCCGCCCAACAACTAGCTATGATATTAATTTGGAGCCCAGTGCCTTGGTACGAGTACTGGCAAAGTACGTTAAATTAACAGGGGCGGGCGCTATGTCAGAACTTAACCCAGAGCAATATGAAGGTGCCCCTCCGATTCAGGTAAAAATTGAAGTTGATATGTTATCGCGACACATTAATTCAATAGCCTTTTCAGGTAGTGGTCGTCTAGAAACTTACAAAGGCTATAACGCAAAGCGTGAAATAACACTTCCTGCCCAAACCATCAGCGTAGATGAGTTGCAGGAACGTTTGACCAAAGTTGAAGAACAGCTGCAGTAAAATAACCACGGTAGTCCGATGTTTAGAAACCGTTAAACTCCTATATACTGATATATATCTATGCAAATTATCGTTGAGAAACTTCTCACCAATTACTCACTCGTTGGGAGCGGCCCCAAAACCATTCTTTTTTTACATGGATGGGCTGATAATGCGCAGTCGTTTCAAGAGCTGGCAACAGAGTTAAATAAAACGGGGGATTACCAGGCCATATTGATTGATTTGCCCGGCTTTGGCGGTACACAAACACCAGATACAGCTTGGGATCTACCGGATTATGCTGTTTTCTTGGCAGGTTTTTTAAAAAAAATAAACAAACGACCATCGATAATTATTGCCCATTCTAATGGCGGAGCTATTGCAATCAATGGATTGGCAAATAATGTCATAAGCACAGATAAGCTAATTTTAATCGGCTCAGCCGGTATTAGAAGTAGCAGCTCAAAAAAACAAGCGCTGCGCCTGCTTGCTAAACCAGCTAAATTGGCGATCAAAGCAGCACCAAAGGCAACCCAAAAACGAATCAAACAAAAACTTTACTCAGCAATCGGGTCGGATTATTTAATTGCCGACCACATGCTGGATACATTTAAGCGCATCGTCGCTTACGACGTCCGCACAGAAGCAGCTCACGTTACTGTGCCGGTTTGCTTAATTTATGGAGAAGATGATCAGTCTACGCCGCTGTCTTACGGCAAGGCGTTTGCGGAAATAATGCCGCATGCAACACTGCACATCATTCCCTTGGCCGCCCATTTTGTTCACCATGAACAGCTCTACAAAGTGGCGCGCATAAGTAGTAAATTTATGGCTGAAACGGATGGTTCATGAAACGCTACCTGACTTTTTTTCATCCCAAGTTGCCTATATTTCTTGTTTACATGTTGCAGCAAGTTGAATATAACCCTCACAAATTCTTACGTTGGGTAATGAGGGTATCAGATATTAGTAAGGTCATGCATCGCCAAAAACTGGTCTGGACGCTGAAAGCCCGCCTACTGGTACTAGTAATTGGTTTTCTGTGGTTAATTTATATTGCGTTAAGCGTCATAAATCTTATCCTGAATCCATTGGCTGGCCTGTTGACCGCGCTGGTGTCGCCATTTATTCTGGCGCTGCTTACTTACTTGATGGTCTTAACGGCTTGGCTGTATATTGAAGAGCCGCGCCGTAGCAGCTTAATCAGGCGTGCTACAAAGGATTTTAAAGCCCATCCGGCCATAAAAATTGCCATCACTGGTAGTTACGGAAAAACTACAATGAAGGAATTGCTCCATATCGTACTGTCCGAAGGGCGGAATGTGGCCGCCACGCCAGGTAACCGAAATGTGCCAATTAGTCATGCGGCCTGGATTCAGAAGCTGAGCGGTGAAGAAGATATTTTATTGGTTGAATACGGCGAAGGTGCCCCTGGCGATATCAAAAAACTGGCTAAATTGAGTCAGCCGAAATTCGGCATTATTACTGGTTTGGCTCCAAATCACCTGGGTGAATACAAGAGCTTGGACGCAGTTGCCAAAGATTTGCTAACATTAACTGATTTTGTTGAGGACGGTAGACTGTTTATTAATGCTGATTCGGCGGCTTTTAAGAAATATGATACTCACGATACGACACCATATTCCAGTACTGCTGCACTTGGCTGGTCAATTAGCCGCGCCGCCGTAAATTATGAAGGTACTTCCTTTGTAATGAAAAAAGGAAACCTGACCATCAAAGTTATCAGTGGCTTACTGGGGGCGCATCAAGTAGGCCCGCTAGCCTTATCTGCTGCCCTGGCTGACCGCCTTGGTCTGTCAATAAAGCAAATTGAAGCTGGTTTAGCTAAAACCAAAGCCTTTGAGCATCGCATGCAGGCTCGTCACCTGCACGGTGCTTGGATCATTGACGATACTTACAACGGCAGCCTAGAAGGCTTGAGGGCAGGTCTAGAGTTGATGCAGGCACTTCCTGCAAAGCGCAAAATCTATGTCACGCCAGGACTGGTTGACCAAGGTCATGAAACCGAGCGGGTTCATTTAGAAATTGGCGAACTGATTGGCAAAGCTAATCCTGAGCGAGCGGTATTGATGCAAAATTCGACCACCCAATACATTATCAAAGGTATTGAAAATACCAATTATCAAGGCGATCTCCAGATCCAAGCCGATCCGCTGGCATTTTATACAAATCTAGAACACGTGGTCGCCGCCGGTGATTTAGTGGTGATGCAAAATGACTGGACCGATAATTATAGTTAATTGTATGCCTTAATTGTATTATTGAATTGTAATGCAGTTAATGATACGCTTATGGCATGAAAACAATCGCAGTTATTTTTGGAGGACGCTCAACCGAGCACGATGTATCAGTTGTTACAGCGCTTGCGAGTATTGTCAAGCCGCTCGAACTTACCAAACAATATAAAGTCGAGGCGGTTTACATTGCAAAAGACGGTGCCTGGTATTGGGATGACAAATTAAAAGATATTTTACTGTTCAGCTCTGGCCAGATTCAGGACTTTCTACATAAGACGCAGCCAGTCAGTGTGCAGTTTGACGGCGGTATGACACTGGTTAAAGCCAGCGGTATCGCCGGCCGCAAAACTGCCCGTCAGGTCGATATTGTATTCCCGGCCACCCATGGTACCTATGGAGAAGACGGCAGCTTAATGGGCTTGCTTAGAATGGCCAACGTGCCGTTTGTTGGCTGCGATATGGATGCCAGCGTACTGGCAATGGATAAAGTCCTCGCCAAGTTAATTGTTGAGTCGCATGGCATTGCAACACCAACCATGCAATTTGCCATCAAATCAGAATACTCGCGTCAGCCGCATCATTTTATAAAAGCCATCGAAGATAAGCTCGCCTACCCGTTATTTGTAAAACCTGCCCACCTAGGTTCCAGTATCGGAATTGCTCAAGTAACAAATGCAAAAGATTTGGAAAATGCTCTGGAAGTAGCCTTTCACTACGACCAAAAAGTGTTAGTAGAAGAAGGCGGTCGGCAACTTGATTGAGGTGACCTTGCCCATTTTAGGCAATGACCAGCCCCGGCCGGCACTGCTAGAGCGTCCCATGACACAGCCAGAAGACTTCTTTGATTTTGAAACTAAATATATGCAGGGTGGTAAAAAAGGCGGCAAGAAGGGCGGTGGCATTAAGGGTGCTCAAGGCTACAGCGAATTACCGGCTGATTTAGATGAAGATTTATATAAAAAAGCCGAACAAATCGGCCTTGATGTCTATAAGGCGTTGGGCTGCAGCGGTACAGCAAGAGTCGACTTGCTGATAGATAGCAGTACCAAAACTATATACTTTAACGAGGTAAACCCATTGCCTGGTAGTCTCTACGCCCATAATTGGCGCGCTGCGGGCGTGTCAAGTGTCGAGCTGGTGGAAACCCTGGTTCGGCTGGCAGAAGAGCGCTGGCAGCACCAGCAGCGTCAGAATACGGTCTTTTCTACCAACTATTTGCAGCAATTCTAGATTATGAAGCTGGAATTAGAAAAGACAGAAGTCTTTTTCAGAACTGATTTCGTGCCCTTTAATCAAGCTAATGTAAGCGTAGCTAGCTCGCCAGTATTGTATGGTCTGTCGGTTTATACCGTGTTTCCAGTTTGCTGGGATGTTCAGGCTCAAAAACTGTACATGTACCGTCTAAAAGATCATTATAAACGGCTGATAAGTTCCGCCAAGATTATGGACTTTCATAGCTTTGCTGAAGAGTGGAGCTATGAAAAATTTGAAAAGACGATGAACCAGCTGCTAACGCGTAACAATGTACAGGAGGACGCGCTAGTACGCGTAACAATTTTTATTGATGAACTATGCGCTGGTACTAAAATCCATGGGCTAAATAATTCTGTGAGCGCTTATGTCTACCCACTGGGCGAAATTTTGCCGCGCTCTGGCATACATGCTTGCGTTTCCAGCTGGCAGCGGACGCCTGACAATAGCCTGCCTTCACGGGCTAAAATCAACGGCAGCTACGTTAATGCCAGTTTAATGAAAAACGAGGCGCTGCTCAATGGTTATGACGAAGCAATTGCCCTCGATCAGCACGGGCATGTCAGCGAGGGCACAGTCGCCAATCTATTTATTGTAAGAGATGGCATGCTCGTAACTCCGGCCGATTCAAGTGATGTGTTAGAGGGAATTACCAGGCGCAGTGTATTGGAGATAGCCGGCTCGCTGGAGTTAACGTGTGATAGACGAAGTATTGACCGCAGCGAACTCTATATGGCGGACGAAGTCTTTATGTGCGGTAGCAGTGCTTGCATTACACCAGTCTTATCAATTGATAAACGGCCGGTAGGTGATGGCCAAGCCGGGGAGTTGACAAAGCGACTATTAAAAGTCTACGAATCAATTCAATATGGTCATAATCCAGACTTTAAGCACTGGTTACAGGAAGTTGACTGGTAGCGTTTGTGCTTTTCTGGCAAAGGGTGCTATAGTTTATGACTATGAAACGTGCCACGGCCCTAGCAGCCCTCACCACACTTATTCTACTCGCCCAGTAGGGCACTTTTACGTATACTAGATATATCTCTACTAATTTTTCCGCATATCCTATTGCAAAAGGACCTTTATTTCAATGAAACGCTACAATCCAAAGGAAATCGAGCCGAAGTGGCAGAAGATTTGGGACGAACAAAAATTATTCCAGGCGGTTAATGATTCCAATAAGCCTAAGAAATATATAACCGATATGTTTCCGTACCCGTCAGGGGCGGCAATGCATGTTGGCCATGTCCGTAACTTCACAATAAGTGATGTACTGAGTCAGTACCACCGACAAAAGGGCTATAATGTGCTGCATACCATGGGCTGGGACACCTTTGGGTTACCTGCTGAAAACTTTGCCATAAAAACGGGGGTACCACCTGCGATTTCTACCAAGCAAAACGTAGCCATGTTTAAATCCCAATTACAACGTTTAGGTATGAGCTACGACTGGGACCGTGAAATTAACACGAGTGACCCAGAATATTATCGCTGGACCCAGTGGATATTTGCAAAATTGTTTGAAAACGGACTGGCCTATCAAAAAGAAAGTGGGCAGTGGTGGTGCGAAGAATGTAAGACAGTGCTCGCTAACGAGCAGGTAGTAAACGGCTGCTGTTGGCGCCACGAAGACCTACCGGTTATTAAAAAGAGTTTAAATCAGTGGTTCTTCAAGATCACCGATTATGCCGACCGTTTGCTTGACGGCATAGATGCCCTTGATTGGCCTGAAAAAATTAAGACCATGCAGCGCAACTGGATCGGACGCAGCGAGGGCGTGGTTTATAAAAATAAAGTTCGTGATACTGGTCATGAGATAGAGTCATTTTCAGCTCACTTTGAAGCTTTTACCGCCAATACATTTGTAGTTATCGCACCCGATCATCCGCGTCTGGCAGAATTGCTCGATGGTTTAAATAACAAAGATGATATTTTGACTCAGGCTCATGAAATGCTGATGCGCCGCGATGCTCTGGGGCAAAAAGGCTCAGATACACTGGAAGGCATTTTTACCGACCGCTATGCCATCGATGCGTTTGGTGATGAAGATTTACCGATCTGGATTGCTAGCTACGCCTTGGCAGATTATGGAACTGGCATTGTGTTATGTTCGGCGCATGATGACCGAGACTTTGCCTTTGCAAAAAAATACAACATTCGATTGAAGCCAACCATGGTGCCACCAGATCCAGTTGAAGCAGAAAAAGTAAAAAACCTTGAATACTGCTATAACGACATGAAACATGGTGTTTTGATTGAGCCAGCCGAGTTTGCAGGAAAGAACGCCCACGATAATCGTCAGATAATAGCCAACTACATGTTTGAACATAGCTTTGCTAGTCCTCAGGTCAGCTATAAAATTCATGACTGGCTGATAAGCCGTCAGCGTTACTGGGGCGCGCCGATACCTATTATTCATTGTCCTGATCATGGTGCGGTGGTTGTTGCGGAAGACCAGCTGCCCGTAATTTTGCCAGAAGTTGAAAACTATCAACCAAAAGGCGGCAGCGTATTAGCTAGTGTCACCGATTGGGTTAATACAACTTGTCCCACTTGCGGCGGTCCGGCTAAGCGTGAAACTGATACCATGGACGGCTACGCCTGCAGCAGTTGGTACTTCTTGCGCTATACTGATCCGCATAATAATAAACAAGCCTGGGATCCTGAGATTGCCAATAAGTGGATGCCAATTGACTATTACTGCGGCGGTGATCATGCCGTCTCACATCTGCTATATGCTCGATTTTGGAGTTATTTCTTCGCCGACCAAGGCTGGATAGCTGAAAAGGCGAAAGAACCAGTTAATAAACTTGTTTATAACGGCTATATTCTGGCGCCAGACGGCAATAAAATGAGCAAAAGCAAGGGCAACGTGGTTAACCCTGATGAACTCATTAGCCAAGGTTACGGTGCTGATGCGCTGCGCGTTTATGAAATGTTTATCGCTCCCTATGAACAGGGAACAAGCTGGAATACCACCGGCGTACCCGGCTGCTATCGATTCTTGAACCGGTTGTGGACGTTAACTCAGGAATATCTGGAGCCCGCGGCCGACATGTCAACAAGCAACAACGATGTAATGCGCACCGCGCACAAAGCCATAAAGAAAGTAAGCAGCGATCTTGATAAACTGCAGTTTAATACGGCAGTATCAGCACTCATGGAAGCAGTTAATGAGCTCTATAAAATCAAGGCCAGTGATGGCTATGGCGCTCGCCAAGATTGGCTTTTTGCTCTATCAAGTTTAACGCAGCTGACAGCGCCATTCGCGCCGCATATTAGCGAGGAATTATGGCATGATCTGGGCAATGAAAGTTCGGTTCACGTTGCAAAATGGCCACAGTATGACGAAAAGCACCTAATATCAGATGAAATTATAATCGTAGTCCAAGTAAATGGAAAAGTCAGAGCTAATTTAAAAGTTGCGGTTGATGCTGATAAAGATACGATTATAAATGCCGCTCAGACTGATGAAAACGTTGCATCGTATTTAGTAAATGGCGCAAAGAAAACAGTGTATGTGCCGGGCAAATTAGTTAACTTTGTCGCATAGGAGTAATACCTATTGCCTTGAGAAAAACTCTAAAATTTGCTATACTCAGAGCCAACTGTAAGTTTAGAGTAATTTTAATATCCAGAGAGGATGTATTTGTATGGGTAAACCCAAGAAACAAACCAGTCATCGCCGGACAGGTGCGCGGCGTAGCCATTTAGTGCTAAAGCTGGCACGGGCGGTTAATGGAAAAAGTCCGGTTAAGGTGTATACCACGCGCCGAGAATCGGGCGCTATAAAAGTAGCCGCAAAGTAAATTGCGGTAATTTTAAAAACCTGTCAGGGAATCATACGAAAGTACGATATACTTTGAGACAGGATTACTAACTTTATCACTTAACAATATAGACATATGGCATCAAATCGACACCTAGGACGCATAGTAGTACTGCAAACGCTGTATGAATTAACCTTCCGTGAGGAATGCGGCGATACAACGGTTCAAATTAGCGACATAATGCACCGTAATATCGGGCGCTATAAGGCGACGCTGGATGATATTACCTTCGTTGAATCTCTAGCTAACGGTGTTGTTGCAAAATCAAAGGAACTTGATGACGCTATTCGGCCGCTGGCACCAGAGTGGCCACTTGAACAAATTGCTCGAATTGACCACTTGCTGTTAAAAATCGGTGCTTACGAATTGATGAACCATGACGATGTTCCACCAAAGGTAGTGATCAATGAGGCCGTAGAGTTGGCTAAGAATTTTGGTAACGATAACTCCTCGAAATTTGTAAATGGTGTTTTGGGAACGCTTCTTCGTAAGCTCCACCCAGAACAGGCAGCCGCTCTAGATGCCGCACATAATCTTAAAAAGTCCCAAGCACAGAACGAAACAGATGAATCTCCAAAGAAAGAAGCAGCCAAAGAATGAAAAAACCTAAACCAATCCAGGGCTTTAAGAAGTTTCTGCCTCGCCGTAAGCCAACAATAAGCGAGGTTGTTCGCGAACCTACCAGTGGTGGTATGGTATTTCGGCGTAATGTTAAGACCAAGCAGATTGAAATCCTATTAATTCAAGACGCTAAAGACCGCTGGACTATTCCCAAAGGCCACATTGAAGAGGGTGAAACCGCTAAAGAAACTGCCGAGCGTGAAATTCGCGAAGAAACCGGCCTGCAAGAAATGTCCGTTATGAACTGGCTCGGTAAAATCAATTTCCGTTACCGTCGTGCCACTAGTCTGGTGCTAATGACTACTGAGATATTCTTGGTACAAGCTAAAGGTGATACCGATAAGCTACAGCCCGAAGATTGGATGAACGGTATTAAGTGGTTTAGTGCCAATGAAGCGCTTGATAAGATTGAGTATGAAGATATAGGTAAAATAATTCTGTTAGGACTCAAAAAAATCCGCCACGCCGGTCTGTAACTATATGCAAGACGTATCAAAATACCAGCTATTTGCTAAAGAAGTACTAGGCGTAGAGTTCAACGATATTACCCTGCTAGTGACCGCCTTTACACATCGTTCCTATGTAAACGAACACAAAAAGACCGTTCGGGTTCATAACGAGCGTATGGAGTTCTTGGGAGATGCTGTCCTTGAGCTGGCAGTGACCGAGTATCTGTACGCGACCTATGACGAACAAGAGGGCATACTAACAAACTGGCGCAGCGCCTTAGTGCGCACCGAAAGTATTGGCGCAGCTGCCGCTAAACACAACTTTGAACCGTTATTACGGCTAAGTCGCGGTGAAAAACACGGCACCCAACGTGCTCGCCTGCAGATTTTGGCTAACTGCTATGAGGCAGTTATTGGTGCTCTTTTTCTTGATCAAGGCTTTGAAGCGGCCCGCGATTTTATTAAGCAAAGCTTGCTTAGTACCTTACCTGAAATTTTAGAAACCGGTTCATGGATGGATCCAAAGAGCCATTTACAAGAATTGGCACAAAGTATAGAAGGTTTTACCCCCATCTATAAAGTTCTGGAAGAAGACGGTCCAGACCACGACAAGATGTTTGTGATCGGTGCATTTGTAAATGGGGTTTTACGAGGCAAAGGCGAAGGCCCAAGTAAACAAATTGGTCAACAGCAAGCCGCCGAACGGGCTTTAGCGTACTATAAAGCCCAATCAATTGAAAAGCTTGCTCAATAGAGTCCAGATTGACAACAGGGATGGCTGTACGTTATAATAAGTTCAAATTAAGTCAAAAAGACTATATTAATTGTAAAAATTTGGTTTTAAGAAAGTGAGAGTTATTTATATATGTTAGCAATTCGTATGCAGCGCTTAGGCCGTAAGGGCCACCCAACTTACCGTGTTGTAGTTCAAGATGTGCGTCAGACGCCAACCAGCGGTAAATACGTTGCTATGCTAGGAAGCTATGATCCTCACTCTAAGGCCACTACATTAGTCAAAGACAAGGCTGAATTCTATCTCACACATGGCGCTCAACCATCAGAGCGAGTAGCTCGTCTGTTTACAAGCGAGGGTATCACTTTACCATCATGGGTTAAACAGCCAAGCGACCATACGCGAACTATTCGTACACCAGATAAGTTGCGTAAAAATCGTCCGGCTGAAGAAAAGCCTGCTGAAGAACCGGCCGCAGAAACTACCGAGGAACCGGCAGCAGTTGAAAGTGCTGAAACAGAAACAGCTGTGGAAGAACCAGCTGAAGTCGCTGAATCCAACTCAGAAACAGACATAAGTTCTAATCCAACCGAAGAAACAGCTGCCGAAGTGCCATCAGAAGAATCAGCCGAAGTTGGTCCTGAGACAAATGAGCCAGTCGCCGAAGAAGCTGCATCTGAAGACACTACAGATGCCGAATCACCTAAAAAAGCTTAATTAAAGTACAGCCTCATACATTTCAAAGGTAAGCATAAAGCGCTTATCTTTTTAAGTTTTGTTTTGATATAATGAAACTACAACACTAATCCGTAACTTGAAGAGCGAGGGAATATGTCGATAAGTATCGATCAGCAATTTGTCGAGTTTGTTATTAAGTCACTTGTTACTAAGCCAGAAGCTGTCCAAATTGAACGCCGTATCGACGAAAAAGGGGTTCTTCTAGAACTCACCGTTGATCCGGAAGACCTTGGCCGCGTAATCGGTAAACGCGGAGCAACTGCGCAGAGTGTTCGTACGCTTCTTCGAGCACTTGGTACTAAAAATGATGCCCGTTACAATTTAAAAATTGTCGATAACGGTATTGGTAGTTCCGGAAAATCTTCTGATGACTCAAGAGGTGACTCAAAGAGCGGTGCATGGGGCGACGATAGCTCCACGGATGATAGTACAACAACTACAGCTGCCAAAGATGATGAGGACGCTGGCGACGATAGCGAAGACACGGTTGCCGTACCAGAACGAGAAAGCGATACCATGGCGAAAACTCGTCAGGAACTGCGTGATCTTGATGACCTCGACGTATAATCTTGTCATCATAACGGGGTTTAGCTATAATGTGAGTAGTCATCTCGGGTTTTAATCAGCCGGTTGCCACAAAAACAAACATTTAAAAGCTCATGCGAGCAATTCAATCGAATTGGAGCTTTATGTGATAAAAATTCCTGAACAATTGTTCGGGATTTTTTATTTTCCGAGACATAGGGGCCTAATCAGCAAGCTATGCGATAATAACAACTATGAAAATTCAGTTTATTAGTCTATTCCCGGAGATGTTTCCGCCCATGTTTGAAACCAGCATGCTCTACAAAGCAAAAGATAAGGGTCTTGTGTCCTATGAGTACATTGATCTGCGCCAATATGGTCTTGGTCCGCGTAAAACCGTTGATGATACTCCCTACGGTGGTGGTGACGGCATGCTCCTCAGGGTAGAGCCATTATTTGCAGCTATCAGGGCCGCTAAGCAGCGAGATCCTACAGCGGCAACTTATTACATGTCTCCACGCGGCGATCGCTTAAAACAGTCAATGTCACAGGAAATTGCCGATGCAAAACTTGGGATGATCATTGTCTGTGGTCGCTACGAGGGCATTGACGAGAGAGTACTGACCTTAATTGACCGTCAAATTTCAATTGGCGACTTTGTCGTAACTGGCGGCGAATTACCCGCGATGATTTTTTCGGATAGTGTAATTCGTTTATTGCCCGGCGTGTTGGGAGGAGAAGCGAGCACCCAAATAGAAAGTTTCAGCGATGGTAAAACGCTCGAATTTCCTCAGTACACCCGTCCCGAGAAGTTTGAGGAAATGGAAGTTCCTGACGTCCTACTGAGCGGTAATCATGCTCAGATTGAGCAATGGCGGCAAGAAAATTCACAGCAAGCCGGAGCGTAAGCAGTATAATGGTATATAGACTAATCTTAATGGAGAAATGAAATGCATCAATTACCTGAATTACCGTATGGCTATGATGCGCTTGAACCATACATCGACGCTCCAACTATGGAGCTGCATCATTCCAAACATCATCAGGCATATGTCGATAAGCTAAATGCAGCAGTCAAAGATACAGAATTCGCCGGTACATCGGTTGATGAATTGATCCAAAATCTGGATAATTTACCTGAATCTATTCGTACAACAGTGCGAAATAATGGCGGAGGACACTACAATCATAGTTTTTTCTGGAGTATTATGACACCGGATGCTACGACTGAACCTGACGGCAAACTAAAAGATTTAATTGAATCGTCGTTTGAAAGCTTAGAGAGCTTTAAGGAACAGTTTGGGGCCGCGGCAGTGGCACGTTTTGGCAGTGGATGGGTTTGGCTTACTCAAGAAAACGACTCTCTGGTGATCAGCAGTACGCCCAACCAGGATTCACCTATGATGAACGGCGTAAAGCCAATTGTGGGACTTGACGTGTGGGAACATGCTTACTACCTGAAGTACCAAAACCGGCGACCAGACTATATTGATGCCTGGTGGAACGTTGTGAACTGGAATGCAGTAGCTAGCAACCTATAAGCGTAAACATTTCTTTAAAAGAGGAGTACAATAGAGATACTGTGGAGCTGCTTGCAACGAACTACTCATTTAAAGGCCAAACCGATGTATATCGAGGCGAAGCTCGCGACGTATACTCGGTTGATGATCACTTAACATCGATAGCAACAGACCGTTTATCGGTGTTTGGCCACTTATTCACAGAGACTATACCTCATAAAGGCCAAGTACTAAACCAGTTAACATACTTCTTTTCTGAAGCCACGGAAGATATCATTCCAAATTGGATTGAATCTATGCCCGACCCTAATGTTTCTTTTGGAAAACGGTGTAAGCGATTCAACATCAACATTGTTATTAGAGGTAGTTTAATTGGCCATGCCTGGCGAGTCTACGAGACCGGCATGCGCACCATTTGCGGCGTAGAGCTACCTGATGGCTTACAGGAATATGACTTGCTTGATGAACCGATTATTACGCCTTCCACAAAGGTTCAAAGAGGTTATGAAGAAGACATTTCAGCCACTGATATCATCGCTCAGGAAATTATGAGCGAAGCGGAGTATGAGCGAGTAAGTATTGTCGCCCGTCAGCTATTTATCAGGGGCAAGCAAATAGCCCGCGAACAAGGCTTGTTGCTAGCTGATACCAAGTACGAATTCGGTACCTATGGCGACGATATGTACTTAATTGATGAAATTCATACGCCTGACTCATCGCGATATTTTTACACTGATGAATATGATAATTATTTGAAAGACCGTTCCGGTCGACCGCCCAAAGATATGTCAAAAGAATATATTAGGCAGTGGCTATTGCAACAAGGTTATAGTGGGTTAGAAGATCAAACCCCACCGACGCTAAGCCAAGAGTGTATTGATACAATTTCAGCTCGTTACATTGAGTTATATGAGCAATTAACGGGGACTGACTTTGTATATCCACAGTCGCACGAAGATATATTAGAAAGAATCAAAGATAATATTGACGCAACTTTAGTAAAGCACTAAAACATGAATTATCAGCCGCTTGCAGAGCGAATGCGACCAGAAACTCTAAAGGATGTCATTGGCCAGGAACATTTAGTACAAAAGCAAAAAATAATTTATGAAATTATTGCGCAGAAAAAACCAGTAAGTTTGATTTTATGGGGTCCCCCAGGCAGTGGTAAAACTACTTTGGCTCGAATTATTGCAAAAGAGACAGAAGCTCAGTTTATAGAACTGAGTGCCGTCGCCGCTGGCAAAGCCGATGTGATGAGAGTCGTTAGCGACGCCCAAGCCAATCAACGTCTGGGTATGCGAACTATATTATTTGTCGACGAAATACATCGTTTTAATAAAGCGCAACAAGATGCTTTTCTCCCATATATTGAAGATGGCACAATTAGTCTAATTGGCGCTACGACCGAAAATCCTAGTTTTGAAATTATTAATCCACTGCTGTCTCGCAGCCGCGTTCTTATATTAGAACCACTTACTAAAAACGACATTATTACGATTATAAAAAAGGCTGCCAAAAAAGAAGAAATAACTGCCAAACGATTACCAGCTAAAAGCATCGATTTATTGGCGGAATTAAGCGGTGGGGACGCAAGGGTGGCGCTAGGAAACGTTGAGTTAGCAGTTGAACTTGCCGCCGGAAAAACAATTTCAACCGAAATCGTTAAAACAGCCGCTCAAAGGCGTTTGCCAGGCTACGATAAAAACGGCGAGGAGCACTACAACCTTATAAGTGCGTTTATCAAATCCATGCGTGGTAGCGACACTACCGCAACGCTATACTATATGGCACGTATCTTACAAGCCGGGGAAGACCCGAAATTTATTGCCCGACGAATGATTATTTTTGCCAGTGAAGATATTGGCAGTGCAGCGCCAGCGGCACTAAATTTAGCGGTCAGTACCTTTCAGGCAGTAGAGCGAATTGGTATGCCTGAGTGCGAGTATAATCTGTATCACTGCGCGTTGGTGTTAGCTAAATGTGAGAAATCACGCGAAGCAACCGATGCAATGTATGCTGCAAAAAAAATGGCTTACAATTACAGCGACGTGCGAGTCCCGTTACACCTCCGTAATGCTCCAACTAAACTTATGAAAGACCTTGGTTATCAAAAAGGAACTAAGTGGGAAGCTGGCTTTAAGCATCCAGACGGATTCTTGCCTACAGAAATCAAGCAAGATTAGCTAGCCGTGCAAAGATTGAAGTTCGCGGTGCGAAATAGGCTGCAACTTAAAAGCTGCCGATTTATTCGTTAGATAACTGCGGATAATTTTGTACGTATCAATATCAAACACAGACTGCCAGGGTTTGAAATAGGTTTCGCATCCCTCTTCACTATGAATTTCCCCAATAACATTCCAGTTGTCGATGACAAGATTCTTCGGCTGATTATTCTGCACAATGTGTGATAGTACGACCGGGTTACGAAACGGCCACTCGTCAATTTTTTGCCGCCCAAAAGCGATCTCAAGACGTTTGTTATAAAGTGCTACAGGCTCAAGTCCAACACAAGCACCACGGCACTTGCGCAACTGGAACTTAAAACAAGCAGAGGTTGCTTTCTCTAGGCCGAGTAACTTTGGGCATAAATCAAAGGTCTTTTGAATTGATTCTAACGAGCGCTTAGCCTTCATTTTTGAAGCATACACTCCATAAAGAGAACTATTCGGGCCAATGTCTGAGCTATCAATAAAATCAATAGCAATCGTTTCATAGCCGACACTATTGCGCGTAGTTTTTAAGACGTACATCTTCTTATGCCTGCGTAATTGGCGATTATAGATCGGCAACTGTTCTTTGACCATTTGTGATTCAAGGAGCAGTGCTTCTAGCTCGTTAGCTGTTTCGATGAACGATATCTTATGGGTATTGAGCGACAACTTCATTTCTTTATCAATGACTGTGTCCTGAGAAAAATGAGACATAACACGTTTGCGTAAGGCAATACTCTTACCTATGTAAATTGGATTACCGCTTGAGTCTAGAAAAGTATACACACCTGGAGTATTTGGAATTGTATCAAATGCACCGCTTGTAACATGGGGTGGCGCGCTGCGATGCTTAAACTGCTTACTAATCGCAAGATTAAATATGTCAGCACCATGTTCAAGGTGGGCGATTTTTAAAAATCTACGAACTGCTTCGGCGTCATCGTAGGCTCGGTGACGCGCATTAGTTTCAATGCCATAACGTTTGATTATTGCTTCTAGACCGTGACCTTTAACACTTGGGTATAACGCACGTGACAGTCGAACACTGCACAACATTCGTGGATTGTAGCGGATGTTACAGATTTCTAGTTGCCGTTTAATGAAAGAGTAGTCAAACCGAACATGATGTGCAATAAAAATAGCTCCCGACAAAACTGAATGAAGCTGTTCGGCAATACCTTCAAAGAATGGTGCATCGGCAACATCGCCAGATGTAATACCGGTTAGGGCAGTAATATGGTAGGGAATTGGTGATCCGGGATTTACCAACGTTTTAAACGTATCAACTATCTCATCATTCTCAACCCGGATAGCGGCGACTTCAATAATACGACTAGTCCGATAGCTCCCTCCAGTCGTTTCAATATCCACATAAACTACGGGTTCATTAAACATAAATGGAATAGAATTATAACCCGTATCGACGTAGTATCCTATTCGTCTAAAACCACAATATTTAGCTCGTTTGCGAGTACAGGCGCAAGTGATACTAATTGCATCGAGTCAATAATTGCGCCTGCTAAACTCCGCACTCCAAGTACGTTAGTAATTTCAGATGTTCGAAAGTCTGCTTTTTTAAGCTTTGCACTGGAGAATTCAGCTTTATCCAAGGTGCAGTTTTGGAAATATACGTTGTTAAGCTCAGCTGTATAAAAATCAGCTTCATCAAGCATGCAATCTTTAAAATGTACATTAGTAAGTTTACTAAATCGAAAGTTTGATAGATTTAACTTACAGTCTAGAAAAGTTATATCTTTTAGTGTGCTGGCTTGTATTTGCAGGCCGCTGCAACGGGAGTTTTTTATCACTGTCCGCAACCACGACGAATCGGCAAACGAAGTTGCAATTAAGTCGCAGTTTGTAATGGCAGTATCAATAAAGCCTGACTTTTCAAGTTTGGCTTGGGTAAAATTTATTTTCTCCAACTTTAGTTCAAAGGCGCTAAAACCTTTTACTGTCAGGTTGCTAATATCTTCATCATGAATTGATGCGGTCGTCAGGGTTTGATCACGCCTAATAAGTTGTTTTAACTGTTTGAGTTCAGTAAGCTCGCTTGGAAATTGCGGTAGAGCCACGTTCATAGGTAAATCTTATCATAATAACTAAGACACCCCACTAGAAGTGTTCGCGGAGGTGAGCCATACTGTATTCCCATTCGGCGTCAGTTTTTTTATGAGGATTAAAGATATTATGAGGATCAAAAAGGTGTTTAATGGTTCGGAAGTGGGCCATAATCTCTGGTTTGTATTGCTGTTTAAGCCACGGGCCACGTGACATGCCGTCGTTATGCTCGCCACTCATAGAGCCGCCGTATTTTAATACCAATGCATTTACTTCTCGCATGCAAGGCTCAATTTTGGCACGCTCTTTCTTCTCTTCAAATTTCATTAAAGGAATGACATGGAAGTTACCATCGCCCATATGGCCGGCGATAGTAGCAATAAGCTTATACTTATTAAGGATCACCCTCAGCTTAGGCAGGAAAACCGGTAAGTGCTCTGGCGGTACCACTAGGTCATCAATAAATGGTGCGGTATGCTTGTCTTTAACTTTGTTGCGTAGCAAGTTAAAACTCTCACGTCGCATAATTTGGAACTTCTTTTCCTTAAGTTCAGTTTCATCTTCTTCAAATAACGCGTCATGGCCAAACTCGATCATATCAAGCCGTAACTGGTGAACTTTAGAAGCAACTTCGGCGTCGGTATCAGCAGTAAATTCAACAATTAAGACCATTTTTGGTATGCCCTTACGGAAATTAATGAGCGAGGGAAGGAGTTGCAGTCCAAGTTTAATCATACCCATCCACCCAAGGGTTTTGCGGAAAAAAAAGAACAGTTTGAAGCTGAGCATAAGCGTGTAATTATCAAATCCCTCAAACGTAGCTGGCTTATGAAGCAGTACATTGTTAATAATTTGGCCAAGATGATCCATATGGTCTAAAAATATAATTAAACTTCCGGAGTTTTTTGGATTTTTTATTAACCTAAAATCTATCTCGGTTACCATTCCTAACGTTCCCTGAGAGCCGACAATTAACTGCGTCATATCAAAAATGCCAGTTTCACGGTCCCATATATTCCACAAGTGATATCCGGTTGAGTCCTTACTGACATGAGGTTTGGCATTTTTGATCACCTCATAGTTTTCGTCAATTACTGCAAAAACTTCCCTGTAAAGTCGTCCTTCAAAGTCTTTTTGGGCTATCTTTTTATCGAGCTCAACTTTCGTCAATGGCTTAACAGTATACTCATTGCCATCTGAGAGCACTACTTTTAATTCACGGACAAACTTTTCAGTTTTGCCGAATTCTAATGATTTTTCGCCGCCTGAATTGTTAGACACCATACCACCAACAGTACATAGTTCTCGGCTGGCAGGAAAAGAGGGCATCAAGGCATTATGCTTTAAGGTCGCTTTTTCAAAATCGCGGTAATGAACACCCGGCATGACACGCCCATGTGTAGGTGTAACTTCGAGTATTTTGTCAAAATGCTTAGTCATATCCATAATTATGGAATCATTAATAGCTCCTCCGGTCATATCGGTGCCTGCACTGCGAGCAGTTATAGAAAGACGAGGATGTGCTTTTTTATGCTCGGCGACAAAGTTAACCAATTTTTGAATGTCGCGTGCGTTTTTAGGAAATACTACCGCTTTTGGCACTAATTCGAACATGCTGGCATCGTGACTATAAAAGTCCCTCGTTTTTACACTTAAATCAATCTCGCCTTCTATGTGATCCGCCAATTCCTCATAGACCGTTTGGCTATTTTTTGTATTTTTCATCTTTACGATAGTTTACCATAACCACAAGAGGTTTACAGATGTTTTTTGATTGACTACAATGTATACAGTAAAGTATGAAAATAAACAAACAAAGAATAGTCATTGCTGGTGGTGGTTTTGGGGGTATGAAAACTGCGCTAGACCTGGCGCGAAATACCAACGCTGACATTACTGTCATTAGCGAAAAGGATGATTTTCGCTACTACTCGTCGTTGTATCGTACGGCAACTGGTGCCAGCAGGGACGTGGCTAGTATTTCGCTCGATGAGATGATTGATGAGAAGAATATCACCCGTATCAAAGCTAAGGTTACTGGCTTGGATCGTGCAAATAAGCATATTAAAACAGATGATGGTCAGGAGATTTTATATGACTACCTGGTATTGTCACTTGGTGTTATTACTAATTATTTTCACATCCAGGGATTAGAGGAATTTGCGTTTGGTATTAAGTCGCTAGAAGATGCAGAAGAACTAAAAATACACTTGCATCAGCAAATTATTGAAGAGCATAAACCTGATTTGAATTACGTGATTGTGGGCGGCGGGCCAACAGGGATAGAGTTAGCTGGAGCGATTGGTGACTATATTAAATATATTTGCGATAAACATGGCGTAAAACGTTGGGCGGTACACGTTGATTTAGTTGAAGCAGCTCCACGCTTAGTACCACGTATGCCTGCAGCGATAGGTCGAAAAATTGCTAAACAATTACGATCAAAAGGAGTTAAGTTGTATTTAGGCGCCGCGGTTCAAGGACAGTCTGCTGATGAATTGTTAGTAAACGGTAAGCCAATACGCAGCCATACCGTAATCTGGACAGCAGGCATGTCTAATAATCCTTTTTTTGCAGAGCAAGGCTTCCAGCTCGTACGCAATGGTAAAGTTCGAGTAGATCAATTCTTACAAGCCGAGCCTGGTATATTCGTAATTGGCGATAATGCCGATACGCCTTACAGTGGAATGGCACAAACCGCCATTTACGACGGTGCATACATGGCTCGATCTTTAGAAAAAATGATCACCCATACCACAAACCCTAAACCATACGTTGCCAAACAGCCAATTTATGTATTACCGGCTGGTCCTAACTGGGCCGCTGTAAAATGGGGACCTATACATTTATATGGACGTGTTGGTTGGGCCATTCGCCGAGCAGCTGACTTTGTTGGATATCACGACTATGAACCGTTCTTTAAGGCTAGTAAACATTGGTTTGCTGAGTATGACCGCCAGGATCTGTGCGCACATTGCCAACCAGACGAAGTTGCTGGCAACAAATCGGTGGCATTCTAGTGTGAATTAGCCCCTATTAAGGAATTTAGTAACGGTTATGTTAAAATAACAGCAAAATAACCGATAGCAATAATTAAGGAATTCTAAATATGTCTCCTAACCAAAATTCTGTAACGCCTAATCTAAATAACCAACCAGAAGATGGGCAATCAGCCCAACCTTTGCCCAACCCCAATACCGTACCTGCTACGCCGGAGCCTGTATCGTCTTACCAGGCTCCAGAGATTATTCAACCAACAAATAGTACCACTACCTCCCCCGACCTTGTTAATACATCAAGCTCTCCAATCACAGCTGCACCATTGGACGCACCAACTCCGGCATCGCAATCAACTCAACAGTTTTCGACACCAGTCACTAACTCGGCTTACGCAATTCCAACTGCAGGCAGCACTATTCAAACACAACCATTACCATCGGGCGATGGTGGCTCGAACAATCCTAAAAAGAAAAAATTCATAATGGCGGGAGCAGCCGCTGCAGCCGCTGTATTGCTGGCAGGCGGTGTAATATTTGGCTGGTATGTACCTAATCAGCCCCAGAATGTATACAACATAGGCATAAACCGCTCAGGCAAGGCGATGGATAAACTGTTGGCTGAAGCAACTAAAGAAGAGAAATTAAAAATTGCTGAGAATAGTGAACTTACGGGCTCCCTTGAATTTACAAGCCCAGACGGGACTTATAAGGGTTCATTTAACTCAAAGTATGATAAGCAGCAGTCTGACAGTACTGTTAATTATGAACAATCCGGCGAAGGGGGAGAGCAGAAATTTGACGTTCGTTTCCTGACTGATTTGGCAGAGAATAAAGAATATCCGGATATGTTTTTCCAAATGAACGGACTGAAACTACTAGGGCTTGACGACTTTGTGCCCGGAATTAGCGAATATGACGGCAAATGGATTAGTGTGTCCTCTGATTATCTTAAGTCAGTAGTTCCAACTGAAACCGAAGAAGAGCAACATAAAATTGAATTTACCCAAAAGGATGCGGCTGACCTTGCTGCAATTTTCTCTAGCACCACGCGTGAATATGTGTTTTCAACCAAACCCGATAAAGCTATTTTGACTCAAAAAAGTTTTGTAGGTACCGAAAAAATGGACGGCGGCATAACAGCTAACCATTACACAATGGCACTCAATAAAGCTAATATAAAAAATTACTGCAAGGCCTTAACTGAAGCCATCATGTCAGCTGATGCCTATAAGCGAATACCGGGAGTTAACACAGAAAAACTTGATGAAGATAAAAAAACAGCCGCTGAAGACTGCGAAAGCTCAGATGATATTGATGAAAATCAAACATTTGATATGTGGATTGATAAGCGTAACAAACTAATCCACAAATTTCGTATTACCGAAACAGAAGAAAAAGGCAATTATTATGAAGTGGGACAAAGTTACACAAAGGGTGACGTAATTCCAATGTTTGCAACCTACCACAGTGATAAAGAAAAAATAGATGGCAAGCTTACGCTTGAGTACGATACTAAGAAAAGTATCACTAAAGGCACACTGACCTATGATATGACATACGGAGGGGCTGGCAGCTTTGACGATAGTACAGGAGACGTTATTCGTGATACGGCTACTGAAACAGAAAAATATAGTGCAAAAGCTAGTTTCGAATTCAAGCCGTTTAGCGGCGATGTAACGATTGAAAAGCCGGCAAATGCTATACCTATTGAAGAAGTAATGGAAAAATTTGGTGTTGATCCGGCAGAGTTTAGCGATTCAGGTAGCGGTGGTTCCAGTTCTTCGGTAAGTGGTAGGGCACAAGATTCAGAACGCAAAGCAGACATCATGGCTATACATACTCAGCTTGAAGCCTACTATGCTGACAATGGTGTATATCCGTCACTGAAAGACTTAAACAGTGTCAGTTGGCGTACAACTAATATGAGATCACTCAATGACGATGCAATAATAAGCCCGGATGGCCCACAGGCGACTCTGGCTTCAGCAAACTCTCCTAGCCAATATAGTTATACGCCTTCTCAGTGTGGCGGAACAGGTAAAGATTGCCAGCTGTATTCACTGTCGGCCATATTGAGTGATGGAACTGTATATACCAAGCAAAGTCTTAACTAAACAATTGAGTCCACTATAATCGCGATGCATAAGCCTGAAATGACCAACAAGGAATAGCGGAACATGTGCCGCGCCCAGCGATCACTAGTCTGAACTTCAAAGCCTCTTACTCCTGTTGAAAACCAACTAATGCCTAACAACAGTGCAGCAATTGCATAAAAACTGCTTAGATAATTGAACAGACTCAACGACACAGCAGCGACGGTAAATGCCGTAATATAGCTAAGTATTTGCAGACGGGTTACACGTATGCCATGCACCAAAGGCAAGACAGGAATTCCGGCCTTGGCGTAGTCCTTTGCGCGGTATATCGCAATTGCGTAAAAATGTGGCATTTGCCAACAGACTAGAATGATAAATAAAACAATGGCTGCTGTATCGAGCCGGTTAGTAACTGCCGTATATCCAACTACCGGTGGTATTGCCCCAGAAATACTGCCAACTAGCGTGCCATGGACGGAGCGTCGCTTATATATGCCGTAAACTGCCACGTAAAAAATAAAGCCGGTGAGCGCGGTAGCAAGTGTTAACAAATTGGTAAACAATGCTAACATAAGTGCGCCTGCTAATCCGAGTACGGAGGCAAACCATAACGCGTGGGATCCAGAAATAGTACCGCTGACTAACGCACGTTTATGAGTACGGACCATTTTTTTATCAATTCCACGATCAATGTAATTGTTAAAAACACAAGCTGAAGCAATTATGAAGGATAAACCAGCCAGCATAACCAATAGTAAGTCAGGCTTGAAATTAGACTGGGACGCTAGAAAAAAACCAGCCGTCGCGGTTAAAGCATTACCACGGATAATGCCAGGTTTAGTTAATAGGTAGTATGCTTTTAACACGTTTGCAGCTTCAGTTACGGCTTTATGCCCTCTTCTTCAAAAATATAGGTATCGGTTTCATTGGATGACATAGTGTAATGTAAATTATTCATAATCCAGAGCGAACCAGCAGCAACAATAAATACTACGACCAACATGAATAAGAATACCAGTTTGTTCCAGCGTGGCCCCGACTCTTTGCCTAAATGAATGAAAAACTGAAGCTGTACTAGTAACTGGGCAATAGCAAGAAACATTATAGTAATGATTACAAAACCACGTGTAAACGTTTCGTCGCCATGATTTATGCGCTGGGATACTACCAAAAATGCCAGTAAGGTCAGTAGCATTGAAAGCGCAAAACCAGTTACGTAAGCGCGCAGGGAGGCACGATGTCCGGTCTTGTGGCTGGAAGCAACGACTAAAGTTCTAGCTGACTTCTTCATGAAACGGCTCCTAATAAATAAACAATCGTAAATATAAATATCCAGATAATATCAAGAAAGTGCCAGAACAAACTGAACAGAGTTAAACGGCGAACTACTCCGTGGGTGAAACCACGTTTTACGACCTGCCACATTAATGAGAATACCCACAACAGCCCAACGGTAATATGTAGGCCATGGGTGCCCACCAATGTAAAGAAAGCTGATAGAAAACCACTGCGCTGCCAACTATCCCCGGTGTGTGCTAAATGGGCAAATTCGGCAATTTCCATAACTAGGAACGCAATACCGAGCAGGGCGGTAATGGACAATAAAATCAACGCCTGACTTTTATCTCGCCGATGCACGGCCAACATAGCCAGGCCACATACAAAGCTACTAGCAAGCAGAAAAATTGTTTCAGTAAGGACATACGGCAGACTAAATAACTCACTGGCTCCCGGTCCGCCGTACGTATTATTTCGTAGTACTGCAAACGTTGCGAACAAACTGGCGAATAGTACGCAGTCCGTCATCAAATACACCCAGAAGCCAAAAATAGTCTTATCGTCGCTATCATGCAGACGAGTTTGCGAGTTAGCGCGCTGGGTTGCGGTGGATTCAATCATGCAAATAACTTCCTATGAGGACTAGTGCTGTCCTGCTTTTTTAGTTCCTCGGCTTTTATTACATACTCTGTATTATCGTCTGCCGTGCGAATAATAATACAGGCTATTACTCCTAGTAAGCTGAGCGCAGCCAGCCACCAAATATGCCAAATGATGGCAAAACCACATATAAATACAAGGCCTGCGATAATAATACCCATACCGCTATTTTTTGGCATGTGTATATCAGCGTAATGAAACGCGGCATTTTTGGGCGGCGGATTTTGTTTCATATCCCAAAAAGCGTCACGCTCGCTAACATGGGGTGTAATGGCAAAATTGTAATGAGGGGCAGGCGATGGTGTTGCCCACTCCAGCGTGCGGCCGTCCCACGGATCGCCTGTAGTATCAAGATTTTCTTTACGTTTCCAGATGCTATAAGCCAGCTGAGCCAACTGGAAGCCTATGCCAGCTAATATTACTACCACACCAATAGCAGACACGATAAAAAGTCCTTGCCAGCCCAGAGAGGCGTCGTAGTGGTCTAGGCGGCGTGTAGCGCCCATCAGACCCAGGATATACAGCGGCACAAATGCTAGAACAAAACCGCTTAACCAGCACCAGAACGCATATGTGCCCAACCGTTCGTTTAGCTTAAATCCAAAAATCTTTGGGAACCAGTAGGTAATACCGGCAAAGTAACCAAACAGCACGCCGCCGATAATCATGGTATGGAAATGTGCTACCAGGAAGAGACTGTTATGGACTTGGAAATCAATCGCTGGTATGGAAAGGAGTACTCCGGCCATACCACCGATGGTAAACGTCACTACAAAAGCCAAGAACCATTTCATGGGGGTCGTGAAACGAATCCGGCCGCGGTACATAGTAAACAGCCAGTTAAAGACTTTAACGCCCGTTGGAACGGCAATGACGGCCGTCATTATACCGAAGAACGCATTGACGTTGGCACCGGCTCCCATCGTAAAGAAATGATGTACCCAGACAAGGAAAGACAGAAAGGTAATGGCACCAATGGCGTATACCATTGATTTATAGCCAAATAAGCGTTTGCGTGAAAAGGCTGCCACAACTTCCGAAAAGACCCCAAAGGCAGGCAGTATTAAAATATAGACTTCCGGATGGCCCCAAGCCCAAATCAGGTTGATATACATCATGGCGTTACCGCCAAAATCCGAAGTAAAGAAGTGCGTGCCAATTGTCCGGTCCAGGGAAAGCATAGCCAGCGTAGCGGTTAGAATTGGAAAGGCGAACGCTACCAAAATCATGCTACCCAGGACGCTATGAACAAATATCGGCATTTTCATAAAAGTCATACCGGGAGCACGCATTTTGAGAATAGTGACTAAGAAGTTAATACCTGAGAACAGACTGCCCAGGCCGGCAATTTGCAAACTCCAAATCCAATAGTCAACGCCTACTCCTGGGCTGTACTCTATGCCCGATAACGGTGGGTATGCCAGCCAGCCAGCAGCCGAAAATTCACCCAATATTAATGAGAGGTTCATGAGTGCCATTCCGCCGACGAACAGCCAGAAACTGACCGAATTTAAAAATGGGAAGGCAACGTCGCGGGCACCGATTTGCAGAGGTAGAATAAGATTAATAAGGCCAAACATCAGACCCATTGCTACAAAGAAAATCATAATGGTGCCATGCGCCGAAAAGACTTGTTGGAATGTCTCTGTTGATATCACTCCACTTGAGTCGCCAACACTAGTAGCCTGCTGGACCCGTAGCATCAATGCATCCAGTACACCACGAAGTAGCATCAGGCTGGCAACAACCAAGTACATTACGCCAATTTTTTTAGGATCTAGCGATGTCAGCCAGTTTTTCCAGAACCATTTCCAGCGCTTGAGATAGGTAAGGAGTAGAACTACTCCCACACCAGCTGCAATAACGGAAAGCGCACCACCAATAGTAATTATGTCTTTAGGAAAAGCATCAAGTCCTAAGTTACCGAGCATGTGACGTCCCTTCATGACCATTACCATGTCCGCCGAATTTAATACTGCCATCAGGTGATAGATATTTTGCTATAACAGTCTTAAATAGATCCTTTTCCTTGGAAGCGTAGTACTTTGGCGGTTCACTCTTGCTCGGTTCGGCTAGTGTATGGTATTCGTCAAATGTTAAGTCTCGTGGTGCTAAGCGGACGGCATCTACCCATAATTCAAAATCCTTTTCCGAACTTGCAACAGTTTTAAACTTCATTCCTGCAAAACCATCGCCGCTTAAATTAGCTGACTGCCCAACGTATTCTCCTTGTTTGTCAGCTAGTAAGTGCAACTGGGTTTCCATGCCGGCCATAGCGTAGATTTGTCCACCAAGTTGTGGAATCCAAAATGAATTCATAGGCGCATCCGAGGTTAACCGAAAATTAATAGGCGTATCTTCTGGAAACTGCAAGTAATTAACCGTTGCGATATTATATTCAGGATAAATAAATAACCACTTCCATTCGAGAGCGACAACCTGAACCGTGATCGGTTTTTTTTGGGCAACCACCGGCTTGAATGGGTCCAGGTCATGCGAACTCTTCCAGATAATGCCTGCCAGAACTACAATTATTGCCAGTGGTACCGTCCACCAGATAGTTTCGGCCGCACGGTTGCCATCCATATTGGGTGAGTATTTGGCTTTAGTATTACCTTCTCGGTATCTATAGGCAATAAAAAAAGTTAAAAAGAATACGGGGAGCACCACTACTAACATGACCAGTGTTGAAATAATTATTAGATCACGCTGCTGGCTAGCAATTGATCCCTGCGGATTAAGTACGGCAAAATTACTACCCTGAAAAAAAAGCACCAGGGCAACTGCTGTCGCAATGGACAGAAAAATAAACAACCCAAATCTGTATTTTGTACTCATCGTTTTACCTTATAAATAGTACCATAAGCAGTTACTTAGATGATACTGAAATTTCCGAATCATCATCTGTCTTAGAAGCTTCTAAAGCGAGTTGATCGTTAGGACCCGGCTCAGGCTTTTCATCGGCTATCGGTAGGCTAAAGTAAAAGGTGGTGCCTTTGCCGTGAACTGACTCAAACCTGGCTTCGCCTTCCATTTCTAGTACATACTGCCGGGTGATGTACATCCCAAGGCCAGTGCCGACTACATTCTTACGATCATCATCTTGAACGCGGAAGAATTTTTCAAACATATGTGCCTTTTGATCCTCAGGTATGCCTAGTCCTGTATCTGCTATGGCTGTGACAAGCTTGGCGTCCTTATTTATGTAATGTGAGACAGAAACTGAGCCGTCTGGCTGGTTGTATTTAATGGCGTTTGAAATAAAGTTATTAAGAATTATTCGCAAGCGTGATTCGTCTGCCATAACAATCTGCGCACCTTCTTCTCTGTAATCTAGCTTAATGCCGCTGCTTTGGGCTGTAACTTGAAGAGATTTTACAATTTCATCGATGACAATTTTAATCGGAACCGGTTTTATTATGAATTCGGTTCGACCGCCTTCTAGTCGAGCGACATCTAGCATGTCATTTACCAAATCGCGTAAGCGTTTTGTACTGGCATAAACTTCTTCTACTAATGGCTTCACCTTTGGATCAAGTTTGTCACCATAATCTTCCGTTACCATCGATAAATTGCCTAATACAGCAGTGAGCGGCGTACGAAGTTCATGAGTGGCAATTGAAATAAATTCCTTATTCTTTTCATCACTATCTTTTTCAGCGGCAGCTATCCTGCCAGCCATCATATTCATAGTATCGGCAAGGGATGAAAATTCTTTATCGGCATGAGCCAGTTTAATTTTATAATCTAGTTTTCCGCTTGCAAACACTAAGGCGCCACTAACTAAACCAATAATATTTCGCACGGTACGTTGTATGAAAAATGTTCCTACCCATAAAAATCCAATAAGCAGTAACCCGATAATGACAATACCAGCCAACTGAGCATCTCTTACTGGACTCAAGACTGCTGTTTTTGGAGAAGCAATGACAACCAGCCATTTAGACGACCCAACTTCAGTACCAACTGCAATATGATTAATATTTTTTAAATTAACCTCATTGAAACTGTTACTGCGCAGATCGGCATTGATAGCTTTAAAATTGTTTTCAATACTAACATCCGGATAAGCAAACTCGCCATTTGAATCTAAGATTACTGCTAAAGCCCGGCTACGGTCGATCGGTGCGCTTTCCCAGGTTTGCTTAATAAAACTATCACTATTTAAGGCATAGACTGCTAACACGCTGCCATTTTGAATTGGATAGGCGAATGTTGCCACTGGCTTATCCATTACTTTAGATAAGGTACCTTCAATTGGTTGTGTCTGAGCTCTTGCAGCGTCTTTTAACAACTGGTCGCTAGAACTGTTTATTGCCTCGGATAATGCTGAGCTAACGAGTTGTTGTCTATCGTTTACTACCATTAACGCCAAAGTCTCGGGGAAGAATTGTTTATATGCCGAAAGACGATCATTAATTCGTTGATTTTGGTCATCTATCAGATCCTGACTTTTCTTTACGTAGCCCTCTTCAATTGCGTTAAGTGTGGGACCATTTGTAGAAAACTCTGCTAAAAAAGGTTCGCAAATAGCATCCGGTGCACCCACAAACGTTTTTTTCTGCTTCAGATAGGTACTACAAGTTGCTCTGTTAGACTCAAGTTTTTGGCGTTCATTAATAAAATCGTTTTTTATAGTAAATAACTCTTCGCCTGTTCGCTTAAGTACGATTTCACGTATAGCAAACTCACGCTCTAGTTTTGCAGCGGTAGTCGCTGTCGATCGAGTAAGCTCATCAATTGCTTGCTTGTGTACAAATCTATTGAGCTGGAGAAAAATCAATATACCTAAAATCAACAGAATAAAAAAAGGCGGCGCCAAAACTCGGACAATAAAACGTTGCTGAAGATTGCCCTTACCACGCAGCTGATTAAGTTTGAGCATTAGCGTTATTGTATTAAAATTTTACGCTGGTTACTAGCATTTATGTTGAACGGTAATTTCTTGGGAAGAAATTTGTGTCGGAGAAGTTAAGCGTAGTTGCAGCGTAAAGGGGCCGGATTGTGTGCAGGGAATAATAATTTCCTTTTGAAGAGTGGTAAAGCTATTCCCCGAACTTACGGGGAAGCTTTTTGATTCATTGGCGCCACTTATACTACTTCTCCAGCTGTAACTAACGGTTCCGGGTCCATTTTGCGCATTAACACCTGCACTGAATATATATTTTTTAGAACAGATGCCCCCTAAGCCGAGCGGGAATTGGATAGTGCAGGGTATGTTGGCTGTACCATCATGCCGAAAATAATCAATTGCAGCCCCAAATGCAGGAATTACCGGCGGACTGGTAGGCACGGATGCAGGAGGTGTGGCTGGAGGGGCAGCTCCAGTTCCAACTGTGGCAGCTGTTCCAGTACTTATCGTGAATGGAGTCTGCGCAGCAGTTTCAGGTGAAGTAATTGTCTCAGTGACAGACTCTTCTGTGGTTGGTTGCTCCTCCTGACTATCCTCATTTTTTTGAGGGTCTTCAATTTTATCGTTACTTAACAAACTTGTAGAATCCTGGCCGGATGAAAAGTTTTCATCAAGAACTCCTGCTAGCACTGATCGTTCATAGACTCGCAGTAAGCCAAGACCCAGAACCAATATAAGCAGTATGCCTGTGGTAATGATCGGCAAGCGATAATCTTTTATGAATTCTTTAATTCGTAACATGTTTATTTTCGTTTTTATTGCTCTGTATATATTATACATACTATTATGCCCAAACGGCTATATATTATGTATAACATAAACACTATACCTTAGCATAAAATTGACGTATAAATGTATTTGTTTTATCCTTAGGATAACGAAACCGTAGTAGGAGTTAGTATGTCTGAACCCAGTAAGGAACTTGATCACTGGAAAAAACTTGAAGTTAGAGAACATCCAAAAGGTCCTCTATTAGAGGAATGCCAGCGTCTGGCAACATTCTTTAAAGATTACGATAAAGTTCTTTTAACGGGGGAAGAAAATAATAAGCCATGCTTTGTTATTCCAGAAGTATATGTATGGAGAAAAGATTCAGAGACTGGTGAAAGTTATCAACATAAGGCTTATTTCTTTATTGAAAGAAAAAATCGCCGACAAAGACACCCTCCCGTATACGGATATATCAGTGCCGAACCCAGCAGTGATAGCCCAGGACAAAAAATTTCAATTGATACAGAATACGGCATCTTAACTGATTTAGATGATAATACAGATATTGAAGACAAAGATCTATTTGGTGATTTAGTTAGTGCAGCGCAACTTAACTTAAGCCAAAGACTATCGAACCACAAATTCCACCGTGAGCGTAAAAGAAAAAAAATGCTCGGCTGGCTAGCTGCATTCAGTGTAGTTGGGGGAGGAGGCCTAGCTGCTAATGAGTTATATTTTGAGCCGCGGACAGAAAAAAAAGCTCATTCAGAAAGACTTCGCAAAGCATTTGACGAGAGAGACTACAAATTACCTGTTGAGCCAAATGTAATTAAGGCTACTCAAGTAGGCTTAATGCCAAGACGTGAATTTAATAAAATTCCCGACCATAGAAAAGGTGACAATCTACATGAGGCTCGTCGTTTTGAAATAAATGAATATAATTGCCATGAATTTACTGTGCCCGTCGCGCCTAATGAGAATGTATCACTTGCTATCGCGCGCGATGATCGGCAGAAAAATAGACCATTGGCAATTAGTATTGATTCAAATAATAGTCTTCACGTATGTAATCTCTATGGTAATGGTGGAAGCGACGGCGATACACGAAAAATTGCTATACAAATAAGTAGGTAGATAAGTGAAAACAGTTCTTTAAAGTATTCAATAAATGTAAGTTTAAAGAATTAACTTTCGTTCCATAAAGCGGATAGCTAAACGCCATGATATAAGGGCGAAGACAACTAAAACGGCAATGTGTCCAATATCAGTCCAGACTTGCAGGCCAAAGACAGCATGACGTACTAGTTCTACGCAGTGGTAAAGCGGGTTGAAGTAGGCGAGCGTCTGGGCCCATTCCGGTAGCCCTTGGATTGGGAAAAATGTACCAGCCACTAAGAACATTGGAGTTAATAGGCCACTTTGCCAATATGAAAAGCTTTCAATAGATTTGGCTTTGCCGGCAATAAAGATCCCAAATACAGCCCAGCCAAAGCCTGCTAGCGCCGCGATAAGTGGCACGAGTAGCATGCCCCAGCTTGGGTCTAATCCAAAAACCATGGCCACCAACATAGGAACACAACCGTATACACCAACTCGAATAGAAATCCACAGAGCTTCTGCGGTCACCAGCTCTTCTGTATCAACTGGGGCAGCTAGAATAGCGTCGTACGTGTGCTGGAATGAGTATTTTACAAACACCGAATACATCGCTGGAAAGGCCCCGGCAAATAGAACAGTTGTGGCAACAATACCGGTGCCGACAAAATCAATGTAGTTATAGCCGGCAACTTGGCTAATCAGCGATCCAAAGCCAAAGCCAAACGCCAACATGTAGATAGTAGGGTCTACGGTTGAAGAAAAAGTAGAGGAGCGCCAGAAAGACGTGAAGTTAATAATTTCCCGCACTAATACGCCCAGCATAGCCGCTGGTTCAAGTCTTCCCAGGCGCTGAGTTGCCTGTTTCATGATATTTCTTCTCCTGTTAATAGCACAAAGACATCCTCTAGATTAGTCTCGCGGCGTTCGCCTTCAATATCTACATGGCCTTTTGCGCCTAGGATTGAAATAGATGTACCGGTGCGACGAGTGTGCCAGCCTTTCTTTTTTGCAATATTTTCTACTTCTGTTAATCGGGTAGGCGAGCCGTATACTTCAACTGCTTCGCCACCGGCATGTTTTTCAATAAGTTCTTTAGGTGATCCAGTGGCCACTGCTTTACCATGAGACATAATTGTTACTGTGTCACATAAACGCTCCGCCTCCTCTATATAGTGAGTACTCATAAGTATAGAAACGCCCTCAGAGCGCATTAAATCAATTAATGCCCACAGTTCTTGACGGACTTGCGGGTCAAGTCCAACGGTTGGTTCATCAAGCAAGATAAGACGGGGTTTATGAATAAGAGCGCGGGCAACTAGTAACCGCCTTCGCATTCCACCGCTCAGTTCGTCAACTTTAGAAAGTCTGCGTTCCGTTAAATTGGCAATATCCAACGCCCGATTAATTGCATGTTTGCGCTCACTACTGGGTACACGATAGAGGTATGAAAATACCGTTAAATTCTGTTCGACGGTCAGTGAGCCGTCTAAATTATCCATTTGCGGCACAACGCCCATTTGGGCACGTGCCTGCTTGGAGTCTCCGGGCAACTTAAAACCCAAGACTTCAATTTCTCCTGCGTCGGCAACTACTTGAGCAGTTAGAGCTTTCATAGTGGTTGATTTGCCAGCGCCATTTGGCCCTAACAAACCGACGCAAGTTCCATATGGAACCTCCAGATCTAGCCCATCTACAGCCGTCAGTGAGCCAAATCGTTTAACAATTCCCTCTAGTTTAATGGCCAACTTATTGGCATTGGTCTTCTTTGCCATGTACTTTATTTCTGTTCCTGAGACGCACTGATATTGACCATCCATTCAATGCCGTACTTATCAGTTACACTGCCGAAAATATCGCCCCAGAATTCTTTTTTAAGCGGCGATCGTACTTCGACGTCTTGGCATAGAGCGTTAAATATTCTGGTAAGTTTGGCTTCGTTAGTACCCCCAAGCGAAAGTGATACTTTTGCAGCCAATGGACTTGCTAGTAAGGTATCGCTAGCCATCAGACTAATATCTCCGCCAGTAAGTGCGGCATGCATTAGCTGACCTTCTAAGCCAGCTGGTGTTTCGCCCGGCACTTCTTCATATGATTGGACGGTTAATTCACCGCCGAAAATAGCTTTATAAAATTCCATTGCTGCGCGGCAGTTGCCTTTAAAAAATATATACGGATTTAAAGTAATAGTGTCCATTTGTCCTCCTGTAAATTATAATCCTATTTTTGCATACAAATGAGCGGTTACAAAACAACTGCCGCAACTGTGGTACCATAACGGTAAGTTAAGAGGGAGTTACTATGAATGAAGTTCTCGGGGGTGGAGAATTAGGCAGCGCATTGGCTGCGATGGAATACGATACCGTGCCGAATATTTTGGCGTGGCGCTATGCGACTGATCAAATGAAACGGATCTGGTCTCCCGAAGGGTCAGTTCTGATTGAACGGTATGTTCAGATAGAAATAATGCAGGCGCAATCTGACATGGGAGTTGATATTCCGCAGGCAAGCATTGATGATTATCGAGCAGTTATTGGGGACATAGATCTCGAAGCTATTAGACAGGAAGAGATGAAATCAAAGCACGATGTAAATGCTAGAATTGTTACGTTTAATCGTTTGGCAGGCCATCAGAACGTTGGAGAAGCCATGACGTCTCGCGATCATACAGAAAATACAGAGCAGTACCAAAAGAAACTGGCACTTGAAATCATCAGAAGTAAGGTAGTTGCTTCAATTGGAAGCTTTACTCGAGCTGCAACTAATTATGCCGAATTACCAATTACTGGGCGGACACATAACGTTGCCGCGCAGATGACTACGCTGGGCAAGCGTTTTGCAACTACCGGTGAAGAAATGATTGACGGTTATCATGCATTATCCTTCCATCTGGATACTATGAAATTACGAGGTATAAAAGGTGCGGTAGGTACGCAGCAGGATATGCTTAATTTGCTGGAGGGGAATGGCGATAAGGTTGATCAACTGGATCAAAGGCTAGCACAAGCGCTTGGGTTTAAGTCAATTTATAACAGCGTTGGGCAGGTATATCCTCGGTCACAGGATTTGGCAACCGTGCAAGCGCTTTCACATGTAGTAGGGCCGCTGTCCAACTTTGCTATTAATGTCCGCCATATGATGGGCGATGGTCTCATGACAGAATCAACTAAAAAACGAGTTGGTTCAAATGCGATGCCGCATAAAATTAATCCCCGGACGTCAGAGAGAATGGTAGCAATGTACGACGTATTAGGCGGCTGCGAAGCCATGCTGCGGCCAAAAGCCGGCCAACAATGGCTAGAGGGTGATGTCTCATGCTCAGTCATAAGAAGAGTTGCATTGCCCGATAGTTTTTACGCTACCGACGGAGCATTTGAAGCCGGCTTGAACGTTCTCAATGGCTTTGGCTTATTTCAATCTGCAATTAGTGAGGAGATAGATAAAAATCTGCCATTCCTTACTACAACAAAAGTTCTGACTGATTCAATAAAGAGAGGTATGGGACGAGAGGACGCTCATGAAAAAATACGAGAGCACGCCTTTGCGGTAGTTACCGATATGCGTGAAAATGGACATTCTAAGAATGACTTGTTGGAGCGACTTGGAGCTGATCCTGCCATACCACTGAGTTACGAAGAAATAATGAACTCCATAGAGAAGCCAATGGAGCTAACTGGCCGGGCGGATACGCAGGTGAGAAGATTCGTGACTCAAGCTGAGGAGATACTTTCAAAACACTCCGAAGCCGGCGACTATAAAGCAGGGGATATACTGTAAGCCGACAGTTAGCAATATAGGCTTCCGTTACATTTAGTTATATTGCTGCAATCTCTAGCAAATGTAAGATTATAATCGCACTGTAAGCAGTTTATGTTCTGTTATACTTACGGTTAACATATTATGCAAGATCAACGATTAAAGCTTGCGATTGATGAGGGCGTCTCCAAGGGCGTTCCAATGGATTTTATTACCTATAGTTTGAAACGAGCCGGCTGGCCCGAGCAGCTTGTGAAAGAAGCAATAGACCAATGGCTGATAGAAAATGGACGTTTGCAAAAAACAACCGTCTTTAGTCAATGGCTAAAGAAGTATTACCGCCAGGCCGCACCGGCAATAATATTGATGGTCTTTCTAAACACTATCGCTTCCGCCATAGCGTTACTTAAACCATGGCCGGTAAAAATACTGGCAGACTCTGTCTTTGGTTCTATCCCGGCCCCTGGTCCTCTAGAATCGTTAACAGGTACTCCTACTCTTATACTTATTGTGTCGCTAATGACAATTACTATATTTTTGATGGGTGCTGCTTTTGGCGTCATTAAAGATTATTTCTTACTTAAAATAGGCTTTTGGCTTAACCGATCGATAAAAGAAGAGTCGTTTAGGCATATTTTGCACTTGCCGTTATACCATGAAGGCCGCTTGCCAAAAGGAGATTACATTTATCGGCAGAACGAAGTTACTAATAGTCTGTCTGATTTAATTCTTGATTCCACGTCACGTATTATTGAGTCAGTTATTCTGGTTACTGGCGTACTAGTTATTATGTTTAACCTTAATACTCGGCTAACACTCATTACGCTGGTTGTTATTCCATTCCTTATCATCACTATAAGACTGTTTAGCCCAGTTATGGGCAGGTTAGGCCGGGCGTTGGCCGAAAACTCCAGTAAAACTTCATCACTTATCGCCGAGTCGATTGATAATACAGAGTCAGTCCAAGCCTTCACACTACAAGAGCGACAGGTCAACAAACTAAAAAGTTTATGGCAGGAAAACTACGAAGTAGCTCGCAAAGGACTGTTATGGGGCAGGCTATTTAGCTTTAGCAACGGCTTTCTGGTTATCTTAGGAACTTCCGCGGTAATTTATTTTGGCGGCACTGAAGTATTAAATGATAAATTTACATTGGGTTCACTGCTAATCTTTATGACCTATATGGGGTATCTGATTGGTCCAATCCAGGAGATTACGGAACAAATTACTGTCAGGCGACAGAAGCTAGTCAACGTTAACCGTGTCTATGAAATATTAAGCGATCACGAAGGTATTGAAAATTTACGTGAAGGCAAGCCGCTTGCGCAGCTTCAGGGCAAAGTTGAATTCCAGAACGTATCATATTCTTATCGTGGGGAACCGGTATTAAATCAGGTTAATTTAACAATTGAGCCTGGCCAAAAAATCGGCATTGTTGGTCCCAGCGGTTCGGGTAAAAGCACGCTCCTAAAATTACTGGACCTCTATATTGAACCGACGGCCGGTCGCATTTTAATTGACGGACAAGATATTCAAAATGTTAGCTTACACGATGTACGTCGTAATATAGCCTGGATTAGTCAGTCGCCACAGCTATTTGCCACGTCTATTCTAAATAATATGCATGATGGAGATATAAATCGCGCCATCACACCTCAGGAGGTTTCATGGGCGGCTGAGGCCGCCAATATAACTGAATTTACAGAAAAACTACCGATGGGTATGGAATCTATTGCTGGCGAAGGTGGTTCAAGTCTAAGTGGCGGCCAACGCCAACGTATATCGATAGCCCGCGCACTGCTGAAAAATGCGCCGATTATATGTATGGATGAACCTACTTCGGCGCTGGATGATAAATCAGAAAAACTAGTTCGTGATTCTATCGGCAATCTTATAAAAGATAAGACAGTTTTACTCGTGACGCACCGCCTACCGCTGTTAACGTTGATGGATAAAATATATGTACTACATAATGGCTCGCTGGTGGATGTGGAAGAACTTGGTGGTATTGAGAAGTATACCTATCAGCTACAAGTTGCTGGGCAGATTTAAGACTCACGCAAACATAAAAGGGCGGTTTTGTTTTTGAAAATAATTATGTAATAATGTGCAATAGCATAAGCATATATTGCATAACAAATATAGATAACAAAAGGATACATATATTATGGCTATGAAGCTTTCCTCAGATGAACACAACATAGTGTTTGATAACACTGACCCTAATATTAAACCAGGGGTAACAAATACAGACCAAGGCAGTAGTATTGTTTTTGGCGGCGATGACTCGCAAAGTTCCGACAATACAGGCACAGCTGCGGGTAGCAGCGCAGGTACGGCCGTTCAAGGTGCCGACGGTCAATCCAGTAGCAGCACAGGCACTAGCTCTACAGTCAATCAAAGTGATACCCAAGTTTGGCAAAATGGCCAGTTAGTAAGTCAAACTTCATCTGGAAGCGGATCTGGCAGTGACATGGAACGACGACCAGCAGATGATGACACAACTACGGATCGACCTGAAACAGGTGGTATTAAAGCACCGCCGAATACTTCTAATACTGAAGGTACAGCTACAGCTGGCACTGATGGTCAAGCTACCAGCACCCCCGGCACCGCTACACAGTCGAATACCAGTAATGTTCAAAACACCAGTACTAATAATTTATCAAACACAGGTGGTTCGGTTACAAGCATTGGTGCGAATGGTACAGACGCGTCAACTGGTCAGAATGTCAGCGGCCAAAGTGGAGACAGTAATGTCTCAAGCGGCGGGGCAACCGGTGCCGACGGTCAATCCAGTAGCAGCACAGGCACTAGCTCTACAGTCAATCAAAGTGATACCCAAGTTTGGCAAAATGGCCAGTTAGTAAGTCAAACTTCATCTGGAAGCGGATCTGGCAGTGACATGGAACGACGACCAGCAGCTGACTCACAAAGCAGTACAAGTAATGTAGCTGCTCCTAGACCAGCTGTTGATACTGACGCAGCAAGTGAAATTCGGGTGGCTCAAGAGGTAGACCCTGACGGTACCGTACATGTGCCTGCTACGGATGAGCAAGGAAATGTTATAGAAACTCCTGCTGCTGATAACAGTTCAAGTCAACCGGACACTTCAGCTGAAAGTCCAGCCAACGACAGTGGTTCTAACCCTGATGTAGGCGTCGAAGCTCCTGCTGAGGGAGAAGTTGCAACTCCAGATATTCCTGCCGACCCATCTGACACTCCAACATACGGCGGAACTCCTCCACCAGAAGGTACCGTAACTGCCACGGGCAGTAATTCAGGGGGTGCCTTAGAAGACCATGTCACCATAAATAATGGTCAAGTAGATATTGTAAAGGGCGCAGTTAGTATAAAAACTGGTCTGGATGGATCAACTACAATACGAAACGGTGATTTAAATATAACAACGGGGCCTGATGGCTCAGCACGAGTCCAGGCAGGTGGCATAAATATAGACACAAATGCATTAGCCAATGGTTTTCCTACTAGCTCAACATATGCTTCAGCGCAAACAGGGGCGTTGACTGGAAGCAGGCAAATGGTGCAACCTCCAAACGGGTGGGGCTCTTCTGACACGATGCCTCCCGATCCCGTTAATGGCGTACTGGGCTCCACAAGAGACAGATTTACTAATCCGCTGGAATCTAAAAGTCCAGATACTAACGACGCAAACTAGTAATCTAGGCCATATAGATCTTTTACTAGCTAGTCTTTGTTTTCAATAAGATTTTCAAGTGATTTTCTTAGTAAGGGAAAGTCTTGAAAATGTAAAACTGATATACCGTAGCCTTCTGCAAATTTTTGATATTCAATATTCCTAGTCACAACCAGGCATGACGCAGGGGGTTCTCCAATAGCTTGAAGGGCTTGTACAAAACCTTCCTGGCTTAGTACTGAACCGCCAATGTCTAACGATGTCGTTACGGATTCAAATAACTGATGCATTTCATTGAAACTTGATAGTAGGTTTTGTTCTTGCTTGCCCACGTTGGCAAGTATGCCAATTTTTAAAAAATGGCCATGCAGATAACGCATAAAATCTATTACATTAGGTGATATATCAGCTTGGTTTATTTTGAATATAGCCAGCGGTAAATCGGGCTGTTCAAGTAAAAATTTAAATCTGTCAGCAACATGTTCGATATCTACGAACCCCACGTAATAGCGGTTTACAACCTCACGTAATTGAACCGCCAAGTCTGGATCTTGTTGATCTGCTTTTGCAATATAGTCGTTAAAAACATCTGGTGTCCATACACCATAAAAATCAAAGAGAATAGCTCGTATCATTAGAAAAATTATAACAGCCAAGGACGACTGTAACCAACTTGCTTACGATCTTAAGAATAAAAGCTTATTGACTCATGCCATAAAATATACAATAATATTTTGATATGAAGAATCGTAGTACAGAGTGGTCGCAGTTTGAAATAACCAAAGAACCAATTGGTGCGAGTCCGGAAGCTAGTATTAAATACGCTGTTCCGTATATATGGGGTGCCTTACAGGTTACTGAACAAGCCGATGAACGATATGGCTTTGTTCCGTTGTCTGAAGGAGTGCTTAGAGAGGGTATTGCTCTTAAAATGAAAAATCCTATCAATACTGATGTGCGAACAGATATATATTTATTGAGCCCGCAAGAACTTGCTGAACACGCTATTACACGCGGGGTACCCCCAGTTAGTAAACTCGGAACTGGTTCATTTGCGACTACGTTTTATAATGATGGTATTGAGGTACGAATTGCCTTAGACCAAAATCCAGATGACATGAGGGATATCATCTTAGACGATCTCTCCATGATCATCAAGCAATTCGGAGTTGATATAGAAGAAGTTAGAACTGCGGATGATATTTCTATAATTGAAACGATGGGCCAGGGTGCATCTCAGTTCCTGGTGCATAGTTTTTGTGACTATACCGCCGAAGTTGTACGAGATTCAGCAATAGAGTTCTTTAAAATAAAAAATAACAAAAAATTGCTTGGCATAACGACTAAATTAGGTGCTATTGGTGTAGGTAGCGCTGGTATTTTATTGGGGATAAGCGGTATTGAAAGTGGAGAAGTGAGTTCATTCACCGCAGGATCGGCCGTGGCATATACGGCTATCACAACAATGCTGGCTCGGCATGGTCTTAAAAGACATTTAAAAAATGTGAATCGGTATGATGACATGCTTGCAAATTCTGCAATTATCTATGGGCACCTAGTGGCTGGAGATTTACACGAAACATACTGTATAGAACATTTTGACACTCAAGCAGAAGCTATGTTTCAAGATGAATAATTTAATCTTAAATTAACAATAATTCTATTTAGTAATGAGAATATCAGCTTTGGCTATGTTTGATTTGTTATTTTGGTTGGCGGCAAAGATTTCCATATGCCAGTTGCCCGCTTTTGAAAAGTCTGCTACTGGAATATTTATGTCGGTACATTTGTAGTAGTTACCCATACTAATAATTGGAGAAGTCCGGGCGAATGGTTGAGTGCCCTGCGGCCCTGTCAACGTTACTTGGCAGGTGCCAGCCGTTAAGTTATTTACAACTGCACTGATCTGAACTGTTTGGCCAGCTTGCTGCTTGCCAGTTATGCTGATTTTAGGAGCCGCCGGTTGTGGGTTTGGTGCTGGTGAATTTTGCGGTGCGGGATCATTAATAGCGGAGGTTTCAGTTTCATTTGAGGTCTGCTCTTCACTTAAGAGCTCGGTATTTTGAGCTGCATTGTTATTGTTGCTAGTTGACGGCGCAGCCGGTTTGTCATCTCTTATTAAAAACATTAAGCCAACAATAGCTAATATTAGTACAGCGAGTAAGGCTATTAAAAAACGTTTCTTGGTTAACATGTTATAAACTCCAGTAATTATATCTACATAATATCACAGCAGTATAAAACAATACTTAACCAGTGCAAAGAATGGACAGAATATTTCCAGCAGGGTCCTTAAACCAAGCAATATCAGGACCTCGCTTAGCGACAAGCCCGCGTGCCACGCCGGTTTCATCGGTCATTCCCTCATACTTCTCAAGGACGACACCTTTGCTTGTTAGTTCAGCTACGGCTAGATCAATATCATTGACGGGGAAGTTGAGTATCGTATAAGTAGCAGGAACATGATCTTCTTTTGGATAAGCTAAAACGGTGGTATCTCCGGCAATTTTTATAACCAGAAAACCCATATCATCTTCCTTCACATCAAGACCGAGCGTCTGTCCGTAAAATTTTTTTGCAACGGTAATGTCGTTAACTGAGAAGCCGCTAAATGCTTGGCTATCTTTGAACATCTGATTATCCTCCTTTAGTTTCTCCTAGTATACTCTGTAAAAAATAATATTGGTTATACTTTATGCTACACTCCGACTATGAAAATATCACAACTACTTCTGTACATCGGCTTAGCTATACTGGGTTTTTGGCTGTTAGGGTTTGTACTAGAACTTGCAAAATGGGCAATAGACATTGCATTAATTATTGGGCTAATACTAGTTATCGTCTCTCTACTAAACCAATACTACGAATCAAAACACAAAACAAATGTTAAATAGTAAAATTTACCTAAGTGGTTTAAACTTATTAACAATATGGATCAATTTGGATTAGCATCAAAAGTTGTAATTGTTGAGGATAATGTCAGTCTGGCTGACATTTACAAAACACGGTTAGAATTACTGGGTTACACCTGTTTTGCTGCTTATGATGGCGTACAGGCGCTTTCTGTTATAGAAAAAGAGTTACCAGACTTAGTATTACTTGACCTTATGGTGCCTAAAATAGCAGGCGATCAAATTTTGCAAACAATGCGCGCCAGCGAATGGGGAAAAAATATTAAGGTTTTGATTATTTCTAACCTGAACGAAATTGACGCTCCAGCTGGCCTGCGCGAACAAGGAATCGAAGGCTACGCGGTAAAAGCAAATTTATCAAACGATCAAATAGACCAGCTTGTTGATAGTATTCTAAAGCCAGCCGATCAAGACGAAGACGTAGTTCTAGAAGCAAAAGAACCAGAAATTCTTTAAGTTTAAGTGAGAGAGGTATTTTGAGTGTCTTCATGAAGACTGTAACTCACCACATACATGTTATTTATATATTAACATAAATATGATATAATTAAAAATAATATTTAGTTGTTTGATATGTTTTAAGCTCAGAGAAATTTGACTTACATAGTGCAAAGGTGTTCAATTAAAGTAAATGGAGCAAAATAAACACGACGCAGACGTTAGTTGTTTGTACGGGGGTGATATTCCGCCTATATTGACATCTTCTAGCATGCACTTGACTATTCCAGACCTTCGCAATGACAATGGTATTTCAGTCTGTTCGGCAGAAATACCTGAGCGTTCTGAAGTTACTGTTTCAATGTTTCAGACGATACGGACATTGCCAATCAGGGGGATTGAGTTGGCGCGTAGAGCTAAGATAAATGGACTAGAAATTGCCCGTGCTGCCAAGATCGATATAAAAGAAAGCGAACATAAATTTCATGCGGCTGCTAGCTTACTGGGCGTTATAGCAGTTGAAGCGGTAGGCTTTACTCGGGCACCGACCCTACTTTCGCTACCTCTAGCTGTAAAGCTTGAAAAAGAAACAGGTATCCCTGTGATTGCAGGTATTGCTGCTGGAACCTTGTACGGAGCATGGTGTTACACAGCTGCTCGTGCAATAAATAGCGGGGTCAATCACTTGCCCCGTACTTTTGAAGCGGCTAATTCCCATTTACCAAGCGTTGATAAAGTCTCTAAAGTGTTGCCCGGTCTTGAGCCCGCCACCGAACAGAAAGCCCAAACGCGAGCCTGCCGCGGTTTAGCCGTATATAGCACGGGTACCGGATTGTATGTGCTGGCGGCTGGCTTGCAGAATCAGACGCAAACAGAGAGAAATAAATTATGCGCTAATCTTGGCCGCGACGGAGGAACGTTTTTAGGAGTCTTAGCCATGTTGGCAACTGGGGCTGTGCTGGCATTGCAGCAAAAAGAACCGGCACTAGGTGAGCAAATACTTGAGAAAGCTGGCGATGCTGGATTTTTACTAAAAGTACTTATTGGAGCTACCGTAGCAAAGCTTGCTGGCGGCTGGGCCATAAATAAAGTGAAGAGACTGTGGAACAACCGACGGGAAGAACTTGTTCCTGTGCCGGTTAATTAAATAGACGACTTAATAAGAAGTGTTACTTTTCCTGTTTGTCTTCAAGAACAGCCCGATAGTAGTCCTCAATAGATACCAGGTGGCTGCCGGCCTCTTCGCTGACTTTTGCGAGCATTTGTGTATTTTCAGAAATATATCTGCTTAAAGCAGTTGCGTCAGTAATCATTTTCTGTAAATTACGGCGATACTCAACAATACTTGGCAATGTGATGGTTTGTTGATGTTTATCTATAATTTCTTGCAAGCTTTGCAAGGTAGGAGCTATGCTTTCCAGTTTAGTTGCCATGGCTTTAATTTCTTCGTTGGCTTCTTTATTGGTTTTGGCTTGGAATTTATAAATAATCATAATTTTCTAACAATCCTAATTAGTTACAGCTGCCTTTATGGAATGTTTTTCTATGGCGCTGCTAAAATTATCTTCTATGGCAACTAATTGTTTGCTGGCATGTTCGCTAATAACTACTAATTTTTGTGAATTATCTACAATTGACGTTGAAAGTTCCATTGCTTGCTCAATCATGTTTTGTAAATCTTTACGAAAACTATTAATACTTGGTGAGCTTAAAGCTGCTTCCTGTTGATCTACAACCTCTAACATTATTTCATATGTTGTGGTGATCTCGCGCAGTATTGCATCCATATCTTTAATATGGGCAGTCGCCACACTATTTGTTTTTTGATCTAGCTTATATTCAATCATGATGTTCTCCGGTCAATATATTACCATATAGTAATATTAATGTAAATAAGATTATAGAATATGCTAATGCTGTTAAAATAACTTACTCTTTGGTGGTATACTTCGCTTTAATAATGGAAGACTGTTGGTCGTAAAGTCATGAGACGTATTGCTGTTAAGTTTCGATAATTTCAGTCTGTCCAAAGCTAGCTCTAGCTCAGATGCTGATGTTGAAACAGAATGTATCTTATCGTTACGTGATGCTGATTCCAGTTCTTCTGCAAATTTACGCACCGACTGATTTAGCTCAGAAGATATTTTTTTTGCACGAGGTCGTTTAATGCGCGTAGATTCTACGCTTGCTGTAGATGATAAGCTGGCATAAAAGACCAGTCGCGACTCATGGTCTTTTGACATTACCTGCCGAGCATTAACAGATACTGCTTCGTATGATTCATCGGAATCACTAAATTGAACAGTAATTTGTTTACGCTGCTTATCGTTTTTCTTACGCGATAAACCAATCGTAGGTATGCTTACACCCTTTTTACTATTTTTCATATTATTACATTACAACAAATAAGCAGAAGAATCAATTATAAGTACATGAAGTTGTAATTATAGGAAACAAAATATATAAACGTAGTATGGCAAGTAGCAATAACAATACGCCAGTACACCGCTGGGTTATGAATTATTTTTTTGCATGACGGTTAACTATGCCGCCGCCCACCATACCCGCTACAGTGCCAACTACGCCTATACCAACAAACATTAGTACCATTGCAACCATTCGTCCCTGCCAAGTTAGAGGATAAATATCACCGTAGCCTACTGTAGTGGTAGTTACTGCTGACCACCATAAAGCATCAAAGAAGTTATTAACAGATGGATGAACATCAGCTTCGACGGTGTAGAAAGCAGTGGCGCCGGCCAGTACGATAACAATCACAACAACTGAAACATGGGCATAGCGGAACATTGAATCAATTGTTTCTGTAGAATAGACGGTTATATTTTTAATTCGGGCGATTAGTCGAAAAATGGTAATCAATCTAAGGATACGAAGAGCTCGGAGCGACTGGAAGACTCCCTCCGAAAAGGGTATTGACGCTAATAGCAAATACCAATTACTTTTCCAGTACTTTGCTTTGTTCTGGGCAGCGTGAAGGCCTGTGAAAAAATCGAATAGGAAAATGCAGGCAATGACCTTATCTATTCCATAAAACCATGCTCGAGTAGTGTTGGACAAATTGCTACTAAATTCGTAAATCAGTAAACCAACACTCAGCACACCAAGTAATGCCAGTATAATTTCATTCCAAATTGATTTTTGGTAACGGTGTGTCCACAACATTTTGAAATAGTACTATAACAATATTAAAAATCCTAGAAACTTCTAGATAAACCATCTGTTATAACTGCCAGTAAGCTATACTGAATAGCATGAAACCACAAGTTAGTCTTGTTAGGGCGATTGGTAGCGAATTCGGCGCACGAAAGTTGAAGTCTGTGCTACTAGTGACAGGGATTATTTTAATTATATTTGTGGGGATAGCCATATGGTTAATTACCATGAGTGCATGGTGGTGGCTCTTCGCAATACCAGTTATCTTATTCAGCCTGTTTAGTATTGCAGCTTACCTGATCGCAAGAATTGTAATAAAAAGACTTCGCCCCGATCTGACAAAGTCACAAACATCAGCCGTATCTAGTTTTGTTGATAAGCTCGAACGAGTAGCAGATAATTTGCAGACGCCGATGTTTATTATTGTTTTCAAAGTGGTCCGCGATATCATCCGTCCGCGTAGCAAACCGTTCGTTCAAACAATAGTGGAAGATAGCTCAACTTTGCATAAAGATCTCTTAGAACTACAAAAAAACTTTAGTTAAACCGCTCAGCTTGTATTAGAATCAAGCACATGGACTTATCCACTCAAACAAAAAATATAGTTATCGTAGAAGATGATTTGGCTTTGGCAGAGATTTATAAAACAAGACTGGAGCTAATTGGTTACACTTGTTTTCTTGCATACAACGGTATAACTGCCCTTTATTTCATCCAGAAACAAATACCCGATCTAGTTTTGCTAGATATTATGGTGCCTGACATCTCTGGAGATCAAATTTTAGCCATTATGAGAAAAAGTAACTGGGGCAAGCAAATTCCCGTATTTGTTATTTCAAACTTGAACGAGTCCGAAGCACCAGCCGGTATGCGAGAGTTAGGGATTGCCGGCTACACCGTAAAAGCAAATTTGTCGAATGATCAAATTGATGGTATTGTTAACAATATACTGCGGCCAGAATTAGCAACAAATACAGAGGGCAAAGACCCTATGTCTCCCGTTTCATTGCCATAAGTTAAACCATTCTTTATTAACAATGCGATTGACCGACGATCGATACAATATTCTCTTATTTAGAGTTTCGTAAATTAATTTCAACTGCTTACGTATTGCTTTCAAGTTATGATTTTCTAAGGTCGGCTTCCAATTCTTTCTCATATTGCTACGCAAACATAACACTTTTTGTTGTATGTAAGGAAGTTAGCCTAATTATGCGCTACAAGACATTGTTTGACGACGGGACGCCAATCAATGGTAGTCCCCACGATGATGTTATCCAACTCTCCAATGCTTATCCACTTTGGCGTTAATCCGGCCGCCTTTTCATAATCATCTAGCTTTATGTTAGCTACATTAACTCCATAATAATCACAGCAATAATATAGAAGTAGCGATTGGGCATGGCTTACAACGTTTGGCTTATCAAGTTGTTGCCATGTAAAAAAACCACTTGCTACATTAATTAATTTAGGATTTGCAACTATAACACCTGTTTCTTCTTTTAGCTCACGAATAACTGCGTCTGTTGGTTTTTCACCAAGGTCTATCCCGCCCCCAGGTAAATGAAATTTGCCGTTTTCTTTAACTAATAATATTTTTTCTTCACGTATCACAATTGCATAGGCTGAAGGTCTCCAAACTAAGTCTGACGCGGTAACCTCATATTCATTGCCATGTATGTCTTTACTAGTGAGCATAATCTTATACCATCATAACAAATTTAAGTATATTCCTATTGGATATAATATACTTAAATTATATTCAAAGATAAAATGGCTATGCTTGCAAATCTATCCGGGGTGGCCTAAGCTCTGATTAATGGAGCGTCAACCGAAATCGGAAATTATTTTATCGCCGCACGTTCGGTTTGCCGAAGATTGGCAAGAAACGTTAAAAGATAACGAACTAGCCGCACGGTTTAATGATCTTATTGGTTTTACCCAAGAATCAGTAAGTGGGTCAGATTATCCATGGATACATGACCGCAAAGAGGTTGGTATGCGCTGGCAGCATTTGGTTAACCTGCTGGGCGACGCGGCTCGGTCACACAGCCACCCTTTGTTTCGGCGTGGCCAAGGCTGGTGCGACGAAGAAAGAACGGCACAAGTTCTAGAGCCAATCGATTATCGTAGTTTTGACGCCAGCTTTATAGAAAATGCGCTTATTTTAACTCATTCACTCGCTGTGCAGCAAAAACAGTCAACTAGCCCTGGTTTATCCGTTAGCTTGAACATACTTAATAATATGGATGACATGAAAGACCCTGAGTTGGTAGATTTCTTTACCAAGTCATTTGATTTGCGAGATTTGGCTGAACCGACCGATACGCTTATTGACGAAATGACGTTAGAAGATTTTAAAAATTTAACTAAAGAAAAACGAGAAGGACTTATCGACCAGCTATTTGAAATGGCTTTCAAGACAGAAGAATATGGTAATGGATACGGCTGGTCACGTCCCCCTCAAAAACAAAAATATCTGGATGAACGTAGCAAACTGATAGAGTATTCTGATCTAGTAGAGTATGGAACGGCCGAAACATCTGAGATTGAGCAGATTCTGGATGAAAGAAAAACTGCCGAAATTGCACGTCTGCGCCAAGAACGTCCAGATTTTGGTAAGAAACCTGACGACTTTGAGTCCTTACCAGACAACTTAAAAACATGTGTTACATCGATGTTTGAGTATTTTGATCATATGCGTGAACGATACAATGTGATTGGCATCGACACGCACAGCATGAACAGAATGGGTTTTACGAATGGTGATTTAGAGAGTCTTAAGCATGCCGGTATTCTAATAAATGAAGAACAGTCTCTGATGCCCGATGGCTACATGTGGAGTTACTTGCTATCCCAGCCATACTACGAATGCTGGGTATCGCGACATTACCCCGTAGAGTCTGAATAGTATTTACATACGGATTACTATGAGTTATAGTAGTTTTCACTTAACAATTTAAAAAATATACAGAAGCAGCGAGAGATCTAGCTCATTGACCTGCTAGCAACCTACCATTTGGTAAGGTGCTCCATCTAGTTCCTGGTTAAACCTGGAAGAGATATTTTTCTTACGAAGAATCCTTTTCTTGGAAAGTCCAGGGAAAGGATATTTTTATGTCAAAACAATTCGAGGTGCTCAGCGCCGTCCACGGTATCGCGCCGCGCAGCGATGAGCTGCTGCGCTTGGGTGGTGATGTTGATCGGGGTCGTGCTTCAGCGCTTGAATATGATGAGCTCCTACAACATGAGTCAGAAGAGTGGCTGAATGTTCAGCAAGTAGAAGGCATTGATCGCGTCTCTGCTGGAAAGCTGGATTGGCAGGATCACCTGCGCCCGATTGTGCAGGCAACCGACGGTTTTAAGCCAGGCATTGATAATGCTCAAGTGACGCGGTGGTATGAAACAAATACGTTTTATCGGCGACCAACCATAACAAGTTATCTGAATGTAGATTCTAGTAAGCTTCCAGGTGAATACGGCTCGAGTATTGATTTATTGGCGCCATACTCATTTGCATCGTTGTGTGACAATGCATCTACAGGCAAGACTTTGGAACTAGTAACCGATTTATATGATCAAATTATCTACCATTATGTTAACAAGGGAGTCGGTCGTATTGTTTTAAAAGAATACACGCATCAGCGGTTAGAAGATAGAATTCTGAGTAACGAAAGTCTAAAGGAGGTCACTATCCTTGCCAACAGATATCAGAGCACAGAATTTGCTTATCTTACTTCAGAGACATCAGTTCCAAAGGACGCACCGCTAAACCTAGGTCTTGAAATCACACCGCATACAGCTAAAGCGCTTAGTTTGGTTCCGTATCTCAATAATGGTCTTGAAGGACGAAATGTATGGACATCGGTAGTCCATGCTGATTCTACGTTGCCAGACGTGTCTATGGCATCTTTCTGGAATAAGTATATTTTGCGTCAGCTAGGAATCGCTAAGCTGATTCTAACTAATACCGTTGATTTTCAGCATATACCCTTGGACTATGCCAAAGAGAAAATTAAATGGTTAGCCGAGGAGACGCGTCAAACCAAAAGCCAACTAGGAGATTTGTCATGAGTGAATTATTAAGAACACAAGAAGTTGGTAGTTTGGCTAAACAAAGTTGGCGTGTGCAGCCGTTGCAGGGATTGGGGGTCAGGGATGAGCATATAGACGAAGCGGTTAACTGGGCTGAACGTTTAGGCGAGACACCAGAAGAAGCAAACGAGGTATTAAGAACGGCGCAAGAGGAGGGAACGCAGTTAAGCTCAGAAAGTGCTGACTCAATCAAGAATCTAGCGGCTCGTTATGCTATTCGGCTGCAAGAAAAAGCTGGCTTAGATATACTGTATGACGGTGAACAAGACCGGCCAGAGATGTACCAAAGCGCGGTCGAAGATACCGTTGGCTTTGAACCAAGAGGCCGCCTGCGCGCATTCGATAATCGGTCTTTCTTAAAATCAGCCGTTGTCGGCCAGCCCGGCATTACTGCGCCGTGGTACACCCAGGAGTTTCAGCGTATTCGGCAACTTACCGATAAAACGATAAAAGTTCCTGTCACCGGTGCATATACCGTGGCTGATTGGTCCTTCGATGAGTATTACCAGAAATCAATAACCCTTGGCGGTAAACAGTTGGCTCCAAAGGAAGCAAAACGGCAGTTTGTGCTTGATGTTGCAGAGCAGGTTGTTCGTCCAAATATAAAATCGTTACTAAAACAAGGCGCCGAGTGGATTCAAATTGACGAGCCAGCGGCTACCACCAAACCACATGAAGTTGCTTTATTTGTTGAATCATTCAACCGTTCAATACAGGGATTAGCAGGCCGGTTCAGCGTGCATATTTGTTTTTCGGATTACAGTCTCTTGTTCCCTCACGTTCAACAGTTAGAAAATTGTGCTCAATTCTCGCTGGAATTTGCTAACAGTGACGCAAAATCTTTGGGCAGAGACAAGGCACATCGACCGGCGTATGAAATCCTGGGTAAGTTTGCTACTGATCGGCCGGATATTGGAATCGGACTTGGTGTAACTAGTATTCATGAGAATCAAATAGAATCGCCAGAGTTAGTACGGGATCGTATTCTTCGGGCAGTTGATATCATCGGCGATGCCGCAAAAGTATACCCGTCTCCGGATTGTGGCTTGCGCACCAGAAGCTGGGATGTTGCTTATAAGAAGTTTTCAGTAACAGTAGAAGGCGCGTGTTTAGCACGGAATGAATTCGAATAAGTATTTAAATATGTAGAATTGTAAATATTTTGTTGATCAAAAGGGCCGGCCATACCGCCGATTGCAGGAAAGCCAAGACGACTTCTCCAAAACCTTCGGCTTTGTCTAAAAAGTAAACCAGGGCTCCAATATATGTCACAAAAAAGGCAAACGCCGGTGGGCCGCCCTTTTGAACTTTAATGAAATTTTTTTCGTGTTTTACCATTATGATATACCTCCTATTTCAACAATATACTCTGATTTTATAAGATATCAATCATGATTATAGAGAATAGAATTACAGGTAAAAAGTTACTATCACACTAATTAGGTTATTGTGTTATGATTTATCAATAACCGTAAGCAGGAGCATTGGGGTGCAGTTAATAAACCAGTTACAAACCAGGACAAAACAGCTAGTAATTTTTTCTATAGTAATTACCATGATAGCAAGTGGAGTATTTATTCCTCGTGCGTTTGGGGCAGGCGGCGGACCGCCAAGCTGCGAAAACGGTATCCCCGGGGTATCATTTAGCTTACAACCAGCTACAAAAGGCGTTGGCACGCTGGAAGTCTCTTTAGATGGTCAATACAGCGACCCTTGTGACGATCCAATTGTTGATTACGCTTGGAACTTTGGCGATGGAAGTACTGCTCACGGTGTTTCGGTTACGCATATATATGGCGTAGGTACGTTCCGTCCCACGTTAACCATCACTGATGCTAGTGGCGCAACTAATACAGCAACATATCGCAACGATATAGTCGTTAAGGCTACTAACCAGAACCCGATCTTTAATGACAGTAGTTACGAAACATTCCATCAAAATTATCTTGACATTGACTTGAAGCCACTGGCATCAGACCCTGACGGCGACAACATTAATGATAGCTACTACTTAGTTGATGCATCATCTAACCACGTTAAAACAGACAAAGGTTACATATCTCTTAATTCTTACGCCGGTACACTCCGCTACTCTGCAATTAACTATAATCCTACCGGCCAAGATATAATAAATATTGGTATCAAAGATGGATTTGGTGGCACCGATACAGCGCAGATTACCATTAACCTACACTCCTATGTAACAGGAGTAGACGACACAGCTACTACCTATTCCGGTACACCAGTGACTATCAATGTAGCTGCTAACGACTACTCGTATTACGGTGAAGCCGTAACTGTGGCTAGGTACGCATACGAACAGACGAATGGTACAGCCACCGTTAACGCTGATGGTACTATCACTTTTGTTCCAGCCGCCGGCTTTGTTGGCACGGGCAGTTTTAGATATGTAATTTATAGCTCAAATCCTGCTATGAATGCGGTGAATCATGCCTATGCCTATATAGATGTTCGTCCGGTTCCTAACTACGCGCCAGTTGCAGTAAATGACAATTTAAATGTGGGCGAAGATTCCAGCGGTACCATTAACGTCCTGGCTAACGACAGTGATCAAGATGGTGATGCACTCTCATCAAACATAACTACTGGGCCAGTTAACGGTACTGCTAGTATGTCGCCAGCTGGTTTACTGAGCTATACCCCGAATGCTAACTTCTATGGAACGGACACCGTGCAATACCAAGTTACTGACAGCAAAGGTGCTGCCAGTACTGCTACCGTAATTATTGGGGTAAGTTCAATCAATGATGTGCCAGCAAGCAGTAATGACACAGCCAGTATTGCCGAGGACAACAACGTAAGCATAGCTGTACTTAGCAATGATTCAGACGTTGAAGATGGAACCAATTTAACGGTTCAAATAGTTAGCAATCCTGCTCACGGCACGGCTACTGTGAACAGTGATAAAACCATAACTTACGCACCAAAAGCTAATTTCAATGGCAATGATAGCTTTACCTATAAAGTAACCGACAAAAATGGTGCAACCAGCACTTCCACGGTAAATATAACCGTTACCTCTGTTAATGACGGACCTACGGCAGCTTTCACCGGTACGCTAAAGCGAAACGGCACAGCTACATTAAATGCCAGCACTTCTCACGACATCGACGGTCAAATCGCCAGCTATACATGGAATTTTGGCGATGGCCAAACCGCAACCACTACTAGCCCAACCACTGATCACCGTTACACCGGTAAAAATTCAAGCTATCAAGTAACCTTGACTGTCACTGACAATCAAGGTGCTACCGCCACAATTGTGCGGACTATAGCATACTAAGACCTACTAGTTTTTTTGAAAGAGCATCTGCGTCGTAGAACGTACCTCCCATACGCTTGATAAGTTGAGCCTTAAAACTAAAAATTATCGGTGTAAAGTCGGCTATCCCACTTGTTATCACGAACATGCGCATCAACGGTTGTGCCGGCTTGGTTTGAAAATTGCATAAGGCCGTTTCGGCCAAGTTCTTCTGTCATGATAATTCCGATAGATTCTGACCGGCCATAAGGAGTGTCATGCTCTATTGTAGATGAGTCATCGACTATTCCTTCCTTAAGTCTGGCGTTAACACCAGCTAAACGATCGTGTAATTGGTCAGCATCAAAAATGTAATCATTATTTGGAGGTGAAATAGCAATGTCAGCAGATCCTTTTCGTGTATCTTTTAATTCAATAGGAAACTGTGTTGGCGCTGAAACAAATTCGGCTGGCCGGTTTGCAGTGTGGCTGCCGCGCATTGCACAATCAAAGGCTTCATTTAATTCCTTGGTAGAAAATAATAGACGATGATCACGGTCAACATAACGGTCAAATCCTCCGCCCTGACCATGATAATCAAGAGCGGGGAAGATAAGCGCATTCCCTAGGCTCTGGGCTTGAGTGTACTGAAGCGTGATCGGATTCTTTTTTTCGGTTTGGCCTGGGTCTAATGCAAACGCCGCTATAACAAACTGCGGCATACCTAGTTTTTGCAAACGATAAAAGTTATCGATGATCTCAAGCACTTTGTCTGGAGCATCTGGTACATGTTCTGGCCGTGGGGTAACCTTACGCAGCTCCGCAAGGGTAGTGGGGATATTTTCTGCGTCGTTAGCGATTCCTACCAAATAACTGCCAGCAGTTTGAATACCGATAAAGCTCTTAAAGCCCCCGCCACCTCGTGTTTTAGGAAGTCCGTCTTCCCGCAGTTCGCGGTATACGCCGCGTTGGCCCGATAGCCACTGACGACTTGCTTCGGGATCACTGCAATCTGCAACGTTGCTAACTTCGCCATATATAGGGAATATCATGGCGTTTGGACCAGAACCAACGATCCCGTATCGTTGTGAGGTTCCATGAGATTCGGCTGTTAACTGAGAACTCGCTCAGACTCATACCCGCTTGCGGCTGGGAAGTTTGCAATTACAGTACTATTAAACTCTGCTGGATTAACACTTATACACATAATAATTAAGTAACACAAAAATGATTGAATCGCAATAATATATTTAAAACACTTGAACTGTTGAATCAAGGGAATATAATACAGGATATTAGTACCATAAAAACACATGTTGACGATGCCAGTGTGACAGATTTTATTAATGCCGTACCAGATAAAGTAAAAAAGCAGGATAGTTTTATGTTACTTGAACTGTTTAAAAAAATAACTGGTGAGCAGCCCAAAATGTGGGGAAGCAGTATTATTGGTTTTGGTCAGTATCACTATAAATCTGAGCGAAGCAAGCAGGAGGGTGACTGGCCACTGACTGGCTTTTCACCACGAAAACAAAACTTAACCCTCTATATTATGCAGGGGTTTGAAGATTACGCAGGCTTACTTAAAAAACTTGGCAAACATAAGATAAGCGTCGGTTGTTTGTATATTAATAAATTAGCAGATGTCGACATGGCTGTTTTAGAAGAACTAGTAAATGAGTCATTTATTCAAATGAAAAAGGTACACTCTTGATTGGGTGATAGATGTATAATCAAGATATGAAGATGAAAAGTGTATCCGGTATCATCTGTTTAGTAAAAGATTTAGAGAAAACAACAGAATTTTATAAGACGTTGGGTTTTGATTATAAGAAAAATGTGCCGGGTGTGTCGGCAACAGCATATTTGAATTGGTTCTGGATAGAGTTTCTGCTTGAGGATAAGGTCATAACCAATGAATTTAAAAGTGATGTCATAGTTCCTAATAAGGGCGCTGGCCAATACACCATATAAACGTGGAAAATATTGATAACTTTTACGACACAGTTTTAGCAAAGGGTTTAAAACCTTCCAATCAACCACAGGACTTTCCATGGGGACACAGAGAATTTGTGCTTATTGACCCAGACGGTTATAAACTAGTATTCTTTAGTAAGATATAATCACAAGTATTGGAAAAGGGATCAATCCTAAGGTCTGTGGTCTTGCGTTGTTTTTATATAATTCAATAAAGTCTTATACTATACGCCATGTCTGAAAGATTAATGCAACCTAACCGTCGGTACCGTAATTTTGCCGTTGCAACAATAGCTGCGCTAAGTGTTGGTGGATGTACAACATCTGAAACAGAAAAAACAGTTGATCCTATCCCCAAGACTACTATAGAAGATTACAGACTCTCAGATAATTCTGTGCAAAAAGCGAGAAAAACTCTGGCTCAACTGGCTATAAAAGGACGGGCACCAAAAACAGGCTATGAACGCGAGCAGTTTTCAAGTGGGTGGGCAACGATTGACGGGTGTGACGTTAGAAACACTATATTGCAGCGCGATTTGACTCAAGAAATTTTAAAGAGTGATAACTGTACTGTCTTAATGGGAACATTACAAGACCCTTATACTGCCGAACAAATTGATTTTCATCGCGGTATTGGCACCAGTGATGACGTACAAATTGATCACGTTGTTGCACTGAGTGATGCCTGGCAAAAAGGCGCTCAACAACTCGATGTCAGTGAACGAGCCAAGTTTGCTAATGACCCGCTTAATCTACTAGCTGTAGATGGGCCAACTAATTCAAGCAAGGGCGATGGCGACGCGGCGACATGGCTGCCGCCAAACAAAAGTTATCGCTGCAGTTATGTTGCCCGTCAAGTAGAGGTTAAAGATAGGTATGAATTATGGGTTACATCTGCAGAACACCAGGCAATAGTTAGAGTTTTGACATCTTGTAGTAATTAATAAGTAACGATTGCTCACATAACCTCATCAGATATAACAAACTTTTTACAGGTTGTCTTATTTCTCTAATATAGTTCGGACACGAGTTACGGCAGCAATTGCACTTTCATAGTGTTTTATTTCATTAGCCATAACTACTTCCGGAGCATCCAAGTTTTTAAGACGATTAATGCGGTCTTGTGTTCTGTTTGCAATATGGATCATTGAGAGTAAAAAATGTTCTAAAAATGGACGGGATTCATAGCCGTTTAAGGGTAATTCTGTGTCGATTAGTACATCAAGTTTAATAATCATCGTTTCTTTGCCACTGCGAATGGTATCAAGGGTTTCTTTTGTATTGTAAATTACACCATGTGTTATTGCATGCTCAAGAGCTATCCCTGCCAAGTACTTTCCTGCAGCAATATTTATTTTACTCGGTCTATCATCGTAAGATGACGTCGATCGTTTGTGAACCCTGTCTTTATCAAATGCTGCGTAAGATGCAGATACTGTTCCTGGAACTAATAAATCAGTAGTATTCAAGCCCAGTTTTAACACTGTTGCAGAAATAGGCCCAAACAATGATTGTCGGTAGGCGACTAATTCGGGTGGTACTGTTTCAAATGATGAAACACCGGGTACCGGTAGTATGGTTGCGTGTTCCTCGCCATACGGCGAAACAGTTAATTCTTCGGTAGCAATACTGTTAGGTATATCTTTAGTCAAACTATCTATAAAATGCAACGCACGTGCTCGTATATAAGGAAGCGGTTTATCTTCCAGGCCAGGGTGAAGTCCCTGTTCCAAGACAGCGTTTAAGGTAGCATTATAAAATAATCGCGCAGTTTCGGTAAAATCCGCCTGCATCTCCATATTGGTCGGTAAACCGTCTCTTCTTGGCATTAAATAATTTTATAATAAACTAACATTAAATACAATTGCCGGATATTATACTGTGTTAATTATCTTACAGGCAGCAATAAAATAAATAGCTAGCATACCGCTATACTGTTAAACGGAGGAGACTATGCGCTATAAATTCAGTTTCACAAAAACGATTAGTCTAAAGAAAATATGTCTAGTCTTAACTATTCCCGTAATGCTCTTTACGATGATTGTGGCGCCAGCTGGTGTTATTGGAATTGGTCCCCAGCGTGCTAGTGCAGCAGATCCGCGAGGAGACTGGTGGACCCAGTACACGAGAACCAGAGATAAAGCGATGAGCGATTGCCGGGCATTTGCATTTAGTGGCCTTACGAATTACTCACAGTGCCTTGGAACAAATTATGTTAGCAGTGGCTCACTAGGACCACATAGTAGATACTTCCAGTGGGAAATAGTATGGGGTAAGTATACCTGCTACACGGAGATGCACATAGGCAATAATTATCATATATTCTATAACCAATACTATTACTGCGCAAACATTTACCGTAGTTAAGTTTACTATGTAACAAATAAGTTTATTTTGAAGTCAGAGTAGTTATGGTTTGCAAAATTCTAATTCAGCTCTGATTTGGTCTGGACTTACATCAAAAGTTGGTACTGGTGTATCTGCTATCTTTCCATCTTTGGCAAGAAAAACTTGTAGCGGAACCATTTGTTCTCTTTGCCCAGTGTCACGCAGTTTTATAGAGTCAGCCAGGTCACCGTTTGCGCCTGCTGGGCGGTAAACACACTCAGCGATAATAGTCTGGCCCATTTTTATTGGCACTCTAGCTTGTCGTAAATTCCCGTCGCCCTTAATATTAGCTGCAACAGGATCGTAGGCGTACACATCTCTTGCCGCAGTTAGTTTTAGTGTTTCGGCTGTGGCAGGTTCTTGCTCTCCGCAACCAGTGGCTAAGCTTGCTACTAACAATACGCACGCTATCCGTCTCTTCATGAATTTAATATAACAACAGCTTATTGCATTTGTCTATACGTCTAACGTGGATAAATTATATGATCATCCGTTAACTCAAAAAGGGTTGGTATCGGGAAACAGTTGCGTTTACGCGTTTAGACCATCTCAGCATCGCGGTTTAGATATGCGACTTGACAGATACCGTTTTGTATGGTTAACATGCTTACTGAAGTGTTGTCTATTTCCGTTTGATATGTTTGCTGGTGGCTCCAACCTAGAAGATGGGAAGCTAGGTATTTTATGGCGCCACCATGCGTGTAGACAAAGTATCGTTGCCTTTCACTGGAGGTATTTAAAGTCATGACTTCGGATATCCATCGGCTCATGCGTAGTCCCGTTTCGTTCATTGATTCGCCGCCATTAAGTTTAAAATCTTTGCCAAGTATGGGGATGGTGCGTACGATTTCGTCAGTATATATTTCGGTACGTAGTTTACCCTCTGCGGCCCTTGCGATAGTTCTTGGAGATCATCATACGCTAGCGGTTCTATATCAAGCTTCATTTCAGCCAGAGAATAGCGTGCCGTGTCGATTGTTCGTAGGGCAGGGGAGGTAAACACCTCGGTTGGAAGAATCTGCTTGGCGAGCATGGCACGGCCAAGTCTTTTTGCTTGTTCAACGCCACGGGGTGTCAGTGGAGAGTAATTACTGCGCCCACCCACTAAGTATGGAGTAGTATTCATTACTGTTTCGGCGTGGCGAATGAGGTACAGTTCAGTTAATGGTATATGATCTGGCATAAAAATAGCCCCTTTCTGGGGGCTTTGGATTTTTCAACCTCTTTTACAATAGCACGTTATAGTTAAAATGTCAATTGAGTCAATTTGACGATAGCTCATTAATTAATTTATCTGCCCGTCTTACAACTGCTTTGGACTTATGATGCCGCTGAATCTCGAGTAAAGAAATCATTTCAGATTTAGGTATGGACCCAGCTTTGGTAAATTTAACCAGCGTATCCATTGAATTGGCGGCTACAATCCAGTCAACTTCTTTTGATGACACTAGCTGCTTCAGCCAGCTTATAGCAAAGCGCTTTTGCCCGTTTGTTAAGTCGATCTCTCCATACATTTGCGCCAAATGCCACTGGATAGATGGCTGGGTGCTGGTGGTTAATTCAGCAAACTTATCTACATAAGGGATAAGCCAGTCGGGGTGAACGCGGCAAATCTTTTCTAATCCATCTGCCGCGCGCATGCGAATCCAGGCATCCTCGTCTAGCACGCATTCATACAGCTCGCTGAGTCGCGATTTGTCCTGCAACACTATCTCAATTACCTCGTTAACTCTTCCCAGAGAGTTTGTTTTTCCACCAGCCGCCAGCATTTCCACGAATGATTTTTCCATATATCTAGTATAGCTAAATTTAGATAGCGTCGCAGGGGTTTGAGCGCTCTTCATAATCTCTGAAATGATAATCTTCAGATTTTTCAGCGATTACGTCGGCAATAGATATTGCAGGTCTAAGTTCACTAGAAAGATATTTATTTGCGATTACTCTAGCTATCGGTACGCTTGGACCCACATCTATCGGCTCGATTTTTTCTCGAATTACATCCCCTATGCGAATCGGAGGACCAAGATCCATTTCAAAGTTATCATAGTTTGACCTTCCGAATATAGACATGTATTTAGTATACTACGTTGCTTAAATAGGCAGGCTAGACACAGATAGAATTTAAATCCCAAGCCAAGGCCAACCAAGCAAATTGTTAGTTGATGAGAAACTAGCCTACGATTGTCTGGCTATCACCATCAATTACCATCGCTTCGCCGTCACGCAGCGCGATAAATGTCATGTGGTTGTCGATGAAGTACTGGACGGATTTATCTATATCGGCAGATTCGGGGTGGTCGGATTTATAGTGTGGGGCTACGGAGTAGGTGAGTAAACCCAGGCAGTCCCAGATGATTTCCGAATTGTATTGGTCGGGGATTTGATATGGATCGTCGACCAGTTCAATGCCTTTGAGGGTGGGAGTCAGCACGTCTATACCGGCGCTATAGCCGCCGTAGACTATTTTGTCAGTCTCGAGTAATTGTTTAATAGCTTGATCGGCTCCGCTATATTTGAAGGCTCGCTGCAGGATGAATACATTGCCACCACGGACCCAAATCAGGTCGTAGCCGGCCAGTTTTTTGGCGAGGGTTTGATCTGGGGCTGATTGGTTTTGGAAGTAATCTCTAAGGTCGATTACTTCTGGTTCCAGGCCGATGGATTTGAGCCGTTCGATTTCTTCTTTGAGACTTGTTTGGCGTTGTTCCGGATCTAGGGAGTCCATGGCATTGAGGATTAAGGCAGTGCGTTTGCCGCCGTTTAGAAGCCTTAGAAGCTCGTCAGGTTTATTTCCTAGGCGGAATGAGGATAGGTATAGGCGCATGTAGGGATTGTAGCAGGTGTTACTATTTTATCGTGGGGCGTAACGGTTATGAAGCATTAAGTCATTACCGTCAGGGTCGGTGAAAAATGCCATGTGACATACTCCTGTGTCAAATGTGTCGCCACTGAACTTTACCCCTTTTTCTTCGAGCTCGGCACGGGTTTTTGCAATATCATTTACATGTAATGAAATATGTGCATTTTTTTGGGGCGAAAACGGCATGCCCGTTTTCTCTGGTTCCCAGATTCCTAGGCAGGTTTTGCCAACCCATACGTCATACTTAGCCTTCTCATCTTTTTTTAGTCCAAGTGTTTCAGTATAAAACTGCAAAGCTCGATCTGGATCTTGGGTTGGTATGCCTACAAAATCTAGGCCAGTAACCGGATTATTTAATCTGCCCATAACTACCTCCATATTAGATAGTGCAATTATATCAAAGCTTCTCCAGGGTATCCATAATTGTAGGATAACAAAACAGACTTCCTAAATAGTCTTCTGGTCGAACTACATTATACAAACCGTGTCTGTCTACTACCTAAAATATTGAGTTAGTTTAAATATAAACCTATAACTTAGTGTTAAAATAAAAAACAACGAGAATGTTCAATGACAAAACATCGGATTTATACAACCAGCTTCGCGAGCGTCTATCCCTATTATGTTGCTAAGGCAGAGAAAAAAAGCCGCACAAAAACAGAGGTCGACGAAATTATTTGCTGGTTAACGGGATATAGCCGGAAAGAGCTAGAGACACAACTTGAAAAACAGACAGACTTTGAGAACTTCTTTATGGAAGCTCCTCAGCTTAATCCCCTACGGCTCTTAATTACAGGAGTGATTTGCGGTATCAGAGTCGAGGACATTAAAGAACCAATCATGCAAGAAATTCGCTATCTAGATAAATTAATTGATGAGTTAGCAAAGGGGAAAGGCATGGAGAAGATATTACGGAAGTAATACATTCACCTTTAATATACAAGAATGACTCTTGAAGGAGTCTTTGATTATAATCTGCAACGTAACTTAAATTAACATACGGATATAAAAGGCGTGACTGGGTATCGTTGACAATGTTAGAACCATTCTTATATTTGGTTCCTAATCAAGATCACCAACTTCTGTTGCATAATCACACAAATGGTGTTAAAATAGTCATTAAATTAATTTACGGGAATGATTATGTCCTCTAGTGGTGAATTCGATAATTCTTGGCTACCTAATTCAGGTAGCACTTATGCTGAACTTGCTCCGCGTGCTGCTGCTATTGAGAGCATGGCAAGAACTTTACTTGAAACTCCAGACTGGACACAAACACAATTGCACTATGAAACCCCGTTTGGTCCCGACTATACTTTAGATTTATCTGCACGGGATCAAAGTCGTTCAAACCCTCGCCCCACCCGAAACTTACAAGTCCGTGTTAATAATGCCGAGGGCATAAACTTGTGTCGTCTTATGATGAACCTAGATGAACCTGCAAAACATCAGGGCAAATACCCGCAAGCGGAAGATGCTGCTAAATTGTTAGAAGAGGTTAAAGATGCAGATCCAGCTGCTTTAGAACTAGTGCGTAATGCTCTGCAATTACACTTGCATGGATATGACCAAGCCATAGTGGACAAGGTAAATACTAGGTACGCTGCGTTATTAATGGAGGGTAGTACCAACAATAGAATTGGTATCTGGCATACCCTCGAAGACGGTACTTTTGTTGGCTTAGCCCACACAACAAAAGAGGGCGAGCAGCCATGGCCGGAAATTGATAACGAGTATGAGCTTGCGGTGCGTGTTAAACCATATGGTAGAGTGGTTGACTTCCAAAAGCGCAGAGATGGCATGTACGAAACATTTGAAACCGACCATGACACAGGCAAGCTTCTTCGTTCGATTGTAGGTGAAAGCAGAGTACTTGGCGAGGGCGAAAACGCCGTTGAAGTTGATTTGGGCGATAACAAGTCAAAACATGCTGTTATTGAGGAGGCGGAGAGAGCTATGGGATTGCGAGCTTTGGATACAGAGCGGCTTGACCGTATTGAAGAAGGGCTGCAGGCAGCAGTGGCAGAACGTTAACAATAAACCATCTGTAAAAAAGACTTTAAAGAAGACTTGATTCTAACGTCCCACATAGCTTATAAACTTCTACAGATACAAAAGTACTGGCTGAGTAGGATGTATCAGGCTAGAACGTTAATCGTCAGAGGTAGCTAAATTACTCTCTAGTTTAACCGCATCAATAACAGCAATTACAAGGTGTTCAATATACTCAAAGTGAGGCTTTGGGCTTGGCATTAGTTTTGGTGAGTGTTTGGTTTTAGGAACTATAAAGTAGTTTCCGTGTTTGGCGATTGCAAAGTAATGTTTCGGGATTTTAGCTGGTACAACTTCGTCCAGCTCGTGCTCCAAGATGTATGTAAAACCATCGTAGTTGGCTATAGCCGCACTAGCTTTACTATGTAGCATTTCATTATCAGCTTGCTCGGTTTCCATGTAGGCTGCATATCCCTCAGATCTAGCACGCAGTGTATCTTTATAAGGTATATCCATCTCTTGATTGGGATAATTTGCTGGACAACGGAGAACGGCTGCATGGACTGGACGTACGCCTGTCAGTAATGCTGTCATGTAGCCACCAAAACTTCCACCAATAACAATAATCTTTTCAAAGCCATGTTGCTTCAGTTCGTCAAAGACCGCAGCTAATTCTTCATGCTGTTGCTGACGAGTTGAGTCGTCAAGCTCAGTTTTGCTCAACCCATGACCAGCGTAATCAAGTGTAGCGAATACAACACCAGTTTTTTCAGCCATTCGCTCTACACCCGCGCGGTGAGAGTCCATAGAGCTTGACCAGCCCTGAATCCAGATTACACAGTACTCTTTATTTACGTCATTGGGCGTAAAAAGTCGCCAAGGTATATTATTAGTGCTGTGCTCAAGTACGTAATCATCGATTTTCATGGTTTAACTATAACAAAATAAAAAGACTTCCGAATAAGTCTTTGGTTCTAACGTCTAACTTGGTCTGGCCAAGTTCAACAGATGTAGTTCATACTGGCTGGGGATGAGGGATTCGAACCCCCGATGCATGGACCAGAACCATGTGCCTTACCACTTGGCGAATCCCCATAATCGCGTTGGTTTACAAGGGGTAATTGTAGCTGTTTACTCCAAAAATCTCAAGGGGATGTTAGTTATTGTTGGTTGAGGTCTTTGACAAGGGCTTGAATGTCGCTGAAATCTTTAGTGCCAGCAGCCGGGACGAGGGCGGACTGACCGGATCGGGTGGTGATGCCTTCAAGGTAGTTTACTTTGTCGACATCGCTGAGGTTGACTTGCTTAAGGCTGGCGTCGGGTACGGAACGCATCAAACGGAAGAGGGGGAGGGTTTCACCTAGTTCAAGGTCAGTTTTGGTGTTGCTGGCAATGGCGTCAAAAACGCGGTCGTTGAGACGGGGGTCGAGGACGAGTTTCCAGTCCAGTTCGCTTTTAATGGCGGCAAAGACGGCTTGCTGGTTTTGTGTACGGTTAAAGTCGGAGCGGGGGAAGCCGTATGAACCAAAGGTGGAGCCGCGGGCGCGGGTCAAGCGCAGTGCTGTTTGGCCATCAATTTCCTGGACACCATTGGCAAGCTTAAGCGGACCACCTTCCTGTGGTCGGAAGTTGGGGTCGTATATGCCACGTTCATCGGGACTTTGGATGGTTACCGAAATGCCGCCAAGGGCATCTACAATATCGCGGACGGCGCTGTAGTTAATAACTACCGAGTAGTGCAATTCCAGATCAAAGTTTTTAGTGATTACCTTTTCTAATAAGCCGATGCCGCCGGTTGGGTAGCCTTCCTCGCTGAATTCCTGGTTTTCACCGGCCTGAAAAGCTTCGTTAATTTTGGCTGAACCGTAATCGGGTATGTCTACGTATAAATCCCTCGGGACACTTAGCATGTAGCCAGATTTTTTGTCTTTATTCAGGCTGACAATCATGATGGAGTCGGTTAGGGCGGCACCGGCGTGTTCTGGATCGTCGACAGAATAGCCGACTAGCAAGATATTAGTGCGTCCTTCAGTACTTTCTAAGGTGCCAGGTACTAATAGCGGTGTGATGTCGCCGCTGCCAAACATTTTCTCACTGGCCTTCGACGCGTTTTTTAGGTCCCAGATGCCGATTACTAATAGAGGGGTCAGAACGATTACAAACAGTAATAAGAGCGCTTTTTTAAAGCCAAAACGACGTTTCTTTGGCTTATCGGTTGTAGTTTCAACTTTCGCATTATTGCTGGTGACAGGGGTGAATTTAGTCGGTGAACGGTTGGAGCTGCGGGGGTGGTACGTGCTGCCGCTGAGTGTTTGGTTTACATTGAAACGTTTAGGTTGCTTCCGTGGTTTATTCTTCTTGGACAAATGCATACTGCACTGATAATACGAGACTCTACGCAAATTGTCAGCTTATTGTTATACTTCTTGCAATATAATGAAAAAAACAAAACCTAAGAAAATATTTCAGCTTTCGCGCTTTCCCAAGTGGGTGCTGATACTGAGTCCGATACTAGCATTATTATTAATTGTTGGTTTTTTTGCGGTTGGCTGGATATTTTCCAGTAAAATAATGGCCGTAAATTTACAAAAGGTCGAGTTTGACCAGTTGGTTACCAAAGTAGACGGCAGCGCATTTACAATTACCGGCAGCGCCTATAATGTCGACGGTATTATAGGTGGAATTCGTAACGACGGTAGTATGATCGGAGTTTATAGTGCGCCGTTAGAAAAACAGGATCCCTTCCGTACATCAGTTCGTACTTTACATGCGCCGCATGCCACTCCTCCAGCAGCTGGCGAGTGGATTTCTTTGCAAGGTAATATTTGGACGACCGATCCTAAAACAGCGCTGGGAGTTAATTACTCCGATGTGACATACGACGGACCGCTTGGCAAAATGGGCGCATGGTTTATCCCGGCACGTGACCTGACATCACAAAAGTGGGTAATTGCCGTACACGGCATCGGAGCTCATAAGCAGGAAATGCTGCGATTTGTAATGCCGGTTCAAGCATCTGGCGGCAATATGCTGATCATTAATTACCGTAATGACTCAGATAACCCAAAGTCGCCTGACGGTCACGCCCATCTTGGCGATACAGAATGGCGTGACCTAGAAGCGGCCGTTGCGTATGCAAAAGGCCGTGGTGCCACTGAAATACAGCTCTACGGTGTATCGCTGGGTGGCTCGATTACCGAAAACTACCTACGCCGTTCTGGCGACGTTGCCAACACAAATATAACTAAGGTAATGCTGGATTCGCCGGCGCTTAACTTTAATGAAATTCTGCGATTCCAGGCAAAACGGAACGGCTACTCATCGTTTGTGTTCTTCCCGGCAACTGTCACTGCAAATTTGCGGGCAGGGATTAATATGGAGCGCATTAGCACTGGCCCGGAAGATATTAAACATAAGACACTAATTGTTCATAATATCGATGACCCCACGGTGCCACAGGCAGCAAGTAAGAAATTAGCAGATGCGCGTCCAGATCTTGTGCAGTTTGTTGATTTTGGTAGCGGTGGGCATGCCCGAGCCTGGAATCATGACCAGGTACGATACGAGCAACTGGTTACCGAGTTCTTAAAATAACCTGTGTTTGCAAGCACTGCGTAGATTGTAATTCGATTCATTTAACAGTAAAATCTTCTACAAGATCATGTTTAAAAAAACTACCGATAAAATTAGTCGTAGAGAACTGGCACAAGCCCAGATAGCCTTACTTGGCGCCATCGCGCTACAAGTGGCTGTTATGTTGTGGAGTAAAAACGTAGAATTTGGACCGCAGTACCTGATTATCGCCAGTGAAATAGGTATGGCAGTCCTATTGGCTTCGACTATTAATATGCATACCCACACCAGCCGAAAACTACAGGAAATTACAGCTGGTATAACGCTTGGCTTCATATCTTTGGCTAATATCGCTACCTTAGCTGCGGTTCTGTATTCACTTATTATCGGTCATGCCGAAATCAGCGCCGTGCAGTTGCTGGCTTCGGCAATCGCTATATTCCTGACCAATGTGATTGTTTATGCGCTGTGGTACTGGGAGATTGATAGTCCTGGTTTTACCAGTACAAAATGGTCTAAATATGACAAAGACTTTCAATTCACTCAACAAGATCATCCCGACGAATTTCCTAGCTGGCGGCCGCAGTTTGCCGATTATTTATATCTGTCAGTAACTAACGCTGTTAACTTTGCGCCGGCCGACAGTCGTCCGCTGACTCATGCTGCTAAACTGCTAATGGCTTCGCAGGCGCTGGTCTCTGTCTTCACGCTGGCTCTGGTAGTATCCCGTTCTGTCAGTTTACTCGGTTAAGTAATGGCGCTCGCTCTAAGCACCTGGCAATTTGAAATGCCTATGCTATACTCGTAGACAGCCTTTGAATTTAACAACTCAAATATAAAGAGTGCAGCGAGAGATCTAGCTTTTTGACCTGCCAGCAACCAATTTGTCTATGCGTGAAGGCCGCGGAAACAAGCAACGGTGCTCCGACTAGTCCCGGGAATTCCTGGGAAAGATATTGCCATTTACAAAAGTGACTAATGCGTATCCTTCTCTTGAATTATATTTGGGAGAAGGATATTTTTATGCCAATCATTAAACTTTTTACCAGTGAATCTGTTTGCGCTGGTCATCCGGATAAAATCTGCGATGCTATCAGTGACGCGATTGTGGACGCCGCACTGGCTCAAGATCCGCATAGTCGCACTGGTATTGAAACCGTCGCCGGTGCTAACCAGATCAGCCTGTATGGTGAGATAAAAACGACTGCCAAAATAAACTTCGAGGAAATTGTTCGTGGTACCGTTAAGCGGCTTGGCTACACGGTACCGGCGTGGGGCTTTTCGCAGGAATCTATTTTTAGCAATGATGTTCACCAGCAATCGCCAGAAATTGCGCTGGGCGTGGATCAAGACGGTGCCGGCGACCAAGGCATGATGTTTGGTTATGCCTGCACTGAAACAGAAGAACTGCTGCCGTTGCCCATCGCTTTAGCGCACGCTTTAGCAAAACGAATCGATGATTCACGAATTAGCGGCAAACTAGCCTGGCTCCGCCCGGACGGCAAAGCTCAAGTGACTATCCGTTATGAAGATGACGTACCGGTAGCAGTTGAAAAACTGGTGGCCGCGGTGGCTCACGATGAAGCGACCGATGCGGCTACAGTTAGAAAACAGGTAATCGAGACTATTTTTGTTCCGATTCTAAAAACATACAAGTTACCGCTGCCAGCTGATGAAGACATTGTGGTGAATGGTACCGGCTTGTGGCATATTCCGGGACCTGAATCTGACGCCGGCTTAACGGGTCGTAAGATCGTAGTTGATACGTATGGCGGTTATGCTCGGGTTGGTGGCGGTGCTTTTTCAGGTAAAGATCCCAGTAAAGTCGACCGTTCGGGCGCCTACGCCGCCCGCTATATTGCCAAAAACATTGTGGCCAATAAGCTAGCCACAAAGTGTGAGGTCGGTCTGGCCTACGTTATCGGCCAGCCGCTGCCCTTAATGCAGACAATTGAAACTTTTGGCACGGCAAACGTCAGTGACGAAGAACTACACGCCTTTAAGGACAAGCTGATAGATACGTCGGTGAAGGGAATTATTGACCGGCTTGATCTGGCTCGGCCAATTTACAGCCAGACTTCTGCCTACGGACACTTTGGCAAAGCCGAGCTACCATGGGAGCAGATAGTCGTCTAGTTAACGAAATGCTCTATCTATACCTGCTAACGCTATCGCAGCTGACGTAACCACATTTTCATTAATTAGATGTTCGGCTTTTTGGCCGCTGACGCCCCTGACGCGAATAATGTTATTTTTGCCCAGAATACCTTTAAGAAAATGATAAGTCTGATAGCTGAGACCACTATTGTCACCGTTTGCTACCGTTATTGGTATACCATTTCTAGCAATAGTACGGACATCATTAATAATTGGTTCGGGGTTGGTCAGTCCGTTAAGGTACAGAACTTTAGTCATCCCATTAAGCATTTGCAGATGTGAGAGCAGCTCATTTTTGTGCTGGTCAACCTGGCGTCGCATACTTACTTCTTCAATTTTTGGCGCGTATTGAGACAATTTTTCATGAGAAGGATTACCGACGCTGCCTTTTATGGTGAAGCGCTTTAATAAGTCTAAAATATGCTTAGGTCCAAGTATTAACTCTTGAGCAGTGACGCTACCAACCAGCATATCGTTTCTCGGAGCCAAAGCTACTGCACTGGCGATAGCGTGACTAGCACCAATTGATGCGCCGTAAAAATGCCTGACGTCTAGCTGTGTTTCACTGCTCGGACCATGCAACATATCTTGCACATGGTTGAAAGCGCTTAGAGCAATTTTGCTGTCACGTGTAAAATCGCCCTTAGAATAATCTATCAGCTCTTTGGCGGAAAAAGCAGTCATTGGCAATGGCCCAAATATTGTTATAACGGGCATTGGGTAACCCTCGGCCTGTAGTAAGTCGTGTATTGTGCCAGATTTTATTGCCTGGCTCCAGCTATGTGGCTGAGCCCGGTTAATGTCTAGAAAACTTGGCTCCGGATTATTTACATACTCGGCTATTACCGAAGCGCTAGAGCGCGGAGCAACATCAGAGAAAGGCGCAAAAATCAGTAAGGCTTGCTTAGACCGAGCGCTGATGCTGTCAACTATAACAGACGCTTCTATAGAAGGGCCGTAGCGGTTAGTTTTAATGGTAAAATAATTCTCAGATATTTCCGCAAAAGCTGCTTCTTTATCTTGTTGATAGACGGTATTTAACTCATCAATACTTACATTTAATGAAGGAAAACGGGTGCGCAGAGGAATATCATATACCAAGGAACGAGTAGCTTTGTTATTATCAACAGTTAGTGTTAACGAACCCTGTCTCTCCATACATAATTCCCCTTTATTATCTATTATTGTTCGAACGCAAATTCTTCAGCAGACCAGCGAAGTGATGGTATGTGAGTATGGTCTGCATGGCTGCCGTTTGTAACCAGGCCGGTAACGTTGTTGCTGTCACGGCTCAACGCAGAAACATATCGGATAAACTGCTCAGGTCGGTGCGGCTCAACAGTATACAACCTATCCCTACTAGTGAAGTGCCAGGTAACTTTAGCGTCGGGTTGGCGGTGCAGCGCCCGGACACTATCATATGCTGCCGGCAATCTACCTTTTCTACGCGGATCAGGCCCACGGCTGTAAGCTACGCAATCAGTTCTGAGCTTTGCAACCATAGCAAGTTTTCCAAGTCTTTCGGCATCGATCGAATCAATGACAGGTTTCAGCTTTGTTTTTGCTTCGTCAACCATTTCATCAATCAAAGCCCATTCGTCCTTGCTTCGTTCCTTGTTTTTATTGTTGGCTCTTGTTTCTAAAACCAGCATTCGATAGCCCAGTGCTATAGCGCTTTGATCTACTAAATTGGGCCGACCCTTCATATAGGCGTGCGTTACTGTACCTTCGGGCAACTCATACATAAGAGCCGTTAACATATTTGCGCCGCTTGAATTTGATGATAAACGGTCTGTTACAACGCCTTTGCTTTCTAAGGCTCTCTTTAATGCCCTAATGGTCGGGATTGCTTTAGTAATTGGACGGTCACCATCAAAGTCATCGTAGGTAAAGCGACCGCGTGTTTTTACATATCGTTGTTCCTCAGCAGATAAGTAACTACTGAAACCATTACCTGCAGACGCAATATACAACCGAGGTTTTTCAGCCCGCAAGGCGGCATGTTCAGCAAATTCGACGGCATTGCCAGGGTTACTACTAATAGCTGAGTTGTAAGTGGAAAATTCAGTGTCAAACGGCCCATCTTCTAAGCTGTCAACGCCGCTATAGGTAATTTCAAAATTCTGGTAAGTTTCTGGGTCGGTTATAACTTGCAAATGCTTAACGGTTTGTCTGAGTGCTGCTTCATAAGATCCCTTTGAGGGAATTGTTACGCGAGGAATCATTATATTTTGATGATCGTCACGTCGGTTAGTAGCTAGTTGTATAGCTTCAAATTCCGTTTCATTTCCCAGCGGTAGCGCCAATTTCGATTGTTCGATAGCAAGATTAAATTTGTTCATAAGATAAAAGTAGGCTCTGAGTTAATATACATATTTATATATTATATCACATTTGTCATTATACTCCAGTTATGGTTAGTCTTCTATGTCCCAAGGTTGGCACTTTCACCTGATTGCCGCTACAATACAGACAAATGATTACCAACTACCACAGTTCGGCGCGTGCTCGCACGCTTTCAGTTATTGATGAGCCAAAAGCCGGCTCTTGGTGCCACGTTGTTCAACCTAGCACTGAAGAGCTAGACTATGTGGCTGAAAAATTTGGCTTAGAGCGTGATATTCTGAACGACGCTATTGATGTCTACGAAGCTCCTCGTGTCGAAGTAGATAATGGCGCCACTTACGTTTTTGCTCGCTACTGCCGCCCGGAAGACCCCGATATTCCAACTGATCCAATCCTTATTGTTCATACCGACAAGGCAATCGTTACTATTATGCGCTCTAACGACAGTGTCCTTGAGCAGATAATAAACGGCGCTGTGCCCGTTCTAACAACTCAAAAGACTAAAACATTTCTCCACATTCTGGCGCAAATTAACCGTAGCTATCGTTTGCAGCTAAATGTTATTGCTAAGCAGATTTTGAGTTTCCGCTCACAGTTGCGCAGGCAAGATGTCTCTAGCGTAGAAATTCTCCGTTTTATTGAACTAGAAGAGGACCTGAACGAGTTTTTGTCAGCCCTGCAGCCACAAGGCTTAGTGCTAAAAGCTCTGGAATCTGGTAAATACATGCGCTTGTACGAGGATGACCGTGATCTGGTAGAAGATATCATGCTGAACACTAGCGAGCTCAACGAACTTACAAAATCGCGCCTGCGCTCAGTAGTTAACATTCGCCAAGCTTATGATGCAATCGCCACCAATAACTTGAACAAAACCTTCCGCCGCTTAACTTCAATTGCTATATTTCTGGCCATACCCACCATTATTGGTGGGCTGTTTGGCATGAACGTACGGTTGCCACTGCAGGATTATAAGTATGCTTTTGTGGTAGTACTGATCCTGATTGCTGTTTCAATGTTTTTGTTTGTCCGTTATTTCCGCAAACGCAACTGGCTCTGATTTACTTTTTTAGCAATGAGCGTCGGAGTACTATATCTGCGTTTCATTAAGTTTTCATGAAACACAGGTATAGTACCCAAAACTGTGCAACGCGTCTCCTCGTTGCAAAACATTAGCAAGTATGCTATAATTTAAGTAATAATTACCTCTATAAATGTAAACAAAAAGGTCTGTTTATTTTGTCGAAAACAATTCAAGATCCTACTAAAATTCGCAATATTGCCGTGATTGCTCACGTGGACCACGGTAAAACCACGTTGGTTGACGGCTTACTTAAACAGTCAAAAACCTTTCGTGAAAATCAGGCCGAGATGAGCCAAGATTTAATTATGGACAGCGGCGACCAAGAAAAAGAGCGTGGTATCACTATCACCGCCAAAGTTACAGCCGTTCAGCATGGCGACTACCGAGTTAATATTATTGATACTCCCGGACACGCCGACTTCAGCGGGGAAGTAGAGCGCACACTTAACATGGCCGATGGCTGCCTGCTGATTGTTGACGCTCAAGAAGGCCCCATGCCGCAGACCAAATTTGTATTAAGCAAGGCGTTAGCCGCCGAACTTAAGCCAATCGTCATTATTAACAAAATTGATAAGTCAGGTTCTCGAGTTAAGGAAGTAGAAGACGAGTTAGCTGACTTATTTCTCGAATTAGCCGTTCACGAAGACCAACTGCACTACCCGGTCTATTACGCAATTGGCCGTGAAGGTAAGGCCTGGGCAAAAATGCCAGAAGATCCCACTGTAGATGGTGGTCTGGAAGATATTTTTACGGCTATTGCCGAACATATACCAGCACCGGAAGTTGAAGTAGATAAGCCCTTTCAGATGCTGATTACCGCACTAGCCTGGGATACGTTTAAAGGCAAGTACTCGGTTGGCCGTATTACTAGGGGCAATGTAAAGGCCGGTAGTCAGGTAGCATTATGTAAAAAAGACGGTACCATTCAAAAAGGCAAAATTGACTTGGTATTTATGAGTCATGGCGTCAGCAAATTTGAAGTTCCAGAAGGTGTAGCTGGCGATATTGTACAGCTAACCGGCCTGTCTGATGCTCAAATTGGGGAAACGATTACCGACATTGATACCCCTGATGCGTTACCGGTACTTGAAGTTGAAGCACCAACGTTGAGAATTTATTTAGGTCCGAACACCAGCCCACTAAAAGGCACCGAGGCAGAATTTAACACCAGCCGCCAGATTGGCGACCGACTTAAAAAAGAACTTGAAATCAATGTGGGGCTGCAGGTGAGCGAAGAAGGAATCGGCTTTTTGGTTGCCGGCCGCGGAGAACTGCACTTGAGCGTTTTGATCGAAACAATGCGCCGAGAAGGCTTTGAATTCGAAGTTGGTCGACCGCAGGTAGTTACCCGTGACAATAAGGGTGTAACAGAAGAGCCAATCGAAGAACTAATTGTGGAAGTCCCTGCCGAGCACGTTGGTACTGTCCAACAAGAACTAGGGGCTCGGCGGGCGACGCTTAAAGAACAGTTCGCCAGTCCTAAAGGCGTCACTAAGCTGATTTATGAACTTCCAACTCGGTCTTTACTGGGTGCTAAGGGTTTGCTTTTAACCAATACTAAAGGCACTGTCATTATGCACAGCCTGATGGCCGGTTATAAACCAGAGGGTCAGGCACTCCAGCAACTGCGCAATGGCACATTAATTTCTTATGAACCTGGTACGACTACGCCGTATGCACTGCAAAATGTCGAAGCTCGTGGTATTTGTTTTATTGGCCCCGGCGAAAAAGTTTATGCCGGGCAGATCATCGGTCTTAATACTCGAGGTGAGGACATGGAAATTAATGTCTGTCGAGCTAAGCAACTAACTAACATGCGAAGCTCTAGTAGCGATGGCGTTGTTCAGTTGACGCCACCAACTATTTTTAGCCTTGAACAATGCTTAGATTTTCTTGAAAAAGACGAATTATTGGAAGTTACGCCAAAAAGTCTGCGCCTGCGTAAGCGTGAACTTGATCCAAATAAAAGAAAACGCGCAAATGCTAAATAATCGCTTGCGATTTTAAAAAAACGAGCATACAGTAATACATGGAAGTGTGAGGCTTCCCAAGAACCTGGCTATACAGCCGGGTTCTATTAATTTGCTATACTGTTCTTATCTCGTATGTACCAAAATAAACACCAATCCTCACCAGTAAATTACAAAAATTCTAAACCAGTCATCTTTACTTTGATTGGTGCAGGAATACTATTCTCGGTTATATCATTACTAGCCGGCTTTGGGGTGTTACTGCCAGTGATCGGAATTGCTTTGTTTGTAGCGTGGAAGAAGCTAGAAGCAAAACAGTTGGAAGCTAAGATTTTTGCAGAAAAAAATGGGTTAGACTTTCAGACGTTATTAAAACCAGCTTTAACAGGAGTAGACGGTGTTATTTTTGATGAAGCAATTCGTATAGGCGATGCCTATTTTACCCCATGGATTGCTTCGGGGAACTTACAGGACTACGATTTTCGCCTATATGAGTATATGTTTGCTTCGGCCGATAGTAGCTCCCGGTCAGATTCGGTTTTTACAGTCGCAGAGTTCACGCTTGACGGGGAAGGCTTACAGTTTTTACTAGTTTCAAAAACTAACCGGAGTGTCTTAAATCATAAATCAATAAGCCTTCATGAGTATGATCTAGAGGGTGATTTTGGTTCGTATTTTACGCTTTATGGACCAAAAGACGCAGAAAATGAAATTTTGCGCATCTTTAACCCCGGCAACATGGCGTACCTGATTGACAACTATAAAGATTACAATATCGAGTTAACTCCACAGCATTTATACGTATATGTAACAACACCGACTGGGAAGATCTTAGATGCTCAAGATTACCAAGACATTCTACACAGATTAACCATCTTAAATAGTGAACTATTCAAAGATATTGAGCGGATAGACTTTTCAAAGGAAGCCATTGTGACGACTGAATTAAAACTACCAGCTAAAGGCAGCCGCATTACTCGCAGTATCTCAACAAAAACCACTATTATAATGACCACGTTTTTTATTGGAATGGCTGTTTCTGTCTTTTTATTGATGTGGATTGAGAACAGGATACCAAATGGTTATGTCCAATCTTCGCAGGCTATAGTAGCTAAGCGTCAAGAAATACCTTGCAGAGGTTCGTCTGATTCCTGCAACTCTTACCTGGTAACTATTGATTACCAAGCAAACGGCCAAAAATATACAACAAAGCAAGAAGCTGTCCGCCAATATCAAGTCGGCGAGCGCCTGGATAGTGTGTATTACAACTCAGCCAATCCATCCCGAGTTAAAGTCAAAGGTATTAATTCAAGTAAATATGGCATGTCGGTTTTTATTGGATTCTTTGTTTTATTTGGAGTTATGCTGGCATGGGTTCTTCTTTCAGCCCATTCCAAAAAACGTAAAAGCAAATAAGTTATTTTTTTTGGCAGTTGCTGCAGACACCCTTAATATCGAGTTGGTGATCAGTGATGAAAAAGTCATGCTTGGCCGCAAGCTTTGCAAGTAAGGTTTCAAGCTTCTCATCGTAGTGCGTAGCATGCGTTTCGCTGCACTTTACGCAGGTGATGTGGTGGTGGTGCCCATGAAAATCATCACTTAATTCTAATTTATATTTCCAGCCAATATGCATTCGGCGGATAATTCCAATTTTTTCAAGTAATTTAACTGAACGATACACACTGGCGCGATCAGCATAATCTTCGGTAAGTCTAATGAGGTCGTGCATAGTCAGCGGCGTGTGCCCGTTTTTGTAGAGCATGCCAAAAACTGCTGAGCGAGCCGTAGTATCGCTGGCCTTAGCTGCTTTCAGTTTCTTATGGTATAGATCATGCGCATACGGCGTTAAGTCGGACATATTGCAACAAGTGTAATAAAATTGCGACACTTTTGCAAAATAAAAAAAGCAACTATATAGTGTGAGCTATGAGCGATTACTTAACGGTCATCTTTTTCTCATTAATCGGCGGTTTATTTTCCCTTGCAGGTGGCATATTGCTGCTCAGCCGCAAAAATATCTCTGGCCTGCTTATTAAATACGCCACGCCCTTTGCCGCCGGAGCCCTGTTGGCGGCAGTATTTCTGGATTTGCTGCCGGAGGGAATTGAGGAAGGCCAGGCTGAAACAGTGTTACTAGCCGCCTTAGTTGGAATTTTACTTTTTTTTATTGCCGAACGATTTTTGCGCTGGTTCCATCATCACCATGAGGACGACAACAAACATAAAGACCCGTCTGTTAGTTTAATTATTGCTGGAGATACAATCCATAACCTCTTGGACGGAGTGGCGATCGCGGCAGCATTTCTTATCAGTGTCCCAACTGGAATTGTTACTACGCTGGCAGTGGCGGCGCATGAAATTCCTCAGGAAATTGGAGATTTTGGATTGCTGCTTTCAAAAGGTATGCGGCGGAGCAAGGTGCTAGTAGTCAACGCTCTGAGCGCAGTAGCAACTATGGTAGCTGCTGTACTCACCTATGCTCTTGGTTCGGACGATAAACTCCCCATCGGCATACTACTTGGTTTAAGCGCCGGTTTTCTGCTTTACATTGCTCTAAGCGATATTATCCCTACTATTCACGCCAAGACAGATGCATCAAAGCTCATACAGTTGCAAACAGTACTGCTGCTAATAGGTGTGATTGTGGTTGGCTTTGTGGTACAGCTGGCTCATCAATATATTGATGTTGACCACCGTGTAGATTCAGACCATAATTATCGTATAGAAGAAAAGTATGACGAACATGTAGAGGAGTACTAATAGCGTGGGTTTTTTCAGCGCAATTAAAAAAAACTTAAATCATGGAGGAGTTAAGGTAACGCTACAGGCACCGGCGGTGATTACGACTGATGATTTAACGCTTAACGCTACCTTAGAAATTGTTGCTGACCAACCGCAGCAAATAAATAAAGTAGTGGTTCGATTAGTGCGGACCCGTCACGAAAATAATAATGCTTTCGAGGAAGATAGTGGAACTAGACCCGATGCAAGCGAGTTCGTGCTCGGCAGTTTTATACACGAACAGCCCTTTACCCTGCAGCCCAATATTCCTGTTTCTGTGCCGGTCACTATTCAGTATCAACTTCAAGCTGCGGGATCAAATACAATTTTGGGCGATGGCCAGATTGCTCACGTATTTGATAAGCTCCAAAAATTTGAAAATATGGCCGGCAATATACGGTACACCTATGAGATAACGGCTGGTGTTGACGTGGAAGGCATAGCGCTTGATCCTGGTGATAGAAAACCGATTGAAATCAGCGGTGCTGGACAGCTTTAGATAAGGTATACTTCTTAGTATATGGAAATTGCTATTGCTAGTCTGGTGGTGCTCAATATAATTTTTGTTTTTATCTTGCTGCGTGGCAAAAATCAATCCGGGGATGACCAGGCGGCTGGGCTGATAAAGCAAGATATCACCGCCTTGTCGGAGAGTGTGATTAAACTTAAAGATACTCTAGGCGTTCAGATCAATGACCGATTAGACCGCAACAACGAGCAGATGCAAAAAAGCATGATGGCACAATTTAAAGAGTCTACTAAGATTGTCCAAGATGTGACGCAACGGCTGACCAAACTTGATGAAACAAACAAACGGGTTGTAGACGTGGCAGATGAGCTGAAGACGCTGCAAAACGTGTTACAAAACCCTAAACAACGCGGTGTGCTGGGCGAATATTACTTGGGTCAGGTGCTAGAAAATGTCATGCCGCCCGATCGATTCCAGCTGCAATACAAATTTAACAATGGTGAGATTGTCGACGCCGTCATTTTTTTGGATAGGGGTAAAATTTTGCCAATTGACTCTAAGTTTAGTCTGGAAAACTATAACCGCTTAATTGAAGAAAAAGATAAATCACGTCGCGAATCGCTAATGACTGCTTTTCGCAATGACTTGAAGCTGCGAATTGATGAAACAGCTAAGTACATTCGGCCCGATGAGAACTGCATGGACTTTGCCTTCATGTTCATCCCCAGCGAGGCGATTTATTATGACTTGTTAATTAACAAAGTCGGCACTAGCGGCACCACTGCTCGCGACCTGCTAGAATACGCCTTTCGCGACAAAAAGGTGATTATTGTTAGCCCAACCAGCTTTATGGCCTACTTGCAAACAGTACTACAGGGTCTGCGCAGCCTACAGATCGAAGACCAGGCCAAAGAGATTCAGCTACGGGTTGGACAACTAGGCACACATATCGCTGCCTATGAATCATTTATGCAAAAACTAGGCGGTAGCCTCGGCACTACGGTAAATCACTATAATAACGCTCACAAAGAGCTTAAAAAGATTGATAAAGACGTTATCAAAATCGCCCGAACAAGTCCTGCCATTGAACCATTAATTCTTGACAAGCCACAAACCGATGAATAGGGTTAAGTAATGGATATATTTAAACGAAAAAAGAAAAAACAGGAAAAAGACTTGATCCAGCGCAATCACAAAGAGATTGCCAGGGCGCTAGAAATTTTGTTTGCTAGTGAGTACATCGACCAAAAGCGACTATATTTTCACAACTTTTTACGAGGTATAGCGTTTGGCGCTGGCGGTGTGTTGGGAGCCACATTATTGATTGGATTTCTGATCTGGATTTTGTCACTCTTTGATGAAATTCCTCTGATTGGACCATTATTTGAAAACACCCGCGAATCTATCGAGCGTAAATAAACCAGTTTAAATCGCTTATGCTTGTGTAATTAACGTTGCCTATTTATAGTTTCATCAATGGGATTGGAGCGCATTGGGTCAAATCATATTGTATTTTTGCCGGGACCGTTTGACGCGCACATGCATCCGCGTGTTACAGATGGTATTACCGAAGATGCTTTTGTAGAAATTAATGGTGGCGTAGAAGGTAAGGCTGGTCTTGCGGCCTATACCAAGGCAGCAATTAGATCAGGTTTCACAGGCGGTGGCGCTATGCCTAATGAGGTGATGCGCAAATACGCGCCTTGGATGCCCGAAAAAACTACGACGGTGCCGTACCCAATATCTGACTTGCGCTCAGTCCACGCCATGCAGTCTGCTATCCAGCAACACTCCTTAATACCAATGGCTGTGTATGCCGGCATTAATCCGGAAGAGATTTTTAAAGATAAACAACGCCGCCAGCTTGATGCCGAAACTACTGAACAAAATTTTTTTGAAATCAAAGATGAAGTAATGGCTTTAAAGCTCTGGGGAGATGAGAGTACCGGGGGCTACAATGTTCCCAAAACATTACTTCCGCGCATAGCCGGCTTGTGGCATAAACATAATCCTGAAAAACCTGTCATTCTTCATCTAGAAGACGCAGGTGTCGGCGAAGTACTCCAAGACATGTGCCGCTTATATGGCAAGAAGATTCCAATCCATATAGCTCATGTATCATCCCGTCAAGAATTCCAAGCCGTGATTGATGCCAAACAGAACGGCATGAATTTAACCTGCGAAGCAACCATTCATCATTTATTCTTGAATGCTGATACTCGTAAGCAAATTGGTGGCTACGGCTGCATGAAACCAAGTCTCAAACCTCAAGAAGACGTTGATTTTTTATGGGCCAACATGAAGCACATTGATATTATCGCCAGCGACTGCGCGCCACACCGACGAAGTGACAAAGAAGGTAAAAATCCGGCGTTTGGCGTCACGAATCACACGGTTATGATTCCTTTAATGATGGGTGCAGTTGAACAAGGCCGTTTATCTATGGATGATGTGTTTCAAAAAATGTGTATTGCTCCTCGCAAGCGGTTTAACATTCCCATAGAAGATGGTTCAGAAACTCACATATCAATTGGGCATCACACTAATCCCCACTACTTGGAAGAGACAGTCATGCCTGGATATGGCCATAATCCATTTCTACTTATTGACAGAAAAACACTTGGAGCACCACTGGTTGGACGAATTATTCGAGTTAAAGCAGGTGTGTCTGATACTGAAGTCAAGCTTCGCCCTAGTTACACCCATATCATTACCCCGCAAACCGTGGCCGCTTTAGCACTGTTAACTATAAGGAGCAAAACAACATGAATGAAATAAGAATTGGTCACTTGGAAGTTGACAGCCCGTATGGTAATGCGGGTGGAGTGTTAAAAAGTGCTGAAGACGTGGCAGCTATGGCTCGGACTGGTGTCGGCTGGTTAGAGCCTGGTTCTTTTACACTAGAAAAACGTTTGGGCAATGCCTGGAATCCCGAGACTGGACTACATGACAGAGTTGTATATCACCATGATTCTGACACCGGAGAAACTACCAATTCAATTGGCATGGAGAATCAGGGAATTGATAAAGTCGAAAAAGACATTCCAGAAATGGTAGCTATTGCAGAATCATTTGGAAAGTTTCTGATCGTCAATGTTGCGCCTGTCAGCGAGGAACCGATTGAGGAAAGTAAAGAACTAGTTCGACGCGCTTATGAAGCCGGAGCACACGCGGTTATTTTAAACGCTGGATGTCCAAACGTAATATCAGAAGACGGTGGACGTCACGAAATATTAAGCCGAGATCCAGCGGCCTTGTACACCGTTCTGGCTGGACTAACTGATGTGGTATCTAAATTTGAACAAATATTTGTAAGAGTTTCACCCCAGGATGACTTGGTTAATACTCGCAATGTAATACGTGCAATCGAAAAATCTCAAAATGTATCAACCATATTTACGCCAAACACTTGGCCAGGACATAGGCCTTTAGATGCTGACGGAAATCCAATCTTGGGAGTACCAGGTAATATTGGCGGCTTGAGTGGTCCAGCCACGGCACAGGATGCGGCCGTACAGACTGACTGGTTTGCCATGAGTACGAAACTAGATGTAGTGAGTTCAGGCGGAATTATGAATGGCAGAGAACTCAAAGAAAGAATGTATATATCATACGGCCGAAGACTGCGAAAAAATGCGGTAGCCGGTGCGGGAACCACTTTCTTTTATCAATCTGAAGACTGGAAGCACGATGTTGACAAGCTAATTTGGGAATATTTGGACAGCATCGAAAATCATCGCTAGCGGAAATTAGTAAAATCAAGCGGAAAATCAAAATCTTGAGCGCGAAGTAATTGCATGACTCCTTGCAATTCGTCCTTTTTGGGGCTGGTGACGCGCACCTCGTCGCCTTGGATCTGTGGTTTTACTTTTGGATACTGTTCGCGAATGACGGCAGTGACTTTTTTGGCGTTTTCAGCGTTTAGACCTTTTTTGAACGGCACTTCTTTGGTGGTTTTGAGATTACTCACCGTAGCTTCCTTGGTCGCGTCAAGTACCTTCTGGCTCTGGCCGCGAGTAGCTAGTTTCTTGCGGACAATATCCAAGATGGCGTCGATATGGTAATCGCTATCACCAGTAATTTTTAAACCGGTTTTATCGCTGTCTAGCCAATCTAGCTCGGCCTGAGTACCCTTAAGGTCATAACGATTACTAAGCTCTTTTTTTGCCTGCTCTACAACATTGTTCATCTCGGCCTTGTCATAATCGGAAACAATATCAAGAGAAAAATTTGCCATACGGATATTTTACCACGATCAACTCCGTATATCAGTAATCTGACATAGTAATTTTACTTATGCATTGGCGGCGTGCTTAGTGTAGGCAACTTCATAAAGAACATCTTTCATAATTTTCCTTTGGACGAGTTGTTCCTGTTTAACCTCAGTAACCACACGCTCAAGTCGCTCAATTCTATTTTCTAATCGTATAAAATTATCCGCGGTCATTTGCATAAACTCCTGCAAAATAGTCAGAAGATCTTGATTTGTAACGCGCTTTGACGGTTTCATACTATCTACGATACACGTCATTTATTAAATAATCATGAACTTTAGCGTTTTTAACAAGTAATTTTTGCTACAATAAACAGATATGATAAACAAAACAATTGTTGAGGGTTTGCTTTTGCGAGCGAAAAAGGGTGACCAAACGGTGTTACGCAGCGTTGAGCTAAAGAGTTTGTTTGATGAACTGAAGACGTTACCACCTGAGGAAAGAGGACCATTTGGTAAAGCAGTCAACGCGTTAAGACTGCAGCTGGAAACAGCTTTGAATTCAAAGCAAGATCCTGCCCTAAAGTTGAAACAGATTGACGTGACCGCCCCTTGGGACGTAAATACTCCACCAGCCGAACGTCCAACAGTGGGACGTGCTCCTGAAGGCTCACTGCACCCGTTGACACAGGAAATTAATCACATCCTGGACATCTTCGCCCGCATGGGTTTTGCGGCCATAGAATCCCGCCAAATTGATGACGATTACCACATGTTCGGCAGTTTGAATTTTCCAGAAGGTCACCCGGCGCGTGATGATTATGATACATTTATGACCGAAGAAGGCTTGATTGCTCCAGCCCATACCAGCACGATGCAAAACCGCATATTATCTGAAAAAAAGCATTTGCTAGAACAAGGAGACGCTATTGCGTACGTTATTCCTGGACGAGTTTTTCGCAATGAAGATCTTGATGCGACACATGAGCATACCTTTCATCAACTGGAGGGCGTGTATGTTAGTAAAGACGTGCACGCTGGTGTATTAATAGCCGTTTTGCAGGCCTACCTGAATGAATATTTTGGCGAAGAACTGCAAACTAAATTGCAGCCATTTTACTTTCCATTTACCGAACCGAGCTTTGAAATGGCGGTAGAGCGTCCTACCATTCTGCGCAAAGATGACTCTGAAGAGCAGAAGTGGCTTGAGTTACTGGGCTGCGGCATGATTCATCCGAATGTTCTAAGTATGGCTGGTATAGACCCTGCGGTATACACCGGTTTTGCCTGGGGCCAAGGCATTGAACGGATGGTTATGATGAAGAACGAAATTGAAGACATCCGACATTTTAATAGCGCTAAATTAGATTTCTTGAGGCAATTCTAATATGAAAGTAAGTTTAAACTGGGCGCAGCAGAACAGTAACGTCGATCTTAATTCAGACGGTGTTGATAATTTAGTGAAAAAAATCGGAGCTCAGTTAGGTGCAGTTGAATCGATTGAACTTACCGGCCCTAAGTATGACGGCGTACTGGTTGTTAAAGTTGTTTCCTGCGAGAAGCATCCAAATGCCGATAAATTAAGTGTTTGCTGGGTTGATGACGGTGAGGTGGCGCAGAACGTCGAACGCAACCCGGACGGCCACGTTCAAGTTGTGTGCGGTGCTCCCAACGTCCGCGTTGGTCTAACTGCCGCCTGGCTGCCGCCAGGCTCAACCGTACCAAATACTGCCGACAAAGAACCGTTTATACTCGGCTCCAGGGAACTACGCGGAACCATTAGTAACGGCATGCTCGCCAGCCCGAGTGAACTTGCTATGGGAGACAGTCATGCCGGAATTTTAGAGATTGATACTAATGAGGTTGGCACCGAGCTGACAAAGCCGGGTACACCGTTTAGAAAGTTGTATGGTCTTGACGACGTAATTATTGATATTGAGAATAAAATGTTCACACACCGACCTGATTGTTTTGGAGTATTGGGTGTGGCCCGCGAAATTGCTGGTATTCAGCAGCAGGCATTTGTTTCCCCACAGTGGTACCTGAAACAACCTGATTTTAAAACCAGCAAAGAATTAGAACTAACGATTATTAATGAGGTCCCTGATCAGGTTCCACGTTTTATGGCTGTGGCTATGCAAGATACAAAGATTAAACCAAGTCCGACGTGGTTGCAGGCCGGACTTGCACGAGTTGGCATTAAGTCAATCAATAATATCGTTGATATTACGAATTACCTGATGTATGTAACAGGCCAACCTTTGCATGCTTACGACTATGACAAGGTGGCTGCCCGCAGTAATAAGGGTGCCATTCTGGCTGCTCGTTTACCCAGCAAAGGCGAAACCGTCGCGTTGCTCAATGGCAAAATACTAGAACCACGTCCCGAAGCAATTATGATTGCAACTGACAAAAAATTAATTGGCGTGGGCGGTGTTATGGGCGGCGCTGATACTGAGGTCGACGATACAACAAAAAATATAATTATCGAATGCGCTAACTTCGATATGTACTCGATTCGCCGTACCAGTATGGCGCATGGCCTTTTCACCGATGCCGTAACCCGTTTCAATAAAGGTCAGAGCCCGCTCCAAAATGATCGTGTGATCGCCAAAGCAATGAAGATGATGGAAGAAATAGCCGGCGCTAAGCAGGCCAGTAATGTTATTGACGATAAACATCTGGGTGACAAAATTTTTCCAAGTCAGACTAGCGTCAATGATCCAATTAACATCGAGAGTAGTTTTATAAATGCCCGTTTAGGCTTACAACTTAATGATGATGAAATCATAAAGCTGCTGTCAAATGTAGAGTTTGATGCACATCTGGCGGCGGGGCAGATTAATGTTATGGCACCATTTTGGCGCACTGATATTGCTATTGCCGAAGATATAGTTGAAGAAGTTGGACGACTGTGCGGTTTCGATAAGTTGCCGCTTGAAATGCCAAAACGAACAACTTCACCAACCCCAATCGATCCTAGTCTAGCGCTAAAGCAGCGTATCCGTACCGTATTGGCAAGCTTCGGTTCAAACGAGGTACTGACGTATAGCTTTGTTCACGGCAGGCTGATTGAAAAAGCCGCTCAAAATAAAGATATGGCGTATAAATTAAGTAATGCGTTGAGCCCCGACTTGCAATATTACCGTCTAAGTCTGACCCCTAGCTTACTGGCCCAAATCCATCCTAATATTAAAGCCGGCCATGATTCTTTTAGCCTATTTGAGATTAATAAGACGCCGTCAGTACCGGCTTCAAAAGATGATGCAGTTCCAGGTGAAAACACCATGATAAGCCTAGTAACAGCAGATAAACTTCGCACCGATGCGTCCTATTATACTGCACGTGTCTTCCTGGATAAATTAGCTGAGACAGTGGGAGTAAAGCTTACATACACACCAATAACAGAGCCTGCTGAGCATCCAGTTTCGGTGCCGTTTGAACCTAAGCGAAGCGCACTGGTGATGGTAGTTAACACCGGCCAATTACTTGGAATAGTTGGAGAATATAAACAAACCGTTGCTAAGGCATTAAAGCTACCATCTTTTTGTGCTGGTTTTGAAATAGATCTTGATCAGCTGTTAGCTGCAACGCCGCAGGACGCTTATACGCCATTGTCACGCTACCCAAGTATATCGCAGGATATATGTCTGGAAGTTGATGCATCGCTTTCTTACGGTAAGGTAACAGAAGCCTTAGAAGCTGCCTTAGAAAACTTACCAGAACTTGATCAAACGATTGATTTTCAACCGATTGATATCTACCAAGCAGCTGGCTCAAATAAAAAACGAGTTACCTATCGACTCACTTTGACCAGCTATGAACGAACGCTAACCGAAGGCATATTGTCGGCAATACTTGATAAGTTAGCCGAAACGCTACAAAAAACAGCCGGCGCTAAACGTATATGATACTGCGGCAAGCCGCTCGGGGCATTGTTATACATAATGACTCGTTATTAATTATGCGTCGCCGTAAGACGGACGGTAGGCAGTACATGGTTATCCCTGGCGGCCGGCTTGAGCCGAACGAAGATCCAGTACAAACGTTGCACCGTGAACTTGCTGAAGAGACCATGATTAGCGTTAAAAATCCACAACTAGTTTTTATTGAAGAGCCGAATGACAAGCGATGGGGAACACAATATATCTATCTATGTGAATATGTTAGTGGAGAACCCCAGTTGCACCTTGATAGTGAAGAATTACAGGCCAATAACGCCGGCACAGATTTTTATGAACCGATGTGGTTTCCGCTTGACGGACTGCCAGATTCTGATTACCCATTTCGTTCTACCAGACTGGGCGACGAAATTTTACAATCGGCAAAACATGGATTTCCAAACCAGCCAAAACGGTGGACTCTTACTCCACCTATGGTAGAATAAAAGTCAATATAGGCAGGGGCGTCAGCGTTCCGGAGTTTAATGAGGGGAGAGACAAAACATTGAGTGCACAGAATAATACGCAGCGGATATTCATTTTAGTTATCGTAGCTGTCTTCTTTTTAACATCAGTCGCTATTACAATATCGGTCATCATTGATGCAGCGCGAAATAAAGACGCGGAAACATCAACCACGGCTAGTGAATCAGCTGATTTACAGAAACAACTCGATCAATTACAGGCAGATCAAACTAAAACTGTTCAACCAGCAGAAGGAGCAACTATGGAATTACAATCAACTGACACCGTACCAGGAACCGGAGCCGAAGCAGCTGCCGGTAAAAGTGTAACGGTACACTATACTGGAACCTTAAAAGACGGTACTAAATTTGACAGTTCAGTTGACCGTGGTCAGCCTTTTACCTTTAACCTCGGCGGCGGCCAGGTTATCAAGGGATGGGACCAAGGCGTAGTCGGTATGAAAGTTGGTGGCAAGCGAACCTTAGTTATCCCAGCGGCACTAGCTTATGGTGAACAGTCACCATCGCCAACCATTCCGCCTAACTCCGATTTAGTATTCACAATTGAATTACTAAATGTGCAATAAACACAACATATAGCGTAGTTGACGCAACCACAAACGCTATATATAATGTCATACTTAAACAAAGTAAAAATTCTAAGTAAATAAAAGGATCCATACCATGCCAAAAAATATAACTATTTTCACTACTAACACCTGTGCATATTGTGTCATGGTTAAGAGATGGCTGAAGTCCAAAGATATTGCATACGAAGAAGTAAATCTGGATGAACATCCGGAGCGGCAAAAGGAAGCTTTTGAACTAAGCGGTCAGTTGGCTGTCCCGGTGACTATCATTACCAAAGATGATGATAGCAAAGAGGTGGTGGTGGGTTATAACTTAGCAAAACTTGCGCCAGCAGTTGCGTAGGCGGCAGTTAAAATTATGAGTGAAGCAAGAAAAATTCATGATGTAGTGATGATAGGTGCCGGGCCTACGGCATTATCAGCAGCTATTTACACCACCCGTGAGGACCTTGATACGGTATTGTTTGAAAAAGGTGTTATTGGCGGTCTGGCGGCAATTACGGATTGGGTAGACAACTACCCTGGTTTTCCTGAAGGCGTAGCTGGTCTTGAGCTTGGCGACAAGCTGTATAAGCAAGCCGAACGCTTTGGAGCGGTAATTGAACTCGGTGAAGTTACCCATATTGCTAGCGCTGGAGATTTGATAAATTTAGAAACAACGAGCGGACAAGTACAAGCCAAGGCAGTGCTGATAGCAACCGGTAGCGACTATAAAAAAATTGGTGTTCCTGGCGAAGCTGAGTACTTTGGCCGTGGCGTGCACTACTGCGCTACCTGCGACGGTGCCTTTTACCGCGACAAGCGACTTGTGGTAGTCGGTGGTGGCAACTCAGCCGTTCAAGAAGCTATTTTCCTCACTAGATATGCTACACAAATCGACCTGCTGGTACGCGGTCCTAAAATGCGCGCATCAGAAGTATTGCAAAAAGATCTATTGAAGCACACTGATAAAATCACGGTACACTTCAACACCCCAACCGAAGAGATCATTGCCGAAGATAACAAGATTGTTAAGGTTATTGGTACTAAGGACGGCGTTTCCACGGATTTTATGACGGACGGCGTATTCGTCTTTGTTGGTCTTCAGCCAAATACACAGTTCTTGGAAGGCCAGATTGAACTCGATGAAATTGGTCTGATTATAACCGATGGAAACTTACAAACAAATATTCCCGGCGTATTTGCGGCCGGTGATGTACGGAGCGGCGCAACCATGCAGATCGCCAGTGCAGTCGGCGAAGGTGCCACAGCAGCGCTGACAATGCGTAAGTATTTAGAAGAGTTAGAGCGTCGAACTGTTAAAACTCCGACAGCAGTCTAGACTTTGTGTCGGCATCGCTTTTTAAGCGGTGCAAGTTTGTTGGGATAATTGCTTATAATGGCCGCGCTTGGATAAAGCAGATGCAAAAAACGAGCTAAAAAAAGGTTATTTACCGTAAAAATCATAAACTTCCGCTTATTAATTTTTGCATATAAATATACAAGTGGATTAAGTACCCAGAAGTTCAGCGATAAGCCAGTAAAGTTAAGTAATCTGGCTTTGTAAATACCTTCAAAGGGTCGAGTCAGCTCGGAAACATAAGTCTCAATATTAGGTCGCAGTTTTGAAAAAATTAGCATCTCGGCAGTATCAATAGCAGTAACTGTTGGTGTCGGGCCGTTATATATTTTTAATTCTTGATGCACCAGCTTCGCCCATCCTTTACCTTTGCAGTCCAATAGCAACGGCATGTCGCCGGTAATTTCAAAAACTTCGCGGAGACTTGGTATGGGATATCCGCTTTTCGTTACGGTAATATTGATTTCCTTAAGTGTCATATCAGAGATATTGCGATTAATGCCGGCAATACGCAACAAGTTAGCGTCGTGCGATAAAATGAGGTGGTTATCTTTGGTGACGCGCAAATCGAACTCGATCATATCGACATCTTCAAGAAGTGCTGCCTCGATGCTTGGAAGTGTGTTCTCGGGTTCAATACCAGCGGCACCTCGATGTGCTATTAAAATCATATGGTATAAAGTATAGAGTAAATATATCTGTTAACGAAGCGAGGTGATTATAATGCCAGATTTTAATAAAGTAGTAACCCCGGGCGATATTGACAATGGTATTGTCAATACTGTAATTGAAATTTCACAAGGCTCCAGTTTAAAAATTGAGTGGAATCGCCAGCTGGCCTGTTTTGAGCTTGACCGCGTAGAGCCCAAAATCTTTGCCAAACCGTGCAACTACGGTTTTATCCCCGGTACGCTGGATGACGATGGTGATGAGCTTGATACCTTAGTAATCTCACCCGAACCACTACCAACTGGATTATTGCTCAAAGCTCGCATAATTGGTATTCTGAACTTTATTGATGACGGCGAAGCGGATCATAAAGTTGTAGTTGTACCAGCCGATGATCGGCATACAGGTGATAGCATCCATTCGCTTGATGATCTAGGAGTGCGCTGGAAAGAACAGATCGAACATCACTTCACGCATTATAAGGACTTAAAGAAGCCAGGCTCTACAATTGTTGAAGGCTGGGGCGACGTTGAAGATGCTAAGCGTATAATCGGTGAATGCATTAGCCGTTACGGCAAGTAATCTATTGAAACTGCTCACGTTTATTGACATACTAAAACCATAGATACATAAACAGGTGGGCAGACACATGAAAACACGGGTAGCAATTAATGGTTTTGGTCGCATAGGGCGCATCTCATTTAGGGCAGCATTTGACCGAACCGATCTAGAGATCGTTGGCTTGAATGACCTGACCGACACTAAGACATTAGCGCACTTGCTCAAGCATGATAGCAATTATGGCGAATACGCACATAGCGTGAGTTTTGATGATACGCATTTGATTGTGAATGAAGTAAAGATACCGGTGTATGCCGTAAAAGATCCGGCTGAACTGCCCTGGAAAGACTTAAACGTTGATGTCGTGATTGAATCAACCGGCCGTTTTACTAAATTTGAAGATGCCCAGCTCCACATAAAAGCTGGTGCCAAGAAAGTCGTATTGTCAGGGCCAACAAAAAGTCCCGAAATAAAAACGATTGTAATTGGTGCCAACGAAGACGAATTAAAAGATGCTGGCGATATTATTAGCAATGCCAGTTGTACAACCAACAGCGCCGCAGCTGTTATGGATATTATGGAAAGCAATTTTGGCATTGAAAAAGCCATGTTGACAACAGTCCATAGCTATACGGCTAGCCAAAGCATCCAGGATGCGCCCAGCAAAGATCTACGTGAAGCCCGAACAGCTGCTATTAATATTGTGCCAACAACCACCGGCGCAGCTGCCGCAACAGCCTTGACGGTACCAAGTCTAAAAGGGAAATTTGATGGCTTAAGTATCCGAGTACCAACCCCTGTAGTTTCAATCAGTGATATAACACTGGTTCTGAAACGCGATACTACCATTGAAGAAATAAATACTGTTTTTAAAAAAGTTGCCAAAGAACCGTATTACCAGGGAATTCTTGGAGTTAGCGAAGAGCCTTTGGTTAGTCATGACTACATTGGCAATAGCCACTCGGGAACCGTAGACTTATTGCTTACAAATGTCGTCGCCGGAAATATGGTTAAAGTTGTTGTTTGGTATGACAACGAATGGGGCTACAGCAACCGTTTAGTTGAATTAGTTGCCGATGTGGGCAAACTGACCCACGAATAGATTCCCAATTGTTTTGCAAAACCTATATACTGATATTTAGATTATGAAAATTGCGCTTAGTACTGATCACGCCGGCTTTGAACCGCTTCAGCGGCTCCAGGTATTCTTGGAAACTCAGGGCCATGAATGTGTCAACTATGGACCTACGCAGTACGTTCCTGAAGATGATTACCCTGATTTTATAAAGCCTGCCGCAGAAGCCGTGGCTGACGGCACTTGCCAATTCGGTATTATTTTTGGTGGCAGTGGCGAAGGTGAAGCAATTGCTGCCAACCGTGTGAAGGGTGTGCGCTGCGGCGTCTACTATGGACCGGCTATCCCAATAGGGGTTATTGACGCAGATGGTCACAAAGCTTCAGACGAGTACGAAATTCTACGGCTTAGCCGACAACACAATGACGCCAATATGCTCAGTTTGGCGGGCCGATTCTTAACGTCAGAAGCGGCCGAACAAGCGGTAACCGTCTGGCTGGACACGCCTTTTTCTGATCTTGAACGACACACACGGCGTATAGCGAAACTTGATATATAAAATGAACACTATTTCCCCTACCATATTAGCCAGCGATGAAGTCAGTTACGCTGAACAGATGAAGCGGATAGCACCGTTCGCAGAGCGTATGCAGATAGACCTAATGGACGGTGAATTTGCTTCGCCGGCATCGATACCTCTTGATAAGCTTTGGTGGCCGCACAGCGTTAAGGCTGACATTCATCTTATGTATCAAAATCCACCAGATCATCTCGAAAAACTCATTCATCTTCAACCGCACATGGTAATTATCCATGTTGAATCAATGTTCCATCACATGCACTTCGCTGCTGAGCTTCATAAAGAGGGGATATTGGCCGGATTGGCTATTTTACCTGATACGCCAATTGCTAACATAGAACAAATTATAAATAGTTTTGACCACCTACTGATTTTTAGCGGCCATTTGGGTCACTTTGGGGGTAAAGCCGATCTAGCAATGCTAGGAAAGGTTCAGGAAGCCAAGACTCACCACCCGGACCTTGAATTTGGCTGGGATGGCGGTATTAACGCCGAAAACGCTAAACAGCTGGCTGACGGCGGTATTGATGTGCTAAACGTTGGCGGCTTCATCCAAAAATCAGATGATGCCCAAGCTGCTTACAATTTGCTTGTGGATACTATTAAATAATTTATAATCGTCATAAGTTAGGAGTAGAACATTAATACAAGAAACAATAAATCATTCAAAATCGTAGTGCCTATACTGCTAGTGTTAGTAATAGGTGGAGTTGGCTTATATATCTATAGCAACAGGAACTCTACTGAGTCAAACGGCGGTACTAACGCACCCGAGATAAAGCGCAATGAAGTCATTGACGAGTAAAACTTGTAAATAGAATAAATTAAAAGCTACACCGAGACAGTAGTTTGGTATAATCATAAGCAACATGGCGAAAACATATACTATCCCTGACCTCGAAACAAAAGCCAACGATATCCGCAAAAGCATTATTACTATGTTGGAGCACGCCGGCAGCGGCCACAGCGCCGGTCCACTTGGTATGGCAGATATCTTCGCAGCGCTTTATTTTGACGTGCTGAAGCATGATCCCAAAAATCCAGACTGGGAGCAGCGCGACATATTGCTTTTAAGTAACGGACATACGGTTCCGGTCCGGTACGCCGCGATGGCGCACGCCGGCTATTTTCCAGAGAAAGAACTGCTAACATTACGGCAGCTGGGCTCACGCCTTCAGGGTCACCCTGAACGGACCAAATTGCCCGGGCTGGAAAATACCAGCGGGCCGCTTGGCTGCGGCTTAAGCCAAGGAGCCGGTATGGCATTGGCAATGCGCATGAATAAAGACCTGCATCGCTGGGTCTACGTTGTCATGGGCGACGGCGAGCTGGACGAAGGCAATATCTGGGAAGCGGCCATGTTGGCCAGCAAGTACAAGCTGAATAATGTCATTGGCATCATTGACCGCAATAATATCCAGATTGATGGCCAAACAGAACACGTTATGCCGCTGGAAGACCTGGCAGCTAAATGGGAAGCGTTTGGCTGGCATGTGCTAGAGATTGACGGAAATAACATGGAAGCAATTATCGATGCCTGCGCGCTGGCCCGGGCAATTGTAGAAAAGCCAGTTATGATCATTGCCCATACCATTCCAGGTAAAGGCGTCGGCTTTATGGAATACGACTATCATTATCATGGCTATTTATTGCATCCGGACGACGCTAAGAAGGCTTTACACGAGCTGCGGACGCTCCAAGGCAGAATACGGGGCGAGCACGAATAATGACCAACCTACACTTGCGGGACATACACAAAGATGTTGACAGCGAACCAACCCGCAAGGGTTTCGGCCGTGGCCTGGTGGAAGCCGGCAAGCGGGATGAGAATGTTGTAGCCGCTTGCGCAGATTTAACAGACAGTACACAGATGAGTCTATTCAAAAATGAATTCCCGGATCGTTTTGTTGAAATCGGTGTGGCCGAACAGAACCTGGTAACAGTCGGTGCCGGCATGGCGGCAATGGGCAAAATTCCATTTGTCAGCAGCTACGCGGCTTTTAGCCCGGGCCGCAACTGGGAACAAATCCGCACCACGATTTGTCTGAACGACCGCCCGGTTAAAATCGTTGGTTCCCACGCCGGCATCAGCGTTGGACCGGACGGTGCGACCCATCAAATGCTGGAAGATATCGCCCTGATGCGCGTGCTACCAAATATGGTAGTAGTCGTACCGGGCGATAGTATTGAGGCCGAAAAGGTTACCCTGGCGTTGGCCCAAGATACCCGTCCGGCATACTTGCGACTGGCCCGGGAAGCGACGCCTATTATTACAACTCCGGAAACGCCATTTGAAATCGGCAAAGCCTATGTGTATGTACCGGGTAACGACTTGACTATTATCGCTACCGGAACTATGACATATCAGGCCATGGTAGCTGCCCATAAACTGTTTGTGCAGGGCATTGACGTCGAAGTTATCCACGTTCCTACTATTAAGCCGTTAGACGCTGTAACGATTTTATCAAGCGCACGCAAAACAGGAGCGGTAATCACTGTTGAAGAAGCTCAAATTAATGGCGGGTTAGGCGGAGCTGTGGCAGAACTGTTAAGCGAAGAACATCCGGCTAAATTAAAACGCATCGGGATGCGCGATCAGTTTGGCGAATCAGGCAAACCAGAAGAATTATTGGAGCACTTCGGCTTGACAGCCAAGCATATTATGCTGGCCGCCCACAGTTTGCTTAAAACAAAATAACCGCCACAAATCATGTACAAGCCCAACTTTAATCAGGTATACTGCTAATAACTATGCCGCTAACGCTTAAGCAGATCCGTCAAAATACCGAAAACGCACGGGCGCTCATGGATCGAGCTCGGGCAGAGCATTTTGCGGTAGGTGCGTTCAATCTTGATAACCAAGAGACACTTAAGGCGGTTGTTCGGGCCGCCGTTGCTAAGGAATCGCCGGTACTGGTCGAGGTCAGTCACGGTGAAGTAGAAGCGCTTGGTCTCGATAATATTCGTGACATGGTAGATAACTACAAAAATGAGCTTGGCGTAGAAATGTACGTTAATTTGGATCATAGCCCGTCAGTTGAAGCTGCTAAGGCTGGCATTGAAGCCGGTTTTGAGTTCATTCACATTGATGTGTCCCAAGCTAATCATAATGCCACCGAAGAAGAAATTATTGATGCCACGTGTCAGGTAGTGCAATATGCGCAACTTACCGGCGCACTTATAGAAAGTGAGCCGCATTATTTTGGCGGTGGCTCAGCCTTGTTCAAGGAAGCCTTTGATTATGATGAAATCAAAAAAACATTCAGCACCCCAAAAGGTGCTAAGCACTTCTCTGAAGCCACCGGTATTGATACTTTTGCGGCTGCAATTGGTAATCTCCATGGATCATACCCGGTGCCAAAGATTCTTGATCTAGAACTACTTAAAAGTGTCCGAAAAGCGATTGATTGTAATATTAGTCTCCATGGTGGTAGCGGAACGCCACTTCATTATTTCGTCGAGGCAGCTAAAATTGGCGTTACTAAGATAAACATTAATTCTGATATGCGCCTAGCCTTCCGGAATACATTAGAGAAAACTCTTAAAGAACACCCCGATGAAATCGCTGTTATTAAACTTATGGACGAAGTAATCGCGGCAGTCCAAGCAGTCGTTGAGTCAAAGATCGATGCATTTGGCAGTGCCGGGAAAATTGCCTGACATTTTTATTGCCTGAACCACTTAGTTTGTGGCACAATAACAGTTATAGATAACCATAAACAACATGAGGGTGGGGCCGATGAGTCAGATTGATGTGTTAAGCGTAGGAGACGTCGTCACCGACGCCTTTATTAAGTTATTCGACGACAAGGCCGAAGTGCAAGAGACCGAGCATGGCAAAGTACTTTGTATACCGTTTGGTACCAAGCTACCCTTTGACCATTCAGAAGTACTACATGCAGTAGGTAATTCTGCCAATGCAGCAGTTAATTTTGCTAAACTAGGTCTTAACAGTGGTTTAGTATCAAATGTAGGCGGCGATGGAGCTGGTCGGGATATTATTCATACACTTGGTCACGCTGACGTAGACACACGCTTTGTACGGGTAAATCCTAAAAAAGCCAGTAACTATCACTATGTACTCTGGTACAAAGAAGAACGAACTATCCTTATTAAGCATGAGGAATACGATTATCATTGGCCGCATATTAAAATTAAAGAAATCCCAAAGTGGGTGTACTTTAGTTCAATTTCAGAAAATGCTATGGAATTTCATGATGATTTAGTCGAATGGCTTAATGAGCATCCCGAGGTGAAATTGGCGTTTCAGCCGGGCACCTTCCAGATGTCAGCTGGCCTAGACCGACTCCGACATGTTTATGCCCGTAGCGAGTTACTGGCTTTCAATCGCGAAGAAGCAACTATGGTTACTGGGGGCAATTATGACGACCTACATGATTTGTTTAATCGGCTGCATGATCTCGGCCCAAAAATTGTACTGATTAGTGACGGACCAAATGGCAGTTACGGTAGCGACGGAGAAAATCGTTTCAAAATGCCGATTTATCCTGACCCAGGCCCACCGGTTGAGCGAACAGGGGCTGGCGATGCGTTTACTTCAACCTTTGTGGCAGCCATCATTAAGGGCAACACAGTAGACGGCGCATTACAATGGGCTCCCATCAGTTCAATGAATGTCGTACAGCACGTTGGCGCCCAAGGCGGGCTCTTATCAGAAAAAGAACTTGCTGAATTATTAAAGCAAGCGCCTGAGTGGTATAAACCTGAACGGATCTAGGTAGTTGTGAACCGACTCATTTCTGAGGTATTAGATGCACCCGAACCGCATTTTAGTCATGCAATAAAAAATTGGGAACTCTTAAGTGGCGGAAGTGGGCATGACCTTCGGTTGCTATCAGATATTGCCCAAGCTCGAGTGCATGCTCTGCGAGAACTTCAACTTGACGAAACAGATACCACCCAGCGAGAATTGTTTTTTGCATTGCGGCAGCGGGCAACCGCGACAAACCAAGAAATGACTGCTTTACTTAAAATTAATGATAACGATACTTCTGAGGAAGTAGTGCTTAAGATCATTGCCTTTATTGATTCGCTATCAATACAACGTGAAGTCTGGATCATGAAACACTCAGTAGTTAAGCAGTTACTAAAGAAACATTGTCCAAAGAAACTGTTAAAAATACTTGGCCTACGTTCGATCGACTCAGTTATTAAACGCACCAGCGCCTATGAACTTCTTGCGCTGGCTTATCAAACTGAGACGCCTGAGTGGACCTTAAAAATGCATACTTACTTTAAGAAGCTAAAGCCAACTGATTTTCAAGCGGGAAGAAGTTCAGTATACACCACAGATAAAAACAGGGTTGCTAAGCTACATAAAGGCGGTTACGCCAGCTCCAATATATTGCTGCCCAACTATGAAACAGGAACTGTATTGGTAGTCTTGCCGTCACAGCGATTTCCATTGGACGTAATCGCGATAACACTGTCGCTACTACAAACACTTTATGAATTACGTGTCTACAGCGCCTATTTTCGTCTCATTAGTGTTAAGCCGGATTTTGGACCGCGACTTTATAATCTTATGCGTAATGGCTTGCCTGGGAAATTGCGTGAAACTGAGATCGGTTGGAAAGTACTTCAGCGTCACTTGGCCCAGTCTTCAGAAGCTTTTAAAGATGTTGAACAGCCACATTTGCAATATGATGATATCGTGCTCACAACACCACTACAGGCACTCGCCGAAGTTATCCCATCAATGCATTTTTGGAACGAACATAACCATATATTTATGGCCGGAGAGGGGACGCCGGTGTCCTTCCATTTGCTGGATGTGGCTACCAATGCCAGCAACCAGCTGGCGCCTGAATCTGGATTACGAGCACATCTGCAGCAACAATTGTGGGAAGAACTTGGACTACGCTATCTCCAAAGCCCGGAAATCGAACTGTTTGTACTTGAAGAGCACGCTAATGATTAGCTTTAATTCCGAAAGAAGACTGACTATAGTATGATTAAGCGTAAGCAAAACAATAGAAAGAACTAGCCGCGTGTATCAAATCTGCGTTTCAGGTGCCGCTAAGGGCCAAAGTGTTAAAGAAGGTCGGGAATTGGCGTGGGCGGCAGGAGTAGCCATAGCAAAAGCAGGTCAAGCATTGCTGACCGGGGCAACTACTGGTCTTCCAAACTTTGCGGCTGAAGGCTACAAGGATGCCGGCGGCAAGATGAGTCTTGGTATTAGCCCCGCATCTAGTAAAATTGAGCATGTTCGCAAATATCGACTGCCCATAAAAGCCTACGATAGCATCTTATATACGGGGTTGCATTACGTTGGGCGTGACTCACTCCTCATTTGTTCAGCTGACGCGGTTATTAGTATAGGGGGTAGGCTAGGCACCTTACATGAGTTTACTATCGCCATGGAAACTAATACACCAATCGGCTTTTTACAGGGAGCGGGCGGCGTGAGCTCGCAAATTATGGATATATTGCATGCTGCCGGAGAGTCACAAAGTGAAAACGTTGTTTTCAGTGATGATCCTGAAGATTTAATCGCCCAATTAACCGAGTTGCTTAATACTCAGCACAAAGGATACCTTGATCTCTACGCATAATCGGTTTATGCTTTTCCTAAACTAAACAACGAGGAATATAATGAAACGCAATCAAAAAGGCTTTACAATACTTGAAATACTTCTACTCGTGGTAATTGTTGGCGCAGTTTGTGGTATTGCTGGTTACGTAATTAGTCAAAACAATAAGCGAGATACGCAAGTTATTACTGAGCCCGTTAACCAGCCGAAAAATACAGAGTCTGCCCAAAGTAGTGATCCAATTGATGAAAGGATGGTTATTGCAAATACGATTGCAGATGACTGTATACAAAAAAAATTCGAATCTCCTGATACAACCCTAAAGTCAAAAAAACAGATAATTGATGACGTTATGGCCGCCGAGATATATAGAAGCGACGGAAAATTCACTTATGTGTCAACCAGTTGCAACGACGGGCCTGGAGGAGGGATCGCATACTACTTAAAGAAAGATCCGCACTGGAAAGTGCTTTTAAGAACACAGGACAATCCTGGATGCAATTATGTCGATGGCGCAACAGCAGAGGTAATTCCGCGTTGTTATGATGAAAGTATTCAAGATCTTCGCCCACCCAAACTTTAACCTATATATCCTTGCTACAATAGAGCAGTGAGCAAGTTTAAGATTAAATCCGATTATACGCCAACCGGTGATCAGCCGACGGCTATTAAGTCATTGACTAGCGGATTAAGCGACGGTCTTAAAGAACAGACGCTCTTAGGAGTAACTGGCAGCGGTAAGACTTTTACTATGGCAAATGTCGTCCAGAATGTTCAAAAACCTACGCTGGTTATGGCGCACAACAAAACATTAGCCGCCCAGCTTTATAATGAGTTTAAACAGTTTTTTCCTGATAACGCCGTTCATTACTTCGTCAGCTACTTCGATTATTACCAGCCGGAAGCCTACATTGCCCGTTCGGATACTTATATCGAGAAAGACAGCCAGATAAATGAAGAAATTGAACGTCTGCGTCATGCCGCGACATCTTCGCTGCTTAGCCGTAAAGACGTCTTAATCGTTGCCAGTGTGAGTTGTATTTACGGTATTGGCTCAGTTGACGATTATAACGGCATGTCAGTTAACATAGCGGTAGGGGAGACACGCAAGCGCGATAAATTGTTGAGACATCTGACCGATATCCAGTACCAGCGTAATGATATTGACTTTCACCGCAGCACCTTCCGTGTACGGGGCGACGTAGTTGATATTTTTCCAGCCAGCGAAGAACTGGCTTACCGGGTTGAATTTTTTGGAGATGAAATCGAAAAAATTACTAAGATTGATCCGTTAACTGGTGAAATTCTTAAAAATCTAGACAACCTGAAGGTATATCCTGGCAGCCACTATGTTACGCCGCAGGATAAGCTGAAAGTGGCATTAGGTGAAATACAAATTGAACTGGAAGAGCGCCTGCGGTTTTTCAGGGAAAATGGACAGTTGCTGGAAGCACAACGGCTAGAACAAAGAACTAAATTTGATCTGGAAATGCTGGAAGAAACAGGCTTTGTGAAAGGAATTGAGAACTACAGCCGTTATTTAACGAATCGTGAGCCCGGCGAACAGCCGGCTACTCTGATGGACTATTTCGCAGATGACTATTTATTGATGATTGATGAAAGTCATATGACCTTGCCACAGGTACGAGGCATGTACAACGGAGACCGGGCTCGCAAGGAAATGTTAGTGCAGCATGGTTTCCGCCTGCCGAGCGCGTTAGATAATCGGCCACTGACCTTCCAGGAGTTTGAGCGCCATATTAACCAGGTAATTTATGTCAGTGCTACCCCGGCCGAATACGAACTAAGCCGCAGCCCGGATCCGGTCCAGCAGGTGATTCGCCCGACACATCTGGTTGACCCGCCAATTGATATTCGGCCAGTTGACGGCCAGGTAGATGATTTGATCGCAGAAATCCGTGAAACCATTAAAAAAAGACAGCGAGTCCTGGTGACAACCCTTACTAAGCGCATGGCTGAAGACCTGACGGAGTATCTACAGGAAATTAATATAAAAGTCACGTATTTGCACAGCGAGGTTGATACCTTGGACCGGACTGATATTCTGCGCGATCTCCGGCTTGGCGTCTATGACGTGGTCGTTGGAATCAACTTGCTGCGGGAAGGGCTGGATCTACCTGAAGTAAGTCTGGTTGCAATACTTGATGCCGACAAAGAAGGTTTTCTGCGCAGCGAACAGGCGCTTATCCAAACGGTAGGGCGGGCTGCCCGGCATGTTAGCGGCCGGGTGATTATGTATGCCAACCGTATCACGGGCAGTATGCAGCGCACTATTGATGAAACCGATCGCCGACGGTCAATCCAGGAGGCATTTAATAAAAAAAATGGTATAACTCCTGAAGGTATCGCAACGGCAATCCATGAAGGTATGCGCAACGAACTGGCAAAAAGTGATAAGCCGGCTGTGGACCTTAAAAAGATACCTAAGGACGAATACAAGCATGTCATCCGCGACCTGACAGCACAAATGGAAATGGCATCAGCGAATCTTCAATTTGAGAAAGCCGCCGAGCTGAGAGATTTGATAGAAGAAATTAAAGATAAGTTATAGCTAGGCTGCCAAATCCATAGGAATTGCTTCATCAGACTTAGCAGACTGCGTATAGCTGTGAAGCGCAATAATCGGTTTGAAATCGACTGATTGAAAACTGCCGCTAAAACCGCGGGCTTCACTGAGCGCCCGCAAGCGCAACTCGATGTTATCAAGTGTTTCGGAGCCAGCAATATCTAAATGTGTACCTTTAGTTCTTTCTAAATAAACCATCGGACGGTTGCCATAGATTTTGCTCCATTCCTCGTGCTGCGACCATGAATCATTTTTAAATAAACGAATATGCATGGGTGTGGTGTCACGCGTCGCGCAGGCCAGTTTGCCAGCTTGACCGCTCAACAAATTAGGTAGTTTGCAGAGTTCCCTAGCGTAGTATTCCGGATCGCGGCGGACCGTACCTATATAATGCCGTCCGCGCGGCTGGAGCACTAACTGTAAACCAAGACGGCCAAGAACTGTGGCCTCTTTTGCCAGCTGAAAAAGACCTTGTGGTACTTCAGCCAAATGAGGGGCACGGGCAAAGCAAGGAGCGGTGAGGTCAGCATAAACTACCTGTCTTGGCCCGCTATACTGCTCAACGTTGAAGGCTGCAGCTTTCATGGCTCCGCGTGACTCGCCAAGTGTAATTATTTCATCTTGTCTCACATCTACCGTTGGTAAAATATAGTCAAGTACGCGGTTTATGTCATGAGAACTTTTAAATAAATTTCCGGTGGCAGCGCTTTTGAGCCGTTTATCAATGGCTTGCCGAGGGTTTTTCTCTTCGTCTTCAGTCCCAATCATAATCACCGGATAGCCAGTTTCCATCATGCGAAGCAGGGTACGGCGGTTATGGCCTTTGGTTGAGGTTAGCCATGCGTTAGTAAACACTACGGCAGTATCGCTGCGTGTCATTCCAAGATATGGACGGCCTACCACGGCTGGGTAAGTGGTGCCGTCGGACATCTCAAATAAATATTCCTGGATGCTACCGCGTCGGTTACTTATCAGTTCTCCCAAACTGCAGGCCACCACTTCAGCTTGAAAATGCGGTAAAGAACTATCTGTTGGCAGCATATCATTTTGCCCAAAACTAGGAACTTCCTCTATCCCTCCTGAGGTTAACTGATCATTAATGATTTCCTGGTGGCGCATAAAGCTGTTTCGCGTTTTATGTTCAGATCAGATAATTATTTAGCAACATGTGATACTGAATGGTTAATGCTGAATATAGTCCTAATGTGTGCGGTTGTAAAGTACTTTATATAAAATGACTTAACACTGGTTATAGACATAAAATTTCGTTATACTAGCTAAGAACATGGCAGATCTTACTCGTGACGATATATTAAAATTGGCCCGGCTCAGCAAACTTGAACTAACCGATAAGCAGCTGGAGCGTTTTCGCGTTGAGCTGCAGCAAATCGTAGGCTACGTAGAACAGCTTCAGGCAGTTGACGTCAGCGGCCTACAGCCCACCAACCAAGTTACTGGTTTAACTAACGTTACCCGCCCTGACGAAATAAAAGAGTACGCCAGTCGTGAGGAATTGCTCAAAAATCTTCCCGCCCAGGAAAACGGCCAGATTAAAGTCAAACGGATGATTACGTAATAATGGCCTGGAAACTGATGGCCGAACTGGCTCAAGATGTACGGACGGGAGAAGTAAGTGCCGCCGAACTTGTTGAGCGCGCCATAAAAATGATTGAAGAACATCAGGAATTTAAGGCTATTATTGCCACAACTGCTGACCGTGCCCGGCAACGTGCCGCAGACATTGATATTCGCATACAGAATGGTGAAGATCCGGGTCGGCTGGCCGGTGTACCTTTTATCGCAAAAGATAATTTTCTAGTTTTCGGCGCCGATACTACCGCCGCCAGTAATATTTTAAAAGGATTCGACGCGCCATACCAGGCCACTGCCATAGAACGCCTAGAAGCCGAAGGCGCGATTTGCGTTGCCAAGGCAAATCTTGACGCCTTTGCCCATGGCAGCAGTACCGAGAACAGCGATTTTATGACTACGCTTAATCCACATGATAAAACCCGTGTACCCGGAGGCAGTTCCGGAGGCTCGGCTGCCAGCGTAGCACTGGAAATAGCACCATTTGCACTGGGAACAGACACAGGCGGCTCCATACGGCTTCCAGCTAGCTTTTGTGGCATCGTCGGCTATAAACCAACCTATGGTCTTGTCTCACGCAGCGGGGTAGTGGCTATGGCAAGCAGTACGGATGTGATTGGACCGCTGACTAAAACTGTAGCTGACACTGCGCTGGTGCTGGAATGTATGGCGGGACCAGACGAACTGGACGGTACGACTATTCCTCGGGACATCAAAGCGTACACCGATCTTCAAACAAGTGATTTATCAAAACTGAGAATTGGTGTGATCAAAGAATATTTTGAAGAAGGTTTGCAGCCCGATGTAAAAGCCAAAATAGAAGAGGCAATTGTGGCTATCAAGAAAGCTGGCGGCCAGATATCGGAAGTTAGTCTTCCGTCCTTGCCTTTGGCGCTGGCTTGCTACTACGTGATTTGTCCCGCTGAACTCAGCAGCAACTTAAGCCGTTATGACGGCCAGCGCTACGGTTTTTCAGCGCCAAATGCAGCTGATATTGACCATAGCTACACCGGTAGCCGTTCGATTGGCTTTGGAGATGAAGCTAAGCGTCGTATTATGACCGGAACCTATGTACTTAGCAGTGGATATTACGATGCGTACTATCAAAAAGCCCAGCTGGTGCGGACTAAGCTAATCAATGAATTTAGTCAGGCGTTTCAGAATTACGATATTTTACTTGGTCCCACCTCGCCCTCTCCAGCTTTCAAAATTGGTGCCAACACCAACGACCCTCTAGAAATGTATTTAACTGACATTATGACTGTGGCGGTAAACCTAGCAGGCATACCGGCAATTTCTATACCTGCTGGAGAATGCAATGGTTTACCGGTGGGCTTACAGTTGATTGCGGACCAACATGCTGACTACCAACTGCTGACGGTTGCTAATCAAGTTGAGGAACTTTTACGATGAGCTTTGAAGCGTATGTTGCCATTGGTGTTAGTTTTGTTGTGGTATTGGCGCTCACCATTATCATTTTTAAAAAAGTACCCAAACGGTTGAAGCGCGACTATTACGCAACTAAATGGAAAAAACTGCAGGATCGTTGCCCAGATAAGACCCAGTGGGCAACGGCAATCATGGAAGCTGACAGCCTGCTTGATGAAGCACTGAGAAAAAAGCGCTATAAAGGCAAGAGCGCTGGTGAACGCATGGTTGAAGCTCAAAAAATATTCACTAATAATGATGCTGTGTGGTTTGGCCATAAGCTTCGTACCAAACTTGATGCTAATCCAGAACTACCGTTAACCCAAAATGATGTTCAAAAAGCCTTAATTGGCTTGCGACAAGGCTTAAAAGACATAGGAGCGTTGTAGGTATGAGCGAATATATGCCGACAATTGGAATTGAGTGCCATGTACAGCTCAAAACTAAAACGAAGTTGTTCGCGGCTGTTGCCAACGATGCCCGTGACACAGCGCCAAACACGTTGATTAGTCATATTTGCTTAGGTATGCCTGGCGCGCTGCCGGTTCTTAACGGCGCTGCAGTTGAACTGGCCATGAAGGCAGCCTTTGCGCTCAATACCACACCCCAACTATTTAGTACCTTTGACCGCAAACATTATTTTTACCCCGATCTTCCAAAGGGTTACCAAATATCGCAGCTGTATCAGCCAATTATCCTTGGCGGGTACGTAGATATTGAGGTTGATGGTCAAGTAAAGCGCATTGGTGTGACTCGTGCCCATATGGAAGAGGACGCTGGAAAAAGCACTCATCCTGCTGGGAAAGACTATAGTTTAGTCGACCTTAACCGGGCTGGCACTCCATTGCTTGAAATAGTCAGCGAACCAGATATTAAAAGCGCGGCTGAGGCCAAGGCGTATGCTCATGAACTCTATTTATTAATGCGCTACGCCGATGTCAGCGACGCTAATCTGTATTATGGCAATATGCGCTTTGACGTTAATGTCAGTGTCAGTAAAGATCCAACAACACTGGGCCTTCGCACGGAGACTAAAAATCTAAACAGTTTTAAGGCAGTTGAGAAGAGCGTAGAGTATGAAATTAAACGTCAAATTGAAGTACTGGAAGCAGGCGGAGAAATAGTCCAAGAAACTCGCGGCTGGGATGATACTAAGCAAAAAACCTTTAGTCAGCGCACAAAAGAAGATGCTCACGATTACCGCTATTTTCCGGACCCTGATATCCCGCCCATTGTATTGGAAAAGTCCGCTATCGAAGCGGTTCGCCAGTCTATGCCCGTTATGCCTGCTGATATACGCGCTAAGCTGCGTGAACTCAAGATTGACTCATCTGCTGCAGAAACCATTATTGATGAACTGACAGCCGCTAAGACCATTCTGGCATGTCTTAACGACGGTGTACCCACGGAAGATATCCGGCGTATCGCGCTATGGTTAGCTGGCGACGTCCAAGGCTTTGTAGCTAATCAGGAAATGTCTTGGGAAAATTTACAGCTGGATCCATTGGCCTTAGCAAGACTAAGCCAGCTAACCGGCAGTTCAAAAGTCAGTTCAACTGGCGCTAAAAGTATCTTGATTGAGTTAATTCAAAATGGCGGAGAACCAGAAGCAATTGCGCAGAAGCTCGATGTGCTGCAGGAATCCGACGAAGGTGCTTTAGACGCAATTGTAGCTCAAGTACTAGCTGATAATCAGAAAGCAGCTGAGGACGTTAGAGCGGGCGAAATGAAAGCCATTGGCTTTTTAGTCGGACAGGTAATGAAAGCTTCAAAAGGCAAAGCTAACCCTGGCCTAGTGCAAAAAATTATTAAAGAAAAACTTCAGGATTAAACATCAATCGGAGTTCGATCTCGAGCAACAGTAAGACTAACATTATGTGAGGCTAATTCAGCTCAAGGAATGACAATTCCTGACTCCTTGTATACAATATACTTTCAGTTTTGCATACATTTAGCTAATTGCAAGCACAAGAAATATTAGGTAAACGTAAAATCATAAGCTTTGCCATGATACTATTTAATGTATGAAGAAAGTTCGAAAGGCAGTAATCGCTGCAGCAGGTTTTGGAACGCGGTTCTTGCCGCAGACTAAAGCCATGCCCAAAGAAATGCTGCCACTGGTCGATAAGCCGATCATTCAGTATATCGTTGAAGAACTTGTTGAGGCCGGAATTGAAGACATTATTATTGTCACTGGCTACCATAAACGCTCCATCGAAGACCATTTTGATCATTTGAGCGCTGATCTCAGGGCCCAGCTCAAAGACGGCAACAAACTAGAGCTTCTTGAAGAAGTTAAAAAAATCTCCGATCTTGCCAACTTTGCCTATATTCGGCAAAAAGGTGTCTATGGAACAGGAACACCGGTACTTAATGCCGAGCATCTTCTAGGAGATGAGCCATTTATATATACGTACGCTGATGATCTTATCATGGCTTCACCGTCAAGTTTCCGACAGATGATCGATGCTTATGAGAAAACTAATAGCAGTATTTTTTCATGTGTTGCTATTACCAACGATGAAGATTATGAACGGTACGGAGTTATTGCTGGCACAGAAATTGAACCTGGCCTCGTAAAGGTTGATAAGATTATTGAAAAACCTGGCAAAGAAAATGCTCCCAGCAACTTAGCAAGTGTCAGCGGCTACTTGCTGACGCCCGATATATTTCCGTATTTGCATACCCATAAAACTAAACTGCAGGTAGGCGAAGAGTTTTACATCCAGTATGCGATGCAGGCGATGATAGACAGCGGAGTGAATATGTACGCCAGCGAAGTAGTAAACGGTAAGTTTTGCGACACCGGCAACAAACTCGAATACGTTAAAACCGTTATTGATTTTGCATTGGAACGAGACGATATTAAAGATGAAGTGTTAAATTATTTACGAACAAAAGTTAAATAAGATACAATACTGTTATACATGGACACAGACTCAACTTGGTTCGCAACCCTCGTTATTATTCTCTCGGCATTTTTAGCGCTTGTATTAATTCTGAGCATTGTGCTGATTGTTAAGCTTATTCAGGTAATAAAAGTTGTCAAGCGCATTACTGAACAGGCTGAACAAGTAGCTGATCGCGCCGAGCACATCAGTGCATTTTTTGAACGGACCGCCACACCAGTGGCTATCCTAAAACTTGTTTCTAATATTAGTGATACCTTACAAAAGAAAGTGAAGAGAAAGTAATTATGTCAAAAAGAAAACACGCTACCGCTAAAGTTGTTGCCGCTGGAGCATTACTCGCAGCAGGTGCAGGCTACTTAACCGGGATTCTAACTGCCCCTAAGAGCGGCAAAGAAACTCGTAAGGATATTGCCAAGACAGCCAGCAAAGCTCGTGTTGACGGCGAAAAGCAACTGAAGAAAATACACAGTGAATTAAATGACTTGATTAAAGACGGTGAAGACGCTACCAAGAAAGCACGCAGTAAAGTCAGTTCAGAAATGACAGAAGCGCTTGAAAAGGCTAAAGTTGCCAAGAATAAAACCCGCGAAATTTTAAGCGCACTTCATGATGGTGATGCCGATGATCCAAATCTTCAAAAGGCGCTCAAAGAAGTTAAGCAAGCCAAGTCTAATCTTGCTAAGTATCTTAAGAAATAATTACTTCTCTCTAAGTATTTAAAACTCAATATATTAGAATAATCCCTAAAATCAGATCTCTTTTGATGTATAATACATACAGAAATTGAGAGGGTTACGTGGCTTTAAAACAGCAAAAACTTAAGCCAGAAGATTTTGTGCACTTGCACAACCATACGCAGTATAGTTTGCTGGACGGACTTACGAAAATTCCAGCCTTAATTGATCAAGTAAAAGCGTCGGGCATGAACGCTGTTGCCATGACCGATCATGGTACCCTGTCTGGCGCAATTGAATTTTATACCACTGCCACCAAAGCAGGTATAAAGCCATTAATTGGGATGGAAGCATATGTTGCCCCACGCAAATACACAGATAAAGACGTGGCTTACGACAAACAATATTATCACTTAATAATCATGGCTATGAATAATCATGGCTATCAAAACTTGATGCGACTTTCGACTATTGCAAACCTTGACGGCTTTTATTATAAACCGCGGATTGACCGAGAGTTGCTCGAACAATATAACGAAGGCCTTATTGTTTTATCCGGCTGCATTAGCGGCGAATTTGGTGATGCCCTTAAGCAAGACCAAATAGAACAAGCTCGTAAAACCGCTCAATGGTACAAGAAAGTCTTTGGTGATCGCTATTACATTGAAATTCAAGACCATGGTCATCCAAATCATCCAAGTAAATGGGATGTGCAAGTAGCGGTAAATAAAAAAGCTTTCAAGATTGCCAAAGAATTAAGTATTCCGACGGTAATTACTGGTGACGCTCATTATTTAAAACACGAAGACCAAGATGCCCACGAAATTTTGCTATGTGTCCAAACAGGCTCATTCTTATCAGATGAAAAGCGTATGAGCCTTAAGGATTTTGAGCTGCATGTCGCTGAACCGGAAGAAATTATTAATCGATGGGGAACAGACTATCCGGAAGCAGTCAGTAATACAAGGGCAATCGCCGATCGTTGTTTTGTTGAGCTTGAGCTTGGCAAAATTCTTATTCCAAAGTTCTCAGTGCCAAAAGGAGATACGGAAAAAACCTATCTTGAAAAACAAACCTACAGAGGCCTGGCTTGGCGATATGGCGGTATTGGTGAAGATAAAGCCGAGACAATAACTATAGCTGAAGCTAAAAAAAGTTTGCCAGAACACGTTGCTACTCGGGCAGAGTATGAACTTAGGGTAATCAATAGCATGAATTTTAATGGTTACTTTCTGATTATTTCTGATTTTATTAACTGGGGTAAAAATCAAGGTATCGTATTTGGACCTGGCCGCGGGAGTGCCGCTGGTTCAATTATTGCCTATGGCTTAAACATTACTGAACTTGATCCACTTAAGTACGATTTACTGTTTGAACGGTTCCTTAACCCGGACCGCATTAGCATGCCTGACGTTGACATCGATATTCAGGATACGCGTAGAGATGAAGTTATTCAATATTGTATTAACAAATATGGTAAAGAAAGAGTGGCAAATATTGTTACTTTTGGCCGTATGGCGGCTCGCAACGCCGTCCGTGACGTAGCACGAGTATTACAGGTACCCTACGCCGAATCTGACCGGCTAGCCAAAATGATTCCGCCTCCGGTGCAAGGACGTCATATTCTTCTAGAAATCTCTCTCAAAAAAGATCATGACTTAAAACGGGAGTATGAAACTAATGAGCAGTCCCGCACCGTATTTGATTTAGCTGTTAGATTAGAAGGTACTATTCGGAGTCACGGTGTCCATGCCGCAGGCGTGGTAATTGCACCAGACGATATTGTAAAGTTCACGCCGCTCGAAATGGCCCAAAAAGGGGTGGTGTCAACGCAGTACTCGATGGGCCCAGTTGAACAGCTTGGCTTGCTTAAAATGGACTTTTTGGGACTTTCCAATTTAACTATTATTAAGAACGCTCAGCGAATTATTAAAAAAGTTTATGACGTTGACATTGTTATTGCTGACATTCCTCTGGAAGACTCCAAAACTTTTGAGTTATTGCAGCGTGGTGATACAACTGGGGTATTTCAGCTTGAATCCGCCGGAATGAAACGCTACCTAAAAGATCTTAAGCCGACAATGTTTGATGATATCGTCGCTATGGTAGCGCTTTATCGACCTGGGCCGATGCAATTTATCGGCGAATTTATTGACCGTAAGCATGGCAGGAAGAAAATTATCTATGACCATCCACGTTTAGAGGACTCGCTTGGAACAACTTACGGCATCTTGGTTTACCAAGAGCAGTTTATGCAGATTAGTAAAGATATGTGTGGCTTTACCGGGGGTCAAGCTGACACACTGCGCAAGGCCATCGGTAAAAAGCAGCGCGAAACTATGGCTAAGATGAAAGTGGAATTTATTGAGGGTATGATTACGCACAGCGACGCTTCTCGGAGTTTTGCAGAGAAGTTTTGGGGCCAACTGGAAGCCTTTGCTGATTACTGTTTTAATAAATCCCACTCGGCTTGTTATGGCTTAATCGCATACTGGACGGCATATCTCAAAGCAAATTATCCAGCAGCTTATATGGCAGCACTGATGACCAGCGACTATGACGACATTGACCGCCTGGCGATAGAAATCAGCGAATGCAGCAACATGGGAATTGAAGTGTTGCCGCCTGATGTACAAGAGTCTTTTTTGGAGTTCGCCGTGGTTTCGGGCGAAAAAGGCAAAGACAGCATTCGATTTGGCATGAATGCTATTAAAAACGTTGGTACCGGCGCTGTCGAAGAAATACTACGTGCCCGGGCAATTGACGGCGAATTTAAAGGTCTTGAGGATTTCTTAACCAAAACCAGCAGCCGTACTGTTAATCGTAAAACTCTAGAAAGTCTGATCAAAGCCGGTGCTTTTGACAGATTTAGCGAGCGCAGTATATTGCTAAATAATCTCGACAGCATCATCGCCTATACCGCTCGGGTTCAGAAAGACAAAGCCAGTGGACAAACTGATCTGTTCGGTGGCGCAATAGAAGATAATGGCTTGGTGCCAACGTTAGCCCTAAACCAAGGCGGCCCCACCTATTCATCACGAGAGCAGCTATTATGGGAACGAGAATTACTTGGCATTTATCTGAGCCAGCATCCACTCAGTGAGTATGAAGTATTCTTTAGCGAACAATGTATACCTATCAAGGATCTTGAAGTTACCATGGAGGGTAAGACTGTCCGAATAGGTGGTTCGGTGACTGAGTCTAGAGAAATTAATACCAAAAATGGCCAAAAAATGGCTTTTGTTAAAGTTGCCGATATGGGCGGGGAAGTTGAGCTTATTTTATTCCCAAATGCCTATCAACAGACGTTTGGTATCTGGGAGCGTGACAACGTTATCTTAATTAAGGGCAAAATATCCAGCAAAGACCGTGAAGGTAATGCAGGTAGCGAAATTAAAATAATGGTAGATGATGCTCGAGAAGTCACTATTGAGCAAGCTAATGCCTATCAGGCGTCAGGCAAAAAACCTAAAAAACCTAAAGGCGGTAGTAAAGCCAAAGTAACACTGGCTAGCGTCAAAAAAGTCGAAGCAACTGCCAAAGTAGTAGAAAAACGAGTTTATATCCGTCTGCCCAACACAGAAGCACAAGATAAACTTACAATACTCAAGTCAGTTATAGATCGGCAGTCAGGCACTACTCCAGTGGTACTGGTAGTAGGCGCAGAAGCTACCAAAAAAATAATTAAACTGCCGCATAGCGTTGAACCAAATGAGCAACTACTTAAAGAATTAACAGAAATATTTGGCAAGCCAGCCGTTAAGTATCAATGATCCTATCTCTTGTTTCTTCCCTGGTTCAATTTAGCTTAGTAAATATTTCCAATTGTCTGACTGGCTACAGCGGCAAGTACGACTAATGCTACTAGAGTTATGTCTAATAATGGATGATGTACTACAAAGTTCTCACTGGTGCGAAGAGCTCTACGCAGTCTGTGGGCATGTGTAGCTGCTAGATACATAACAATGCCGCCAATAACTAATCCCAGTATAAAACTGCTCCATGGTGCCTTTCCAGCGGTTACAGACTGAATATAGCTTATGTCTTGTGGCTGCGTGTTTGCTAAGTTTGGAGTAGTTGGCAGCTGGATAGGCTCAACAGCGGAAATTGATTTTACAGAAGGTTGACCATACATTGCAACTACAATAGTTTCCGGTCCACGGTCTTGATAATTGGGTACATTTATAATGCCAAAACCGACTTCTTCTAAATCTGGATCAAGAATATTTGCCCGATGACCCGGACTGTTCATCCAGCCATTAACGGTTGCGTTACTGGTCCTAAAGCCGTATGCTAAATTTTCTGCGGCTTTACGGTAGCTGTAATTGGCAGTTTCAATAAAAATCCATGGCTGCTCACCATCCGGTGTTACGTGAGACCAGTAATTACGAGATCCCATATCTTGTGCTTTTGCTTGGGCTGCAGTATCAAGTGAAGCGTTGAAGGTGAGTGGCTTTAATCCCTGCTGCATACGTTGATTATTAGTTGCCATTAATAGGTTTTCATCACTAGTTTCAGTAGCATAACTTTTTACAGAGTTTTCACTACGTTTTACTTCCGCATGTCCAGATATAAAAATACCGCAACCAATGATCGTCAATAAAGGAATATAGGGAGCATACACTTTCATAAAGTGCTTGGTGCGCTTTTCCTTTTTGTGGGTTACATGGTGGGTTTGGCTGGGTTTAGATTTTAACGGCATGTTTGTTTTTAGTTATTTTTAATACGATACCACAGTTAGTGCTTATTTGCACTTATGCTTTATTGGCTAATTGGCAATGATACATTGCCATCGTTGCTGCCTCCACAACATTAAATGATTCTTTTTCCCCCTTCATCGGAATCTCTAAACAGTAATCAAGTTTATTTTGCAAAGCTTGGTCGATACCGGTGACCTCACTGCCAAGTAATATTGCGAACTTATCGGGCGGAGTATGGTCTGGTAAATATTTGCTTTCTGGCGTTTGCTCCAGCCCGGCAACCGTAAACCCATCTTGTTTTAATTTTATTAAAATTACATTAACATCGGTTTGATGTTCCCACTTTAATGAATTCTCAGCGCCCAAAGCAGTTTTACTGATTTGGGCGTCTATTTTTTCAGCCAAATGTGGCAATCGTTCATCCGACGGTTGCTTTGGATATGGGGTGTAGCCGGTTAGGTACAATTTGCTTACGCCTAAGCCCTCGGCAGTACGGATAAGCGAACCGACATTATATGTGCTACGTATATTATGAGCGATGAGAATCAGAGATACCAACATAGTTGTATAGGCACTATACCAGCGTTTCATTAAATTTTAATGAAGTCGAGATATAGTCACAGAAGAAATGCTCCGTGCAGGCGTCACCAAAAGTAAACACACTAATAACAGATAGGAATAAATTAGCTCTTATGGTTAAATAGGAGGTAATGAGTCAAGATGCGCGCCGCACTGAAGAGCAGGCAACTGAACGTCGTTCCAGAATTCTGAGTATGTCTTATATTGACACCTCGGCAACGGGCGAGAAGGCACTATACAAAGATTTACTAACTGTTCAAGAACTATACAATCTTCGCGTAATTCCAATTTTTTACGACTCTCATAATATTCATTTTGGCGTTACCAATACGACATCCCAGCAAACAATGCAGACACTGCGTAACCGTTTTCTAGATCAACGTATTAACTTTGCTTTGATCTCTGACAGTGGCTACAACGATTATATGAAGTTGTACGACCCTCCAAAACAAGTTGTATACGAAGATGTGAGCTTCAGCTCGGATAGTGATTCTGAATTGTTTGAAAAAGTAACCCAGACCCTTAGTACAGTTTTGGCAGACGACATACTCGGCTACCTAGTAAAACAGTGCTACCAGCTAAAAGGTTCTGACATTCACTTGGAGTGCCAAAAAGAAGCTATCCGAGTCCGCCTGCGAGTTGACGGTGTGTTGCATCCGATTGCCAGCATCAGCCACGATAAATACCGTCAAGTACTGTCTAGTATTGCCATCGCATCAAACGTTAGCACCGGTAGCCCTGATGCCCAAACTGGCCATATTAATAAAAAATATACCTTGGCTAGTAAAGAAGACGTTGACGTTAACCTTCGCGTGGAAACCGTTCCAACTGTGTATGGAGTAGACGTAGTAATGCGTTTGTTTAACTTTAAGCTCGAGTTTCTTAATCTTGACGGGCTGGGGCTTAGTGATAAGGAGCGAGTGGCTGTAGATGATGTTATTAAGCATCCTACAGGTCTGGTGTTAGTTGTTGGACCAACTGGTTCAGGTAAAACAACCACCCTTTACTCTATTATTAATACCTTAAATACGACCGAGCGCAAGATAATTACCCTGGAAGATCCAGTAGAATACTTCATGCCCGGCGTTGTACAGATTCCCGTAGAAGGGGATCATAATAAAAGTGGTTTTGCAGAAAAACTCCGCGCAGTTCTTAGGCTCGATCCCGATGTGGTGATGGTTGGTGAGATTCGTGACCAAGATACCGCTAAAACCGCCTTGCAGGCTGCCCTGACTGGGCATCTCGTGCTTTCTACCTTTCACGCATCTTCTTCCTCGGCGGCGCTTAGTCGTATGCTTGACATGATTGGCGTGAATCCATTGTTCGCCAGTGCTGTTCGCTTAGTCATGGCTCAGCGCCTAGTACGCCGTTTAGACGTCGATACTCGCCAGCCGTATCAGCCTGATGCCGGTCTTATAGCCCAACTGCAAACAGTTATTGATACGTTACCACCACAATGGGAGCGCCCAAATTTAGATAATATAACGCTGTATACGCCCGGCAGTTCGGTTGAAGTACCGTTTGGCTACAAAGGCCAGATAGCTATCCGGGAGCAGTTCACTATGACTCCTAATATTCAGGAGTTGTTACGGCGTCCAATTGGTACTGTCACAACTGAGATGCTTCAGGATCAAGCTATCCATGACGGCATGTTAACAATGCTCCAAGACGGCATTTTAAAATCAATTGCCGGCATAACTACTATTGAAGAAGTGTACCGGGTTGTTAGCTAAACTATTAACAGATGTGGCAAAACTTGAAAAAAGTTTAGAGCTGAGGTATACTAGCTCTTTAGTTAAACAGCGGAATACTATGTCATCACTTATTGAACAAATTGAGAGCAAATACAAGAAACACCACGTTGTTGACGTTAAAAGCGGCGATACCGTTAAAGTGCACCAGAAAATCCGCGAAGGCAACAAAGAGCGTGTTCAGATCTTTGAAGGCCTGGTTATTCGCACTGATCGCCGAAACAGCCATACCAGCAGCATTACAGTCCGCCGTATTGCCAGCGGCATTGGCGTAGAAAAAACATATTTACTGCACAGCCCACTGGTAGTTAAGGTTGAAGTTACCAAGCGCAGCAAGGTTAGTCGCAACTACCTTACCTATATGCGAGCCCGAACTGGTAAGTCGGCCCGTTTGACTAGTGTAACTTTTGACCGCCAGGCTACCAATACAGTTCCTGACAAGCCAGAAGTACCTCAACCAGTCGCTGAAGAAGTACCAGCAGAAGAAACAGAAGAACCTGTACCAGAAACCGCGACAGCTGAAACCGAAGCAAAATAATATTTTGCACATATTTGAAAATGCACCCTTGAGGTGCATTTTTTATTAAGGTTTTAATCTTTTGGTAATATCAGCATAATACTGTGTATATACCGATGACCAACCAGCAACTTATTAAACACTTAAGAAACAAGATAATTATTGGTGTCGATGAAGTAGGGCGTGGTTCATGGGCAGGGCCGCTAGTAGTTGGCGCGGTTATCCTTGATATCGGCGCCCCAATAGCCGGTCTCAATGATTCAAAATTACTATCAAAACAGCTGAGGGAACAGCTTTCAGCTGAAATAATCGAGCAATCTACGGCATACAGCCTAGGCTGGGTGTGGCCAGCTGAAATTGATGAGCTTGGCCTGACGGCTTCAACAACCCTGGCAATTGAACGGGCAATTGAACACATGCCACTTCATGACCATATAGTGATTGATGGTGCCATAAATTTTTTGCCCAGTCATCCAAAGGCTCTTGCGCATATTAAAGCAGATGCATTATTGCCCGCAGTGTCTGCTGCCAGTATCGTTGCCAAGGTAGCTCGCGACAACTATATGGCTGAACAGTCGGTGCTATACCCAAAATACGGGTTTGAACTGCACGTTGGCTACGGAACAGCCAGGCATAAACAAGCATTGTGCGATCATGGTGTGACAGTGCTCCACCGGCAAAGCTTTGCGCCGGTCCGGCAACTACTCAGTGACATGTAATAAAAATAATTAACTTACAATCAGGAGAATACTATGCTAACCGCAAATGCCGGCCGGCTGGCCGAAGACGCCGTTGTGGAATTTTTGCAAAACCAAGACTATGACATCATCGCCAGAAACTGGAGAACCCAAACCTGTGAAATTGACATCATTGCCTATAAAGAGCAACAAATACATTTTGTTGAAGTTAAGTATCGCAGCCAGCCTTTTCAGGGTCTTGGCTTTGATTATATCGATACACGCAAACTACGGCGAATGGAGTATGCTGCACAGCTGTGGGTGTGCAAACATAACTGGTACGGAGAGTATGTCTTAAGTGGGGCAAGTGTCTCGGGCTTAGACTATAGCGTGGAATTTATACGTCAGATTTAGTATAGTCCGCAAAATAGTCGCGTATAAGTTTTTCTTCTCGGTCACGCCACGCTATCCGCGCTTCTATTTCAGATAAAGCTATGGTGATGTTTCTTTTTAGGGCCACTATTTCTCGTTTTGGCGTAAAAAACTCGATAAATTTTTCTTGCCAGTCGCGAGTATTAATTGGAGATGCCGAATAGATAACAAAATATTCAAAGGCTTTGCCGTCTCCAAATAATTTTTCAAGCCTATCCCAGTTTGTGATTAGCCATTCCCAGGCAGCCGGACGAGCATGGCGGTTACGCATTAGGTATGCATACCAACGAAAAATATCTTGAGGTCGCACAAAACCTTTCTTTCCTAACGCTTGCTCAATTATATAACTGCCAATTTTAGAGTCTTTGGTGTTGGTGATTCCAGCACAAATCGACAGTTGAACATCTGGATTTGGTGATAACTTATATTGCTCAAGTAATTCGTCTATAACTGGTTCGCCTTTTTTCACTACAGCACTGATAATCATAGCTCTTTGCTCCGCAGGTAGATTAGCTACTTTTCCAGAAGCGCTTGTATAGCGTTTCAGTGCTTCGGCTACAGCTGACTCGTCCTCGCTGGCGACCATCAAGCTTAAAATTGTTTGCCGGAGCGCTTTATCGTTTGGCGTATCCTTGTCTCTGTCATCCCAGCCTAAGCGGCCATACCAATACTTGGCAGTGGCGCGACGGAAGGCTTTAATGCTTTGCTCAGTCTTCTCATCACCTTCGGTTAAGCCTATGGCAGTTCCGACGGTGCGCGACATGATCATCCAGACGGCGTCGCGAGGTTCAGTAGCCGTCTGGATAATAATATCAAGTGATTCGGTCAATGAAGCCGCGCCACCGCGAGCTAGTAGCAGCTGGTCGTTCATAATATTAATCCGGGACTCGGGTAGCAATGTTTGCTCGGTAAAAGCTTTCGCTATATAGCGGCGTGTTTCGCCATCCGTATAATGTACGACCATATGGCCGCTGCCATATTGATTGATAACTGCCGGTTCTTTTGTTGGGTGCTGCAATGTAATCCGGGCTACCGGCAATATGTCGGTTTCTAATGGCTGGCTGGCAAGCAGCGGAACCGGCCATAAGCTGGTATCATCTTGGCTATCTAGAATAAAGCGTTTTTGCGACAGTTCAATTTTTCCTGATTTCTGCGCGACATCAATAAGCGGCATACCAGACTGTGAAAGCCACGGTTCCATGAAGGCATTAATATCTTTGCCGCTGACAGCTGACATTTCTCGCCATAAATCATCGCCGATTGTATTTTTGTAGGCGTGTTTGGCGAAATAATTCTTAAGCGCGCCACGAAATGCTTCATCTCCGATGTACTCGCGCATCATTTTGAGCAGGCGTCCACCTTTGGCATACACAATTGCCGGATCGAATAGCGTACTAATCTCGTCAGGATGGGTTACATCAACATGTACCGCTTGCACGTCTTTAAAAATGTCACGCCATGAACATGAAATTACATCTGAGGCTGTATATTGCTCCCATTGGTGCCAGTCAGGATGCAGGTCATCCAGTGCGATATGCTCCATTAGGCTAGCAAAACTTTCATTGAGCCAAAGATCATCCCACCATTTCATAGTAACTAAGTTGCCAAACCATTGATGCGACAACTCATGACCAATGACCATAGATACATATTGTTCTGATGACTGGGAACGGTTGTCAGGATCGGCTAGCAAGGCTACTTCACGGTAAGTAATAAGGCCCCAATTTTCCATTGCGCCGCTCTCAAAGTCTGGTAACGCCACTTGGTCACATTTTTTGAGCGGGAAAGGCGTCTGGAAGTATTCGGTAAAGAATTCTAAAATCTTTACGGCTTCATCATTAGCATATTTTAAAAATTCTACCGGTTGCGCGACAGTAGACCATGTTCGCATGATAGTGCCGTCTTTAGTCTTTGCTTCCTGGCTTTGCATTTCACCGGTTACAAACGCCAACAGGTAGGTGCTCATTACTGGTGTTGTCTCAAAAGTTGTTTTGATTAAGTATTTAGTAACAGTTTCAGTTTTGAGAACAGGGGTATTTGCCAATACTGTTTCCATGGGTGTAGTCAGACTTAGGTCAAACGTAGCTTTGGCTTCCGGTTCGTCTATGCTAGGAAATACTTCTCTGGCGTGGTGTGATTCAAACTGGGTAGCAAGCAATATCTTTTGTTGGCCATCATGCTCAAATGAACAGGGGTATAGGCCGTGCATGGGCGTAGTAATAACACCCTCAAAGGCAAATGTAACTGTGTATAAGCCGGGATAAATCATGGTTTCGGTATGCAGACGTACCTCGTCCAGACTGGCATGATTATTTATACGTGAGACAGTAACTTGTTCGTTGCCTTTTTTATCATGCTTAACTATTTGGGCGCTGATGATCTTAAGATCTTTTTGATGGAAGGTTATACGCTGGCTGGGCCGCCCGGTTTTTTTACCGGTGATAACCACACTGCCCGAGAAGGTCATGTTCTCTTTATCAATGACGATATCCAACCCATAATTTTCTGGCTGGAACTGCTCATATAATCGCTTTACTTTTTTCCCCATATCAACCCATTGTAGACCAGTATCATTATTTTTCACAAAAGACACGTCCTTTCCGTATAGCATTTACCAATCTCTTGGTGTATAATGATTAATAACAGGTCGGCCAGCAGGTCGGCTTTTTTCATACAGAGACTAGCTTATATATTTTTGATAACTAAAAGGAGAAACATAGTGGATTTAGATATAAAACAACTTGGCGTCGTGATAAAAACTATTGCCGATGAAAAAAACTTGCCCGAAGAAGCAGTTCAGGAAGTTGTTGAACAAGCATTAGCCGCGGCTTATCGTAAAGATTTTGGCGACCGCGAACAAGAAGTCCGTGTTAGCATTAACACTAATACCGGCGATATTGATATATATGTCAGCAAAGAAGTCGTCGAAAAGGTTGGTGATGAGCGCTTTGAAATGACCGTTAGCGAAGCCCAGGTTATGAAAAAGGATGCTAAGTTAGGTGATTTAATTGAAATTCACCAAAAAGCTGACAGCTTTGGTCGTGTAGCCGCGCAGACTGCCAAACAAGTAATTTTGCAGCGTCTGAGAGAAGCGGAACGCGAAATTATTATGACTGAATTCCAAGATAAGATCGGCACTGTAGTGAATGGTATTGTCTCTCGCGTTGAAGGCCGAATTGTGCGGATTGACCTTGGCAAAGCTCAGGCTATTATGCCGATGAGCGAACAGATTCAGAATGAACGCTACCATCCAGGACAACGGCTTAAAGTTTATCTTAAAGATGTGGAGCGTGGCTTTCGTGGCCCACAGCTGGTAGTTTCACGAGGCTCGACTGAGTTTATGGAATGGTTATTCCGAGGTGAAGTTCCTGAAATGGAAAGCGGCGCAGTTGCTATTAAAGAAATCTCTCGCGAAGCCGGCGTACGGAGCAAAATCGCGGTTACTAGTAGTGTACCCGGCGTTGATCCGGTAGGTACATTTGTTGGTGGACACGGTACCCGTGTTAATGCTGTTATGAGCGAAATTGGCGAACAAGAGAAGATTGATATCATTGTATGGAATGAAGATCCCAGTACTTTTATCCAAAACGCACTTAGCCCCACTAAAGTGACTTCTGTCAAGATTGATGATGCAAGTATGAAAGCCGTAGTACAGGTTCCAGAAGATCAGCTTAGTATAGCTATAGGCAAAAGCGGACAAAACGTACGTCTAGCTAGTAAGCTAACTGGCTATGAAATTGACATTGTATCAGATGTCTCACCGGAATCCGCTCCCGTGTCTACTGCTGAAGTCGTTACCAGCAAACCACTAGGCGCTCAGAAACTGAAGCGTAAAGAACAGCTTGAAAGCAGTTTGCTTGAAGCTATTGAAGAGCATGGTGACGACAAAACATCATCCACTGAAAAATAATCTAACCTAACACTTAAATATTTGACAAAAATAAATATATCTAGTATAGTATGTTCACTATGAGCTTTGAAACGAAGTATAATAAGCAACCTTTAGGCGCGGCTAATTTTATAAGAATCACATCAGTTGCCGTAGCTGTTGCCGCACTGGTATTTACTGCAAACAAAATGTCCGGTCCCGACATGGATGGCTGTGATTCACAACTCTTAAATCCAGGTAGCTGGATAGAATGTACCATTATTGATGGGGGTCAAGCTGTTACCCGTACTGTTTCAAATGCCTTTACGGCAGAGATCAACAGAGGAATTCCATAATTAACTAGCACTCTTGACATGAGAGTGCTAATTCTAGTATCATACAATTTAGTGGTACATAAATCGCTAGAAAGTGGGATAATCAAAAGTATGATGCCATCTTCTCCTGACTTTCAGGAATTTTTAAATCATCTAACTGACAACGCTTTAGCCAGTTTGCGCAATGCTGATGCAATTGCTCGCGGCAGCGGCAGTGCTTACGTTGGTACAGAGCACTTATTACTTGGTGTACTTGCTCAGGACAATTCAATGGGAGCCAAATTGCTTGAAGGTGTGGGCGTAAGCCTTCAAAAGGCTAAACTTGCGCTTAACGTAACTCCAGGACCTATGCAAGCACTCGGCGCAAAAGGCCTAAGTGAAGTTGCAAAACTTACACTTAAAATGGCCTACGAAATTGCCCAGGACTTCAGTCAGGATTACTGTGGGACCGAACATATTTTATACAGCATACTCAGTCAGAAGAATGCCCGTGCAACAGAATTACTGAAGAATATGAATGTTGAAGTCGATAATCTTATAACAGAGCTTGATAACTTTTTGCATCGCCAACAATCTAGCGGCGGTGGTATTGCCGAAGCTCAGAAGCCCGCAACACGCAAACAAAAAAAGACAGCATTAGATTTTTTTGGCACTGACTTAACGGCGCTGGCACGTAATAAAAAATTGGATCCGGTGGTTGGCCGGGAGAACCAAATTCGTCGCGTGATCACCATTCTCAGTCGTCGCACAAAAAGTAATCCGGTTCTAATTGGTGAACCAGGGGTTGGTAAAACAGCCATTGTTGAAGGTTTGGCAGCAAGAATCGTCGCCGAGGATGTGCCCGACAGCCTTTTAGACAAGCGGATTGTAATGCTGGACCTTGCCGCGATGATTGCTGGTACTAAGTACCGTGGTGAATTTGAGGAACGACTCAAAAAAGTTATGGCAGAACTTGAAAATGATAAAAGTACAATTGTCTTTGTAGATGAGCTACATTTAATTGTTGGCGCAGGTGCCGCTGAAGGTGCGCTTGATGCCGGTAATATGCTCAAACCGGCTCTGGCCCGTGGAAAAATTCATATGATTGGTGCAACAACGACTGATGAATATACTAAACATATTGAAAAAGACGCAGCTCTTGAGCGAAGATTCCAGCCTGTCCAGGTTCCTGAGACTACCGAACCAGAAACAATTTCCATCTTAAAAGGACTGAAGAAACATTACGAAGCATTCCACAATGTGACAATTAGCGATGATGTGATTGAGGATACGGTGCGATTTGCTAAACGGTATATTAACGATCGTTTTATGCCTGATAAAGCTATTGATTTGCTTGATGAAGCTGCTGCACATTTACGCGTTGATAAAGGCAAAACACCGCCAGAACTTCGTGAAGCACAAAAAGAACTAAGGTTACTCCAAATTCGTATTGAGGATGCAGCAGCTAACGAGGACTATGAAGCTGCAGCACGCTATAAAACTCGTGCTAGTCAGTTAACGCAAGATATTACTGAGCTTCACAGTAAATATCAGGATACCGAAAAACTTAGGCTGAGTAGCGACGATGTTGCTGCTGTTGTGGCTCGGATAACCGGCGTTCCTGTCCAGAAAGTTATTAGGACAGAAGCCAAATACTTATTAAATCTGGAAAAAACATTAAAGAAACATATAATTGGTCAATCTGAAGCAATCGAAGCGGTTGCTAAAGCAGTTCGTCGTAATCGAAGCGGTATTAGTGATGATCGCCGGCCGATCGGTTCGTTTGTGTTTCTTGGTCCAACCGGTGTCGGTAAAACAGAGCTTGCCCGCACATTGGCGCGTGAATTTTTTGGTAGGGACGACGCCTTGGTTAAGATAGACATGAGTGAATTTGGTGAACATCATAACGTATCGCGTCTTGTTGGTGCACCTGCTGGTTACGTAGGATATGACGATGGGGGGCAATTAACTGATAGGATTCGCCGACAACCATACAGCTTAGTACTGTTTGATGAAATTGAAAAAGCCCACCCAGATGTCTTTAATATGCTACTTCAATTACTTGAAGACGGCCGTTTGACCGATGGGAAGGGCCGCGTAATCGATTTTAGTAATACAGTGGTCATAATGACTAGTAATATTGGTGCCGAAAAGCTGCAGAAGGAAGCGCGACTAGGCTTTAACGTAGAAAGCAAGCAAGATCAAAAAGACCTAGATCTGCTACATGAACGTAATAAAGAAGAAGTGCTAGAATCACTGCGCAAGATAATGCGGCCCGAACTTCTCAACCGCATAGATAACTCAATTGTTTTTCGCGCACTTACAAAGGATGAAATTCTTAGCATTCTTGATTTACAAATTGCGAATTTAGAACAACGTTTAGTACGCCATGGCTTAGGACTCAAGATTAAGGCTTCAGCTAAAAGGTATTTAGCGGAACATGGCTATGATGTAAAAAATGGGGTACGGCCGTTGCGTCGTTTGCTGCAAGAAACACTTGAAGACAATATTTCAAACGGGCTGCTTGACGGAACCTACAATAAGGGCGATATGATCAGCATTAGTGCCCGCGACGGAAAATTGACGTACAAAGCAATAAGAGAATAATGGTATACTTCCTCGGTATATCTTAACCGCTCTCGTGTTATTGTTACGAGACTCAATAGTACATAAACATGAAACAAACTTCACGATTATTTGCAGCCGTATGTTCTTTTGCAATTATTTTTGGCTCAATTTTTGCCTTTACTCAACGGCAGCATATTTTAGATGCCTTGGCTCTACGCAACTATTCACCGAGCGAACGGATTGTGGCGCTCGCTAATGATACAACTATGCAAGACAGCACGAGACGGGTTTTCTATGTTAATCATCCCCAACTTAATGATAAAACAGCTTTCCGGACTAATTGTCCTGCCACCGAACAATCCATTGTTCTCGGCTGCTACGTAGAACGAAACGGCATATTTCTACTAGATGTAAATGACCCCAGATTAGAAGGTGTGATACAGGTTACTGCAGCGCATGAGGTTTTGCATGCGCAGTATGACCGACTAAGTGCGTCAGAGCGTAATCGGCTTGATGGTTTGACCGGTGCTTTCTTTGCTACCTTAAATAATGAAAGATTAACCAAGACTATTGAACAATATCGTGCAAAGGATGCTTCCGTCGTACCAAATGAGCTACACTCGATACTTGCTACCGAAGTGCGTGAGCTTTCGCCCGAATTAGAAGCCTATTACAGTCAATATTTTAAAAATCGCTCCCAACTGGTTAGCTTTTCAGAAAAATATGAACAAACCTTTGTAAGTCTAACCAATCAAGTAGAAGAATACGACAAGCAGTTAACGATACTTAAGCAAGCTATAGAATCCGACCAAATGGAAATTGAAGCTCAAAACGTAGAAATTGAACAACAGAAACAACGATTAGATGGGCTTATTAATTCTGGAGCCACTAATGAGTACAACGACTCAGTGCCAGGCTTTAATACGCTTGTAAAGCGTTACAATGGTTTAATTGCCAGTGCCCGCGCGCAAATAAATGAGTATAATACTATTGTCGAGAAACGAAATGCTATTGCTACCACAGAGCAAGAGTTAGTCGAAGCAATTAATAGCAATGCGGTTCCACAGCAAACACAGTAAGGGAGTATTCTAATCGCTAAAAATTCTTTGCAGTACGTCTGTAATAACTGCGGAGCAATTAGCTCGTCGTGGAGTGGTAAATGTATGACCTGCGGCGAGTGGAACACCTTGCAGCAAGAAGCAGTAATTATCTCTGGTGGTAGTACTAAATCCACCCGGCGCCGTCCTGCCCTGCAAATTGTGCCGGCTCAAACTGCCAGTCATGTTGATAGCTCAATTCGTATTAAAACAACAATTCATGATGTAGATTCTGTACTGGGCGGCGGCTTGGTAGCGGGAAGCGTTACATTAATCGCCGGACAGCCCGGTATTGGTAAAAGTACTTTGTTGCTTCAAATTGCCGCAGGTGTCTCAAAAAAGCATCCCACGCTTTATATTAGCGGCGAAGAATCAGCTCATCAGGTTGGTCTCCGGGCTCGTCGGTTAGGTGTTGAAAATGATGCTGTCCAACTCGCAACAAGTACTAGCGCAGATGATATTGCGGCTACCATTGGTCGGGAAAATTTTTCAGTTGTAATTGTTGACTCCATTCAAACCTTAACGGTTGAAGGCATTGCTTCTGCGGCAGGAACAGTATCGCAGATAACTAATGCCACTCATATACTAACTGCTGCTGCCAAGCAAAAGAATACAGCAGTAATACTAGTAGGCCATGTTACTAAGGAAGGTTCAATCGCTGGTCCTAAGGTATTGGAGCATGTTGTAGACACCGTACTGCAGCTAGAAGGTGACCGCTACGGCGGCTTTAAGCTTCTTAGAAGTATTAAGAACCGTTTTGGTTCTACCACCGAAACTGGTATTTTCGAAATGGTCGATAACGGCTTGGCAGAGGTAAGCAATCCCTCGGCGGCATTACTAGCTGAACGACAGGTAAGTGATGGGTCGGTTGTTCTAGCTACTATGGAAGGCAGCCGGGCGCTCTTAGTAGAAGTTCAAGCCTTAGTTAATAAAACGTCGTACGGTTATCCAAAACGCGCTGCCAGCGGCATAGAGCTTAATCGCCTGAATTTACTGATAGCTATGTTAGAGCGGCGCACAAAACTTAATTTAAGCGATCAAGACATCTACATCAATATTGTAGGTGGTATGAAAATTAACGAACCTGGAGCAGATTTGGCTATTTGTATGGCTATTGCATCAGCGTCCAAAGGGATGCAGCTAAAAGCCAACGCTGTGGTGTTTGGAGAAATTGGTTTGTCAGGCGAGGTGCGCCACGTGCCATTTGCTGAACGTAGACTAGAGGAGGCTACTAAACTAGGTTTTGACGCGGCAATTGGACCTAAATTAAGTGGACGGGCTGCAAAAACAAGTATTTTGCAGCCGGTATCGGATGTACGTAGCGCGCTTAATACTTATTTAGAAATTTAATAACTAAACGTTAATGCTTTTGAGATCTAAGGGCTGACAGTAGTTACGTTTGATATACCATTTGAGGCGTCTTTAGCGACAACCTCTGTATTAACAGGTGCAAGTACAGCTACTACACTGCAGTTGCTGGATGGCCCAGCGTTACACAGTGGCTGATTATTGGAAACGCGGTATACCGTAACAATGCCGGTCCCACCAGTCCAGGTAAAGGTACTATTCCCAGCGCTAAACTTGGCATTAAGCGAAATGACACCACTGTTTGCAGTTCCAAAATCAACGGTTTTTGTATCTCTGGCGTCATAGAGAACGCTATCTACAACTTCGGCAGCAACCTCATGGTTTCCTGATGCAGTTGCCGTGTAGTTATATGAAAACGTTGAAGGACTACTACCAATCGCAACGGTGTTTACTACGTTACCATCTACTAAGAAGTTAACTTGTCCGATAAAACGATCACTCGAGATTGGATGCGTACCTTGAGAAGCAGTTGCTGTCATCGTAATATTTTTACCGGTACCACTTACCGTGAGTGTTATCTTGGGTTTGGCATCCTCGCAGCGATGTACATCATCCTTCTCAGTAGTGGTAACACCGGCTGTTCCATTAAATCGGTCACTAGAGAAAGCATTTGCCGACGCGCCAGTAGCATCCTTTTTAGCACGAGCCGGAGTACAGTCTGTCGCAAGCTTGTTAGAGACAATATCAATAGTTTGCCGAGTATTAGGATTAGTCTTTTTGTACCAAGATGGGAACAGATCAGTCGCTGGGCTGGGTTCTATCGAGGAAACACCGACGTGACTGCGTACAATAAATGCCGGTAGGGTTTGTATTCCAGCCGGTTTTGGGCGATCTTCAGGCTTAAGATTATCATGAGCCTTCTGCATCCAGCCAGATACGATTGGTTGGGTCATAGTCTCCATAAATCCACTCAGCTCTTTAGTACGGTCATGATAACCAACCCAGGTTGCTACGGCATATTGAGTTGACATGCCAACCATCCAACCGTCTTTAGAGTCGTTGGTGGTCCCCGTTTTATAGCCAAATTTCCAACCCTTATAGTTATGGGATTTATTTGGCAAATAACTGGCTCTAGGGTCGCTCATCATATCAGCTACAATATAAGCTGCTTCATCCCGAATAGCTTGAACACCTGCGCTTGGTTTCCATTCTTCGACCACTTTGCCTCTTGAGTCCTCAATTTTAAGTATGTAAGTTTGTGGAATATTAAGACCATTGCGTGAGAGAGTCGCAATACCGTGGACATGCTCATCCATCTTTAGGTAAGCACCATCACCAATAGCTGCCGCTGTATAGCACTGCGCCTCTTTGGTTAGCGCGTCGTCTTGGTAACATTTATAATCGCCACGAGCTTCACCTTCAACGCTGCCGGGCGACTGCATTAGTTTCTTAGATGTCTCAAGTGTCTTGTCTACGCCAGCAGTCAACATAGCTTTCATAGCAGGAATATTGCGAGAACCACCAAGGGCATAACGTAGCGTTAATGGACCAGGGAATCGAAAATCATAATCAACTGCGCAGTTACCGCCTTTTTTTGGTCCAGTCGTGCATGGATAACCGTCGATTGGGCCAGGTGAGTCATAGAGAACAGAACCGGCACCAGAGTTAGTCGTGTGTTCAATTAGGGCAGCATAGTCGTACGGCTTATAGCTGGAGCCGGGCGGCAGCTTAAGTCGAACATAATTGTTTTGCCCAAAAACAGGATCGTTAAAATCGGTGCCGCCAACCAAGGCAACTACTTGGCCGGTTTTTACATCTTCTGCAACCAGGGCGGCGGTATCACCACCTTGACGTTTGACTCTAGTTATTCCAGCAGCTATTTGTTCTTCTGCAAGCTTTTGTTTTTCCATGTCAAGAGTAGTCGTAACCCGCATACCTCCTACTTTTACGGTCTCTGGACGGCTAGCTAATAGTTGTTCTTTTGCAGTCAGCACAAACCACGGTGCCTTAATCCCATCAAACTTCGGCGAGCGTGCTTTAATAGTAGCAACGGTGTCCACCAGTTTAGCGGCATCACGCTGCTCATTGGTAATCTTACCTTGTTGGGCCATTAGGTCAAGAACATAGTGCTGACGCCCAAGCAAAGCCTCTTTATCATACCTGGCGCCATAGGGTGAATAATAGGTTGGTGATTGCGGCATGGCGGCTAAAAACGCGGCTTCGTCCAGAGTAGCGTCTTTGGCAGATTTCTTAAAATAATCTTGCATAGCGGCCTCTACCCCGTAAGTAATATCGCCATACGGAGCCGTATTAAGATAGCCGGTTAAAATTTCTTGCTTAGTATAGGAACGTTCTAACTCCACAGAGAGAATAAGTTCTTTTACCTTACGGGTATAAGTACGGTCTTTGCTCCAATTTTGAGTTAATTTAACAAGCTGTTGAGTAATAGTAGACCCACCTTGCGTACCGCCTTGGCCAAGGGTGTTGTTTACGCCTGCACGGGCTATACCACGAACATCAAAGCCGCCGTGTTCAAAAAAGTCTTTATCTTCAATTGCCACCGTCGCATCTTTGAGGGATTGAGCAATATTTTCTTCTTTTACGGGAGTACGCTTAACAGCGTCGTAATCTTCCCATAATAATACCTGACCGGTTCGGTCATAGTATTGAATAGAACCACCGATGTTGTTGCCAGAAATATCACGTAGATTAGGTAAGTCTTTACGGAAGTACGCGAAAACTCCTACTAAGAGTAAGAAGGCCGCCAAAGAACCAATGCCAGCAATTTTTAGGGCCATAATTCCACCTTGGCGGCTGAACCAGTACTTAACTTGACGCTTTGGGTGCAAACGGTAAAGAGTTCGCTTTAGCCGACCCTTAGGAAGAGTAGCTAGATAGGCTGCTTTCTTTCGAAGACGGGCATCTTTTCTGGCATGAAAACGACCGACTAAGCTCCGGTTCAGCTTAATCTTATTGCCGCTTTTAGTAATATGGTGATTTCTGCTTTGACCGGGCCTACTACGTTTACTGGGTTTTGTAGACCGCTTGCCGTCAGATCCACCACTTTTCAGCGGATTCTTCATGAATTACCCATAACTCCTCTTGCGTATTTTATGTTAACCATTATACCAAAGTTGGGCGTGTGCATATAGCTCTTTTGTTTAAATTGCCGCTCAGCAATGTGTATACTTATAAATATGACATTATCAGAAGAACTTACCTGGCGTGGTTTTATTCAGCACACCACTTTTAAAAATCTACATGAGCTAAATGAAAAGCAATGGACTTTTTACCATGGTTATGACGCTTCGGCAGATTCCCAGACAGTTGGCAATTTAGCAGCTATGATGGTTGACAAAGTATTTTTAAGACACGGTCATCAAGCGATTATACTGACAGGCGGGGCCACTAGCTTAATTGGTGATCCAGGCGGTAAAGATAAAGAACGTTCACTACAAGATGAAAAAACTATTGCACATAACATTAAGCGCGCAGAAGAACAGCTAAATAAAATTCTGATTGGCTACAAGTTTAAAATGGTAAACAACCTTGACTGGACCAAAGAACTTAAATTATTGCCATTCCTGCGAGACATTGGAAAACATTACAGTATGACACCACTCGTACAGCGTGACTACATCGCAAATCGTATTGGCGAAGGCGGAGGCGGTATTAGCTACACCGAGTTTAGCTATACCTTGCTTCAAGGCTATGACTACCTTCATCTGTTTGATAAATATGGTTGCACGCTTCAGCTCGGTGGCTCTGACCAGTGGGGAAATTGTCTCAGTGGAGTGGAACTGATTAGGAAAGCTCGCGGTGTCGACGCGCATGTAATTACATTGCCTTTAATTATCAATAAATCAACTGGTAAAAAATTCGGTAAAAGCGAAGAAGGTGCTATATGGATTGATGAAAAGAAAACTAGTGTCTTTAAGTTTTATCAGTTCTGGCTTAATACCGATGATGATAGCGTAGAGGCTTACCTCAAAATATATACCGAGCTAGATAAAGCCACGATTACACTTGCCATGGCAGAATTTGAAGCCAACCGGAATTTACGAATGGCGCAACGAGTGTTGGCCTATGAGGTGACAAAAATTGTTCATGGTATAAAACGTGCTAATGAAGCAGTCAAAGCGACAAAGGTACTTTACGGGGAAGGTGATTTTCTTGATTTAGGAAAAAATGAAATGCATATTCTTAAGCATGAATTAGCGGTAGTTAAGGCGCATAATGATTTGCCACTGATTTTAGTGGAAGCTGGCTTGGCTTCATCAAAAGGAGAAGCCCGAAAATTTCTAGAGTCTGGAGCGATCTCAGTTAACGGCCAGAAAGCCGGACCGCAAAATCTTGACCTATTTGTTAAAGGCAATAATTTACTTAAACGCGGTAAAAATAATTTCGCCATTGCCGAGAAGAAGTAATATACTAGCTCCTATGCCTAAAAATCCACTCAACCCAAAAAAAGCCAATCAATACGACAATGATGACTATAATTATCTTGATTATTGGACCGGCCGCGACTATGAACACGAAGCTGAAGAAATGGCTATTAAGCGACTTATTAAAGATATGCACTTCAAATCGGCCGCAGATATTGGCGGCGGCTACGGGCGGCTTTGCTTACTCCTTGAGAATTATGCCGATAAAGTAACTCTTGTTGAGCCCTCTAAATCTCAACTTGATATTGCTGATAATTTTTTAAAAGGCCATAATCGAATTCATCAAATGCTTGGCCAGGCTGACGATCTTGCATTTAAAGATGAGTCAGTAGATTTAATTACGATGATTAGGGTCATGCATCATTTGCCAAATCCGTTACCCGAGCTATCGGAAATGCACCGCATATTAACTAAAGATGGTTACTTTGTGTTGGAACTGGCCAATTATGCTCATGCCCGCAACCGTATCAAGCATTTACTAAAAGGCAAGCCGCTACCTAAGCAGCCAATTGATATTCGTTCTGAAAAAAATAAGCGAGCTGAAGAAATTGCTTTTGTAAACCATAATCCTCAAACTGTTATACGTCAATTGGATAGCGTAGGTTTTACCGTTGAGCGTATATTATCGGTTTCAAATTTGCGCTCCCCAGGTATCAAAAAATACATACCCCAAGCTGTTATGCTAAGCCTTGAAAAAGTTATGCAACCAACGCTTGCAATGACCTATTTTGGACCAAGTGTTTTTTTTCTACTTAAGAAGAAATAATAATTACAACAGTATTGCTGACGCTGCAACAGGCAGAACGTAATCGTTATAGTTTGTTTCTAAGTTATCTTTATTATCAGATAGTATTTTAATTGTTATTGCCTGCTTGCCGGTCCATCGATAAAGTGATTTAGAGTATTGTCCACTGTGTTCGCTATACACCTCAAGCCATTCCATGTCATCAATAAACTTCTTTTCACTCGTTAGTATTAGTTCTTCTTTATTAATGCCTTGCTCTTCATAGTACTCTTGCAGTATGACATTTTTATCGCTTAGCATCTGCTCAAAAGATACTTGGTCGGACTTATCTGGTTGTTTACTTATTCCGACACTTATAAAAGTATAAGTCGGAACGTCAGTATCAGTAAGTGTGGTTTTACCAACCCTGAAGCCTTTTACGGGAGGACCAATCCCAGCCATGCTGGAAGTTAGGCTACCTTGACTTTGTGTTTCTGTAGGCTGAGTCTGCCAGTCGTTTGGCATAATTACACTGATCCCTGCTTCTGTTTCAACATTTTTCCAGCCATCGGGGACATTAATTGATAGTTTTGGCTCATTTTTTACTGAAAGGGCTGCAATTACTCCAATGATCAAAATAAGTACTGTTGAAACAACTCCAATAATTAATAATTTCTTTTTGCTTTTCTTGGGAGGAGGTGGCAGTTCGCTAATAAAATCCGAGTATGGATTGGCAGCATAACGATTGTTGGTAGTATTGTCGCTCATCTTTACTTTTATATTACCATAAACAATACCTAGCGGTATTGATCGCAAGGTATACTTTGTACATGAACATACAAAGTCAGTTAGGGGATGTCACCGGGATTGGCGCTGCTGCTGTTCAAAAATTAGCCGTGCTTGGCGTTTACTCTATTTGGGACTTAATTCATTATTATCCAAGACGATACGACGATTACTCCACACTTACTCCTATTGCAAACCTTAAGCCTGGTGTAGTCAGCGTTGAGGCTGTCATTAAACAAATCACTGGCCGATATGTACGTCGTGGCATGCACATTACAGAAGCGGTTGCGAGTGATAAAACTGGTAGCTTACGTCTGATTTGGTTTAACCAGCCATACCGGGCAAATGCAACTAAATTACAGCAGACTTATTTTATATCAGGCAACTTTGAAATGTCACGTGGACGATTGTCCCTGATGAATCCAGCAATGGAGCTAACCAGCGAATTTCCAGTAAATACTGCTCGCATCGTGTCTATATACCGTGAGACAAAGGGGTTCAAATCGGCCAGTATCCGTAAACTTATTGTAAAGTTAATGCCTTACATCCAAACAATACCAGAAAATTTGCCCGCTTCTGTAGTCCTAGAACACAAACTTCTACCTCACTCCGAAGCTATACTTGCTATGCATTTCCCTGAGTCAGTCGTGCAGCTTGATGCTGCTCGCCGCCGGCTTGGTTTTGAAGAGATTTTTAGCTTAAGTCTTGCCAGTGTATTGAATAAAATAGAAGCCACTCGTCAAAAAACACATAACATTCCCTTTAATGAGAAGCTTATCCAGGAGTTTGTCGGCAGTTTACCGTTTACATTAACAGATTCTCAGCGTCGAGTTGCTTGGCAAATATTCCAAGATTTGAACAAGGACATGCCAATGAATCGTATGATTGAGGGTGATGTCGGTTCCGGCAAGACCGTAGTAGCCGCCATGGCAGCATTAGTGGCGATAGATCATGGCTTTCAAGTGGCGTTTATGGCACCTACCGAATTGTTAGCTAGTCAACACGCAGACAATTTATATAAGCTCTTACAGCCAGTAGACAAACATCAGCAAGTCGCCTTATTAACTGGCAGTCTTAAGCCAAAACAAAAGAAGGTTTTGCATGCAGCTATCACAGAGGGTAAAACAAATTTAATTATTGGCACGCATGCTCTTATTACTCAAAAAGTCTCAATGCATAAATTAGGTTTGGTTATTATTGACGAACAACATCGATTTGGGGTTGAGCAGCGTAAAAAATTGCAGCAAAAAGCTGATGGTAGAATGCCGCATGTCATCAGTATGACTGCTACGCCGATTCCACGGACTCTTGCACTCACACTGTACGGGGAACTAGACATTTCTGTTTTGCACGAAAAACCAAGTGGACGTTTGCCAGTGATTACTGAAATTATTTCTCCCAACTCACGCAAGCCATTATATGGGAAAATTGAACAAGAACTCAGCCGCGGTGGACAGATGTTCGTAGTATGTCCGTTGATTAGCGAATCTGACAAACTAGTGGCTCTATCAGCAGAGAAGGTGTATGAAGAATTTTCAAAAAAACAGTTTAAGCATCGCAGAGTTGGTCTACTGCACGGCAAAATGAAAGCAGAAGAAAAGGACAACATAATGGCTAAGTTCGTTACCCATGAACTAGATATACTAGTCTCGACTACCGTAATAGAAGTGGGTGTCGACGTACCAAATGCCACTATCATGCTTATTGAAGGCGCAGAACGGTTTGGACTGGCACAAATACATCAGTTGCGCGGCCGAGTGGGGCGCAGCGCTGAACAGGGCTACTGCTATTTAATAATGAGCGATAGCAAAGAACCAACCCGTCGATTGCGGGCTGTTCAGAATTCAAATGATGGCTTTAAGCTGAGTGAACTTGATTTAGAAATACGTGGGCCGGGTGCAATTTACGGTCAGTCTCAGTCTGGCGAACTTGACCTACGAATTGCAAAGTTAACAGACGTAAAATTAATTGAAGCTGCCCGAACTGCTGCCAACGCTTTTGCTGTTTCCGATCAAAAATTGTCAGACTATCCTTCGTTACAAGCACAAGTCAGTAAATATCGTTCAGTAACAAATCTTAATTAGCAGCCTGTTACAATATTCACTATGAGAGTAATTGCTGGCTGGCTTGGTGGTAGAATATTTGATTCTCCACGCGGACATCGCACCCATCCGATGAGCGAAAAAATGCGTGGCGCGATTTTTGGCGCGCTAGGTGACATTAAAGGTCTGACCGTTCTCGATGCGTTTTCAGGCAGCGGGGCATTAGCTGTAGAAGCAATTAGCAGGGGTGCAGACAGTGCAGTTAGTATAGATATGGATCCGGCTGCTCATAAAATTATAGAAACCAATATAAAGACGTTAGGTATTGATGAACGTATTAAAGCTATCAGAGCGTATGCCGGTGCATGGTCTACGCGACATCAAGCAACCTTATTTGACGTAGTATTGCTTGATCCGCCATATGACAATATTCCTTATCGTGACTTAAGACGAATGCCCCGGCACGTAAAAAAAAATGGCGTATTGGTTTTATCTTGGCCAGGTAAAATGGAGCCACTTACATTTGATGACTTAGAAATCGTCCAGCGCAAAGATTATAACGACTCACAATTGATATTTTATAAAAAATAAGTTATAAAATAACAACGATCATCACCTTATTAAATCAAAATATGAGCACATTTTCACACGACACGAACCTACAAGCTGAATATTCTGCCGAGAGTGCGCATTTGCGGCAAATTGGCGGAACGTTTAGACGTACCTTTCATCCGCGGGCATATGTAGTAGTTCCGCCAGAGTCAGAAGTAACGCCACAAACGTATATACCAAATACAAAACTTGGTTTATTTACAGTAAAACGTATGGTAAAAATAGATGAGTGTGACCTATTTGCGAATAGTAACATTGAAGAGACAATGCAATCATATAGCAGCCATGGAATTATACCCAGAAAAATTGGCTTAAGTTTGGTGGGGTTAAATGAGGCCCGTCGCATAAGAAAATTGTATCGAGATGAATCCGACGAAGAATTGACTCGCCGTTACATAATGCCCGCTACAAAACTACCAGCAAGGCGATTTTGCCGATCATCTGACGTTGATGTGTTTGGCGTACCAGATCCTTTGGCTGGAGGGATGAGACACGTTGTACTAAAACTAGATTCTAAAAGTGAAAAGAGACTTCGCAAAGAACGATCAACTATCTTAAAAGGTTTTGGGCTTAATAGCTCTGACTTCTTGGACGAAACACCGCATATTACGTTATTTAAAACCCCCGACCCATTAGTTGCCGCTGAACTTTGCGAGGAACTATATAATATGATCCCAAGGAAAATGCCAATTATATTAGCCCGACCATTAATTATGGAATCATTTTAAACCTTTTGGCTTGGCACAATCTGGTGAGTCGGATAGAATACTGTAGTACAAATCCACGCGGATGTGGTGGAATTGGTAGACACGCTAGTCTTAGGAACTAGTGCCGCAAGGCGTGAAGGTTCAAGTCCTTTCATCCGCACCATTGATTTTTCCGATTTTAGGCTGATCTTACTAACCTGAACAATCACCCTATTGAAAAACCTGGCAATCACCGGCAGCCGACAGCGATAGCTTTTTTGCGTAACATTATGAAAGTCTATCGTAAAGTAGTTGAACTTGGCACGCTCGTGAGTTCACGGTATCGCAACACAATTACCATAGAAAAAGCAACTGAGATAATGGCTCCTATTATCGCACCGACATATGGAATTTCTGACACCACTGTCGCTACAATACCGGTAAGAATTACTATAAAGATCGGTCCAAAAACCAATCCCATATTATTTTTAGCAAGTTCGTTACTGGCTTTAATTGAATCCATGATTCCTAAGTTTTTCTCAAACATTATGTATGGAGCCATGCAGAGTCTGACTATGGCTATAATACCTGGAATTATCAGTAGTATTAAGCCGGCTAGAATTATTAATCCCATTACGATAAAAAGACCAACCTGTCTGACCCACAATTTCTTAGCGGTTTCTGTTAAAACATCGGCATTCGGCTGTTCGCCTTTACTGGTCCGCACCATTAGGCTGGTTGACATAGCGGCTAAAAATGCGGCAACAATAATAAAAACAATGGCGATAAATAGTATTAAGCCAACCGATGCCGCTAGCTCTCCCTCATTAAAAGCTTTGTTCAAAGGAAAGCCATTATAACTAGCGGAAAACATACTATCGTTCTTATCTCCACTTTGAAAGGGTATTAAGGCTGAAACAACGGCCATAATATTTACTAACGCGAACATTTTCCAGTTACGTTTTACGATTTCAAGACTTTTCCGAGCTAAACCAGTTAAATCACTGTAGTCAGGCTTTGCCTGTTTTTTTACTTCTGTCATAAAACAATACTCCCCTTATGCGCAACTATTATTGCTCATTATGGGATCAGTTGATTCTTTTAGCAATACTGCTGCAGTATTTCTTTACAACTCGGCGTCATTAGCCTGGTTAATCAACCGGATTATACCGCATATTAGGACGGCGGTAACCGCACCAATGATGGCTCCAACTAATTGTGCAATTGTGAAATCACTCATTATTTATCCTTGCTGTAAGAAATTTAACATTCCTCTTAAGTTTACTACATATGTTAAGACTACAAAAATTTAATTAGATTATATTCTTTAAAATTAACAGTTATTTTGGCCATTTTCAAAATTACACACTGAGTACACACGCAACCTGATTGCTTATGGGTGCACAGTGTGTATTTGGTGTGTCTTTAAAGAAACAAGGCTATATGAGAGCTATGCTAGCAGACATAGTGCGCTCTATGGCAAAATACAGTAATATAAGAAGTAACTTATGACTAACTTATCAACCCAGCCCTATAAAGGTGCCCGAGATTTTTTCCCAGAAGACAAACGGGCTCAGGACTACATGTTTAACACCATGCGCAAAGTGGTAAAACGATACGGGTATGCCGAATATGACGCGCCAATCCTGGAGCCACTAGACCTTTACCGCGCTAAAAGTGGCGAAGAAATAGTTAATGAGCAGGTATACAGTTTTACAGATCGTGGTGGCCGTGAAGTGACAATTCGTCCAGAGATGACACCAACAGTCAGTCGAATGGTGGCGGCTCGGCGGCAAGAATTGCCATATCCACTGCGTTGGTTTTCTATTCCAAATCTATGGCGCTACGAGCGCCCCCAGCGAGGAAGACTGCGAGAACATTGGCAACTGAATGTCGATATTTTTGGCGAACCAGGTGTAGCCGCCGACCACGAAACAATCTCAATAGCGCACAACATCTTAAAAGAATTTGGTGCGACGCAAAGCATGTATGCCATTAAGATTAATAACAGGCAATTAGTAGATTTTTTATTAAAAGATTACCTTAACCTGAACGATGAGAAATCGCATACACTATCAAAGCTGATCGACCGCATGCATAAGATGGACAGTCAGAAGCTAATAGACGCCATTAATGAGATTTGTAAGAATGAGCCGGCAGACCTAGCTCAGAAAATTATTGCACTGCTGGAAATTAAATCATTTGACGAACTACCAGAAATGGCACAAGGTCACTCTTCTGTCGCAGAACTGAGAACATTGTTTAAAACGCTTGATCAGACAGGTGTTACTAATGCGGTCTTCGACATCACACTAATGAGGGGTTTTGACTATTATAGCGGCACCGTCTTTGAAGTATTTGACACTGACCCAGAAAACAATCGCAGCATGTTTGGTGGCGGACGCTACGACGGCTTGGTAGGTTTGTTTGGCGTTGAACCTGTAGCCACTGTAGGTTTTGGTATGGGCGATGTTACGCTTGCCAATTTTTTACAAGCGCACAAGCTAATGCCGGATCTAAAAAATGAGACTGACGTGCTATTGATACTCATTGGCGATGTCTATTTAGAAGCAAGTAAACTCGCAAGCCGACTGCGTGATATGGAGCTAAATGTCAGCCTGGACGCGACTGACAGGAAGCTAGAAAAGAAACTGAAAAGCGCTGATAAACAAGGAATACGGTACGTGTTATTTGTTGGCCAAGACGAACTTGCCGAAGAACAGTATCCCCTTAAAGACCTAGTAACCGGCAAAGAAGAAAAGCATAGCGCAGAACGTATAGCCAGCATTATAGAAGACTATCGTACCCGCTAGAGTATGGCATTCTGTTCACCGTGACAATCTGTTAAAACACTGGTATAGTTATCAGCTATGCATATAACGAAGACCGCCATATCATCAACTGAAATCAAACTGTTAATTTCGGCCGATACTACTGAACTCACTCCAATCAAAGAACAAGTTGTTACCCGTTTGTCGCAAAACCTAAAGTTGCCTGGATTTCGGAATGGCAAAGTCCCCCAAGCACTTATTGAAAAAAATATAGATCAGGCGCTGTTGCAAAATGACTTTTTGGATGAAGCCATGACACAGCTATATGCCTACGCAACCAGAAAAGAGGACGTCCGTCCAGTAACGCAGCCGCGGGTAGAAGTAAAAAAATTTGTACCCTACACCCAACTGGAATTTGAAGTAAGCACCCATGTAATCGGTGAAACAAAACTACCAGATTATAAAAAAATGAGCATTACAAAGGAAAAAGTAGCAGTTTTTGCGAAAGATATCACTGGTGTAATTGATTCGCTTAAAACTCGTATGGCAGAAAAAAAGGCTGTTATGCGAGCTGCAAAGTCTGGTGACGAAGCAGTAATTGACTTTAAGGCAGTAAATGCCAACAAGGAACCGATTGAAAATGCCGAGGGAGCAGATTACCCATTACAGCTTGGCAGTGGAGCATTTATTCCTGGCTTTGAAGAGAATGTAATCGGTATGAAGCCGGCCGAAGAAAAATCATTTCCATTAACGTTTCCCAAAGATTATAGTGCTAAAGACATGGCAGGACAAAAAGTTACATTTACCGTGACCCTTAAAGTTGTTAATGAACTAATTGAACCCAAAACTGATGATGATTTTGCAGCTAAGGTCGGTCCATTTAAAAATATGGATGAATTAAAAGCTGACATTAAAAAACAACTTACCATTGAACGAGAGCGCGAAGCCGAAGCAAATTATCAAGATACAGTTCTACACAAAATTAGCCAGGCTGCAACGGTTGAAATACCTGATGTGCTAATAGAGCAACAAATAACCTATAACCTCGATGATATCCGTCGCAACCTAGTACAGCGTGGCCAGACTTTTGAAGAATTTTTGAAAGCCGAAGGCAAAACAGAAGACCAATATAAGAAAGAGCTGAAACCAAAAGCGCTTGATCAGCTCAAAGCCAGCCTTATTCTCTCAGAGATCGCTGAAAAGGAAAATATTACTATTGAACCAGAAGAACTGGACATTCGAATTCAAATGCTCAAAGGCCAGTATAAAGATGCCGCTATGCAGGCCGAACTAGATAAGCCAGAAAATCGCCGCGACATTGCTTCCCGTATGTTAAGCGAGAAAGTCATCAACTTTATTATTAGCAACTTGAAAAAATAAATTAGCACTCAGGGTTGACGAGTGCCAAAAATAGACATATACTAGTGGCATGAGTGTACTTATTCCAACTGTTATTGAACAAGAAGGTCGCAATGAGCGAGCCTACGATATTTATAGCCGCCTTTTAAAGGAACGAATAATTTTTCTGGGCACAGATGTAAATGAGCATACCGCCAATCTTATTGTTGCGCAGCTTCTGCACCTGGCTAATGAGGATTCCAAAAAGGATATCTCGCTGTATATCAATAGCCCAGGCGGCAGCGTGTATGATGCCTTGGCAATTTATGACACCATGCAGTTTATTAAACCAGACATCGCAACTTACGGTATTGGCGTTCAAGCCAGTGCAGCGGCATTTCTGCTGAGTAGCGGTACCAAAGGCAAGCGCTCCATGCTCCAGCATGCCACCGTTATGATTCACCAGCCTTCTAGCGGTACTCGCGGCAAAGTAACTGACCAAGAAATTGATTTGCGCGAATCACTCCGTATTAAACGCTTGCTTGAAGAGATAATGGCCAAAAACACCGGCCAAAAGCCAGAAAAAATCCATGAAGACATGGAACGAGACAAGTGGTTGACTGCCCAGGAGTCCAAAAAATACGGCATTATTGACCATGTCATTTCAACTATTCCAGCTAAAAAATAATACATCCTTGCAAACCTCAGAATGTAATTGTTATACTCAGATTTGTATAGTACTATCGCAGTAAGAGGCTTGATACTAAATAGGTGAAAATTCATGTGGCCTGCTGAACGTCTACGACATTTAAATATTAGAAGTGCGGAAACATTACCCGTAGCCACACTTTTTGTTGAAGTTAATAAAGATGACCCTCGCACGACAGCACAATTCTTGGACGATACTCTTGAGATTATCTTATTATCCCCCGTCCTTCCATCCGGTCCAGAGTTCGACACTTCCTCTGTAGATTTTTCAATAGAACGTCCATCAGACCGAAAATGCTTAGATGATGAAATTTCCCTGGCGCTTCACAGGTTTTACGGCAGCCGCGGCAAAGCAGTGAAGCAAGATAGCGAATACAGTTTTGTATTCCAGGATAATGACCTAAAAACAGTACTTGATGACACCCGAGCATTTCTGGAGACGAGTTATGGCATTAGCGACGATATTGACACGAGTCTTACAAATTCTGAGCATATCAAAGCATGGATGGCGAACACACATCGCTGGTCGCTACCAGCTTTTTGCTTGCAAGCAACAAAACGTGCTCTCTTAATTAAGCGTTACAATGAGCTGCCCGGAAATTTAATATCCAAACGCAAAGAACAAAAAGCTATTATTGAAGAGTTAATACGCTATTCTGATGACGAATTTGAACATATAACTCGCTGATAACTTGACATAGATTAGTTAATGAAATTATAATGACCTTTAAGAAGTAGTAGTCTGGTGAGTTTGCCGTTATCATAAAATCTGGTAGCAGAAAAATCTCCCATCACAGTTATCTTCGGCGCCAAAAGAATAACTCAAGATAAAAAAGAACATCAATCGACAAATTGACCACAATCTGGGCTCTTTGTTGGTTTTTTGAAATTTTAGTAATTAACAATGGGGAATAGTTAACGTATTTATGGCTACAAAGAGTAAGACTGCAGCAAATTCAACTAATACTAAACGTAAATTTTATACCGATAACACTCAGGTCCTTGACCTGCCAAACCTGGTAGACCACCAGAACCGTTCATGGCAATGGTTTGTAGAAGAAGGGCTTGGTGAACTGTTGGCTGAAATTAGCCCAATTGATGATTATACCGGCACAAAGCTAAGCCTAAGTTTTAAAGAATACCACTTTGAAGATCCAAAAGTACCTGAAGCTGAGGCTCGCGAGAACAACGTTTCTTACGAAGCACCGCTAAAGGCTACCGTTGTCCTGACTAATAAAGTTACCGGCGAAGTTAAGGAGCATGAGATTTATCTTGGGGATTTCCCATGGATGACTGACCGCGGTACATTTGTAATTAACGGCGCAGAGCGGGTGGTTGTTAGCCAGTTAATTCGTTCAGCCGGTGTATTCTTTACTTCAGAGCTATCAGGTGGACGAAATGTCTACGGCGCTAAGGTTATTCCAGGCCGTGGTGCTTGGCTTGAGTTTGAAACTGCCGCCAACGGCGCTATGTACGTCAAAATCGACCGCAAGCGTAAAATTCCAGTAACTACCCTGCTTCGTGCATTTGGCATGAGCGAACCTCAAATTAAAGATGCCTTTAAGCATGTTGATACCGAGGAAAGCAAGCACTTGCAGGCTACGCTTGATAAAGATCCTTCCAAAAGTGTCAGCGAAGCGCTTATTGAGGTTTATCGTCGTCTGCGTCCCGGCGACTTGGCAACAATTGATAACGCCCGCAGCCTACTCGAAAACATGTTCTTCAACTTTAAGCGCTTCGATTTCTCCCGTGTTGGCCGTTACAAAATTAACAAACGTCTTGACCTGGACGTTGCTAATACAGCCGAAAACCGCGTTATGCGCCTGGAAGATCTGATTGCCATCATCAGTGAAATTATTCGTCTTAATAATACTCAGGATCCTGCCGATGATATTGATAGCTTGGCTAATCGTCGCGTCAAGCTGGTGGGCGAATTGGTTCAGCGCCAGTTCCGAATTGGTCTGCTTCGTATGGAACGCAACACTAAAGATCGTATGTCGATGAGTGAAATCGAGACGGTAACACCCGGACAGCTCATCAATGCCCGACCGGTTGTAGCTGCTGTTCGTGAATTTTTTGCCAGCTCGCAGTTGTCACAATTCATGGATCAAATTAATCCCCTATCAGAATTGGCACACAAGCGTCGTTTGAGCTCAATGGGCCCTGGCGGCCTAAGCCGCGAACGTGCCGGCTTCGAAGTTCGTGATGCTCATGCGACTCACTACGGACGTATCTGCGCCGTAGAGACCCCAGAAGGCGCCAACATTGGTTTGGTACTTAACTTGGCTAACTATGCCCGTATAAATGATTACGGTTTTGTAGAGACACCTTATCGTAAAGTTATCAATGCCGTTACTCCTAAAAATGCGCCCGGTCATATAGCCGCCGTTGACTTAGAAGACGAAAAAGGTAAAGCGATTGTTAAATCAGGCGTCAAAATCACCCAAGCTGATGCAAAGAAATTAGCCACGGTTAAAGGGCGCGTTACCTGGCCCGTTAAATCTATGGTTACCGATGAAATTATTTACCTAGGAGCTGCTGACGAAGACAAGGCGACCATCGCCGGCGCCGGTAATAAAGTTGATGAGAACGGTTATTTTGTATCTGACCGTGTGGCTGCCCGCGTTCGTTTAGCGGTAGCTGAAACTGATGCCGACGACATTACCCATATGGACGCGAGCCATAATCAGATTATTGGTTCAATTGCTGGTTTAGTGCCATTTGTCGAGCGCGACCGCGTTGACCGTGCCTTAGTTGGTTCAAACCAGCAGAAGCAAGCAGTACCGCTAGTCCGTCCTAAAGCTCCAATTGTGGGAACCGGGCTGGAAGCTGCGGCTGCTGCTAACAGCGGCCAGGTAACCTACGCTGAAGAAGACGGTACGGTCACTAAAGCTTCAGCCGATGAAGTTGTCGTTGAATATAAAGGCCGCAAGACAACTTATAAGCCCTTGCATTATATTCGTAGTAACGAAGGCACTAGCATCAACCAGCGCGTTGTAGCTGTGCCTGGTCCGGTTAAAAAAGGCGATGTTCTAGTAGAAGGAATGTCAATTGAAGACGGCGAACTGGCTTTGGGCCGCGATCTTTTGGTAGCCTTTATGCCATGGAACGGCTATAACTTTGAAGATGCCATGGTTATATCTCGCAAACTTGTAGAAGATGATCAGCTAACCAGTGTTCATATTGTTGATTACATGACTGAAGTCCGTGAAACCAAGCTGGGGCCAGAAGTAGTCACCGGCGATATCCCGAACGTTTCTGAAGAAGCCTTGCGCCACCTTGACGAAAACGGCATTGTTCGCATCGGCGCCGAAGTTCATCCAGGAGATATCCTAGTTGGTAAGATTACGCCAAAAGGCGAACAAGAGCTTAGCTCAGAAGAGCGTTTGCTACGTGCTATCTTTGGTGAAAAAGCCAAAGAAGTCCGTGATACCTCCCAACGTATGAGCAACGGTAAGCATGGTAAAGTTGTCGGTGTTAAGATCTTTAGCCGGGCTAATGGTCATGAACTAAAAGCCGGTGTAATCATGCAGATCCAAGTGTTTGTGGCTCAGATGCGCAAGGTTCAGGTTGGCGACAAACTGGCCGGACGCCACGGTAACAAGGGTGTTATTGCCCGAATTCTCCCGGTTGAAGACATGCCATTTACCGAAGACGGAACTCCAGTTGACATCGTGCTCAACCCAATGGGCGTGCCATCTCGTATGAACTTAGGTCAGCTGTTTGAAACTCACCTTGGTATGGCTGCCCGAGCTCTTAGATATTAAGGTCGCAACTCCTTCGTTTAACGGTATTACCGTTCCTAAGATTAAAGAATTGTTAAAAGAAGCTGGTTTGCCCGAAGACGGCAAACAGCAGCTCTACGATGGCCGTACCGGTGACGCTTTTCAAGAACGAACCGTCGTCGGCAACATGTATATGCTCAAACTGACGCACATGGTTACCGATAAGATCCACGCCCGCTCAACCGGACCATATACCATGGTTACGCAGCAGCCACTTAGGCGGTAAAGCTCAAAATGGTGGCCAGCGTTTTGGAGAGATGGAAGTTTGGGCTCTGGAAGCATATGGTGCCAGCAATACCTTGCAGGAAATGCTAACTATTAAGTCTGACGACGTTTACGGACGATCAAAAGCTTACGAGTCGATCATTAAGCAAACCGAAATTGTTGGTCCTAAAGTACCAGAAAGCTTTAATGTGCTTGTTAAGGAGCTGCAAGGTCTTAGCCTAAAAGTTGACTTAATTGTCAGCGATACATTGGTAGACGCAGAAGAAATATTGGCCGAAAATATTAAGGGTGAAGCCCAGACTCAGTCAGATATTCCAGTGCCTGCACCGCTCGCAAGTGATATTGATGTCACTGAAGATGCCGCTGTTGATCAGTATATGGTTATGGAACTTGAAGATGATTTGCCAGCCACAGTAGCAGTTCCTGTGACAAGTAGTGATGATGAAGATGAAATAAGCCCGACAATAGCTGAAGGAGAGGAAAAATAATGCGTAGGTATACTAGCGGAACAAATATTGCCGACTTTGATGCGGTTCGTTTGGCTGTTGCCAGTCCTGAGGACATTCTTGAATGGAGTCATGGTGAAGTAACCAAGCCAGAAACAATTAACTATCGAACTCAGAAGCCTGAGCGGGACGGTCTGTTCTGTGAACGAATTTTCGGACCTGTTAAAGACATTAATCCACACGACGCTAAATATAAAGGTGTTCGCTCACGTGAAGCTGCCGTTGATAAAAACGGTGAATTAGTTACTCGGTCAATTGTTCGCCGTGAACGTATGGCACACATTGCGCTGGCGTCACCAGTCGCTCATATCTGGTTCTTGCGTGGTACTCCAAGTGCTGTTGGTTTACTACTAGGCATGACCGTTAAAAACCTGGAACGCGTTGCCTACTTTGCTAGCTATATTATCAAATCGGTTGATATCGATAAGCGCGATCAAATGCTAGCTGACAAAGAAGCTGAATTTGCTGCTGCTCAAGCTGCTATCAAAGCCCGCTTTGAAAAAGAAGCCGAAGATGAAAAAGCCAATGTTAAAGCTTTGGCTGAAATGCAGACTAAAGAGCTTGAAGAAGTTCAGACTGACTGGGAAGCCCTTAAAGAGCAACTCACCGGTCTTACTAAGCTTGCCCTGATTAGCGAAAATGATTACCGCGCTCTATCTGATGATGTTCAAAAAATCATCAAAGTTGGCATGGGTGGCGCAGCAATTAAAGAGCTGCTCGAAGAAATTGATCTTCTCAAGCTGATTGCTGACCTCGACATAGAAGCCGCTGAAGCTAAAGGCCAGCGCAAAAAGAAAGTCATGAAGCGCCTTCGCTTGCTGGAAAGCATGGAGCGGGCTGGTATCAAGCCGTCTAGCATGTGTGTTAGCGTTCTGCCGGTTATACCTCCGGACCTTCGTCCTATGGTGCAGCTTACCGGTGGCCGTTTTGCAACCTCTGATCTAAACGATTTGTATCGCCGCGTAATTAACCGCAACAACCGCCTGAAGAAATTAATGGATCTTAACGCTCCAGAAGTTATTCGCCGCAACGAACAACGTATGCTGCAAGAAGCCGTTGATGCGTTAATCGACAACAGCAGTGCCCGCTCTGGCCGGGCTGTAGCCGCCACCGGCCAACGCCGACGTCTCAAGAGCTTGTCTGACATGCTCAAAGGTAAGCAAGGCCGGTTCCGCCAGAACCTGCTAGGCAAGCGCGTTGACTATTCAGGCCGTTCCGTTATTGTGGCTGGTCCTGAACTTAAAATGCACCAGTGTGGTCTGCCAAAGATGATGGCTCTTGAATTATTTAAGCCGTTCGTCATCGGTGAGCTCATTAAACAAGAGTTTGCCCACAACATCCGCTCGGCTACCCGCATGATCGAAATGGCAGAAATTGCCGTATGGGATACGCTGGACGACAGTCATTAAAGATAAATACGTGCTGCTCAATCGTGCACCGTCATTACACCGTCTTTCAATTCAGGCTTTCCAGCCGGTATTGATCGAAGGTAAAGCAATCCAGCTGCCACCGCTCGTTTGTAAGGGCTTTAACGCTGACTTTGATGGTGACCAAATGGCTGTTCACTTGCCGCTAAGCGACAAGGCCCAAGCCGAAGCCCGTGATATTATGGCTGCCAATAAGAACTTGCTAAAACCAGCTGACGGTTCTCCAATTCTTCATATCGAACAAGATATTGTCCTTGGTTGTTACTATCTTACCTATGAGCGTCCCGGCAGTACTACGAAAGTTAAAGCATTCACCAGTATGGCTGAAGCTTTAATGGCTTTGGACGCTGGAAAATTAACACTCCAAGCGCCAATTACGGTAAATTTCCGTGATGAAATTCGTACGTCAACGTTAGGTAGATTCATGTTTAATGAAATTTTCCCAAGCGACTTTCCATTTCAAGACGAGGCAATGACCAAAAAGAAACTTGCCGGCGTTATGGCATTGGTCTACCAAATGTACGGCCAAGCAAAAAGCGCTGAAATTGCCGATGATCTCAAAACCCTTGGCTTTGACAGCGCTACAAAATCAGGCGTATCAATGGGTATGAGCGATTTTGTAGACGTCATCAAACTTGACGAGATCCTTGAAAAGGGCGAAGAACGTGCAACCGCTATTAGCGAGCAGTTTGACCAAGGTTTCATCAACGAAGATGAGCGTTATCGTTTAACTATCGAGACCTGGACCAGTGCTGATACCAAGATCCAGAAAGCACTTACCGAACAGTTCGCCAAAGAAGACAACGCTATGTCTATGGCGGTTGTGTCTGGTGCTCGTGGTTCAATTGTCCAGGTTAAGCAGGTTATCGGCTCTGTCGGTATCTTGTCTGATGCCTCCGGACGCGCCATGGAGTTGCCAATCAAAAGCAACTATCGTGACGGTTTAAATCCTTTGGAATACTTTACCTCTACTCGTGGCCAGCGAAAAGGTCTCATCGACACTGCCCTTAAAACAGCCGACTCAGGTTACTTGACGCGCCGTTTGGTTGATGTTGCCCAGGACGTCTTTACGATTGACAATGCCGCGCCTGATCCAGGTTTTGCAATGTATCGTTCTGACGCCGCTGAAATAGGCGTGCCATATTCGTTCCGTTTAAGCGGCCGTTACGCTGCTGAAAAGATTGGCAGCTACGTTAAATCCGGCGAGTTAATCACAAAGCCAGTTGCTGAAGCAATTGAAGCTGACGATTCGCTTGACGGAGTTAAGATCATGAGCGTGCTCAGCGGTACTGCCGTTCGTGGCGTTAATCGTAAGAGCTACGGTGTAGATCCTGCGACCGGCGAGCTAGTGGCTGACCACAGTCCGATCGGTGTTATTGCTGCCCAGAGTATCGGCGAGCCAGGTACCCAGTTAACGCTGAAGACATTCCACTCCGGTGGTGCGGCAGTTGCCGATGACATTACCCAGGGTCTGCCACGTGTTGAAGAATTGTTTGAAACCCGTTCTCCAAAAGGTAAAGCTTACCTGGCAGAAATTCCCGGCAAGGTTAACGTATGGGAAGAGGGTGATCAGTACCATGTTCAAATTACCGACGACGAAGCAAAGACTTCAGAGCTGACAATTGGCGACCGAATTGTAGCTGTTGCTACCGGCACAGAAGTGCAAGTCGGTGATGTCGTGGCCGCTGCAGAAGGCGGCGAAAGCCCATTAATCGCGCCAGTATCCGGCAAAGTTTCCATGACTAAGAAGCTAATCACTATTACGCCAGCCGGCCAAAGTACAGTTAAGTATGAAATCCCAAGCTTTAAGCAGTTATTTGTTAAAGATGGCGACGTTGTTATCGCTGGTCAGAAATTGACCAATGGTTCAGTTAACCTGCATGACCTAATGCGTCTGCAGGGTGTTGAAGCAACCCAGCGCTACATCATGAACGAAATTCTTCGTATCTTTGCTTCACAAGGCCAGAACATTTCTGACAAACACCTTGAAATCATTGTGCGTCAGATGTTTAGCCGGGTACAGATTGAAGATGCCGGTGATAGCGAATTCGTAACGGGTGATATTGTCAGTAAGCTCGCGGTAGTAGAAAATACCGAGCAACTGATTGCCGAAAAGAAAGAGCCAGCTGTTTACAACCAGTTATTGCTTGGTATCACCAAGGCATCACTAAGTACCGATTCATTCCTATCAGCAGCTTCCTTCCAAGACACAACTCGCGTGCTGATCGCCGCTGCTACTAGTGGTAAAGTAGATCATCTGTATGGTCTTAAGGAAAACGTTATCTTAGGACGTCGTATTCCAGTTGGTACCGGTTACCGCACCGAAGAACAGCTTGAGGCGGAAGCCGAAGCTGAAGCAGCTTTGCAGACCGAGTCCAGAGAATCCCGATATTAGTGAACCAGATTATGGTCAGTCTGCTTGCTCTTTGTGACGCTATATCTCGACTTCATTAAAAATTAATGAACGGCAGATATAGTAGCAAAATGGTATGTCCCAGCTATTCGTAATGACGATTTGCGGATGACTTGCTTATCTGTTACAATTAACACTAAGTAAAATATAAGTAATCCGAGCCAGGTCATCAAATTGGCATAGACCCGCCGCAGCAGATTACAGGTTCAAGGAGAATCAATGCCAACCATTAACCAATTAGTGCGTAAACCGCGGGTTAAGCAGACTTCCAAGAGTAAGTCTCCTGCTATGCAGCGCGTTGTAAATAACCTCAAAACTAAGAATTATGAAAAGCCAGCCCCGTTTAAGCGCGGTGTCTGCGTTAAGGTAACCACTAAAACACCAAAGAAACCTAACTCAGCGCTTCGTAAGGTCGCACGTGTCCGTTTAACCAACGGCTATGAAGTATGGGCTTATATTGGTGGAGAAGGTCACAACCTGCAAGAGCACGCAGCTGTTTTAGTGCGTGGTGGTCGCGTTAAAGACTTGCCAGGTGTGCGTTACCATATTGTTCGAGGTAACCTTGACCTTCAAGGTGTTAGCAACCGCAAACAGGGCCGTTCTAAGTACGGTGCCAAAAAGGAGAAATAAATCATGCCGCGAAAAGTAACCGCCTCTCTCGTCCGTGATATTAAACCTGATCGCATTTACGATAGTGTTCAAGTCCAACGCCTGATTAATCGTGTTATGCGACATGGCAAAAAACAACTCGCTGAACGATTAGTTTATAACGGCATGCAAAAAGCTGCCGACAAACTTAAAGTAGATAATCCTCTTGATGTCTTTGAGCAAGCCATGAAAAACGTCCAACCGCACCTTGAGACTCGTTCTCGACGTGTCGGTGGAGCTAACTACCAAATACCTTTTGAAGTTAAAGGTCAGCGTCAACAGCACCTCACCATGATGTGGTTTGTTGCCGCTACCCGTAGCCGTAAAGGTATGAGCATGGAAGACCGTTTAGCGCTTGAGCTAATGGACGCCTACAATAACACCGGTACCTCTGTTAAGAAACGTGAAGATTCTCATAAAATGGCAGATGCTAACCGAGCCTTTGCTCATTTCGCTAGGTATTAAGAATATGGCACTCATCAATAATAATGCAGAGTTTTGTCCGGGCTGTGATTGTGGCGGTAGTTTTATTGGACCTTTGTCACCTGAATCATTTGAGTTTTCTAAGATAGATTCTTCAGACGGTAATTGGGGCGAAGGTTTTAATATTAGGGCCAGAGATGAATTCGGCACAAAAAGCGCAAGTAAAAGAACTTATGACGCATTGGGTCACGCAAAGCCGGAGTTAAAAAATACTGCAGTTCAAGAAGCTGTCGCTGCCATATTGGTAAATCGAGTTATGCTGTGTAACGGCCCACAAACCATACATACCAGTCGGTACGGTGAGGGAGCGAATGGTATGCAGCTAAGTTGTAGAGCATTATCTTCAGAAGGCATTGATGTTGCATACGCAAAAGCAGTAGAACAGACTGCTTAAACTAATGATCTTAAAAAATAATATTGCTTCAACACTGAAAGGTTAAAAATAATGGCTAAAGTAACCCCAATCGACAAGCTGAGAAACATCGGCATCATTGCACATATTGATGCTGGTAAAACCACTACAACCGAAGGTATTTTGTACCGCACCGGTTTGAAACATAAAATCGGTGCCGTCCATGAGGGTGGAACTACCACTGACTATATGGCGCAAGAACGTGAACGCGGCATTACTATCGTATCGGCTGCTGTTACCTGTATGTGGAAAGACCATCAAATTAATATTATTGATACGCCAGGCCACATTGACTTTACGGTTGAAGTGCAGCGTTCGCTGCGCGTGCTTGACGGTGCTATCACCGTATTTGACGGTAAGATGGGTGTTGAGTCTCAGTCAGAAACAGTCTGGCGACAAGCTGATGGATACAATGTTCCTCGTATCTGTTTTATAAATAAGATTAACCAGACTGGTGGAGATTTTTACAAATCACTTGATTCTATCCATGCTCGTTTAACGAAGCGCGCTTTCCCGATTCACCTGCCGATTGGCTTTGAACAAAGCATTAACGGTATCGTTGATCTTGTAGCAATGAAAACATATAGCTACAAAGAATTTACTGATAAAGAGTTGGTCGAAGGTGTTATTCCTGCTGATATGCTTGAAAAAGCTCAAAAATATCGTAGTTTACTGGTTGAAAACGCGGTTGCGGAAGATGAAGCAATTCTAGAAAAGTACTTTGAGGTGGGTGAGGAAGGCCTGAGTAATGCAGAAATTATGCAGGCAATTCGCTCAGCTGTTCTAACTGGCGCATTCTTTATTGTTTCTGGCGGTGATGGCCGTGGTGTAATTGTAGAAAAACTGCTTGATATTGCCACAGAATATTTACCGAGCCCGCTTGATAGAGGCAGTACCTGGGGTAAACACCCTAAAACTGGTGAAGAAGTTGAGCGCAAACCTGAACTTAGCCAGCCGCTTGCAGGTCTAGCTTTTAAAATTACTACTGACCCATTTGTTGGTAAATTAGCTTACTTCCGCGTCTATTCAGGCAAATTGGTAGCTGGCAGCTATGTATTGAACAGCTCGTCGGGAGAAAAAGAGCGCATTGGACGTATTGTCCGTATGCAAGCTGATAAGCGGGAAGACGTTGCAGAAGTAACGACCGGTGATATTGCAGCTATTGTAGGACTTAAAGCAACCACTACTGGCCATACGCTTTGCGACCCTAATAATCAAATTACGTTAGAATCAATTACATTTCCAGATCCTCCAGTTTCCATTTCGATTGAGCCTAAGACCAAGTCGGACCAAGAAAAAATGAGCATCGCACTTCAGCGCTTGGCTGAAGAAGATCCAACTTTCCAGGTCAAAGTAGACCATGAAACTGGCCAAACCATTATTAGTGGAATGGGTGAGTTACACCTTGAAATTTTAGTAGATCGAATGAAACGAGAATTTGATGTCGAGGCTAATATTGGCCAGCCTCAGGTTGCATACCGCGAAACCATTCGGAAAGATAACGTTGAAGCTGAAGGTAAGTTTGTCAAGCAATCCGGCGGACGGGGTCAATACGGTCACGTAGTCTTCCGTGTTTCCCAAAATGAAGCCGGTGAAGGCCTAGAGTTCATAAATTCCATCAAGGGCGGTTCAATACCAAGCGAATACATTAAGCCAGTAGAGGAAGGCGTTAAAGAGGCTATGGGTAGCGGCGTTCTGGCTGGTTACCCGGTTGTTGATCTTAAAGTTGAATTGTTTGACGGTAGCTATCACGACGTTGACTCCAATGAAATGGCCTTCAAAATTGCCGGCTCCATGGGCCTAAAAGAAGCTGTTCGAAATGCCAACCCTGTCTTACTAGAGCCTGTAATGAAAGTAGTTGCCGTTACGCCAGAAGAATTTATGGGTGACGTTATTGGTAGCCTTAACTCTAAGCGCGGCAGAATCGAAGCTATGGACGACCTAGCAAATGGTATCAAGCAAATTACCTCATTCGTGCCACTCGGTGAAATGTTCGGTTATACCACCGAGCTTCGCAGTTCTACCCAGGGTCGCGCCAGTTCAAGCATGGAGCTTGATCACTACGCTGATGTGCCAGGCCATGTGACTGAAGCAATTGTTGCTAAAAACGGCAAATAACGGTTGTGGCTTGGCAGGACGCGGTTTTATTCGGCAGTACTTTCGCCTTTGTAATCGCGCTCATTCCATCGGTTATCGGTAAAAATAAGCCAGAAATTAGCACTAGTTTACTCACCGGTATGGCAGTGGTAATTATTTCTGTGACATATGTGACCCTTCATTTGTACTACGCAGCACTGATGGCCTTTACAAATGGTGTGCTCTGGTTGGTGCTGGCATTTCAAAAGTACCGACAGGACTAACTCTTTACAAACAGCGGTTATTTAGGTACCATAAATTAGTACATTATGTGTGCGTCTAGCTTTTGCTATGCTTACATGTATACAAATCACAACTAGTATTTAAATTTAGGAGCTCCACTTACATGGCAGATACATTTGACCGAAGCAAGCCGCACGTAAACGTAGGTACTATGGGTCACGTTGACCATGGTAAAACTACGCTGACAGCAGCTATTACTCACGTGCTTGCGAAAAAACTTCCAAGCAAAGTTAACGTTGCAAAAAACTACGACGAAATTGACAATGCGCCAGAAGAAAAAGCTCGTGGTATTACCATCGCTACATCTCATCAAGAATATGAGTCAGAAAAGCGTCACTACGCTCACGTTGATATGCCAGGTCACGCCGATTACGTCAAGAACATGATTACCGGTGCTGCTCAGATCGACGGCGCTATTCTTGTAGTGGGTGCCAACGACGGTCCCTTGCCACAAACCCGTGAGCACGTACTGTTAGCTCGCCAGGTTGGTGTTCCTAAGATACTGGTCTTTATGAACAAGATGGATCTTGCCGATGCAGAACTAGTAGAACTAGTAGAAATGGACATCCGTGAACTGCTTGCTAAGAATGGTTTTGACGAAGACGCTCCAATCATCAAGGGTTCAGCTACTAAGGCGCTTGACGGTGACCCGGCTTCAGAGGACGCAATTATGGAACTGGTCAAAGCTATGGATGATTTCATTCCGCAGCCAGTCCGTGAACTTGATAAGCCTTTCTTGATGCCTATCGAAGACGTCTTTTCTATTAAGGGCCGTGGTACGGTTGCGACCGGACGTATTGAAACAGGTGTTGTAAAGCTTAACGAAGAAGTTGAGATCATTGGTATTCGTGAACCTCGTAAGTCAGTGGTAACCGGAATTGAAGCTTTTAAGAAACAGCTAGACCAAGGCCAGGCCGGCGACAACGCTGGTATCTTGCTCCGCGGTATTGAGCGTGATGACATTGAACGCGGTCAAGTTATTGCCAAGCCAGGTTCTGTTAAGCCGCACACCGAGTTTGACGCTGAAGTTTACATCCTTAAAAAAGAAGAAGGCGGCCGGCATACTCCGTTCTTCAAGGGTTACAAGCCACAGTTTTACTTCCGCACGACGGACGTAACTGGTGAGGTTGAACTTCCAGCCGACAAAGAGATGGTTATGCCAGGCGACACTATTACCTTTAAGGTAAAGCTGCTCGCTCCAATTGCCATGGAACAAGGACTTCGCTTCGCTATCCGCGAAGGCGGCAGAACTGTTGGCGCCGGTGTTGTTACTAAAATTGTTAAATAATAAGATAACAATATAAATTAAAAGAGTCTCTTAGTCATAGAGACTCTTTTAATTTATTGACAAGTATGTTATAATAGTTAAATTAAGATGTAAGAGATTATGTATGAGTATTTTAAGAAACGAATCCAGAGAAGCATTACTATTAGAACCAGTAGACGAGCGTTTTAGGGATGTTGGCCGAGAGGATGTCCGCCTGTACTTAAGGGGTATTGATAATACCCGAAAAGATCCTACTTATACGTACTATATTCCATCTAGAGTATTTGGAGAATGGACTGCCATAACAGGGGAAGATGCAGATGAGATGGAAGCATTAGTTCGTGAGAACTATGCACCTTTCTATCCCGAGTTTGCTCCAGAACCTATTGCAGACGAAACTGCAGTAAAAGTTACCAGTGAACCTCAATTAAAAAGAGGTTGGCTACAACGTATCGTTAACCCTTTCAATTTTGGATAAAGCACTTTTCATCCTTGCCCTAATCTGTTAAAGTAATATCCAAGTAATAATTTAAATTGTTGATTAAAAGTTCTAATTGAGAAAAATTGGAATGTTACAGCAACCCAGTCACTTGGGAAGAAGGAATATCACCTATGGTAGACGCCGCAGTACCAAAAAAACCAGATGGCAAACAACGGATAAGAATTCGTCTTAAGGCCTACGATCACAAAGTAATAGACCAATCTGCCAAACAGATTGTTGACACAGCTCTGCGTACCGGTGCTACTATTGCCGGTCCTGTACCGTTGCCAACTCGCCGCAGCACATTTACAGTTGTAAAGAGTCCACATGTATATAAAAAAGGCCGTGAACAATTTGAAATGCGCGTTCACAAGCGCTTGATTGATGTTTTGGATCCTACCCCAAAAACAATTGATTCATTGATGAATCTGAGCTTACCGGCTGGCTGCGACGCCGAAATAAAAATGTAAACTCTACATAGCATATACCCAACCAAAGCATACGTTCCCCAATAATTGTATATAGCACAATAATGTGTTAATATGACTTATTGATATGCCCCAAAATAATAACAATTTACGGATAGATAATCCTGATTTTCAAAAACTGCAGGAAGTAGAAGCACGCCGCCGACCCTTGCAAGATAAACTGGTAACAGATTCTTTTGCCCTGCCTGTTATGCGACAACATTATATTGATGCTGACAAAAAACTTATGCAGCAAGCCCAAGAAATTGCTTCATCACAAGATTTTCAGAATATGCTGGCTCAAACCGGATCAATTGCTTTGAGCGGTTTAAAAGAAATCGAACCATTACGAGGTGTGTTAGACGAAGCTGAAATTACCAAACTTGAAGAAATATTCTCTCACCAACTTGCTGCAGTGACTGATTTTTTTGAACGATATGATGCCGTAACTGAGCAAGCAACTAGCTTTAAAGAAGTTATGGCAAGCGGCGGTATGGCTGTGAGTCAAACAGTAGAAGTAGATGCTGAGCCGAAACAGGAAACAAAAATAGACGTATCTCAGCCTGCAAAACAACCCTATAAAAGAAAAATACCTCCTGAGGTTATAAGGTCCACTGAGGATGACCCTAAAACTGAGCTTGTTGTGGAGGTAGTGAAAAAAGGCATTAAGTTTAACGATAAATTGATCGGTAATCATTATGTAGGCACTAATAAAAATGCAAAAGTACAATTGCTAAAAGGGGCTTCCACGTTTAAATATGGGTCTGAAAAAAAACCTGCAGAACTTTTTGACATAGCTTTCCCAGGAGAAACATATAGTGCATCGAGGATACGAGACGCAATTAATGCAATTAACAGTTATGCGTATCAAGCATCAGGCAAAATTATATTTAAAGATAACGGGTTAGCAACAACGGCCCGAGCGTACACAATAAACCCATATATAACCCTACGAATGGTTGATAGCCCGGCTGAAACTACCTCTCCAGCGGCGTTGCCCAGAGATATGGAAAGTGCAAAGTCAGCCAAAACTGTAGAATCACCTTCTCATATCCAGTCACAATTGGAAGCGTTTGCTGCTAAGGATTTGACAGCAGCGGAAGCATATATTGTCGCCTTGCATCTAAAGCGGTTTAACGTTGTATTAGACGCCTGTGGACTACCAATCATTACAGATGAACTGCTGAGCACTTTTAGCGCAACCCATATACCTGATAATTCACATATGCGGGGTAATGCCCAAGCTATTGGGGAAAGTCGCACTATATCAGTCAAGAAATTACAGGCGTTATTAGATGATGAACAGAAGTTTTCAGAATTTATAACTAATTCTCAACCTGAAGATCCATTATTCCAATTTGTTGAATATTTGACAAAAGCTGCTGGTGATGATGGTCTAGAGCTTATTAACTTACTTATGAAAGCTAAGATTTGTAACGAGTCCAAGTTACGGCCTAATGGCGGCGGGATTGATAAACTAGTACGCTTCACCGTAGTTGACGAACAAGATCGTATTATTTTTCCGATAGAACATAATCAAATAGGAATTATCTTAAAGGCTTTACCTGGTCACGACCAACCGATTCTTTCTGCCCCTGGCTTGTCAGACGAAGCAGACACAGCCGAAGGTTCAAAAAGTTTAGAAGAAGTTCCAGGCAGAGAACTTGTTCCCACGCCGGCTGATACTAGTAGCAACGCTTTATCTGCTTCAAAAACCGAAAAGGTATTGAGTTCAGCGAGATTAGAGTTTAGAGGTTTTATTTCCCGTAAGGCAAATGAGTTTATTGAGACGGGGTTTGATCCGAATAAAGAATTTGGCAGAGAACAGATTACCGGTAAAATCAGAGGATTTAATTCCAATACAGTTGGTAAGGCATGGGAAAAAGGAAAAATTGGTCCCGAAGATAAAGCAAACAGTGTATACACAGTTGCTGATGTGATTAAAATACTCGCCTACAACAATCAAAGATGGAGTAATTATATGAAAATTAGAGGCAATCAAAAAACTGTTGACGAAGATGTGGCACGAACTGTCGCCCTAATACAGAAAAAATTTAATAAAGCTAATTCACGGCATGTCTAATTAATTGACTAAGCGTCAAGAAGAAATTATAGATAATTATAAAAAACTTTTGCATTATACATATATTTGTAGTATAATATATAACAATAATATCAATATCATTAACAGTTGAAAGAAATGACAGAATTATAAATATGAGTTTTGAACGAATACGCAAACAAGCAATAGCAGCGGCAGCAACGGCAACTATAGCCGGCGGATTGGCAGAAACGGCCACTGCTTCACCGCAGCCTCTTCCAGGCAACGGGCCAAAAGTCTGCGAAGGTTATACGAATGGTACCGACCCTACTGTAAACATCCATGAAGTAGGATCTATTTCACCAAAACCAGCTCAACCTGAAGCAAGTGCGCCTGATCCTACTACCAGTGAGCCCTTTAGTCCAAATCCAGCTCCTGTGGTTGGTGAATACACCAAAGAAGACACGCCATTAGATGATCCAAATAAGGATGACCGCTATTCGACGTTTGCTCAGTGTAATGGGCCAGAGGTTGTAGAAACAACTTGTAACACACTGGGCGCTTACAAAGTCCAAGAAATTGCAGTTGATAGTTTTAAGGATGACGGCAACTCGTATATGGCATATGTGTGTATTGGCACCGAAACAGGCGGTTATCCTCCACTAGGAGATGACATAATTTATGGGCCACAGCCACCAGTTGACTGCCCTGACGGCAGCGAAGCTTTATCAGCACCACAGCCAAATGTAAGCACGAAATCGGTGAGCGGCAGTAACGAAAATCCTTCTACTTCTGTCAGTACTTCATATTACTGTGCTAATCCTGACTACTCAGTCGATGAACTACAATCAGATCATATTCTTTCTTCGAATGTATCACCACGTTTCATTCAGAAATGCGTGCATCAATCACTCGCAAAAGGTACCTGGAGTGTTTCACGATTATCTGGTCGCCCATACCAACTACTGGTTGAACATGGTCAGGCAATAAGCACCAAAGAGATTCCAAGCGAACCAAACGGCTATACTTGCGATGATTTTGTTACTGAAAAGCAGACAAAAGTTGTGCCTCTGCTTGGTACAAACATTGGCTCAAGTAAATTGCGTAATAACAGTTTTGGTTTAAACATTTTTGACGAGCAGGCTGACTTCGATGCTGTTATAGAAGCTGGCCGGAGATATACCTGTGCCGGAACTACTACTGATAATAAAGTACGACGCTTTGGCGCAAAAGTTACCATGTCTGTAGTAGTTGATCCCGAAGGAAAACGTCCAAAAAAGCAATCCCGAACTTTCACTGTACTGGCTCCAAAGCGTATGCCTGTTAATGGCAAGCTTAAGCCAAATGGCTGCTAGTTAATCTGTATTTGATAGACATAAATCACCCGAGCGATAGGGTGATTTTTTTATTAGATATTTTGTGATTAACAGGTGTTCTGCTTTAATACTGCTAATGGCTTCATCATCTAATAAGAAAAAAAGTACAAAGAAAGCTATAGCTACCGAGACGGATAGTGGTTACTTCCTAAAACTTGTCATGTATCTGATTATTGGCAGTCTGTGGGTAAAAATAAGTTACGGGGATGACAATCAAATTCCTATTCCGGCTGGATTGATTATAGGTTTAATATTTGCACGTCACGAGATATTTCAATTGGATCGCAAAATTGAGTACGCCTTACTGTTACTAGTCTCATTTATTGGCTTCTGGTTACCGGTAGGTATCTTCGTTAGTTTGTAAAATACGCAACACATTGACAGGTGTTAGTTTATTGTGCTAAGATGCAAACTGTATAACAACGAATTGACTGCGTTGTACGTGGTGCACATGAAAGGTCTTCCTCGCCAATAACAGAGGTAGAAACCATCAGTCGCCACACTTTTTATTTTTCTTAGGGCTTGATTCGAAGAAGCCATAAGCAATAAAAAGACTCACTAATTAAATAACGCATGATCACGCAAGTGATCCGCTGTGAACCGGAGAACTATGAAAGCATTACTCACCCGAAAGGTTGGCATGACCAGTACTATCACAGAAGATGGTACAGTTGCTGCTGTTACCTTGCTTTCCGCTAGCGACAATGTGGTAACCCAGATCAAGTCCATTGAGACTGATGGGTATCAGGCTGTACAGATCGGCTTTGACGAAGGCAAAAATATTGCTAAGCCACAGCTGGGACATATTAAAGCAGCTAAGAAGAACGTGAAGATTATGCGCGAAGTGCGCCTTCCGGAATTACCAGAAGAACAGAAGATCGGCGATACACTATCAGCCGATCTTTTTAGTGTGGGTGATATTGTAGACGTCACTAGCACCAGCAAGGGTAAAGGCTGGGCCGGTACTATTAAGCGTCATAACTTCCACCGCCAGCGCGCCACGCATGGTGGCAAGGGCAACACCCGCAAGCCGGGTTCAATTGGCTCTATGTATCCCCAACGTATTTTCAAGGGGAAGAAAATGGCCGGCCAGATGGGCAATGAGCAAGTTACGGTTAAAAATCTAAAGGTTGCATTAGTTGATATGGAACTTGGTGTTATCGGGGTCTACGGTGCTGTTCCTGGACCACGCAAAAGCATCGTTATGATTAAGGGAGCTAAGTAATGGCCATCCAAACATTCACCGGCAAGGGTGTCAAAGCAACAACTCCTGCTAAGCTCGACAAAGAAGTCTTTGGCGTTGAAGTAACGAACCACCAGTTATTAAAAGATGTTTATTCAGCGTACCTAGCGAATGGCCGTGAAAACCTGGCTGTAACCAAAACTCGTGGACTTGTTCGCGGTGGCGGTAAGAAGCCGTGGAAGCAAAAAGGAACTGGCCGAGCTCGTTTTGGTAGCTCTCGCGTACCTCTATGGAGAGGCGGCGGCATCATTTTTGGCCCAACCGGTAACGAAAACTATAGTAAGACAGTCAGTACTAAAGCTAAGCGTCTGGCCACCCGCCAGGCACTCAGCTTAGCCAGCACTAGTGGTAAAATCACCATTGTTGAATCATTTGATACCTCAGGCGGAAAAGTTAAGTCAACCGTAGCATTGCTTAATAAAATCGGTGCTAAACGGCGTATGCTGCTAGTTGTAGACAACAAAGACGACATGACGGTACGGGCAACTAACAATGTTCCTAATCTAAAGGTTGTCCAAGCAACCTACGTCAGCGTCTATGACGTTATGAATGCCGATACCATCATCATTACAAAGCCATCTTTAGAAATTATTTCTAACTGGCTTGGAGGAACAAAATAATGAGCAAAACATTAACTCTTAAGCCACGTATGAGCGAAAAGACCTACGCCAGCTCATTGGCTACTAATACATTCGTATTCGTGGTTCCTAAATCTTCGAACAAAATTGAAGTGGGCGAAGCCGTTGCTGCGCAGTTTGGTGTAACGGTCACTAACGTTCGCACTATTGTCGTCAAGGGCAAAAAAGCCCGTTCTATTCGCCTTGGCAAATACCGTAAAAACGTTATGGGCCGGCGCGCCGATTATAAGAAAGCTTTTGTAACACTTAAAGAAGGTGATTCTATTCCTGTCTTTGCTGCTGTCCAGGAAGCTGAAGAAGCCGAAGCGAAAGCCGCTGAAAAGGCTGATAAGAAAGCTGCTAAAACAGCTAAAAAGGAGACCAAGTAATGGCTATTAAAGCATATAAGCCTACTACTCCCGGCCGCCGCGGCATGACGTCTCAGGACTTCGATACTATCACAACTCGTAAGCCACTTAAGTCATTGGTTAGCATTCGCAAGCAAAACAGCGGCCGCAATAATGCCGGACGCATTACCACTCGTCACCGCGGTGGTGGCGCCCGCCGATTCTACCGTCTCATGAACTTCCGCTTACAGGCAGGCACAACGGCAACAGTTGAACATATCGAATACGATCCTGGCCGCAGTGCCCACATTGCACGCGTTAAAGACAACAATGATAAGTATCATTACATTTTAGCTGCCCAAGGCATGAAGCAAGGCCAGACTATAACAGTCGGTATCGAAGCCCCGATTGAGACTGGCAACCGCCTAGCACTTAAGAATATCCCAGTTGGCAGTACCATTCACGCTATTGAACTACTGCCCGGCAAAGGTTCACAGGTTGTCCGCAGCGCTGGCGCCAGTGCCCAGCTGATGGCTAAAGAAGAAGACTACGCCCAAGTTCGTATGCCCAGCGGAGAAGTCCGCTTAGTTAATGTTAACTGCATGGCCAGTATTGGCGTGGTTGGCAACGGTCAGCACCAGAACATTAAAATTGGTAAAGCCGGACGCAACCGGCGCAAGGGTATTCGCCCAGGCGTCCGTGGTGTTGTTATGAACGCGGCCGACCACCCACATGGTGGCGGTGACGGTGGTCGTCATGGTATTGGTGGCGGTAAGAACCATGGTGCCGCTCCGCGCACGCCATGGGGTCAGAAAACTCTGGGTTACAAAACTCGGCGCCGCAAGAGCACCACTAAATTAATTCTAAAGAGCCGGCATGCGGCGAAGAGGAGATAATCATGATTAAATTTGAAAATGGAACAATTGCTCCTGGATACGTTGAATTTACCGAAACCACGTTATCTGATTTAGATAGACTCGTGACAGAATATGCCGGAGAAGCTCTAGAACCTTTACGGCTGAGTCGTTTTTCAGCTGAATTGGTGAGTATCGGTTTTAATTGCGGCCAGATATTGATGGCTAATGCTGGCTCAGAAATCTCCTATGAGATTTGTGATCAGCTAACATCCAATATGAATCCTGATCTACTCGACGGTTTTAGTTTTGGTTTTGGTAATGGTGTATATAATGAATTACTTGTAAAAGAAGTCGAAGGGGTTACAACATGAGCCGTTCATTAAAGAAAGGTCCGTTTATTGACCCTAAGCTTGCTAAGAAAGTTGCTGCCTTAGGCAATGAAGACCGTACTATTATCAAAACCTGGGCTCGGGCTTGTTCAATTCCACCAGAATTCGTTGGCCGTACTATTGCAGTTCATAACGGCCGTGTCCATGTGCCCGTTTTCATTACTGAAAACATGGTTGGCCACAAGCTGGGCGAATTTAGCCCAACTCGTAAATTCCGTACACACGGCGGCAAGCTTGCGAAAGGTAAGAAGTAATGGCTGTTAAAGCATCTGCCATCGGTATTCATATGAGCCCGCGTAAAGTCGGTGTTGTAGCCGCTCTAGTTCGTGGCCACAGTGTTCAGGACGCTTTGACCATTCTGTCACATACACCGCGCCGTTCTGCTATTCCTGTTCGCAAAGTTATAGAAAGCGCTCGTGCTAACGCCGAGAACAATCACAACTACAAACCTGATTCATTGCAAATTACTCATATTTCTGTGACGCCAGGTCCACGCCTGAAACGATACCGCCCGGCCTCTCATGGTCGCGCTTTACCGTTCCAGCGTAAGACCAGTCATATCTTTGTTCAAGTCGAAGGTGAAATCCGGGCTCCTAAAAAGCCATCGGCGGCCGCCACAACATCAGCTACAGCCAAGGAGGCAAAATAATGGGACAAAAAGTAAATCCAATTAGCATGCGTCTTCAGGTCAATAAAGACTGGCGCAGCCGCTGGTTCGCAACCAAAAAAGATTACGCCGCGTTTCTTACGCAGGATCTTAAGGTTCGCCGTATGATTAATGATAAGCTTGGTTCGCGTGCTGCAATTAATAAAGTAGATATTGAACGCTCGCCAAATCTAGTTACCGTTACTGTATCAACTGCTAAAGCCGGTGTTGTAATTGGCCGTGGCGGCGTCGGTGCGCAGGAACTGAAGAATGAGATCGAGAAAATCTATGGTGTTCAAACGCGTGTAAACATTGAAGAAATTAAGAAGTCGGAGCTATACGCTAAACTCGTGGCCGAAAATATTGCCCACCAGCTTGAGCGACGTATTTCGTTTCGCCGAGCAATCAAACAAACCTCTGCTTCGACTATGCGCGCTGGTGCCCTTGGTATTCGTATTCAAGTGGCCGGACGCTTAAATGGAGCTGAAATGAGCCGTACCGAAAAAGAAGTTGCCGGTTCCGTACCGCTTCATACAATTCGCGCTAACATTGACTACCATGCCGCACGAGCTAAAACTCCTGCTGGCATCATCGGTGTTAAGGTTTGGATTTACAAAGGAGAATCATTCTAATGTTAATTCCGAATAAAACCAAACATCGCCGCGTAATGAAGGGCCGTATCAAAGGTCCAGCTACTCGTGGCAACACCATTGCCTTTGGTGACTACGCATTGCAGTCACAAGGCTCAGACCGTGTTACTAGCCGCCAGATAGAATCTGCCCGCCAGGCAATGACCCGCTACATCAAGCGTGGTGGTAAGATTTGGATTCGTATCTTTCCTCATACGCCTGTTACGCGTAAGGCGCTTGGTTTGAAGATGGGTGGAGGTAAAGGCTCGCCAGAATTCTTCGTTGCTAAAGTCCGTCCCGGCACCATTTTATTTGAAATGCAAGGTGTTTCCGAAGAAGTGGCCCGCGAAGCAATGCGTTTGGCGTCTCACAAGATGTCCGTTAAGACCAAGTTTATTAGGCGGGAGGTTGAATAATGAAAACCACCGAAATTAGAAAAATGAAGACAGCTGAAATTGCCACTAGTATTACTACAATGCGCGAAGAAATTTCCGAACTGCGCCGACGTATTCACCTCGGCGAAACACAGAATGTTAGAATTCTTCGCACTAAACGTAAAGATCTGGCCAGAATGCTGACAATTATGAGCGAAAACCTCGCAAAGGAGACCAACTAAATGGCTAAAACACTGATTGGTACCGTTTCGTCTGTGGCTCCAGATAAGACAATTGTCATCACCATCCACACTCGTAAAACGCACCCTATATATAAGAAGCAATACACAGTAACGTCTAAGTATATTGCGCACGATGAGAATAATGACTGCAAGGTTGGCGACAAAGTTTCAATCGTTGAAACCCGTCCGCTTTCGGCCCGAAAGCGCCATACGTTACAGGAAATTTTGCAACGCGCCGTATTAACTCAAGAGGATAAAGACGCTATTGAAACCAGCGCGGTCGATCCTATGGCTAAAGAAACTCCTGAAACGGAGGAGACTAAGTAATGATCCAGCAAGAATCACGACTAATTGTCTGCGACAACAGCGGCGCCAAAGAAATATTGTGCATCCGTGTCCTTGGCGGCACCCGTCGGCGCTATGCCCGGGTTGGTGATGTTATTACGGCAACTGTTAAACAAGCTAACCCAAGCGGTACCGTTAAGCGCAAAAGCGTTGTCCGTGCCGTTGTTGTCCGTACTAAGAACTCTATTAAGCGTAAAGACGGTTCGACGATTAAGTTTGACGATAACGCAGCAGTTATTATCGGTGAGGATAAATTGCCGCGCGCTACTCGTATTTTTGGGCCAGTTCCCCGTGAACTGCGCGATATGGGCTATGCTAAAATTATTAGTCTTGCGCCGGAGGTACTTTAGATATGAAAACTCCATTCAAACCAACTATTTACAAAATCCGACTGAAGAAGAATGATACCGTAATTGTTTTATCCGGCAAGTATAAGGGTAAAACCGGTAAGATTATAGCTACACACCCAAGCGAGAACAAAGTCACCGTTGAAGGCATTAACATTGTTAAGAAAGCCATGAAACCTAATAAACAGTACCCGCAAGGTGGCATCATCGAACTTACTAAACCAATTTGGGTAAGTAAAGTAGCCATCGTTGAACCAAGCAGCAAAAAAGCTAGTCGTATTGGTTATTCCATCGATAAAGCTGGTACTAAAGTTCGTATCTTTAAGCGAACTGGAAAGGAAGTAAAATAATGGCTGATACAACCGCCCCGAAGACACCTAAGATTGTCGCCAAATCTGCTGAAAAACCAGTTAATGATGCAATAAAATCGCAAAATAAAACTGCCAAAAAAGTTGCTGCTTCCGATTCAGCTGCACGCTTAAAGAAACTATATATTGAGCAGTATGTTTTAGAACTTAAAGAAGAATTGAGTATGAAAAACGTCCATAGTGTTCCTAAGCTTGAAAAGATCGTTATCAACATTGGAATGGGCCGCGCAAAAGATGACAAGAAATTGTTCGAAGTCGCCACTAATACACTTCAGAAAGTTACAGGTCAAAAACCAATCAATACCTATTCTCGCCTTAATATCGCCAGTTTCAAATTACGTGAAGGCAATAAAATTGGCATGAAGGTAACGCTTCGTGGAGACCGCATGTACGAATTTATGGACCGCTTGATAAATATCGTACTGCCAAGACTGCGCGACTTCCATGGCGTATCCCTGAAAGCTTTTGACAAGCAAGGCAACTACAGTATCGGCCTGACAGAGCAGTCGATTTTTCCAGAATTAACATTTGAAGAGACAACTAGCGTCCATGGCATGCAGATCAGTTTTGTTTCCAATGCCGGAAATTCAGAAAACGCCAAAGCGCTATTAACAAAGTTCGGTATGCCGTTCCAGAAGGAGAATAAGTAATATGGCACGAAAATCCAATATTGCACGAGATGCAAAAAGAATCAAAATGATTGAAAAGTACGCTGCTAAGCGTGCCCAGCTAAAAGAACTTGGCGATCAGGAAGGCTTGCATTTGCTTCCGCGCAACTCATCTCCAACCAGACATAAAAACCGCTGCTCAGAAACCGGTCGACCTCATGCCTACATGCGCCAGTTTGGTTTAAGTCGTCTTTCATTCCGAGAACATGCCTCAAAAGGTGAAATTCCCGGCGTAACGAAAGCAAGTTGGTAAGATTATGGTTAGTACCGACCCAATCTCAGACATGTTGACACGTATTCGTAATGCTATCGCTGTGTCAAAAACCGAAGTGCGTATGCCTTACTCTCGGATTAAACAAAATGTTGCCGACTTGCTCAAAACGAATAACTTCGTTGACAACGTAACAGTTGATGGTGAAGGTATTGCTAAATCATTAATCGTCACTATTAATGCCGAAAGCGCCAATGCCCGTATCACTGAAATTCAGCGCATTAGCCGTCCCGGCCGCCGTTCATATGCAACTGTTGATGAAATCCCAACCGTTAAGCGCGGTCGAGGTATCGTTATTCTGTCTACTTCTAAAGGTTTAATGACCGGTGATGAAGCCAAAAAAACCCGCATTGGCGGCGAATTAATTTGTAAAGTTTATTAAGGAATAGTAAGGAAATAATATGAGTCGTATAGGAAAACTGCCGATCGCCCTTCCGAGCGGTGTGACAATCACTGTCGACCCTAACACCATTACGGTTGCGGGTTCTAAAGGAACTCTCACGCAATTTACAATACCAGGTGTGACTGTTAAGCAAGAAGGTGACGAAATCATTGTCACCCGAGAAAATGACGAAGCTGAAAACCGTGCCCGTCACGGTTTGATGCGCGCTTTGGTGAACAACATGGTTGTTGGCGTTACTAAAGGTTTTGAAAAGAAGCTGGAGATCAATGGTGTAGGTTTCCGCGTTGCCCTAGCCGGAACAAATCTTAAAATGAATCTTGGATTTTCGCACGAAGTCATCTACGCAATTCCGGCCGGTGTTACTGCCAAGGTTGACGGTATGTCTATTATTATTAGTGGCATTAGTAAACAGCAAGTCGGCCAAGTGGCGGCAGAAATCCGATCACTCAAGAAACCAGAGCCATACAAAGGCAAAGGCATTAAGTATGCTGACGAGCGAATTATTCGCAAATCAGGTAAGTCAGGCAAGGATAAATAAGCATGAATCGTTTAATCTCTAAAGCAAAGAACAGCTTGCGCCGGTCAAATCGAGTTCGCACAACCGTGCAGGGAACTAGTGATCGTCCACGCCTGAGTGTATATATCAGCAATAAGTATGTATCAGCTCAAATTATTGATGATAGCACGCATAAAACACTGGTCAGTGCTACTAGTGTAGGGCAAAAGTCGGCTGGCACTAAGACCGAACAAGCCATTTTTGTTGGTACCGAAGTTGCTAAGCAAGCTAAAGTAAAGAAAATTAAAGCAGTTGCTTTTGACCGCGGTCCGAAGCTTTATCATGGTCGCGTTAAAGCGCTGGCTGATGCTGCACGCAAGGAAGGACTGGAGTTCTAACATGGCAGATACAAATAGACCGCAATCAGGTGGCCCGCGAAGACCTCGTGAAGACAGTCGAACACCTGAAGAAAAACAATTTGATGAACGTGTCATGAACATCGACCGCGTGGCCCGCGTTGTAAAAGGTGGACGTCGTTTCCGCTTCCGAGCACTTGTCGTGGTTGGAGATAAAAAAGGACGTGTTGCTATTGGTATTGCTAAAGGCGCCGATGTTACCAGCGCGGTAACGAAAGCTACTGATTCAGCGAAGAAAAATTTCATTACAATCAAATTATATAAAGGTACATTTCCACATGAGGCCCAAGCCAAAGTTGGTGGTGCAAATATTTTATTGATTCCAGCATCAGCTGGTACCGGACTTATTGCCGGTGGTGTGGTTCGTACTGTTCTTGAAGTAGCGGGAGTTAGCAACGCGTTATCAAAGTCTATCGGCTCATCTAATAAGATTAATACTGCCTATGCCACCCTGGAAGCTTTGCAGCAAATGCAAACCGCTGATAAGTGGGTTACCCGTAAAGCAGTTGCTCCAACTACCAAAAAAGCTCCAGTACCAGCTAAAGAAAAGGCGGCTAAGTAATGAAATTCAACGAATTATCCATTACTAGTAATAAAAAGCCACATCGCGTTGGACGCGGTATTTCTGCAGGGCGTGGCAAAACTGCCGGACGTGGTACGAAGGGTCAAGGTTCTCGTAAGAGCGGTGGTGTACGTCCCGGTTTTGAGGGCGGCCAGATGCCCCTCTACATGCGTATACCTAAGCTCCGTGGCTTCACCTCAAAGCGGGTTCCAGCATCGAATATATACACCGGACAACTTAATAGTATTGGGAAAACCGTTGTAGACACTCAGGTGCTGTCAGATGCAGGCTTAATTGAAGGTCCACATGTACGAGTAAAGCTCATTAGCAAAGGCGTCGTGACTAAAAAAATTACTGTTAAATTGCAGGGCGCTACGGCTAGTGCTATCGCTGCGGTTACAAAAGCAGGCGGTTCTTTTGAAAAGGTAGAACAAGTCAAGCGCCCTGTTACCCGCAAACCTAAAAAAGACTAAATTTAATTACACTATCGTTGGAACGATAGTTATCTTAATCGGTCGGGAAGTACACCCGGCCGGTTTTATATGCTTCAATATAATTTTCTACACAACCAAATAAATTTTTTGGCAGTCCTTCGTCAAGATCGTACCAATTCCAAGAAGTGACTTTATGAGACTCCATAACAATTGGCTCGCCGGACTCCAATTCTGCAATCATGCCAATATCAACGTAATGCTTGGGTAGGTACTTTAGTAAATTTGTAGTACATAGATAGCCAAGGTTTTTAATTTGTACGTTATCGCCAACCTCTTCGCGCAGTTCACGCATGATAGATTTTTCAAAAGTTTCACGAATTTCAAGGTGTCCGCCCGGAGTACCAAACTCTCCTTCACCATGTGAGTCTGCTCTTTGGCCTAGTAAGATGCAGCTATCTTTAAAAAGAAAGAGTCCAAGGCCAACTTGCGGTGCGTGTGCTTCATGCATAATTAATAGTTTATGTCATTTAGACACTAAGTGCAAGCGGTGCTACTCAAAGGTATGTAACTTTTACACCCTACTACCATCTAACAGAACAGTACGTTATAATACCTGTAAATATTTCTAAACTTCAGAGAGAAACATACGGTGAACTGGAAACTTATTTGGAAATCTTTATTTGATAGCGACATGCGTAACCGCATCTTGGCGGTATTGGCCATGTTGGTTATTTTCCGCATTTTGGCACATATTCCAATTCCACTGGGTGATACCCAGACGCTACGTCAGGTATTAGACAGTTTATTCAATTCTTCTGATACTCCTCAATTTCTAAGCTTTCTAAATGTTCTCTCTGGAGGTGCGCTGGCTAACTTCTCGATTATGCTAGTAGGTCTGGGTCCTTATATTAACGCTAGTATTATTATGCAGCTGCTCACTAAGGCCATACCTAAACTTGAAGCACTCAACAAGGAAGGCGAGTACGGCCGTAAGAAAATAAACCAGATTACCCGTATGCTCACCTTACCACTGGCAATTATCCAATCAATCGGTGCCATCTTTTTGGTTAAACAATCCGCCTCACAAGTGGCAGGTATTGGAGACATAACCGCCAATGCATCATTAATGCAATGGGTTTTGATGGTAGCCGCATTAACAGGTGGAGCAATGATGCTTATGTGGCTAGGTGAGCTTATCACTGAAAAAAATATTGGGAATGGTATTTCTTTGCTAATCACCGTTGGCATTGTTGCAACGTTGCCTCAAACCCTAGCCGGGCTAGCTGCTTCTGTTTTTGGAGGAGATGACAAACTCCGGCTATTTGGACAGCAGCTGCCTATGAGCACTGACGGGCTTATATACGCCGGTTTACTGGCGTTGTCGGTTCTTATTATCACTATGGCGGTTGTGCGGCTTAACGAAGCCAAGCGGCAGCTTACCGTACATTACGCCAAACGAGTACAGGGTAACCGTACGTATGGCGGTGTAACTACCGTTTTGCCAGTCAAATTAATTACCGCTGGTGTCATTCCTATAATCTTTGCCTTAGCGTTTTTAAGCGTGCCTAGCTTTGCGGGGCAACTTCTCACAGGCAACTCCAGTGCGAGACTGGTTGAACTTGGTAATAATTTGCTACTTTGGTTTCAAACTCCTACTGCCCAGACACTTAGCAGCGGTGATTGGCAGGCCTTTATTTACCCAGTGACTTACTTCTTGATGGTCTTTGGTTTCACTTTCTTCTATACCAGTATTGCTTTTAATGCTAAGGATATTGCTGAGAATTTACAAAAACAAGGTGGTTTTATTGCCGACGTCCGATCTGGCGCACAAACAGAGAAGTATCTTTCGAAAGTAGTTATGCGCTTAACTTTGTTTGGTGCCCTCGCGCTTGGCATATTATCCGTTATACCAATTGCTGCCGAGGCCTTTGTGCAAAATGCTGCCAATCTGGCTATTGGCGGCACAACAACCCTTATCCTTGTGTCGGTCTCCCTGGAAACACTGCGACAGATAGAATCGCGAGCTTTAATGATTACCTACAACCAGTACGACGGTTCAGACTTTTTCCAAGAAGTGGAGACTAAAAAACACGGAAGATTTTCGCCGCGCCGACTAATTCGTAAGCATAAAAAATAAATCATTGCTTGTTTTATAATTTTACAGATTGCGAAATAAACTAAACTCTTTACAAACGTTGTAAATATCTGCTACAATACCTTTCTAGTTATATTTATGGCCAAAAACAAGGAAGTAATCGAACTTTCGGGAATAATCACCGAGACATTGCCAGGGACACAGTTCAGGGTAGAACTTTCAAATGGACATAAAATCATAGCTCATGTTGCAGGGAAGATGCGAAAACATTTTATTCGTATTGTACCCGGTGACAACGTTACGGTTGAGTTGACTCCTTATGATCTTACTAAGGGCAGAATCACGTATCGTAAATCATAATTATTAATTAAGCAGTGTGTCATGCGCTACGAATAGAAGGAGGCATGATCCGTATGAAAGTACGTGCAAGTGTAAAGAAGATATCGCCAGACGATAAGATAGTCCGCCGCAAGGGTCGAGTCTATGTAATTAACAAGCTTAAACCTAAGCATAAACAAAGGCAGGGTTAATGATGATGAAGTCATTAACATTAATGAACATATTAGTCAGATCCGAAGGAGCTAACTAATGGCAAGAATTTCCGGTGTAACCATACCGAATGAAAAACAGGTTCAAATTGCTTTAACTTATGTGTATGGTATTGGACCAAAGTTTGCTGCCAACATCCTGAAAGCAGCAAAGGTGGAACCCACCGTTCGAGTCAAGAACTTAACAGATGATGAAGTTAGTCGTATTTCCGACATTATTGCTAACGACTATACCACTGAAGGTGAGCTGCAGAGAATTGTTACTGGTAATATTAAGCGGCTGAAAGACATTAATGCTTACCGTGGTTTGCGACATAAGGCTAACCTGCCTAGTCGCGGTCAGCGCACCAAGACGAATGCCCGTACTCGTCGAGGTAAAAAATCAACGGTTGGCGGAACCGCTAAAAAAGTCGCGGCAAAGACGTAGAAAGGACTGATATGACTGACGATAAAACCCCAGCTACCGAAGAAACACCACCAGCTGTCGTACCAGAAGCAGCGGCAAAGACTCCTACGCCTAAGAAGAAAAAGAACAAACGGACGGTCTCTGCTGGCCAGGTTCATGTTATGGCTTCATTTAATAACACCATTATCACCATTACTGACCCTAGCGGTGGCGCCCTTGCTGCGGCCAGCGCTGGCGGCTGTGGTTTTCGGGGCAGCAAAAAAGGCACCGCCTACGCTGCCCAAATTGCCGCTGAAAAAGCAGTCACCACTGCCAAGCAGCAATATGGCCTAAGCAAAGCCGATGTCTACATAAAGGGTATTGGACTGGGCCGCGAAGCTGCTGTCCGTGTTTTGGTATCGGCCAATGTCGCTGTTGACTCCATTAAAGATGTAACCGGTGTACCGCATGGTGGTTGCCGGCCAAAGAAAGCACGGAGGGTCTAGAGCATGGCACGAGATACACAGTCTATTGTTAAAATGAGCCGCCGTGAAGGTTATGCGCTTCATCCAAAAGCTCACAAAGCTTTGGTTAAGCGACCAACTCCTCCCGGCCAGGCAGCTAACGGTCGTTTTCGTAGCAAACCAAGTCAGTATTCACTGCAGCTGCGTGAAAAACAGAAAGTTAAACGCCTGTATGGTTTGCTTGAAAAACAATTCAGTAATCTTATGAAAGAAGCTTCAAGGGCACCTGGACAATCAGGCGAGAACTTACTTCGATACTTGGAGCAACGAGCTGACAACGCCGTTTACCGTGCTGGTTACGCCGTTAGTCGGCGTGCTGCCCGTCAACTGATGACACATGGGCACTTTGAGCTTAACGGCCGCCGTGTCGACATTCCATCCATTCGACTGAAAGCCGGCGACAAACTGGTAGTTCGAGCTAACAGCCAGAAATCAGATTACTTTAAAAGACTTGATGACGTTAGTCCTGCGGCTACGGATATTCCACCTTGGATGAAAGCTAACCGAAAGAAATTTGAATTTGAAATTACCGGATTGCCCACCAGAGAAGACGCGGAACCAGATATTAAAGAACAACTAATTGTTGAGTATTACTCACGCTAAGCTTAGGAGGCTAACGCTACAATGTCCAAAATGATTCACACCCCAGGAGTAGTAAATGTTACTGAACACACCGCTACCAGTGCAACTTTCAGTATAGAACCACTGCATAGCGGCTACGGAATGACCCTCGGTAACAGCCTTCGTCGTGTTGCGTTATCATCGATTTCCGGTGCTGCGATCACCGGTGTTAAGTTCGATGGCGCCAGCCATGAATTTGCTACCTTGCCAAATGTAAAAGAAGATATCGTTGAGATTATACTCAACCTTAAAGGTGTTCGGTTTCGTGTGTTTGGCGAAGACACGCAGACTATTCGCTTATCTAAGAAGGGCAAAGGCATAGTTACCGCTAAAGATATCACTGTTAACGCTGATGTCGAAGTTGTTAACCCAGACCACGTCATCGCAACTATCGATGATGCTAAAGGTAGCATTGCCTTGGATATCACTGTCGAAATCGGCCGTGGTTACCGTACAGTTGAAGAAGTTACTAATGCCAAAGTTACCGCTGACACAGTGGCTGTTGACGCAATTTTTAGCCCAGTACAACGCGTGCGATATAAGGTAGAAAATACTCGTGTCGGCCAAATGACTGACCTCGATAAATTAATCATCACGATTGATACAGATGGTTCGATAACTCCAAATGACGCATTTGAAGAAGCCGCTGCCATATTAGTTAATCAGTACACTGCTTTAGCTGGACAAACACGAGTAGACATTTCCGCTCCTGTTTCAGCAGGTACCGGTGATCAGTTAGCTGGCGGAGATATTAATGAAGATTCTCCAGCTTTGATGACGTCAATCGAAGACTTAAATCTTACGGCACGCACCACTAACGCGTTAGTAAACAACGATATACATACCTTAAAAGACTTGTTTGCATTAAGTGACGCCGAACTGCGAGATCTTAAAGGTTTTGGTAGCAAAGCACTTGACGAAGTTAAAGAAAAAATGGCGGAGATGGAGTTTTAAGCATGCATCGCCACGGATACAAAGGCCGAAAATTCGGCCGTGAACGTGATCAGCGCCGCGCGCTTCTAAAGGGCTTGGCTGACTCACTTATTAAATACGAAAGTATTGAAACCACCCTGCATAAGGCTAAAGAAATTGTGCCCTATACTGAAAAGTTAATTACAAAAGCAAAAAAAGGCGATTTACATAATCGACGCCAAATTATTGCCCGTCTGCAAACATTAGAAAGCGTCCATAAGTTGGTTGACGAGATTGCTCCTAAGCTTACTGCTCGAAACAGCGGTCACTTGCGTATTCAACGCACCACCGTACGCCGGGGAGACAACACTCAACTTGCCCGCGTAAGCTTTGTTGATGATTTAACCGCGACTGCATCAGCTAACAAGGCATTAAAGGCCGAAGTTGCAGCCGTAAAAACTACATCTGCCCCTAAGACAGCTGCTAAGCCTAAAACTAAAGTGGCTGCTGTGAAAGGAACAAAATAATGAAGACTTACTCCGCAAAACCATCTGATGTTGTACGAAGCTGGTATGTGGTTGACGCTAATGACTTACCACTGGGCAGACTTTCTACAAAAGTAGCCGATCTACTTACTGGTAAAGGAAAACCTATGTACACCAAGCACATTGATTGTGGCGATTACGTTGTAGTAGTTAACGCCGACAACTTAGTCGTGACCGGTAAAAAGGTTGAAGATAAAATGTACTATAAGCACAGTCAGTACCCGGGCGGGCTACGAGAAACAAATTTAAAATTTGAACTTGAAAAAGATTCGACCAAAGTTATTTTCAAAGCTGTTCGAGGGATGTTGCCAGTTAATAAGTTGCGCGATGATCGTATGCAGCGCCTTAAGATATATGCTGACACAGAACATAACCACAGCGCACAGCAACCAACAGAACTTAAGCTAAAGAAGGGTAACTAAATATGGCTACCGGTACTAAATCACATTATTTTTACGCGCTTGGACGGCGGAAGAGCGCAACTGCGCGAGTTCGTCTGACGCCAGGCGGTAAAGGCACAATTATCGTGAATGATAAACCAGCTACAGAGTATTTTGCGGACAGCCAGTCTTTATTAAATGAACTTACAAAGCCATTTCGCGCACTCGATCAAGAAAATAAATACGATATTACCGTTAAGGTACTTGGCGGTGGACATTCTGGCCAAATTGATGCGATTCGCCTTGGCATTACTAAAGCGTTGGTGGAGATGAACGCTGACTTTAAAAATACCTTGCGCCGGGCCGACCTACTTGGCCGCGATCCTCGTGAAAAAGAACGTAAGAAGTTTGGCCTTAAAGGCGCTCGCAAACAGCGTCAATTTACCAAACGTTAACTCCATCTACATTTGTAACCGTTTGACAATTTCGTCAATACTGTTATATAATCGTTCTTATGCAAAAAATTAATACACAGAATTGGTATTTTACACTCCTCGAAAACTCTCGTGGCGGTTTCTTCTGTGTGTTTGAATAAGTAAAAACTCAAAAGTATTGGAAAGACCGCCATAGGGGCGGTTTTTTTAATGTACAGATAATAATTAACATCATAACGAAAGAACAAACAGATGAAAGAACAGTTACGGGTTGAACATCCTGAAGTGAGTTTGACCCAACTTGAAAAAATAATAAGCGAGCAGCACATGCCTGTCCGGCGTAGTCCTCATATTGGCAATCAAAATGCCGCCGAGTTGTGCTTGCAGGCACACATGCCGCCAGGTATTGATGTTTTAGTTGTAGACACCATCACAGGCAATGATAACTACTCGTCACCCCGCACGCTTATGCTCCAAAATGGCGTCAGTATCCCTCTAGCAGCCGTAAAAGCCAGTAAACGGGTTGTAAGCCATGTGCTAGTACGCGACGATATTGCCGATCATGCATCAGAAGAAGTCATAGCAATATTTAACTTACAACCAGGCCGACCAATTGCAGACATCCACCAGGAATCGCTAAAGCGCCTACAAATACCAAATATGCCAGTACCGATGATGGAATTCTTCATGACTAAGCCGGACGTTTTACATGCGGTCATGGCTGCTGTATGCGAAACTTCAACTATAAGACGGCAAGTCACCGGGGACGGGAAAATCATACCAGTTGATTCGCAAGCGATAGATTCCGTTTACGGTGTTGAAGATATATCTCCAAAAGATCAAGGAGCTATGATTCCACTTAATGGTATGATGGCCGCTGACGTAGTTATGCAGATTACCGATGGTGCTCAAACAAGCCTTCATTTAGGCGGCCCAGACATGATTCAATACACCCGTGATAAGGAGCGAATGGCGGAAGTAGCTAATCTTGTTGGCCGCGCCTTAAGCCTGCTGGGCATGCAGACGGATACGCATTGCCTGAAAATAGCCGACATGACCTCATACGGCGATCATTTAGACCCTAAGAGCCATGTTTCGCAGCACGCCATGTTGATTCCTGCTGAGATTGGTATACTGAAAACAACCAACAAGTCCCAAATGAAAGTGATGGTCTAAACAATGCAAATAACTGAAGCGACTTCGGCCAATGAGATTGATGTTTATCAGCGAAGTAAATTTAGCTATCGCACCTTGGCACAGACGGTACCTATCCAAGATAATGGCGAAGCAATGGTAATCGTTTTAGAAACTGACCGACTACTGCTTCAGCCGTTCTGGGAAATCCCTGGCGATCTAGAAGGCGATTTATACCAGTCCTACATCGCCAAAAACCCTGATTTTACCATGATGGTACGTAGAACAGTGGCTCAGAAGCTCAACCTGGCTGCCCAGACTTTGCCTGCTGACTGGAAGTTAGTAATAAAAGCCGGCTATCGACCGCTAACTGTGCAACATACCCTCCTTGCCGAAGTTGCTCGACAAATAAAAGCAAAAACTCCTGGTATGTCAGATGTCCAGACAATGCAGCACGCCCGTACTTTTGTAACCGATCCTGCAATTATGTGCCCACCGCATTGCACCGGTGCAGCCATTGACGTCAATATCATTAATGCAGCTACTGGAACCCCTATCGATATGGGCTGCCCGCCTAATACGGACAATGAGCTGGCTTTTACCCATTACTCTGGGCTTACAGCCGGACAAGTTAGTAACCGAGCTGTATTACTTGAGACTATGTTTGAAGCCGGCTTTGCCAACTTAGCTCATGAATGGTGGCACTTTAGCTACGGTGATCAGTACTGGGCAGCATTTTATAGTAGGCCATATGCTCTTTTTAACCTAGTTGATGAACATAACCTATCTTAGACAATTTAGGTTTGCAATTTTAACAATACGTGATATTATCTAAATTATGTTAAATATATTACATACATACGTGAAGCCAGGTATTATGACCCAGCCCTCCAGTGGCGGCTTTTTTCATATGTTTGAATAATATACACAATTGAACCTATCAATAAAGTCGCCTAACCAGGCGGCTTTTTTAATATAAAACTAATAATAAATAAGGAGCTATCATGAGTGAAGTAATGACCTACCAGTCTGAACTAGAAACTGATCTGGACTTACTATATCTGGTTGATTCATATACAGCTGAACGAGCCAGTCAAACGCAGTATGCCCAAGAAAACAGTGGCGTAGAGGCACAACGCTTGGCTTTGTGGAGACTTGGCGCTGTTGCGTTGACCACAGACGAAGCATTGCTGTTGCAATTTGCCCAGTCTACACGCAACTGTCAGCTAACAGAGCAGCTATAAAATAAGGTAACTTCCGTTACTGTTAAGGTATAATAAGGTAAATGACTAAACCAGTAATTCTCACCGGCTTGCGAGCCAATAACGATCTGCAAATAGGTAACTATTTTGGAGCCCTGGTTCCGCTTATCAATTTGGCAAATAAACATGCCGGTGAGTATCAAATCAATTTGTTTGTGCCTGATCTACATAGTTTCACGACACCAATAGACCACACTCAATTACAGGCACAGATTATGGGAAATTTGCGTATTTTTGTTGCAGCTGGATTACCAATTACTAATCCCGATGTGCATATCTATCGCCAAAGTTATATTCCAGCCCATAGCGAGCTTGCCTGGATCATCGATTGCTTTACCGGTTTTGGAGAATTAAGCCGTATGACGGAGTTCAAAGATAAGTCCTCGCGTCTGGGTGTAGACCATATCGGTGTAGGTCAGTTTAACTATCCCGCACTTATGGCTGCAGATATGCTACTCTACAATGCCGAATATGTACCAGTAGGCGATGATCAGCGTCAACACATAGAATTTACTCGCATGATTGGCGAACGAATGAACAGCCGTTTTGGTGAGTTATTTATTGTGCCGCTTTCTATGAAAAAACAAGCTGAATTCTTTGGCGTCGAAGGCGGTGAAGCACTACGCATCATGGATCTAACTGACCCACTTAAAAAGATGAGCAAAAGCGATGAAAGTGGCAAAGGAATTATTTTTCTTGGTGACGAACCAGAAATTGCCAGCAAAAAAATAATGAGTGCCGCGACTGACAGTTTGCAAGACATCCAATACGATCCAGCTACTAGGCCCGGTATCAGTAATCTGCTTACCATCCTGGCGCTTTTACGCAACGTTCCACGGCAACAAATTGTAGATGTATTTGCAGGTCAATCTTCTTATGGAGAGTTTAAATCAGTGGTAGCTAAAGAGACGGCTGACTTTTTGGCAGCTTTTCAAACTCGACTCTCGCAGGTAGACGACAGAGTTATACTCGATACATTGGCATCCTCGGAGGAAGCAATGAATCAAACCGCTAATCAGACGCTGCAACGCGTCCAAAAAGCCGTCGGATTGAGATAACATGGACTTAAATACAGCTGAAAAACCCTATCATTCACTTCGACTTGACTCGTATATATCTACATTACAACCTGATATAAGCAGAGCGCAGCTACAGCGTCTAATAAAGAACGGTAAAGTCCGCGTTGACGGTCAAGTACAGCAAAAAAATGGCTTTATGGTTAAGGAATCTATGAGTGTTCAGATTGATTATGATTTTAATAAAAAGATCAGGCTTGAAGATCCCGATATTACCGTTCTATATGAAGATAAGGATTGTGTAGTAATTGATAAACCGTTAGGGATTTTAACGCACAGTAAAGGCGTTTTTAACCCGGAGTCTAGTGTTGCTAGCTGGCTGGCTAATCGTCCTAATTTTAGCTTTCCAGCCGTTGGACCGACCGACAATCCGCGGGCCGGCATAGTACATCGTTTGGATCGGGCAACCAGCGGTGTAATGATTGCCGCCAAAAACCAAGCTGCCTTAACGCATTTACAAAAACAATTCCAAGACCGGAAGGCAAAAAAAACTTATATAGCGCGAGTGGCCGGTGAGATTACGCCGTCAGAAGCCCTGATAGACGTACCGATTGAACGCAATCCCAAAATGCCTCAGCGATTCAGAGTTGGCCACAATGGCAAGTCTGCCCAAACTAACTATAAAGTTATGCAAACTGTAACGCAAAATAGTGAAATAGATAGTGTCGTGGAACTCAAGCCATATACTGGACGCACGCATCAGCTACGAGTTCATTTAGAGTACATAAAGCATCCTATCGTTGGTGATACATTTTATGATGGTCGCCCGGCCGAACGATTATTTTTACATGCCCACCAGCTTGAAATTACCTTACCAAACCGAGAACGGGTTATATTTACTTCTAACACACCAGAAATATTTTTTAAGCCTGATCTATGAACAATACATTACTCGTCCATAACCAAACTATTCGGCAAATTGAGCAGTTTTTTACTTCGCCTTCACACTCGCTCGGTTTATGTGGAGATAATGGCTCAGGCAAAGGCTATGCTGCTCGCTATATCTGCGCTCATTTACTACAGATTTCTATTGAAAAAACACTTGAGCATCCTTATATACTTATATTAGACGCTGGTCGCCAAAAGACGGGAATTGATGATATTCGAGAAGTCCAAAAATTCCTAACCTTGACAGTTCCCGGCACCACCATACTAAAGAGAGCTGTCATTATTGAGCATTTAGATATGCTTGGACATGAAGCTCAAAATTCATTGCTAAAAACGCTTGAGGAACCCCCAGTTGACAGTGTAATAATAGTCACCTATCAACGCGACACATCGTTGTTATCTACTATTCATTCGCGTTTGCAGAGAATCCAGATTTTACCAGTAGAAAAAGATAAGGCAAGCCAATACTTCTCTCAGTATCCCGATAACGAGTTTAACAAGGCGTTCACGATTAGCAACGGGTTAGTTGGTCTGCTGTCGGCTTTGATAACACAACAAGCTGAGCATCCTTTGCTTGAGGGGATTGGTAAGGCCCGCGAGATTATTATGGCAACACGTTTGCAACGATTAGGCATGGTTGAAAATTTAACTAAGAACCCAGCTTTGTCACCAGGTATTGTCTTAGACGGCTTGTACCGCCTACTCTATGCCAGTTACCAACAAACACTTAAGTCACAATCAAATAATCAATTACAGCCGGTTATGGCACGGTTACGACTCATAGAACAAGCTATTAGTGATCTTGATAAGAACGTTCAGGCTAAACTAGTGTTTAGTCGCTTATTTCTTGAACTCTAAGCGCCTAACATATCCAACTTGTCAGATAGATTATGTTGGGGTGTAAATGGTATAATACTGAGCATGTACGAACTAGCTCTTTTACTTGGTCTTGGCATTTTTACGATGCGGTCATTTAAATCACAACAAGAAGAAGTCGAAGTTCATCATTTTGGTGACAGAATTGGAAAGCTCTGGGATATTGTTCACCAAGGCATGCGAGAAAATCGCTTATTACGAGCTGAAAAGGCGTTATTAACTATACTTAAAATTGATGAAAAGAACGCGGCAGCCTATAACCGCCTTGGCATACTTTACGCAAAACAAAAGGAGTACAAAGACGCGATTGATTGCTTTGAGATTGCCTGTAGTATAGAACCAACTGCTTCCAGCCTGCACAACCTTGGATTGATTTATTATGAAACAGAAAATTACCAGAAGGCAGTCATTGCTTTTGAAGAAGCATTAAAATTAGAAGATACCATGGCAGCCCGTCATATTGCGCTGGCTAAAGCGCTTGAGCGCCTTGGCAATGAAAAGGCAATGATAGAGAAACTGGAGCACGCAGCTGAAATTGAACCAAATAAAGAAACATTCACCATCTTGTCTCGTAGTTACCGCTCATTAGGCATGGGTGACAAAGCTGACATTATAGAGGATAGGCTATCTAAATTAATCATTCCTGCACACCGCCAAAAGACAGCCAAACACCCTAAGCGAGTTGTTTTGTAGCCATTATTTTTTGAAAGGCGTTGGAGCTCAGGTAAATAATACTATTGACATATAAGCATTGAAGGTGTATAATAGTATTAAATAGATAGGCAAAGGTTGGCGAAAATGTTATTGGCAGACTACAAACGCGTTATTGAAATCGATTCTACGATTAATGATCTGCATGAACAGCTTAGCTCACTTTATAATGAGCGCGCTAACATTGTATTTGCCCCTGAAGAGTTACAATCAACTCCTGAACTAACTACCATCAATACACGACAGACAATTGGAACAACTATAGATAACAAGTGGGAATTGTCTTCTTATAATGAACTAAGGCAGATCTGGGCTGATTTTGATATTGTAATCCCAATCTTTAATAAGTTACAGCCAAAACTATTAAATGCTAAACGAGCAATCAGTAATTTGCAGTTACAGCTACAGGACAGTTCTTTTACGCTATTACTGGTTCCGCCAGCCGTCATTATTCATAAGCTTGTGAAGAACGGAATTTTTGAGCAAAACGGTGTTAATCTTGCTGCCATACAGCAAACCGTACGTACCGCCAAGAGCCGTTCTTGGACACTGCATATTGTAGCAACAGATCCAATCACTGTTACCTCTGAGAGTGAACTGCTTGTTGCCGATAACCACCAGCGTATTTCTGGTTATGAGATGTCCGGCCTGAGCACCACTGAATATGCCATCTATGTACTAACAAATCCCCAGATTGTCGACGAAAATTCATGGAGTATTTTAACCCGCAGCATAAATGCCAAAGAGGGGACAATCACCTGTGTATCGTATCTCGGCAACAGCTATCAATTTGAAAATGATTTGGTAGACGTACTGATTGGAAATAATCATTTTCGACCTGCCATGGAAATAAAGTAAGGAAACCACATGAATAATGATCCGCTGCAAGGCATACTCTTTAACGCTCACCGAACAATTCGTTTCCGCGACCCGCTAACTCGATCTGAAAAAATAATATTTGTCTTAAAGAAACTAAGAAATTCGTCACAATATACGCAGGTTAAACGATTCAAGCAAACGAGTAACCGACCAACCTTTAGCACTAATCTCATGCCAAAACATATTACAACCGCCACGCTGAATTCAGAAGTTAGCACCAGCCGTTCTACCCGCACGATAGTTGTAAAATAACTGCAAGCAGATAAATTTATTCAATTTCTTCCATGCTTACCGGCATATGTACTTCGCTTTTGCGGTAGCCAATACCAATGGGGTATTCACCATTAAAGCAAGATAAGTTAAACATATCAGGGGGAAGTCCAGTAGCCTCTACGGTACGGCTGAGCGAAAGAAATCCAAGATAATTACATTCAATTTTGTCACGCATTTCTTCAATGGTAAGGTTAGCAGCCGCAAGTTCTGACTGCTTGGGTGTGTCAATGCCGTAATAATCTGGAAATCGCACTGGCGGGGAAGCGATCAAAGCGGAAACTGTGCGCGCTCCGCATAACTTCGCCAGCTTAACCAGGTTGGGCAAGGTATTGAGTCGCACAACGGAGTCATCAATTAAAATAACATCTTTACCTTTAACTGCCTCTGGAATCATATTATGTTTTCTGCGAAGCTGCTGCTTGCGCTGTACTTGGTCAGGGTACATAAACGTTCTTCCGATATAGCGGTTTTTAATTACCGCATGTCGATGCATAACACCCAGTCTTTCGGCGTAGCCTTCGGCAGCCGGTGTTGAAGTATCTGGGATAGGTACTACGACCACATTATCTAACTTATCGGTGATTGGCGGATGTTGGTCAGCTAACTGATAACCAAAATTGCGCCTAACTTCATTGACGCTTTTGTCATATAAACGACTGTCATGACGGGCAAAATACACAAATTCAAACATATCGAGTTTAGATTTACCATCAGATATTTGCCGTGACTCTACCGAGCCATCTCTTGCTATAATCACCATTTCGCCAGGTCCAACTTCACGGTCATAGGTCGCGTCAATTATATCTAACGCGCATGTCTCAGATGCAATAACTTTACCATCCTCAAAGCTTCCCATAGCAAGTGGCCGAATACCTTTTGAATCACGAAAAGCCACAACCAAGTCATCATGCATAGCAACACAGGAAAATGCCCCTTTAAATAATGGATAAGCAAGTTCCACGGCAGATGGTAGGTCTTGACCCCCGCGTATCTGCTGCGCTATGGCTAAGCCCATCATCTCGGAATCATTAATTTTTGTAGTCTTAATGTTGTTACTTGATAAATATCTCTCTAAAAATGTTGTAATTGGCAAATTTCCGTTGTGACCTAAGGCAAAGCCAACCGATGGATCCTTGTAGGGTTGCGGGTGCCTAAGCTTAGAGCCCGATGTGGAGTACCGATTATGCCCAATTGCTATTTTGCCCGCTAGACGCCGTATATCTTTGGCAGCGTAAACGTCACGAACTAGTCCACGTTCGCGGTGCGACTGTAGGTGCCCATCAGAGGTCAAACTAGCAATACCGCTCGCTTCCGCACCTCTGTGTTGCATTGCAAATAGATTTTCGTAAACAAGTTCTGAGGCCGATATTTCTGGATCGTTTGTAACGATCGCAGCAACCCCGCATTTCTCTCTTGCTTCCAATGCCATTGCTTTGAATTATAGAAGAGTCAGGTACAATTGCCAAGTTTGTTCTACTAGCGCAGGAAAGTCTGGATGCGTCGCAGCCAGCTACAAACCGGTAGTTACTAACATGCCGCTCATATAACTTTTGTGCTCCTCGACTTGGTCAACGCACTGGCTAGTTTGGTGATCGCTTTGACAAATACTTTCGTCAAGTTTTCTTAGAGCGACTGCCCTGAAACAGTCGTCAGATGCGGTACCTCGTGTTTGCTCTAATTCTAACGCTTTATTGCAAATAGACAGATCACCACGCATACCAGCTTGCTCGTTGTAACATTGATCCTGATCAACCACATCATCTTGCTGACTACACACGTTGGCATCTGCAAGATTATATCGTACAGCCAAGCTGCTAAAAAGTAATGATGGTTCATCGGCAGAAGTAAAGTTCACAGCATCGATATCAACACTACACGCACTATCATACTCGGCTGAGTAGTTTATGTTTTTAGCGGCAAAATGAATACCAACTCGATCGTCTTTTATGATGAACTCTCCTTGATTTTCATATTTTTCCAAGCTCCCGAGAGGACAGCCGGTTAGGTATTTTGTGGCGATGCTTACCGTGCCTGCCCACTCATGATTGGCAGTCTCAATCTTTCCGTTGGCCCTAACAATAAAATCCTGGCGATTTATCGGAATGATGCCACCGCAATCCAGCGTACAAGTTGCGTCTGTCTCTTTCTTGACCTTTTTCTGAAATTCAGATGATTGAGTAAGAATCAAATATTCGATTTTTTCGTCACCTGCTTGAATCGGAGATGCATAACACACATCGCCACTACCACCGCTAATAATTATTGGTTTATGCTTCTGCAGTTTCGGCAGTACAATTGCACAGTCAGTCCGCAATATCGTGTGGCTTAATATTCGCTCTGAACTTGAAGTTGCTTCCGATGGGTCATTTGAATTCTGCTGGCTGTGGACGTACCACCCCGCAAGGCCAACAAAACTAATAACTACAACAACTAATAAGCCGCCGATAACACCGAAGCCATTCTGGTTTTTATTCATAAGCACAGTATACAGCAAAGGTAGAACGATTCTAACGCAAGGCCAGCCAGAAATTGCTTACATCTGAATCGGATGAATTATTAAGTGATGCTAGAAATTCATTGGAGGGTACTTCAAGATACTGATGGTCATCATGGCCTTTATGGACTTCTCCGTTCTCAATGAAAAAACGTGTTCCCTCAGGTGAATGAACAACGATGATACAATCAATCTTCATATCGCTATATGTAGGTAATATCCGTTTTAAGTATTCTTTATCATGAATGTAGTCGTGATGGAGTGCTTTTACCCACGCTAAAGTAGTGTCGTATTTTTCAATAGTTTTATTTATATCCTCACGTCTTAGAATATCTAATACCGCACGATATTCACAATTATGGCAATCTGGCGAACCGAAGCCCTCTAACTCATAGTATTCTCTGCAGTATTTTTCAAAAACTATTTGATTACTAGGCTCAAAACCACGTAAGCCAGATTTACCTTTTATATTTTGCGAGCATTCATAGCGCACTTTTTGATACTTAAAAGAGTCTGAACTACTTGGGTATCCAAAGTAAGCAACTGTTCCGACTACAGCCAGTATTAATAAGAGACATGCGATGATAATCTTTTTGTTGGCTTTTTTGAAGGTTCTCATCGTTATAACTATATCAAAAGTTCTGACGTCGACAATGCTCTAATCTGTGGTGCAGGGTGGAGGATTCGAACCTCCGAAGGCATAAGCCGAGAGATTTACAGTCTCTTGTGTTTGACCGCTTCACTAACCCTGCAAGATTGCTTACTTCACTCTTTTAGTTGTAAGTGGAGCCACCTGTCGGATTCGAACCGACGACCCTCTGTTTACAAAACAGATGCTCTAACCAACTGAGCTAAGGTGGCAGTAGTGCTAACAGTAGTAAAGTGTATCAAATAACAGCGTAGATTGCCAGTTAAGCATAGATTGGAACAATTATTGATATAGGTGCTATTAACAGGTATGATAGAGACTGTATTTTAAGCCACCTTAGCTCAGGGGTAGAGCACATCCATGGTAAGGATGGGGTCGTGAGTTCAAATCTCACAGGTGGCTCCACATGTATTTACAGCAGATAACAGATTTGATATAATAGAAAAATATGGCAAAGAAGACAGAGAAACGAAAATTGGTTGGTTTGGTTTGTGAAGAAACCGGCCACCGCACATACTACACCAAGAAGAATACTCAGAACACGCCCGATAAACTGCAGCTCCGCAAGTATAATCCATTGCTTCGTAAACACACGCTTTACGTTGAAACCAAGAAAAACCTTGGGCGCAACGAAGTAAAAGCCCGTAAAAAATAATTACATCAATATTGATTTAAGCTTGGTTGGTAGTATCAAGCTTATCTTGAATGTGCGAGATATCAAGTACAGTATTTATGTATTCTGCGTGGCTCCAAACTAACGGCGTAACAGATAAGGGTGCGCTGGTTTCCGGGTTAATCTGCTCGGGTAGTACTCCACTCTCTAAAGCTTTACTGGTAGTCCAGTTAAGAATACTACGAGCTTCATCAAATTTTCGGTAGCGAACATAGAATTGGGCTAACCAAAGTGTAGATATAATCCATGGGTTACCCAAATAAGTATCTGAGGTGCGGAAATAATTATCATGTTCATAGCGAGGAGCGCCGCCAGAAGGGGACTGGTTGTTAAATGATTGCTCGATTTCATTCATAGCAGCCGCAATGTCATGCTTGTCTTCGTCGTTATGGTAACCAAAAGTGATAATTCCATATAGACTTGAGAGGTCTAGCGTATTATCAAAGCCTAGTGAGCCTTCTGGACTTACCAGAAACCCTTTGCGGTATCCTGCACGATCTGGATTATTGAATGTTTGGCGACGAGCCAATAAACTAGCGGCCGTTTGGCGCCAGACTTCGGCTTGCTCAGTAGTGCCAAATTTTTCTGCAAAATCTGCTGCAACTAATAATGCGCGGTACACTGTTGCAGTCGTGTAGGTGCTACAGAGAAACTTTTCTTCCCACAGGTCATAACTGGCATGGGGAAGGCCAGTTGCTTCATCAATAAAGCTACAAAGAAAGTTAGTTGCCGGTATCACAAAACTGCTAAACATTTCGCGGGAAAAATCGTCATCTTGGCTATCATGATGGAATTCGCCAAGCATTATAATGACAATGGCTGTTTCATCCTCTTGAATAGCCAATTCCTTGCGGTTATTATGCAGCAACGGATGCCAGGTGCTGCCAATAGCTCTGTCTGGCTGGTATTTATGCATCAGATAACCTGACTCAGTCATAATGTCATTACAAAAACGGAAAAAGGCCTTTGGTTCTTCGGTATAACCAAGACGGATAAGTGGCCAAATGGCGTAGGCGCCATCACGTGGCCAAACATAGCTATAATAGTCCCGGCCATAGTTATAGATACTACTGTCGCATGATGCAATTATGCCGCCACGGTCATCTGTGTGAACTTTTATGACCATCAAGGATTTGTTTACCATTGCTTTATGTTCTTGGCTAACGTGAGATAGACGCTCGGCACCTGTGCTTAGCCAACGCTCCCAGTATCGTTTGTTCGATTCTAAGCGACTCGGTAATCCGATTTTTAATTGATCATGAATAATTTCATTATTGTATTGCGTATCGGATGCAACAATCCAGTAATCAATTGCCTGGCTGCTGTGAGGTTCTATTTCCAAAGAGAAGCGAATCACCGAATCAACTCCTCCATGTTCGACGTTGTGGCCAGATAATTCACCATCCTCGGCGTCTTTAAAGGTACCTTGCTTGCCTTCAATGCCGTAATTGCCTACGGCGTATTCATCAAAGCCTTCACCACTATGATGCTTGCCGGCTATAAGTAGGCTGCAACGGCCTTTATAATCAAGAATATAATGCGCTTCAGGTACGTACAGAGCAGTATCGGCTCGGCCAGCCCTGGAAATTTCAAAGACTTGATGCATAAATAGGCGGACAGACCGGCTTTGGTCGCCGTCATTGTGTACAGTTATAATCCGGCAGAAGGCATCAACTTCGTAATCGACAAAATCGGTAAACTTTAGAGTAATTTGCAGTTCTGGATGCGCCAATGTAACATCACTCACCAGGGCTTCTGTGGAAAAATCAACGCGCGATTGCCAAATCTCGTCGTCGGTCCAGGAAAATTGTCCGTCAACCCAAACTCCAATCTTATGATGGACGCTTCTTGCGGTCGTCAGGTTATCTAGGCCAACATAGGGGTAGTAGAAGTCGTGGACCATCCCACGCTCGTTTAAGCCGACGGTTAAACGTCCATTACCAAGAATAACTGAACGTGCCATTAAAATGCTCCCGATCTCAGGCGTAAATTATGCCAAGAATTCATGAAGTTAGTATATGCTTCGTACGGACTTTCGTATGGGCTGAAATAGGCATGAATATCCCCGTCACTAAACCACTTGGTGCACATATAATAAAAATGATCTGAGGTTTGCATACGGCGCCAATCTTCTATTAAAGCAAAGTCACCGCTTTTAATAATCGGGGTTTGCAGCTCGTACAGCGCTTTTATGGCTTGCTGCTGCATTGGGTTACCAAGCCAGGCCGATAAATCACGCTCCGTATCCGCCCAGGTAGTTGTTTGCTGTACATCAACCTGGTCGACCGGATGGAACGAATCGGCGGCTTCTGAGAGGGTCATAAAGGTATGTTCGGGGTTAGCTAGCCATTTTTCAGGCAAATGTCCTAGAAATTCAAAGATACCGGTGTCATCCCATTGATGTTCGCCAAACGTCTCGTAGTCCATAAACAAATTAAAGTTGGTAGCTTCGCCGGAGTTGCTCAGCCAATTTGTAAACTTATCAGCAGTTAACGGCCACTCTGACCAATCGTGGTTACTAAAACGAAAGGCAATATCATCACTCAATTTATAATTTTTCATAAGTAGGCGAATATTGTTTGTGTAAGTGGGGCGGTACACAAAATTAGGGCTGCGCCAGCCAAGTACCGGATCCCAGCCCTCAGCCAAAATTGCTTTGTAGCCCGCTTGATCTGCCCAGTAAGCTAAGTCGTTGTTATAGCTAAGCTCTGTATTACGAAAAACCTGAGGGGTTTGGCCGAATAATTCCTGCACTTTTTCACGGTGCATCGTCACCTGCATTTCAAATTCAGCCTGAGAATAAAAAAAGGCCAAGCTGTGATGGTATGTCTCGGCAACTATCTCTACTCGGCCGGTAGCCACTAATTCTTGAAAAGATTTTAAGGCGCCCGGAGCCCATTTTTGCAATTGCTCAAGTACCGTGCCAGTTATTGATAGACTTAACTTAAATTCTGGATGTTGTTGCAACAACTGCAATAGCTTTTGGTTGGTTGGAATATATGATTTTTGAGCTACTTTATGAATAATTCGCTCATTACTAGTACGATCATCGTAATTGGTATCAAAATAATTTGAGTCGCTACCTGAATCAAAAATAGTATAGTGCCTTATACGGTATGGTTGGTGTACGTGAAGATAGAGTATTATAGCTTTTTGCTGGCTCATACGTACGTTAATTCTGCGTTTTTATGTTGATTATACACGTCAAACATTTTATCGGCTGAATGGTTCCAACTTAATCGGCTGTATTCCTGAAGTGAGTTATTGTGCAGTTCATCACGCAATGCATCACTACGCAGTACACCCACGATTTGATTAGCCATTTCGTTAGTGTCCCAATAATCAACTTTTAGGCAGTTGTTGAGCACTTCTGCCACGCCGGATTGACGGCTAATCAGGGCAGGGGTGCCATAGCCAATTGCTTCTAAGGGAGTTAAGCCAAATGGTTCTGACACCGATGGCATCACAAACAGGTCGGCTACACTGTAGGCATCACGGTATTTTTTGCCACGCTGAAAGTCGGTAAAGACAACATTCTGAGATATGCCCAACTGGGCGGACAAGCCAATTAATTCGTAATACTGTTCGCCTGATCCAACAATTAATAACAGTGACTTTGGCTGATGCGCTACAACTTCTTTAAATGCTACTAATAAATTAGGCAAACCTTTTTGGATTGTTAACCGTCCCACGCTTGCTACAACTTTATAGCCTTTTTGCTTCATTTGTTCAAGATAATCGTAGGCGTTGTAACCTGCTTCTGCTATCAGGGAGCTGGCATCGAAGCTGTTATGCACTACATCGATCTTATCGGCAGGAATATCATATTCACGGATGATAGCTTTTTTGGTGTGGTTACTAACTGCAATAATTTTGTCAGCAATCAACATAGAGGTAGCTTCAATTTCACGAACCATTGGATTGCCGCCATGTTCTACGCCAGCCCTGTCGGCTTCTATAGAGTGGATGTGCACTATCAGGGGCTTACCGGTAAGTTCTTTTGCCCGGAGGGCTGCCCGACAGGTTAGCCAGTCATGGGCGTGAATAACGTTAAATTCAGCCAGCTTAACAATCCGCTCAACGGCTTTTTCATAAATAGCGCTTTGACCGAATATATCGATATATTCAACTTCGCCGGTTTTTTTGACGTATTTAAAGCTATCATAGGCTATACCAGCTTTCATAACCGACTCAACATCTTGCGGATGAGCCGCATTAATACTCATAAAATCTATGTTGTGTTCGGCAGTGTAGGGAAGCACAAATTCAATGTCGACGCCTTTTTTAGAGAGTGCTTTGCAAAGCTGGTAACAGGCCACGCCCAATCCACCACTGTTATGTGGGGGTAATTCCCATCCAAGCATCAACACTTTCACTGTTTCACAGCCTCGTTTATTTTTGAACTATGTTTCTGTCTACTTTAGTATAAGCATTAACGGAGTAGAATTCAACTGCGCTAATGATTAAAATAAAACAGACCAAGCGGTGCTTAACGTGTCTTCACTAGGTGTCTCAATAAATGTAGCTATAGCCGCGAGCAGCAACTGTTCTTTCGCTTATTTTTCCAAGACCTACGAAATTCATTTCGCTAATATGTATCGTGCCATTGGAGTTAACTTTTTCAACATATACAACATGCATTCCTTGCTGTGCAATCGCACCAGCTTTTGGTTCTGTTCCGGTAGATATTCCCTGGGCTTTAGCACGAACCGTCCATTGATTGGCGTTTCCAAGCGTATTTGGCAAGTCAGGGCGTTTGCTTTTTGCGTACCACGTGCAATTCCCGGCAGTATACGCGTTACCAGAGAATGCGATAGATTTTACAGTTACCACAGCCACAGGTGGAGACGCGGGTACAGGAGCCGGTTGTGGTTTAGCAACTTCAACCGACTTGGCCAGCTGTTGGATATAAACATTCTTAATGGTATCTATGTTTGGCGGTAGCGAAGAGTTACTGCTTGGCTGTATAAATCTTATAGGATTTAAACTATACGTGATATTTTTATCGGCAAATGCAAAAAAAGACAATGTCACATACAAACTGCCTGAAATACAACATGTCACAGTCCACTTGACTAATAACGAGCGGACGTTATGTATCGCTTCCCAAATCCAAACAATATTCAGACGAATATCCCTGACATTCATATCACAATGGTCACCCTAAACTACAGGAGACATCGAGAATTCAACAGGATTGAATGCATGTCGACTGTGGCATCACCATACGACTGTCTGATTTAGTTGTCTATTAAAAATTTAACTTGAGAGACAAATTAAAATTATTTAAACTTGGCTTCAAACTGATCGTGCGTCAAAATGTCGGTAATTACCACCGAACCATCAATTATTGCATAGCAAATTCGATAACTGGCCGCTTCGCGGGATATATTTGGTCCACCCTGAGCATTATTAGATTTGTAGCGTCTTAATCGAGCTTTCTTGCCATCAATAATGACGCGGCCCTTACTGCTTAAGATCATTCTGCTTGAATGGTCTAACGGGTTTTCGTTAATTGCTTGGATACAAACAATTATATCGGAGACGAGGTGTTCTTTCACGCGTGAAGCAACATGACTTGCAAGACTATTGTCTTTGTCAACCGTTTCTTTGGTAAGTGTAGAAGTTGCAGTATTCTTAGTGAAATAAAGCGGTTTATTTGTGCGGTCATACCGTTCGTTTACAGCTACAACTTTTTTGATACGCGGAGGGCGAATTGATGATCTGCTTCCACCATTGCTTTTTCGTCTTTTTTGTCGATTTTCTGAGACATCAAAGCGAATTCTCTGTTTAAATTCGGTTAACTCTTCAGGGGATACTGACAGCCTGGGATTGTCAGCAGTTACTGGGCCAGCAATCCTGTCCATGGCGAGGTTAAGGACTGTTAACTTCTGGCTTTGATAGGTTGCTAGTAAATTCTCGATGTCTTCAAACGTATGCCACGAATTACGGTTACGCAAGAGCACTGCACGCAAAGCTTCAGGCGATTCTGGTGTTGCAGAGTCTACTAATGCAAAGCGGGCCATATCCTGTATGGTGGCCATCTTTTTATCACCTTCAGTACCAACGATATTATCAATAAATTCCTCTAAAAATGCATTCGGATCAGTCTTAATTGAAGCCATCATGGCTCGAAGTCTGCTGGTTTCAACTCCTTTTGCATGCCAGTCCGTTCTTATTACTTCCCGCAATTCTAAGAAATCTGGATTAACTAAATCAGCTCCATCGCTATAAAGATCGTCTAAGGCAGAAATACTGTTTGGCGAACTAACTAGTTCGCTAGCAAGGTCTGCCAGAATGCTATTGGCTTTTCTGTCAGCTTCATTGATAGCAAGCCGCATGGTACTTGCTGCATGCACACAAGTTTCCATCAGACCGTCTTTTTGCATGGCAATGTAGGTAAGTTCTGTCGGTAAATCATCAGTGATCGTTTTTACCATATTCATTGAACTATGTATGAGTGGACCAGGTGATGTAGCTCGGGCTGCAAGGAAGGTGACGGATGCTAAATCTGTAATGGCTTGAGCAGAGATTGATCGCTCTCGATTTTCCGGCATGTGCTCATTCCTAGAGGTTGCCAAATTCCGAATACTTTCGCGCGCAATTTCCTGTGCGGTATCTCCTTGAATTTCTTCAACAACCGATGACACCTCGTTCCAGTACATGGCAGATGCCTGCAGGGCACCCTTATGGCTAGCAACAAACTCAAGGGGAAGTAGTTCTTCCGGTTGTTCCCGCTCATCGGTCTGTAACCTTTCAGTCGCAGTAGATGGCTCGTGTTCAGCTTTCCGTCTCAAGAATTTCATAAGTAAAATTTACATTAACATAGAATAATGGATATGTCAATTACGTAATGGTTGCTTATATTTCTTACATCAGCAGCAACCAATGATGTTTGATTACTATACTATATTATGGTATTATTTGCTTAATTATGACTAAAGAAATATCCGACGTTAATATTACAGATTGGAGTGTAGCTTTTGAGCATTTGATGGATAAGCATTTTGCAGATGATTTAGCGCTTGATTCAGAATATGATGAACGCTTTGGTGAAAGTGATCTACTAGGTACTTCTAGTGTCCTTCATTTGCAAGCCTTGCAAGAAGCAGCACTAGGTAACAGCGCGCCAGCTCGTCTCTTAGCTGAGACCGCTATATATTTTGCCGAAACTTGCTTAAGTATGAATGAAGACACCAGTATACCGGTGCCAAATCTTGCTGCAAAACGTGCAAATAGAACAGCACGCGTTAACAGAGAGGAACACTTACAAATCATTGAAGCTGCTGAAGGAGGAGTAGATGCTGCGCTGGACAGTCTCGCTAAAATTAATAGTACTATGAGACATAGAGCACTCGAAAATCCTAAATGGCTGCCATATAGACTCACTCTTACGCGTACATATTGTTATATGATGCAAATCCATGCCGATATCGCCCAAGATAGATTTAGAGGGACGGATCCAACAATACATCAGCGTAACAAGGCACTTTGGCAAGCAACCGATATGGTTGACAGATTACTAGTTACAAGAGATAAAGAAGAAATAGAATTATTTTTATCTAAAGAGTTCAAATTGCAACTAGCAACTTTCGCTTTTGATCTCATTTCTGCCTATGAACCACCGAAAGCTGGGAGAGAATTACTATTAAAGGTTAAGTTTGCCTGTTTTCAGGATTTACTGGAGACAGTTAAGGATGAAACGTATTATGGTAAGTTCCAACAAGGCAGTGAAGGTCATCAACTTAGTCAAAATATTGGTATGGCCATTGGAAAAATTGCTAGAGAACAACTTGAATCGGGTTTAAAAAATGACGACAGCTATAAAGAGGTACTTTGTGGTTGGAGATCGCCTGAGCAGGTAGCCTGAGTATACGTTACCAAAATATATACTACTCAATTATGGCGGAGCGAATTTTAGCAAGAAGTAATTCAGCACTGTCAGCTGATATAGGCTTTCCTAAGCCACCGTGTCCCAGTCGTATTGCTTCTTGTACTTCAAAATCGATGGCCCTTCGGACTTGGAGAGCCCATTGCCGGGCATGATTTTCATCAAAATTTTCCGGAACGCCATAATATTTCCGAGCTCTATCTTCATCAAGAACATCTTTTCGTAAATCATTTAGAAGCGCGGTATCGTTCCCTGTAAAAGCATTATCTTTGAATAAGCCTATAGTTTTATCACCGCCTGGAATATATATAAACTTGTTTTGAGCAATAATATTATCTTTTAAGATTTCTGCTTCAAGTTCATCATATCTATCTTGTAGAATAAAAGGACCGTTGTTAACTGATGTATACACTGCGGCCTTATAAAAACTTAATTCCGTTTCCGCGTCACTTGAGTTCACATTATTTTCAACCCGTAGTATGAGTCTTTGTTTACGCAGGTTAGAGTTGGGATCCCAATCTTTATCTATTCTTATTGTCTCGTTACTGTCCGGTACATTCAGTAAAAACCTTTTAAGTGGGTAGCGTGGCGGCATTTTGGCATGTTGTCGCATTTTTTTCTCAAGAGTTTTATCGGACATTCGAATTTTTTTAGGACGTTCTATCGGCTCAGGCGGTTGATCGTGCGGCAAAGAATGTTCTGGTAGCCACAAAAACTGTATGTCTCCATCACTACTTTCCACCCAATGTGTTGCACTCAGTTGTACTGCTTGCGACTGGTAGAGATAGTCCTCTAGTAAATCTTCTGTTTCATGATGGAGCGTAACGTGTGCAGCTGCTTGTTTTGGATCCAAATTATAGTGTTGATTCAACTCCACGGCCTGCCCAACCAGTGATGCATAGGCTGTATTTCCAAGCATACGTCCCACCGTTTTAAGCCTGCTCATACGCTCAGATACATTGCTGAGGATGTTGTTTTTACTATCTCTTTGCTCAAATGACATAATTGAGTAAATAGTATACGTTGAGCATCACCGTAAAACAACCATAAGGGTTTTGACAATTCCTTGTATATCCCATAGGGAGACGAAATAGCACTGCAGCACTTGAGAACAGCGTTGGTTAAGCCTTAAGTCTTTCCAGTACACCTCGTCTTTTAACAATATTCTTATAATCCCACTGAATTGTTTTTGCTTTTTCAAGCCAGCGTGATAGATCGCTAGTTTTGACTTGATCCGTGCTTGTATAACGAGCTTCAGCAGCCTTAAAACTACCCTCCGGCTGCAAATCCGCTTCATTAAACGACTGGCCACTCCAAAATAGTAACCTAACGCAATTCTTCAGAACGTCATAACCGACGATTGGGTTGCCGTCCAAAAACCAAACCGGTGCGCCATGCCATATTTTACTTTCGGCCTTAGGCAGACGAGTATTGATTTCTCTACCTAGTAACTCGCAGATCGCTTTTCTGTCAGATTCTTGGGCGTTATTGTAAGCTTGTATATCTTTATTCATGGATAAATAGTACTTGTTACAAACTATAGAAAGCAAGTGAAGTTGTTCGCCTGATGTATAATTATAGGTACGCTAGTTAAAGGAGAAATTATGAAAAATATTACGCCTAATCTATGGTTTGACGGCAATGCTAAAGAAGCAGTGGATTATTATGTGTCAGTGTTTCCAGGCAGCAAAGTAATTTCCACGCTCTACTATCCAAACAGCGCCGAAGAGGGTTTAGCTGACTTTCAAAAGAATCTTGCAGGTGAAGTTTTGACTGTTGAATTCGAACTTATGGGCAACCGATTCGTGGCCATTAACGCAGGACCGGAATTCAAATTTAATGAAGCAGTATCCTTTTCAATTCCCTGCGAAGATCAGAAAGAAATCGATTACTACTGGGAAAAGCTTTCAGCAGTTCCAGAGTCCGAGCAATGCGGTTGGTGCAAAGACCAGTTTGGGCTGAGCTGGCAGGTAGTTCCAGGAAACATGGATGAACTCATGAAGCGTCCCAATGCTTTTGCAAATATGATGAAAATGCATAAAATCGTTATCGCGGATTTCTAAGTTATTTTTAATGCACGATAATATCAGCTGCGTACATTCCGTTTCGCTAATGGACGTATTTCGCAGCTTTTCATTCATTAACGAAAAGGATATGCCAGCGAAGAGCTGTAATCTAAACGTGTTATGCTTTACGAAGTAGCAGTTAAATTGGTTTGTTGGGAAGTCTGGTCGACAAATATTCTTTTAGGAGTGCCGGTTTGCAAGACAAAATAAAGAGACTAGTAGCTAAAACGTATCCAGCTAAAATACCGGCTATTCTACGGATATTCATGAAAGATGAGGCAATCGGGGGCAAGTTGATACTAGGCGCGGCCATTTGTGCTTTAGTAGTTGCTAACAGTCCGCTTAGACATGTATACGAAACTTTTTGGCACCAGGGTTTAAGTATTGGAGTGAACGAATCAACTATTACGATGGATCTTCGACACTGGCTGAGTGAAGGCCTGATGGCACTGTTTTTCTTAGTTGTTGGTCTTGAAATAAAGCGAGAAATTATTAAGGGTCATTTGCGCCATATTAAGTCGGCAATTCTACCTATAGGAGCCGCGATTGGCGGAATGGCTGTGCCGGCTCTACTGTTTTTGGCGATTAATAATGGCTATCCTGATAACGCCAAAGGCTGGGCTATACCGATTGCAACCGATATTGCATTTGCACTTGCCGTCATTAGCCTGCTTGGTAATCGAGTGTCCTCGTCATTAAAAGTTTTCTTGCTAACCCTATCTATTGTTGACGATATTGTGGCGATTCTAATTATAGGATTGTTTTATGGTGACGGATTTAAAATATCGGCGTTGCTTCTAGCCTTATTAATTGCAGTGAGTCTTGCGGTTTTCAGCCGAAGTAAATTGATGAATACATTTGTCTTTTCTATTCTCGGAGTTGGGCTATGGATTACTGTATACAAGTCAGGTGTTCACGCGAGCATTGCTGGCGCGCTTTTAGGATTCTTAGCACCTCTCAGTGCCAATGGAGTTAGAGTATCTGTGGCAGAAAAAATTGAAAAACTGGTTTTGCCGTCATCTACTTTTTTAGTAGTGCCGTTATTTGCTTTTGCAAGCTTCGGAGTTACATTTTCAACCGAAAGTCTGGCGGCGTATGGCGCATTTCCTCTCATGCTCGGGATTATCTTAGGTCTCGTTGCCGGGAAAGTAATTGGTATCAGTTTAATATCACTTGCGCTAGTAAAATCAGGTAAGGCATCTCTGCCAGCTGAAAATACAGTATGGTCGCAGTTAATGGGCGTTGGGTTCGTGGCTGGAATAGGATTTACTGTTTCGGTGTTTATTTCCGAACTTGCCTTCGAGGGGCAACCCTTGCTAATAGACGCGGCAAAAATAGCAATTCTAGCGGCCTCGACAATTAGTGCTGTCTCAGGTTATTTATTCCTGAGACATCGCCACAGGGTTCATCGAATTCTTAATACCGAAATAAATTAAATATAGCAAAAGTAGCTTTAATACGTTTTTGCTTGGCAGGGGCACGAGGAATCGAACCTCGATCTACGGTTTTGGAGACCGCTATACTAGCCGTTGTACTATGCCCCTATAGTGCGATAGCAGGTAAAATTGTAACAGATTGAAGTACTATTTATAAATTAGCTGGCAGTTCGTTAACAAATTATGTATTATCTGGTATACAATATATGGAATGAGTCTGACAAAACTTACCCCCAGCAAAACCTTCATATTGTTTCTGTATGGCTTTCCAGGATCAGGCAAAACAGCTTTCGCCAGGCAGCTTGCCCAAGAATTAAACGTCGCGCATCTCCAACAAGACCGACTGAGTCATGAATTATACGGCCAGAACAGCGATAAAACCGCCAAGCCAAGCCGTAACGCCATGAACTATATGACCCGTGAGTTTTTACGAGCTGATGTATCAGTTATTTACGATGCAGATGTATATAGACTAGCTGAACGTCGTCATATGCGTGATGCAGCCCGTCAGACTAAAGCCATACCGGTACTAATTTGGCTGCAAATAGACCCGGAAACAGCCTATATGCGCGGTCAAAAACGCGACCGACGTAAGGCCGATGACCATTATGCAAAAGAGTACACACCGGAGACATATGAAGCAGTACTGCATAATATGCAAAATCCTGACAACGAAGATTATGTGGTTATTAGCGGTAAACATACCTTTCATACGCAACAAGCTGCGGTATATAAGAAATTTTATGAACTTGGTATTTTTACGCCAGCGCAACTAAGTCAAAACATAGCGAAGCCAGCCCTAGTTAATTTAGTGCCGCAGGTTCATAACAGTCGGGTAGACTTGAGTCGGCGCAATATTCATATCAGGTAACTACATATGTCAAAAGTAGCAGTCGAAGTACCAAACATCGGTACCGTTTTTATAACTCGCAAGCGCGGTCAGCGTACTATGCGCCTACGTGTTGACACTAAAGGACAGATTCAAGTATCAATGCCCTGGCTTGTTTCTAAAGGACAAGCCTTAGCCTTTATTGCAACTAAAGTTGACTGGATCCGCCAGCAACAGGCCGATGTCCACTTTATTCCATATAATGGTATGTTGTTTGGTAAAACATTACAGCTAGTAATTAGAGAAAATAGCAACGGAATCCGCACCCGGCAAGAAGGCAAACGCTTAATTGTTCACTTTGAAGCTTTTTATGACCCAAACAATACTGCGCATCTGACAAAGGTAGAAAAAGCTATTATGCGAGCCCTACGAACTGAAGCGGAAAAAGTATTGTTACCACGACTACGTGAATTAGCTGATATGTATGGTTACAAATTTAAGAGTTCTGGAGTGAAACAGGTAATTGGACGATGGGGCAGTTGCGACAGTAAGCAACATATTTCTTTAAGCCTGTTTTTAATACAGTTACCGATTGAAATGATTGATTACGTACTTATACACGAGTTGAGCCATACCGAACATATGAATCATAGTGCTGCCTTCTGGAATCGGGTTGCTGAATATTGCCCTGAGTATAAACAATTACGCCGCAGTATGCGTGGTTTGAGACCGAGAATTTATGACGCCAAAGCGTTTATGGCATAATGAACGTAATGCAAGCCAAACAAACAAAGCCGAAAAAAAACACCGCTCAATCTGCCGAGTTGGAACGTGAACGTCTGGTTAGCCTTATTAACAGCATGGCTGACGGAGTAGTGGCGACCGATGAATATGGCAAAATAGTGCTATACAACGGTGCTGCCTTAAACGTACTTGACGTTAACACCACCCTAGACAACAAAAAATTTGAAGATGTGGCCACTATTATTGATGGGAACAAGAAGCCGGTAAGAATGTCAGACTTGATAACTAAAACTAAAATCCAGATGACTAGTCGTGACCTCAAATTATGCTATCCAGATGGCAGTATGAGTAATTTGTATATTAGTATTGCTCCGGTAAGACTTGGCTATGGAAAAGAAGGCAATAAGGGCTTTGTGGTGTTACTTCGTGATATAACGCGCGAAAAATCATTAGAAGAGGAGCGCGATGAGTTTATCAGCGTTATCAGCCATGAACTACGAACTCCTATTGCTATTGCTGAAGGCAACATTGGAAACGCAGAATTTATTGCCAAAAAGTATCGTGGTAACGAGGAAACCAAGAAGGCGTTAGCACTGGCGCATGAGCAAATAATATTTCTAAGCGGTATGATTAATGACCTTGCAACCTTATCCCGAGCTGAACGCGGTAAATTAGAACTGAATGTCGAGCAGATTAATGCTCATGATCTAATAGAAGAACTATCGGCCGAATACACCCCCCAGGCTGAACAAAAAAATTTGCATCTTAAGACTGCCCTGGCAACTGATCTTGAATTACTGTCTTCAAGCAAATTGTATGTCCGCGAAATTTTGCAGAATTTTATTACTAATGCCATTAAATACACTGAGGAAGGCTCAGTTACGATTGGTGCCAAGCCGTATAGAGACGGTGTTTTGTTTGAAGTCAGCGATACCGGCATCGGTATAAATAAAGCCGACCAAGAACGAGTATTTGATAAATTCTTCCGGAGTGAAGATTACCGGACACGCGCTAACAGCGGTACTGGCCTTGGACTATACGTAACCATGAAATTAGCTAGATTGATTCATGCTGAGATAGATCTACGTAGTGAAGTGAATAAAGGTTCAACCTTTTCAATCTATATGCCAAATCTAGGTAGTTGACAGATTGAGCAAAAAGAAATACTATTGACTTTGAACGACCTACTCACGATATATCAGAGTAGGTTTATTTAATTCTTTGAATATAGAGCGGGAGATCAAATAGAGTGGCGAAAGCTAATAAAAAACCATCTGCAAAATCAGCCAAAGTGTCCAAGCCTATAGAGCCGTCAATAGAACCAAGTTCAACTAAGTCTAAAGGCAAAAAGCAAAGAACCGTTCGGGAACGCACACAGGTAGGAGAAAAAGGCCGCGCGCGCCGCATCCGAACAACGGCGAGCATGGTAAAAATTCCCTTTGCAAAAATCAGCCAGTCGAATAAAAAGGAATATCATCTTCCGCTTCCTGATAATCGCACAGGTAAAATACTCAATAAACGTATCCGATTTACGCCAAAATTTGTTCGTGAAGCCGTTCAGGAACTTAAAGGAGTAACCTGGCCGAATGCCCGTGAGACATACCGGCTGACTATGGCTGTTTTTATATTTTCGGTTATATTTGCCGCAATTGTCGGCTTACTTGATTTTGGACTAGATAAACTATTTAAAGAGGTAATTATAAAACAATGACAAAACGATACGACTCAGACAAGCATTGGTACGCCATTCATACATATAGTGGCTACGAAGAAAAGGTTGCTGAAAGCATCCGTCAACGAACCGCCAGCCTTGAGATGGGGGACAAAATTTTCAATGTCTTAGTACCGAAAGAAAAAATGATTGAAATCAAGAATGGCAAGCGCAAAGTCGTTGAAAAACGTATTTTCCAGGGCTATGTCTTGGTTCAAATGAAGTTGAGCGAAGACGCCTGGTATATTGTCCGCAATACACCGTCTGTTACAGGCTTTGTTGGCACCGGTATCGACCCAAGTCCAATCAGTGACGACGAGATGGAAAAAATCAACAAGCGTATTGGTCTTGACCAGCCGAAGCACAAGATTGACTTTAAAATTGGCGAAGTCGTCAATATTACTGATGGACCCTTTAAAGGTTTTGACGGTTCAATTAACGAAATCGATCCTACTAAAGGTAAGCTCAAAGTCTTAGTAAATATGTTTGGCCGCGAAACGCCGGTTGAGCTTGACTCCCTTCAAGTCAAACGAGTGTAGACAACAGGGGTATTTTGTAGTAAAATAACAGAGTTACGCACTTCTGTCTTTTATCAATTATTTAAAGAAAGGGAAGGAGAACGTCGAGGCTAGTTTACCTAGCGGCTCCGTTCGAACAATCTTATGGCAGTAGCAAAAAAAGTTAAAGCAAATTTAAAGATGCGCATCCCAGCCGGCAAAGCTACCGCGGCGCCGCCAGTTGGTAGCACACTCGGCCAGCACGGCGTTAATATGATGGATTTTATTAATCCATTCAACGACGCTACCCGCGAGATGCGAGGTATCGTTACGGCGCATATCACTATTTATGAAGATCGTACTATGGACTTCCGGGTTGTCAGCCAACCAGTTGATGACCAAATCAAAGCAAAATTGAATGTAAAAAAAGGTTCGGGCAAGCCAAACACCGAAAAACTTCCACAGAAACTATCTCAAAAGGATATTACCGAGATTGCCGAAGTCAAAGCTAAAGATATGAACACTGACGATATTGAAGCTGTTAAGAAAATGGTTGCTGGCACCGCCCGTAGCATGGGCGTCGAAGTCGAAGCATAAACCTACTTAAGCATTATTAGTAATTAATTATGTGGGAGGTTGCTTGCAACCGTTCGCACCACAGAGGAGAAAAGATATGACAGATGCCAAACCAAAGGAAACTAAGGCAAAGAAAGTAAAAGAAACGGTTGAACCAACACCGGAAGTTGTAGTAACCGAAGCTGTAATTGATACAACCGAACAGGAAGAAGCCGTAAACACTGAAGAGAAAGCGACTAAGGCAGTAGCTAAAGCAGGCAAACGCAGCACTAAAGCAATTACGGAAACACAAGAAAAACTTGCGAAGGAAGAGCGGAAAGCAGCAGCTAAGACTGATGATGCAGATAATAAGCCAAAGATACCGGTTAAGCCAGCACGGAGCCGTCTAGAACGCCGCAGCAAGAAATACCAGACTGTCGCTAAACTTATTGATACTACCAAGCAGTACACCCTGACGGAAGCACTAGATCTTGCAATCAAGACTAATCCGGTTAAATTTGATGCAACGGTTGAATTACACGTTCGACTTGGCGTTGACCCAAGGCAAGCTGACCAGAATATCCGTGATAACGTTGTATTGCCTGGTGGAACCGGTAAAACGATTCGTGTAGCCGTATTTGCGGAAGACGACGCTGCTAATGAAGCTAAGAAAGCTGGTGCCGATGTGGCGGGCAATGATGATTTTTTGCAACAGCTAGATAAAGGCACGATTAACTTCGATGTCTTGATCGCTACGCCAAGCGTTATGGCACGCCTGAGCAAATACGCCCGTGTGCTTGGGCCAAAAGGCTTAATGCCTAACCCAAAGAGCGGTACCGTTACAACTGACGTAGCTAAAGCTGTTTCGCAGGCCAAAGCCGGTAAAGTAGAATACCGCGTTGATAGCACCGGTATTGTGCACATTGGTATTGGAAAAGTGAGTTTTGGAACTAAAAAACTGAACGATAATATGCAGGCTATTCTTGCTAGCATCAAGTCTAATAAGCCAGCTAGCATCAAAGGCACCTATGTACGGTCTGTCACCGTCACTACCACTATGGGTCCAGGAATCAAAGTTGCAGTCAGCGAACTATTGTAGTTAAATAACTACAATGAGCTTGAGGGTAGATAGTCAGGAGTACAAACTATATGTTGCTGAAACTACGTATTTAGACGACTCGCAAATTCATGCTTTCCAGGAGCCTTTCTTAAATTACTACGAAAGCGAATTTGGACAATTTCACTATAAGCAGAAGCTGCGTTTTGACCAGTTTCGTTACGACAATCTACAGATGCATGCCGACCTAGGTAACGATATTCAACCATTGCTGCATATGCCATTTACACATGACCATGTTGTCAGACCGATGTTAAGTTATCAAATTAGAAGTGGAGAACATAGCGAGCTCAGTCCTGAATCTATCCGTTTACTACGTCAAGCAGCCTATTTCCATGACACCGGCGAAAACGAACACCCATCGCTAGTTGACGTATGTGGCGGCATTGTCGGAGATATAGCATTTGATATAAAAAATAGCCAATCTCTCGAAGATAAGCAAAAAACAGCTTTACTGGAACGCAAAATTCGAGAGTTCTTTTACGAAAAGCACCTTAGACACATGTCAGACGACGAACTAATTGCGTTAGAAGAAATCGTTGGAGACGATACGCCAGATAGTTATGAAAAACAGTTTTTTGATACAGCTGAACATTTAGGATACTTAGGTACTGCCATGAAGGCAGCCGAGATCGCATTAGCCCATGCGCATGAGTTTGCAGACGGACCTTCACTTCGAATCTCACAGCTGGGCAGACTGGCAGTACAAGTAGGTAACCACTGGTTTGAAAGCCTTAGCAATGTAACGAGCGACTATCCACACATCCGCGATAAGCTGCAATCCTATGAATCAACTATTGCTGCGGTTAACACAAAAATTAAGCCATCTATTTCTATATAGTGTTAAGCAAATAGTGATTATATTTCGGCTCACTTGTCAAAAAAACTGTTGTTAAATCAGCGCTTATGCTTGCGTCATCTATTTGACAGAACGTACAATAGAATCCAATAGCACAGAGGGAGCAGTGTTTTGGGAGTTTATAGTAATACTGAGATTAATGAAGCGCTGGATACAGGCCATATTGTTTGCGTACCGTTTAATCCAAAGCACGTTGCCCATGCCAGTCTCGATGTTACCTTAGGTTATTACTACTACCGCACTGGCCAGGCCAAACGTGGATATGTATATAACCCATTTGACGAATACGATGTAAACCGTTACTTTGGCGAAGTTCACCAAGCTGTTCCACACCAAGACTGGTGCCATGCCAACAACGTACGTTTACTTGAGGGCATTCCACCAGATCATCCTGTTATCCCCCTTAAACCCGGTGAACGAATTTTAGCTCATACGCACGAATTTTTTGGTATCAAGCCGCCGGGAGCTTATGAAATTAAATCTCGTTCTAGTTGGGGTCGCAACGGCATAGCTGTTTGTTTTGATGCAGGCTGGGTTGATCCAGGCTACATTAATCGACTAACCTTAGAAATTTATAACTTAAACGAACATGAGACCGTTCTGCTACCGGTTGGCGAACGGATTGCCCAAGCTGTGTTTCACCGTACTGGTCCGGTGGATGGCAATTACGGCGAGGGCCGTCACGCTGGCATGAGTGGGAAGTATCAAAGCGGTACCGATCTGGATACGCTTATTAAAAATTGGGCGCCTCACCAGATGTTGCCACGAGCTTATAAAGATTCGCGAAGCCTGCCGGAGGCCATACAAGGTTTAAAAGCCCGATGACCAGTCCAGCCAGCGAACCTAATAAAGGAATATTCTTAGTAATTGAAGGTACTGATGGTTCCGGCAAAGGCACCCAGTTTAAGCTGTTAGTCGATCGCTTGCAAAACGATGGCTACGATATTGCAACGTTTGATTTTCCTCAGTACGACCAACAGTCTAGTTATTTTGTCCGCGAATACTTAAATGGTAAATACGGTACTGCAGAAGAAGTTGGTCCATATACCGGATCATTATTTTACGCGCTTGACCGTTACCAGGCTGCGCCGGCCATACGGGAAGCTTTAGAAGCTGGCAAGGTAGTTATTGCTAATCGCTTTACCGGTTCAAATATGGCCCATCAAGGAACAAAATTTGACAACAGCGAAGAACGGAAAGGTTATTTTTTGTGGCTTGATGCAATTGAATTTCAGATGCTTAACATTCCACGTCCCGATCTGTCTTTAGTACTGCGCGTACCGGCTGAAACTGCCCAGAAACTAGTAGACCAGAAAGAAAAGCGTTCCTACACCGATAAGAAGCGTGATTTACACGAAGCTGACCTCGGCCATATGCAAAAGGCGGTTCAGGTGTATGACAACCTCTGTGAATTATTTCCTAAAGATTTTAAGCAACTCGACTGTGTCCGTAACAGCGAACTACTTGGTATTGATACTATACAAACGTTAATCTGGGAGACCATTAATCCGATGTTACCGCCAAAGAATAATAAGAAATCTACCAAGAAAAGTTCGGCTGCTTCCTCTAGCTACCTTAAAGAAGGTAAGCATGGCACAGAAATTACAGAAGAGGGTAATCAGAAACTCAAAGATATCGTTACTAATACAGAAAGTAATGTCTATGCGTTTAGTGAATCGATGAGTCCGCAGACTATTGCTGCAGCCATGGCGCGGCTCAGTCGCCGGGGTGACGATATGCGCATTACGCTACTGGATGAGTTTGTTGATGCCGCGGGCAAAGATGAAAAATTACTGCAACGTGTTATTACCGCTTATGGCGATGACTCCGTTCAACAACTAGTTGGCCAGCACGTCGTAGTAGAAGGCGCTAGTAACTTATTAACAAAAAAACTAGAGTGGGGCAGGCTGGCTTCATATCTGGAACAATCGACTCGTTATATATATTTTGACCAAAAAGATAAAAATGGAAAATATAAGTACTTTGTTCCGGAACATTTTGATAAATCTACCAAAGATTCCTACATAGAAATTATGGATACCATCTTTGATACCTATTCACGGATGGTACGCGCTTTAACCGAACACATCCAAACGCATTCAAATGTACCTACAAAGGAACAGGATGCAGCCTGGCGAAGTGCTACGCGAGCCCAGGCCTGCGATGCGATACGTCCGATTCTACCTGTAGCTACCAAAGCGACTGTTGGTATTTTTGGCTCTGGCCAGGCTCTTGAAAGCCTAATTATGCACCTGCAAAGCGACATACTGCCAGAAGCACAGCAAACGGGCACTAAACTTCTAGAGGAAGTCCGTAAAGTTTCTCCTGTCTTTTATGAACGTGCCGACAAGCCAGATCGTGGAGGTGCTTTTATTGCTTATCGATCTAATACCGCTAAGGCAGTTAAGGAATTAGCTGATATGAGATTATCGGATACTCATAGCGCCGAAACAGAGCCGGTAAAATTAGTTTCCGTCTGGCCGCGTAACGAACTTGATTTAGTTGCCGATATGCTATACGATCACTCGGCTTTACCACTTGATAAGATACAGTCAGAAGTAGGTGAATGGAGTTATAGTCAAAAGATTGAAATTTTTAACGCCTACATGGGCGAACGACTTAATCGCCGGCACCGACCAGGTAGAGCAGTCGAGAAAGCCCACTACTCCTGGGATCTAGTCTGCGACTACGGCATATTCCGTGACCTGCAGCGTCACCGGATGGTAGATGACCTGGAATGGCAATTACTGACTCCCCGATACGGCTACGAGGTACCGTCACTGGTAGAAGAAGCGTTATTAAGTGATGATTTTGAAATATGTTTTGATCTTAGTCTTAAGCTGTATAGCATTTTGCAATCAGCCGGCTATGACTACGAGGCTCAGTATGCCACGCTACTTGGTCACCGCATGCGTTGGAAGGTCACTTTTAACGCCCGTGAAGCGTTCCAGCTATTAGAACTTCGTTCCAGTCCCCAAGGACATCCAGGTTACCGTAAATTAGCCCAGCAGATGCATGAAAAAATTGGCGAGGTACACCCGCTTATGGCCGAAGCGATGAAGTTTATAAATAAAGGTGAAGACGCCGAGTTAACACGTTTGGCTGCCGAAAAATACACGCAGTTTAAGCTGCAGCAGCTGCAATAGCTATCTTTTTTTGAAAAGCGATTACTGACGATTTTGTTTGACCCTGTTTTCGCGGTGGGACTTGCATTGGCCCGATCAAAGCATGTTTACCGGCAAAGGAGCTAATCAACGCAGCTCGCTGCGGATGGACACGTCCCTCGGGAGTTTTCATATAGGCACAAATTTTCCGCTTCTTTTCCTGGGTAAGTCTTTGCGGGTAGCCGAAATTGTCATCGTCCGCACTTGTCCAGCGCATTAATGAGTTAATCGCAAATTGTTGAGCCTTAGTCGGCTTGTCAGGTCCACTACCAATTACATTTTCAAGACCATTTATAATTAGCAGACTGCTATCTAGTACTGCACTAGTACTGGCAGTGCGTAATAGTTCATTGCTATTATGCGGTGAAAGAGCACCCTTGTGGCAATCAAAAGGGATTGTTTCGTTTTGATACAAATTTTCTGCCACATAGACAAGATCAGAAAGTAACACAGAAGCCCGAACTTTACTGACATCGCCAAGTATCAGATAGCTGCCGAGTGCATTAGCATAGCCGACTGCCGGTGGAGCGTCATGCACAAAAGTAAGCTCATACAATAATGGCTGGTCTGCGACCTCCTCGTGTGTCTCTACTTTATGTCCATTTCCAATTTCTATGGTTGCCATATTTTTCTCTTTTAAAAAACTCCAGCGCTTAGGCCTGGAGTTCTTTTTATTTGATTGCTATTGATTGTTTAGCGAAAGAATATCCAGGCGTTATGCACAAATCACCATCAGCACGTGCTTAGAAACAAATACTGTTTGGTGGTTCTGCATAGTTGAGTTCTGTCTTTTCACAGTTAAAATTATAGCTCTAATAAATTGTCTGTCAATATATGTTGTCTGTAAAATATTTAACGCTTATGTTTTCTTACTGACATATGTTGACAAAAGTATGTCGCTGTATAAAATAACTGGTATGCAGAAACTATTTGTCCTCAGTCTCGTGATTGTGAGTCCCGGCGGGTAGTTTTTTGCTTTTTAATGGAACCACGAACCCCCGCTCAAAGCAAAACGAGCGGGGGTTTTTAATATAAGAAAAGAGAATAGATATGGCAATGGAATACAGATCAACAAGAACGCCGGGGAAAAATCATCCTCCGACGCCCGTAAACCGGGAGCAGTGGGGAACAGCACCCCGGCCGTATAACCCGGAGATAAATAATCATCAACCTACTGATATGACAGAAGGCACTATGGTAGTCCATCCGCATACCGGCGTTTCAATGACAGGACCAGAATTTATAGAAGAAGTCCGGGAAGCCAAAGAGGCCTATGGTTGCTGGCCAATACCTGGTGCCGTAAAGCCCTCCGACGATAGGCCTGAAATTAAAGCTGCTCTTATGAATGTTGTATTAAGCTGCGCATTGCCTGCAAATGACGAAAAAAGGAAAAGTATCAAGACGACAGAAGGATTAACTGTACCCACTTATCCGTCCAGAGATGTCGTAACCAATTCCGGCAGTAATTATTATTAAGTTATAAATATTAGTAAATATGGTATACTAATGGCTAGTTACCGAAGACAGTAGCGATGTTTACCGCAAGGCAAATATTTAAGAATGCTACCGAGGAATACAATAACACGTATTTTATTAGTCTTTGGTTGCTGCCAGAGACTTTTTTAATGGTCGGTGCGGTCATCTGGAAAAAATAGGACGTTTAAGTAAGTCCTATAAAGTAATCAAAAAGGTATAACATGGCTTTAACTAAGCAGAAAAAACAAGAAGTAGTCGCGGAAGTAAGCCAGCTCTTGGCTGAATCTAAGTTAACGGTAGTCGCTCACTATAAAGACACTACCGTAAAACAGCTTCAGACGCTCAGAAAGCAAGCAAAAGAAAACGGCACGGTTGTTAAAGTGATTAAGAACCGTCTAGTAATCCAAGCCTTGAAGGATAGCGATCTGTACAAAGATGCGGACAAAAGCGCGCTCACTGCCCAGTTACTGTATGCGTTTAATAACGCGGACGAAGTTGCTCCGGCGAAAGCCTTGGCAGATTTTGCAAAAACCAACCCAAGTATTCAGTTTGTCGGCGCTTACACCACCGACGGCATGTTTGTAGGGGCTGACGACGTAAAAGCACTGGCAGCATTGCCAAGCAAGAATCAAATGCTAGCTGGACTTATCTATACGCTTAACGCGCCATTAAATGGCGTAATGCGCGGTCTTTCCATCAACCTGCATGGTTTATTGCAAGGTCTCGAAGCAAAAGCAGCTAAATAATTAATAAAGGAATATAACCCCATGGCTACAGATTTAAAGAAAATTGCCGAACAGCTTGTGAACCTCAGCGTTCTCGAAGTTAATGAACTCGGTACAATACTAAAAGATGAATACGGCGTTGAGCCGGCTGCAGCGGCCGTTGCAGTCGCCGCTCCAGCTGCTGGCGGTGACGCTGGTGCCGCTGAAGAAGCTAAAAGCGAATACGATATCGTATTGAAAGACGCTGGTGCTCAGAAAGTTGCTGTAATTAAAGCTGTTAAAGATATCACTGGCCTTGGCCTTGGTGAGTCTAAAGCTTTAGTTGACGGCGCTCCTGGCACAATCAAGGAAAAAGCTCCTAAAGACGAGGCTGAAGCTGCTAAGAAAGCATTGGAAGATGCCGGCGCAACGGTAGAACTAGTCTAGTTTTGCCGTCATTTCATACAAATAAGACTCACCTCTGGTGAGTCTTATTTTTTATAGTTAACATTTTTTCTTATCAGAATATTTTTAATGCAAGCGAAACTTCATTATTTTTTTATGAAATCTGACTAGCATTCAATAACAGAACGTATAGGTTCGGAATCTACAGTATATATCTGGAATCTACCCTATAGGAATTAAGTAAACTACGAAGGTTAAATACGCGAGACAATGTTAAATATAGTACTGTTACTTATCTAAACACCGTATATTATCCACAGGGTTCCACGGAACACTTTACTTGCAAAACTAATCGTGTTACCCTTCGGGGGAAGGTGTAACAATAAAAACACTGACTGAGATATGAGACTGAGATATGGCAGACGTTCCAGATAAACAAATAAAAAGATTACGAGCACTCATTGCAGAAGCAGAGACCAGCTTAGCAGCAGCCAAAGAGCTGTTATTAAGTTTGCTCGGCGAAGATCCCGCCGCAACTGCTACCAACCGTGAAGAAAACATCGGTAAAGTTATAGAGGGTGTCTTTGACGGCCAAAATATGGTTGGCAGCGACAGCAAAACCTACCCCGTACCAGCTAACTACGCCAGCAAATCCAAATTAGTCCAGGGCGACATCCTAAAACTGACCATCGCCGACGACGGCACATTCTTATACAAGCAAATTGGACCAATCCCGCGCAAACAAGTTGTGGGTACATTAGAACTCCAGGACGGCCATTACTTTGTAACTGTTGGTGACCACCAGTATCGCGTATTATTAGCCAGCGTCACTTATTTTAAGGCTAAGCCAGGTGACCAAGTCAGTGTCAACGTCCCACAAGACGAAGTTGACGCTGAATGGGCAGCGCTCGAAGCTGCCCTGTAGTAGAGATGGTTATTAAAAAATCTCTCTTGATACCAACCGTAATTATGCTGACAAGTGCTGCTGCTTTAGGGGGTTATTTTTATATTACTAGAAGTGAAGGCTTATCTACCAACGCAACCGGGAAAAATGAAGTCAAGGATTGCGGCTGTGGCGCATGTACGGATGAAGTAAAAATTGTTGAGTTATACGGTGCGGAAGGTGAACAAAAACTTGAAGAAGTCAAGCGAAAGATTCTTACCCGCAATAACTCCGAATTTTGTAAATCAGCAGGTTGCATGGCGCGTTGCACTCTCTATAGATTGGTGTAAAATTGATTATCCACTTCCAGCATTATTCTTTTAGCCGTAAACTATTAAGACATGGGGAAAGCACTTTACAGGCAGTTCCGGCCCGCTTCGTTTGACGAGGTAATCGGCCAGGAGCATGTCACAACAACACTTAAGAACAGCCTGAAAAATGGATCAATCGGCCATGCCTATCTTTTAACTGGCCCTCACGGGGTTGGCAAAACAAGTATTGCTCGCATATTAGCCTTTGCAGTTAACGATATACCATATGAAACAGATGGTATTCATTTGGATATTATCGAAATAGACGCGGCTTCCAACCGCCGAATTGACGAGATTCGCAGTCTGAGAGAACGCGTGCATATCGCTCCCACCAGCGGTAAGTACAAAGTTTACATAATAGACGAAGTACATATGCTTACCCGCGAAGCTTTTAACGCGCTGCTCAAAACTCTTGAAGAACCACCGGCTCACGTTATATTCATACTTGCCACAACTGAGATACATAAACTACCAGACACCATTGTCAGCCGCTGCATTACCTTTACCTTTCGGCCAATTGATTCTGTTAATATGGTCAAGCACTTAAAACACATTGCCGATTCAGAAGGTTTTAAAATAGAAAAGGAAGCGCTTGAACTATTAGCAGTACACGGCGATGGTAGCTTTCGAGATAGTATTTCTTTACTCGACCAAGTCAAAGACGCCATCGGCACAGTGACTGCTGCAGATATTGAATTAACCTTAGGGTTAGCTTCTGGAGACGTCATACAAGCCATATTAAGCGCTGTGGCAAACGGCAATCCTCAAGAACTTTCTACGGCATTGAGCCTGGCTTACGAACATGGCGCTAGCGAGACAAATCTGAGTAAACAAATCGCCAAACGAGTCAGACAGGACTTGCTGTCTGGCAAAGCAGTCTTATTATCTTCAGGTGACGCGTTAACGTTATTGGCTGACTTATTAAATGTTCCGTCATCACCTAAGCCACGAGCCAAGTTAGAGCTAAGCCTATTAAGCCAGTTGTTTAAAAAACATCGGGTCGAAGCGCTTGTTGTTCCTATTGAAGCAGCTGCGTCCCCAGATACCCTTAATTCTGATGAGATTCGATCTGTTAATCTTTCTGAAGAAGCTAGCAGTTTAAATTCAGAACCGGCTTCCGTTACCTCTATTTCATTAGAAATTAATGAAGACGAGAAACGAAGTCAAGAAAATGGAATTAAACCTACTGTTTCAGCTGAAATTGAAAACATTCAGCAGGAGGATACTAGTATCCCTGAGATAATGGAAACAGCGGAACCAGATAGAAAAGCAGCCGACGAAGACACAAACGAAAACGAACTTTGGGATGATGTCCTCCAAAAATTGAAATCTCAGAACAATACATTATATGGAATAGCACGAATGGCTGACGCTGATATTACGCGCAAAAAATTAACGTTGTGTTTCAAGTTTCCCTTTCATTATCGCCAGGTTAATCAAGCTAAGAATAAAGCAATTATAGCTAAAATTATGGAAAATTTAGATTACAAGAATATGGAGCTTAATATTACTCAGCAAGAAGATTCTAAAAAGGTTGTCAAAGCTGACACCAAAGATGATACATTGGCAAACATAACCAATATTTTTGGTGACAGCGAAGTGTTAGAATCGTAAGCAATGGATCCGAAGAACGCTAAGCTGCCCCCCCAAAATACCGAAGCAGAAGCCAGCTTGCTGGGAGCTATCTTAATTGATAGTGATGCTATCGTTAAAATCGCCGATGTTATTACAGTCGATGACTTTTATGATGAGCGGCACGGACATATTTATGACGCGGTTAAGAACTTATACGACAAACACAGCCCCATAGACGTCTTGACACTTACGAATGAGTTAAGAAACAACGGCTTACTTGATACAGTGGGTGGGTCATCGTATGTTACTGAACTGACTAATTTTGTACCGAGCGCCGCGCATGTCATGCAATACGCCGAAATAGTGTCGACTAAAGCAATGCGCCGCCGGTTAATTAAAGCCAGCCAAGATATTATTACGCTTGGTTACGATGAATCAGAGGGTCTCCAGTCTCTGGTAGAACAAGCCGAAACACGATTATTTGAAGTTAGCCAAAAACAAGTAAAACAAGATGTGGTCAGCCTGGAACAGGTGCTTAGCGATAGTTTTGAGCGGTTAGATGAGCTTCATAAAGATAAAGGCACTATCCGCGGCGTACCTACAGGGTATAAAGATCTGGACAATATTTTGGCCGGATTGCAACGCGGAGATTTGATAGTCTTGGGCGGGCGGCCTAGCATAGGCAAAACTGCTATGGTCTTAAACCTGGCTCATAACGTGGCAGTGTCTTCACAGCAACGGGTGCTTATGTTTAGCCTTGAAATGGGCAAAGAGCAGTTGGTAGACCGTATGCTAGCCCGAGAATCCGGCGTAGACGCCTGGGCGCTGCGTACCGGTAACCTAAGTGATACTGATTTTGAAAAAATTGGACAAGCCATGGGAACTCTTAGCGAAGCGCAGATATATATTGATGACAGTCCAGGCATAACCGTTAGCGATATGCGCACTAAAGCCCGGCGCGAAGCGCACCAGCACCCATTAGGATTGATTATTGTCGACTATTTGCAATTAATGAGTGGTGGCAGTAAGTTTGGCAGTGATGCTGGCAACCGAGTGCAAGAAATCTCGGAAATCTCGCGCGGGCTAAAAGGCATTGCTCGTGAACTTAATGTGCCGGTTCTGGCACTGAGTCAGCTTAGCCGTACCGTAGAAAGTCGCAGCCCGCCAATTCCAGGACTGGCTGATCTGCGTGAATCCGGCTCGATTGAGCAGGACGCTGACGTCGTAGCATTCCTGTACCGCGAGGAATATTACAACCCGGAGACAGAACGGAAAAATGTGATGGATGTGTTCATAAAGAAGCATCGTAACGGGCCGACTGGTGGTGTAGAATTATACTTTGACCGCGAGAAACAGCGAATCAGAAGTATAGATAGCCGTCACAGTACGCCATTTGATAATTAGTAGCTGCATTACCGTTTGCAGCCTGTTTTGTTACAATAAAGCAAGATGAAAATACCAAAAACTAGTTTTAAGCGCATCTGGGCTACTGTGACAGATTTTACTCGACGACTTATCCTGCCGTTACTACTAATCGTCAGTGCGCTCGGACTGTTGGGCTATCATTTGTTCCGGCACGTACCGTATGGTCCGGCCGAATTCGCTGCAACGCTGGGTTCAGCTACTCTGAGCGCTATAAAAAATGACATACTGATTGCTCCCGTCAAAGGAGCTCAAATTATTGCACTTAAACTTACAGAAAATGACATATACATGCGACTGGCGTCCGTAGCGGTAGCGGTAGTGGCCGCTGTTTTGTTGTATGCCATGTTGCGACGATGGTACACAACACGGGTATCATTTTTGACATCAGTTATGTTTATTACTTCAAGCTGGTTTCTGCATCATGGGCGGTTAGCCAACCTAGATGTAATGTATTTGACCGTCATACCGGTGCTCTTATTGATTTGCCTATGGTTCTTGTCTAAGCATAACGATAAAAAATATCCGTTAGCAGCTATACTTTTAGCGCTTGTACTTTATGTGCCCGGTACATGGTTATTTATTGTTGGTGGGCTATTTTTTGTACGTAAGGTCGCGCTTAAGGCGTTTACAAAAGTGTCGCTCCGTATTCGATTGGTCAGCGCGGTGGCTATGCTACTTACACTAGCGCCGCTTTTTTATAGCTTCGCGCTCAAGCCAGGTCAAATAAACCGATGGCTCGGCGTAGATACAAGCCAAGAGCTGTCCTTACCGGCAATCGGTAACCGTCTGATAGATATCCCACAGCAACTATTGTTAACCGGCCCCGATGACCCGACACGCTGGTTGGTTGGCACGCCTGTATTTGATATATTTTCTTTAGCCATGATAATAATGGGTTTGTATGCTTTTCGGACTGGATACTATCCAACCAGGGAAAAACTAGTGTTCGGGGCTTTATCTATAGGTATCATACTTGTTGGATTTGGAAATGTAGTGACGCTAGGTATACTAATACCGCTGTTTTATATTGCTATTGCTAACGGTATTTCATATATGTTGCAGAGTTGGTTTACGGTGTTTCCACGCAATCCTCTTGCACGTACCATTGGCGTAGGGCTCTTAGTTTTAGTAATTACCGGATCATGCTTCTACCAGCTGCAACGTTATTTTGTAGCATGGCCAGCAACAGCAGCCACTACAAAAGCGCTTACTGCAGAACGCTAATCTGTTACACTAATAGGAGCGAGCGAGAGTTAATTTGTTAGATTAAGAGGAGATAAATTATGAGTAAATTTGATCAAGCCAAAATGTTGATGAAGGTTAAAAAAATGCAAAAGGAACTGCAGAAGCAGGTAATTACTGTGTCGGCCGGCGACTCCGCAGTTATTGTTGAGATCACTGGCGAACAGAAAATCAAGCGTATTCAAATTGACCCAGAACGAGTGGATCTTGATGATATGCGTACTACAGAAAAACACGTCGAAGAAGCGGTTAAACAAGCTATCGCACAGAGTCAGAAGGTAGCAGCCGAAAAAATGCAACCAATGATGGGTATGCTTGGCAATCTAGGCCTGTAGCCAGAAAAAAATACGTGAGCGTACTCCCTAAAGCACTAGAAAATGTCATGAACGCCCTCGGCACCCTGCCGGGAGTAGGACCGCGTAGTGCCGAACGATATGCGTATTACTTACTACGAGCAGATCAAAGCAAGAGCCATCAGATCGCTAAGACCCTGGATATCCTACATGCCAGTGTTAAGTATTGCCCTAAAACATTTGCCTTAATTAACGTTGATCAAGAACTTTCACCGCTATATGTAGATCCCGAAAGAGATAAAACTGTTGTTGCCGTAGTTGAAGATCCGTTTGATATTGTGGCTCTAGAGCGAGTTGGACAGTTCAAAGGCACCTACCATGTACTCGGCGGTCTGATTTCTCCGATTGATAATGTTGGGCCAGAATCCCTACACGTGCGCGAGCTGGTGCAACGTATTGACGATGACAAGGTTAAAGAAATTATTTTGGCTACTAACGCAAGCGTAGAAGGCGAGTCAACTGGCTTGTTTTTAGCTCAAGAGATTGGTAATCGTAAAGTTAAGATAACGCGTCTGGCGCACGGACTGCCCATTGGACTCGACTTAGAGTATGCGGACCAAATTACCCTCGGCAGAGCTTTAGAGGGACGTCAGGCCTTCTAAATGACCCAGGAAGCAACCATACAGCAGATAGTAAACGATTCTGAAATAATTGTAATCGTTCAGGCTGATAATCCTGATGGCGATAGCTTGGCCAGTGCACTAGCTTTGGAGCATATTTTAAGCGAGGAGGGCAAAACGGTGCATTTATACTGTGCTGCCGAAATACCAAGTTACCTGCGCTATTTGCCCGGCTGGGACCGGGTATCAAACGAATTGCCAATTCGTTTTGATGCCAGCATTATTGTAGATACCAGCGCGATAATGCTGTTGGAACAGTTGCAGAAAGCGGGCTCTATTCAATGGCTTAAGGCAAAGCCCTGCATTATCATTGATCATCATAATGCATCAGAACCTACTATAGATTTCGCAACGGTAGCTTATATTAAGCAAGCTGTGGCCACTGGCGAATTGCTATACGAACTTAGCGAGAAACTTAAATGGCCACGCTGCGGCGATGCCAATAATCTGATCGTAACAGCAATTATGTCGGACAGCTTAGGGCTGACCACTGAATCTGTCACTGCACGAAGTATACAAATTATCTCTGAATTAGTTGCTCAAGGAGTTAGCATTGCAGCACTAGAAAATTCGCGCCGGTTGATGCAAAAAAAGAGCCCAGAACTGCTTAAATATAAAGCAGAGCTGTTACTGCGGGTTGATTATAATTCCGACCAGCGAATAGCATCAATCACTATTCCTTGGGAAGAAATTGAAAAGTATAGTCACGAGTATAATCCATCAATTCTTGTAATGGATGAGATGCGCATGGTAGAAAGTGTAACGCTTGCAGTAGCCTTCAAAACGTACCCTGATGGTCGTATTACCGGCAAACTAAGAGCTAACTATGGCTATCCAGTAGCCGCCGACATTGCAAAGCATTTTGGCGGCGGCGGTCATCCATTAGCCGCTGGCTTTAGAATAACCGACGGCCGCTCGCTTAACGACGTAAAGGCCGATTGTATAAGCCATGCCACACAATTACTTGATACACTTAAAAGCGCACAGGATGCCAAAAACGATGAAACTACACAATACGCTTACTCGGTCAGTTGACCTCTTTACACCACTCAGTGACAACCTGGTTCGCATGTACTCCTGTGGGCCAACTGTTTACGACAACTTAACAGTAGGTAATTGGACCGCGTACATTCGCTGGGATGTCCTAGCACGGACTTTAGCTGCCAGTGGCTACGAGCTTGACTGGTATATGAATATCACCGATGTAGGACATTTGGTTAGTGATGGTGATGAAGGCGAAGACAAATTAGAAAAAGGTGCCCGCCGTGAAGGAAAGACTGCTTGGGAGGTAGCTGATTTTTATACCAAAGATTTCTTAAATGGTCTGGATGCTTTAAATATTTCAATTGATCGCCGGAAGTTAATTAAAGCCACTGACCACATTCCTGAGCAAATCGCTCTTATTCAGGTACTAGAGACAAAAGGCTATACCTACATAATTGATGACGGCGTGTACTTTGATAGCACAAAGTTTGCTGACTATGGCAAAATGGCCCGGCTTGATCTAAAGGGCCAGCAAGCCGGTAAACGCATAGAAGTTGGCCAAAAGAAAACCGCTTCAGATTTTGCACTTTGGAAATTTTCTCCCGCCGATACATCTCGCGATATGGAATGGGATAGCCCTTGGGGTAAAGGTTTTCCTGGTTGGCACATTGAGTGTTCGGCCATGGCGATGAAATATCTTGGTAGAACGCTAGATATCCATACTGGCGGCATTGATCATATACCCGTTCATCACACCAATGAAATCGCCCAGAGCGAAACAGCTACCGGTAAACAATTTTCCCGTTTTTGGATTCATGGCAACTTTTTACAGGTTAATGGAACAAAGATAGCCAAAAGTCTAGGCAACGGCTACACCTTAAACGACATTATTGTTAAAGGGTTTACAGCTCACGACTTTCGACTTTTAGTGCTGCAAAGCCAGTATCGTACAGAAGCGAATTTTAGTTGGGAAGCATTAGAAGCAGCCCGCAATCGTCTTGGAACGTTACAAGCCTTTGCCGACTTGCGATTTCAAGCAGTACCAGGCGAATATCAGTATATTGATGTCAACTATAGTGAATTACTAGCAACTGTAGTAGAGCATTTACAAAATGATCTTAATACGCCCAAAGCGTTAGAAGTTTTTGCTCATCTAGTAGATATTCGTCCCAGCGGCATTCCCATGCATGAAGTTAAGCCATTTACCCAGTTTATTGAACAAATCGACACGTTGCTTGGTTTGCAGTTAGGTGTTTCAACAGATATAACGGTTGCTCAAAAACAACTTATTGTCGATCGACAGTCAGCCCGGTCTAATAGTGATTGGACTCTGTCTGATACAATTCGAGACACCTTATTAAAAGAAAATATTGCAGTCCGGGACACGCCGCGTGGTCCCGTCTGGTTTCGCGTCTCCGCTAAAGCCTAGGCTTCGCGCACTTTGGTATCTGAGGGTTTAGTAAAGTGTTCTTCAACCAAAATCTTTATACATCCGGCCAGCGGAATTGCGACAATGGCTCCAAGAATACCACCAAGACCAATTCCAAGCAGGGCAGAGACAAAGACTAACAAAGGTGTCAAACCGTTACCCCGGGATTGGATATAGGGTTGTATAGTGACATTTTCTATCTGTTGGTAAATAATAAAATAAATGGCTACTGCAAGGGCTAAGGGAGCTGATACTAGTAGACAGGCCAGCACCACAATTACTGAACCAAGGATTGTTCCAATTAGAGGGAGTAAGGCAAACAGTGCAATGATGCCACCGAGTGCAATGGCATTAACCGGAGCATTGAATATTTGACTTAGTATAAATATAACAATACTGGCAAACAGACCGCCAAGGGCGGCAATCAGCACCTGTCCATTCACGTAGTTTGTAACGACTTTGTACATTCTTTGGGCAATTTCTTTGCGATGCGCACGCTTTGTTGCAGGCTGTATACCCCAAAACCGTTTAAGCCACTGCGGACCTTCTACCAACATCATAAAGGTTAAAACTAAAACCACGATTGTGCTGGCAACAGCGGTACCAATAGCACCAGCCGTTGAAAGAATCGGCTTACCAATATCACCAAATCTGCTACTGAAGTCCGCCGTAAAACGGTCAATCTGCTCATCTAGATTGTAGCGCGTAACAAAATCATTAATGGGAGAGTTTTCATTTTTATAATCTTGGATAGTGCTAGGTACTTCTTGAATAAAATCTACGGTTTGTTTAACAAGTGGTGGCACAACAAAGGCTATAAACGCTATTAAAACAGAGAGGACCAGGACATAGGCTACACCCGTTGCACCAACCCGGCTTTTTGAGCGAAGCATAGTAGCAATTTTAGAAACGGCTGGGTTCAGAGCTAGGGCTAGGAAAAATGAGACAAAGATAAGTGTGAGCGGTTGAATAATGTGCTCGATAAATTTTAAAGCGATTAAGCAGGCAATAGATAAGACTAGAATGCGAATGACCGTCTTAGACTCGATATTGATAGTTATTTGTTTATCTCTAAAAATACTCATAATTACTGGGTATTATCAGCTGATACGGTTACTTTTGCAAGTCTTATACAGCTCTAGCAACTGTTCGGCAACGACAGGGGTATCAAATTGCTTCACTAATATCTGCTGCTTGCGGTGAATGCTGGCACGTTTTTCCTTGTCTGCCATCAAATCGTAAAGTTGTTCAGCAAATACCGTTGGCCAGTGAGCATCAATAATTGACCCCGGCACTGGCTCTAGTACACTGCGATAGCCGGGGTTATCACCACCAATTACCACGCCGCTTCCAGCTGCCATAGCTTCTATCAAGACAATGCCAAAACTTTCGCCAGACAGCGATGGAAAAACAGCTATATCAGCGGCCTGCATCTGTGCGATCTTCTGTTCATGACTTACGAAACCGTGAAAGGTCACAATACCAGATAATTTATGTTGTTTGACATACCGTTTAAGCTCAGGTAGCAGGGGGCCACCCCCGCATATGTCTACTTGCAGATGCTCGGGCAGGCAGTTGCTTTGCTGCAATATTGCCAGTGCTTTTAGTAACTGTTGGCAGCCTTTACGCGGCACCAAACGGCCAAGAAATAATAGATTGAATGTATCTGGCGACCGCCTGATTGGTTTAGCTGGTTGAAAAACTGCCAAGGGGACTGAGTTTGGTATTACAGTACTGGTGATTCTAAAGGTTTTTTTGGCAAAGACAGCTGCTGGAGCCGATACGCTCACAAACGCGTCAAATCGACGCAGTGAACGCTTTAACCACATGCCAAGCAGTCTTGTACCTCCCACTGAAAGTTTGCCATACGGCAGGATATGAAATGTGCCTACTACTGCCGTACTTGCATCTGCCAAGCGAACAACTTTGGCACCAAAGAAAGGATGATACGGAATTTGGACGTGCAAAACATCAAATTTTTCTTGTTTTAGTACTCGTTTAATCTCTTTAGATGATGCAGGCAGAGGATTAGACAGTGTATTGCCGTTGAACCGGACTTTGATATTCTTAGCTAAAGAAAACACTCCTTCAAGGTCTTTGCGCGATGTTTGTCCTACCAGATAACGAACGTCGTGGCCTGCATTTGCATAGTATGCACCTAACGTGAGTATGTATTGCTGTACGCCGTCTGGTTTATCCAGCCCGTCATCAAGTACAAAGCCTATTTTCATGTTACACCTTCTGGGTTGATTTCTTTTTAGCGGCGTGTGCTGCTTTATATAGCATTACATACTGATCAACAATTTTGTCGTAGTTATAGCGGGCCACCTCTGTTCGTGCCCAATCCCGCCAGGCTTCCCGTAACACTTCATCCCGAGCCAGTAACGCTAGCCGACGGGCAAATTCTACCGTATCCTTGGGATTAACCAAAGACAGCTGCCCGCGACCCTTCATTACACCTTCATAACCGGTATTATTTCCAGCTACTACCACGCAGCCGCTAGCCATGGCTTCAAGCAATACAATGCCAAAACTTTCGCCGTAGAGGGCAGGGGAGCAAAAAATATTAGCTTCCCGCAACCAACGCAGCTTGGTTGGCTCATCAATATAACCCAGAAAAGTAACATGCTTAATTTTGTTGTCTTTTACAAATTCTTCTAATCTTTTGCGTTCTGGGCCATCCCCGGCAATTGTTAATCGAAAATCTGGATGGACCCGATGCAACAGCGCGAAGGCTTCCAGCAGATAACGCAATCCTTTGCGTTTCTCTAAGCGTCCAACATAGAAAATTGTTTTATGCACGCTCGGCTCTGGGGGTTGGTCGGCCGGCTTATATTTACTCAGGTCAATGCCATTGCCAATAATATGAATTTTTCGGTTAGTAAGCGTACGAACATAATTAGTGGCGGTATTAGAAACTGCAGTCATTACATCGACGTAATTTAATAGGGTTTTTGTATAAGGTGTGATTACTTTTTCGACTGTCCGAGAAGTACGTCGCTCACTCATGGCCGCATGGAAGGTAGCAATATGAATAGCGTCTGAGCGCATCATAATCTGAAGCGAAAGCATTGGATTCCACGGTTCATGAAAATGCAAGATATCGAACTTTTCTCGAGCCAGTAGAGCATCTAACCCCGACATGTCTCGGCTGGCAGAAATATCGCCCTGTGTCCGAGCAGCTCGAAAGGGGACTGAACCGCCGACAAATAAAATATGCCGCGGGACCGATGCTTTTAAGTCTCGTGGTTGCGGTGTAATAATGTAGGCCTCGTGACCACGTGCTTCAATACCGCTTTGCAGCGCCAAGACAACTTCCTGGACACCACCCCCGCGAAACATATGGTAGGGACAAACTAAGCCTATTTTCATAACTTATTAACAATTATAACATCTGGCCTGGCTGGCTTAGGCCAATAGCTTACGCAGACGAGGAGGAATATAGGCTTTGGCTTCCTTGGCAGTAGCGATTATAGTCGGCGCATGGTTCGCCATTACGCTGGGAATCAATTCAAGACTATCAAAAATAATATGCATATGCTGTTCAACAATCTTATGATCAAAATACCGATCGGCCGTAGCCGTAACATGAACAGCTGGCGCCTTAATTTTTTGATTACATACATCAACCGTTAGCATCAGTTTGACCGTGCTCATACGCGTACGTAGATCATTAATCTTCCATAGATTACCCTCAAATTCAATCCGGCGGGCAAGTTCTGCTGCGGTTTTAGCGTCTTTCATTTTTTTATGCGATGATTTTACCGACAAATAGACCAGCTTAAGTACCGGCCTGGTAAGCACCGTTCTATCCATAAATGCCGCCGGAAACCGTCTGGAAAAAATAGCAGACAGAAGACGTAAGCCCCAATACTCGCGTTTGGAAAAAATAAAATCATCGCGACGCGCAAAACCTGAAATACTTACAAATAATTCAACTCTACCGACAAGTTCAGGGTATTTTTGCAGTGTTTTTATTATCAACGGAACTGAAAATGACATTGCAACAATGGTAACCCTACGCCGTTTGTAATGTAACTTAATGATCGATGCCAGATAGTCAGCATAAACATCAATAGTTGGTTTCTCGCCAATTTTGTAAAAACTGTCCATTCCGCCAAAGCCTGGCAAATCTGGCATTGTAACACCACCATACGTATTCAGGGCTTCGGCAAAGCCAAACATTCGCTCTAAACTGGCATGATGCCCGTACAGCAGTAACATTTCTCGTTTTTTACCAGCCGGAGGTGGCATGCGCAACAAACGGCCATTCATACCATTAATATGAAGTGGGCTGACATATTTTTTTGCCCGAGCGTAAATCATAATGTAATAAGGTTAGTCTATAAGGGCATCTTTGCCAACCCAAACATATTCCCATGACTCAGGATCCGGGCCCTGGGCGCCGCTGCCTTCTGGATAACTGGGGATCCAGCCAAACGTTTTAGCATGTTCATAATTAGTAGCGCTGAGCCAGTCAAAACAAGTAGTATACATAAACGAAGTAGTGGGCATATCCTCACATGAAATATCTACCGTGTAACCGGTATGGTGCCTTGAGTAACCAGGGATAGCTGTCATACGCAAGACTTGTGATATTTCTGTGTCACGTGTGCCGGCAGCAATTTGACTTACCGGTATGCCTAACTGCGACAGACGTTCATTAAAAATTTGCTTTTGCTCTTCGGCCGAACGATATGCGGCCGTCAATCCAATGGAAATGCCGTCCTTTTTAGCAGCGGCCACCAAATCAAGCCATGGTTGCGCAGCCCGTTGTTGTAACATATAGCCGCTACCAACGTCCTGAAAAGCATTGGTAACCGGTGCGCTGCGAAGTTGATAACCGCGAGAAACCGCTATTTCTCGGATCTTTGCATCAGCAGTTTCGTCACCAGTGATCGGAGTAGTTTCGTCAATCGGTGCCGTATTAGGATAGGCAAAGCTATTATATAAATCCTTAAACTGCAAGCCAGTAAAAATCTTAAGCGTGCCTTTTTTAGTAATTTCAGTAATATTCTGAGAAGCACTTGCTGCTATAGCATTCTGGGCTGGCGCCTCCGAAGGCTGAGCTTTTAGCAGGCTATACAGCCCAACTCCAGTAATTGCCAGTACCAATGCTAAGATTACCGGTTTATGCATCCGTCGTTTACGTTTCGGTTCTGGCAGCTGCTGCCGGTTTTTTACATTAATTACTCTCATAATCTATTACGGTTAAGTATAGCTAAGTCTTGGATTTTGCGCCAAACTTTCAAAATTGCTACAATACAGCACTGTTACCAACAGATATAGAAACATATCTGACAGACCAGCCAATGGGGCGTCGCCAAGTGGTAAGGCACCAGTTTTTGGTACTGGCATTCGGGGGTTCGAATCCCTCCGCCCCAGCCAATTAAATAAGCTTAGCTTCTGCTAGGCTTATTTAATTTACAGGAGGGAAGCGAACCCGCAGGGTTCGGCGAACGAGGAACTGAGCTAAAACCAAGCTTGCTTGGCTTTAGCGAGTACCGCAGGAAGAAGCACAGGCAAAGCCTGTGCGCCATCCCTCCGCCCCAATCGTAGGTACTCATTATTTATCAATGAACTACTAGTAAACACCTTTTAAGCCAGATATAATGCTAGGAAATTATGTCACTTTCTCAATTTATGTCGATGCATGGCTCCAAGATGGGTTATTTAGAAACTACATTTTTAAATAATGTCTATTTTACGGACTACGGTGACAGTGGATTAGAGTTTATCACCCCAGAAGTTGAAATTGACCGTAACGATGGAACGAACCGAACCTGGAGAATCGATTTTGTTGTTGAAACAAAAAATAGAAAATATGCAATTGAATGTGATGGTTTTAATTATCACGCCCCTGGGATGGTTTCTAAAGAGAGATTTAATGAACTTGAACAAAAGAGAAATGAAACCGTCCGACAAGGTTTTCTTCCGGTTAGCCTATCTCGAGATCAAATAGTAGATGAGCCGCATGAAGCGATCTATCAGCTAAGACGCATGTTTAATGCCGATCCCGAACTTTACAATATATTTCTTAAGCGAGTGTCAGACCAAATATCTCCGCATGAAGTTCAGCAAAAAGCCCTGGAAGCACTTGAGGACGCTAGAGAACAAGAGCAAAACAAGGGCTTAGTCGTCCTTGCAACTGGTTTAGGCAAAACCTACTTAAGCGCGTTTGATGCTAAAGCAGCAGCCGCGAAGCGAATTTTATTCGTAGTACATGTTGATCATATTCTTAAGCAAGCGAAAAATTCCTTTGAAGATGTTATGCCTACTCGAGCTGACGAAATGGCATTTTTTAACGGTAGTAATAAGAATATCGAGGGAAAAAATATAATTTTCTCTACGATTCAAACTCTTACTCGAGAGAAAAACTTATCACAGTTCACGGCTGATAGTTTCGACTACATTATTATGGATGAGTCTCATCATGCTGCGGCTCCCAGCTACAAGCGTGTGCTTGAATATTTTAAGCCAAAATTCCTGCTTGGTTTGACCGCAACCCCAGTGAGGATGGACGAACAAGACATATTGCCTTTCTATAACGACAATTTGGTGTTTGAAATGAACCAAGCTGACGCAATTAAACAGGGCTATCTAGCTAGTCTCAACTATAAGGGCTTTAAAGATAACGTAGACTATTCCAATATTTTCTATAATGGCTTCCGGTACGATGTTAATGATTTAAATAAGTCGCTCATGATTGAACGCCGCGACCAAGCCGTGCTTTCAAAATTTGAAGAGCTTGCTGCAGGTAAGAAAACTATTGGCTTCTGCGTCTCAATAGAACATGCTGAATGGTCCGCCAACCACTTTAGAAAAAACGGCATCGATGCGGTTGCAATTCATTCCAAAATTGAAGCCGGCAATTCGCATGATTATCAAACTGCCAGCGAAATAATTGAAGCATTTGATAAAAATAATCATCAAGTTGCTTTTGTGGTAGATATGCTTAATGAGGGCATCGACATACCTGACGTTGAGTGTTTACTTATGCTCAGGCCCACCGAGTCTAACGCAATACTCACGCAGCAAATTGGCAGAGGGCTAAGAATAGCACCCCTAAAGGATGAGGTCTTAGTCTTGGATTTTATTGGTAATTACCAAACAGCACCGCGCATTCTAACTGGTTTAGGAGTTAACAACGTTGGAGACCTAAAAGAAGATAAAGAAAAAGGAATTTACTATTATGAAAACGAGGGCAGGCGGGTAGAATTCGAGAGTGAAGTTGTAGATATATTCAAATTTATGCTTAGCCGTTCGTCTCGCAGTGTCAGAGAAGAGCTTATTGAAGATCACTGGAAAGAATATGGCAGTTATCTAGAAGAAAACACAAAAACTGGCAATAGCCTTTTCTGGAGTGTTGGGAAGAAGAATAATCACCTTGGGGTACATCTTTGGGCATTAGATTTCTTGGTAAACAATGCGGATAATTACTCCACTAACGAAGAACTGTCTGAAGAATTAAAAAAAGCGTCTGTTGAGCAATTTCCAGATAAGACAATGGAAGGTATTAGAGCATTATTTTTTAGTAAACTAATCGGTTTACTAGTTAGCACAAACCCGATCAAAACATCGTCCGCTTATCAAAGTATTGTAGCTAGTGGCAAACAGCTACAGGACCAAGCTGCTATTGATAATTTGGTGACCAATCAGCTAGAAAAATATTATTTTTGGAATGATAACTTTAGTTTAACGAACCGACATGAAACTAGCGGTAATGGCAGAATTAGAAAAGTGGATGAGCTATTTCATATTTATCCGTTATTCTTTATTTATGAGGTTATTATTCGATTACATGACCTGGGATACACCAGTGACCATCTAACAAAGTTTGAGGTAAACACCTTTCTGGCATTAGCTAGAACTAATGATGAAGTGCGCGCTGTCGTAGATAGAATTATGCAGTATCGTGAACATGAAGAAATATATGAACTTGAGAAATATTTAAAACAAAAATCTGGTATGGATGCTCGATTCTTCAAAGTTTTACAATATTCTAAATACTTTGCATACTCGCCAGACAGAATAGGGCTTAAGTCCGATTATTTTGGAGAAGTGTCTACTAAGGTTTCAGAGTTCAGAAAGTTACGGAAAAATAACAAGCTTATTGAATTTACTAAAACGCAGCCCGCTCGCTATATGAAATTACTGTTTTCTTCTGACGACCTGATAACGTATCATGTTCTGCGTAATCAGTAATGTGGAGCTTAATCTCATCCGCCAAAGCCTTTGCCATCATGGGTGGAACTGCATTTCCAACTTGCAACATTTGATTAGTTTTAGGGCCATAAAACCTAAAATTATCAGGAAATGATTGAAGCCTGGCCGCTTCTCTTACTGTGATACACCTGTCTTGGTGTGCCAGCGTAAACTGTCCGGATGCAGGCGTGTCAAATCTGGTAGTAATGGTGCGAGCAAAGCCGGCGGGATTAATCCGGCTCCAGGTGCCGCTATGGATTGATTTGGTTCTGTGTTCAAACGGTAAGTCCGCTTTAGTTCCTCCTATTGGGATATAAGCAAGACGCTCTAAGGCAATTAGACTGTGCTTGGTTGCTATGTGGTTCCATATACCGCTGGAGTTTTTGCGCATGTTTTTCTGATAGCTTGAGCGGGGCGAATAAGTATAGGGCATAAACTCAGCCCCCTCACCCGATCTAAGTTTTGGTAAGTCATTAATTGCTTCAGCTACTGATGTACTAACGCCGTTACCGTCAGGTAAATCAAAATCGAGTTTAATTTTTCGTCCTAAAAAAACAGCTCGGCGGCGCGTTTGAGGAACTCCAAAATTTTCTGCTTTAAGTATTTTTGCTTTTACGTCGTAGCCCAGATTACCGAATAATTCGATGATTTGTTTTTTAAAATAACCTTTTTCCGCAGTTAGAATAGTAGGCACATTTTCTAATAAAAAGAATTCAGGCTGCACAATATCAACAACTTTTACAAACTGCTGAAACATAAAGTTCCGTTTATCATAGATCCCAGTTCTTTTACCTTTTTGAGAAAAACCCTGGCAGGGTGGTCCACCCATTACTACCGTTATTTTGTTTTGGTAAGGACCAAACACTTTTTCAAAATCTAAATCACATATATCAGAGGAATCTACTAACGTATCTGGATGATTTTTTTTGTAGGAGTCAGCAATTGTCTGGTCATATTCATTCGCAAATACTATCTTGAATCCAGCTTGGGAAAAACCAAGTGATAATCCTCCTACACCGGCAAATAAATCAATCACATTCATAATAATTTAGGAGTTTTTAATAAGTCGATTATTCTCTGTAACGCAATTTTATAATAATCTTCTTCAAGCTCTATGCCATGAAATTTTCGATTCATATTTACAGCCGCAACACCGGTTGATCCGCTACCCATAAAAGGATCTATCACCGTCTCGCCCTCATCGGTCAATATGTTAATAAAATGCTCCAGTAGTGCCACTGGTTTTTGAGTTGGATGTTTCCCGTACTTCTTTTCTTTAGCGCCAATAACAGAAGATTCAAAATAATCATGAATTACTTTACCTTTATTATTAAATTTTCCTGTCTTAGCTCCATTTACAAAATAAATCCATGCTTCAGTAGAGTTAACAAAATGCAGATTCATATTACGTGGCATTGGATTTGTTTTATGCCATATACCGGTAGTTTTATAATAAAATCCGTTTTGTTGTGCTAGCTTAATTATTGTTTCTACCTTCATAAGTGAAACAAATACAATTGCAGCTCCACTTTTTTTTAGCACACGAGCTGACTCTTTAAAGAATTGATCCATGTGCAGCTCCCATTCTGTTTGCTCAATATGATCCCAATTACTGGCAGCAAAATGATTTGCACGCAGAGCGCCTAAATTTGTATCTCGACCCTGCATGAATAAGCCAAGGTTGTAAGGGGGGTCAGTTAATAATAAGTCCACCACACTTTCGTTGATTTCTGTCATTTTTTGCACACAGTCACCCATAGCAAGAGTGCAGTCTTTAGTAAGCTGGCTTTGCATATTACTAATATTATACTGTTTATACTGGCGCAGGACTATCAACAAAGAATAAAAAGTATTATGTTATTGTATTTTGAACTGAAAATCTTTACTTAACTAAATTCCCACTAGTATCAAAAAACAGATTATCCCGAGTACTAAACCCTTCACACGTAGTTGATCTGTTTTTCCCCGACTCCAATACAATACCGTCTACGATATTACTGCTTCGCAGATCGTAATATCCATAGCACCCGCCTACTTTGTCGTCACTCTTATCCAAGCAACGGGCGTGATTAGCACCATCTTGATAATGACAGCTATAATTTGCTGCTTTTTGTGTCTCACTAATAGGGCGGGTAGAATCGCTTTGCGGCTGCGGTTCGTTTTTAGTAAGGACATATACAGCCGCGACAACACCCAGTATCAGCACAGCAGCAGCAATCAGTTTTAAAATTTTATTTTTAGCCATAGGCACAGTATACCTAGTTTACTTATAGTGTTAGTAATTATTTTTCTATTTATGTTTCGGCGGTTACTATGCGACCATGCACAGTATCGTCGGCAGCGACTCGATCAAAACCAGTAACAGACAGTAGCCATGTTTTAGCGTAACTTTGGGCAATTTTTATATCACCGTAAACGGGACGTAAACTTGCAACACGGGCGATGTCGACGCCACACACCGCGATAGTGCCGGCTTCCCTGATGGACAGATCCAGCTCACCGGCCAACATCCCGTATTCTTCTGTTGGGTGTGCGCAATCAACAGAAATATCGCCCTCATTGGTGCTAATGCATAGTTTTGAAAGTATAGTGTCGACCGGCAGCCGTATTCTAAGACAAGCTTCTTGCTCGTCACCTTCAGAGGAGTCCACCTGGTTAACTATCAATTGCTTGTTAATGCGGTCATGCACAAAGCACTCCGGCGGCATAGCTTCGAGCACCGCTTCAAACAGAGAAGGATCGGTTACAACCTTTACTTCTGTATTATGTACATTTATATAGATTTCTCGAAGAATTTCCGTAGTGCACTGCGGTGCTATAGCCATAGTTATATTATTATATCATAAATATTATTTATAAGCAATTTGTGGGCTTAAATGGTAAAAAGACATTGCTGTGACAGAATTTTTTATTATCGCCTTATACCGAACCTAACATATTCATGTACAAGCGACCCACCAAAGAAAAAACGAGAGAAAATCTCTCAAGTAAGTTCTAAGGTGGGTCGCGTACGACTAGCTAGTTGGTGTAGGCGGACCTACTTGGGCTTGTTCGAGTTCTCCTCGCCGGTGTCCATGCTGACCTGCCCGTTGCGAACGGTGGGGCGACGCTCGGAGTTGCGTCGGCTGTAGAGCTCAACGCCCTCGAGCTTGGCGCCGTCGCGTCCGTTGTGGATGACGGCCGGCACGAAGGTGTAGACGTTGTCGTCGCGGTTGGCGTTGACAGCCTCGACAGCGATCATGTCCGGATGGTTGGTCGGAACGACCTGGTGCTCACCCGGGATGACGTAGGTCGAGACCTGGTAGCGGTAGAACGACCCGGTGCCACTGTTCTTGGCGGAGTAGACCACCGGAACGATGGACTTGATGTTCGGCTTCAGCCGAGCGACGATGACCTCCTGGGGGAGATCCTTGCCGCCAGCCACCTTGTCGCCCGAAACGTGCACGACCGCGCCATCGTTGGTGCGGTTCGAGAAGTCGTGGGGATGCTGGGTGGTGCCGAAGCACGATACGACCTCGACGTGACCGTCGGTGTACTCCACGAGGGCGTACAGGTCGTAGTCCTTCTTGCCCCACGTCGTGATGAGGGTGTAGACGCCGCCTGGCGACTTCTTCATCAGCATCGTCTCACCCTGGGTGACCTTCTTCGTCGTCATCATGCCGGAGCCAGGAGGCGCCTGCGGGGATGCCGAGGGAGCGGAAGCCTGGGGAGCCGATGCAGGCGGGGCAGTCTTCTTCATCTTATCCATGAAACCCATGTGTTTGCTACCTTTCGCTAGTCGTGTTCTGAACTCTGATTAGAGTCAGTAAAATGCGATAAACAAATTGTGAAGGTTCATATGACCACCTCTGATGGGCAATCCTTCATATTATACATTAATATACTTAAATTTACAAATAGATGAGGTAGCCCAGTCTAGGAAAGTTACATTAAGTTTACGAGAAAGGTTGCTTAGCGCCGGTAATTTTCTAAGTATGAATTAACATTCTCGATATCGCTGCCGACGTAGGCATAGGTATCTGGTCCTATGTCACAAAAATGCTTTACTGTAAAAGGTTGCACCGTGCTCTCGTCTTCAAAGATAATTACTACCTGGTAAATCTCTTTATGTAGTACTCGCCTGAGTAAATTCTTTTCCACACATAGTGCTGTGAAGAGATCTCTTCGGGTATTAACTTCCTCATCTTCTACAAAATCAGGGGTATCGAACACATATAACTTAGTTGCTCTATCATTCGGCTCACATAGCACAGCTAATGATTTATCTTGATACTTTGATTCACTACTATACACGGGGAAGATATGAGTTCTACCGGGCAACAATAACATTGTATTTTGTTTAGGAACGGGGAGGGTTTCATTTATAAGAAATGAGGGCATAGTCAAATAGTATCAATTCTAGCATTAAAATAATACTGCTAAGACATACGGGGCTAACCCCTACTACGCCTAACTTCTACCATGCCCGGTGCACGACCATCAGGAAGTTGTGGACTATTACAAACTGTTACGGTAATGGTACGTCCAGCTTTTGCGGCGCGCATCGTTAAAGGACCCAGGCAACCTTGGGTGAGAATAGAGATGCCCTTAGTAGCTTCATCGCGAGCTAGTTCAATATTATCAAGCATTTGTGCCGCCCCGATACGTAGACCTTTAGCTATATTCTCTGGTGAAGCAACTTCTTCAACGCCATCAACTTCCGGGTCTATAATGCCAGCTTGTTTGAGACTTTCAAATATTGCTGGGGCAACCGCGGAATCAAAGCTATCGTCAACAACCGATTTTTCAATAGTTTCTGCCATATTTTTCATCGATTCATCAATACCGATTGCATACACAACATCAGGACAGCCATCACAATTTCCCGTACAAAGTTCACTCATAATTAACATATTATACAAAATTACTTATATAGATGCAAATGCATGTCCTTATAGTATTACAGTCCACGAAATGAGCAATATGGCGATAATATTTATAGATGCAATGGTATAGTTAATCATAAGCATAACCATAAGGAACAGACATGGCCCTGACTGACCAGCCAATCTGGCAGCAATTAGCAAATTATCAGCAAGCACACCAAGGCCGCAATTTACGCCAATTGTTTGCCGAAGACGCCGAACGGGGTACAAAATTTGGGCTGCAAGCCGGTGACATCTACTTGGATTTCTCAAAAAATCTGATTGATACCGATGGGCTAAAGATGCTGTTTGAACTGGCGCGGACACAAGGGGTAGAGACTAAGCGCGACGCAATGTTTGGCGGCCAGCATATTAATACCACGGAAGACCGGGCGGTACTCCATACGGCGCTCCGCAATCAAGCCGATCAGCCGGTTATGGTGGACGGCACTGATGTTATGCCGCAGATCCACCGAGTTTTAGAACGCATGACAGCTATAAGCACGGTTGTACGCCATCAGGGTTGGTTGGGACACACCGGGAAACCAATTAAAAATGTTATTAATATTGGCATTGGCGGTTCGGATCTTGGACCTGTAATGACTACTGAGGCACTAAAGTATTATAGCCAGAGTGATATTATTATCCGTTTTGTTTCTAATGTTGATGGTACGCATATGGCGGAAGCAATCAAGGATCTTGATCCGGCGGAAACGTTGTTTATCATCGCTTCAAAGACCTTTACAACTGATGAGACGATGACCAATGCCCAGACAGCCAGGGGCTGGATCGTGAACGCCCTGCATGATCAAGGAGCGGTGGCTAAACATTTTATCGCTCTTTCTACCAACCGCGAGAAGGTTACAGAATTCGGCATTCATCCAGATAATATGCTAGAAATGTGGGATTGGATTGGCGGCCGTTATTCTTTAACCAGCGCGATAGGCTTATCAACTATGGTCGCTGTTGGCCCTGATCACTTCAAAGACATGCTTAAAGGTTTTTATTCGATGGATGAGCATTTTAAAACCGCGCCCCTTGAACAAAACGCCCCGGTAATTCTTGGTTTATTGGGCGTTTGGTACAGTAGTTTTTATGGAGCCGAGACCGAAGCTATATTGCCGTATGATCAATATCTGCATCGATTTCCAGCCTATTTGCAACAGGCGAGTATGGAAAGTAACGGCAAGAGCGTAGACCTGTCAGGTAACATGGTTAATTATCGAACGGCACCAATTGTCTGGGGTGAACCTGGCACAAACGGCCAGCATGCCTTTTACCAATTACTTCATCAGGGAACGCATTTAATACCATGTGATTTTATTGGCTTCGCCCACCCACTCAACCGAATAGGCGTCCACCACCGTAAACTAATCGCCAATATGTTTGCTCAAAGCGAAGCGCTGGCTTTTGGAAAAACCCGGGACGAAGTAATGAACGACATCGTTCCCGACACGCTAGTGCCCCATAAAACTTTCCCTGGCAATCAGCCCAGCAACACGCTGCTCTTAACGATGCTTACTCCGCATACACTTGGACAACTGATTGCGCTATATGAGCATAAAATATTTGTACAAGGAGCGGTCTGGAATATAAATTCGTTCGACCAGTGGGGTGTGGAACTGGGCAAAGCCCTGGCAAAAGGAATTTATCCTGAGCTTGAAATCAATATGAAGGGCTATCACGATAGTTCAACCCGCAACTTAATGAGCATGTACCGGAATCTGACCGGTAATTAGATAGCGTTACTACAAATATGAATATATGTTGTTGTTATGCTTTTTCTTCGCTATAGTGCAACGGTGACTAAAATATTCAGCAAGAAGCATATCAAAGGTAAAACCCAACGGTTGGGGATTGGCGTTGCCTTACTATTAGTAACAACATTAGTAGCAGCGTATCAGCTCACCAGCCAACCAGGCCAAACCCCTGACTTGCCGAAACCTGCCTTAAAAGAACTGGCCGCAAAGAAAGGCATTGATATTGGTAACTTTGCCATCCCAAGCCGCCTAGATGAGCAGGCTTATCATGACATCTTGACCCAACAATTTAATGTCGCGTTGCTTGATAACACGCCTAATTGGCATTTCACCGACTATGATTTGCGCCCATCCGAAACCGAGTTTGATTTTAGCCGTATCGATAAATTAGTCGAGTACGGCGAAGCCAACGATCTTAAAATGCAAGCCCACCACTACACCTGGGGTGAAGAGAAGTGGCTGCCAGATTGGCTGAAAAATGGTAACTACACCAGTGAGCAACTGCTAGAAATTATTCACAACCACATTAGCACCGTGGGACAGAGATATAGTGGCAGAATTCAAGAATGGACAGTAGTGAACGAAGCTTTCACTCGTGAACAACATTTCTTTGACCTGCATGATTGGTGGGCTGACAATATTAATAATCAGCAGGCCTATTTAGATAACTCCTTCCGCTGGGCTCGTCAAGCCGACCCAAAGTCAGTGCTCATTTTAAATGATTTCAATAATGAAAGTATTAATGACACCTCTAACGCTATGTATGACTACATTAAAGGCGCCAAAGCCAGAGACGTACCGATTGACGCCATTGGTATGCAAATGCACATTGACGGCGGCCATCCACCGACCAAAGACGAAGTAATATCTAATATGAAACGGTTTGCAGCTCTGGGCGTGAAGGTTTATGTGACCGAATTTGACGTTAATATGAACGATCTTAAAACAAATGCCAAAGCCAAAAACGAAGTCGAAGCCAATATCTATTACGAAATGATGCGCGCCTGTATAGAATCGCAAGTCTGTCAAAGCTTTTCAATTCTCGGCATCACCGACAAAGAAACCTGGTATAACCATATTGGTCTCAAAGATCCTCGGCCACTACCATTTGACGAGCAGTATCGCCCAAAACCAGCTTTTTACTCTTTGCGCTGGGCACTTGAACAACAATAAATGCTATACTTTCTGTAATGAAATTTGTGTGTGCCCCTCCTGAAATAGCTGAGTCTGAGATAGTGGCAGCGATTAATAAGGCTCTAGAAACCAGCTCAGTATTATTGTTAGTGTCCGGTGGATCAAACATCCAGTTAGCGGTGAAAATCAGGAACCGGTTAGCTATCAAGCATCGGTTAACAATCGGTTTAATTGACGAGCGATACGGACCAGTTGGGCACCCGAACTCCAATTGGACACAGCTGATTGACGCAGGACTTGATCTAAGCGACATCAGCGCATTGCCCGTACTTATAGACAACCAGCCGCACAGCCAAACAGCCGAAAATTATATGAAACAGCTCGAAAGTGCCGTTAGAGAGCACAATCAAGTAATAGGTATCTTTGGACTGGGCGCAGATGGTCATACTGCCGGAATTCTACCTGGTAGTTCAGCGATTACCGCAACCACTATAATTGCAGCGTTCCAGGGAAGTGATTTTCCACGCATTACAATTACTCCTGCAGCAATGGAATTTTTTGATGAAGCCTATCTAGTAAGCTATGGAAAAGATAAGCACGCCCAACTTTCCAATTTAGACAACACTATTCCTGTCACAGAACAACCAGTTCAAGCATTAAAACGAATTGAAAATGTAACAGTTTACAGTGACTACGGGGGTTTAGGTAAATAATGAGCGATCAAAATCAACTACCAGTTCTGAATACTGGAATCTTTGTTATTTTTGGCATTACCGGTGATCTGGCCAAGAGGAAGTTACTGCCCGCTCTGTACCAACTTGTGGACTTAAATCTGCTTGCCGAACAATTTGTAATTGTAGGTACAACCCGCCGCGAGACCACTATTGATGATGTGATTGCTGACGTAAAGAGTAACTTACTTGCAAACAACGATGTAGTAAACGATGCAACACTCGACCGATTACGTAGCATGTTGCGTATGGTGAAAATGAGTATAGGTGACGAAGCTGATTATTCCCAACTTAGGGATAGCCTGGATCAGATAGAACGCGAGGCTGGCATTTGTCTGACGCGACTATTTTATATGGCTGTACCCCCGCATATGTTTGAACCAGTTGTCTCCGGCATAGGCGCTTTTGGGCTTAATAATGATTGTCAGCACGGCAAGATAGCAAGTCGACTGCTGATTGAAAAGCCTTTTGGTTATGACACGGTATCCGCGAAAGTGTTAATAAAACATTTAGAAACTGTTTTTAACGAAGAATCAATTTACCGAGTAGATCATTATTTAGCAAAGGAAACTGCCCAGAATATTTTAACCTTCCGCCTTAATAACCCTATATTTCGAGCCGTTTGGGACAGTCATTCAATTGATCACATTATGATAACCGCCGCCGAAAAAATTGGCGTGGAGGGGAGAGCTGATTTTTACGATCACACTGGGGCTCTGCGTGATCTGATACAGAGTCATTTATTGCAACTCTTGGCGCTTACTGCCATGGAAGAACCTGAAAATCGTTCTGCCGGGGCTATCCACGCAGCCAAGCTAGCATTGTTGCAAGCTATTAAGCCTATGCTATCCGAAGAAGTTGACGCAAGCACGGTGCGTGGACAATACGATACATACCGGGGTGAGATAGGCAATCCAGACTCTATTACCGAGACCTATGCCGCACTTAAACTTGAGATAGATAATGACCGTTGGCGTGGTGTTCCAATTTTGCTTCGGACTGGCAAGGCGATGCATGAAAAAATTACAGAAATTACGCTGGTTTTTAAAACGCGAGAAGAAGGATCTAATGACCAAAATATGCTCACCCTACGTATCCAACCCGACGAAGCTATTGTATTGAGTCTGCTTGCCAAAAAGCCCTCATTGATTGAAGAAACCGAAACTGTGCAGATGGAATTCTTCTATAATGAGTCGTTTGATGGCAAACAGCCCGACGCTTACGAGCGAGTACTGATAGATGCAATACGTGGAGACAAAGCACTGTTTACTACTGATGACGAAGTGCTCGCATCATGGAAAATTATTGATGAAGTGCTTAAGCGATGGTCAGTCAATGGCGATTCACTGATTTCTTATGAAACCGGCTCGTGGGGACCTGCTCAAGTCGATGAATTAGCTGCCAACTCCAATGCTGAATGGTTAACCGGCAAGCTTCGGATTGCTCCGACTTAAACTAACCTGCAATATATCTAACAGTAAAATTCTACATATTGTTTATAGTTATAATACTGTTAGGAGCATATACATGGCGGATGATGACAAAACCACCGGAGTCCAGACCCCGCGAAATCACACCCAGGAAGAAGTACACGAAGCAAAACAAGAACTCAGACAAGCTATACACGGCTCACACGAAGTTCTTGCTACTGCCAATACGGTATTTCCGTTTACATTGGTCCCGCACACAGTGACGGTTGACCGGGAAAAGTTAACGATTACCCACCGGACATTTATCAGTGTTGCCGAGGTTATGAGCCTTCGAGTCGAAGATATTTTAAATGTTACGGTTAATGTTGGACCGCTTTTCGGTTCGCTGCATATCCTAAGCCGAGTTATGAATAATGAAAAACCCTATATCGTAAAATATTTGTGGAGGGAAGACGCCCTCCGGCTTAAGCGTGTTCTGCAAGGCTATGTGATTGCCATTCAAAAAGAAATTGATTGTTCGCCTTTAAAAACAGAAGAACTGGCAGCTATGCTCGATAAACTTGGCAAAGACGACCACACCTAACCAACAATATAGTTAAAGTTGTACTTTTTACATTATTTGGGATAAAATTTGGTTATGGCTACCGTTAACTCCTTTAAAGAGTACTACGCAATGGTTCAAAACCGGCTTGTTAAGGCGCGTGATGATGCAGAATTATTTAAAGAAATTGTAGACGCGCCGTTCCATAATAAACTGCATACTACATCGTTTGATCTAGGGATGATTGTACTGGTTCTTGCCAACCCTAAAACAAAAATGATTGACCGTATTACTTATTCGCAGACAGCACCTGCCCAGGACGCCGTAAAAGCATCACCAATTGAGTTTAACAAAATCAAAATTCCCCTTAAGAACAGAGATAATATCACTGCCAAAGCTATTAGAAACAGTAAGTATTATCAAACCTCAGACTGGTGCCACCTATTTGTGCCTGCACTCAGCGCCGAAGCAGCCCGCTTTAATCAAGCCGAGGCGGGAATGGGTTGCAGTGTTGTGTATCCACTAGTCAATACGCGTAACGGCGGAGCGCTCATTTTTAGTTTTTATCAAACGCTCGATATGATTACCGCTAAACACCACACTTTTATGCAGAACTATAGTAATTTTGTTTCTGCTCGGCTCAGATAGCCCATTAACCCTTAGGAATTTATTACATTTCACTTAGTAAAAGAAATGCATGATGCAACTAAAAAAGCCTCAAGATTTATCATTTCATTGCTCTAAATATAGTTAGTAGTTAGCTATTTAGTACCCAGTTTGTACGGTATACTAACCATAATGTCTAAGTTTTACTATCGTAATGTCCGTGCCCGTGATTTACTTGATGCTTTTTTGATAAGCGCTATCTGCAGCTTGCTGCTAGTGCGTTTTTACTTGTACCTAACCGGTTATCCTCAGTTGGGTGGGGGCTCCTTACATATTGCCCATATGCTGTATGGCGGTATCTTTATGATGGTTGCTATTGTCATTTCGTTGACCTTTCTTGGAGTGCGCGCAAGACATGCAAGTGCAATTGTCGGCGGTATTGGTTTTGGTATATTCATTGATGAACTAGGCAAGTTTATCACCGAGGATAATAATTATTTTTTCCGCCCGGCTGTTGGTTTAATTTATGCCGTTTTTGTGCTGCTCTATCTTTATTTTAATTTTCTTACGCGGACGCAGCGTTTAAGTTCGCGCGAGTACCAGTTAAATGCCCTGGCCGAGCTGGAGGAAGCGATTGCCCATGACTTAGATAAGTCGGAACGAGCTCACATTTATACCTTACTCGATGCTAGCGATAAAAACAGTGCTATGACCCGTCATCTGCAAGACTTTGTTGATAATATAAAAATTAGTGCCCGTGAAAAACCCGGCCGTATTCGTTTATTGTTGCGAGCTGTTGATAATGCTTACAAACATTTTTGGGAAAAACGAGCTTCCAATGTTCTTGTCCGCATTATATTTACCGTCCAAGTTATTGTACTGGCGGCAGCGGTTATATATACCATCTATCATAATATTGATGATGTTGAGGCTGTTCTTAATGGTTCCTTAACCTATGATCGGGAGTTGATTATTGCCCAGGTTATTGCGTCGGTGGTAGCGGGGGGATTTGTGCTGTATGGACTATCCAAGTTAGCCACGTCACGTTACCAAGCATTCGAGCAATTCCGTCGTGCTACCCTTATTAACATTTACCTGATACAGTTCTTTATTTTTATTAGGATCCAGTTTGAGGCTTTGCCGGGACTTTTTATAAATTTAATTCTTTTGCTGTTAATTCTTTTTGTATTGCGGCAGGAACGACGACTTGGAGACACTAATGCTATCAGTTAGCGACGCCGAGTTTGACAAGATGATATCTGATGCCATGGATCGCCTGCCACCAGAGCGTATAGAAGGACTGAAAAACATTGCCATTACCTACGCAGACGAACCAAACGCTGAACAACGCGCTAAATTAAAGCTGCGACGTGGAGATACTCTGTTTGGACTTTATGAGGGCGTACCGCTCACTCGGCGACCAGCAGCTGACAGTATATTGAGCAGTAATGTTATGCGGCTACCTGATAAGATTACCATTTTTAAGCTGCCCATTGTGCGCGGTGCTGCTTCAATAGAAGCAGTCCGCGAACAAGTTCGTCATACCTTATGGCATGAAATTGCACATTATTATGGTCTGGATCATAAACGTATCCATGAGCTGGAATAATCTGCCTATCAACTGCTTATTGACGCTGTTACAGCGCTTATGCTTTAATGCAGGCAACTACCATGAAACAAAAACATCCGCATTGGCTTAAAAATAGTCTTGTCCGCGTCGCACAAATCCAATTATTGTTTGGTGTTATCTATATTGCCCAAATTGTTGCCTTTGACGCTGCCATGCTTATCACTCCAGAAGTAGTATTGAAGCGCTGGTATGCCATAGCCGGTCTGATAATTGTTTCCGCTGCTGTCTGGTATTTGGCCCGCAGTCGGGTTACTCACCCCAATACTTATAAAATATTGACTTGGGCTCTTATTTTGACCGATATTGCGTTTGCAGCTTTCAATGTTTACACTCAGCGGGGAATGGCCAGCAGGGCGGTTGTACTATTTTTTATTCCGATTATTATTTCTACAATCTTACTCAGCAGGGTAGCACTTTTCGTAACTGCCATTATCTGTGCTGCCGTATATGCTACGACCGCAGTAGCCTATTTCGTTAATTTCTTTAATGAAGGCTATAAAATTGAATTATACGGCGAAGTACTATTTTATTGTGGCACATTCTTAATCACTGCCGGTTTATTATGGGCGGCCCTTAAAAACAAACGTCATACTTAGATTTCATTAAACACATATAAAATAAGTTCTTAGTCATTATGACTGCGGACAATCATGCGCAAACTGCCGTCATCCATTAATTTAGCCAGGTTAGACGGTTGGTTGCTTGTAGGGCCTTCGATATAGAATTCCAGTCCAGGCAATTGCAACATAATCCCATCCAGGGTAGTCGGCATTGCTTGACCAGCTTTATTAGCACTGGTTGCAATGATTGGACCAGTCGTATTAATAAGTTCTTGTAACCATGCCAGGTTTGGCATGCGGAATGCCAGAGACTGTTTGCCGCGGTGCAAATAGGTAAATTCCTCGTTCGGGCACGGTAAAATCACACTCACTGGCCCTGGCCAGATTTTTTCTAATGCTTCTGCTTGAGACTGATTTATCGTGATTGAAAAACCTTTTAGTTGCTCAATACTGCTAATTAAAATGATGAAAGGCTTATGCGATGGCCGTCCTTTAACTTGATATATACGTTCAACCGCATCTGGTAATTCAGTTGAGGCGGCAATTCCATAAATAGTATCAGTTGGCAGTACACCAGCGGCACCAGACCGTATTCTGTCGACGATAAACTCAAAATCCAAATAATTCATGATATCTATTTACTATAATAACCTGTTGACGATGCTTATGCCTGCTGATTAGAATGGGGAGATATGCTTTCAACAGAAACACATCACGCGGATTCGCAACTATTGAACGCTCGCATGATAGCTGAAGCCTTTGCCTATATTGAACAAAAATGGCCGGAGCTAACTAAAACACAGCCTGTTGACGATGGTACGCTAATTGGTCTACCTCATCCATTTGTCGTACCTAGTGTAGCAAATGAAAGCGGTTTTGCCTTTCAAGAAATGTATTACTGGGACAGTTATTTTATTGCCCAGGGCTTACTTGCTACTGGCCACGACGAATTAGCCGCCGGTATGCTGGAAGATTTGCTATTTATGTCCAAGCGATACCATATTATTCCAAATGCCAACCGAATGTACCATACCAGTCGTTCTCAACCACCGTTTTTAACATCCTATATATTTGACATATACGAAAAACAGGAAAAAGATATACCGTGGCTGACCGAACGCTTGCATATTGCCGAACGCGAGTATCAAAATGTTTGGATGGGCAGTTCACACCCAAACTGGCGCAATGTTTTTGAAGGTTTAAGTCGCTATTATGATGTTAACCTGATTAATCACCTGGCCGAAGCCGAAAGTGGCTGGGATATGACAACGCGCTTTTCAGGCAACTGTTTATCCTATATTCCGATTGACCTAAACTGCTTGCTCTATAAATATGAAATCGACTTTGCTCGCGGCGCGGAGCTGGCAGGTAATGACGATACTGCCGCGGTGTGGCGGGAGCGCGCTAAGCACCGCGCAGAGATGGTTACTAAATATTTATGGCATGAGGATGACGGCTATTTTTTTGATTTTGACTACATTACCCACCAACAATCCCGTGTTTGGTCACTTGCAAGCTTTTACGCCCTCTGGTCGGGTCTGGCCACCAACGAACAAGCTCGACGAATTGTCGATAATCTACACGTCTTTACGCATCAAGGTGGCCTGTCTACCACCCGTAGTGCCGATGAGTGGTTAGGAGACGTCTCTACCCAATGGGCATTTCCAAATGGCTGGGCACCACTACAGTGGATTGTTTCGCACGGTCTTCGTTCTTACGGCAACTACGATGAGGCAAATATGGTCGCACGCACGTGGCTTTCCAATAACATGGAGCACTTTGCCGCCCATGGCGTCTTCCGAGAAGCCTATAATGTTGTAGATCCTAATCTACCGCCTAAACCAGGGTTGTACCCACCACAGCTTGGTTTTGGCTGGACCAATGCCGTATTCGTAGATCTTGCCAAGAAATTTTTGACACCCGACGAACTATTAATGGTCTAGATTTTATTATTCTTAAATACAGTTAATATAGTTTTTGTATTCTATAAACACGCAAGTACGTTTCAAGTACTATACCTGCTATTCATTAAAGCTTAATGAAATCGAGATATAGTACTTGTAGTTTTTGTATTCTATAATCAAAATTAAGCTCGTTTTACCGCTATAATAACAATGTGACTATGTATGATGACAGGCTTAAGAGTCTGAATGAAGCCCAAAGACAGGCAGTCGAAACAATTGAGGGACCACTGCTTGTACTGGCCGGACCTGGAACGGGTAAAACTACACTTTTAACAATTCGTGTGGCACATATTTTGAGACAGACCGATACATTGCCGGAAAGTATTTTATGCTTGACGTTCACAGACTCGGCACAGAAGAATATGCAAAACCGGTTGGTAGAGTTGATAGGGCAGGATGCTTACAAGGTACGCATTCATACCTTTCATAGCTTTGGCTCCTGGGTATTGCAAAATTACCCACAGTACTTTGAGAGTTTGATTAACAGTCAGCAAGCTGATGATATGACCCGATACCAGCTACTACTTGGTATCTTTGAAAAATTAAATCATCATGATCCGCTAGCTAGTATTAATGATGGTGATTACTTATATTTATCTGATGTCATGACACGTATTAGTCAGCTGAAACAAGCTGCTGTGTCTCCGGATAAACTGGCGGAAATTTGTAGTGATGACAAAAAATGGCTCGAAATAGCGAACCAAACGCTCAAACAGGATTTTGCAGCGGTGGCTACCATTACTAAGCAGAGTGTGCCTGCTTTTGAGACCTTTTTAAGTCATTTACAAGCAGGAGTGGAAGAAAGTCGACTTGGAGAACAATGTCGCCTGGAGCTGCGTGATGCGCTCGAGGAAGCACACGCCGAGGATAAAGTCTCAACTAAACCATTGACGGCATGGAAGAACATCTGGTTGATTAAAAAAAGTGACGGTACTTATGAACTAAAGTACGTTTCGACTTTGAAGAAACTAGAGTCATTAGTGCATATCTACCGGACATATCAAGCGACAATGAAAAAGCGACAGCTGACTGACTATGACGACCAGTTGATGTTATTGCTGGAAGCTATGTCAGCTCAGCCTAATTTATTAGCTGAAATTCAGGAACGTTTTATTTATATTCTGGCCGACGAATACCAAGATACAAACGGTGTGCAACAGCGTATTCTAGAAACCATTGCCGACAACCCCGTCCATAATAACCGGCCAAATGTTATGGTAGTCGGAGACGACGATCAAGCAATTTACGGTTTTCAGGGAGCGTACAGTTCCAATTTATTAGACTTTTTAAAACGATGGCAAGATGTTCAGACTGTTGTGCTCACAGAAAATTATCGTTCAACACCTCAAATAGTAAATTTTAGCCGATCTGTTATTACTCAGGGCGAGAACCGACTGGAAGACCAATACGAATATATTAATAAGGAATTAACCACGCCAAACAAAGCCGGTAAGAAAGTTATTTTACAAACAGCGCACTCAGGAGTCGATGCTTATCAATCACTGGCCCAGGACATTAAAAATCGGGTAGATAGCGGCGTTTTGCCCGATAAGATTGCAGTACTTGCTCCGCAGCACAAGTATTTAGAACGCTTGGTTCCGTACCTATCTCACTATAATGTCGGTGTTTCGTATGAACGTCGGCAAGATGTCATACAGGAACAACACGTGCGTGAGCTGACCCTCCTGGCAGAAGTGGTTGTGATGTTGATGCAGCAGCGACACCGCGAAGCCAATGACCTACTACCGGAGCTGCTTAGTTTTACTTGGTGGGGTCTTAAACCGGAAACAATCTGGGAAATTAGCCTGCAGGCCTATCAAAAACGTCGTTTGTGGCTCGATATCATGCAAGACAGTGACGTTGCTGAAGTAGTTGCCATTGCCGGTTGGCTACTTAAACAAAGTCAGCTTTCCCAGGGAAGTACGCTCGAAACTGCGCTCGACCAACTCATGGGTTACGGTCAACGGCGGACAACTAATCCTGCCGTTTCATTTGTTTCACCATATTACAGCTATTATTTTTTGTCACAAGAATCCGAGGAAGCAGTCCAGTACGTATTATCAGCTCTTTTAAGCTTACGGCGACACATCAGGAATTATGTTGGCCAGCAGCAATTAGGCCTGGTTGATTTTGTTCAATATATTCAACTGCGTCGTCAATCTGGACTACCAATAGTTAATGATCATCCGCTAGCATCTCAGGCAACTGCAGTAAACCTGATGACGGCCTATAAAGCGAAGGGCTTAGAGTTTGATTATGTATACATATTGGATACACAGCATTCTGTCTGGGCCAAAAGGCGTGGACGTAGCAGCTTAATAGCTATCGCGGCGCACATTGCTGCGGTCCCAACTGGGGAGACAATAGATGAACAACTACGCGTTTTTTACGTTGGCATTACTCGAGCAGCCAAGGAGTTAACATTAGTTCGTGCGACTTACGACGAAGAAAACAACCCAATTTTACCACTTGGCTGGCTGGAAGCTGAAAAAACGAAGCAGCTAGTGTCTGAATCAACGTCAGACGATGCCAAAGCTTTTGATATTACTCGTGGACTTGCATACGATTGGCATGAAGTTGTAGCTGCTCCAATAGACGCCCAATGGCGCGAACGACTAGCAGGTCAACTGGAGCGCTACAGACTGAGCGCAACCCACCTCGGCACTTTTTTAGATGTAACCGCCGGTGGACCCCGGACCTTTATGATCAATCATTTACTGCGTTTCCCGCAGGGAAGTAGCCCAAATATCTCATTTGGTAATGCTATGCACCATATCATGCAGTTCTTGCATGACGAGATGAGTAGCACCGGTTCGCTACCGGCTATCAAACAAACATTGGTACACTTTGATGCTTATCTAGCGGATTGTCGGTTAGGTGATATTGAACTGCCTAAGCAAACCATTCGTGGCCACCGCACCATCGAAGCCTTATACAAAAATGGCATGCAACTCTTTAATGACAGCGGACAAATTAGCGAACTAGACCTGACAGGGAAAGATATTACGATAGGCGATGCCCGTGTCAGCGGGAAAATCGATTTAGTAGACACTAACACCGGTTTAATTAGAGACTACAAAACTGGTAAGCCAGCCGCCAGTTGGCCTAAAGAAAATGCAAAATCTTACGAAGCTTTGAAATTGCATCACTATAATCAGCAATTATTGTTTTATAAATTAATGGTTAGTAATGCTACCGATTACTCGCAGCACCCTATTACAGAAGCAGAGGTGGTGTTCCTAGAGTCAGCTGACCATACCGAGCTGCAAATACTCTCGTTAGACTATCAAAAAGCAGAGCTTGAACGGCTCGAAAAACTGATCCAAGTTGTTTGGAGCAAAGTTATGACACTTGACTTGCCCGACGTAACAAAATACCCGCCCGACGTTACGGGCATCCGACTATTTGAAGAGGATTTGTTGAGTGGCGTAGTTTAAGCGGCTTGAGCAGCTGGCTGGCGGACCATAACTTTCACGCTGCCATCTTCGGCAATAAGACCAGGTAGCGTAACGCCGTCTTTGATCATAAAGGCGTGCACAAAGATAGATTGCGTGATTTTGTCCGTAGGATAGCGTTCGGCAGCGTAATCCCACAGAGCCCAGTCATCGCTCCCAAAGGCCTCGATCTCACCATCGGTTTCGGCGGCCACTTCATCACGATGTAAGGTAGTGCCTTCTACTGAATTGATAATCAGAAACGCCTCATTATGGGGCGCTGATAAAATTTCTACCGATCCGGGGTTATCTTCTCGAATAGCATTAAGAATTTCATGGGCGGGCACAAGATACTGTTCTTTTTCTGAACGAAGTTTGAGCGCGCCTGACATTGCAATACTGAAATGTTCTTGGTTATAACGCTCACCTAAGCGAGCTTTGCTAAGCTGTCGGGTACCTTCAACTTGGTGGCTGTCACTTAGTTGATTGAACTGGCTCTCTTCGCCGTCAATCTGGCCACAACCACATTTTCCGCCACCATAACAATTACGGATGTCTGTGTGTGCTCCGCTACTAAAGCCAGCTTTAATGGTTGCATCATTGGTAACTTCAATATCATCAACAACAGTATTTTCTTCTGCTTCTGGCTCTTCCAGTCCTGTAAGTGTTATACGGTCCGACAGTGCTAGACCGTAAGTCGCACCAAATAATTCCGGGCCAAGGGAGCGTCCGTATAATTCAGCGTCGTCAGAATCGTATTCGGCTAATATTCGGCCGTCACCACAGCGAAGTGGCGCGCCTTCGGTTACGGGAACATAGTGTTTTCCAAGCCGACTCTGGACAGTGTCAATACTTTCCTGGGTAATAATACCGTTTTCTAGACGGGCTTGGGGAGAAATGGAACCTTTCCATATCATTGAAGGAGCAAGTTCGTTAAGGGTACCGGCCGACACCATTGTGCCTACAGTTTCAGATAAAGCTTGGACTTCATCTTTTGCAACCTGTAAAAGGTCTGGGCTCATAGTTAATTCATCGTCATCGACATGGGTCATAAAGGTCTCTTCATTTAACATTAGGGGGTATAATTCTCTCGCCATCATAATATTTATTGTGAGTAGTCATTTACTACTGTTATTTTAATATTTATTTAGCAACAACTTGGTACTATACGCCTGTTTATTGCTCATTTCAATACGAGTTATCCACATTTGTAAGATTTCTTACATCCAGTGTCTTGCTTATGCTTTTGTACGCTATATATAGCGTTATAAGTCAAAATCTTATATTATTTAGTTATGACATTTGAAGAAGATCCTAATAAAGAAAAGGGGGGAATAACTAGTCCGCCTGACTCATTAATAGGCGAAATCTCAAGTATTAGCGCTCAAGCCTATCTGAACAGTCATTCCGACGCTGAAGCCACTATTGTTGACACGAAAAAACTTATGCGTGCCAATACCAAACTAGGTCGCATGGTATTGGAAACAGCTGGCCAACTAGCAAAAAGAGGCACTTCCCCAGAAGATGCTTATCTCTTAGGAGTTATCCATGGCTTAGGACTAGCCGAGCGTCGGCGTCAGGAAGAACTGTTTGAAACGCAATTTGGATCCGAAACCTATACAGATCTAGCTGACGCCATACCAAATGAACTAAAACGACGAAATGGGCACACGTCGGAAGCTTAATAACGTTTTTTGCCAGATTTTTTAAGTTCAGCGAGCTTGAGCCGAACCTCTTGGCGATCAATCATGGCTTGCGCCTCGGCCAGGGAAACGGCATCGCCAGCTTTGGATTTGTGCTCTTGAGCGCGCTTAATGGCCGCTTCCGCTTCTTGGGTACTAACGTCTTCTGGGGTATCAACTTCGTCGACCAGTACGGTAATTTTGTTGTTCAAGACTTCAACGGTTCCGTCATAGACACCCAACTGCTCGCGGCCGCTCACAGGCGTCTGTTTTGTTTCCTGGATAACGAGCACTCCGGGAGCCACGGCCGCAAGCAAGGGGGCATGTCCGCCGTTAATAACAATTTCGCCGGCAGTAGTCGGTACTAACAACTCATGGATATCTTTGTCGGCAACCTGGCCGGTTAAGGTAATTAGCTGCAAACGAATCATTAGGCGGTGGTCTTTGCTTTCTTCTCGGCTTTTTTATGTAAATCTTTAAGTGAGCCAAGCATGTAGAAGGCTGATTCGGGCTTATCATCATGTTTGCCGTCGATGACTTCAGCGAAGTCGGCAATCGTTTCCTTGAGCGATACGTACTGGCCGACATTGCCCGTAAATTGTTCGGCTACAAAGAATGGCTGAGTTAGTAAGCGCTGCAAGCGGCGTGCGCGGCTCACCGTCTGTTTATCCTCGTCAGACAGCTCATCCATGCCCAAAATGGCAATAATGTCCTGAAGGTCCTTGTAGCGCTGCAGGATGCGCTGTACTTCACGTGCAACCCGGTAATGTTCTTCGCCAACGATTTCGGGATCCATCAGCGTTGATGAGCTATCAAGTGGGTCAACTGCCGGATAGAGACCGAGTTCTGTCAGGGCGCGGTTCAATACAATTGTGGAATCAAGGTGGGCAAAAGTAGTAGCCGGAGCCGGGTCAGTTAGATCGTCAGCTGGCACGTAAACAGCCTGTACTGAGGTAACGGAGCCAGTCTTAGTACTAGTGATACGTTCCTGAAGAGCGCCCATTTCCTGGGCTAAGTTTGGCTGGTAACCAACGGCGCTTGGCAAACGGCCAAGCAGGGCGGATACTTCGGAGCCAGCTTGAGTAAATCGGAAAATATTGTCAATGAATAACAGCACGTCTTTACCTTCATCTCGAAAGCCTTCAGCAATAGTCAGGCCGGACAGGGCAACACGCAGGCGTGCTCCGGGCGGTTCGTTCATCTGGCCAAAGACTAGCGAGGTTTTATCGATAACGCCTGATTCTTTCATTTCATAGTACAGGTCATTGCCCTCACGGGTACGCTCGCCAACACCGGCAAACACCGATTGACCGCTGTGGAATTTAGCGATGTTATTGATAAGTTCCTGAATAAGAACGGTTTTGCCCACGCCGGCGCCGCCGAACAAGCCAACCTTGCCGCCTTTGGCAATCGGCGCGATGAGGTCGATAACTTTAATACCGGTTTCTAGAATTTCAATCTTGCCGGACTGTTCGGCGAGGGTAGGGGGTTCACGGTGGATAGCCGCTCGGTTTTTAAATTCGCCGCCCTTATCATCGATTGGCTCGCCAACTACGTTAAACATACGGCCCAACGTATCTTTCCCAATTGGGACGCTGATTGGCGCGCCGGTAGCCGTTACTTCCGCGCCGCGCTTAAGTCCGTCAGTAGAGCCAAGGGAAATCGCCCGCACGCTCGTTTCACTAAGATGCTGGGCAGTTTCAAACATCAGCCGCTTGCCTTTGAGGGTAAGCTCCAGCGCATCATAGATAGCAGGCAAATTTCCTTCGGAAAATTCCACGTCTACCACTACGCCGACGATGCGGCTAATTTTTCCTGTTGTTATCTGCTGTTTTGTTGCTGTTACCATTATTAAATTCCTGCTTTCTGTCTGATTTTACTAACATCATTTCCAATTACTACTTCTCTAATGCTTCCTAAGACTTCTGATGCAAACATATACTCCATATCCGACATTCTTGCCTGATTGGCTTCTAAACACGCTTGCAACGGAATCTCTGTACATATAACTTTTCCAAGCTCAGCAGCTCTCTTTATTTGGCAAATTACCGGATATGCGAAACGCGGTAAAATCAAGCCGTCCGGAGTTGCACCGGCAATAACCAGAGCCTTTGCTCGTCGGATTAATCTCTCTTCTACATCAAGCTCTCTACCGATATGCATGCCTAACCCTAGGAAGTTGTAGTCTGCATTTTCAAGCATGTTCCACCAACGAGATTCAAGATTATGATCCGATATACGGGCACAAGGCTCAATTGCATTAAAGGCTATCGGTATTCTTTCAATACTTACTCTCATTCTGTAATCGCCTCTGCTCCACCAACAATTTCGGCGATTTGCTGGGTAATCGCGCCTTGTCTAGCCGTATTAAATGCCAAGGTTAGGTCGTCAATTATGTCACCGGCGTTATCGGTAGCATTCTTCATGGCAATCATACGCATGGAATGCTCGCTGGCCAAAGATTCAAGGATGGCTTGCCAGACTTCCAGCTCAATCAACCGTTCAACTACGCTTTCAACAATAGATTCCACTGAAGGCTCAAAAATAGCCACTTCGAGCGGTGACCACTCCGGCTTTTCGTCAACACTAGCCGGCAAAAGCTGCAACTGAGCAACTTCCTGCCGGATGCTGGTAATGTACTGCGTATAAATAATAGTCACCGCGTCAACGTCTCCGCTGGCGTATTGCTCTAAAATAGTATCGACTATAGGCCGAATGTCGGCTGGCTGCGGCTGACCGCTAAAAATAGGATATACCCCAAGCAAGTCGACGCCTTCCAGGCGAGACACAAAATTGGCGCCTTTTTTGCCCAGCGCGATCACTTTAGTACCGATTTTTTCAGCATGATCTTGCTGCAGCTGTGCAGTCAGCCGTTTAAGGACGTTTCCATCGTAGGCGCCGGCTAAACCGGTATCGCTGGTAATGATCAGTAGTAAACGGCTATCTACCTTGCGGCGGACAAACAGCGGATGATTCTTTACGTCGCTTACGCTGCTTAACCGGCTCAAAATCTGTTGGGCACTTTCGCGATAAGGGCGGGACGCCTGAGCCCGTTGCTGAGCCCGGCGCATCTTACTGGCCGCCACTAGCTGCATAGCCTTGGTGATCTGGCGAGTATTTTTGACGCTGCCAATGCGCCGTTTCAGCTGCTGCGTGCTACCCATTACTTCTCTTCGTACTCCTTAGCGATTTTCTTAGCGGTGCTTAAAATAGTTTCTTTCATACTGTCATCGGGTTTACCGCCCTCATTCAAGGTGTCCATGGCTTTTTTGTGGCTACGCTTTAGTTCTGATAATAAAGCTTCGGCGGCGGCACGGACTTTACTAACCGGCACCACGTCCAATACTCCTTCGGTGGCGGCCATCAGCAGGGAGGTCTGCTCCCAGACGGCATACGGCGAGTATTGTGGCTGCTTCAGCAGCTCGGTCAGTCGCTGGCCGCGTTCAATACGATGTTTGGTGTCAGCATCAAGGTCAGTACTAAACTGTGCAAAGGCTGCCAGTTCGCGGAACTGTGCCAGGTTAAGGCGCAAGCTGCCAGCCACGCTCTTAACAGCTTTAGTCTGAGCAGATCCGCCAACACGAGAAACACTAGTACCAACTGCGATAGCCGGGCGAATACCTTGATAAAACAAGTTAGTTTCTAGGAAGATCTGGCCGTCGGTGATAGAAATCACGTTGGTTGGAATGTAGGCAGAGATATCTCCGGCCTGAGTCTCAATGATCGGCAGGGCAGTTAAACTGCCGGCGCCGAGCTTATCTGACAGTTTGGCGGAGCGCTCGAGTAAACGTGAGTGCAAGTAAAATACATCACCCGGAAAAGCTTCGCGACCCGGTGGACGGCGCAGCAATAAACTCATCTGACGATAGGAGTTAGCGTGCTTAGAAAGATCATCATAGATGATTAAGGCGTGCTGTTTGTTATCGCGAAAATACTCGCCAATGGCAGTTCCGGCGTAGGGCGCCAGATATTGAATCGAAGCAGCGTCAGCCGCAGAAGTGCTAACAATAATAGATTGTTCCATAACACCCTCGCGCTTGAGACGGTCAACCAACCGGGCAACCTTGCTGGCTTTTTGGCCAATGGCAACGTAGATGTTAATAACACCGGTTTTTTGGCGATACTGGTTAATCATAGTATCTAACGCCACGGCCGTTTTACCGGTTTGGCGGTCACCAATGATTAATTCACGTTGGCCGCGGCCAATCGGGACCATAGTGTCAATCGCGGCAATACCGGTCATCAATGGTTCATGAACGCTTTTACGAGCCAGGACACCTGGAGCAGTTTGCTCAATGGGAGCAGTCAGCTTAGCATTGATCGGACCTTTATCATCAAGCGGCCGGCCCAGAGGATCAATCACACGACCGATTAATTCAGGACCAACCGGCACTTCGATGCTGCGACCGGTAAGGGTTACTTTGGCACCGGCTTTCACGCCAATGTCACTGCCGAGCAATACAGCGCCGATTTCGTTTTCACCAAGATTTAATGCAAACGCAGAAACCATCTGGCCATTGCTGTCTTCAATTTCGAGCACTTCATTGAAGCCGGCTTCGCTGAGACCATAGATCCAAGCCACACCGTCACCGACGCGGGTAACAATGCCGACGTTTTTAATCTCTGGCTGCTCTTTAAGCCCCTGGATTGCTTTACGAATGTCGGCTGACAGATCTTTGATGCTTACTTCACTCATATGGTTCTACTTCGTTCCTTTCTCTAATAATGCCAGGTTGTGCGCGTTAGACGGCATGTGCAAGACGGTTTAATTTTGTTCGAATACTCAAATCAAGTTGGTGGTGCGGGAAAAGCAGTTTAACTCCGCCCACGGCAGCTGGGTCTAACTCTTCACGGATAACAATTTTTTTTACCTTGGGATACTGCTTGCGGGCAACGGCTTCAATTTCCTGTTTTTCTTGAGCATTAAGTTCATACGCACTGACAGCAGTTACTTCCAAAAGTCCTTTGGTTTGGGCTCGCTCTTCTGAAACATCGCGCAGCAGGGAATTAAGTTCAGCAGTTTTACCAGTTTCAATTAGGTAGGCCGCTATGTCTTGAGCTAGTGTCTTAAAAGATTGCTGGTCATCAACTGCGCCAGCAACATAACTCGCTAGTTTTGCTCGGGAAAATGCTGAGGTAGACATAATGATACAGGCGGCTTAGCCTTGGCTCCTGAGTGCTTTAGAGATAAGCGCGGCGTCTTTTTTGGCATCAAGCTTCTCGTTCACTAAAACTTCGGTGGCTTCTGCTACTAGACCGATCATTTCATGCTCCAGCGCCCGTCGGGCACGGGCGGTTTCTTCCTCGATCTTTTTCTGAGCTTCTGTAAGAATATTCTTAGCCTTGGCTTCAGCCGCCGCTTCAGCTTCTTTCACCATAGCAGTGGTCTGGTGGTGGCTGGCAGCAATAATCGCGTCAGCTTCTTGGCGGGCTTTTTTGCGAATCTCGGTGATTTCGGCGTCTAGCTTTTCTTTCTGCTCAGTCAGCTTGCTAGTTAGGCTTAAGCCTTCTTCTATAGTTTCGCGGCGCTTCTCCAACATCGAGACAATGCGCCCAAACACGAAGCGCTTGAGGATATAAAAAACCAGCAAAAAGGTAACCAGCTGTATAAGAAACGCCTTAGGGTCAAAACCCAGCGCTGCAAAGCCTTCTTTCTCGGCTGCTTCTGCTCCAAACCGCGTAAAACTATTAATCATATTTGAATCCTTGTTTTATGAGGAGCTTTTGTATATGAGTGCAGTTTGGATATAAATTCGAGCATCGCAAAGGAACGGTATGCTGCATACCGTGACTGCGACGTGGAGAATTTAGATTCAAAATGTGCCATATACATAAGCTCCCTACTTAACAATGAAGAATGCACCAATAGCAACGATTCCAAAGAATTCAGCCATACCAACAAAGATGAACAGTGTACTTAAGTACTTAGATGCTTCCGGATTACGGCTAACAGCGTTCATGTAAGCTGCTCCCATTAAACCAAGCGCGATGGCCGGTCCAAGTCCGCCGAAGGCGATAATAATACCTTTTGCAATAACCGCAGTATCTACTGCTTCTGCGAATAACTCCATGAATAACTCCTTTATTTAACTATTATTATATACAATTACGGTGAATAAGAACAGATTACACGTGTGCTGTCTCCTTGTGTTCTTCGCCACCATGCGAAGCTGTGGTAGCTGACAAGTAAGCTGCGCACAGTACCACAAATATATAAGCTTGTAAGGCTCCAACAAAAATTTCTAATAGAGTAAATGGCAGGGCAGCGACAGAGGCGGCGGGACCGCCCAAATAGGCAGCAACCGAGATAAGAATCTCTCCCACGGCGATGTTGAGAAAAAGCCGCAACCCCAAGCTAAGCAAACGGGTCAGTTCAGTAAATATTTCAAAAGCGCCAATCAGATAGGTCAGCGGGTTAGCCATACTCATTGGAAAATAATGCTTAAAGTGACTTTTAGGACCAGACTCTCGAATAGCGATAACCTGAACTAACACCATACCAAATAGCGCCATAGCTAATGTTCCATTTAAGTCAGCTGTAAATGGCCGCAGCAAGGGATTGCCGTTATATTCAATAGCTGTTCCGACGCCAGGTAGCAATCCCAACCAGTTATTTAGCATAATGAAAAAGAATAAGGTCACAAAGATAGGCGCATATCGCACGGCGCGGTCACGACTTCCCAGAGTAGATTGCAGCAAATTAACAATAAATTCAGTGCCAGCTTCAATCACACCCGGAACACCAGTAGCACCGTTCAGCTTAATGCGGCGGCGGGCCATAATCAATAGGATTATCAGTACGCTGGCACAGAGCCAGCCGTATAGCATTGAGTTTGTGATACTAATACCGGCTACTTCGAATAGCTTATCAGAGGTAATGGTTATATGTGGTCCGGTCTCTTCGGCAGCAAATAGTGATGGGAAAATCATTGAGCCAGCCCCTTCACAATATTTCTAATTACCAATGCACTGGCTATCATGCCAATAAAAAAACCAAGTAATGTGAATACTTGGCCGTTATCCCGCGTTGAGTCAATGTATAAACCTGCCAGTATCGGCGTCAGCATGGCGGCAGCCATTTTCCAACTCATATCAAAAGCGTTCACAATAAAAGCGCGCTTGGCTTGGCGCACTTTCTCATCTCTCGTCGTCTTCAAGGCGGCGGTTTTTGTCATCTCTATTTAGTATATCACCTCTGGTAAACAAGGGTCAAGCGCCTTAGCTGACTGAGTTATAGTAAGCTATATAGATATGGCGTTTGAGGATTATAAAACTAAAGAGTCGGTTGTATTAGTGTATACCGGGGAGGGCAAGGGCAAGACCAGTGCCAGTCTTGGTCTGATGGCGCGTGCACTCGGTAATCGGTGGAACGTAGCTTTTATCCAATTTATTAAATACTGGGGAGTCAGTGAGCATGTGTTTATCCGAGACATTCAACCTCTCTACCATGATCAACTTTATTTTTATAAAGGCGGCAAAGGTTTTTATGACGCGGGTGACTTAAGTCCAGAGAATGTCACTCCCAAGCAACATAAAAGTGCAGCCAAAGAAACTTATAAGGAAGCTCTGGCTGCCGTCAGCAATGGGAAGTACCAATTAGTCATTTGCGACGAGATTAACAATGCAGTGCATGACGGCTTATTAACTGTCACAGATCTTAAAAAACTAATTGAAAGCCGGGCGCCAGGAACCAGCTTGTGCGTGACAGGACGTAATTTTCCCAAAAAACTGCTTAAGAATGTGGATATTGCCACCGACATGACCAAAATTAAGCATCACTTTGACGAAAAGTATTTAGCCAATCCTGGTATTGACTATTAGTACTGTTTTATGATATAATAAATAATTATGCCTGTTTTAGAATCCTCCCCTATAAATTATGGCGGCGGCGAAATACCTACACAATATCTAGAATGGGAGAAAATATTCTCAAGTTTTAGCGACTTACTACTTAAAGATAGTCTTGAATATTTTAAGCATTATGGGAGTTTTGATGAGGTTGACGAAGAATCTCGAGTGGCGTTCACTTTGGAACAAGGCAAGCCATACTGGGAACTTATTAAACAAGACGAAGAGTTACAAGATATCTTCACTGGCTTTCCGCCCGAATTAATAGTAAGGGCAATGAGCAGTTGTGACTTATATCTAGAGCTGGGACGCCAGTCACCAGAGAGATTAGATCGCCTGCTACGAAACCAGACAGCACATATCATTTCGGCTGATACTGTCTATCCCGTCAACAACATCACACCGGCCACAAAGAGATTAGAGGGTGAAGCTTTAGCCAGGCATATTAACCACCCAGATACTCCCGAAAAGGGTAAGCAAGCGTTAGTTGCGAATATTATCCAGAGCAGTTCAATTGTACCGCCAGAAATTAACGATAATATAGAACATTATGCCCCATACGTAATTAAACCACTCATTGGTTACTATAATCGAATGGGCGGAGGAAGTGCCAATATGTCCCCACGCGTGCTTCATTTAACAAGACGGTTGAAATTGATTAATCTTGAAGACGGTAAGATATCAACAATACTCCAAGAAATATCTGAGCAATGGAAAGCAAACAATCCGTATAATACTGGCAGGGGTTCGGCCGGTACTTTTAAAGCTTTTTTTGAGCATGATGATTATGTAGCTGGCAATGACCAAACAATGAACGCCTTGAAACAAGTTATGGGCACGGAGGAAGTACCAATCAACGCCTACCTTCAGGCTAAAAAAATAGTAGAAGCGCAGACCACAGACAGTCCAGATGTAGATACGAAAACGGCTGTTCAGATGCTACAGGATAGGTATACAGATCTTGGTAAAAAAATAATACAGTCAGCCGATAGTCCAGAAGACATTATGGCTGCCATAACTAATTCCGAGCTAGACATAGAGCTAGCGCGGAATATTTTACGATGGGATAAACAAAGCCAATGGGGTGAGTCTAGTTCCGAGTCATTTCAAAAATACCTTATAGAGCTTTCAGCTATGTTTCCTGAACTGTTGGTCTCTCGTTACAATTCAAGTGAACTGATAAAAGTGTCACGTAGTGAATCTGTTCAGCATGAATTGACCCAAGACATGTATGAACGCGCCGAAGCTTTGTTTGCCGCTGATACTCAAGCTGCTGAAAACCTAGAGATTGCCTTTAGCGCTAATCCGATAGAAATCGAGGATTATTATAAAGCTATCCTATTTGCTGAAGCTCACCAGCCAACCATTAATGTGATAAAAGATAAGCTAGCTAAGCTTCTGCAAAATGCACAACTTAACAACTTGGAAAGTGGACCAGAACAAAAACTTATAGCGTTCCAAGTAGATAAGCTTAGTGAGTTACGGCAATTTGATTTCACAACCTTCCCGCGGGGTATTGCTGACTTGGCGCGTTATAAGAATCATATTAATCACGAACTGCTGACGTTACTGCTTGGCTGCACAGGTGAAGTAATTCCTATTTTTTCTCATGAAGACTGGGAAGAACACAAAACCAAAAAAACGATTACCGAATTAACAGAGGCTGTAAGACATGAAATTATTAGTCAAATTCTTGAAACGGATCCTGATCTTTCCAAAAGGGACCAACAAGCCATTAAACAACTGATGAGTACTAAAGCCTTTAATCCGTTATTTGAAAAGAAGAAAACAGGTAAAAGTCTTGAGATGCAGTTTGTACCTGTCCGGGGCATGTTGCTTGAAGCTTCCGGGCATATTGCAAACACCTGTTGGGCAGAGAATACCAATATTACAGGCGAGCATCCCAATATCGATGGTTTGATCTTTATTCAAAAAGGAGAAGGTCAAGGCGAGAATGCTGTCAAAGAAAACTTCGCCGGTGCCGCACTGTTAATTCGTACAACTGATACGCGGACTGGCACACCATTACTTATTATTCGGGGCCTAAATCCATCCCAGTCTTTGCTTACCAAAGTAGATGTTGAAGATTTCTACAGAAAACTTACTGATTATGTTAAAGCTATAGCCGAAGAAGATGGACGAACAGCGGCGATTGTGATTGACGATCATGCTGGCGGTTCAGCCTCCAACCGGCCTCAGATGTTTGATTTTCTTCAAACCATTCGACCAAAACTAAAAAATGCCACGGTACATGATGAGGATACAAACTTTAACGGTTACGATATTACCCAGCATGTGTATTTATTGCCCACTAACAATTAAAACTCAATAGCTCTTTGAGCTACCTTTAGATGAGCTCTACTGCGAGATACATCCGTCTCTTTAAAGGCTTCTGACAAACCAAGCTTTGCTAATCGATTGCGATAATCTTGTTGTTTAACGGTCCACTCAACGGGATTATAGGTACGAACGGGGGGGTCTATGAACTCAGTGGCGGGTTTACTGTAAGCACGACTTAACCCATCTGCTGTATAGAACTGCCAAATGTTCCGTACCATTCCTATAGGCATTACAAAAGTGCCGGGATGAATCACCCGACTTTGTTCGCCTAAGTGTCTACAACGACCGCATGGTGCCAACGTCGATGCATGTCGTTTGGTAACTTCGAATATTTTTTGCTTATTAGATGTGGCTGCAATAAATATTCCGATCGTGGTGCTATAACCCAGCTCTTCTGCAGTGTGGATAATGTCAGTTTCAGCACAGACTGGAGGAATGTCGTCTACATCTGTTTCGTGCCGTTCATCCTCCGAGATTCTAGCTTTATAGTTTGCAGCGGTAATTATGCCGGTTCGGTTTTCCTGTTCGTCATACACCTGGGCAGAAGCAGTTACATTAAAACCACGCCAGGAATCGGCGTGAATTTCTGCACTTCGGGCCTTTTCTACCAGCACCGGGGCAAGACTGAAAAACATATCTATCGGATCCACTGGCTGGTCATGAATATATTCCTCAACGGTAGCTGGAACAGGTGACCAAAACTCGGCTTCAAAATCGCTACGCGACATAGTAGTGAGTACTATACAATATTTAATGTGTATTTACTATTCTAATGTCAGCAATGTAGCTATTCGTCAATTGGTTTAGCGCCCAATAGTCTAGCTGTCGATTCAACCAGCGAAATAACAGGTGACAATACGTAAAATATAACTGCTCCGAGCCATCCAAAAATCCACGTCTTAATTCCATGCCGACGTAACGTTCGGGGCCACCACATCATATTTTCCCAAAGCGTAGCCTGGTCAGATCGAACACGGCGCATCTTAACGCCTACTCTAAAACCTTCGTTATAAGTTATTCCGTAGCCTGCTCGGTACAGATGTATGCCCAGATCAAGATCTTCATGAATAGATGGGTCCTTGCAGGTTAGCCCTCGAACTGCTTGCCAAAGTGCCGCTGGCAGCGCCAGGTTTGAGCCATATGTTATGTAATGACCCAGCAATACTCGATTCATACGAAATGCAATTTGACCTTGAATCCATCCTGCAAAGTGAGGGAAACGCACATTATAAAAATAAGCGCCGCCTGTTAAAACCCTGTCGCTGCAGGCAGGGTTGGCATAGAAACGCTGCACTTCTTCTATCCAGTTTGGCGGTAAAATTGTATCGGCATCAATGCGACCGATTATGTCGCCTTGGGCCGCGTTAAATCCAGTGTTTCGGGCCCATAAAACACCTTGTCGCTTTTCGCTTACTACTGCTACAAACCGGTATTTTTTTGCCAATTTTACAGTTGTATCAGAAGAATTATTATCCACCACAATCACTTCGTAAGGCATGATCGTCTGAGCTGCTACCGCGTCAAGACAAGCAAGTATATGGCGTGCCTCGTTGTAAGCTGGTATTATAAGCGAAACTGTTAATGCTTGTTTATTATTTTTAGCGGTGGGCATATACGACCAGTTTAACAACAGAATGACTAAACACAGAAAAACCACATCTAAATCGAGCAGAAAGACACCCCAAAAACTGGTGTCTGTCCATAGTCCCCGCGGCGCGTGGCAATGGTTACGTGCCAAAAAATTACGTCAGGCAGGTGCAATACTACTCGCTATATTAATATTTTTTACGGGTTTTAATTACGGATTAGCCGTCTGGTATGCCGAGCGGCATAAAAATGAGCCAATGATTATCGGCACCACTTTTGTTGCGCCGTATGCCCGACACTTCCAGCTTGATCCGCAGGAAACGCTGCAAGCTATGATCGATGAGGTCGGTTTTCGGCAGTTCCGCCTTGTCAGCTATTGGGATGAGATTGAAAAAACACCTGGTATTTACGATTACAGCGACCTGGATTGGCAGTTTCAGAAAATCGAACAGGCCAGTGGGAAAATCAGCCTGTCAATCGGCCTGCGCCAACCGCGCTGGCCGGAATGCCATATGCCAAAATGGGCAGAAACATTACCGATGACGCAGTGGGAACCGAAACTCAATGACTTTATGAAAGTTACTATGGAACGATACAAAGACAGTCCGGCGCTGGAGAGTTACCAGCTCGAGAATGAATTCTTTCTTGATGTGTTTGGCATTTGTCCCGACCACAGCCGTGAGCGTTTAATCCGGGAATATGATTTCGTTAAAAAAGTTGACCCAAGCAAGCCGATGATTGTTACGCGCAGCAATAACGCGCTTGGTTATCCGATCGGCCAGCCGCGGCCTGACGAGTTTGGGGTTTCCGTATATAAACGAGTATGGGATAAAACACTTACTAAGCGTTATTACGAATACCCGTTGCCGCCGTGGTTTTATGGCTCACTAGCTGGTGGAGGGGAAATATTAACCGGTAAAAAACTTATAATTCATGAATTGCAAATGGAAGCCTGGCTGCCAGATACCGGAGAATTCGCCATGAACGATATTGGGTCAATTCCAGAACAAAACAAATCAATGGACGCCAAACGACTCGAAGACCGCTTTGATTATGCCAAAGACAGTGGCATTCGTACTATTTACACCTGGGGTTCCGAGTGGTGGTATTGGCGAAAGGTAAAAGCCAGCGATCCCAGCCTGTGGAATGTCGCCGCGTCAGAAGTTGCGCAGAGCAAGTCTGAGTAAAAACGCATTAGACTTGCTAACGGTTCAAGCCTTGGCCGGCCATCAGAGCGTAGTTAATAACATTCTCGCCGCTAGTATGGCCCCGAAAACCTTGTCCGGTGTAGCAAACAAGTGAAGCAGATGCGAACCTAAGACGTTCACCATCTATCGAATCGGGGTCAAAAATTTTACTGTTTTCTATATGGCCTAATTTTACCGAGCGATTGCCGTCACACGCCCTTGTAATTTCGTTTTGGGCACTGCCGGCCATCACCATTTCCATTTTATGGCCTTCATCTGACTGGGTTTTCAAATAAAACTTCATCATATCCGCGGCTAGGCGTCTGAACCGTAGCGCTGACTGCAGCGCTGGAATCTCTGACTCCTGAATACTTAACCGCTGGTCACGCAAGCGACCGGAACGAATACGATCGGCCCGCAGCTGGAAAGAGCTACGTTCATTTTTGCTCGGAATTTCATCGGCATTCACATGGCTGAATATGTAGTGCTTCGAGCAATTGGCGGCAATTGACAGCGCGGTCAGTCCGCCAAAACCATAGCCAGTTATGCCCAGTTCACCGAGCCGTAGCGACTCTGCTACTTTTTCCAGCGTTCTAACTTGCTGCTTGCCAAAAGGGTTGATATTTCCATCTTCAAGCATCCGGCGTTCTTGCTGCGTCATATGTTTAAGATCATAATTTTGCTGCCCGAAGGCATTATTTGGCAGAACGATTACCCGGCTGTCAGGCCAAATCAGCTGTTGCGCGGTACGCGTCCTAATATAATGGTGCCGAGTCCAGCCATTAAGGTGAGGTAGTGCTATCACCATTGTGCGGGACTCATTAACTTCTGGATTCAATGGATCGAGAACGATTGCCGCCGAGGTACCTGGCGTGGGCGCAATGCGGCGCGCATCATGCGTTTCATCGGCTACCCTTTGAAGGGACACGTCTTGCCAGTACTCACGAACCTTCTCAATACGGGGCTGCATGTCGGGTTTTATTAAGGTTCCAAGAGTCTCCTGTGACATGCTTATCATACTGTTTATTACATCACGTATTGTAAATATAGTCAATTCACGTCATACTAATACTCCTGATGAATAACAATAAAAAATCAGTAAAACGAATCACCAATAAACGCGCCAAATTTGACTACGATCTTGGCGACTCGATTGTTGCTGGCCTGGTTTTGACCGGCGCCGAGACAAAAGCCCTGCGCCTTGGCCACGGCCATTTGCGCGGCGCCTACGTTGTGGTAAAAAACGAGGAACTATGGCTGTTAAACGCCACTATTACTGGTTTTAACGGAGTAAAATTGGAAGAAGCCGAGCAAACTCGCAGTCGCAAACTTCTACTAAAAGGCCGTGAAATTAAGGACTTGCTGGAAGCAAAAAAACAAGGCAAAAGCATCATTCCTACCGAACTCTTAACCCAGGGCCGCTACATAAAAGTGCGTATCTCTGCCGGCACTGGCAAAAAAAACTACGACAAGCGCGAAATAATTAAAAAGCGAGATCAAGACCGCGCCAACCGGCTGGAACTCAAAAACCGCTAACGTTTTTCTAGCAATCTCCGTTGATTTAATAAAAAGTTAATAATTGACGTGTATGCTATTAGATCAGGATAGATTAAACTGGAGACATGGGAATGTTAAGCAGAGAAGATAAAAAGTATATTAACGAATCGCTTGATAATAGATTCGCGGACTTTGAAAAAATAATCGATAAACGCTTTATTGATTTTGAAAAGAAAATTGATAAAAAATTCAGCAATTTAATCGATCATATGAACGACCAGTTCAGTCGGATTCTCGGTTACGTTGAGCAAATTGATAAACGTCTAGAAAAAGTCGAGAAAACTAACTTCCCAAATTCCCGTCGTGCTGGCACGGCTCGAAGCCAATGATATGCGTTTGTCACACGCAGAAGTTAATATACGCGACCACGAACAGCGTGTTACCAAGCTTGAAACCCTACAATAACATTTACAGAAATCAATCTGTTAGTTAGAATAAGTAAGTTCAGATATATTCCGGGGTAGCTCAGCGGTAGAGCGGGTGGCTGTGAATACGCAGCCTGATTTGGGCAACCAATCAGTGAAAATAGGGTGAATTGCGGGAAGCCTACGTGCAATTGCATATGGTAATCCGCAGCCAAGCCAGGATTAGGTTAAAAGATCCAGGAAGGTTCAGAGACTAGAGGGTGAGCCTAACAATAATCTCTCAGACAGCGCCCTACATCCTTGCAAAGGATGATGATATAGTCCACGCCACTATGAAAGTAGTGAATAAGTGTAACCACTAGGTCGAAGGTTCGAATCCTTTCCCCGGAGCCAAGAAATGAATTCCTGATGTTCAGCCATTAAATTGAATGGCGAATTGAACTCCCACAGGAGTTCTTTTCTTTTTAAGCGCAAGTTCGAGAGTACCATTTCTACTAACATCCGTTTCTGCTCAATGTTCGCTCTTTGAAACAATTCTGGGGCGTTTTTTGATAGCTTGAACAGATGAGTGACTGTTCCATAGTAGTCATCTTCTACAAGTTCTAGATTTACACGCTTATTCTGCAATGACTTCTGGGAATGTCTGTATTCTTCAAATTTTCGGTCATATAGGCTTTCTGGAATCTTTTCATCCAGGTAATCCTCATATACTTTTTCAATACGAGTTTGATACTTTTCTATTTCAACGTCTAGGTTCATCAAAGTAGTTTCACGTACGCGTTTTTTGTCCTCGTGAGAGCTTCGTAGAGCCTCGCTAACTTGCTTATATGCTTCAGGCGGAATCTGTATGCTCTTGAAAGCTTTCATTAATTGTTGGGTCAGTAAATCTTCGGATACGTAAGCTATCTTGTGCTTGGCTTTGCCAAGTGTACAGTGGCCGTAAATATAGAGACCTTTCTTCCGTTCAAAAGTTACTCGGCACCCACATTCGGCACATTTAATTAATCCTCGATACACAAACGGTAGTCCTGCCCAACGATACTTTTTGATATTGAAGCCTTTGCGAATGCTATCTGCTTGATCAAACAAGTCTTTTGAAATTATTGGTTCGTACTTATGAGTGTATAGTTCGCCTTTAACCCGCATGTCTCCATGGTAGAAAGGGTTTTGAAGTAATGCGTCTAGCTGACTTCTGGATAGACTTAAACCATAGGATTCATTCCAATTCTTGCTCAATTCTTTAACCGATATAACTCCTGAAGCGTATTGAGTGAATGCGTCCCTAATTGCGTCAGCCTTAAAAGCGTCAGGTTCTATCCATTTCTTACCATTTGGCAACACAGTGTTTCTATAACCAAAGGGAGCCATACCAGCCCATTCGCCGTCACGCCACTTCTGCTCAAACCGGCGTTTTACATTGTCACTTATTGCGTCTGAATAGTATTGAGCGACAACAATACCCATACCCAGACGTAATAGGTCTGTTGCCGGAGAGAACTGATTGATAAACAAATTGTCTGATGGAAAGTGAAGCTCAATTTTTCCGCCACGATACAAACTTTGCAGAATCCTTACTTCTTCCGAACTACTATCTCTTGTATACCTATCTATTTTGTCAAAAACGACTATGGCTTTTTCATTCCAGTTTTTGATTTCATCAACCACGTTTTTGAATTCATCCCGATTGCCCTTATAGGCGCTTTCTTTGAGTTCAAACAGTTGAAAGTCATAATCCCTCCGTTTGGCATACTCTAATAATCGGTGGGTTTGCGCTGGAAGCGCGTCTTTCTGGTCGTCAGTAGATACTCTGGCTAATAGATAAGCTTTCATTTTCTCTCCCTTACTAAAAATGGACGGTTGCCGCTTTTCCAGTCCAACAAGCCGAAGCCGTCTTTCTGAAGCAACCGCCCATTAAGAGCAGAAAATAAAAACAGCCCGACATATAGTTGAATTGGAAAAGCACTATCATTATATCTCATACGCTTCGCTTCTTAATTAACTCGTTATATTTTTGCTTATAATTTTCACGATTTATGCTTTCTTTTAAATCTATTTCTTTGTCTTTAATACCCCCCAACTTTTGGGGAGGGTAAGCGGAATTATTGGGTACCCCCCTCACCGTTTTTTGGAGAGGGGTGTGGGTACTTTCTTCCATGTTATCCAACACTTTAACTAAACCATTCCATGTATGGCGGTATGATTCTCCTGAAATAAGTTTTCTTTCGATAAATGATTTTTCTTCTAAACCCTTAAGTGCCTTTTTAACTGTTTTGATATCGGCACCCATTTCATTAGCAATTCTTTGATGACGAAGCTTTTTGTTTTCGCCATATGAAATAACGATTAGTAATACAATAGCTTCGGATTTGCCAAGGTTTAGTTTTCCGAGATTTCTTAACAATTTATTTGGAATCTGAGTGTAATAATGAAGTGCAGTATATGGACCCCATTTCCGCTCAAAGGTTTTTGAGGATTTTACAAATGTCATCAGATTATCTCGTATTCCACCAATACATCTCGCACCGCGTCTTCAATCAGTAAACCAAGTTCGTGTTTAACAGGATGACAAAGGTCTACATTCTTTTTTCGAGGGTAAACAAGTCGTATTCCACCGTGCGGGCGAGTGTGGATACCAACACCCCCGATGAACAGAGCGTCAAAAAGCACAAAACTCGCAAAAGCTATCAGTCCAAATTTAGGTCTGATTGGAACGATTTCTATTTCAGATATTATCGGTGTTTCCACTTGAATTGCTTTCTATGGTCGCAAGCAATTCAAAGAAGCTGACTAATTTTTCTATCACATCTTCTTCACTTCCTGCGGACATACAGAAAGTAAATCAAAATTAAAAGTCAGAGATATCTCTAACTTATTTTGGGAATTTTGCTCTGATGTTTTCTGGAAAAGTAAAATTCTTTAGTTGTGACTACGAATATCGTACCAAGCCTATATTTCAAATCAATCTTAGTCTGAATTCGTGAAACTGTGAGTGATATTGCTTTAGGACTCTTAAAGTCTCTCCGTTCATTTTGGAATTTCTCAAATACGTCTCCAACCTGGAATTTCTTTTTGTGTGGTCGTCCGTCCTTTTTCTTAAACATAATTGAAAGGATATCCGCTTCTTTACCCTCAAAATGCATTGATAAATTTCGCTGAAAATATAAATCTTGTTTCTTGTGATCGTAGCGCAGAAGAAACCCTCTTTTAGGAATATAAGCAAAATATGAAACTGTTTCCTCTAATTCATCTAATTTTAAGTTGTTTTTCCTTGTTTCTTTGATTAAATCATCAAGCTTTCCGATGATCGTCACATAGGCATGGAAATCATTATTCAGTAAACGCCTTATGTCGTTTTCTTCCGGCGAACCAAAAGGGTCGTTATTCTCAGAATCTTTCATCACATCTTCCTTATACAATCAGTATAGGGGTATTCACTAAATAAACGGGAGAAAAAGTAAATGATTATCTCAATTAAAGAAGCACGTAAGATTCTTGGCAATATAGCCAATACCATGACAGACAAGCAGATTGAAGAATTAGTCGAGACGCTTGATGTACTAGCCGTACAGGCATTAAAAATTGCGCGAGAAAAACGTATAAAAGAAGATGCTCAGGCATTGGCCGAGCTGACCTATGACATATACACAGATAAAAACGACAATTCTTAAGTGTTATTCTCAAGCGTAAGCATTATGAAAACCAAGCACCATTGGTTAACATTAAGTCATGAGAGTTGACTTTCACTGCCATACAAAAAAGGTAAAATCGGGCGAAGTTGCCACGCGTAATGTCACGCCAGAATTATTTGCAGAAAAAGTACGAAATGCAGACGTAAAAATCGTAGCCATCACTAACCATAACGTATTCGATACTACCCAGTACAACGAGCTAGCTACTGCTGCTGGAGATGATTGCCAAGTATGGCCTGGTATCGAGCTTAATATTAATGGAAGTAATGGAAAGCAATGGCACTTGATAGTAGTAAGTAATCCTGAAACAGTGAGCGACTTCTATGACATTGTATCTAAACTGACACACGGAGTTAGTCCGGAAGACTGTTATCTTGATATAGAAAATGTGGTGAGTGGCTTGTCGAGCATTGAATGCTTTTATTTACCTCACTATCATAAAAGTCCTGAAATATCCGAAGAAGATTCTAAGAAGCTACTGGAGCTGGTAGGCGAAAGCTTTAAGATACTTAACGAAACCTCTGACATCAGATCAATGGGAGTTTTTGCTAATCACAACACGCGCGTTATCGTCGGAAGTGACGTAAAAGACTGGAATGACTACGAAGAGTCGTCATTTTCAGAGTTAAGGCTACCCGTTGAAAGTTTTCATCAGCTTTATATGTTAGCAAAACGTGATCCACAAGTGGTAACTAGCCTTTTGGATAAGAACGATTCAAGGAGCTTAACGATAAATTTTGCAGAAAAAGTAAAACTAGACCTCAAGCTATATAAAGAAGTTAACGTAGTTTTTGGCCCTAAAGGCACTGGCAAAAGTGAAATCCTTAAAGCAGTACAGGAGACATTTGAAAAACAGGGCTACAGCTGCTGCGTATATCGCGGAAGCGAGAAGGACAGCCAATTCAATCAGCTATTGTCTGCTGACGACATGATGAGACACGTGGGCAAAGTGAACGCACTATCTTGCGAAGATCACTTTCAGGCTATTAAAGACTGGGAAGACAAAAGCCCCACACCAATACAGGATTATGTTCAATGGATTAACACCAAGGACATTAATGCTAATAAACAGCGTATGAAGATTACTCTCGCGAGTACATACCAGCAAGAAGACGGTCAAGAATTTGAGCAGGTTAAGGAAGATATTAAAAACATCCGCCGAGCAATCCGGGTCTTTAACCGAGTAGATGCCACAAAATACCTTACGTCTGCTGATTCAAAACAACTTGATACACTTCTCGCTCGACTCGAAGATTTAATCGCAAATAAGTATCGCGATGAGCTTATCAATGTGTACGCTTCACAATTTAGTAACTGGAGTATCGAGATAATAAAGCGTCTCACTGATAAAAAAACGAATACCGTGTCGCGTCCTGGCACAACGGGATTTAGCCCTTTTGCGGCTAACCGCATAAAGCTACATCGGAGTGTCCAATCAATCTTAAATAACATCAACGGCAAAGAGGTACGTGAGCGAAAATCGATTGGTAGCCTTGAAAGTAAGGGTAATGTTTATATTCAGTCGCGGTACAGGATGTGCTGTAGTGAATCCAGGAGCGGGGAGTTCGGGGACAAAAAAGTTACGGATATTAAAAATGCGTTAAAACTATTGGGGGGCGTTAAAGAGAACTACTGTAGTGAGGATATCTACCATCAAGTTAGCACCTTATCGGATGAGCTGGAAACTACAGGCGTTAACTCCACCGAGCAATTCCTAGGACTTTCGAAAGAAGTTATCTTATCGAATGGCGAGGAGTATAAGCCCTCAAATGGGGAGAAGTCTATCCTCATGATGCAAAAAGTTCTAGGCGAAGATAAGGACGTATATATCTTTGACGAACCTGAACTTGGAATGGGCAACTCCTATATAGACAAGAATATTCGTCCGAAAATATCCAATTTAGGCAAGAGTAACAAAACGGTGGTCATAGCGACACACAATGCCAATATTGCGGTCAGGACGTTACCTTATGCAACCATCTTCCGAGACCATGATAATGGTGTTTATAAAACATACATTGGCAATCCGTTTATCAACTCCCTGATCAATATAAGAGATGATAATGATGTAATAAGCTGGAAAGAAACAAGTATGACGGTACTCGAAGGGGGTGTTGAAGCATTTTACGAAAGAAAGGATATTTATGAGTCAAGAAATAATTAAAGTTGTCCTTTCCCAGCAAGGCGAAAGCGATGTTCTCACATTCGATATTAAAGAAAACGAAAAGGCACAAGAGTATTTTGTAGATCTTGGTGATTCGGCAAATAGTCAAACTCAACTCAAACGTATCTTTTCGCGACTGCTTACAATTCTCATCGAGAAGGACATCGCATTAAAGCTTCAGGTAGAGAAAGGTTTTACGCGTGCGCTTCAACGGGAGGTAAGCAATGAATATATACAAGAATTAAATGAGGAGCTGAAAAAAGTTAAAGAGTTAATTGCAGAGCAATTAGCTGACGAAGAGTCAGAAAGCTGACTTAAAGGCTCCTCACCATATAACCAAGGATACTAATCTAGTAATACAGATAGTGGGTTTTATTATCTGTAATTAGTATGGATTTTGGATACGCATATTGCTATACTCATCATATTATTTATGGTTACTAGAAGTAAAAAATGAGATTCCTTGGAAATAAAGACTCGATCTTGCCGGAGATCCGTAGCTTACTTGAAGAAAAGGGATTAACAAAAAAACGTCTCGTATTCTTCGATGCCTTTTGTGGTTCCGGCTCCGTTGCAAATCATTTTAAAGATGACTTCGACTTAATAATTAACGATCTCTTGGATTGGTGTGTAGTCTACTCAAGAGGTAGACTTTTTGCCGGAGAAATGCACTTTCAGAGTCTTGGTTTCGACCCCATTGATTACTTAAATGATTCGCCAAACACGATTGAGGGGTTCTTCTATTCAAATTACTCCCCTGGTGGCTCAAGTAGAATGTATCTATCAAAACAAAATGCGGGTAGAGTCGACTTTATGCGCGGCCAAATTGAGCTGTGGCATTCAAAAAAACTTTTATCCGGCAACGAGAGAGACTACCTGCTTGCGTGTTTAATTGAGTCAATATCACTAGTTGCAAATGTGGCAGGAGTATACGGAGCATTTCTCAAGCATTGGGACAACAGAGCATTAAAGCCACTACGACTAGTTAGAATTGGGAATGAAACCGAGACACATAACAACATCGCATCTTTTAATAAAAAACTGGAGGATATTATTCAGGATGTTACTTGCGACATACTCTATATTGATCCACCCTATACGCAGAATCAGTATGGCACGCAGTACCATCTGTTACAGACTTTGGTTTTAAACGACAAGCCAACGATCAGTAAAATTACAGGCTCTCGACCTACTGGCCCCATGAGATCGGACTGGTCTAAAGATTTTAAAGCACATATTCTATTCGATAGCATAGTTGCGAAAACTAAGGCGAGGTATATCATTTTTAGCTATAGCACCGATGGCTTAATGACGAAAGGCTTTATTGAATCAATCCTTAAACGCTATGGGAAAGAAGAAACCTATCTCTGCAAAGAACTATCTTACAAGAGATATGGGAACCATAAATCAATTAAGAAAAATGGGCACTCTGAATATCTGTTCTTTGTGGAGAAGAAAGATCCTAAAGAAATTGATTATGAATCACCTCTGAACTATATAGGTAGTAAGTCAAAACTGGTCAAGTACATAGAAAAGAACCTGCCTGCTCAATATAATCGTTTTTTTGACCTGTTTGGCGGTGGATTTAACGTTGGCATAAATATTGATGATAAAGAAGTATTCTATAACGACGCCAATTACTTTGTTAGAGATCTCGTAGAGTCCTTCCAAAAAAACGACACGTACCAATATCTTCTTTATATCAGGAAGATATCTAGACGGTTTGACCTAAAGGCGTCCTACGCCGAAGGTTTTTTAGCAGCCAGAAAATACTATAACTCCCTCCCAGCAAACGTACGTGATCCACGTCTTCTATACACAGTTTTACTGTATGGGTTTCAGCAGCAACTTCGGTTTAATAGCAGGCACGAATTCAATAATCCTGTCGGTATGAGATGGTTCAACGATAGAGTATTAGCTAAGATGATAAGTTTTTCTAGAAAAATCAAAGAGGGCTCCTTTACATTCTCTGCGGAAGATTTTTTGAGTCTAGAACCACAAATACTGAAAGGCGACTTCGTTTACATGGATCCGCCCTACAGGCTAACGCGTGGCTCGTATAACGACGGCAAGCGAGGTTTTGGGGGCTGGGATATTCAGACTGAGCGTAAGTTGCTCGATTTTGCAGATAGGCTTGATAAGAAAGACGCGTTTTTTATGATTTCATATGTTGTTGAGCATGGGGGTGAATTTAATGACATTGTTAATGCTTGGGTTGCAGACCAAGGATATAAAACCATTGAAATTTCTGCACAGAATATTCGACGAAAAGAGATTTTAATAGTAAATTACTAATAATCATGACTCCTCATTTCACCATAAAGAATAAATTTCAAAAACGTCAGGATCAGTACTCGGATTTATTGACCGAAGATATACTCGCAGACATTTGTTACAGGATAACCGGTCAACGTAACTATACGTGCGACTTTCTTGATGAGGTAAACGTAGGACGACTGGCTACATTGGAGTACGAGGGCACGATTGCTTACGTATCTTTCTCGGAAGATTCAGTTCACGGTAGGAATTCAAGCTTCCAGAGTCTACCCAGCGCATTTACTCGATACTTCCTGGATGAACATACCAGCAAACGTATGTGTTTTTACTTCCTCCCAGCAGAAGGCTCGTACGAATCAGCCTATTTCAATTTTATGTATAGGCTAATGAACACAGCCGGGATCGAGTTATTAAATCCAGAAAATCATCTCAGCACAGAGATAAATCCGTTCACGTCAGCTGATGACTTGATATTAAGCAGGGATAGTAATAGATCAAGAAATCGGAGCAATAACTCCACCTATATAACAAAAGATGAGAATAACAGGGTTCAAGTCTACGGTAAAACTTATGGAGCTAGCAAGAAGGAGACGACTCTGCTATGCGTAGCTCTGTCAAGAATATCGAATGATCATATAAATCTGTATCAAATAACGGAGCAAAATCTCACCACCCTCCCAGCACCTGATATGCAAGTCTTAGAGCAACTTGGAAACATCAATATTGTAATAACTGATATGCGACTCGAAAGAACCGAATTTGAAGCTGACGACAGCCTAAGGTCACCAAGATTTATATACAACTTATTAGCGAAGCTTGGACCGAAAAAATGTACATTCTGTGATTGTGAGATTCCTGAACTAATACAAGGTGCGCATATCTGGCCTGTTGCCTCCATCAAACGAGACAGCTCTCTTTCGCTAGAACAAAAGCTAGAGCACGCTATGGATGGTGATAATGGAATATGGCTGTGCGAGAACCATCATAAGCTACTAGATACTAATCTCATCAGCCTCGACTTAGCGGGGCTTGCCTCATCAAAAGATAGTCTTGATAATAAAGCTAAGGAATTCATCAGCAACATTACTTCACAGTGGCAGATAAGCAGCGATCTTTTGAATGAAAGACTAGTATCATACGTTCGCTTAAGGTATGGCATTTCTTAAAAAATTTTGCGTGAGCACTAAGTACAGAAAACAAGAAAGCAAAAGAGAAGGTGGGGGTTATTCTTCGTATAAATAGCGAGCAAGTCGCACAAGTCCTTGTACAACACGCAATAAACCTTGGTAGTCATCGCACAATATTCGACATTGTGCAACGCCTAGCCACACCACCTTACCTAAAAAAGTAGGGGGGTACCCCCCTACTCGCATAGAGACACAGCAGGTGTTTTGGGCTTCGACCTCTGTTAGCTTATTATTTTGATTAGTTTATTTTTACGCCCAAAGTCCATGATTTCTAATTCATAGTTGCGAAGTGTGTCCAGTATGGGGAGCCATGCTGTACTAGATGAAGTCAGAACCGTTAATTGGTTCTGACTTTTTATATACCCGAAGTGGAATTGAAACCAACCACAATGTCTTTCTCTGATATAGTTAGATTACAAAAATAAACTTAAGATATAAGGAGAACGAATGCGAAAAGTAGTAACATTTTTTTGGATGAATGATCGAGCAGATGAAGCAGTAAATCTATATGTATCGCTGTTTGAAGATGCGAAAATTATACGGACATCATACGTAACTGAGGCTGTTGCTGAAGCGGCAGGAATTGAAGCAGGATCAGTATCATCAGTAGATTTTGAACTGAATGGGCAAAACTTCACAGTCCTAAATGGTGGCCCTATGTATAAGTTAAGTGAAGCAGCTTCGATAGCTGTAAGTTGCAAAGATCAAGAAGAAATTGATATGCTCTGGAACGCACTATCAGAAGACGGTCAAGTGATGTCTTGTGGCTGGGTTACTGACAAGTACAACGTAACGTGGCAGATCATGCCTGAAAGTCTAGATGCGATGATGAGTGATCCAGACACAGCTAAAGCCGAGCGAGTTAGCACCGCTATGCTTAGCATGGATGGCAAATTAGATTTAAGCGCACTTGAAAAAGCCTACCGAGGCGAATGAGGAGAAGTTTTATGGAGATGAAGATTGAAGTCATAATGCTGCCTGTTCATGATATTGATGTAAGTATTGATTTTTACAAAAATAAATTGGGTTTTAATCTCGATCATGACGTACAGCCTGGAAATGGTATGCGAGTTGTCCAACTTACACCTAAAGGCTCGGGTTGCTCCATCGTATTTGGTATGGGTATGGGCGAATTATCTGAGCCTGGTTCAATAAAAAATACTCATCTCGTTGTAGCTGACATTGAAGACACAAGAAACAAATTAGCTGCAAACGAAGTTAGTATTAGTGAGATCAATGGTATGGGGGGCGTAAAATACGCCTACTTTGAGGATCCTGACGGGAATACTTGGACCCTTCAACAAGTTAATAAAGACGCCAAACTTAGCAAGTAAGAAAGTTATATAAATGTATAATCACTTTGAATAGTGCTTATAGCTTCCTTCATACCGGATTTCTAAACCCTATTATATGAAATCAGTACTTTCATTTGGTTACGGCTTTTTATAAAAGCAGAATAGAATTGAAACCATGGTAACAACTTCTTTGTTACAATTCCTATATGCCTAAAATTACATCCAAAGATGGAACGACAATTGCTTACAATAAAAAAGGACAAGGACCTTTAGTTATTCTGGTACTTGGAGCACTAAATAGGCGAAGCCAAGGTAAGAAGTTAACAGAGTTACTATCGGATAGCTTTACGGTCGTAGCCTATGACCGTCGAGGCCGAGGAGAGAGTACAGACACTCAGCCGTACTCCACATATAAGGAAGTAGAGGATATTAAAGCACTCATCGACACTCATTGCGGCAACGCATTCTTATATGGTCATTCTTCTGGCTGTATACTAGCCTTGATGGCAGCCATCAAATTAGACAAGCAGGTTAACGCCTTAGCATTATATGAATTACCTTATAATTATGATCCTTCCTCACAAATAGAATCACAAGCATACAGAAAAAAGCTTGCACAGTTTCTTGATGAAGATAAAACCGGTGAAGCCGTAACTTTATTTGTTAAGTCAGTCGGCGTAACCGATAAGCAGATCGCAGCGATGCAGCGCCTTCCAATGTGGAAAGGCCTAACAGCAATGGCACCTACACTTGCTTACGACACTATTGCACTCATAGAACAGTACCCGACGTTAGATACCAAAGATATTTATGCAAAGACACTTTTACTGTACGGTGCCAAAAGTCCGTCATTTATGAGCGATACCGCAAAAAAGCTGTCAAATTCTATGCAAGATGCAAAATTGGAATCATTAGAAGGGCAAACTCATGATGTTAAAGCAGATGCTCTCGCGCCAATCTTGTCTGATTTCTTTAACTAAATACCTAATTATTCATATAAAGACTACTACTTGCAGTTCTAAAAAGTTTGAAAATCACGCTTAATAACGGTTATAACTTCCTCTACCGTGGTGAGCCAAACATTTACAAATACCTTTTATGTGGTATTCTTGTTTATTATGAGTAGTTCTGAAAAATTTCCTGAGCCTAGAATAAGCATTCCAGAGAATAGCGATGCTTTTAAGGACTGGGAAAGACGACGTGATGCTGGCGAATTAGAGCAGGCGCCCTCAGAAAGCACTTTACCTACTGATATGCCTGAGATTCGAATAGGTATTCCAGAGAATAGCGATGCTTTCAAAGAGTGGGGAAAAAACCGAGATACTAATAATCATCCTAACTCGTAATCGCTAAATCCTTGCTTAATAGTAGCTATAACTTCCGCTATTGTGGTGAGCCAGATTTTGACAGGTTACCACTTTTGTAATATTTTTGTTTTATGGAAATCAATAAAGAGCAAGTCTCTGAACTAGCCGACGCTTTTGAAGCTCTAATGCACCCCTTAAAGACATTTAGGGTTGCGCGTGTAGGTACCACAGTTCTGGCATTAAGCGGAGCCGCAGAATTTGTAAATTTTGTGAGCTTTACAATTGGTGAAAGGGATGTAAGCGACTTCACTTCTGCGTCAGAGATCCTTTTAGCCGGAGTTGCAATTGGGGTTTAAGAATCGCGGGAAACCTTAGGCGCCAACGAGCCGAAGAACAACAGGCGTCGCGATCATCCGCACTTATAGTTCAAGGTAAGTCCATTAGCGGTAGCCATATATTGACTAATTACCACTTTTGTGGTATTTTTCTTTTATGGAATTTTTATCAAGCTTAGATGGATCGATTATCCCAGATCCAAGCCAGTCACCTACAAGAGAGCAGCTTGAAAGAACTCAGGCAGCAATGGAATTCTTTAAAGGCAATGCCGAGCGGGTAAGGCATTTCACGCAAAGAGTTGAAGAATTAGGACGTACTGGCGAAGATACTGTAATTACCCTAATAGATGTGGATGACCGAGTAGGCAAAGTACTCGCAGATATGTTAATGCCTGGGCACGATTGGCAAAGGTATCGTGATGCAGGCGAAATCCCAGTCGCTAGAGGATTGGCTGCAAAAGATGGAATTCCAGAATTTTTAAAGGATGCTGGTTATGAGTTGGCAGCTAACGAACTTTTAGCAACCAACGATCTGAGGGTGGTTGTATTAAATTCAGGGGTCGCTCTAGTATTAGATGTAGAGTTTAGCGGGCAAAAATAGTTGCGAAGTACATCCGCTAATCTGACACCAATCTCCTGAGTTAGCGGGCAAAATCTAGTTTTATTGCAATAAACTTCCTCTATTACGGTGAGCCGATTTCCATTATTGGAACAAAAGGCCATCGTATCGAATGGCTTTTTTAGTTCCCACCGAAGTAAATCACTCTCAAGCTGTAAGTTCGAAAGCACCATATTGATAAGTGATCGTTTTGTGAGGTAGGGAGATAGAGAAATGACAGCCCTGTCAGAAAGTTATCTTTGTTGGTTAATATTTAATATCAACTTGCACAAGCGTTGCAATCAGAGGATAATCTGGTCAAATGAATAGCTTAATACGATCAGTCTGGAACATAGTTAAGATCTTGTGTAAGAGCAGGACATTTACATTGGCATTCATGAGCGCCGTAGCTTTGTCCGTCTTCGGATTAATAATTAGATACCGGGTAGCTGGAGATAATATAGCAGAACCAGCCCAGACAGTACTTATATCGCTTACGACAACTCTTTATGCCTATATTACTGGGCTATTCACAGGAATCGTCTACAGATATAAGAAATATGCTGATATGGCAGGTACATACACGGGTTACGCATATAAAAACGAAGACGACGTGGGAAATATAGACTTTTACCAGATAAAAGGTGACCCCCAGTCGGTTGCAATACTGGATTATGTCGGCGGAACTGATTTTAGAATTCAAGTAAGCATTAATTACCCACCTGAGCTAAATGATTTAGTCTGGGTTGGTGACTTCACAATAACTTCATCGAATACGGCATCAATCGGTTGGTGGTATACAAATGACCGCGTTAAATACGAGATAGGCCATAAGCGAGCAGTTCTTATAAATGATATTATAGTTTTATTCTCTGATGGCACGTCTATTCATGGCCGAGAAGTATTTATCAAAGACAAAAAATTAAATTAATTTGCTAATAATATTTAGGATAGTTACAAAAATACATTCAATAGTGAGAGCGGAAGCATTTACAAATATCACTTTTTGTGGTATTCTTGCTGTATCTACAAATAAGGAGACACTATGCCAGTTAGTATTCATGAACAAATTGGTACGCGTACAGTCAGTCAAATGGATCAGTTGGCAATGCAACTTGGCGTTGAACTGGAAAATATGCCAGCCTTCGCAGCCGGCAGGAATACTGCTGGCTGGGTATTCGCAGATCAAGATGTACCCGACGACTTATCCGAGGTAATAACAGTCATCAGAGAACAGGCTACCAGCACTCCATTTGGCGGCCATGTTGATCGACCAGAGTTTATCTTAGGCTCGGTCATGGCCGCTTTTGCAATCAGAACTCGATAGAACTGCACCCCAGTTGCAAAGTACGTTCACTAGCGGGAGCCGATCATAAGCAATATGAAAATACCATATTTAGTGGTATTTTTAGTTTTATGGAAAAGCGACTTACCCTTGGTATGTACGGTGGAGAATTTAAAAGAGCGCCACACGATTCCACGCTTTTCAATTTACGAACAAGTCAATTTCGAGAAAGTCTTGGCGAAGAAAAACGACTAGTAAAAAATGCTGGCTGGTACAACGCAGATGGGCATAAACTGGGTTGGGGAGACTTAGGACCTCAAGACATCAAATCAGTATGCTCCGGACTAAATGAGAGTGAGATATTTGTCGTCCTTAACGAGGATGATTCATTTCACGAGTTTGTAGAAGGGCACGATGCGTTAAGCGGAATCGGTTCACTTGCGAACGTCGACTCAACCGCGGAATATCTGCCGAGCTGAGCCTACGTGGCAGGTAAAGCTGTTCTCGCCTTAGTGTCAGGCAAAATGATAGATACAGGCAAATACGGGACAGTTAAGGCATTTCACGATTTATACCCTGGATATTATCCTGAATTAGAGATTGTCCAGCAAGCAGAGCTTGAGCTTTACCTAACACTGGAAAATCTTGCGCATCAGCAAAGTAAAGTTGCATAGCGTATCCACTAGCGAGAGCCGCGGCTTGGCAAATACCACTTTTGTGGTATTTTGTGTATGAGCTAGTTATTTATGATGACTTTTTAGATTGCTTATCGAGCGCCCAGCGCACCGAAGGGCTAATTGACTTGTCTGGGCGGTGAATGCAACCGATCCAGCAACAGGGACGGCGTTTTCCTTCGAGAAGTTCTTCGCACGATCTTTGGATGCGACGATTTCTAGTTTCAATTTGTTTGGCATTCTTAACCCAGCAGATAAATTCATTACGCGCGAGCGGGGTAATGTCTCCCCATTGAGCGAGCACTTTTGGATCAGCAACCAGCGCTTTGCGTAGATCGGCGGGCATTTTGTGTACTGTGCCGCCAAATATTTTTGTAGCCATGTATTTATTTTACATGTTTTGGTAACTAGGAAGAAATGCCTGGGACGGGAATTTCTAACGAAAATTTGGAAGTCTTTTTGTTTTGGTATAGTTAGAGCATGATAAGAAGTTATCGAGATTCTGATTATGACCAATTGAAGAATTTATATTTACATCCGGAGTGGTACGGAGGTGTATTTGACGAAAGTCGTGACGGGAGAGAACGACTAGCGGCTAAAATACAATCTGATTCCGAAGCCATTATAGTGTATGAAGATGATTCAACTATTCTCGGCACTGTATCGATCATTGAAGATGGAAGAGTTGCTATGTTGTATCGTTTTATTACCAGCCCTGAAAACCACGATATGGCGAAGAAACTCTATGCTGCTGCGACCAAAGTGTTAAAAAAACGCGGCCATACTGAGGTTTTAGTATATTCCGCGATTAATAATCCTGTTTTAGACAAGAAGTATATGCAATTAGGGATGATCAAAGGCAGTGATTATAGGTGTTTTTGGGCAAGTTTGTAAATTATTGTAGTACAAAACTTGCTTATATGAGTAGCCAGTACATTGACGAATCACTACTTTTGTGATATTAATTACTTATGAAAGAAATAGCTTCAGAGTTATGGGAAGTCTTAGTGCCAGCTTCAAACAATAATGGTGATGAATTTACTGTTGTGCACCACCAGCTTTGGGATGAAGAAGTGCGACTGATAACTGGCGGACTTACCATAATGCGCACCGCCAAGGGACGATGGGAAGATTCTCAAGGAAATCTATTTGCCGAGACGGTGATACCCGTAAGAGTTGCATGCGATGAAGAAAAAGTACGATCAATTATGGATCTTACTCTGCGCCACTATGGCCAGCTAGCCGTGATGGCATACAGAATCAGTGATCAAGCCCTGATATTAGAAGCTGAATAGCTTGCTACTATTGTTATACTTGTCATTATGTTAGAAAAACTCAATATGACGATCAAACAGATCAGTAACGAAATTATTGATTTAAGTACTGCGCTTGCTCATAAAATGGAAAAGTGGAGCGACACCGCTACGCGCCCAAACGATCTAGACACTACAGAGTGTGTCGGCTTTATAAATAAGGAAACTGCTGTGGACGGCATACAGATTGTTGTTGACCTGCAGGCGCCACCTGATAATAATCAGGCGATTTTGCGTACTTGGGCTATTGATATTCAACGCGATAGCAATAATATTGAACGCTTTAATAACATTCAGTTAGAGTTTGCGATACGTTACGACCAAGCCCGCTCGGTCGCGCAAAAGGGCAGGGAAGTTACCCGTGAAGACATGAAAGCACTTTTAAATCTTAACGACACGAGCTTGATACACCTAGTAGTAAGTGATCAAGCTGGTGTTGGACGAGACAGGCGATCTACTTGGTCAGCGCTATGAATTGGACGTAAATCAGCTAAATCAAAACGAAGACGCACAAACAGAAATTGGCGAGACATTAAATGCGGTATTGTCCAAGCTACAACAGTCTGCTCAACGCGAATCATAAGCAAAAAATATGTACATTCATGAAAGCCATTTCACTTATGCGTAAAGCTTTCATTTGTTGACAAAATTAAATAAAGATAGTACGGTTATCTCAATAGTTTAAGGAGAATGCAATGCGGGAAGCATATAAAGTTGACATATTAAGCCCTGAAGAATGTGCAGAGTTGGTCCTTATTGAGCCGGAGGCAGTATATATCCATATGGCTAATGACAAAGTTCCCTATATTGATCGTCAAGACGGTACATACGCAATACCATTGGGAGGCTTTCTGGGTTCTTTAGAAGGTCTTCTTGATTTAAAACCTCAGTTAATTGAGCAAAATGAACGTATGCTAGCGCTCAACCTAGAAGAAGATTAGTGAGCTCCTGTGAAGAGTAGGGAAACTATTTGTTACCTATTGGTTGAGCTGTTTGGAGAAGGTTTATAATTATGGCAGTTGGATTGGTGCGCTCTGAACTTCCTGATTCTTGGTTTGATCTGTATCGGCATTTTGCCAACAATGTTAGTGGTATGCCGGTAAAGAAACTTGCTCGTAAGGATGCTTTACTCTTTACTGATACTATTCCTCCCGATGGATTCGGTACAGGCTTTTTTTATAATACACCCGCTAGTGTCAGCCAATTAGTGGTTGCTCTGGCGGTAGCACCCAATCCAGAGATTCGAGAGTTAGCCAGTAACAGTATGCTGTTTCCCAGCTTAGCTAGCTTAGCGAAAGCAATGCGTGTCAAAAAAGTACTAAAAAATTTCAAGCTATTAGATTTGGGTTGCGGCATAGTGCCTGGTTTTGCCATGGTTGCTAAAACCCTGGGGGCTGAAGTACATACTGTAGATGGCGAATCGCTTGGATCAGGCCAAGCAAAATTAGTAGATACGCACACTGTTGTTGATCTATGTTCCCCGGAAGCTATTCCAGCCATCAAAGCAAATACAGGCGGTCAGTTTGATTTTATTAGCGAATGTATAATTGGCTCAGTCCCAGGGCATCCTAGCTGGAAAACTCCTCTGAAAGATGATCTGTATCTCTACGGTGAACATCTATTAAAGCCTAGTGGCTTTCAACATCATGCAGGCTATGTTCACGTACTACAAAAAACGTGAATAGATAACTATTTACAAACATCAGTATTTGTGGTATTTTTAGCTTTAATGAATAATCGAAGTGTAGAGCTCAGGTTCGGCATGCAAACTGCTCCAATTAGGTTTCCGGAAGAAAGAGTTGTTCGCAATAACTGGATTACAGATATATACGGCATGAATCTGGCATATGGCGATATGAACGTGCTGGATATTGCCTCGGTTGAGAGACAAGTTGATAGTTTTGGTGCGTTGCTGTTAATTGAAGAACAGATGGGGAGTGCTTTGCGTCTTGGTCAGGCTGCAAGCTCGTTTTATGAACCCAGCCAGGATCAACTTGCTGTAGTAGAAGAGTTATCTCGACTAGATGCTTCAGACAATTATATCCCATCCTTACTAAATGATCGGGCGCTACATGAAGTACCTGCGCTGTATTTATCTCGCGCAGCAATTGTCAAAGACAATCTACTTTTTAAGGGGATACTTGGGGAAAGATTTGCAGAAGCCTTAAGCTATACTGAAAAGACACCACAACTTGATGATCCAGAGAAGAAGGAATTATATGACCGAGCTGCCGCATTAAAAAGCATAAATTTGTCTCCGGCAGCTTTTATAATCGAAGCTGCCAAAGCCGCGCACGGCATTAAGTGATCTATCATGATTAGACAGAATTCAACCACAGGAATACCTCGGGGACGGACTCGGTTTGAAGATGCTTGGGAGAAGCCACTAGTCGGAGATCATTTATTTAAATCAGAACGCTATGGCGTTATGGCTCTAGCTGATCCTTTCGCAAAATTTCCCATGCATGTAGTTGTGGCGCCACGGGAGGGCATGCCGGATGAGGAGGTATATTTTAGTGACTTACCTCGAATCACTAAACGGTTGCTGCACGAGGTTTCCGACGCGGTAGAAGAAAAAATCAAACAGCATTGTCAGCCAGGACAGCGTGTTATTACACATACTGAAGGGTTTGGTATTCCTGATCATGCCCATATAGTGCTATTTGCAGCTGAACGCGGCGAGGGTCAATCTTTATATGTACCCTGTTCAGCCGGGGCATTAGCAGTTCAACATACACTAGAAATAATTTCATTTAGTCCTATTGAAGCCCAAGCCCTTGAGCAACGGCTTGACCAAGTTTCATAGTTTCGCTGTCTCAAAATACATACTCCTACTGTATATAGTCTCGATATCTACGATTGACACGTATTAGCATGAGCAATATTTTAAATTTCGTTTTCGTGGTATTTTTTCTATATGTTTGAAAAATTAGAAAATATCTCATTTAGTCGTCGTGCTGGACTCGGGCTTATCACATTAACGGGCATCGGTGTAGCAATCGGTTGCAAGCTGTACCAGTCAGGTGGACAAAATAATAAAGAAACTTTGGTGCGTGGCATACCATATACCGAAACCCAATTTCGGCGTGCCGGCTGTGCGTTAGTGCCGTTCGTTGAGGAGTGGAAACTTAGTCTTAACCCTGAGAATTTAGATTTAATGGCATATGTTGTGCTGAAACATGCTTCTAGCCAAGAGGGGCTTGATTCAGCAGAAAATTATCAGCAAATCGATGATAGTGTCCGAGAATTAATAAATGAGGATAGAGAAAGTCATGCCCGTATGCTGGAAGCCTGGCAGCGTGATATTGATAGTCGCCAATAGTTCAATAGGTACTTGTTAATTTAAAGTTGCTATGCTTTTGAGTTAGTGTTAGAATGACACTTACATCAGTTCGTGTTTGTAATACACTTATCCATGCGGAGCTACGTCTCCCAGATGTAGAACCTTAACAGCCTGGCAAAATACTTAGTAAGACGAAGAGTGCAGGCAGCACGCCGACTCTTCAGAACATTCCATACTTCAACTACCACGAAAGGATGTTATAGGTGTGGTAATAACGAATGGCACTACTCAGTACCGCATCGGTAGACTAGTGGCAGAAGCTGCAGCATTTCGGCTCTACATCTGCAAGGATGTTGCTGCCGATAAGCAGTATCTGCTACAAGTCGCCGCCCAGATCGAGCACAACAGTGGACTCGACCGTGCGGCGTTCGTACTAAAGAAGCTCAAGCAGACTTCCGATCTCTATGAGACGGAATACGCAAAGGTTTCAGAGGGACGGATGCTCAACTACGATCGTCTCTTCCCAGGTTTGGTGGACAGTTTTATCTGCGATGAGCAGGGCAAGCGTCGGGTTAACATCCTGACGTTTAAAGATATCGACTCCATCTCTATGATGGTGCCGTTGTCTAACCTGATCAACAAGGATCGGCTGCGCATCGATCTGGAAACCAGTGCTTGGATCATGGGACGGCTTCTAAAGCTGCTTGCATTTACGCACGGCCAAGGAATCACCGTTGGCATGCTCACTGGTAACAACGTGCTGATCAGTCCGTCGAACCACTTTGTTGTGGTTCTCGACTGGTCGGCGGCACGGACGTTCCAGCGGGAAGTTCCGCTCGAAGATCGCAGAGCCGACATCGCACGCGCCGCGCAAGCAGTGTTTGCAGCCATCGGCGGTGATCCCGCGACGCAGGACTATCCGTACAGCACAGACGACAACCGTCGGTATGTCGAGCATCTCATGCGCTTGGCGAGCAGGCGGGAAGGCAATGCCGAACGGGCTCATGCCAACTTCTACAAGTTGGTCTACGAGCTGTTTGGCAAAGGGTTCCGACCCTTCACTACGTTGCCCCTATAGACACCCTCATGAGGAGAAGTAATGGGATACGATACGTTTTCAACCACGTCATTCCGCAGGATCCACGATTCTGCGACTCGTGGCGGCACGACCAGTGCCACCCGGGCAGCCGAGGAACGCATCAACCAAGGTCTCGGTCTCGACCCGTTGGTCGACCCGAAGGGCTTGGCGCACCTCGGTCCGGTTCGCATGTCGTTGCCGCGCTTCGAAAAGCAAGGTGACTACTGGCTCCTGACCAAGGGTCTGCCGATGGCCGAGGAAACGCTCCTGGACACCACAAGCTCGATGGGCAACAACGTCGACATGGCCTTCGCGGCTTTGCCAAACGCCTACGAGATGCTGACATCCGGGGAACAGCCAATCCTTGGCCGGTACGACCCCCAGATCGCTACGGCGATCTTCAACGACGTACAAGACAATATGTACCGGGGCAACATTCCCGTCCTGGCCCGTAGCCAGTTCGAGATGGCCGACAAGATCGCGCAGCAAATGACGCTGCTGGTTCCCGGTCGCGGTGGGTGCGGTAACGGCAAGGAAGATCCCCAGTTCGGGCTCTTCGGCGCCGCCTACCTGACCGCTGCCTCGATCAACAAGTGGGGTCTCAAGTACTACCACTTCACAATCTCCGATGAGCCGATTGTCGATTACATCGACCTTCAGTGGCTCAAGACCATCTTCGGAGATGACGTGTTGGACCGAGTCAAGGAAAACGGCTACGACTTCGCAGCCGCCGAACTTCCCGATACCGCGCAAGCGGTCAGCGACCTGCAGATGCGGGCACATGCCTTCTTCCTGCAGGTTCCGGGATACGGTGCCGAACGACGTGTGACGGATCAGTGGACTGAGCTTTACGGCGATGACCACACCATCATGCTTCCCGGCAGCACCGAACACGTGCACTACCTGAAGGCCGTCATCATTGGTCTGACCGAAGGAGTGCTCGACCTCAATTCGGCCGACACGTTTCTGCGCGACCACGGGCTGGACCGACGCACCGCCGATTCAATCGTACGTGCCGTGGCCCACATCCCGCTGGCCGCCCAGACGCAGGCGCCGAACTTCGACAAGATCCCCAAGGCCGGCGATCTCTTCCAAGAGAAGACCGACCTGTGGCCGATCGATTCGAATGAGGTACCGGAGCAGTCCCAGAGCCAGCCGGATGCAACCGATGACGAGCTGAACTGGCTCTAGGTCACACCGTCATCAAACTACAACTGTCCAGATAGGAGACAAATGACTCATAAGGTCTACGTCGTCACCGATCTTGGACCAGGTGACGGTGGCAAGGGTGGTGTGGTGCACAAAATCAGTAGCATGATGCGTGCCCACACCATTATCAAGCGCGGCGGCGCACAGGGAAGCCATGGCGTCCGCACCTCCAGAGGCGAGCAGTTTGCCTTTAGCCAATGGGGGTGCGGTACGTTTGAAGGTATTCCCACCTTTCTCTCCGAGCAGATGATCATCAGTCCGGAGGGATTGCTCAACGAAGCCGCCGATCTGCGCTACCTGCACGGCATACACAACGCTTGGGATCTACTGACCGTAGACGAACGAGCCTTGTGTGCTACACCGTTCCACGGGATAGCTTCTCATCTAAAAGAACTGGCGAGACGCGATAACCCTCGTGGAACGGTTGGCACCGGCGTTGGTGAGGCGTACCGCAGCTACCAACAACTGCCGGAACTCGCAATCATGGCCAAAGACCTGAAAGGAGGAGGTCTGCGAGACCGGCTAGCAGCGATCAGGGACCACATCAGGTCCGACCTTCAACCGGTTATCAACGGCGAGTTTCTTGCCAGCGATCTGGACGCTTACAACAAGGAGGTTGGCCTACTGTACGACGACGCGTTTTTGGACTACGTTACCGTACGGTTTGAAGAAGCCGCCAAGCAGGTGAATATCGTCGGTTCCAACTACCTGGGTGATGAAATACTTGCTCGGGAAGGGGTGGCCGTCGTAGAAACCTCGCATGGCGTTCTAACCGACCGCCTTACTGGCTTTCACCCGCATACTAGTGCTATCCGGACGCTGCCGCGCTTTACGCATGGCATGCTTTCAGATGCCGGCTATGACGGAGAAGTGGTCGACATTGGAGTAACCAGAGCCTACGCCGTTAGGCATGGAGCTGGTCCGATGCCAACCGCCAACACTGAGATGACGGAGCGCCTGCTGCCTGGCAGCGCCAAAGGCGCTAACCGTTATCAGGGAGAGATACGAGTTGGTCCTCTGGATCTCCTGCTGCTTCGATATGCAATCGATGCTTGTGGTGGCCCGGTCTCATTTGATGGCCTTGCCATAACCTGGTTCGACCAAATCCAAGTAAATGGAGTCTGGGAGATATGCAACGCGTATTTCAATGCTGACAAGCCCACCTTTTTCACACCTCAGGGTGAGATCAAGATTGATCGCAGCACGGACGTACAGCATCTTGAGTATCAGCGTGGCCTTGGCCGCCAGCTACTCAGCTGCTCGCCAGAAATCACGGCGCTGCCGGTCAATTCGGATATCAGCCATGATGAGCTATATGCCATTTGTGCTGACACCATGCAAGCGTTGACCGCAGTACCTGTCCGAATGGTTTCATTTGGACCAACAGAGCTCGACAAGCTCTGCAAGTGACCCGCAAGACAAAAAACAAGGAGATAACCATGTCCGACGAGACAGATACGACCACCGAAGCCAACGGCTCCGACCCCGTCGTTGACAAGCTCAAGGAATACGGCGCTGCCGACGAGACGATCAGCAATATCCAGAACCTGGGTGTCACCACCCTCGAGGATCTGGCCTTGCTGAACGAGACGGATCTGGTGGACGCAGGCGTGAAGACGATTCCGGCGCGCAAGCTGCTGGTCTCGCTCAAGCCGGCAACACCACCCGTCGACACGGCAGCGCTCGGTGCGGCTGCGTTCGACAGCGTTCTGCCGCTCGTACCCGATGACGGCTCGTGGCTGGCAGCCCTCAAGACCGGTGGCGTCTTGAAGGTCGATCAGTCGACTGTCATCTCGGCCATCAGGGCGGCCCTGGCTGACCGTGTGGGTCTCTTCGAGATTCCGGCCAAGCTGGTCGCCGCCATGGAGCAGTTCGCCGCCAGCAACGACGAGCCGGTGGATCCGTCGTTCTTCACTCTGCGTGAGCAGCTTACGCAGCGGAAGTACGCCGAGATCTTCGAGGCCATCCCCGGTCTCAACGGCAGCTACGTCACCGACGGCCGCAAGAAGCAGCTGTTCGACCGCATGGACAGCAACCTCTGGCCAGCCATCATGGCCTTCAACGACCAGCTGAAGAGCTGGCAGGAGACCTGGATGCAGCAAGGGGCGAACCCCGGCATGCTGTTGGCGGCAATCGCTTCCAACAGCGGCAGCGGACTGCAGATGCCTCCCGGCATGATGCAGCCGCCCGACACGAGTGGTCTGCGCGACTACGCCGATGCCATCAACGATGCCGTGAACCGTGTGTTCGCCGGCACCGGAGTGCAGATCGCGGCCGCGTTGGCCTACGACGCTTCGCAGATCAAGCGGACGCTGGAAGACCCCCGTCTCCCGTCCATGATCGGCGCGGCAAACCGTGACCAGATGCTCAAGCAGTTGAATGTCACGGTCAGCTCCACCTACCCCAGGTTGGAGCTCAACCTCACCCGGTTCGTCCTGGCTTGCATGCAGGCCAAGGACCAGCCATCGGGCAATGAGGAGCTGCAGTACTTCGGCATGCTCAACATGCTCGGCTCCCAGATTCCCTGGTCTGAGCTGGGCTATCACAGCAACCAAGTACACGGCATCACTGGTCGTACGAGGATCTAGTCCTCACCGCGACCAGTCCCAAAGGACCGGCGAAACCTCTGATAGGTTTCGCCGGTCCAGCAGGGGCTCTCGATTGATGTTAGTCTTTACCGACTATTTCCAATCTTGAGCCCCTTTTTTCATATTTATTACTTTAGCCAACGAGACGTGACCTTGGATGTAGATTTTATTATGGAAGAGCTATAGTTTAGGCAAGAATACTTTTTCAATAAACAATTGAGTCGCTAGACGACGATACCCAGAATCCCAAAATACGCTCCCGTCGTTGATTGGAGCGCTGAAAGAAGAGGAGTAACGAGGAAAATGCCGCTTATACCCAGAGTGCATCAGCCGATACTGCAAGGCGTCTTGCTCCATGATCTCTAGGCACTTCTGTCGTTCAGACTGATCAGAACCCTCTGCGTCAGATTGATAAAAATAAGCGGGCAATAATCTTTTTTGTAAATCGAGGATATGCTTTTCGCTGCCAACCCACGCCGCACCAAATAGTATATGCGCCCAGTTACTATCAGCTATATGGTTATTGCGTTCATTAAAATTGTGGACGCGCAGCTGATTATTTTGTTCATCAAGCCAGAATTGCGCTATTTCATAGCGGTAATCATGGTTATTAAGAACGCTATCGAGTAGTGCTTGGATCTGTTTTTGGGCAGATTTGGGAATACCTGGTCTTATAAAAATACACACATCTACATCCGAGTTACGCTCTCCGTAGCCCTTGAGTCGGGACCCTGCAACCGTCAAAATTGGGTAAATATACTCATGTAACTCCGGATGGCTGGCAATTAATTCAGTTACTGCTTTTAAGTTACTGATATCTTCAGGGAAAAGGGAAAGATTTTCTGACAATTGACCTGCTAAATTAGGCACGTCAATGCCAAGATCAGCTATTTGTTCGGCGCTTCCTATCTTTAGTCGGTGTAATCGACGGTAAACTCTTGTGAGTCGATCTGTAATACCTGAGTCATCACGTTTCCACAACGCTTTTAGATCTTCACTATAGTGGTCATATAACGCTGCTGTTTTATCTGGGTCTGTCATGGCAGTAGCTTCGATAGCATTATAAATACCCTCTATCAGCGCATGGGGGGCTAGTTCCTTACCATCCGTGGCTAGTGACTCAGCGATGAGCTCAGGTGGTAAATTGTTATTCATAATTGCTTCTGTAATATGCTGTGCAGCCATTGTTATAGCGTCTTGGTGTTGTTTTTGTGCCAGCCAGGCTTTTCTAGCGTCAGAAAGTGGCTCTAGCAATGATTCCTCAGCACTATCACCACTTGTGGCAGTATGAGACGCGCCGGCAAGTACTTCTATAATGCTTTGTCTAAGGACCGGATCATCAGCCTTCTGCAGTAATTCTGTTATCTCAACTTTAGAGAGCATGCCGCGGTCAATCAGTGCCGGTAAAAGATGCGCAGCTTTTACTACTCTTGGGAGGTCACCATTTCGATACGATGGCTCTAATACATCTCCGTCAATAAAGTTAGCTCGCACATCGTGCACAGCGAGCAGTCTGTGCCAAGCAGTAAGATATGTTTTTTTAAATCTATTTACTTCGTGATTCAAGTCATCGCTGCTCGGCTTCCATGACTCGGCCGGCATGAACTCGAAGGGGAGATACAGCACTAGTCGTTGGTAGTCTGTATCTTCCAATATATCGCCCAGTATACTATAGAGTCGAATGGCCGACATCTCACTTATTAAACCAGTTCCTACGGCTGATTCGATATTAATCGTGGGGGAGGGGAGATTATCTACTACTTCTTGAATGGCATGGATCCGTTTAGTATGTGTCTCAATTTGTTCCGATAGGAGAGAGTTATTTTGCTCTTCCATCGGCCATAAAGCAGCGGCTTGATGCGAGTTCTGCAAGACTTCATTCACGGGAACCATAACAGTGGTATCCGAGAGGAAATCTAATTCATGAAGTGAAGGCTCGGAATTCATGGCAATACTCTTTTTTACATATGATTCTGGTCATCAAAAATCTGTGAGACAGAGCCATCTTGCACAATCTCTATTAGAGCTCTGCCTATCATTGGAGCGATACTAATGACTCGTAGCTTGTGGCCAAGTTCAGTTTTTGCTTCATCCATTGGAAACGTATCAGTTACTAATATCTTATCGATAGGGGCGTCTTTAAGCCGTTGCAGCGCAGGACCAGAGAATATACCGTGGGTTGCTGCCACATAAATTGCTTTAGCGCCAGAGTTTTTCAGCGCTTCAGCAGCAGAAACAAGTGTACCGGCAGTATCTATCAAATCGTCAAAGAGCATGCATACACGGCCCTCAGCTTCCGGTACCTTTTCTTCCCGTTGTATTTTCTGACTATCAAGTGGATCACGTAATTTTGCCAGGTGAAGTAATCTGACACCTAAGTCCAACCGATGTCGCTCCGCCTGTTTGCCAGCACCTGCGTCTGGCGCAACTACCAAACAGTCACTTAAGTCGTAGCCGCTAACTTCTTCTTCCATTGCATCTCGTAACAAAGATTGAGCAGTTAGGTGGTCAAACGGACCTCTAAAAATAGCTTGAGTTTGTGGCGAATGCATATCTACCGTTACAATCCTATTAACTCCGACTGCCGCTAGATGGTCAATAATAACCCGGGTTCCAATTGGTTCGCGACCGCGGGATTTACGATCTTGCCGGCTATAGGCAAGGTAAGGGCTAACCGCGGTTATCTCTGCGGCAGATGATGACCTGGCTGCGTCAGCCAGTAAATATTGCTGCATAATCGCGTCATTCACAGATGTATCTTTGGTTCGAACATGAGGTTGAATTATAAAGACATGTTTTCCACGGACGCTATCTTCATAACGGGTATAGATTTCGCCATTAGAGAATATTTTTTCTTGTACGCCACCGGATTCAACGCCCATTTCCTGGGCAATTCCTGCAGCCAGCTCGGGATGGGCAAACCCGCTGGCTATGTAGACTTTTTCTTTTTCCGGATTGGTTAAAACTGGTGTCATGGTATCTCCTTAGTGTTAATTCTACACTTACTGTATCTTATTGTCAACTATAAAAAACGGAAATTGTTTTTACAAAACATACATTACTCGCAGGCTTACGGTCAGCTATACTGATACACATGCATATATACCAGAAAAATATACTTGATCTGCTGAGACAATCGGCGGAACTGCGATACAGTCAGATGCAGCCTGATGACGTAGAAAGCGGTCATTTTAAGTATCACCTCAATTTATTAGTTAAGGATGGTTTGGTTGCGCGAAAAGATCGTGGGCTTTACGCACTTACAGATAAAGGAAAGTCTGCCGTTGACCGGTTATCCCGAGGACGTGTCAATCCGCACCTAACACCAAAAGTGATCACTTACACCCTACTTCAGGACGAGCAAAATTACTACTTGCATCGGAAAGATAAAGAGCCTTATCTAGGTCTTATTAATTTGGTGGGTGGAAAGGTTCATATTGGCGAATCAACCGAGAACGCAGCAGCGCGAGAGATTTACGAAAAAGCCGGTCGTTCGATCGCCACTCCCACACTAAGAGGTATTGCAGAAATCAGGATTAGCAACAAGGATACTCTTTTAAGTCACGTTGTTGCCTATGTCTATGCAGCCAACGTGGAAGTCGATAGTACTGCCGAAAATAACCTAATACCATTCACTCATGCAATGCTGCCAAAAGAAAAGGATGTAGCCCCCGACTTACTTGAAATACTTACTGCCATCCAAACATCCAAAACGTTGTTCGCGCTTGATCTAGACATTATTTGGTAAATATAGTCGTTTTGTAAAATCTATTTTACAAAATAATTCCTACGCGCTAGATATAGTTGTCTCTGCGGCCAAATTAACTGCTAAGGAGCGAGCCAATGATACAGCCAGAACAAGACATCGATTATAAAGCATACATACGCGCCGTGGATAATTTTCCTAAGCCAGGCATTCGATTTTACGATATTGCACCACTACTAGGCAATGGGGCAGTTTTCAGTAGTGTTATTAAAGAAATGGCCGAACCGCTCCGTGGAGAGATCAGTAAGATAGTTAGTTTTGATGCCAGGGGATTTTTATTTGGTAGTGCTATGGCAGCTGAATTGGAGATTGGCAACGTGATGCTTCGTAAACCGGGTAAACTGCCTGGTGAAACGTATAGCATAACTTACGATCTAGAATACGGCAGCAATACGATTGAAATTCAATCCGACGTGATTGAATCAGGCGAAAAAGTAGCTCTTGTTGATGATGTTATAGCCACGGGTGGAACCGCCTTAGCCGGCATTGATCTTGTACGCAAATGCGGTGGCACTATAATAGAATTTTGTGCGCTCGTCGATCTACCACAGCTTGGTGGATCAGCCAAGATTATAGATCAAAATATTCCTGTGCGAGCTGTGATTGAATATAACGGAGACTCGTAAATGGAACAATTATGCGACAACGTGAGCGTTGGGGTTATATTACAAAATCCACAAGGTGAGGTGCTATTACTAAATCGGGCACGCTTTCCTTATGGATTAGCCCCACCGGCTGGCCATTTAGACGATCATGACAACTTAGAGCAAGCTGCTGTCACTGAAGTATATGAAGAAGTAGGTTTGTCGGTGGCAACTTCTAGCTTAGTAAAAGTTATCGATGCGCGCCGAGTTAATAACAAATGCCGGCGGAAAAATGGCAATTTCCATATCTGGACAGTTTATACAGCTGAAAACATTGAAGGACAAATAACCGCAAGCCCCGAAGAAACCGATGGGGCGACGTGGCAGTCACCACGGGAGCTGCAACAACTGGCTGACCAAACACGCTCAAATCCAGAGAGGGCACACTACGCTGGAGCTCAAATTCTAGAATTGATCTGGCTCGAGTTCTTTACTGAACTCGGGTTTTTTAAATAATATTTTAAGAACATTGCGTGTTTAGAAGCGAAGATAAGTAAACTATTGAACCTGGGTCTCAAACCCTGCCGACAACTGCTTTTCTATGCTAGTCATTCTTCATTATAAATTAATGAAGAATGAAGTTTAACTAGCATACTTTTTGTAGGGTTTTGATATTCAGGTTATCAATAGTTGGCTAAAGTAGCTAAGTAGGCAGAATACTATCTTTGTGATATTTTAATTTTATGTCCGAAATTTTGACCACCAACGTGCGGGCTTTTCGCAATTCTATGATTAGGCAATCGGTTAGGGATCGTTACAACATTATATATGACGATCTGCTGGACGAAGATGACCTTGAAGATGCCGATATACATAACGTGTTTCGTTTCATGTTAGATGTTGAAACATACCACGCGCTATGGGTTGATCAAGCAGTCGCGCAATCTAATTCTCTTCAGTCAGGGGATCTGGAATATATACAAAATGGCAGCATTGAGAATGCAGAAGCAATTAATTTCACTATGGATCAAATAAGACGGGGGAATACGGTTATTATTTCGTATCTTAGTCAGGCAGAAGAAAACCATCAAGCCAAATACGGCACTAAACTATATACCAACGATGGTGTATGGGTAGCTGAGTTAAAGTGGGCGACATTTATCAACTATATACTGCCATCAGCTCCAGATCCGCAAGATTTTCTATAATAAACAGTAAGTTGCGATTTTCAAAATTTTATTTTAATGATATCGTACTCTGATGAATGAACAGCCACCTTTTGTATTACAGCGCTATGATACGTTAAGTGATGAATATTTCGATATTTGGCCAGTTGAAAATAATACATATGATAGCCTTGATGACGCTTACGAGGGAGCGGGCACACAACTGCGTGAAATAAAAGAAACTCCACCCAATGATATAGCCGGAGTGGAAAAAAACACTTTATATATAGTTGATGTAAACGGTAAACGAATCCAATATCCATAACAACGCGGGCAACAGTGATCTCCTTTTGATATAGTTGAGATATGAAGATTGGCATTATTGGCAGTAGGGAGGAGACTGGGGTAAGTTATTCTCTGCACCGCTGTGAAGAGCTGGGTCTTAATAAAAAAGAGGTCTTGGCAGCCGCCTTAGAAGACTTAGGTATACGACGATATCGCCTAATGAGTTATTGGAATATTCATGAGCAAAAAGCAGGTGAATATAATTTTGATGAGCTGGACTGGCAGCTAGACCTAGTTGCAAAATATGACGGCACAGCATCGTTATGTCTTGGCAAACGGCAGCCGCGCTGGCCTGAGTGCCATATCCCTGACTGGGCGGCAAAACTTTCGAAAGAGGAGTGGTATCATGCGCTTTATAAATATATAGAGGTCATTGTAAAACGATATAAAGATCACCCGGCGGTTGCAAGTTGGCAATTAGAGAATGAAGCACTACTTAGGGAGTTTGGCTATTGCATTGATCAAGATTACAACCGCCGCAGACTGGAAATCGAGTATCAATTAATAAAATTACTGGACGCTGATCATCCGGTAATTATGACTTTATCAGATAGTTGGGGATTACCATGGCGCCGTCCGCATCCAGACGGATACGCCATATCCTTGTACCGGACAACTATAAATAAACGCGGCAACTATGCTTTTTCTAAACGACCGGCACTTTTCTATAAAATACGAGCTGGACTTATTTATCTCATACGCCGGCGGCCGGTCTTTATTCATGAGCTGCAGGCCGAGCCATGGTTGGCTAAAGGCATTGTGGAAACAACAATAAAAGAACAATTACAGGTTATAGGTGCACGAAGTATAGAAAAAAATTATGAGTTTGCGAAAAAGACCGACTTATACCCTGTAGATTTATGGGGCTTGGAGTGGTGGTACTGGTTAAAAGAAAAACATAATAAACCGGAGTGTTGGGAGATGGTACGTAAAATTATTCAGTAATACGTCGAAGCAATTTTAGTACTTGGTCAACCTCTGCAACCTGATAATTCGCAAACGTTTTGCCAATGCCTACCTTGATGCTATAGGCCTCATCTGGAAGCACCTCAAACATTGCTTCATCGGTATAGTCATCACCAATTGCCATTATAAAATCGGCCGGATGCATCGCAAGAAGTTCTAAACATGCTGCGCCTTTATTTATACTACGGGGCTTAATTTCAATAATCTTGTGACCGCTATAAATAGCCAAGGCACTGTTAGCAGTTGCCTTATTAAGTTCATGTTCTAGGCCAGTACTGCGAGTGTGCCCAAGCTCTGGCAACACATTCCGGTAATGCCACACTAGACCAAATTCCTTCTCTTCAATTACTGCCCCGGGCGTACGCTCCGTAAATCGTTCCATAATGGCAAGCAAGCCTTTCTTATGCTTTTGAAAAGAGAATTCAGCCTGTGACCATTCACCATCATCCTTAACCCAAGCGCCATGCTCAGCTATTAAAGAAATATTCATATCACCGAACCATGATTCTAAAACATCGCGTGGACGGCCGCTCATAATACATATCTTAGTCCGAGGCTTACCTGCTAGTCTTTGGAGTAAACGACGCAAAGCTTTTGGAGGTGAAGAATGACGTGGCTCAGGACTTGACACCATTTCATGCAGCGTTCCATCATAATCCAGAATTATTAAACGTTCTTTAGCGGCGTTACATTTTAGAATTATTTTTTGCCTAATCTCCGAGGTTAGAACATTTCGTTGATAATTAGGTTGTACGCTTTTAGTTTGGGTTAACTGCTCGATAAAATCAGCCGCCCAGCGCTGAACCGTGTACCTGGAAAGCCGTTTTTGCATAATTGATAGCCTTTGTCGTTGCTCCCATTTCGGCATTGTTAAAGCAGTTTTAATTGCAGCCACCATTGAGCCGATGTCGTTTGGATTAATTAACGTTGCCTCCGGCAATTCGTCGACAGCGCCAGTCATCTCACTTAGTATAAGTACCCCCGGACGTTTTTGATGACTGGCCACAAATTCTTTGGCTACTAAGTTCATACCGTCTCTCGTAGGTGTAACTAGCGCTACGTCAGCCATCGCATAAAGAGCAACCAGCTGGTTAAACGGTAGATTTTGAAATTGATACGAGATTGGTGTCCAATCAACCGAGGCGAATGTACCATTAATGCGACTAACTGTTTTTTCAATCATATCGCGTAAATCTTTGTATGTTTCAACTTCCGTTCGAGAGGGAACGGCAATTACTACCAGCACAACTTTCTTATGATACTTAGGAAAAGTATTTAGAAATCGTTCAAATGCTTCTAAACGTTTTAATATCCCTTTGGAATAGTCGAGACGATCTACCGAAATAATAATTTTTTTATTGCGATAGTGATCCTGAAGTATTTTAATCTCTGCAAGTGTCGTGAGATCAGTAGTGGCGGCTTTAAATTTCTTGTAGTCAATACCGATCGGGAATGCCTCTACCTTTACTAAGCGGTCACTTAGAACGATAGATCCATGATTACTTTCCTGTCCTGCGATCCTGAGCGTACTTGTCAAAAAGTGTCGAGCATAGTCGTGAATATGGAAACCGATTAAATCTGCTCCTAGCAGGCCTTCTAGAATTTCTTGGCGATTTGGTAATAAACGAAAAATTTCGTAGGAAGGAAAAGGAATATGCAAGAAATAACCAATGGCGCTCGAAGGTAGACTGTCTCTCAAAAGCTTCGGCAATAGCATTAAATGATAATCATGTACCCATATTAACGTCTGACCATCGGCTTGTTTAATAATTGCCTTACTAAACAACTCATTTACTTCTTTATATGCCTGCCAGTATTCGGGCTTAAATTTAGCAAGCGACTGAAAATAGTGGAACATCGGCCAGATAGTATCGTTAGAGTATCCTTCGTAGAAGTTAGCTACTTGGGCTTCGGTCATAAAAATGGGATAGCAACCTGAGCGGCGCAGCTTACGAATAATTACCGCCCGGTCTCCTGGTTTGAGCTCATCTGAACTGATGCCTGGCCAGCCAATCCACACCATATCAGCATTATCGGTATTTACTGAAGATACGGCAGTAGCCAGACCTCCAGGGCTTGGGGTAAACACCAATTTTCCATTTTGTCGCGATACGCTTACTGGCAAACGATTGGACACAATAATAATTTTCTGCCTAGTAGCAGGTTGTTTAGGTTTAGTTACGTCTACGGGAAACTCCTGACTTTGGCGCAAGCTATGCATTACCTAACAGTATACACACCTTCATACAACATAAAGTAGCCATTCTTACAGAAATGGTAATGTATTTTTGACTGAATAATGATAAAATGATAAAATATATAAATAATGAGTGAGATAATTACCGCCAAAGCTGGTGGAACCTCTAATCGTGACGGCGAAGCTGTTCGTCAGTCTATGGCTTGGGCTGAACGGGCCAATATTTTTATTGCGTCAGCACCTGGTAAGTTACCAGGAGATGGGCTAACTTCCGAAAAAGCTACCGATCTGCTCATTTTAGCACGCGAAAAATACGTTGAATCAGGCTATGTGCCTGCGTGTATTACCGATATTCTCACTAGTCGGTACGCCGCGATAGTCAGTGATATTGGCAGGGCAGCACTACCGTTAAGGTGGATCGACAAAATTGCCACCCGCGTTGAACAGACCGCCACCCAAAGCATGCACGCTTCTTCAATGCTGGGAGAACGGCTAATGGCAGAGATTTACGAAGCACATGGTTTCACAATGCTTGATCCAAGCCGTTCCCCCCATACTCTTGGCAGTGATCCTGACGCCTGGCGCGGATGGATCCAGGGCGTTTATCAGCCTGATCAAAGATATATCCTTCTAGGAAACACAACATTAGTAAATGACCATTTAGAAACATTTTCAAGGGGTGGCTGCGATACTACTGATGGAATGGCGGCCTATGCTATTCGGGCTGATCTTAATCTTAATCTTACTGATGACAGTGCATTATCGGCTGATCCGCGCCAGATTACACAAAGGGAAAGATTAGTCCGAATAAAACATATGCTATACGAAGTAGGCCGTGAATTGGGGAGAAATGGCACCGGCTTGGTACATCCAGCTGGCATGGTCCCGCTAATGATTGCGAATATTCCCACCGAGATACGCAGTACTTTTGATTCAAAAGCTTCTCCGACATTGCTTGATAATGATTACACGGAAGCCAGTCGCTACGCTGGCCAGGTAGCAGCAGTATCGTTGATGAATAACGTTACGATGCACCGTGTTCATGAAGCCGGCATGGCAGAGGCTGTCGGTAGGTTGGCTGCTTTTGAAACAGCACTTGCAAATAGTGGGGTAGCGTTAATAGATTCACAGGGTGACGGAGTGGACGGACAGAAATATTTCATTGACTCTTCAAACGCAGAAAAAGCTCATGCAATTCTGCAAGAAGTCACTCGTGGCAGCGTTGAGCTGGGTGAAAATCGATCATTTATTACTTTGGCTGGATACCGACTTGAAAGAAGTCTCTTCGATACTATTTCAGGGCTAGAGATCACCCTAGGAATGAATGATAAAACCTGGCAAACCGAAGGTCATGATTTTTCAACCGGACGCCATAGCTTGCGGATTAGCGTAGAACAAGACGAAGCTCTGACCGTATTAGACAAAGTTCATTATCATTTTTTAGAAAAACTTTAATATTATGAATCCTGAAAAAAAATCATTAACCATTCAAATGAACGAAGACATATACGCTATGGCTGTCAGGTGTTTTGAAGAATACGGCGCATCACTGCCTGCTTCATTTGAAAGATCACCTCACATGGCCTACGCAGTTTTTGATGTCTGTGTTCGTCAAATACACAGAGCCCATCTTGGCACTCCGAGTATTACGCACATTGTATCGGGACATGATATTCAGGAAGCGGAACAAATACTTGAGTTAGAGAAACAAATTGAACTTGGAGGTAGGCTTCCTCCACTAGAAGACGACACTCAAGAAATTGTGATTCAGGTAATAAGAAATCCGTCTCTGTGGCAGAGTATTCGTAGAAAAAATAAAAAACCAAAGATAAAAACCGTGCTTCATTTTAATATTCCGATAGAAGATAAATAAAATCCAATTATCCAACTCGGATGATGGTCTAGGGATTTACTAGAAATTTATGTCATACTGTTAGTCATGAGCACAATTATACATATTCGTGATTTTACCGATCCTACCTGCCCATTTGCATATTCTACAGAACCGGTTCGCTGGCGATTAAAATGGCTATACGGTGATGCTATCACTTGGCAGTCCAGCATGATTGTACTCCATGAATCTGTTGAAGCAATGGGAGGACTAACACCAGAAATCCTAGCTAAAACACGTACCCGTTTGCAGCAATATTATGGTATGCCAATTAATGATACTCATGCACCGCGTTTAAGCAGCACGTTAGAAGCATGTCGAGCGTACGTTGCCGTAAGCTTGAACTCACCATCAAATGCAGAGACCGTATTACGACAACTACGCATTGCTACTATGAGCGGGGAATTGCCTGATGATCCAGAAGTCATTAACGGTATTATTGAAAATATCGGCGTCAAACAAGACTTGTTTGACAGCTGGCTGCAACAAACCGGTGTCGAAGCATTGCTTAGAAATGATATGCGAGAAGCGCGTGAACCAAGTAACATCGGCAAAGCCCTAGCTTATAAACTTGGACGAACACCAGAGCATACGAAACGATATAGCGCAGGCTCTTACCGTTTTAGTAAAGATGATGAGACCGTGTTTGAGCTACCTGGCTTTTGGCCAGCTGCGACATATGAAGCGGTGATGGGCAACCTTGCTCCAGACGTACAGCGCCATGATGATGCTACTCATGCTGACAAAGTTTTGCAATGGGCCGGTGAACCCCTGGCCACCGTTGAAGTTGCAGCCATGATGAACAAACCAATCGACGAAGTTCGAACCGAATTGCAACAAGTAGCCACCATGCAGCCGGTGGGCCAAGATGGCTTCTGGACGCTGACTGGCTAATTTAGACGGCAGCTTATTCATCATACCGCTCATGCTTGTGTTTCTTTGAATGCCACATCATAATTCTGTCAAAGCAGTGTAAGAGGGGACTTAACGAACATGCCTGATATCCATGAAATTCGCATAACGTCGACGGAAGAAGTTGATCCGGCCGGACATGCGGTGTCCCAAGAGATTCGTCGCACCTTTAACAGCAATGTCGATGTCCGTACCGCCAAAATCTACCGCATACAAGGGGGCACTCCAGAGCAAGCACGGGAGCTGGGCAACAAATTGCTGGCCGATCCGGAAATCGAAACATTTACCGTCAATGAACTTCCGCTTGACTCCGATTTTTATACCAGGGAAGTAGCCTATAAGCCCGGGGTGATGAACCCCGCCTCGGGATCTTTCCTCAAAGCTGCCGAGTACCTTGGCATAAAGCCGGAGGCGGTCGATTCGTCTATCGAATATATTTTACCTAGGACGGTTGACGCGGACTTTGCAGATTTAATTGTAAATCGGTTGTTAATGAATAAAACAGTGCAGCGAATAGTAGATACGCCGCCGTCAAGCTTAACCTTTGAAGCTGAACCCGGCCCGGTTACAACTATTCCAATCCGCCAGGCATCCGATAATGAGTTAATGGAATTATCAAAAGATAAACTATTTTTGACACTGGATGAAATGCGGGCCGTAAAAGCAAAATTTACTAAACTGAACCGCGAACCGACCGACTGTGAACTGGAAATCGTCGCCGCGGCTTGGAGCGAACACTGCGGCCACAAAACTTTTAACGCCGGCATTGAACTGCCTGACGGCAGTATAAAAGATCCGTTATTCAAACGCATCAAAGATACTGCCCGAAAACACTTTGAAAAGGTTGGAGTTTTATCAGCCTTTCATGATAACTCCGGCGTTATTAAATTTTATGACGGCCAGGCAATTTGCGGCAAGGTAGAAACTCATAACAGCCCATCAGCTATTGAACCGTATGGCGGTGCTATGACCGGCAGCGGCGGCGTTTTCCGTGATATTGTAGGCACCGGCCTGGGAGCCAAAAATATTATTTCTACCGATATGTTCTGCCTGGCTCCGCCTGATCTTGATGACTCACGGCTGCCCGCAGGCACGCTTCGGCCTGATTATTTGCAGCGGCGGGTAGTCGACGGTGTCCGTGACTACGGTAATCGGATGGGCATTCCCACTGCTAACGGCTCCTTGCATTTCCATGAAGATTTTCGCGCTAAACCAACCGTTATAGTAGGCGCTTATGGCATAATGCCCGAGGAATACGCTCAAAAAGGCGAGCCGCTGGTGGGTGACCTAGTTATTGCAATGGGCGGCCGGACCGGACGGGATGGCATCCACGGCGCTACCTTCTCATCTGGCGAAATGACCGACCGCACGGCGAACGTCAACTCCAGTGCTGTCCAAATTGGCAATGCCATTGAAGAAAAACGCACCTTCGATGCCATTATGGAAGCCCGTGACACCGGCTGCATCAGAGCCATAACCGACTGTGGTGCGGCTGGTTTTTCATCGGCCATTGGCGAAATCGGCGAGAACATTGGCGTAACGGTAGACATCAGCAAAGCACCGCTTAAATATCAAGGCCTGGCACCATGGGAGATCTTCCTCAGCGAATCGCAGGAACGTATGGTACTGGCAGTTCCGCCCGAAAAAGCTGAATCCTTAGCTGCTATCTGCGCCAAATATAATGTTGAACAAGCCGTCTTGGGCGAATTTGACGGCAGCCATACGCTGACGGTCACCTATGGCGACCAGACGGTGGCGGAGCTAGATTATGAATTCCTTAAGAACGGCTTGCCGGAGCGTGTCATGAAAGCCAATTGGCAACCTGAAATAATTGAAGAAGAGCGCCCAACGTGGCCCCATGGATCAGAGGACTGGATTAATCGTCTAAGCGGAGTTTTGTCCCACGGCAACGTTTGCTCTAAGCAACCAATAGTTCGCCAGTATGACCATGGTGTGCAGGGTGGCAACGTTGTCAGCCCGTTTGGCGGCGTAACCGAAGAAGGACCCAACGACGCGCTAGTTGTTCGGCCTATGCTTGATAAGCCATACGGAGTTGTTCAGTCGCACGGCATGAATCCAATTTTAAACCGCTATAACCCATACGAGGGCAGCAAATGGGCAATCGCCGAGACTATGGCAAATTATGTGGCAGTTGGCGGCAATCCGCGGGAAGCGGCTCTGGTTAATAATTTTATCTGGCCATTTCCCGACGAACAGGAAATGGGTTCGCTCGATAAATCTGTCGACGCCATCACCGATATGATGGACGCTTTGGAAATTCCGGTAATCTCAGGTAAAGACAGCCTGTCATCTACGTACCGCGGCAAAGACGGTGAAGTAATTAAAATTCCGCCGGTTCTTTGTATGTCAGCTTTTGGACGGATACCGGACGTAGAAAAAACCATGACCGCCGAAATTAAAAAACCCGGCTCAACACTTGTTTTAGTAGGAAAACAATCAGCTGGCATGGCCGGCTCGGCTTATTATGACGTAGCGGGCGGACAGAGTTCCCATGTGCCAGAGATTGATATCGAAAACCTGCCTAAGACCCTTGATGCGGTGCATAAAGCCATCGTCTCCGGTGATGTCTTAGCCTGCCACGACATAAGCGAAGGCGGACTGGTTTCAGCCGTAACCGAAATGGCTATCGGCGGCAACTGCGGCGCCACACTGGATATTCCATCACACGCCGACGAAGAACACTTTCTCTTTAATGAAACAGCTGGTTGTTTTGTGGTAGAAGTAGCAGACGAGGAACAAGCTCAGAAGTTATTTGGCGAAGTCGACTATCAAATTATCGGCAAGACGCATAACATGGCAATTCTTGGCGTTACTAGCGACGCCACAGAAGAAGTTATTTTCTTTGCTAGGGTTGAAAAGCTAAAAAATGATTGGCAACGCCCGACCAAGGAGTTGTTTGAATGAGCCGTTCTCCAGAAATCTGTATCCTAAAAACCGACGGTATTAACTGCGAAGAAGAAATGGCTAATGCCTTCACAGTAGCCGGCGGCAGCCCGGACATCGTCCATATCAATCAACTCCGTTCCGGCGAAAAAAAGCTGGTGAATTATGCGGCTCTGAGCTTACCCGGCGGTTTTTCGTACGGCGACGATATTAGATCCGGTGTCGTATTAGGCACCGAGTTAACTGCATATCTAGGGGATGAGTTACACGCGTTTGTAGATGCTAAAAAACCTATTCTTGGTGTCTGCAACGGTTTCCAGGTACTGGCCCAGACCGGCTTGCTGCCAAATCGCAGTCTTGGCGAACAAACTATTACTTTGGCGCGCAACGATATTGGCCGGTTCGTCTGCAAATGGGTTGACCTTGACGTTGAGGACAGTATTTGTAAATTTACTCCGACGAAAGATTTTGAAGAAATTATTTCAATGCAGATTGCACATGGAGAGGGACGATTTTCAACGAAAGACTCTCAGTTACTAGAGCTCATCTATGGTAAGCAAATTGTCTTTAGTTATCTTGATAACCCCAATGGTTCGCTTGCTAGTATTGCCGGAGTTTGCGATAAAACCGGTTTAATCCTCGGTATGATGCCCCATCCCGAGCGTTCAACCGCCGCCTTTCATCCTGACCGTAAACGAACTGACGCCGCTCGCCGTGCCAGTGCCATCATCTTCAATAACATCGTTAATTATGCCAAGGAATCCTAAATCTATGCAGGAGACACTCAGAAAACCAATCCAAGAAGTAAATATTGAACTGGGCGATGATGTTTCACGAATGCTGTACGAAGCTTCCCAGGCTACCCACCAAAACCGGCCTGGACTACTGGAAGAGGTGCATGCTTCTTTCTCGGGATTCCGGGGCGTGCCGCTGGGCAAGCTAGTAGATGTTCAAAATCTATATAGCAATATGGGTTTTGACGGCGTTGGTACTAAAGTCGAAATTGCCGAACGACTGGGAGATCATTCTGTTGTCGCCTTTGATCTGTTTGCAATGGTCTGTGATGATGCGGTAGCTAACGGTGCCGAGCCTCTAACAATTGGTTCAATTTTAGATGTCCGACAACTGGAAGACACTGCTTATACGCGTAAAACACTCCGACAATTGGCAGCTGGTTATATAGCGGCGGCCAAAGCTGCTGGCGTGATAGTGGTCAATGGGGAAGTAGCTGAACTTGGCGACCGGGTGGGCGGACATGGCCATTTTAACTATAACTGGGGAGCGGCGGTCTGGTGGGCAGCCCATAAATCCCGCGCGTTAACCGGCGGAGAGATTAAACCTGGGCATTCGCTGGTAGGCTTGGCAGAACATGGGTTCCGGTCTAATGGCATAACCGATGTCCGTAAAACCTTACTTACAGAGTATGGCCCCAATTGGCAAAATGAAAGGGTAAAAGGGCTCGGGCGACTCACGCTTGGAAAATTAGTCCAGAATCCTTCAACGATTTACACTCCGTTCATGAATCACTTAACCGGCGGTTATGATATTACTCGTGAGCCGGCCGCAAATATTACCGGAGCAGCCCATATTACCGGCGGTGGGCAGCCCAGCAAACTTGGAAGAATGCTCAAGCCGTCCGGACTGGGAGCACGTATAATCGCGCCATTGGATCCTCCGGCTATAATGAGACATTTACAACAAGTAGGGAAGTACAATGATTATCAGGCCTATAATAAATGGCACATGGGGCCTGGATTCGTTATTGTAACCACCGAGCCCGAAAAAGTCCTGGCCGCTGCTCATGAATTTGGCATTGATGCCCAGGAAATAGGGTTTATTACGGAAGAGCCCGGTATATCTATTAAAAACCGGGGCTGGGAACAAAAAGAAGAGTATCTTTATTTCGCTAAAGCTGTAAAATAGAAATACAAAAGATAAGGGAGTACCGCATGCTTGAAACGGCTCAAAGTCATATAACTCGAGCCGGTAAAAAAGCTGGTCTCAGCGACCAGGCAATCGCAGACTTGCTGAAAATAGATGCCGAACATGTATTTGAGATTAGTCACAGTAATGGCAACGCCTATCCCGCATATCGCATCCAACATAGCAATAAGCGAGGACCGTACAAAGGCGGAATTCGTTTTCATCCCGAGGTAGACATGGACGAAGTGCGGGCGCTCGCTACCTTGATGAGCCTGAAGACTGCGGCCGTAAATCTGCCGCTCGGCGGTGCCAAAGGCGGCATTGCCGTAGATCCACGACAATTAAATGAGGAAGAACTTGAAGAGTTAAGTCGGAAGTATGTTCGGTATCTGGAACCATATATTGGTCCAGCCAAAGATATTCCAGCGCCGGACGTTAATACCAACCCTAAAATCATCGACTGGATGGCAGACGAATGTAAAAATATCACTGGAGACACCTCTGGAGCTAGTTTTACCGGTAAAAGTATCGCAGCCGGTGGAAGTTTGGGCCGGAATGCCGCAACCGGGCGCGGAGGCGTCTACGCCCTCCGAGAGCTGCTTACCCATGATCAAATACTAGACCAGCCCTTAACATATGCAGTGCAAGGCTACGGCAATGTAGGATCGTTCTTCGCTACAGTGGCCGCCAGCGATCACCCTAACTGGAAGTTAGTCGCCGCCAGCGACTCAGTCAGCGCTGTTTATAACCCGAACGGGTTACTCGCTCAGGAATTAGCGGTGTATAAAGCCAGTCGCAAGCGCTTTTCAGACTATACAAAACCAGCTGAGCACATTACTAATGAAGAACTCCTAGCACTAGATGTAGACGTCTTGGTTTTTGCGGCGCTTGGTGATGCGGTGAATCAAGACAACATAGCAGAAATTCAGGCTCGGTATCTTGTGGAGCTTGCCAATGGGCCGATTAATTTAGCCGCGCACGACGGTTTGACACAGGCCGGCAAAATAATTTTACCAGATATAATAGCCAATTCTGGCGGGGTTATTGTTAGTTATCTTGAGTGGTTGCAAAATAAAGCCGGTGAAAAATGGCCTGAGAAACAAGTAAATGAGCAGTTGGATGAGTATTTGAGCAGTGGACTGTCAGACTTATTAAAATCCGCAGATACTTATAAAACTTCAAGCCTTACCGAAGCAGCATATATTTTAGCGATCAGCCGTTTGTAAAAATGATACGCTATAAGAAGTAGCAGGAGATTAGTATATGGAAACTATTGTATTAGGCGGCGGCTGTTTCTGGTGCATAGAAGCTGGATTTAACCTTATAAACGGAGTAGAGCGTGTGATTTCCGGCTACGCCGGTGGGACAGAAATTGATGCTGATTATTATAAGGTCAGTAGCGGCGGCACCGGACATGCTGAGGTTGTGCAAGTAACATTTGACCCTACCATAATTACGTTAGGTGATATTCTGGACATTTTCTGGGTATTGCACGACCCGACTACGTTAAATCAGCAGGGAAATGATAGTGGACCCCAGTATCGTTCAGTTATTTTCTATACAGGAGAAAGACAACTAGATACAGCTAAGAAATCAATAGCGAAGATACAAGAGCTATGGAACAACTCAGTAGTGACCAAGTTAGTGTCACTTGAGACATTTTATCCAGCAGAGGATGAGCATCAAAATTATTTTGAAAATAATCCTGGCAATGGATATTGCCAGGTAATTATTAATCCAAAATTGAAGAAATTACGTCAGAAATTCGCCGAACGAATTAAAATTAATTAACAGTAATTACGGTAAAAATTAATTTTGCTGACTTAAAATACTTACGTAGCTGTCGCCGGCAATTACAAGGTGGTCAAGCAAATCAATGCCGAGTATTTTACTAGCGACCAACAAACGTTCCGTTACCTCATTGTCGGCGTAGGTTGCATTTAAACGGCCTGAGGGGTGATTATGGGCAATAATTACAGCAGCAGCGCCATATTCAATTGCTGGTTGAAATACCTCGCGGGGGTGAACTATATTGGAAGTGAGACTGCCTACAGAGATAACTTCTTCATGAATGACTTGATAACGGCTATTTAAATATAGCCCTCTGAGCTGCTCTTTTTTCATTTGACCCATGTCATGCAAATAATCAAAGGCTTGCTGAGCGGTACTCACAAACACTGCTCGGCCAGCCCGCTTTTCATAAAAACGGCGTCCAAGCTCAAAACTAGCTATAAGCTGGCAAGCTTTAGAAACAGGAATCTGAAGTGTATCAGCTAGGCGTTGCGGATTCATTTCATTGATGATTGCCCGTTCGCCGTACTCTTTAAGAATACGACCCGCCATTGTCAAAACTTCTTCTCTTTTAGTTCCTACGCCAAGTAAAATTGCCACCAACTCTGTCATCGTGAGACTGCCAGGGCCGGTAGCCAATAGCTTTTCGCGCGGTTTTTCATCTGAAGCTAGATCCTTAACCCTCAGAACATAACGTGTATCTCCCTCACCCATAATTGATTCGGTGTCATGGAGATTATAGGAACGCGTGGCGGCAACAGTAGACATGTGATTTATCATAGCAAACGACAGTGTTTATTTATAGCGACTAGGCAGCTTTTAATAATTCCTTAATAAGGGCTACGTTTTTGGGGGTATTGACATACAGTTATCAGAGTAAGCAAGGTTCTTGCTATAATAACGATGGATAGGTCATATGAAGCAGAACACATCCCAGCCAGACTTCTTAAAAAATGGTGGCAAACTGGGGGAGTTGATTGCTAAAAAAAAGTGGGACAACACACCTTTTGGACCAATTGAATTATGGCCGCAGAGCCTAAAATCAACATTAAGTATATGTCTGTACTCAAAATTTCCAATAGCGATTTACTGGGGTGAGGATATGCGGTTGTTATTCAATGATGCGTGGAGCCCATTGCTGGGGGAAAGATATGTTTCCGCTCTGGGCCAGCCTGCTGAAAAAGTCTGGGGCGATATGTGGGAATTAATCGAGCCAAGCTTGGGTAGTGTGCTGCACAGTGGACATAGTGCATTATTTAAGCATGAACTACTACCAATGAACCGACGGGGTTTTATTGAAGAATCATACTTTGACTACACGATAAGCCCTATATTTGGAGAAGATCAACAAATTGTCGGAATAATAAACGTTGGGCATGAAGTCACTGGGCAAATTTTGCACGAGCGAAGGGATCGAATACTTCGAAAATTGTCGGAAAAATCAATAACGGCTGAATCACCGGACGCAGCTTGTATTCTTGTCGCAAACACGTTAAGTGAAGCACCAGCGGACATCCCATTTAGTCTAATCTATCTGATTAATAATGATTGTGATGCATTGCGATTAGCGGGCAGTACATCTCTAGATACCGATACTTCTTTGGCCCGCAGTACGATAGATCTAAAAGCTGATAACTATATTTTGCCGGTTAATGAAGTAATCAAAACCAAAAAGCCACAACTTGTGGAAGGGCTTAGTAAACATTTTGATCTGCCCGGAGGTATATGGGAAGAACCAACCGACAGTGCCGTTATCGTACCCATAATCAGACCTCAGACCAAAGAATTGTATGGGATATTTGTCGGTGGTATAAGTCCGCGTCTTTTATATAACAACTTTTATTCAAGCTATTTTCAGCAAATTAGCGAACTGACCGCTTTTTCAATTGGAACTGCCTATGACCTTAGGCGTAAATTAGCCTTGGAAGCACGCGAAAGCGAAGCTCAACAGCAACTACAGACCGCTCTCTCAACAGGATCGATCGGCATTTGGCTCTGGGATATACCTAGAAATGTAGTGATTGCCGATAGAAATCTCGCCTACAGATTTGGCATAGATTATGATGCTGCCCAAGCAGGGCTACCAATCTCGGTATTTACTGACTCGATCCACCCAGATGACCGACAAAGAGTAATTAATGAAATTGATCATGCACTGGTGGTTACAAAAGTGTTTGAATCTGAGTATCGTACAATAACGGGCGAAGGAGAGATAAAGTGGGTAATGGCAAGAGGCAGAGTAAATGACGATGCTGAAGGCACTCCTATACGACTACCTGGCGTTATTGTTGATATTACCGATCGCAAAGAAGTGGAGCATGAACTTGCCAGTAGCGAACGAATGTTTAGCGCATTATTTGGATCAAGTATTATTGGAGTGATAGTTGCTACGTTAGATGGAAAGATTCATGAAGCTAACGATACATTTCTGGACATGTTTGGATTCACAAAAAAAGAATTGGATCACGGTCTCTACTCATATATGATAACTCCTTCCAAATCCAGAGGAGTAACCTCAATTATTTATCAAATGCTGCGCGAGAAGGGGGAAGTAGAACCAACCGAGCGGGAATATATCAATAAAGCCGGCACCACCATACCGGTAATGGTGGGCGCAGTGATGATCTCTGGTTCTGCCGACCGTTTCATAATGTTTATGTTAGATATTTCTGAGCAGCGTCAGTTGATGGCGGTCAATAAAGCTAAGGATGAGTTTATTTCGATTGCTTCACATCAGTTGCGCACACCCGCTACTGGAGTTAAGCAGTATCTTGGAATGCTTATTGAGGGATATGCCGGTAAACTTACCCCTAAACAGAATAAAATGCTGCATACGGCTTATCAAAGCAACGAACGGCAACTAACTATTGTTAACGACCTACTTCGTGTCGCGCAGGCAGACGCCGATGAGATAAAACTACGTTTCGAGAAAATTGATCTCGGAGGATTGTTGCAAGATGTAATAAACGAACAATCAAGTAAATTTGCAGCTCGCAAGCAACAAATTGTATACACGCAAAGTACTAAGCGCAGCATGGCCATGCTTGATAAGCTCCATATCCGAATGGTTTTTGACAACATTATTGATAATGCCCATAAATATACGCCTGAGAACAAAACAATAACAATTTCTTTATCAGCCAAGCGTTCATCACTTGTTGTAGCAGTTAAAGATCAAGGCGTAGGTATTTACAAAAGGGATATGTCAAAATTATTTAAAAAATTTTCTCGCATCGAAAACCCACTATCTACTACCGCAGGCGGTACAGGGCTTGGATTATACTGGGTGCAAAAGATAATCGATCTACATAACGGAACAATTAATGTCTCGTCACAGCATCGACATGGCACCGAATTTGTTATTACCTTGCCAACAAGTATTAAAAACACCTAGGTAGTTACCGTTTAATACTGGTTTATATTATCTTTCCCTATCGGCCAAGGACGTAATTTGATATGATTTAAGACGTAACCGGTTTATCTCGCAACGGTCGGTTAATACAAACATTATGTACAAGAATTCCAAAAATAATCCCCAGGTATGGAGCCGGGAGGTAAACGCAATTGCTTTGCCCGCCAGCAAACGTCCTTTGTTTATTAAAGTCACTTTTTTATTGATTATATTCTTAGCACTCCTTGCTATTGGCCGTCAGGTATTCGCTGTAGAGCCGCCTGTTTCACCCCAATCAGCCCAAGTTGTCGGCGCAGTCAGTCAGCCGGAAGCTGAGCCAAATAACCTGGTAACACCAAAACGTCAGATAAATACTTCCGGTTTGCAGGCTTCCATGAGCCAAATTATTAAAAAATACCCCTATGACACGAGTGTATCTGTTATAGATCTAAATTCCGGCACCTTAATTCAAACAGGCGATAGTTATCCTTTTATTGCTGCCAGTACTACCAAACTAATGACCACCTTACTTTATCTTAATAATATTGAAGTAGGACAAGCAAGTCTGACGGATCAAATTGGTACATTTACTGCCGGCGAACAGCTAAAGCTCGCCATAAACCAAAGTGATAATGCCGCATGGCAGGAACTAAATAACCATTTAGGAAAAGATAGTCTGGCAGCTTACGCTAAAGTCCAAGGCATAGAAAGTTACGACCCAGCACGAAACACCATTACCTCTAATGACATGGCTCGCCTGATGGCAAAATTATATAACCACGAATTACTCAACAAAGAACACACAAAGTTATTATTATCATGGATGCAAAATACTTCAGATGAACGTTTCATTCCTGCCGGTCTACCACAAGGAATAACTTCGTATCACAAAGCAGGTTATCTAAATGATAGAGTCCATGACGTAGCTATTATAGACAATGGAAGTGCTCCATTTGTTTTAGTTGTGTACTCAAAATCGTATACTAACAACTACGACTTCGGAGTTGGTCAGAAACTTTTCAAGCAAGTAGCAACACAAGCAGTAACTACATTCCAATAACATGAATACATCTACGCTTTCCTTTAATCTATACAGTCGTATACAGTACTTTGACTATCTTATTGAGCGTTGCAACCAGGCAAAAACGGGCGATTCAATAATTTTAGCAACCTTAGAATTTAGGCCAGACCTACCCATGATCCAAGATATTGTTACAGCACTTGGTACTGCCGCCAAGCAAGGCGCGGATGTCACCTTTGTAGTCGATGCTTATTCTTTCTTAGTAAAAGCCGGCGCCGGACTAGGGCCGTTATTTTTTAGTAAAAAAGATCCAAAGTTGGGTTACGGGGAATTTAAACCGGTTGTTGAAGCAGTTAACTGGCTTCGTGATCAGGGAGTAAATTGCGCTGTTATTAATAAGCCCCAGCGTGCCCTAAAAAACCCATTTATGGGTCGTTCGCATATAAAATTCGCTGTTATTAATGAGGAAGTATACATTGGTGGCTGCAATCTCAGTGAGCCTGAGTTAATTGATGTAATGGTTCGTATGGACAACAAACGGTTGGCAAAATATATGACACGTTTTACCCAAGACGTGATTAAGCACAAAAGCGTACGCAAAGCACTGCTACAACGAGACGTCAGTTTTAAAATAGACGCTGAGACAGAATTATTGATTGACGCTGGCGTCAAACGGCAGTCATTAATATATGATCGTGCACTAGCACTCATCGGTAGCGCTACTAGTCGTGTATATATGACCTGCCAATACTTTCCGAATAACCGAACACCTACCGAGCTAGCCCGAGCTCACTACAGGGGCGTTAACGTTCATTTGGCCTATAATCATCCGGATCAACATAATAGTTTGATTCGTAGCTTCCAAAAGCGCACCGTAGCCTATAATCGCAGACGTCTACCGGAAAATGTTTTCGAAAACCAACTCAAAATCGATAGCGATTTTTTGCATGCTAAGATTTTAATAAGCGAGAAAGAAGCTATTATTGGTAGTCATAATTTTGTAAAAATGGGCGTTAATCTTGGAACGGCAGAAATTGCGCTGCATAGTACTTCAAAGGATTTTATCCGCACAGCGCGAAACTGGATAACCGCGCTTTAGCAACTATGTTCTGTTTGTCTTCATGGTATTGTTTACTATATGGCGCTTAATCTACATATTTCTCCTCACAGGCCCGACTGGGAGACCATCCCAACACGTGATAGGAACAGCTGGCAAAAACTAGCAGCCGGCAGTAAGGGCTGGTTGACGCCTGCCAATGCCATAAGTTTGCTGGGAGCCACGCTAGTTTTGGCAGGGCTACTACAGTTGAGAAGTGAAGTGACGATCACTGGGGTAGTATTGATACTAATTGGTCGTCTAGCTGACATAGCAGATGGATATATTGCCGATAAAACCGGTACAAAAAGTCCTCTCGGTGAGTTAGTGGACACCACGAGTGACAAATTTATTGCGGCAATCACCATCATTGCTTTATTTGTATATGGATTATTGCCCCTTATCTTTATTATCACAATTGCACTTCATACAATTGTGAACAGCAGCGTATCTCTTCTTGGCCGATACAAAAAGACTATTATTCACCCCTCGCTTGAGGGAAAATTAGCAACATTTTCAGCCTGGGCAGTAATTATTGCGTATCTCATGCATACACTTCTACGTAGCGATGTTATTTTATTCTTTGCAATAATTCTTTTTATTGGCTTTACATACTTTGCTACGCGATCTACTTACGCATACATAACTCAGCTGATTCACGCATGGTAGGATTTTTCATGGCATAATTAACATTACTATAAAAAATCGGCACCTGCGAAAGTGCCGATTGGTCAGTCAAAGGGAAAATGATGTGTTAGATGCGGGCGTTGCGCTTGTTGGACTCAACTTTACGAGCCCATTGACTGGCAAGTTTATCATATAGTTCCATTAGCTTATCCTCAGCTTTATATTCGTCTTGCATTGGATCTTTTCTATATGTTTTACCCATTGTTTTGCTCCTTTTTTTGGCTTTTGCCTTATTTAAGCACTATCATTGTCTTACGTTTATGCTGTCTCCGACTGTAAGATATTTAACTCATATAAATTAAGTAGGGTAGATGTTAGATTTTTTATAGTTACATCGCTATCTAGCCCTCAAACTAGAGGTATGATAAAAGATCATATTCACAAATTTAAAGCAGTGCAACCCAATCGCACTCATGTGGTGCGTATACACTATGGCATGTCATTTATTGACAGCATTAATGTAGCCGCAGACAACAAGCACCGTATGGTTAACACCATTCCTGCTACATACTAAATAACCGTAAGCAGGGAAGGCAAGAATGGGGAAGTCGTTGAAATATTTCAGAATGCATTTTGGCAATAATGATCGAGATATGAAATCAAATCAAAGCAGCCACAGCGTGTACAAATACTCAATGTATATGCAAAGCAAGGACAGTGCGTGGATAGACCGAAATGTTAAGGATGACGACGATGTCGTTGAGCCGATAGAAGAGGACATACGCGACTAGATAGCTTTAACATTAATAATAGATTCAAGAAACTTGTCAGTAACACAAAAAGGTGGTACCCTAAAACATAAGTTGTCAACAATAAATAGTGATATCATGGTAGTCTAGTAGATGAGCATTAATCAAGCATGCGAGCTATTGCTTAATCTAATTGGAGACCCCCATAACTGAGATGGACATTCCTGAAGAACTTTTAACTATCTGCAAACAGCATCCTGTCCATAAACGGGAGGCTGGTGAACCTATTTTGTATCAAGGGGAAATACCTCGTCATGCCTATATTCTCACTAGTGGCATTGTAAAAGTCTACGATATAGGTGGCGCCGGTGACGAAAAAATTATTAATTTCCTCTCGGTCGGCGACCTTATGCCCCCAGCCTGGGTATTTAAAAAGGCCCCGGTAAGTCTTTATTATTATGATGCGTTTACACCATGCAATTTTTATCGCATCGGTCGCGATACGCTTCTTGAAGCAATACGTACAAAGCCAGCCATCACACATTTTATGTTTGAACATTACGCCACTTCCTTTGTCGGCTCGCTGTTAGAAATAAACGCCCTGGAGCAATCAAAAGGTAATGAAAAAATTATCCATATGCTGCAGTATCTTCTAATGCGTTTTCCAAGCCCGCGTAATCATTCAGAGGAGTGGCAGCGCATTGACCTGCGCATAACTCACCAAGACTTAGCCAATATGACCGGCTTAACCCGTGAAACCACTTCCACAGAGCTAAATAAGTTGCGTCGCAAAGGTATCGTCGAGTACGCCAACCAGCATTACTCCTTAAATATCCCACTCTTACGCTCACTGCTTAGCTCTGAAGAATTCCTCAGCTTCAAGTATTAGCCTTTAGATATTCATACGAATAGACACGGAAATTGCCTAACGAGCAATTTCCTGCGGAATATAACCGAGTCTATACGTATGAATATCTAAAGCCAGGATTTTAATGATATTTCACTTAATCCGCAGAGTACAGCTATAAACCTGGACCGTATTTTGCTATAAAATCGGCAATCTCTTCGGCCTTTTCGGGAAAAAGCGCTGAATACCAGGTTGTTCTACCTGAGTATCTTGTTATAAAATCCAGCGAAAGTCCGATACCCATGTTCATAAAATACGCTGCTACGTCAACCTCGTGATCGAGCTCACCGGTTAGCGATGTATCACTAGCATGTTGTGCTGCGTGCAGCCACTCTTCTGCAGCGCCCATAGCTATTTCTTTCTGAAGTTGTTCAACTAATTCAGGATCAAACCTGTCCCTATCTATATTTTCATTATAAGGGCCTTGTATATGATATCCTGTAATTTTTAAATTGTGACTTGGTCTCTGATACCAATTTCTACTAACTACAGAACGAGTTTCTTTGACTAGATCATCTTTTGAGAGTAACGTGCGAATACCGATAACAAGGTTAAGACCCGGTCTTTCTCTTTGGGGGACGAAGTCACTATCTAGGTTATATTGAGCAAAGTGATTAAATGCTTCTTCGTTCTGCCCAGATTGAAGTAGCGCAATACCTGAGGCAATATGATCCAGCAGTAGGACCTGTCTCTCAGTTTCAGTGATAGAGACATAAGCTTCAAAACCAGACATAATAATACTTTACAATAATATGTTATTAATTTCAAATCTAGTAGAATTCGTATAAACCTTGCGTGGTGATTAAGTCAAGTTCTAGGATAGAAGCATACCGTTGCAAAGTAATGACTTTGCTCTCTGCAAGAGGAACTTGCTCGTTAGGCAAGTTTCGGGTCATTACTTTGCAACGGTATGCTGTTATTCGTCGATAAGGCTGTTTCGAACAATCCGCACTAGTTCTTTAGGAGAAGCGTAAGCTTTTAGCACATAGTGGGTAGCGCCGAGGTCAAATGAGCTGTCAATGTCTTTCTGAACGTCATAGTTGCTGAAGACAATAATTTTATAATCTGGATGGTCCTTTTTCTGCAATTCGGCAAGGAAGGTAAGTCCGTCCATTTTTGGCATTCTCAGATCAAGCAAAATTAAGTCAGGGGTTTTATCTTTAAGGATTTCCAGTGCCTCTTCGCCGTTGAAGGCTTTGTAAACCTTGTAGCCCTCATGCTTAAGGACAGTCTCATAGGCTTCATTTAATAAGGTTTCGTCTTCGACGATCAAGATCTGAGCTTTTTTGGATGTAGTCATTGCGTTGTCTGTACTTTCTGTAACCCTTACATTATGTATTATTTATCATCAATATTCCAATTATTATGGACTGTTGTTGTTAGTATGGTCTGTAAGATTGTTTGCGGTGTAATTAGAATCTTGCGGGAGGATGATTGTGAACGTCGAACCAACCCCAACTTCACTTATAAACTCTATTCTACCGCCGTGAAGTTCAATCAACACTTTATCGATATATAGCCCAATACCACTTCCTCCGACTTCAAGCGACCTATCATTATCAAGTCTTGAGAATTTTTTAAAGAGCTTATCATAATCTTCAGGCTCAATTCCGACACCTTGATCGATTATCGCTATTATGACTTCGTTATTATTAGTCAGCGAGGTTTTAACGGTTATTTGGGTTTTAGGATGACTGTACTTACTAGCATTCGATATTACGTTTTCAATAACCATTCGAAGACAGGACTCATCAGCGTTTACTAACAACGCTTCCTCCGGGCGATCAATAACTATAGATTGTTCATTTTCTTCAAGAGTATCAGACAAATCGAGCACAATATCATCCAGTAATATATTGATGTCAAAAAGCTGACGATTAACACTCAGTCTGCCGGCATCAGCTTTAGCAACATACAAGATCTGATTAATGGTATCTATTTGGCGCTCATTACTAGCGTATGCCTTTTGAATAGCAGGCAATTGTTTTTTGCTGATCTTTCCAGTGTAACCTTCGAGGATCATTCCTAAATATTGCTTAACTGCTGTTGCCGGTGTACGCAATTGGTGTGATGCTAAGGAAAGCAGGTCGTCCTTTGCTTGCTGGGTTTCATTTTGCTTGCTATAAACAATCGCACGAGCACGGGTCAACATAACTAAAAATAAAAATCCAGCGATGGCAAAGCTGATGGTCGTACCGCCGATAATAATCATATTGGCCCGCTGAACATCACTTCGTGCCGAATCCATCGGTCCAGCCAAACGAAATGACCAAGTCTGATTAAAAACATTGGCGGTAAATGCTGTGGTTGTCTGATGCTGCTCAAAGTCTTTATAATTTGGCGACTCATAAAGCAGGGGGTCATTTTCTGTATTAATACCATCAAAAATCTGAATAGCTGAATAGGAATTAAATTTTGAGGTGTCGATGGCATGGCCAAAAAAATCGTTCGATCCATAGGCTGCAAAGACAAAGCCCTGAAGATTGGCACGCCTTTCTTCAACTGTCGTAGGTTTTGTATCTTTTGTATATAATGGCTGATACATAGTAAAGCTAGATTGACCTGGAATAGTATATTCGGGTAACTGTGCAAGCTTGTCAGAAAGTCCAGCTTCTCCAGAGTCCCTTGTTTTTATAGCTAAATCAAGCCGTTGTGGATCGGTGAAAATATCAAAGCCAAGCAGCTTATTTGTTTCATCATCCATTGGCTCCACATAGGTAACGGACGCATACTCCGTGCGTACACCATTGGGCTTAATAGAGAAGTCTGACAAACCTTCTTGGCGTACATTAGCTGTGTAAACATCGGCCGATTGGCCAGGAAGATATTGTATAAATCCAAGACGAGAGACACCCGGATAAGTCTCCCCTAGGTCATACTGTTGAATATAACGACGCCAGTCCTCACGAGTAACATGGTCTGAAGCGCTAAACAATCCACTGGCACCGCGTAATATTTGTTCATAAATAACCAAGCGGTTAGTAATATCCATCTCAATTGAACGAATCTGCTCATTCAGCCGAGCTACCTCTTGAGTATCGATACGTTGTCGGTCGATATGCCAAGATAACAATGTGATAATCATGCCGAGGATAAATACAAAGGCTGTGGCCAGCACATAACTTTTAATTCCAGGTATGATTCGTATATACCGCTTATATAATGCCGTTATATTCATTGTTTCAAAAATTTACTTCCGTTATATCTCATAGTATGATGCCCACTCTGTAATGATTTGTAAGAAATTTAACAGCATTTAAATCATAAGAGTATTGCTGTACTAAGCAGATGTTATTATAAGTAACCAATGACTAGGAGTACTAACCAATCGGGATTCAGCTTTACTATTAATAAACGAATGGGTCTTGCACGCACTGGTGTTATTTCCACGCCGCATGGCAAAATTCAGACGCCTGCCTTCATTCCCGTGGGGACTCAGGCTACATTAAAAGCACTTATTCCTGAGCAGTTAAAGTCTGTCGGTGCCCAGGCGGTATTAGCAAACGCGTATCATCTGTATCTGCGACCTGGTTCCGATATTATTGAGTCGGCTGGGGGCTTGGGTTCATTCATGAACTGGTCTGGGCCTACCTTTACAGACAGCGGGGGCTTTCAAGTAATGTCGCTTGGAACTGGTTTTAAGAAAGTCATCGATATGTCGGCCGACGGCGTAGTAACACCAACACCCAAAAAAGATCGCCTGGCCTGGATAGATAATGATGGGGTAACGTTTAAGTCTCATATCGATGGCTCTAAGCATCGCTTTACGCCTGAAATATCGATGCAAATTCAGCATGCAATTGGTGCAGATATTATTTTCGCTTTCGACGAGCTGACAACACTCCACGACACTAGGGAATATCAAGAAGAATCTTTAGAGGAACGCACGCACCCATGGGCTCTTCGTTCGCTGCAGGAACATCAGCGACTTACTGTTGAACGGTCAGGTAAGCCGTATCAGGCGTTGTTTGGCGTGATCCAAGGCGCTCAGTACGAAGATTTGCGTCGTAAGTCTTCGCGCTTTTTAACGGGACTAGACTTTGACGGTTTTGGACTGGGCGGGGCGTTAACTAAGGAAGGTTTGGGAGAAATTGTGCGCTGGATGGTAGAAGAATTACCAGAAGAAAAACCGCGCCACATGCTGGGCATTAGCGAGCCGGACGATATCTTTGACTGCATAAAGCAGGGAGCAGACACCTTTGACTGTGTGTCTCCAGCTCGGCTTGGTCGTAACGGGGCTTTGTATTTGCCAACCGGCCGAATTAATATAACTAACCAAAAATATCAACGGGATTTTGAGCCACTGGATTCAACATGTGATTGTTATACCTGCCAAAACTACAGCCGGGCATACCTCAACCATTTATTTAAAGCCCGTGAATTACTGGCAAACACTCTAGCAACCATTCACAATGAACGATTTATTATTAAACTAGTTGACAACATACGTACCAGCATTGATGACGACACTTTTGAACACTTTAAAAATCATTGGCTTAACGAGTATTACGATAATGCGTAATCATTACTTGACATTATCAAGTAATGATCGGTATGCTTATCAGTATAACCTCGTGAACGGAATATTTTCATGGTATTAAACTCAAAGTTTAAAAAAACAAAGACAAAGCCAGCACAAAAGCTCAGTCGTTTTCAAAATCTTAGCTTATTCTTTTTTAGAAGACCACGAAAAACCGCCATTATATGGGTAGTTGTCGCTCTATTTGGAGTTGCAAGCTATGCCACGCTCCTTAAACGAGAGGGCTTTCCTTCTATTGAAACTCCGTTCGCACTTTCGCAAGGGGCATACCTAGTCAACGATCCTGCTAAAGTCGACAACGATGTTGCTCGACCGCTGAGCGAATTCATATTAAAGCAAGACGGTGTTAAAACCGTACAAACACAGAGCTTTAACAATTTTTATGTCGCTCAGGTTGCCTATGATGAACAAGTTAACGCCGAAGTTCGCAGCCCTGAAATTCAAAAAGCCATTGATGAGCAGAATATACTTCCAGAACAGGCTACTGGAAAATTAGAAGCATTCAAGTTTGGCTTTACCGAACGTGGTGATGAACTTGTTATATCTTTTTACTCAAAAGATTCCTCGGTTAGTACAACGGAACTGACAGCAAAAGCTACTGATGCGGCAAATTATCTTAAATCTCAAAATATGCCGCTGGTAGAAAATGTTTCGATTATCAACCCCTATGAAACAGCAATTAACCCTAATACTGGTGTAAGCGAACTTGCTCAAAAAAGTTTTGATCGTTTTGGCAAACGAGAAGGCGATGCCAATAACTTTTACCACTCTGTTGTGATTGGCGTAAACGCTAAAGACAAGGTCGATCAGTTGGAACTTGATAAGCAGGTTCAGGCAGCAATCAATAATCTTAGTAATGAATCACAGTTTACCGATTACCGCGCCGAGATCAGTGCCAGCACTGCGCCGTCAATTAATCTTCAGATAAGCGAGTTACAAACCACCTTACTGGAAGGGTTACTGGCAGTACTTATCATTGGTTCGATTATAATCGCGGTGCGCGCTTCTCTGATAACAGTTATTTCAATGGTGACAGTCATCGCAATCGTCAATGGATTACTGTTTATATTTGGCTATAGTCTCAATACCATTACCTTATTCGGATTAGTTTTAGGTCTCTCGCTGATTGTTGATGACACGATTATTATGGTGGAGGCGATTGATGCTCAGCGGCGAAAGCGAAAAGATCCTGATGAAATAATTAAAGTTGCTACCGGTAAAGTAGGCCAGGCCATGATCGCAGCTACCTCTACGGCAGCTCTGAGTTTTGCTCCGCTTTTATTTGTTGGCGGTATTTTAGGTAGCTTTATCCGAGCGATACCAATTACTATCATCTCGGCATTGCTAGTCAGCTTACTGGTTGCGTTAGTATTTATACCTTTATTTGCGCGCTATATTTTACTGGGTAAACATCAACTTGGCAAAGACAATGTTAACGAGCCTGCAGCTGCCGTCGAGGCCCGCGTGGCACGTTTTTTATCTACACCAATGCTATGGGCTAAACATTCCAAGAAAAAATTATTAGCAGTTGGCTTAGTTGCCGTGTTCATTGGTTTTAGCTTTATTGCTGCCGGCGGATATCTATTTAAAGAAGTTAAGTTCAGTATTTTCCCCGTCGACAAAGACAGCAACCAACTAAGCGTAACTTTGACCTTCGCACCTGGTACTGGAACGGCTGATGCAGAAAAAATAATCGATGAAGCTAACAAAATAGTTTCCGAACGCCTTGGCAGCAACTTGATTAAGGCATCTTACTACGGCTCAGGTGACATCCAGAATGCTATTTTAGTGGTTGATATTGTCGACTATAAAGAACGAGACATTAAGGCTCCTGAACTAGTCGACCAGTTAAACAACCAGTTCAAAGAATTTCCGGGTGCCCAAGTTAAAACCGGCCAAATTGGTGCAGGACCCCCAGAATCTGCTTTTGCTGCCCGAGTTGATTCCAGCCAGAATCGCCAAGCAGCCACCCAGCTTGCAACCGATATAACAAAATTCCTAGAGTCTACCGAACTTAAGCGCCCCAATAGTACAGTAGCTAAAATTGAAACAGTGACTGCGCCAGACCCAAATATATACACCCGTGATGATAATAAAACCTATGTCCAAGCTGGCGCTCAGTTTACTGACGACGATACCAGCGCTCTAGTTACGATTGCCCAAGATGCCGTTAAGAAAGAGTTTCCGAAGGAACGAATTGCTTCATACGGCTTAAATGAAGATGCCTTAAGCTTTGACTTTGGCCAAGAAACTGAGAACCAGGATAGCTTTAAAACACTAGCGCTGGCATTTCCATTTCTACTCATAGCAATTTACTTACTATTGGCATTACAGTTCAAGAGCCTGCTGCAGCCGCTACTCATTTTCATGGCGATTCCATTCAGTCTATTTGGTATTACGCTCGGCCTATATCTTACCGACAATCCGTTTAGTTTCTTTGCCATGCTCGGTTTCTTCGCCCTGATTGGATTGAGTATTAAAAATACCATCCTGCTAACAGATTATGCTAATCAGGCCCGTAGGGCCGGCATGAACGCTGTAGACGCTGCCCACGAAGCACTAGCTGAACGATTCCGCCCGCTGATCGCAACAAGTTTAACTGCAGTCTTTTCACTCATTCCATTAGCTCTCACCAGTCCGTTCTGGGAAGGCTTAGCGGTTGTGCTAATCTTTGGTCTGCTTTCCAGTACCTTCCTAGTCGTTACTGTATTTCCGTACTACTATTTGGGAGCTGAGTACCTGCGCAGTCACATTAATCGCTGGACCGGATTGTCTTGGGTGGTTATGACCGTTAGCTTAATTGCCATACTAGTAACTATTAAACCACTGTTAGCAATAATCGCTCCATTCATTACGGCCATCATGATAATGATCTATAAAAAGCAGGGCTGGTAAGTATAGAAAACGGGTTACCCGTGATGGTATTTTCCATCAGCTAGAATGCTATAGGTCCGATAAAGTTGCTCGGCTAGGATTAGCCGAACGATCTGGTGGGGAAATATTAATGGTGATAACGCTAGGATGTAGTTGGCGCGGCGCTGCAAACTAATATCTACCCCATAAGCTCCGCCTATCAGGAAAATTAAACGCTTGGTAGATTGATTTTGCAGTGTTTCTAGGGCATAGGCCAGCCGGTCATTAGCCCAGAGTTTACCGCGCTCATCCAGCAAGATAACAATATCATCATCTTTTAACTGCTTTAAAATAGCTGCCGATTCTTGTACTTTATCGGAAGAGGGGATCAACTGCCAGCTAAAGTCGCAAAACTTTGTCAGACGTTTTTCGTATTCTTCAATGGCACCAGCCAGATTTGGATCATGTTTTTTACCAACCGTGATACAAATATTCTTCATATGAGTACTATACCTCGGTTTCATTAAATTTTAATGAAGTTGAGGTATAGTACTCAGCTTGCACGTACCCCCAAGCAAATAAATTAGAATAGCGCATTAGAATGACCGCAGTGATTCAATGGGGTCTTTACGTGATGCCTTAATAGCCGGAATCATGCCAAATACAATACCTATTATTACTGATGCAGCGGCCGAAAGGGCAACTGCCTCCCAAAGAATGATCGGCTCCAGATCAGTCGTGATACGAAGTACAAGGTTAATTACACCTGACAAGCCAATTCCAATAACAGCGCCCCAAATTGATATAACGACCGCTTCAACCAGGAACTGGGTTTGGATTTGGCGGTTAGTCGCCCCCACGGCTTTGCGTATGCCTATTTCTCGCGTTCGTTCGGTAACTGATACTAACATGACGTTCATAATGCCTACACCCCCCACAAACAGCGCAACAGCCGCCATTACGGTAACAGAAGTGGTTACCAGCCCAAGCACGCTGTTGGCTACTGCCAGCATCTCGTCTTGCCGTAATACCGTGAAATCTTCTTCGCCAGCATGATTTTCTTTCAGAGTTGTACTCAGACTAGTAATGGTCTCGTCGACCTTATTTACATCTTTAGGACGAGCCAGTATTTCATAAATGTTTAGCTCTTCTCCCACTAAATTGACACCTGTTTGATAGGGGATAAATACACCATCATTAAAGTCAGCTTCGGGACTCAGAGGGTTTGCTGGAAACCGTTCATAGACGCCACGTACAATAAAATCTTGGCCACGAATCTGGAATGTCTTGCCCAGCGGCACATTTTCTTTAAACAAATTCTCAGCCACGCCTTGGCCGATAACAGCTACCCGGCGGTCTTTATCGGTTTCTCCAAAGAAATTCCCAAATTCAATATTGCGTTTTATGACGTCAGGCATGTTCTGGTTGCTGGCCATTACAAAACCTTCGTTAAATCGATTTTGGTCCAGGCTGGGGGCACCAGAAATAATACTCAGCGGCACGGCGATATCGACGTTGGGGTTATTTTGAACTGATTGAAGGTCTTTGTCGCTGATCCGGCTGGAAGATAGGAATGACAACACATTAACACCGGTGATTTTGCCAGTATCATCTCGCTTGACCAGCGACCCAGGACGGATTGTAATTAGGTCACTGCCTACGCTATTAGTTTGGCCTGAGACTTGGCGCTTAACACCTTCACCTAAGCTAACGGTGGTAATGACACTCACCACACCAATAATAATACCTAGCATTGTAAGAAAACTGCGAAAACGGGCGGCCTTAATAGATGATCGAGCCATGCGCAAGTGTTCGGAAAACATCATTTTTTAGCTCTCCGCGGACGCTTTTTGGTTAATCCTTTTGTCGGGAGCTGCGGTTTTTTCTTTTTGGCAGGCCCTCGCCTGCGTGGTTTGTCGTCACCATGCTTTGGAATCGCACTGATCATTGCCGACACTCCGGCCAGCTCCTCATCATCAATATCTTTGGGAACAAAAACTACCTTTTCGGCAACACCTTTTGCTACTTCGCCAACCTTGGTCTTTTCATCTCGAACAATTGCTCCGTCGTACATGTACAACACTCGAGTCGCATATCGAGTCAATTCCGGATTATGAGTTACCATTAAAATTGTATTACCCATGCGATGAACTTCATTTAGCAGCTCCATAACCAAGCGGGAAGAAGCGCTGTCGAGATTACCGGTAGGTTCGTCGGCAATCAAAATCTTAGGTTCGTTAATAAGCGCCCGCGCAATCGTGACACGTTGCACTTGGCCGCCGCTCAGTTGATGGGGGAGGTAATAAGCGCGGTTACTCAGTCCAACCCGTTCTAACATCGTGTGGGCCTGTTTTAGACGACGTCCGGTACGCTTACCTTTGTAGGTAAGTGGTAACGCAACGTTTTCTAGTGCAGTTAATTTTGGAATAAGACTTGATGACTGAAATACAAAACCAATCTTATCTCGACGAGTCTTAGCCCGGCCATTCGGCCTGAGTCCTTCTACCGAACGACCGTCAAGCCGGAAAACACCGTGTGTCGGCCGATCCAGCATACCAATGATATTTAACAGGGAGGATTTCCCCGATCCGCTCGGTCCCATTATTGCTACAAATTCACCTTTTTCCACGCTAACGCTTACTTCTTCCAACGCAATGGTTGTTGCGTCCCCGAAGCCATACAGTTTACTAACGTCTTTTAACTCAATAATTGGCATTACGTCTATAATACGCTGTAATTAGTGTCTATGACAGGGGTTTTGTAGTAAAATTTAACCTGTAGACCGTGGTTTTTAATAATTTGTTAATATTTTTATGTTATTCACGAAATCGAATGCCTAGAAAAGTACTATACTTCAACTTCATTAAAATTTAATGAAAAACAGATATAGTAATAGAATAGGGTATGCTTTGTTTAACTACAGAGTCGTTCAAATACTATGGAGGGGTCGCCTAGTGGCCTATGGCGCCGCCTTGGAAAGGCGGTTTGGGAGCAATCTCATCGAGGGTTCGAATCCCTCTCCCTCCGCCAAAAATATAGTTCTTTTTCGACCCGTTCCCTTGAAGTGTCTACTAATAAAGGAGTTAGTTGGTTTTATTTAGCCGGAAATGTTATGGACGGACTATATAGTCCGGAATTCCTTGCAAGAGACGGGCTATTTTGCTTTTTCCACCAGACAATAATATAAAAAATTTTGCAAATATTGACAATATATGTTATTGTTTTATGTATTATGATTTCAACCATCATGAAGCAGTATCAACTACTCCTCGGCCTTAATGGGCTGTGCTTCATCATGGTTGAAGCCTAGACACTATTTGTCTCCAGTACAGCCCCACTAAATAGGCTTCAACCGAAGTCTATTTTTAATTTGTACATAAGGAGAAAACACCATGATAGGAAATGAAGTAATAGCAAGCAACCGAGACAGCGCTGAATACCATCGATTGGAAGCCATGAGAAAGCCCGACGATGCTATGGTTCGGGTAATGGCTAAAAACGTCGATTGGGACGGCACACCACTGCCGAAGCCAGAAGAGACAAAGGGTTGGGTCACGGCCTCCGAAATCGAAAACGGGGTCTACACGGCTCATGAAGACCAGACCTATCCATATGAGAAAACAAGCATAACGTACGCTGATGTAACGGCCGGTAATGTGCCATGGCTAGGCGTTATACATATAGTGCTGTTTGAAGAAAAGGCACGCATGAAAGAAGACATTGCCCGTGAAGCTTGTATTGCCGTCATGAGGGGGAGGTCGCAGATGGCGATCCATTGGGCGACTAAGGTGGCTGCCGGTAAAGACCACGAAGCTTACGCAGTTAGAGCGCGGCAAGAATTGTCTGAGATACAAACTGGAGTGGGTCTGGAGCAAGTTGCAGAACTGGTTTCGCGGCCATTCCCCGATCCCACGGACTTTGCGTTTGCGGCAAATGCCGTGATGCAAGCCCCTCACCCTAAAGTTGAAAAATATCGGTAAATAAATCATGCGCTGCTAGCAAAGCGAATTGGTTTTGCTAGTGGCGCAAAAATAATACATGAAGGAGATTTTGAAAGGAAGAAAATATGACGAACCCAACAATAGAAACCATACCGAGTAACCCTAGTACGTTTGATGCGCACTGGGCGGCCAATGACATGCGTGAACGCCCGGCATACTACGACGCTGTTCGTGATGCCGTACACACGCCATTTGACCCAGAGACACCGCCGGCGCTGGTCGACGTTACCGATGTCTCACTGCGCGACGGCTTGCAACAGCCTACAAAAGAAACGGGCATTACAGAATATACCCCGGAAATCACGGCTATCATCGTTGCTGAGCGCACCGAAATTTTTGACGCCATTGTGAGTATGGGCATTAAGCGCATCGAAATTGGCCACCTGGGCAATGATGTAATCGATCAAGCTTTTGGTAGCCACCTGGTCGGCCATATTGCTCATATGCGGCAAACTGATCCGCGCTACGAAGATGTGGAATTGCAGATACTGTTTGGCAGTCAGCAAAAACAGATAGACAAAGGCACCGACGTAGTAGTCGAAGCCTACCAAGAGCACTACCCAGACACCTGGCAAGAGGAAATGAGCAAGGGTGTAGTGGTTCACGTCTACGATCGTGTTGATGAAGTAGTCACGGCTATGGCTTCCGTGCCCTATACCATAGAAGACTCGGCTCGGCGCGTTACCGAAGCCACAGCAATTGCTATAGCTAAGGGCTTTACGAAGTTCTCAATATCCGGCGAATTGGCTACTGGCGCTAGTCCCAGGAAGGTGACGCAGTTCTTTCGCGCCATCAATGCAACCATGTTTGATCAGGGTGCCAAAGAAATTAACGACAACCTGGCCAATACCTATGGCTATTCTAGTCATAAGCGCTGGAACACTGCTACCTTAACTGCATTCAATATAATGGTTACGCATGGTTTTGAGCCAGGTAGCGTGACCACGAGCATACATGCTCACAACGATACTGGCGATGCTGTAGCTGGTTCAAAGCGGGCCTACGTCGCCGGGTGCAAAAGAGTAGAAGGCACTATGCTTGGTACTGGCGAACGTTATGGCAATACAGCAAATATTGATGTGGTAGCTGGTGTTGCTGGAGACGGCCGGCACGAAGACATTGCCGAAACCAGAGACTACCAGGACGATTGGATGGTCGATCTGGCCGGGGAGGTTTCGGTTCGCCGGACTGTTTACTTTCGCCAAGATTTGGTCGATAGCTTACACAACTGGTACTCGAAATGTGAAAGGATTGCGCAGATATTGGGTGAGCACGCGCTGTTCCGCTTTTACCACACGGCAGTTGGTAATCCCTACGCCCATTACAATGGCTCGGGTCCGCACGACCAGATTATGGCTGAAGCCATCATGGATCCAGTTGGCCGGCCGGGCGACGCCAGCTATGCTTGGAAGCTGATCGTCAACAACATCATGGGCAGGCCTGGCACCAAGGAGATTGCCATTGGCGATCCCGAGGCAGTCGATTCCGTGACTGTCGGCAACCATGCTGGCGGTCGCAAAACAGCCATGATTAAAAATGGTGAATTAAAACGGCCGTCACAGGAAATCATCGATCAGGCGAGCCGAGACTTTGACGAACGGAAAGCTCGAATCCTTGGCCGCATGGCAACGGGAGTAACAATCCATGCGTAGTCAAGATGTTCAAGACAATGCCCAGTGCCAAACCGTGGCAAAAAATTGCACGAGTAGCGCAAAGAATGAGACACGGCTGTACATTGTGTGCTGTGTCTCATTTTCCTCTTGAAACTGCTAACATGTGAGACAGGAACAGGTTCCAGACCCGTGTGTTCCGCCATATTAAGAAGGAGCGTGGTCGCGCGATATTCCTCTACCGATTTAATTACTCCTTTGAAATAAGCATTTCAAATAGTATTTTATAAGGATCTTTTTTATCAAGCTTAGCCTGAATTGAAAGATTTTCTGTTCCATCAGGAACATCCAAGCCATTCTTACAAGCGGCAACTAAACCATTAAACATTGCTTCGCCAAATAATTGCATCGCTTCGTAAGAATCTCTGACTAAACCAATTGCTACCATAGGCAGACAGTCAATATTTGCATCAATACTGTCTTCACCGGTAAATAATGTTTTGTTTATATCCGTAGTAAGCAGATATTTAGTCATACCCGCACTAACAATGTTGCACTTATACTCCATGATGCTTTCCTTAAAATCAGGACTAAATATTTCATCCAGTGGCGGCGCTTCATAGTTCTTAAAGGAATGTGTCATATATTGCCAGTACTGTTAACTAATCTTGGTGCCGATATCTTCACCTGATATTACACGGGCGATGGCACCTTCGTTCATTGGATTGAATATAACTAGTTTCATGCCTTGCTCCATGGCAAGACCCATAGCGGCTTTATCCATCACTTTAATTTCAGCATTTTCAACAGCTTGCTGGAATTGTAGTGAATCATACAAAATAGCGTCGTCATGCTTATGGGGATCTTTATCATAAACACCATTAACTTTAGTAGCTTTTAGAACAATCTCGCAGTCCATCTCGAGCGCCAGCGAAACCGCGGCCGTATCAGTAGTCAAGTAGGGTCGACCCAGACCGCCGCCGGCGATAACTACGCGGCCTTTTTCCAAATGCTTGTTGGCAAGCCGGTAAACAAAAGGTTCGGCCACTTGTTGTGCGAATATATTAGTTAAACAGCGAGTCTTAACACCTTGATCTTCAAAGATATCTGTTAAAGCCAATGCGTTAATCATAGTGCCAAGCATACCCATGTGATCGCCAGTTACACGACGAATACCATGACCAGCTACCTGGGCCCCTCGGACAAAATTGCCCCCACCCACCATAATTACAACTTCGGTACCACTTTCAGATGTTTTTTTAACTTCTCGAGCAAACCAGGACGCAAGTTCCGGATCGATACCATGTTCATATTTTCCCGCCAGCATTTCACCGGACAGCTTCAGGAGGACTCGTTTGTATGCCATTAAATGAAAATTATAACAGACCAATAGCAACTGTGGGAAAATCCGCAAAGTTCATTATTTAGTTAAAAGTCCGTTATACTGTAATTCATGAAAATCTACTCATGGAATGTCAATGGTATCCGCGCCGTTTGGAATAAGGGAATGTTTCAGAAATTTATAGAACAGCATGACCCGGACATAATATGCTTACAAGAAACTAAAGCACAGCAAGAACAGTCCGAAGTGGATACTCCCGGCTACCACGAGTATTGGAATTCGGCTGTTAAGAAAGGTTATTCTGGCACTGCAATCTTCACAAAAACGAAGCCGATTGATGTTCTCTACGGCTTGCCCGATGTAATCGCCCACAACTATACTGCTATGGCCGACTCATATGGCGATCCGTTGCAAGAGGGCAGAGTGTTGGCAGCTGAATTTAAAGACTACTATGTACTCACGGTCTATACCCCTAATTCAAAAGGGGATCTGGGACGATTAAAATTGCGGCATGAACAATGGGACAAGGCTTTCTTAGATTATATTAAGCTACTAGAACAGAAAAAGCCGGTTATTTTTTGTGGCGATCTTAATGTTGCCCATACCGAAGATGATCTAGCTAATCCAAAGCCTAACGTTGGTAAGCATGGTTTTACCGATGAAGAACGCCAAGGCTTCCAGAATTTTTTGAACGCCGGTTTTATTGACACCTTTCGTATGTTTACGCAGGGAAACGGGCACTACAGCTGGTGGACGCATTGGGCCAAAGCCCGCGAGCGTAACGTCGGTTGGCGCATTGATTATTTTTTAGTATCAGGAGATCTAAAGTCTCAAATTAAAGCCGCTACCATCCATGCCGACGTGATGGGCTCTGACCACTGTCCAGTCAGTATTGAAATTAACTAATAAATAAAATATGATATAATAGTTGAGTTATGATTAAGCGTTATTTTGGATTCTTTTGGTTTACAGCCCCCAAATTGGCGGTTAGTCTGGTGCGTATTAAAAAGTAAGTTTCAAAAGCAGCAGAATGATAACCGCCAAGATGGCGGTTTTTTATTTTTTTGATTTTACAGAAAGGAAAAATAGTAAGATGATAACAGGACCAGAAATAATCCCTCAGCTGCACCAAATTTCCGACCATGAACGGCGCGGCAACGCCGAGATAATCGCCGTTCTGGGAATCGCACGTAGCGTAGTAGATCAAAGGCCAAAAATGGAAGAGACAATTAAAGACGTGAATATTAAAAGTACGATGCGTCCTGTTTCGCCCCTGGAAGTTGCCAATAAATATCCTCAGACTGAGGAGTCCGCTAGAACAGTGCTTTCAAGCCGGCGCGCTATTGCTGAGATCATAACTAATCCGACAACCAATAATCGACTTCTCGTAGTCGTAGGCCCATGCTCTATCCACGACCCAGAGGCAGCTCTGGAGTACGCTAAATGGCTACAACCACTCCGTATAATGTATGCCGACCGTTTAGAAATAGTCATGCGCACTTATGTCGAAAAGCCTCGTACAACGATTGGCTGGGAGGGTTTTGTAGAGGATCCACACTTGGATAAATCTTACGATAAAGATGCCGGCTTGTTGAAAAGTCGTAAACTCTTACTAGCTATAACTGAGCTTGGCATACCGGTTACTATGGAACTGCTAAATACGGCCACGCCCCAGTATTTAGATGAACTAATCTCCTGGGGTGCAATTGGAGCCCGCACGGTAGAGAGCCAACTACATCGTAAATTGGCGTCCGGTGTATCGTTTCCGGTTGGTTTTAAAAACGGCACCGGTGGGGGAATTGATATTATGATCAATGCTATTAAGGCAGCCCAGCATTCTCATCATATGGATGGGATCGACCGACTTGGTAGTGCAGCTCGCATTGAAACTAAAGGCAATAAACTGTTACACGCAATACTGCGTGGTGGTGGTGGTAAACCCAATTACTTAAAACAAGACATTCAAGAAGTTACGCAGCAAATGACTAAGCAAGGTCTGGTGCCAGCAGTTATGGTTGACTGCTCACACGTCAACAGTAATTCTGACTTTACCCAGCAACCCGCAGTTGCCGAGGCAGTAGCCCAACAGGTCGCCGACGGGAACTCATACATCATCGGCGCAATGATCGAAAGCAACTTAGTGCCGGGCAGGCAAGACGTTGCCGAAGGTAGAGAGCTTTTGTATGGACAGAGTATCACAGACAGCTGCGTTGGCCTTACAGAGACACAAGCAATGCTGGAGATGTTAGCAGATTCAGTCACTGCCAGGCGAAAGAACCGTTAATACTGCTACACTATAGTCACCGTTAGACCGATCAAGAGAGGACATGATGACAACCGATTTTTGGCAGCAGCAATCAGATAAACCGCTATTTCCAAACATGCTTTGGAGTCGGCCTGAAACAAAATCAGGAGCTGGCAAACTCCTGATTATCGGCGGTCAGGCCCAAGAATTTATTCATGTCGCCGAGAGTTTTGCTTGCGTCGAACAAGCCGGGGCAGGCACAGTGCGAGTTCTAATGCCCGAAAGTACCCGCAAGCTTACTAAAATGCTGCCGAACATAGAGTATGCTACCAGCAACGTTAGTGGCAGCTTCGCTCAGAATGCTCTGGCAGAATTACTAGACGCTGCACTATGGGCCGACGGTGTGCTGCTGGCAGGAGATCTTGGCAAAAACAGTGAGACTAATCTAATGCTAGAAAGCTTTACTACCGGCTACAGTGGGACGTTGGTAATCGCTGGAGCCGCTGTTACCAGTATACCTGTCTCAGCTAATGAACTTTTTAAGAAACCATCAGCTATTCTTGTGTTGTCTTTCGATGAACTGCAAAAACTTAGTAAAGTACTTGGCCTGGCTACACCCATAACTTCAAGCATTGCCATTCCAGCTTTTGCCGGTATTTTACATGAGATTACTACTAAGTTTCCTGTTACTCTGGTCATTCATAAAGAAAACGAGGTCTGGACTTCCTATAACGGCCGCGTGGCATTCACGCATTTAAAGGACACAAAGACAAATAGTCGACTTGCCTCTTACACAGCCGTATGGAGTATCCAAAATCCAACCAAACTATTTGAAGCTGTAACAACCGCTGTTTACTGTTAGCTCCGATCCTCCGTTCTCTTGACAAAATAGCATTTATTTGCTATTATATAAAGAATAGTTCGGTTATTTATAAGGTGAAATATGAGTGGACACGAAAACGGCCTAGATCCAGATGTAAAACGAGCTCTAGAGCTTATTCTTCCGTCTGGAGCCGACTTTTCCGATAAAGTTTGCGAACCTGATACAGAAGAGCATGTTGTACAGGATTCCAGAGAAATTCCTATGGCAGACCCAGCCACACCTTTTCATGACGACGGTGAGACTACGTTAGTTATTACATTAGAGCTGCCCGAAGTTACCAAGCGCCGATTTAATCGCGCCAGAGCCGCTACCTTAGGAACTGCCGCGTTGGTAAGCGTAGGCGCAGTAGTCGCGGCCCTTACGCTATTTGATACGCCACGGAAAACACATCCCGTGCCCGTTCCACAGCTAACAACGCCTAAGAAAATTCCGAGCAAATCTAGTCTAACTCCTCAAACCGACCAGCGTAAGCCAGCCAACGAGCAGTCAAAACCTAGTAACTCCAATCAGCCACAAGCTATCCAAAAATCATCTGGTAACTCGGTTTCAACCAAACCTGAATCAACAGTTCAATATACTGCGCCTGTAACCACTGCCCGGCAGCAAGCTGCTCCGCCGGTTACTAGAACTGGGCGCACTGCTAATACCGCTCCGGTAAAGCCGATTACTAACTCATCATCTTCTAATATAACTACTGTGGCAACTGAATCAGGCGGCGCGGCTCCATCCGGTATCGAAGCGCCAGTAGCGGGAAGCGGTGGTGATACCTACGGCAACGGTAAGGCTCAGCCAAGTGGCGGCGTTACTCCAACCATCCGTTAGATAGTGTTACTAAGTAACTTGTTTATTAAACTCTAAACTTAGCGTGGTTTTTTAGGCTGCTGATATGACCAGTGCCATGGCTCCATAAAGTACTGTACGTAACCATATTTATGAGCGTTTTTATCTAACCATTTGTAAACTTTACTCTTTAAAGCTACGCGTGGATTTGTAGTAGAAACGGGTTTATTAGGGTGCTGGACTGGGTACGCGTTGGCTTTAATAGGGCCGCCGATAGCTATATCGATTGCTGATTTTCGTGGGTCTTGGTGGCCGGAGTGCTTAGGGCGGGCAACATAGTTTGAATCTTGTACCGGTTTCCATAGTTCCGTCTGGTGGCTGTTTCTTCGGTAAGAGCTGAGTGCTTGTAATGTAATGCCGTCCACTTTTGCGGCATTAAACATCCGAATCACATTTTTTACTGCTCCGGCGCCCACAATCACATTGCGGTTTGCGCCAGCAATATAATGACGGCTACCTGGCTTGCTCTCTTCGCTAGAGCTTTTAAAACCATTGACGGCGTACAAGCGTGTATCAATTGACTGGCCTTTTACAAAAGCAGGTTGCATGCCTAAGTCGGTGGCCCCGGTTATCTTTAAGCCGCCTTTTTCAGTGTGAGTAGCACTGGCAGAGCCAGCAGTAAGACGGCGCTCACGTTCTTCGCGGTTTTTAATAATCTGGTTGGCGTGCGGCTTAACCTGTCGCAAACGGCGGTAGGAATACAGCGGGTACTCCTTATCAAGCAGAGACCAATCCACCGCGTTTGGATGCTGTTTTATAACTTCTTTTAAAAATGGCAACTGTTCGTGGATATCGACATTTTTAATGCGTTCTTCCATGGTGGTCATATATGTTTCAATCGAAGTTCCATTGCCGTCTTTTTTGCTAATTGCCTTATTATAAGTGTCAATATCTTTACTGGCGACGTGTATCCCAACACCCGGACCTTTTAGCCACGAGGCCGCAGCGGCATCAGCGCTGCCGGTGTGCTCAAGCAAATTGAGCATTTTTTTCATGGTAACAATCGTTTGGTTGGCAGGGGTTAATGGAGCGTTAGGATTGCCTAGTTCCTGGCCAGCCCACTCTTCCCAGAAACAGAATTGCATATAGCCTTTGCATTTGGCCCAGTTTTCGGCGTTCGGGTTAGCCGGTCTGCCAGACTCAAAAATAGAGATCGCCGCGATTATTTGCCCTAGAGAATACCGTGGGTTAAGTTCTTCCATTTCGGCATTGCTAGACGCGGATTCGGCTTGCTTATTGGCGCTTTCTAGCGTCTTGTCGGCCCGCGCCAAAATAGCTCGGAAGACATTAATCACATCTTCCTGTGCGGATTCTGGTGTTAGTGTACTGAGTACCTCTGCCTGCATCGTAAAAATCTTTTGACGTTCTTCATCGCTATAACGATCCATGCCAGGATCATCCTTAAATGTAATTTCTAATAATCCAATTAGTTCTTTTTGGAATTCACTGTTAGGGTTAGTTTTTAGAGCGTCCTGATTAAAATCATCAGGGTAACGAGCGGTCAGCATAATATTGGAAATTTGTTGGCTTATTGCATCGGTCATGCCAGCCGTAACGCCAGGACGATGGGTTAATAAGTCAAGACTACTGAGTGCAATTTCGTCCATTTTATTAATAGTCAGACGACCTTTGTCTTTAGCGCCTAAACTAATTTTGCCGAGCTCCAAGCTAATGTTTCCAACTCTTCCGGTAACGTAAGCTTCTCCGCCGGTAACGATAATCCGGTTACGGTATTTTTCGTCAATAGCAGTTGACGATGAAATACCGGCTACCTGCTTGGCTACTTCGGACGGCGTATGAAGGGCTGTTTTCTTAACTTTACCAGCTTCACCAATGATGGCTATTGGGGACTTAGCCTCATCACGCGAACTATCAGAGCCATTCAGCGCGCTAATACCAGCAGCAGTTAAAGCTACGACGCTGGTAGCAACAATAAGCGCATTTCGCCGTACATCATAGGGAAGCTTGTTCCATTCTGTTTTTACGGTATCTATTTTTTCAGCTAATTTTTCCGCCAGACCTGGTGTATTCAATACTTCTTTTGGAATATCTAATGTAATAACTGACGAGCGATTGGATCGTGCGGCTTTTCTATTTTGTTTTGTCTGATACTTTTTAAATTCGTTACTTCTATATTGGTCATTCACTAACGACAATACTTTGCTTGATGGAACACCGGCGTCAAGAAGCCTATCTACCGCAACTGGCTGCTTTGATTTAGCTAGATAACTTCTAAGCGCATGGTTCTCCAAAAGCTCAACCAGCTTTTCGGCAGCATCACGTTCTCGGTTGAGGACTGCGGTTTTTGTAGCGTCTAGACGCCGTTGATCAGCGGTTTGCTGACGGCATTTATCGACATCTTGAGCAATAAATTCTTTATGGTATTCCTGCAGCTTTGTAAGACGCTCATTCATCGGCAGTGTATCTAAGATTCGTGCTACTTCGGGGCTCTCATCCTCTAACCAAGGTGTGAATCCTTCAATTGACTGATAGTCTCCAACTGCGGTTCTAACCGTCAAAAAGTCGCTGTGAATAGCTTCTACCCAGTCGTCTTTTTGTTTAATCGGAGCACTGTTAAGCAAGTCACGGTCATGAGGAGTGATACAGACAACAAACTCCTGATCGTCTAAGCGCCGCTGAATTTTCTCTTGTTTTTTAGCATAGTCAACGCAGCCCGCTAAAAGATTTTGTACATTACCGGCTACATCGCTAGGGTTACTGTGAAAATCGTGCCGATCGTATAAAAAACCTTGCAGATCTTCAATTGGATCATTGGCACGTGCCTGGCCAATCACTTTTAGTTTTTCTGTATCAGTAGCGTGTGGATCATAGAGAACTGCTATCTGGTCCTCGTTAAAAACACCTGCTGTTAGGGCAGGTAGGTGTTCTTGAGTTTGGTAAGTTTCATGTTGTCCCGTAGGATTCAAATCGACTGACTGCTGCTCGATATACGAAGATCGTGCCATTATGATTACCTACAGACCGAGTTTAGTCGTGTCTATGCCATTAGATTTGTTAAGAATGTCATAATATTGTTGTAAAGCGTCACCTGTAGGAGTACAGGTACCGGTTTGCGTAACGTGTACATTATCTGAAGATTTGCCCATTTTCTCAGCTAGGCCCTTGCTCGTATAAATAGTTTCTTGCGGCAGTTGCACGGCTGCTCCGGCAACAATACGAGTATTAACTATGCCTTTTCTATTACGATAAGTTTCTACATAATTTACCTTAATATCTGGCTGCAGCATCTCTTTAAGTAGGCCAGCGGTGGTTTGTTCACGCTTGCCAGGCATTGCCTCAAGCAGCTGACGGGCAGTGTTAATTTGATCTTCGACGTTAACCATAACGCCGGCTTTAAGCCCCTTAACAAGCATCTTGCCGCAAGCAACCTTAAAGCCACTGTCAGCAATATCAGCAGTATTTACCCCTCGTTCGGCAGCACCGTCAACCGTTTCAAAGGCAAAAAAGTCATCATCGGTATTTACTTTTGATTCGCCATCTTTGTCTCGAGCAGACTCCATGCTCACCTGGGAGAATAATTTTTTAATATCTACATTGGCCTGGATGCCGTATCGTTGTTTTCCATCCTCGGATAGGGGCAATTTGAATGGCCGCAAAGTGATTGCATTCCGTTTTGTCCCTACTTGTACTACACCTTCGCGTTCGGCAGAAGTTTTCTTATCCATTACTTTTGCAACGGTGCTATTGAAGATGCCGCCTAAAACAGGAATATCAGATTCTGGACGAGTCTGTACTTCAGCGGTGCCGGTACCTTCACCCTCAACCAGTATGGGTTTGTTTGGTAGTGTTATCCGTTTCAGGGCGTTATAAGGAGATACCTGTACGTCTTCATGCAGTACACCTGATTTAAACTTATCAAGCAAGTCGGATCCGCAACTGGCAAGCCCAACTGTACCTAGCGCAAAACATGCCAAAGCCACTGCCGGACGGGCACCTATTCTCCAAGCAGTTCGTTTTAACTTCGCGTCGGCTGTCCGAGCACGAGCTTCGGCTATCAGGACTTGAGGGTCCGTCACAGACCCTTCGACACTTCTGTGAGGTAGCCGCGAAACTTCTTCCCATTCAAATTCATTAGTCTCTGGTGAATCAATCTGAGGTATATCTTTTTTTCTAGGCATAATTCGTATATATGATACTCAAAAAATTACATATCTTTTGCTATATCACCCTAATTATTACTTAATATAAGGTATAAATACATTGTACACTATTTTTGAAATAAGTCAATAGTATTGTATAATTTAAACTTTTTAAATAACAGGGGTAGTAATTCTTATGGCTGCAACTTCAAAAGTAATTTTATGACTAATATCTGGTTATATACGGTTTTTGAGCCATAGTTGTTTTACTTTTTGAATAGCTAAGGTTGAGAGCAAAAACCCGACAGAGGGTACAACAGCATGCAGCCATGGTTGTCGTACATCAAGCCAAGTCAGATACAGCCCAATTATCACAAATGTCACCACTGAAATAAGAAACCGGCGCATAACACTAGTTTCCCAAGCCTTATCGCCATCAACACGTTTATTACGGCTTTCTAGAACAGCTATCCGTTTTTCAAGATTTTTACTCATAAATTCACTATACTCTGATCTGTCAGAATTTACGCACTTATTACAGCATTAGCTTTATATCCGTTGTATACTAACTTATATGGCAAAAGCAGCACGGGCGATTATTATCGAAGGCAACACCATGCTAGTTATGCACCGGAACAAGCATGGCACGCAGTACTATACGCTGGTGGGTGGACGGATGAATGAGCACGAGACACCGGAGCAGGCGCTAGTGCGTGAGGTAAAAGAAGAAACTGGCTTGGACGTTACCAAGGCCCAGCTGGTTTTTACTGAAGTACATCCTGAACCGTATAACGACCAGTTTATATTCTTATGCGAGGTAGCGCCCCATGAGTCAGTTGCGGTATTACAGCCTGCGTCAGAGGAAGCACAGATGAATCACATTGGCATAAATACCCATAAACCAGCCTGGATATCCATCAAGCATTTTGCAAACTTGCCATTTAGTACCATGCAGCTGCAAAAGGCAATTGTTGAATCATTAAAAAACGGCTTTCCAGATCAGCCAAAAAGTCTTTAGAGCATTATTACCACAACAATAAACTAGGGCGTGCTAGTTTGAATTAGTGGGTGATGTATCATAACAATCCTTTTTGTTTCATCTGTTAAAGTTTTTCCAGCTGCTTCTGTATGTATACCGAGCACCTCTGCGCCTTTTATATACTTTCGCGCGTAGCTTTTCCGGCTTTCATGACTCATCGGGCTTGCAGTTAGAACAACGCTGCCTAGTAAATCTCCGTTAGGCAGCGGTATCAGCGTCACTGCATGCGTCCGTAACTTAGTTTCATCTTCATTAATAAACCAGCCGCACTTAATTCCAATTTCATCTTTTTTACAACCCAGATGTTGTGCAAGGGTACTTCGCAAACCAAACGTTTGCTCCTCAGGAACTTCTTTCATCCACTCTATAATCTGCTTGGCGCAGCTATCTCGGGATATAACCAAGCAGGCGTAGGCCTCTGCCACTGACCGCGCGTTAATGCGTATACCACCCCACGTATTGCGGCCTTTATCAAAATCCCAGTAGTTTCCTGTAAGTTCATGCATACGCTTAAGAATATTTTTTGGGCCAGCTGTTTCCCATACGATTGTAGTCGACGTATTTGAAGAGACTACTACCGCTTCTCGGGCTAAGCGTTCCTGGGATAGATAATCGCTCTTATACGGTTCAATGCTTGCGGCTGCCCACATATACAACGGCTTTAACAGGGAAGCGCAGCGTAGAGTCAGGTGGTCGTTATAGTCCGCGAACACTTTTTGGCTGCCAGTTATTTTAAACCAAGTACTATCAATTTCGATGGCGGGATTCATATATGTAACATAGCAGAGTGGGCTAAGTTTAAAAATTGCCTTTTAGCAATTCCGGTGTAATTTCATATAACGGATCTGACGGGTAACTACGATAAAGGCTTAACGGCGGTATAAATATTATATTTAATGTGTTTGCCGTACCGATAGAATTCGACGGCTGATGTCGCATTAATATAACGTTCGCGTTTACCAAATAAGGAAATTAGTTGGTAGGGAATAAAAGCGGCGGCATTAAATAAGCGCATCATCGGCGCCACGTTATCCGTAATATCTTCAACAGTAATATCCGTGAAACCAGCCTGTTTCATGAGTTTAGCTTGGGTACCGTGAGTAAATTTCTGAAATGCCGGCATTGCGGCGTGCTTATTAATAAATTTGAACATTCGAACGGCCCGGCGGGAAAGCTGCGAGTCCAAGTCTCTGGAATATTCAAACATTACCAGTTTACCCCCCGGCTTAAGAATCATATAAAAATTATCGAGAACTTTTTTTGGACTGCTGGCATGAACAAAAGTCTCCATAGTGTAAACCGCGTCAAAACTAGCAAGCGGAAATTGTAATTCCTCATAGCTCATTAATTGAAAATCAAGGTACGTTTGTAGTTTTCGTTGTGTTTTCCGATAATTTGCTTCTTCGATGTTGAAATCGAGAATGTCTATACCTGTGACGGAAAGCTTGTGTTTTTTAGCAAGATACAACGCTACATCGCCAACTCCGCAGCCCGCGTCAAGAACTTTTGCGCCCTCGCGCAGGTTAAGTCGGGCGGCAAGTTGTGCTTCCATTTGCCGGAGCGCTTTACTGACTTGCCATCTTGCATCTCCCTTATTGTAGTATCCAAAATGTTTAGTGCCGCCCAGAAATAAGCTATATCCCTTCTTAGATTCGGCTGTGTTGTAGTAGGCAATAACAGCATCTTCGTTTTGAGTCATTGCAATAAAGTATATCATCGGAACTATTTTCTCAATTTAAAAAACAAACAGTTGATTAAAGATGCTAGGTTAAATACCTTTCAGCTCTGTGTGTGAATACTTTATTACAGTGGGTTCGTGTAGTAACCACTAACGGAGGGGATATTATGGAGTCAATTAAAGCAGAGCAAGAACAGTCACTAAGGCCGCCGAGTGCCTACGAGACGCCAGAGACCGAGCTTGAATCAAATACACGATTTAGCAATACGCTGAGTAATTTTGGGCGCAACGCCCTATACGCCACAGGGCTGACTGCTGGAATTACAGCGTTGTCATTAGCCATTGCGGATAAGACACCGTCTGGGGATTCAACGCTATCAGCTGGGGCCGTCCCCGGACATCTAGGAGCTGCTCCGGCCGAAGCCGCTGGCCCCGTAGTGCCCGAAATTACTTTGAAGCAAGTACTCGATGGCGTTGATAGGGCTGCCAAGACATACTGCAGTATAAAGAAGGAGTTGATTTATGAAGCTGAAAAAGGCGGGGTGGGTGATCATGGAAAGTGCCAAACCTACCTTGTAAGACAATGTCATACCGGTGGACCCAGAGGTCAAAAAACATATGATCTCCGTAGGAATGAGGGGAAGTGTTGGAGTCGTTTCTTTATAACGTATAGGAATGGCGAACCTACTGAACGGAACTTATATACCAAATGCACCAGCCCTCGGGTTGGAATTCGTCTCGTAAAACGCTTTAAGCCGAAAGATAAGAACGGAAATCGAGCAACATACTGGAGACCCGAGTATGATTTTAACAAATCAGAACCGTGGCGCTGTGATCCGCTTAAGGCAATTTAAAGTCTTCAAAGCTATTAAATATATAGATTTTTTAAAACGAATATGCTTGCAAAAGGCGGCAGTATCCTGTAAATAAGATACTGTGGTAACCCTATGAGCATACATGAGAAAAAAGAAGAGCTTAAACCTTCTTGGAGAGACTCCGCAGCATTAATCGGACTTTTCGCGGGTCTTATAGCCATAGCCTTCGCTGGTGCAAGGTCAGCGGACAAAGATCGTTCGCACATTCCCCGTAACTTTGGTTTAACCGCGCCCGCGGCGATTGCAAGCGATGGCTTTGAGCTAGTGAGCTTGGAAGGGAGAAATTCCGCTATTATTAATGTAGAGAAGAAAAATTGTACCGTGCGAGTCGGTACCGATTACAATATGCGGCCGAATGGAATGGTGTTAGACGTCACAAATTACTCGTACCCAGACGTAGGCGGCGTATCAAGCAATTCCAGCCCTGGCATCATTACAGTTACTTCTGCCCGTGACCTGCATGCAAAACTTGGCAATGATGCCTGCGCGAAAATCCTAAGCCAAAATAGAGAATAAACGCTTTATTTATGCAGCGGTACACCGTGATATACGAGAAACTGTAGCCTTAATCAGATATCTTGAACGCTTCAATTGCGCGATTTTGCCTAAACTCTTCTAAGGCTTCAAGCGTTTCAAATTCAGACTCTTCGAAACAGATATTTCCATGTTGAATGCCAGCCATTACGTCGCTCTCCTCTACGGGACGAAATTCATCGGGCGATAACGAGTCTTTGGAAAATAGATCGTCATTTGCCGCACGAATTACCAAGCAAACGCCATCTGGCGACATAGCCTGTAGCGTTACTGGTAAAGAGATTTCTTGCTCATGAGGGCTCATAGCATGAAAGTAACATGTATTAATACTTATGTCAATATGGTACCGCGGGCCGGACTTGAACCGGCACGTCCCGAAGGACACAAGATTTTGAGTCTGGCGTGTCTACCAATTCCACCACCGCGGCACATCTATGAGCATGGAAAGTCCTAGTCAACTATTTAAATTTTTGACAATTTATGATATAATATAATTATATCACCTGTCATAGACCGCTCAATTGTACTATAATCAATAGTAGATTACCACTAATAGTAACCGTAAGGAAAAAGGCACATGGATTCGGATAAGCAGCAACGTTTAGATGACGAACAACGCCAGCAAGACACAGCGGCCGACCTCATACGCACCAAGTTGCACCGATTATACGGAACCGAACCAGATGCCCAGGAAGAAATTACCGAGGTTGCCGCGCTGCCACAGGCAACATTGTCTAAACATCAACAGTATATGAAAAGCCTAAGCGAGTCTGGTCGCAGTTTGGCCGAAATTCAAACTGCCTGGCACGAATATTACGGGGCTCTGTCAGATACAGGGAAACATGAGGTGTGGCAAGAATTTTACAGCGAACATGCCCGAGTCACCCAGAAAGCAAAACATCCGGCCAGCGAAGTTCCTGCTGAGACGGAAGATAATTCTACAGCAAAACAAAAACACACCACAGAAAGCAGCCCCCTAACAGATAACCCAGAGCCGCTGACTACCATACAACATCCAATAAGCTATAACACTGCTACACTTCGGAAGAAACGGGGCCAAAAGTTGGTTCCTGCTATAGCTACTCCAGATACCGGTACCGTAAATGACATTCGCAGCCACTTGCTGTCCAAAATTCAAAGCCGAGCAACAATTCGTAAGAATCCACATGTACGAGCATTGACCTTCGGGTTAACTATGGGTACATTGACTGTTTTCGTATTACTATTTGGTTTTTTTAACGAGCGTTTTATAACACCGTTTATTCGTCCCAACACCACGGTTAGTGCTACACCAATCATCGTCGACCCAGATGCTAGCGGTGGCCCGGTAGGTCCAGAAGCAAAGATAATTATTCCCAAAATTAACGTGGAGGCGCCTGTAGTATATGATGTTCCATCTATCAGTGAAGCTGATGTACAAAAAGGACTAGAGAATGGTGTCGTCCACTACATTACAACACCAAATCCTGGAGAAAAGGGAAATTCAGTTATTTTTGGCCATTCCAGTAGTAACATCCTTAATAAGGGCAAATACAAATTTGCTTTTATCTTGCTTAAAAGCTTAGAAAAAGAAGATACTTTTATTGTTCAAAAGGATGGCAAGCGCTATGTATATAAAGTCTATAATAAATTTGTAACACCGCCGTCAGACCTGTCCGTACTGGCCGCAACGGACCGTCCAGCTACCATGACACTTATCACCTGTGATCCTCCCGGCACCTCGACTAACCGGTTAATCATCCAAGCTGAACAGATTTTCCCCGACCCATCGGTTAATGCCGAAAGCAGTGTGCAACCTGCAGCCGCTCAAAATACTCAACCAGTCCAGCTGCCAAGTAATTCTACAAGCATGTGGCAACGCATAAAAAATTGGTTCTAGGCTAAGCAGGGACTAGCGATCGCCGGGTTGACGTAACTGGGTCACGAATAGTCCGGATTTAGCGGCTTGTGCCGACGCGTCAACGTTATAGACGACTTCATAGTCCTGATTAAATAACAGCGGTGAAGCAACTTGGGCTGTTACTAATTCCTGCTGATTTGAACTATCAAAATCAAAGATGATCACTTTGCCACCAGACCGTCCAGAGAGACGGTGGCCATCCATCCAAGTAACCGGACTGGCGGGATCAAAAGCCGCCCCAACATCATAACGGAAGGTCTGATCGTACTCGGCGTCATAAATTTCAAAATGTTGGGCGCTCTGCGCTGCGATAAAGCGAGTATTCTGAGAGAAGGACACCGCTGTAAGCGGGCTGGTTGCCTTTAGTATTGCTATGGGGGTTACTAAGCTGCCGTCACGCTTTTGCAGAGTGGCTACGGGGTCTTCGTAAATATATGTTTTTTGTTCTGTTTCCGAACCAACCACAACATACCACCGGTTATCGTAGCGGGCAATCTCCAGCATAAGAGGTCCGGTAGCTATTTCTCTAATCGTATAGCTGTCATTGCCTTGCTTCAGCGTTACTCTCTGGTTAGCGCCGCCATTAGCTGGGGTTGCGTATAGCAACGTATTGTCATCATGAGTCTTATAAGCGGTTACTTCAGCTGCTACTGGCGTAATTGTTTTGTTTGCTGAAGCGGCCTGCAACACACCGCCTTGTTGCTCATATATATACCATTGATCAAATTTTTTATCACGCAGCGTTATCTTAGTAGGGTTCTGGCCGAGCAGACGGTTGATATTTATTGAAGTAGCCGGTTGATCCCTCGAAATTACTACAAACTCATAGCTATTGGCAAAACTGTGTTTAACCAATATGTGACGGTTGTCAGTAGACCATTCAACTGGCTCTATTAAATGTCCGCCTTCAGCAGCCGTAAACAAATCAGCAGGCACGCCAAACTGCCGTAGGCGCGGATCCTTTGAGGGACCATCTAAACTATTAAGATCATATTCTAAGTAATTGGTAAGGGAACCAGTTTGTCCAACCAATACCCACCGCCGATCAGGACTTTGCGTTACTACCGTCGGAGCTACAGCAAAAGCCTGGATTTCCCGCCGTTCCAGCGTTGAAGGCAGTAAAAGCGGATAATTAAATCGCTCCACTTCGCCGCCATTAAGCGTAAAGCTTCGCTGCCATTGGCGGTAGCCGTCTTTTTCAATTGTTACGTTATAGTCGCCTGACGGAAGTGCAAAACGGTTATTGGTTCGATCTTTTTGTTCCTGGCCGTTAAATCGCACGGTTGCGCCGTCAGGGGCACTATCAATGAAAACCAGGCCATTTTGAATTACTTCACCGGTCTTGCGGTCTACATCAAAGCCGTAGGCACTAAATACTAAAATAGCCGATGTGGTCAGAATAACGGCAGCCATCAAGCCGTAGCCGATGAACAAACGAATCTTGTGATGGCGTTTAGCCTTTGGGTCAAGAAAATCCATAGATCTAGACTCTATCTTATACCATAAATAAGACTTTCGCATTTTCCAAAACGCTTGCTAGCAAACTTTCATTAAAAGCTTTACGATTTTGCGCTTTAGTTTTACACTAATTACTAACCAGGCATAAACGAAAAGCAGCAAACACGTAAAATAGATGTCGCGAGGGTACTTTGGCTACAGCAAAAACAACAATCGAGCTTAACGGTAAGCTTTATGATGCCCGCACCGGTAAAATTATTGGGGAAGGCAGCAGCATCGCTCCACTAGCTCCAATCAAACATCAGGGTGGCAATATACTTGATGGCGTGTCTCGACCACAGAAAACAACTCACTCGGCCATTAATCTAACTGCTGTCCCCAAACCAAAACCGTTAGTTTCTCGTGGTGCGCCCAAGCACTCTACTACCAAGCTACAGAAGTCTAGTACTTTGATGCGGCCGGCTGTTAAAAAACCAAAAGCCATTACCGGGACTGCTACGGTAGTCTCCCATCAAAACTCTGTTGTTAAAAAAGAAGATCCGGCGCGGCAAGCCCGAGCAGCGAATGTACCACGTAGTGGTCAAATTCAACGCTTCAACCATCAGGATGGTCAGCAGCACACCATTATTAAAAAGCAGGCGCCACTTACCGTTGCGGTGCCTACCGGCCATAATCATAATATAGTTGAGAAGGCCGCTCATCTAGCCGCCCCAGCCGAAGCCCAGGTAGTCCATTCGGTAGAAGTTATAGAAGAAAGCTTGCGCAATGCATCTGCCCACTTGCAAACCTTTGAAAGCCATATAGCCAGTGCCAGCTTTTGGCAACGTGTCGGTTTTAAAAATAAGATTGCTAACCTTGCAACGTTAAGTTTTGCCGGTTTCTTATTAATTGGATTTTTCGCTTATCAAAATGCGCCAAATATTGAAATGCGGATCGCTGCTGCCCGTTCCGGTGTATCGGCTAGTCTTCCTGGCTATAGTCCGGCAGGATTTAGCGCCATGCACGGCATTGACTCAGATCCGGGTAAAGTCACCGTAACCTTTAAGTCCACCACAAATGACAAACAATTTCGTATTACCCAGCAAGCTAGTAATTGGTCGAGTGATTCCTTACTAAGTAACCATGTTCTAGCTAGCAATGCTCCTTATCAAACGTATCAAGATGAAGGTAAAACCGTATATATTTATGACAATTCAAACGCTACCTGGGTTAATGGTGGCGTCTGGTACCAAGTTGACGGCAACGCTAGTCTCACTAGCGATCAACTACTTCGCATCGCCAATAGTCTCTAAGCACTTGTTTACTGAGCTGAAATAATAACCTTCGGGCAGCACTAGCTTAAAGCTAAACACTACATTGAGTACTATATCTGTGTTTCATTACATTTTCATGAAACACAGATATAGTACTTGTGATAAAGATCATTTGCGCCATGAAAGAGGGGGCATCTCTGTTACAATAGACTCCTATGAACGTTCGCACCCGTTTTGCACCTAGTCCTACCGGATATATTCATGTAGGCGGTATTCGGACGGCTATTTTCGCCTGGTTAGTAGCCCGTCAAACAGGTGGCGCTTTTATTTTGAGACTGGAAGACACCGATAAAAAGCGCGAGGTCGAGGGCGGGGAAGACCATATTATCAAAAGCCTGAAAGCATTGGGTATTAATTACGAAGAAGGGCCGGATATCGGCGGCCCGTATGCGCCGTATAAACAAAGTGGCCGGCTAGACAGCTATAAGCAGTGGGCACAACAGTTGATAAACAGTGGCCAGGCGTACGCGGACCCATATACGGCAGCTGAAGTCCACGCCTTCCGTGAACAGGCCCAACAAGAGAAAAAGCCATTTTTATACCGCAACCATCGGCCCGAAAATCCACCAACGTGGGATGGCAGTCAACCACTGCGTTTTAAAGCCGATCCCAAGTCTTACCAGTGGCATGACGAGGTTATGGGAGATCTTTCTACCGGTCCAGAGGTTATTGATGATTTTGTTCTTATTAAATCTGATGGGTATCCAACCTATAATTTTGCACATATTATTGACGATTCAGAAATGCATATTACACACGTCATGCGGGGCCAGGAGTTTATAGCAAGCACGCCCAACTACCTGAACCTCTACGAAGCATTAGGACTTGCTAGGCCAATTCTGGCAACATTACCGCATATTATGGCTGCGGCCGGCAATAAGAAGCTGAGTAAGCGCGATGGCGCAAAAGATGTGTTGGACTACTTAAAAGATGGTTATTTGCCAGAGGCCTTGTTGAACCAAATTGCCACATTGGGCTGGAATGATGGGACAGAGCAAGAAATTTTTAGCGTGGCGGAACTGATTGAAAAATTCAGTCTGAGCCGGGTTCAAAAAAGCGGTGCCATGTTTGATGAAAAACGATTGCAGTGGATAAGTGGCCACCATATCCGCAATCTATCGCTTAAAATACTGTTTGGGAAGGTTGGAAATTTCTGGCCGAAGAGCGCTGAAGAATACGATGATACATATAAATTGGAAGTACTACGATTAACCCAGGAACGTCTCAAGTATTTTGCCGAGTTGCCGCTGCTTACTAATTTCTTTTTCGAGGAGTTGCCGGTAAATCCTGAGTTAATCGCTAGCCATAAACAACTTAAAAAAATTCAGCCGGAAGACATCAAAAACTTATTAATAATTAGTATAGATGTGCTCGATGGTAGTGATTTCAGCCTGCCAGACCTAACCAGTAAACTAAATCAGTTGCTGGAGCAAACAGATCAGAAACCAGCAGTATTATTTAGTTTGCTCAGAATTGCTACCACCCAAACTCCAGCCAGCCCTGGTTTGGCCGAAACACTTAACGTGCTAGGTAAGGAACGCAGCTTACAGCGCTTGCACACGCAATATGCAGCACTTTAATTGGTAGTTGCAACGTAGCGAGTTGTCAGATAAGCGCGAGCACGTTATATTAATAGTTATGAATGACGACGTGCGTCATCCTCGGGTTGAAGAAAATAGCGAGGATAAAAATAAAAAATTAACTAGCGATACAGACGCCCAGGAGTCAACCACACCAGCATCTGAGTCGTCAGTTCCACCTCTGCTTAGTCAAGAAGAGGGTTTTGCTGCGGCCAAAGCTAACGGGTCACGAACGATTAAACAACGACATTTGCGATTTGTGGTCGCATTCCGACATGCTACAAAAAAACAACAGATCATAGGTGGTGCAGTCATAGCAGTCCTCTTGATTGCAGGCAGCGGGGGAATCTATGCACTACATAAAAGTTTGAGTAAAGGCCCGCCTAATGTAGCGGCGCCTGTCGTAGAACGCGCTGCCGAGCCTCCTAAGCCAACCACTGAAGCTTCCCGTCTAACTGGCGAACAAATCGACCCGGCGCTTAATAAGCGGCCTATTACTGGCATTATGATTGAAAATAGTCCTGATGCTCGGCCGCAGTCCGGCATGAATCAAGCTGGGGTAATTTATGAAGCTATTGCCGAAGGCGGCATTACTCGTTTCCTTTGCTTGTTTCAGCAAACACAACCTGACTATATTGGTCCGGTCCGGTCGGTCCGCCCCTATTATGTTGATTACTTACTGCCATATGATGCCTCAATCGTACATGCCGGCGGTAGTGCTGGTGGGCTGGCGAAAGTGCGCGATATGGGAGTCAAAGACCTTGACCATGGCGCCAACGGCGGTGCCTTCCAGCGTGTCAGCGATCGCTTCGCACCACATAACCTCTATACCAGCATGGCCAAACTGGATGAAGTTTCCGCAGCTCGCGGCTATGTAACCAGTGACGTTAAAAGCCTTGCCCGCAAAGAAGAGAAGCCTGGACAGCCAATAACTGCTAAAGCTATTAATATCTCTATGTCTTCGCCGCTTTATGATGTGCATTATGATTATGATCCGGTAACTAATAACTACCTGCGCACCCTCGGCGGGAGACCGCACACTGACCAACGCAGTGGACAACAGTTATCACCAAAAGTCGTTATTGCCCTCGCTGCGAGTTACTCTCAAAGTGGCATATACTCGGTCTATCAAACTAACGGTACCGGACGGGCTTATATCTTCCAAGATGGTACTGCACAGCAAGTAAGCTGGACTAAAGCCAGTGAGCGTGACCAGATTGTTTTCACTGATGATGCCGGCAAACCGGTAGCACTTAATGCCGGACAGACTTGGTTTACCGTTGTGAAAGATCCAAATGCCGTTACCTTTATACCGTAGTAACAGCAAACTGACAGCAGGCCACTAATGGAGCAGGGCTTCATTCAGACGTTTGTACGAGGTGCCCAGACTCGTTTAATAGGGTGGTTTACTCTAAACGGCTTACTACTTGTAGGGGTTGGATGGATAATACATCAGTATCTTACTGATGACTGGCTTATTATTGCTGGAGGAATGACTGCCGTCGCTCTCATTAGTGCCATGTTTCTTGGACGCTTAGTTGGCGATATAATAACTAAGCCGACTAGTTATATTTCTCAAGCCATCCTTCATATTTCACCGTCCGAGCAGCTGGTGGCCGCTCCAAATGTCGATGAACTTAGATTTGGCAAGGAACTAGCCAGTAACTTAACCCGCCACATTTACAGCTACGCGTCGGCGGCACACAGCGACCTCACGCAGCCGCAAACGCTACCTCCCGGTTTACTCGATCAGTTGCCGATTGCCGTTATAGGTATCAATGAAGAGGGGGTCATCACGCTTGCCAATAGCAAAGCACTTAAAACTATCCGGGCAGAGTCGCTGGCTGGACAAAAGCTAGATGATGTACTGATATTTGTCTCCGACGATACTATTTCACTGAAAGATTGGCTGGTCTCAACTAGCGAAGCGAATTTGAACGATTTGAATTCATGGCCCAAAATGGAAATTAGCGCTGTTAAAGATGCTGCGTCGCTCGGATATTTCGATGTGGCAGCCAGCTTTAGCAAGCACAGCGCCAGCGGTACAGAAACACTAATCGCGTTGTATGACCACAGTGACGCCTACAGTGATGAAACTGCCTCGATCAGTTTCATATCACTGGCCGTGCACGAACTCCGCACCCCTGTAACTATTTTGCGCGGCTACATTGAAGCGTTTGAAGAAGAACTGGGTCCCGGCCTAAATCCGGAAGCAGCTGATTATCTGAAAAAAATGAACGCTTCAGCCGAAGGCGTAACCAGCTTTATAACCAATATTCTCAATGTTGCCCGCATCAACCAAAACCAGCTGGCTCTCAATCTGGGCGAAGGCGACTGGAATACCGTTTTGCCAGAAATAGTTGAAGAGCTGCGCAACCGGGCAGCCGTCTATGGCAAACAACTGACACTCACTATGCAGCCGGGCTTGCCGGCGGCCGCAATCGATCGACTCACTATTGGTGAAGTTATTACCAACTTGGTCGATAATGCCATTAAATACAGCCCCGGTAACGCTGAAGACATTGCAATTACCAGTAAATTAAACGCCGAAGGATTGATCGAGACCTCTGTCCAGGATCATGGCGTCGGTATACCCGGTTCTGTTATGCCTAACTTGTTCAGTAAATTTTCGCGTAATCATCGTAATAAAGCCCAGATTGGCGGCACTGGTCTGGGCCTATATCTGTGCAAAGCCATTGTAACGGCTCACGACGGTAATATTTGGGTTAGCTCCAAAGAAAATGAAGGCAGTACCTTTAGTTTTACTCTTGTTCCGTTTGACCAGCTTGCCAAGGAACTACAAACCAACAATAATGAAGGTATTGTACGCGGCTCGCACGGCTGGATCAAAAATCATTCAATGCAACGAAGGTAATTATGGAATTAACCCAGGAACCAATCCAAACTCCGCCGGCTGGCAAACGCGTCCTTTGCATAGAAGACGAACGCTTTATTGGAGAACTCTACCGGCGCTCGCTTGAAAAAGCCGGCTACACCGTAGACGTTATCCCGGACGGCCAGGCAGGCCTGGACGCGGCCCTCACTAACACCTACGATGTTATCCTGCTTGATATTATGATCCCACAAATGCTGGGGATTGACGTGCTTCACCGCCTGCGAACTGAAAAACCAGATCTCCGGGCTAAGATTATTATTACGACTAACTTGGAGCAAGGTGATAAATCACGCCATGCCATTGAGCAGGAAGCCGACGGCTATCTTATTAAAGCCGAGATCACGCCGCGCCAGCTCGTAGAATTCATCGGCCAAATCTAGCGCCGAGCAACTATTTAGCAACATCTCAACTTGTACTATACCTCTGCTTCATTAGAACTTAATGAAGTGCCGGTATAGTACCTTCTAGCTATAGCTCTATTTCTGACGAAGATTAACAAAATTACGTCATAATTTCAGAAAATTTTAAGACTTGCGCCAACCACATAAGCAGGACTATAGTTATAGCACTAGCAATCACACTACGGTCCCTGTGCGCTTACATATTCAATATTAACTTCCTGTTACGAGCTCGCGATGGACGGTCGCAACACTTTACCAGGCAGTTCTCTCGGGGCAACCCCTCTAAATCCCGTTCACTAACTACTATTAAACGTATGTTGGTGCTCTTGATGTGCATCAGAGAAAAGAGAGAATGAATATGTCACTTATCAACGAAACTGTTAATGTAAACGCCTTTTACTTCGCCACTAGCTTTGGTACGCTGCGGACTTTTCCGCGCCAAGTAGAACACGGCGGCCGCAACTTAACCTTCCAGGACGGCCTGCAATACCTGGTACAGAAAGGGCAGCATGCTGTGCGTTTCTTCGACATGAGCGATGGCGAACACACCTACCGTCTGCGCTATGAAAACAATATCTGGACGTTAGTGGGGACAAAATAATGGCTCTGGACGAACAACAACTCAGTACCTTAGGTGTTTCTATCCACGCCGGCTTTCCCAACGCCGCCATCGGTTCGCATGCCCGGTCGCTTGACCTTACCAAACTACTAATCCGCCACCCGGCCAGCACCTTCCTGATGCGGCTCGACAGCAACACCTGGGCGCGTTACGGCATGTTTGCCGGTGATATTGTGGTTGTAGACCGTTCCATCAGCCCGCAGCGCCAAGACATCGTTATATGGTGCCAGGAAGACGAATTTACCATGACTAAGCTCAAAAATGTCCCAGAAGGCACGCCTGTATGGGGCGCCGTCAGTTCCGTCATCCACCAGTTCAAAAAGTAACTCCCTAGAGTTAAATCCTATGACACAGCCATTATTTGCCTTGATTGATTGCAATAACTTCTTCGCTTCCTGCGAACAGGTCTTCCGGCCGGGATTGGCCGGCAAACCGCTTGTCGTGCTCAGCTGTAACGACGGCTGCGTTATCGCCCGGAGCGCGGAAGCCAGGGCACTCAACATTCCTATGGCAGCACCAGCTTTCAAATATAAAGAGCTGTTTAAACAACATGGTGTTCTCCAGTTTTCGGCTAATTTTGAACTGTATGGTGATATCTCGCGGCGCATCACCGAAATCCTTACTAGTATTACGCCCCGGCTGGAGGTGTATTCGATTGACGAGTCTTTCCTTGATATCAGCCAGTTGGATATTCCAGATTACACCGAGTGGGCAGCCCGGCTGCGGCAAATTATTTTTCAGTGGGTTGGCGTACCGGTCAGCATTGGCATAGCGCCCAGTAAAACGCTGGCTAAGCTGGCCGGGGAACGGGCCAAGAGAGACCTGTCGTTAGGCGGAATTTTGTCGCTAGAACAACCTATGGATAGGGAACAATACTTGCGCCAAACACCAGTGGAAGATATTTGGGGCATCGGACGGAAACTAGGACCGCGTCTGCGGGCAACAAGCATAGCCACCGCGGCCGACGTGGCCCGGTTGAGCCCACTGCAGGGACGTGGACTGATTGGCTCAATACATGGCGAAAAACTAGTCCGAGAACTAGGTGGGCAAAGCTGTTATCCACTAGAGCGGCTGCACAAAGACCAGGTCATGATCAGCGCCAGTCGCACCTTTGGCAATGACACCACCCAGCAGCACGTCGTGGAAAGCGCCCTGGCTAGTTTTGTGGCCCGCGCCAGCCAGCGGCTACGCGTTAGCCACCGGGTAGCCACCCGGCTCAGTATTTTTCTGTCAACCGATCGCCACAAACCAGGCTACCGCGGCTGGGGCAAAGAACTTGTCTTAGACCAGCCTACCGCTGACACCGGAATCCTGATTAGTCTCGCTGCCCAGATATTCGATACAATTTACGAAAAGGGGGCACAGTACCATCGAGGAGGAATAGTATTAAGCGGTTTTGTGGCTGACAGCGAACTGCAGACCGATCTGCTGGGCCTGAGAAGCCCCACGGTGTTTGACCGCTCCCGGCAGCGTATGCAAGCGGTAGACGCCCTGCAGACCCGCTACGGCCGTCAAACCATGTACTATGCCGCCGAAAAGCTAGCTGGTGACTGGCAGCCCCGGGTAAACATCCGCAGCCCGCGCTACACCACATGTTGGGAGGATCTGCCCAAGGTAATAGCCTAGGAGGTTGTGTATAATAAATCTAAACTAAGCGCAAAGAAAACGGGAGCTTTATTATGGCACAAGTTGATAATCCGGAATCATTAGTAGTGGATTTGTACGATCGCGGCTTTATAAAGTTTAACAATACTGAGCTTAACTCTGGCATACAATCCCCAATTTATATTGATTTGCATGGCTTTGGTTCAGTTGATATCACCTCTGATCTTTCTCCTGCTAAACAGATTGATATCCGCGAGAGAATAACAGACGCCTATGCGTTGCAACTTGAGCAATTTAATGGCTGTGATCATATTGTGGGCGTGCCTGAAGGAGGTTTGACTATAGCAGGTTTTGTCGGCTACGATTCCCAACGATCAGTTCTGCAGCCACGAGTAAAGCCTAAGCAACATGGCCAGCCCGTCAGTCTGCAGGGCAATTTTATTCCAGGACAATCAGTCATATTAATAGACGATGTGATTAGCACCGGTGATTCAGTCCTGAAGACTAAAGCTCAAGTAGAACAACAGGGTCTACGAATTCCTGGCGTAGCAGTTGTGGTTGATCGAGAACAAGGTGGTCGAGAAACATTGTTTCAACACGGTCTGCGGGTAGAAGCAGCGATTGGCATGTCGACGCTCATTGCAATCCTTGCCAGCGAACGAAAGATCGAGCAGACACATGCCGAGATGCTCCAAAGCTATTTTGCTCAATACTCTGCTAAGCCTGCGTCTTAGATACAATTCTCATTCCCACTCAATCGTCCCCGGCGGCTTGGAAGTAATATCGTAAACCACTCGGTTCACCCCTTTGACTTCGCTAATTATTCGGTCGGCGATTCTACCAAGCGTGGCGTGCGGCAGTCGTGCCCAGTCGGCCGTCATGCCGTCGGTTGATTCTACGGCTCGTATAGCAATGACTTGCTCGTAGGTGCGGGCATCACCCATAACGCCGACTGATTTAATAGGGAGCAGCACTGCGAAGTATTGCCAGAGGTCTTTCTTGATATCCAAGACGTCGATTTCTTGGCGTACAATGGCGTCAGCCGCTTGAAGCAGGGCAACAGCTTCCGGCGTGACCTCACCAATAATCCGGATGGCCAAACCAGGCCCAGGGAAAGGCTGGCGCTGGGTGACTTTTTCGGCCAAGCCCAGCTCGCGGCCAATTACCCGGACTTCGTCTTTAAAAAGTTCGCGCAGCGGCTCAAGCAGTTTTAATTTCATTTTTTTAGGCAAACCGCCGACATTATGATGCGACTTAATAGTGACCGATGAACCGTGTACCGAGACCGATTCGATTACATCCGGATAAAGCGTGCCTTGCACTAGATAATCTACTCCTTGGATTTTGTGGGCTTCCTCGTCAAATATTTTTATAAACTCGGCACCGATAATTTTGCGCTTGGTCTCGGGATCTGTTATGCCTTTTAGTTTGCTTAAAAACCGGTCGGCGGCACGGACCGGGATTACATTCAGGCCGACTTGCTTGTAAATTGACAGCACTTCATCATATTCACCTTTGCGTAGCACGCCAGTATCAACAAATACACAGGTCTGCTGGCTCCCCACGGCTTTATTAACTAGCGTAGCAGCCACAGATGAGTCCACGCCGCCGGAGAGGGCACAGACTACGTTACTTGCGCCCACCAAAGCTTTTATTCGGGCTAACTCGGTTTTTATAAACACGTTTGGCACCCAGTCTTTTGAAAAGTCGCTGATCTCTGTTAAGAATAGTTCGAGGATTTGCGTGCCTTGCTGGGAGTGGCTGACCTCAGGATGAAATTGTAATCCAAACAGCTGTTTGGATGAATTTTCAATGGCGCAAATAATACCGTTGCTAGTAGCAGTCACTACAAAATCCTTAGGCGGAACTGTCACGTGATCGCCATGGCTCATCCAGATCTGGCTTTGTGCGGCGTCTGACGGGAGCAAGTTGCTTTCAGCTGTTGCTTTGAGTTTAGCCAGACCATATTCCCGTTTCTGCGATGACTCTACCGTGCCACCTAGTGTCTTTGCGATCAGCTGTAGTCCATAGCAGATACCAAGCACGGGGACGCCTAAATCCAGGATTTTTTTATCAAGCTGTGGAGCTGTTGTGTCATAGACCGAGTTAGGGCCACCTGATAAGATGATAGCTTTAGGTTGATGACGATTTATATCTTCTACGCTCGCTGTGTAGGGAAGAATTACGCTATAGACGCGCAGTTCACGGGCCCGGCGGGCAATCAACTGTGTATACTGCGAACCAAAATCAATAATTACAAGAGTTTCGTTTATTTCCATACTTTATTCTACGGCTAAACGGCAGGGGAAGTAAAACTAGTTAGCTGATTTTTTGCTTTAATCACTCTCGACGCTAGAGTGCGTAGTGATATTTTGAAGAAGCCGCAAGGCGTTGTTTCCTAGCCTGTAGCGGCGGGCGCATTTCTCAATTCGATCCTGATCATCGTGATTGTCCAATAGTGCATCAACACGTTCTTCAGTAGTATCAGCCAGATAACGAAGTTTTTTCACGAGTGTATCTGGTCTGGAGGCGCGATATGACTGCGGAACAGTGTGCCACCGGGCTACTGCTTGCTGATATTCGGTTACAACACCTTCGTCTGCGAACTCAAGCACAAAATCGTTATGCTCTTGAAAAGCCGCGCTGACTGTTTCTACTTCGTCCATGTTTACGAAATCGATTCTAATTTTACCATTTGGTGACTGACTATATTCCATGTCTAAAATTATATAGTACGGCGCGCAAATGAACATGAGCACTATACTTTGGTGACCTCACCGGGAATATCCCTGAGGGATGCGATCGGCAGCAGTGCTCAAAGCAAGCTTTTGCGCGCTGCTTTGATCTTCGAACCTAGGTTCGAGGTTCGCTGCGCGAACTAACCACGTAAAAAGCCCTCCTGAAGGAGAGCCTTTTACGTGGTGACCTCACCGGGAATCGAACCCGGATTGCCAGGATGAGAACCTGGTGTCCTAACCGTTAGACGATGAGGCCACATGATTAATTGTTAACAGTTTATTACCGCCTGTATAGTAACTTATAGCATTTACAACAGTCCGAAAATAAGTATCTAACGGCTCGAAATTATACTACACGGTGGCCCTGTTGTATACTGTTAGGAACAATGCTCATGGTTATTATTGCAGCTGGTATCGTTATGGTGGGATTGGCAATTGCCAGTTACTTTTTCTGGCGTAAACATTCCAAAAAACATGGCGAGCAGGGCAAGGTAAAGCAATTGACTGGAGCGCTCCTCAGTAAAGAAATTCAGGCCGAAATACTAATCGAGTCTATCACCGACGGAATCATTGTGACCGACACACAAAATGTTATTACCTTATTCAACAAAGGCGCCGCTACCATGACAGAGTGGGCAATTGAAGAAGCAATGGGGATTGACGCCCGACTGGTGTTACAGATATTGGCTGACGAAAAAACTAGCGCTTTGTTTGAACAAGATAATCATCCATTTTCTCAGGTATTACAGAGTCGCAACCCGTTCAATCAAACCGTTCAGCTGGTAAACCGACAGGGTCAGCGCTTGTTTGTTTCACTGGCAATTTCTCCTGTGGTAATTCCTAAGAATAATGAGCTGGTGGGTACGGTGGCGGTATTTCGGGATGTCAGCCGCCAAAAGAGCGAGGAACAGCAACGGGCCGATTTTGTCAGTACGGCCAGCCACGAGATGCGGACGCCGGTGGCGGCAATCGAGGGTTATCTGGCTTTAGCTATGAATGATAAGGTCAGCCAGGTTGACAGCAAGGCCCGCGATTATCTAGAAAAAGCTCACGCTAGTACCCAGCATTTAGGAAAGCTGTTCCAGGATCTGCTTACTAGCGCCAAAGCCGAAGATGGCCGTCTGACCAGCCATCCGGTTGTTACCGAAATGGGAGGATTTATTGAGCAGCTGGCCGATGATTTACGGTTTGGCGCCGAGAAAAAAGGACTGCAAATGGAGTTAGTTACCAGTAGCGTCAATACCGAATCCGGCGCAATTGATGCCCGTGGTACGGTAATTAAGCCGCTGTACTATGTCCACGTAGATCCTGATCGTCTCCGCGAAGTTATTACCAATGTGTTTGATAATGCCGTTAAGTACACTCCTGATGGGAAGGTTTCACTTGCCATCACTGGTAATAATGAAGTTGTCCAGGTGCGTGTCCTTGATACCGGACCTGGTATACCTCCTCAGGATGTACCTCATCTGTTTCAGAAGTTCTACAGAGTTGATAACTCGGCAACGCGCAGCGTCGGCGGCACTGGGTTAGGATTGTTTATTTGTAAAAAAATTATTGAGCTATACAACGGTACTATATGGGCCGAAAGCGAGCTTGGGAAGGGCAGTACTTTTTATATAAACTTACCGCGACTGACATCACAGCGGGCTACGCAGATGCAGCAAGCTGAAAAGGCCAATCCTACCACTTAATAATACCCTTGCCGCGAAGCTATGGGTGATAAGCATAAACGTGATATAATCACCCCATACGCACACATTCGTTAAATACATAAAGGATACCTAAGAGCAATGGCTAAAATAATGCTCGTCGAAGACGATAACAATCTACGTGAAATTTACGGTGCCCGCCTTCAGGCGGAAGGACATGAAATTGTTGCCGCCCGTGATGGGGAAGAAGCCCTAGCACTTGCAGTCAAGGAAAAACCTGAACTGATCATATCTGATGTTATGATGCCCCGAATCAGCGGTTTTGACATGCTGGATATCTTACGAAATGCTCCTGAAACCAAGAACACTAAGGTAATAATGATGACTGCCTTATCCCAAGCAGAAGACAAATCCCGCGCTGATAAACTTGGTGCCGACCGTTACCTTGTTAAATCGCAAGTTACGCTTGAAGATGTCGCCAGTGTCGTCAGTGAAGTATTAAATGGTCCTAACGATGGAACGGCAGTTAATCCAGCCGATACCTCAGAGACATTGCCAACAGTCAGTCAGTCAGTCCCAGCAGCTGTACCTACGCCAGCTCCAGCTCCGGCTGTAACCGCCGCACCAGCCCCGCAAGCACAACCCGAAGTACAACAACAAACACCAACCCCTCAGCCAGCTCCAGTCGCACCAGTTGACCCCGCTCTAGCTTTAGCCGAGCCACAGCAATCAACAGAACCAGTTTCTGCACCCCTGCCACCGGCATCCCCTGAGATCATACCTGTTACTGCACCGCCGTCCGATCAACCTGCCACTACTACCCCCGTTGCAGATGATGATGCAGCTACCAAAACCGACAATACGCTTCAGGCTATAGCTGCCGAATTAGCACACGCCAATCTTGACGATCCTGCTGTGTCTTCCGTCGTCGTTACTGAAACTGCTACTCAAAGCCCTGATGAGACGCCTAAATGTCAACCAACGCCGGCTATAGCTGTAGAAATGCCCCCGCAAACTGACTCGGCACCGCCGCCAGCCAGCACGGACCAGCCAACACCAACTACTGAAACTGAGCAACCGACTAACGACTTATTTGCTGGCTCTAGCTTGGCTGAAGTGCTAGCCACCGAGGAAAAAGGTTCAACCGGCTCATTGCCTTCAGCTGCACCAGCTTCTCCGCCAGCCGACCAATCATCCGAACCAACCGCGACACAGCCAGACACACAACAGCCAGTAGGTGAAGAAACAACTGCGAATAATGTGATACAGGCTAGTCAGTCTGCCATCGCGGCAGCTCCACCTCCTGAACCAGAGCCAACGGCTGATGAACCTGCCCAAGATGATGATTCATCTTCCACTAACAATAGCGGCATGAAAGTTATTAATCCGATTGGCGACCCATTGGCTTCACCTGATCTTGATAAACTATTGGCCGATGAAGAACGTAAGCTTGCTGTTGAAAACCCGGTCGCCAGTACCGTTATCACGCCAGAGAAAAAATCTGACGAACTCAATAATATTTCTCTGTAGTTATCTGTTATTATTGACGGCATGCGAACACGCCTAAACAAATATATTGCCCAGCACACCGAACTGTCTCGGCGTGGTGCAGACGACATTATCGCAGCTGGACAGGTGACGGTTAATAGCCTCCCGGCAAATAATGGTCAATTGGTTACCGAACAGGACATAGTTGAGATAGATGGTGTTTCACTGAGACCAGGCGAACACTCGCTAACTACGATACTGTTAAACAAACCGGTGGGTTATGTATGCAGCCGGAATGGGCAGGGAAGCAAAACAATTTATGAACTATTGCCAGCTAATATAGCTCATTTAAATTCGGTTGGACGTTTAGACAAACAGTCTTCAGGACTTTTACTAATGACCAATGATGGACAGCTCGCCAATGAGTTAACACATCCCCGTTACCAAAAGGTAAAAGTGTATGAAGTTATTCTTGATAAGCCATTGCAACCGTTGCATCAACAAATGATTAGCGATCATGGGCTTACACTTGATGACGGTCCCAGTAAATTTCAGATCGAAAAACAGGATAACCCTCAACATTTGATGGTAACTATGCGTGAAGGACGCAACCGTCAAATTCGGCGCACCTTTAATGCCCTCGGCTACGAAGTAACAAAACTTCATCGAACAATATTTGGAGACTATCGGCTAGAAGCTGACATAAGTCCCGGACAGTTTAGTTATATAAAGTCGAAATAACTTTTGTGATACGCCTTTAGTTGAGAGGGGGTTTATTAATGCGACGGGCGCTTTCGGCCATAATCTTACCTATTCTTCGCGCAGTACTATCTGTTCGTTTGTCTGAAATTTCTGGGTCAGCGGGAAGTTGTTCAACAGGAAACGTTTCACTATCAGCTCCCATCGGAGCAACGGTATCAAGATTAATATAAGGGGTTATACTACGCCGCGAGGTACTCATTTGACCGACTAACGCTTGGGCTCCGGCAAGATTTGCGTTTTGTGCTATTCTTTGTGCGATTATCTGTGATCGTCGTTCCATAGTAATTATCTTTACCTGCCCTTCCAAAACTTATTTGTTATCAATGAATCATACCCGCTAATACCCAAGGCCAACCGTGAGAAATCTCATTGCATATTGTTGTTTACCCTTATATATTAATATTATTCATTCATACCTACCACTTGTCAATATAGCGCAACAGGGGTATACTATAGCTAATGAGCAAACACTCCGTACCAATCGTCGCGATCGTGGGCCGTGCTAACGTTGGCAAGTCTAGCTTCTTCAACGCGGTACTAGAACGGCGTGAAGCGATTGTAGCCAACGAACCAGGCACGACCCGAGACAGTATAATGGCCAAGGCAAGCATAGACACCAGCAAAGGCCGCCAGGATTTCTGGCTGGTTGACACTGCCGGTATGAAAAATCCTGAGGATGACTTTGAATTTACCATCCAGGAGCAAATTATGCAGGCTGCTGACAGCGCCGACGTTATCATTGTGATGGTTGAAGCGCACGTCGGCATATCGGAAGAAGATCGCCGCGTCTCTAAGATGGCGCTTAAAACCCGCAAGCCAGTCATCTTAATAGGCAACAAAGCCGATAAAGCCCGTGGTCAAAAACTCGACCACCTGCCAAAACTTGGCATCAAACCCATTTTTGCCACTAGTGTCACCCAAGGGGGCGGCATTGATGAAGTCCTGGAACATCTTGCCGAAATTCTTCCCAAAGCCAGCATTTCCGTCGATGACAACCGCATCCGGGTTGCGCTCTTAGGCCGCCCAAATGTTGGAAAATCAGCGCTGTTTAACGCCCTCAGCAAAAAACAGCAGGCAATTGTAGCAGACAGAGCCGGTACCACCCGCGATATTAACCGCAACGTCCTTCGTTATAATAACCGCGAAATTGAACTTCTGGACACTGCCGGTATCCGCCGCAGCGGCAAGATTGAAAGGGGAATTGAAAAATTCAGTGTTATCCGCTCATTATCCGCCATTGAACAAGCCGATATCTGTCTTTTATTGATGGACGTAAACGAACTAAACGTACAACTTGATCAAAAAATTGCCGGCATGGTAAAGGAAGCCGGCAAGGGACTAATATTGGTTATTAGTAAGTGGGACAGCCTGGAAGATAAAGATGCCTACACCAGGGACGCGCTGGCCCCGCGAATTGCCCATACGTATGACTTTGTGCCCTGGGCACCGCTCATCCTTACTAGCAGTGTTACCGGACAAAACGTGACGAAGATTTATGATTTGTTATTTGAGATCATGGAACAGCGTGAAAAACGCATTAAAACTACTGAAATCAACCGTTGGCTCCGTAAAGTCACTGATCGGCACCCTCCGGCTGGCCTTAAAAACCGCAACCCGAAGTTGAACTACATGGTGCAAGAAGACGATAACCCTATACCCAGCTTTAAAGTCTTTGGCTCTCATACCAAATTCTTGCACTGGAGCTATAAGCGTCATATGGATCGTCAGATCCGCGAAGAGTTCGGTTATGCCGGTACGCCGGTCCAATTCTGGTTTATTGAAAAGCATGTTACCCACAAACATGGCCAAAGTCCTACTAAAGATAAAACAGCAGCTTTATAATTTGTTATTGGAAGGCGATTAGCAGATACTAGATATCATTATGGGACTATTCGCTAAACGACCGATTCTGGATTCAAACGCTCCACTCTACTCGCTGGGGCTAAATCGAACTATTCTGATCGTAGGTCTGGGTAACCCTGGCAAGGAGTATGATGGCACTCGTCATAATATCGGTTTTGCCGTACTGGATAACTTTGCCATGAAACAGGGATTTGATAATTGGGTAGCAAAAAAGGATATGCATAGCGCCCAAGTAAGTCACACGATTGGAAATACCCGCGTTATCTTATGTAAGCCTAACACCTTTATGAATGACAGCGGAAGAGCAGTAAAAGCCACGCAGCATTTTTATAAAATAGACAACAACGAAACGCTGGTGGTCTATGACGAACTCGATATAGAATTTGGCCACATCCGTACTCGCGTCGGTGGCAGTGACGCTGGTCATAATGGCGTAAAGTCAGTTACGAACGCTTGCGGCGAGACCTACGGCAGAGTGCGCATAGGTATTGGCCCTAAGAAGCCGCAGCAAATCGATACTGCCGATTTTGTGCTTGCTCCTTTTAGTAAGACGCACCAAAAAGACATGCCTGGACTGATGCAGGAAACCAACGCTATTTTAAGCGAATATGCGCATAGTCGCGATAAACTACTCGCCGAGACGCGAAGCTTCATCATTTAGCTGCACTTGCCGGTGCTCTACTGGCAGTTCTGCCGCTCCATAACCGTGCAGTAACACTCGATTGCCAACCCAATGCATCATTCTTAGCTTAGCTTCGCCCTGAGCTAATTGTTTTTCATAACACAGAATTGTCTGGCGACTCGGTGGTCGATAACGTTCAAGTAGAGCTGTCTTATATTCTTGGATATCCTTCTCGGCAGCCGTTGTCATATTACAAATTACTTCCAGGTCAGCTGGAAACTTACGTCTACCTTTCATACCGGTAGCCTTTGCTTCTCGCCGCGAGAGCTTAAATTCGGCTTTTTCTTCGTCAAATTTCATTGTCAATCTCATTTTGATGCATGTCTAATATTCTAGTATGCGCGTTATCGATCGTCACGTGGACTGCTTCGGTCATAATAGTACATCTCTGATGTAACGTTGCCATGCTCTCCTGCAAATAAGTGTCATATTCCTCGGTGATCCTAGAGTGATACTCGTTATAAAAACGTTTGGTTGCTTCATATTTATTAAGTGACTTTAGCCAGTTCTCCACTAGATAGCGGCCATGTAGATATATTTGTGGCTGCAACCCGGACTGCTCTTGTTGTTCTTGGCTTAATACCATGACGTTTTTTCGGGTAGCATCGTACTGATTCATGACTTAGTATTAAAACTTATATCGTTGGAATTGTCAATTATAAATAAACGAGCCTCCAGAGGGGGTGGGCACCGCTGGAGGCTCGTTTTACACCCTTCAACCCACCCTTGCGAAGCGTCATTACCAGCATATAACATGCCACGGTACGCGCCTCCCAGCCCGGTGAAGAGCAGGGAATACCTGAATACTCGCATTGAATAGGGTACTGTTTTGCCTGCACGAAGCAGTAAAACAATAGTTAAAGGGATTAGTTTGTTTTAGAGCCCTTAAAAAACAGTGTGGGATTTCATCCTAAGATTTAATCCCTATTTAATAAAGAAACGCTTTACTAGATGTGGAGGGTAACAACATAAAGTGTGCGCCGGAGACAAGCTCGCTCTCTAAAACAATCTAACATTGGGGTATGGAAGGTACTAAACCCATATAAATAAATTATATGAGCTTACAAATTGCTATTCTAGCAAAAATATTCTCTTATGTCAATACCTTTTCACTAATTTGTCAAAAATGCAAGAATTCAATATTATAAACATTAGCGTCACTGACCCTTTGTTTCCGGAGGATTTTTCTCGGGTTCAACCAATAGTTAAACAATTGTACGCAATAGGAAATAAGAAATTATTGTCAGATAATCGTTGCCTTGGAATAGTTGGTTCGCGTAAACCAACATCTTACGGACGACAATCAACAACAGACTTTGCCCGAGCTGCAGCTAACGCCGGTATAACCGTCATAAGCGGATTAGCCTTTGGAGTAGACAGTATTGCTCACCAAACAGCACTTAATTACCATGGGAAAACGATAGCCATATTACCGGGCGGGCTTAAGAATATATATCCTGCAAGCCATACCTCGCTTGCAGAACGTATCGTGAATAATAAAGGTTTGCTTATTAGCGAGTACTACGATGAAATTTCCCCTATGAAATACTATTTTATACGCAGAAATCGATTAATTGCAGCCTTGTCTCATACACTGCTGGTTACTGAGGCAGGAGTAAAGAGCGGCAGCCGGCATACCGCTGACTTCGCAAGAGATCTGGGTAAAAACATATGCATTATTCCAGGAAATATAACCAGCCCTTTAAGTGTAGGGACTAATAATCTAATGAAAGAAGGGGCAATGCCAGTGACGGAACCAAGTGATTTGCTTACAATACTTGGTGTTCATGAAAATTTAATGAAGCCGAGGTATAGTGCAGAGAACAGCTACGAAGAGGTTCTTATCGAGCTGTTAGCTCGTCAAAATTTGAGTAGCGAGGCATTATTGGAAGCCTCAGAGTTCGAAGTTTCACTGTTTAATACCCATCTGACGATGCTGGAAATAAAAGGTGCAATTGAACAAACGGCGGCTAGAAGCTGGAGACTTGCAAAATGAAATTAAACCAAGTAGGCTATCAACTCGTACCAACAAGCGGTATACTAAGCGTTATCACAATGGGTCCATTCTTTATATATGTCTAAAAATCTCGTAATTGTAGAAAGTCCGGCTAAAGCTAAGACGATTGAGAAATTTCTCGGGAAAGATTTTACCGTTAAAAGCAGCTTTGGCCACATTCGTGATCTCCCAAAAAAGGGCATCGCAATTGATAAAGAAAACAATTTCGAACCTACCTATGAAATTGCTGCTGATAAAAAAAAGGTAGTCAGTGAACTCAAGAAAGCGGCTAAAGCAGCCGATCAAGTCTGGTTAGCGAGTGATGAAGACCGTGAAGGGGAAGCTATCGCCTGGCATTTATGTCATGCGCTTGGTCTTAAGCCCGAGACCACAAAGCGTATTGTTTTTCATGAGATTACTAAAACCGCTATTGACGCCGCAATAAAATCTCCGCGCACTGTTGATATTAATTTAGTTGACGCCCAGCAGGCCCGTCGTGTGCTTGATCGGCTTGTGGGCTACGAACTCAGTCCTGTCCTTTGGAAAAAAGTACAGACTGGCCTAAGTGCAGGCCGGGTGCAGTCAGTAGCCGTACGTCTCATAGTCGAACGAGAACGCGAGATAACCAGTTTTACACCAAATTCGCATTTTAAAATCAGCGCGCACTTTCTAGTTGATGGTCAAGAACTTAAAGCCGACCTGCCAAAGTCGTTACCGGACGAAAAAGCTGCCCTTGAATTTTTAAATGGAGTTATAGGTAGTAAGTACGAAGTAGAATCGTTGAGCACCAAGCCTGGTACACGTAATCCTAGCCCGCCGTTTATCACCAGTAGTTTGCAACAAGAAGCTGCGTCCAAACTTGGGTATAGTGTCAAACAGACGATGACACTAGCCCAACGTCTCTATGAGAGCGGATATATAACTTATATGCGTACTGATAGCTTAAGCTTGTCACAGAGCTCTTTAAATGCCATGCAGGCGTTTATTACTAAGGAGTATGGTAGCAAGTACCATACACTGCGAACTTATAAGACCAAAAGCGCCAGTGCGCAGGAAGCACATGAGGCCATCCGACCTACAGATGTCGGTAGAACTAGCCTGGGCAATGACGAACAGCAAAAAAAATTGTACGGCCTAATTTGGCGCCGGGCAGTGGCCAGCCAGATGGCGAGCGCCCAACTGGAGCGCAGCGAAATTACCGTAGCAATCAGTGGTCGTAAAGAAAAACTAGTGGCCAAAGGAGAGATCTTATCCTTTGATGGTTTCCTTAAAGTTTATGGCGGCGGTAAAGATGACACTATTCTGCCGAAAGTCAGCCAAGGTGACAAGCTTGAGTTAGACCATATCCATGCGCTCGAATCGTTTGATCGTCCACCAGCTCGTTACTCTGAAGCGTCTTTGGTACGTAAACTCGAAGAACTCGGTATCGGCCGCCCAAGTACTTATGCACCAACTATTTCAACAATTCAGACTCGCAACTACGTTGAAAAGCGTGATTCAGACGGCTTAGAGCGCAAACTACGCAATATCCGTCTTAAAAACGATACTATAGAACAAGAGATCACCACCGAGATAACAGGGGTAGAACGAAACAAACTCATTCCAACTCATCTTGCCGATATGGCAACTGACTTTCTTACCAAGCACTTCGCTCCAATCGTTGATTACGCATTTACTGCTCGTGCCGAGGAAGATTTTGATAAAATTGCCGAAGGCAAGTACCAGTGGCAAGACAAAATAAGTGATTTTTATAAGGACTTTCAGCCGCTAATAGAAAAGTCAGCCGATGTCAGCCGTGTGGAGACTTCTCAGGCCCGCGAACTAGGAATTGATCCCAAGTCCGGTAAAACGGTGGTAGCCCGCTATGGTCGTTTTGGCCCAATGCTTCAAAAAGGTGAGACAGAGGGTGATGATAAGCCGATTTTCGCGCCGCTTCCAGAAGGAACTACGCTGATGACAGTAACATTTGAACAGGCAATGGAAATGTTTAAGTTGCCGCGCACCGTCGGTACTACTAAGGATGGTGAAGAAATAAAAGCCAATCTCGGCCGTTTTGGTCCCTATATACAGATCGGTAAGCTATATGTATCAATTAAGCCCCTTGACCCCCTTGCAATCACCGAAGCAGAAGCCCTAGCCCTCTACTCGGAAAAACTAGTCAAAGAAAAAGACAAGTATATAAAGCAGTTCAAGAGCGGTATTAATATCGTCAATGGCCCCTACGGCCCGTATATCACCGATGGTAAAAAGAACGCTCGTATTCCTAAGTCAACCGACCCAGCTACCATTACCGAAGCTGATGCTAAGGATATGCTAGAAAAAGCACCGGCACGTAAAAAACGCCCGTTTAAGCGCAAAGCCAAGTCATAAAATAAATTATGCTAATGCATATATTGGTATTGAATTTTATTTAGTGGTACAATTAGTTCACAAATAGATGATAATCTGTTGTCGTACTGCATATGTGGAGGGTTTTTATGAAAAACAGCATATATGTAAACATTAATAAAAGCACATAGTTGACTTAAAAAAATTAAAGTGATATAATTATCGTTAAGCTTACATAATAATCGATATTTAACAGATCACAAGGAGCGTGAAGTATTATGACCCAGCAACACATCGAAGAACTTGTTAACAATATTCTCGCTACTATAGAACGTGAGCGGGAACGGGAAATTGTTTCACGCCGTTATGGTTTGTTTGATCGAAAAGAGACTCTAGAACAGATAGGGGAGTTACTTGGCATAACCCGAGAGCGTGTCCGACAGTTAGAAAAATCTGTTATGTCACGTCTTCGCAGCAACGCCGAAGCAGGGGACTTACCTGGTTTATTTGAATTCGAACAGCAATTAATTACTAAACTAAAAGATTTAGGCAATATTGCTCGAGTGTCTACGCTTAGTAACGATTTAACAGGGAATACTAGTACTAAAATTGAACAATCCCGCTTGGCTTTTATTGCCGAAATGTGCCCGCAGCTAGCGGTTGTATCAGATAACGATCACTTTTATCAGGCGATTGCCATTGCTGACGTCCATGATGAGAAGAAAATTCACAAGCACGTTACCGGTATTATTGATGCGATTAAGAAGATAGGGGAACCTACTACTATCGATGAGGTTAGTAAAAAGATCAGCCACGACGATCCTAATCACGTCCACGCCCTTTCTACCACCTCCAAGCACCTCGCTACCCTTAACGGCAAATGGGGCCTAATTAAGTGGCCAACCGTTAATCCCAAGAATATTCGCGACAAAATTTACGTTATTCTTCAGCAGCACGGCAAGCACATGCACTTTAACGAAATCGCCGGCGCTATCAAGGAATCTGATTTTAAGCGCAAAGACGTTACTACCCAGGCTATTCACAACGAACTTATTAAAGACAAGCGTTTCGTTCTTATTGGACGAGGCATCTATGCCCTTAAAGAATGGGGCTACAAAAAAGGTACCGTCGCTGATATCATCACCCAGGTTCTGGCCGAAGCCGATGAACCGTTACACCGCGATGAAATTGTCAAACGTGTCCTTAAGAGCCGCTACGTCAAGGAAACGACTATTCTACTCAACTTGCAAGGCAAAGACCAGTTCCAGCGGGTTGCTAAAGCTACTTATTCGTTAGCTAAGTAGGGAATCTGATGACTCCTACGCCAGAGCAGAAGCCCTCTATCGACAACGATCAAGAGGAGCATCGCGAGAAACAATCTATTGAAAACAGTGGTGATTATCAGACACCTGCGCTGGGCGAGCCCGCCGAGCGTATACCCAGACTTGATACAATTAAAAGAAGCAGTGTTGTTCCGCGACTAATAAATTTGCTTCAGGCTGGAAATATTAGTTTCCTTACCCATCTTATTACCTCTGGATATCCAGAGGTAGGAACAGCTCCCCGCGTTGCTATAGGAACAGCTGCTGGAGCTTATGTGTTTCATTTGTTAGAGAAACGCGACCAAAGAAGAAATGCAAACTTCCAATCTTAACTTTCACATATAAGATTCGTTAGTGATTGTGAACATTTTACGAACAAAGTAATATTGCGTAAAAACTTATAGTTTTAGTAAATAGGTAATATATAATTTATATTTTTTAATTATTATGTAGCTGCGATGGGCGGGGAATAGAAATTTAAAAATTAATAAACAGCTGGTCATATAAAAAAACAGAACGACTGACGGCAGAGAACCGGCAGTCGCGTGCATTGAGTGCTATAGACTCAATGTCGCACAATGTATATTTTGCGACATTAATATAGTGGTTGTGAATGACTATTGATACCTCTTCTACAGGGGACTGCTCTGGTCAATGTTCAGAAATGCGCATAAAAACCCTATTTAACTGTTGTCAGATTCATACATGCTTATGCTTCTAGCTTGGATTGCTGTCCAAATACCTTACAACGTATAGTAATTCGTACATTAAATAGTTTTCCACAGCAGCATATTTGCATTTTCACGACTTTTCACGCACAGTAAGTTTTTTACTACATCCCCTGTCCTCTTCCCGTTTAATATAATTTTATTTGACTTTTGCCTATTTTGCTATTAAAATATGTTTTTTGCATAGATAAGTATACTAATCAATTATGAACAAAATACGAACAACAAGGGGAGAATAGTAGCAGGGATCACTTTAATCTTAAGACGTTAGTATTTACTGGTAGCTATTTGATATATGCCCGTTCGGCTATCCTGACATCAATATACTCAGCTGGCTTTGTATTTGTCTTATCAAGATATTCTTTAGTGGCGAAGAATGTTCCAAAACTTTTACGAGCATCCTCGTTCAAACTATATTTAACTGTATATGGAACTGTGTTGTAACGTACATTCAGCTCCCCTCCCCCCGCAGTCATTGTAGTCGATTCTATTACAAGCTGTTTAGATTCGGACTGTCGCTTAACTTCGGCAATAAAGCTGACTTGATTTGTCGTGAGGGCAGGCTTGCCAATGCTGATAAGTGTATTGGATCTATCAGATACCGCAATCAATGAATCGACTGCTACATTTGTGCGTTCATTACGTGCATTAAATAAAACTACACCTCTGTTATCTAAGACGAAAGAATCACTATTATCACCCCGCAACACTAGTTCGGGACGAGCCATAGTAAATGTAACGACTGCTTTTGGCGAAAATAGTGGCGTTGATACGTCTACTGACACAAGTTCTGGGAATTGTGCCTGTAATTCATTGGTTATTTTCTGACGATTTATTGTAAGTTTTGAGTGGCTTAACAGATTATCCGTAAGTTGTTTAGTTACCGAAGTATATGTCTCTGTGCTACGTATAGATTTCTGGCTGCCAGAAACACGGATCTGGGGCTGTGTAGTTAGCAGCGAGAAGTAGCCTGCTCCTAATACACTAACTGCTAAGCCGGTGATGAATACCGGACGACTCAACCAATGATGAACGATTGTCTTTTTACTGCCTGTGGTTTCTGAATCTTTATGGTCATTTCGAGCTCCCGAACGCTCAGTTTGCGAACGATTGGAACTGTAATGAAAGGCTGGTTGTTTTTGCCGAACAATAAGCGGCGTCCGCTGGGTGGGTGCAGTCTTTTTTCGTTTTCCTATCATTTTGCTATCTCGCTCAGTAGATTAGCCAGAGATGTAGCTGGTGGTTTTGCTGGTACCATAGCGTGAAGATTTTTCGATAATTGCAGCTGTTTTTCATGATTGTTTAATAAATCATAAGTAATCTTATAGAGGACATCTTTATTTTTATGTATTAAGTTCTCTTGCACCACAAGCGCTGCTTCAGCGTCAATGTAAACCTGAGCATTTTTAAGCTGATGCCCACCAGTAAGCAATGGGTTTGGCACAATAATCAACGCCTTAGCTTGGACGGCAAATTCGGCAATAAATGAAGCGCCCGCTCTGGCAATAACAACGTCAGCAATAGCGCTCATGTGGAATAGTTCCTGCGAAAAGTCAAAGAAAGTTACCCGAGAGACCAGTGTTTCAGGGAAATTTTTTATCTGGTCCTCATTTCCTGCGCCAATCTGATGTAGAACATAAAGATTTGGCTGATCACCCAATAGTCGAGGTAGCATTGCAATAAACGCTTCGTTAAGTCGCCGTGCCCCGTTACTGCCACCGGTGACTAATAGTACCTTGTCTTTAGTACCGATACCGTACTTTTGCCGTAAAATGGCTTGTTCAGCCTGAGAATAAGCCTTATAGCGATTATCTGTCGGTACCCCCACCACTCGAATAGATTCTGGTGGATAATGGTAGTATGATGCCGGCATAGCCGTTGCATGATACGTTGCCCAACGAGCAGCAATCCGATTTGATAATCCGGGTAAAGCATCTGAGTCATGCGTAATATACGGAATACGGTTCAAATGTGCTGCTAGAGCAAGTGGCGGGCAGACAAAGCCGCCCTTAAGCAGCAAAGCATCTGGTTTGAGTCGCTTGAGTAGCCAGTAGCTTTGAAACAGGCCAACCGCCAGCCGGAACATGTCTCTGATATTTAAGAGGTTCGTCTTAACGTCAAACAGTTTTGTGATAATTGATTCACCGTGGTAACGGCGCAACTTACCGGCGGCAATAAAGTGATGTTCATCAAACAAATTGCTTTCAGTCGCAATAGTAGCAAACTTACCGTTTCGTTCACCAATATAGATTAGGTGGCAGCGCGGATGCTGTTTACGCAGTTCAAGCGCGACGGCTAGAAGCGGCGTAATATGGCCGCCCGACCCGCCGCCGCATAGGACGATTGTCATATGCAGACTCCTTCGCATTCATTTTACTACTTCGAATTGGTTCAAAACTGGTATAGCGCGAAATATGGAATACAATACCCAGACCCGCCATTACAAACAAAATACTAGTACCACCGTAACTGATGAATGGAAGCGTAATACCTTTCAAGGGCAGTAACCCAATCATGGCACCAATATTAATTATTGCCTGGGTGCTAATCCAAGCTAGTACCCCCACTACAAATAATCGCGAGAACGGATCTCTGGTACGGTCTATAATCCGTTTAAAACGCGAGAACAATAGAAGATAGAGTCCAAGTACCAGAGCAACACCTATAAACCCGAATTTTTCGGCTAGGATTGCAAAAATTGAATCGTTGGCCGCTTCAGGCAAATAACCGTAAGCTTGAACTCCACTACCCAGCCCAAGACCGAACATCCCGCCGCTGCCCACCGCAATGAGTGCCTGGCAGGCTTGATAGCCACTCGCTTGACAATCGCTCTGTGGATTTAAAAAGGTGGCCACGCGATCCCGTCGATACGGCGTCGAAGCGACTGCCATTGTCAGTAGCAAGCCGATAATAAGGGCGATAATACCGATTTTCTTAAGTGGTAATCCTGAGATGAAGCCAAGAACACCAATGATGGCGATCATTACACCAGTTGAGCCGAGGTCGCTTTGAATACCGGCCACGACAATGCCAATTAGCGCTATCACTACTAATAGAGGTCGAAGTGTCTTACGGGTACTTGTCACCTCCCCTTTTTGCATCCGTTCAACCAAAAACATTGCCAGCCAGATAATTAATGTAAATTTAATCATTTCGGCGACCTGGAAAGATAGACCACCGACCTGTATCCAGCGCGTAGCACCGTTTACCTCTTCACCGGCTACCATAACCATCAGCACTGCGGCGGCTGTCAGTCCAATTAAAATATTGCGTGCCTTTCCAAGGAAACTTACTGGGATAAAGCTAGCTAGCGTAAAGGCACCCAAGCCAAGCCCAATCGCAATGGTCTGCTTAATAACAAAATAATTATTGTCGACTCCCTTCGTTGCTGCTAAGCCGGGGCTAATGGCGTAGACGATAATTAATCCAACTACTGATAAAAGTAAGGCAATAATTAACAAGCTGTAATCAGGACGATGTTTGCGTGACAAATTGCCAGAATCTAAGCCGCTAGAAGATCCGTTGTTGGTTACGGGAGTAAGTCGTGTTTGTCGACCATTTCGGGTTTGTCTTTGTGTTTTCTTGAAGGGATTAAACATGATAGTCGCTCAGCAAAAATATCATTATGCCCAGCACACCACAAACCTGCCCTAAGATCCAAAAACGCATGGTTACTTTTGTCTCTGGCCATCCAGAAGCTTCAAAATGATGGTGCAAAGGAGCAATTTTAAAGATTTTCTTGCCACCCCGCAGTTTCTTAGACAGGATTTGCAAAACACTTGAACCTGCTTCTGCAACAAAGACCGCTCCAATAATTGGTAGCAATAGCACCGTATCGGTAATCATTGCCACGACCCCTAGAGCCATCCCTAGTGCATACGAACCCGAATCTCCCATAAAGAATCGAGCCGGGTAAACATTAAACCAGGTATAGCTGAGCAGTGCGCCGACCATCGTCATACAAAAGCCAGCTACTCCAAAACGCTCTTGCAAGAAAGCAATAATAGCAAAATTTCCAAAAGCAATGGCGGCTAAACCACCAGCCAGTCCATCAAGTCCATCGGTAAAGTTAACCGCGTTTGTGGTGCTTACTACCACTAGTACAAATAACGGTACGATCAGCCAACCAATTTCTAGCGGCACGCTTAGCCCCGGTACGTAAATGCCGGTGACGTCTAGCTTGAGGTAAAAATAAATGCCAGCGATTACTGCTAGACACACTGTTAATAAAAATTTAACTTTGGATGGTAGGCCTGCGACCCCCATACCAGTACCTCTGATATTAATAACGTCGTCAATCAAGCCAATCAAACCGGCACCAAAAAAAGCTGCCAACGGCAGCCAAGTTTCTTCACGAGCCAGATTAAAAAGCGAGGTAACCAGCAGTACAGCCACTAAAAATATGACGCCAGCCATTGTTGGGATTAGGCGGCGGTGCTTGTCAGCATGTAACTTAGCGAATACCTTAGCTTTTTCTCCGGTTACGGCGGTACTGCGCGGCTTTTTCCACCATTTTCCCCGATATGCAAGCGTCGTGTACAGTGGTGTGATCAAAATACTGGTAGCAAAACCAAGAAAAGCAAGTAAAAATAATTCGACTAATTGGCTGGCCTGAAAAGTAAGGGTAAGTGTATCGTACATGTGGTCTTTGTTTTTATTATATAGCTAGATAATAGTATACCCTATATTGCCCCTGTATACCACTTTAATTCTATTCTATTAACAAGCGCTAGTATGTTTTAATTTGAAGTATTTGATCCAGGTTTTTTGTTGAGTTTGGAAGATACGATTCAACTGGTCCACTGCCAGGTATATCAATTCTCTCAACAACTGAAACCCAGGTAACTAGTTATTGCGTTACTTGGCTGACCGCATAGTTTTGTATCAGCATATCCATCGTCTTGGCAAACATCGGTGCTGCAGCTGAAGTACCGGCGTAACCAGCAACTTTTGGTTCATCAACCCGTACCATAATTACATATTGTGGCTTGTCTCCACCGACATAACCGACGAATGTACCGTTATAACGGTCATTGTAGTAACCACCGGTTGGTTTTGGAACTTCGGCTGTGCCGGTTTTACCGCCAATACGGTAACCGTCACGCTTTAGAAAGCGGTAGTTATTCTTTACTGAATTTTCGTGCATCCCGCGGAGTACTTCTGAAATTTCCGGTTTAACCACGCTTGATTTTAATATTTCGTTATTACCTGATTGGTCAGGTTCTACTACATGGGGACGATAGTAGGTGCCGCCATTTATTGTTGAAGAAAATGCAGCTGCAAACTGCAGCGGTGTTATATTTATACCCTGGCCAAAAGAGGTGTTAGCATACTGGATATCTAGACCATAGCCTTCAGTCGGGCTCGGTACGAAGCCTTCTGCTTCATATCCCTGTTCGATACCGGTTTTCTGGCCAAAATGATAATTTTCAGTTAGATAACGGTGCCAGGTTACCCGGCCTTGTTCGTTGAGCGAGCCGCCGCCCAGTTGCATCAAGATATATGTTGCTCCGGTGTTTAATGAGTAACGTAAAATATCCGAAACACTCCGTGTAGCTGCTCCGCCGTCTTCTTCTACATTGCGAACGGTTGCATCGCCAATTTTAAAGAAACTAGGGTCATAGTACGTTGTATTAGCATTAACGACCCCTTCGTTCAGACCTGCAGCCACGGTTAGAGTTTTCATCACCGAACCGACTTCCATCGGTGAACTAACGGCCGCGTTAGTAAAGACTTTAGCATCTTCAACCTTAGAAAAATCTGCCGGATTATAGGTTGGGTAGTTAGCCATGGCTTTTATTGCGCCAGTCGCTGGATCCATAACAATAACGCTGCCAGATTTTGAATTTACCTGTTCTAGATGCGTTTTAAGTGTATCTTCTACCCGGCGCTGCATACTTAAATCAATCGTTAAGACCGTACGTTTACCCGCTTCCGAATCACGACGCACATTATCCCCTGCCCCCACCAATGGTACGCCGCTCGCATCTGTTATTGCCTTTAATTCACCGGGCTTCCCTTTCAGCTGGGCGTCTAAATATTGCTCTACACCATACTTCCCTTCCCCTTCGTCATTCACAAATCCAAGGATCTGAGCACCCAAACTACCCTGAGGGTAGGTTCTCTGTGGCGTGGCGCGTGTGCCGATGCCTTTGATATTTAATTTATCTAGTTCCTCGTGTTTATTTTTGGGCAGTTTTTTGGCCAAAATTGCATATCGGGTGTCTGTGCGCATTTTTTCTTCATACTCAGCCGCGTTGCCGCCTATAATTCGCGCAATTGCGTCGGCTGTTCCACGTTGGTCAGTTACAAACTTAGGGTCGGCAAATAGCGTATAGACTTCTTCATTAAGCACTATTGGGACTACATTGGCACCGTCATGAGCTTCAATGATACCTCTGGCAGCTGGAATTTCATACTCCTTATACTGCCCTTGATGCGCTGCTAAGCTATAGTGGTCATGTTGGATAATCTGTAAATAAAACAGGCGAATTATAAAAAGGGCGAACACAATCAAAAGAACCCCATACCAAACGTTGAGGCGGAATGAACTGAAATAGACAGTTGGTTTCGATTGAGAAGCTTTTGGCCGCATGCGCGTCCCTTCTAACAACGAGGAACTATAAACTTAACGGATAGTAGCCGTTGGTGCTACCGTTACCAGTCCTTGAGAGTTCTGGTTTGCGGCAACTCGGTCTATCGACTGCAGACGGGCTGCCGTCAGCTCAAGTTCTTCGTGTTCTTTTTGAAGCTGTGTGTGTTGTTTAGATAGGCCGTCTATAGTATACCCGTTCGCATTGGTCTTTGTCACCTGTGTCAGATACAGAAGCCCTAGCAAACAGCTCATAATGACGAGCATAATTGTGTTACTGATCGGTCCAAGTGTTCGGACTTGCTCGTTAAAGCTGACTGCATTCTGATGGCGTACGGCAAAACGTTTGCGGCTCATGGCGGATGCGCTGGAGTATGTCATATGCTTTTCTTTTCTATTTTTGTTTTTATGTTTATTTTTACGATACGGGAAGGCATTTCCCTTGGGAGAAATGCCTTCGCTTTTTTGTATCGTCGAACTTACGAGTTCATGTTATTTCGTAGCTTAAACTACTTTAACGTGAACTTTGTAAGCGCGGGAGCTGCTTTTTACCTGGATAGGCATAATGCGAACCCCCTTCCTTTTTTATTTTTATTTTCGCTGCGAAGCTCGCAGTTTTGCACTGCGGGCCCGCGGATTGGATGAACTTTCTGAGGGTGTACTGGTAATCGGCTGTTTTGTCAGCAGATTAAGCTCAGCGTCATAGCGGTTTCCGGCGTGTTCGCTAAAATAGCGTTTCACGATTCGGTCTTCCAGACTATGAAACGATATTACGGCTAATCGCCCATCTGGTTTCAGTAATTTATGCCATAACGGCAAGCTGTTACTGAGTTGATCCAGTTCGGCGTTAACTGCGATGCGCAGTGCCTGGAATACCTGTGGTCCGAGCCGTACTTTTGGAAAGCGCGGAGTACTGGCATTGATAATGCCAACAAGTTCGGTAGTCGATGCTATGGGACGGGCTTCGATAATTGCGTCGACGATCCGATTAGCTCCGCGGACTTCACCATACTTTTGCAAAATTGATACAAGATGTTCTTTGCAATACGTATTGACGATTTCTGCGGCCGTTAGGGCGCTTCTAGGATCCATGCGCATATCGAGCGGTCCGTCGTTTTGCAACGAAAATCCTCGCTGTGCGTTGTCAAGGTGCGGTGACGATAACCCAATGTCGGCTAGTATCAGATCAAACCGTTCGCCTGTTTCATATAACTGCTGGCTGGCTGTGTAAAAATCGTTGTGCTGAATTTCAACACGAAGGTCTTTTGCAAACAGTCTTGTTAAGTGATCAATGGCGTTCTGGTCACGATCAACCAATACTGCGCTGCCGTTATCGCCGAGCCGTTCCAACACGCGCCGAGCGTGCCCACCATAGCCTGCTGTCAGGTCCAGGTAACGCTCTCCTGCGTGCGGATTTAAGTACGCGATAACTTCTTCCGCCAGTACCGGTATATGCTTGTCTGTCACGTTGCTTTCTTTTGTTTTACCATGGTGCTTGTTTTTTGTTTTTATTTTTATTTTTACAAAACGTTTTTAACATTTTATTCAAGGTCACCTATTCAGCAGCCAATTTTTTGTTTTTCATTTTTTATGATGTGACCATCGTTTTTGTTTTTGTTGTTTTATGTAACAAGTTACATAAAGTGTCTTTTTTAGTCACCTTATTAGACTTTTTTGTTTTCGCATATTGATTTAAAAAATCGATCGATAACATCTATATAGGTAAAAGACGTGTAAAGTTTTAGAGACTTATGTGTGAGGTGGAGTTTTGGGAGGTGTTTTTTATAGAAGGTACGAAGGTTTTATCTCGTGGTTTGCCTTAATTCCACATATTGGCTGCCAAATAGCTGACCTCGGATGTTTTTCCGGGTTTTTTACTACTATTATTTGTTAAAGAACGTTCAAAACTAAATCAGGTACATATTATGGTTTTGCCATAATACGCCAGTAACGGCCAACCCCTACGCCAATAATTTCCCGGTCAATGCCGGCAAAATCCAGAAGGTGCTGCTCGAGCGTAATACGCCCTTGCTTATCATCGATGAGTGCTTCAATTTTACCCATCCGGAACTGTACGTTCAGATCGGCGATGCGCTCATCAAGGATGTCACCCTCAAGCCGTGGCTCTACCATGTTGTCCCAAACATCTTTGGGGTACAGGTGGAGGTACGCGCCAAATCCGCGAGTTACTACTGCCCCGCTCGCAAATTTATGACGAATTTCAGGTGGAATGGTTAGCCTCCTCTTTTCGTCAAGTTTGCGTTCGAAATAGTCGTTTATCGCCATACTTGGTGCTTCGTGCCTATTAGTGGTTGTTTGATTAGATTTGTTAATCTAGTGGTTTTTATTTTTTTTGATCCTAAGGCAACTGTTTTTGGTTACCTACGATTACCCACTCCAATGATCATACTACCCACCCTACCCCACTATCAATAGTTTTTTTACAATATGCGGGATAATCTCTATATACTTATCCACAGTTTTTTTATTGCGCTATATGTAGCGTGTGGAATAAAATATACACGCTATTACTAGCGTGGGGACAATTAATTTATCAATATCGTCAACATATACCTCGTATGAGTTATGTAAGCATTGTATCTAGATGGATACTGGTATTGGTTGCACTTATGTCTTAAATACAGCTATAGTCACTAGATTCACGGAAGGAGACAGCTATTACGCACCACGAGTTACCTAGCATTACTGTTATCGGGGGCGGTACCGGTACCGCCACGATACTAAAAGAGTTAAAACACTTTACCCCACACATTACCGCGATAGTAAATATGAGCGACGATGGCGGTTCAAGCGGCGAACTGGTAAGAGCTCGCGGTGTTATGCCCCCCGGCGATATTAGGCAGTGTGCGACTGCGCTAAGTAATAACACCGAATTAGTCCGGTACTTTAATACACGCGGTGAAGATGGCCATCCACCCGGCAACACCTGGCTGGCTGACAAAGAGGAAAAATTAGGCAATATTGGTGAAGCAACTGAACTGTTTTGCGACTTACTTCAAACAACCGGACGGGTTGTACCGGTCACCGTCGGGTCACACACACTCAAAATGAGCGATAACGGAATAGTCATTACGGGCGAACAAGAGATAGGCCACCGCCGCTTCACTGAGACTGACCCTACACTCTGGCTCGAGCCGGAGACAGGGTTGTATGGCGCGGCTGAGGTAGCTCTTCGTAGCACGGATCTGGTGGTGATTGCTCCAGGCAATTTGTATGGTTCTTTGCTACCTGCCTTAGCGGTATCGGGCATGCGAGAGACACTTCAGAGAATAAAGACACAAAAAGTAATGGTGGCCAATTTGCTTACTAAGCCAGGTCAGACTGATGATTGGCACGTAGTTCAATATGTTAAAACCATGGAACAATACATCGGCTACGGTTGCATTGATACTGCCCTTTACAATACTGATCTACCGTCTGCAAAAATGCTCGAAGAATACTCAAGCCCGGGCGAACAGCCAGTGAAGATAGAAGCACAACGCTTCAGGGAAATAGCTGCTCGTTCAATTGGAGCGTTACTGCTTTCTAGAACAACTGCCAGTGTTTCAGAGAACGACCATCTTATGAAACACAAGCGAACGCAAATTAAACATGATGCGCGGGCAGTCGCCAGACAACTGATGAGTCTAGCTGCGACTAGTTACTAAATTTTCCTGATTTATAGGTGACTTAGTCGTTTTCACTAATTGCTTTAATACGTTCGCCGTACCACTGAGCACTTGGTCTGATTGTCCGTTTCATCGTTTTTCGATCAACTTCAACTAAGCCAAACTTGGGCCACCAGCCTTCGGCCCATTCAAAGTTATCCACTAAACTCCAATGTAGATAACCCCGGACATCTGCCCCGTCGGCCAGTGCTCGGTCCATAGCCGTAATTGTTTCCTCAATCCACCATTGTCGGAACTGGTCCTGGGCATCGGCTACGCCGTTTTCTGTAACAATGACCGGTTTATTGAACTTCCTAGATAGTCGCATAATAACGTCGTAAACTCGCCCCGGCTCCATGTACCAGCCATAGTCATTCGTAGTTTCTGGGTCTTTGGGGTTGTCGATAGCTACCCCTTTCCAGTAGTTTACAAAGTAAAAATTCATGCCTACGAAATCTTGACACTTATTAATGCGTTTATAAAACCAGACGTCCCAGTAATAATCGCTGGCTTTAACAGCTAATCTTTCCAGCGGATTATTTTTACTGTGTGGAAAATTGGCGGTGGCATTTTGGGCCACGCCAACCTGCAGTTGAGACTTTACGCCTTTAAGGATTTTATATGACCTGCGGTGTGCCAACATTAAGTTGTAATACACTTTTAATGAAGTAATCGCTCTGTTACGTCCTTGCGGTGGCATTATACCCAGCACATAGCTGAACGAGGAGTATGTATTGGCTTCGTTAATAGTAAGCACGTAGGTCACGTCGTCCAACAACTCTTCGGCTACCTTTTGAACAAACCGATCAAAATAAATCAGATTTTTCCGTTTCTCAAACGCCCCTTTTTCCTCGAACCAGACCGGATTGGTCCAATGCCATAAGTTAATAAACGGTTCCATGCCCTGCGCCCGTATATCTTTAATATACTGCTTATAGTGGTCAATTGCTGCCTGGTTCCACTCACCTTCTTCGGGCTCAATCCGCGACCACTCGATGCCAAAGCGAAAGGCGTTTAGATTTAGGCTTTTGGCAATTGCAAAGTCTTCTTTGTAGCGTTTATAGTGATCAACGCCCTTACCCGAGATATAATTTTCAGGGTTTTCAGCCTGGTCCTTAATTGCTGTCCAGCTATGCATCCAGTCCAGTCTTTTTCCGGCACCTTTGGCGTGTTCGGCTGCAACAGACAGTTCCCAGACTGACCACTGATTATGAGTGCCTCCCTCGACTTGATGGCTGGCTGTGCTGGCTCCCCAGAAAAAGTCTTTTGGAAAATGGTTTGTTTTCGACCCGGTTTTTGATTTCATAATTATGAGTATAACAGTTTAATAGGAGTTAGTGATTTCTAGAATATCTGGACCGTATTTGGCAAGTTTGGCAGCACCAAAGCCGTTAATAGCCAGCAGTTGCGACTTTGATTTAGGATGGCGCCGTGATACTTCTTCAAGTGTTTTATCATGCGCAATTATATAGGCCGGCACTTTATCCACCGAAGCGCGCCCGGCGCGCCAACCGCGCAGCGCTTCAAATAATTCCTTGTTTTCAGCCGACTGACTGACTTTTATCTCTTTAGGGGCTGGCACATCCCCAATCTCGAGTGCCAAAGCCGCCGAAATCTCACGGAGCTGATTATCAAATATATAAATGTCGGGGTGCAGACGCAGCGCCATATCGTTGATACCGCTGAGATATAACCCGTCAATGGAACGAACACGTGACAAAGCCACATATCCCATTCCGTACGTAAACGCCCGACTGAGATCGATGAGAGCACTGTCTAGGCTCATGCCCTGACTTTTGTGGATGGTGATAGCCCAAGCTAGGCGCAGCGGCAGCTGCGCCACGGTCGCTCGTTCGCGGCCGTCTTCTTCATAACGCCAGATGTGCGGCTCCACTTTTATAACTTTTCCGTTTGACTGGAGACGCACCCGCGGATAGCTGTCTTCAAAATCGACTACTTGACCCCGAGTACCGTTGGCAAAACCAGCCACAAAGTTATTAGCCACAAACATAACTTCAGCTCCAATCTTAAGCTCTAAGTCTATTGGTGCCAAAACGCTTTTCTGCAGTTGCTCAATTGAGGGCTTGCGACCACTAGTTTCCATTTCGTAAAATTCACTGTCACCTGGCAGCAGCGCCAGCTGCTGGTCATTGATGGTATCGACATTGATATTGTGAGTATAGAGCCGGGTGACTACGGTGTCTTCATCGGGGATCAAGCCTACCCGCTCCTGCAAGGTTTCGCCGTGATATTCGTCAAAACTATCGGTGCGCAGCGCATCTAAAAGGCTAAGTAATGCTCCTTCATTTTGACGGTGCTGACTGGTTAAGTAACAGATCGAGGGGTTTAACTCTGCCCAGGCCTTAGACTGATGAACGAAATCGTCCGGTGCCCTGCCACGATTAATCGGCGGTAACTGAAACAAATCGCCAGTCATAATAACTTGCATGCCACCGAATGGCTCATCGTTGCCACGCATTAATTTTGCGACTTCGTTTATCATATCCAGTCTGGCGCCATGCAACATCGATATTTCATCAATAATTAATACATCTGTCATGTTATAGCGCTTATTAAGCCTGGCATTATCCGCCAGCCAAGCTTTATCTTGATTTGTAATTTCATCGCGGATACCAAGTCCTGACCAGGAGTGGATAGTGGTACCGCCAAGGTGGGTTGCCGCAATTCCGGTACTAGCTGTTACCGCCACCTCTTTTCGTTGACGTTTAAGATGACGAATGAGTTGATTCAATACATATGTTTTACCGCTGCCGGCTGGTCCGGTTAAAAAAACCGGCTTGCCGCTCATCATAATATGAAGTGCCTGCTCCTGGCGCATACGTAACTGTTCCCCTTTAGTGTCGCAAAGCAAATTCTGCCTGGCAATTAGTCTAACCATCATACCATGCCCGTGTTACGAAAAACTTTGTGTGATATTTATTTTTGGTTCTGAGCAGGCAACTTAAACTGATGCTTTACTGCTTTGATAAGTTGTGAACAGTCAGCTCTACTTACTGTTGCCATCTGGTGCACAGCATTTAACCATAGTGAGCCAAATGACTTTTCTTGAGTTGGTAGTATGTCGTATTCATCCTCTTCCTCATAAGAGACTATGACTTTTCTGCATGCGTGTGTAACCGAACTGGTGTCCCAGCTGAAATGATAGGTTGTCTGAGCGATATCTACAGTATCGTCTTCTTCATTTAAGCCTTGTTCCACCAACCACATCTCCCAGTGACGCCGCCTGGTGTATTTAGGGGTGACCAATCGTCCCATAAATTGAGCGGCGGCAAATTCCCTGCTTTCTTCAGGTTTAATTAATTCTTTTGGAAGGCATGCAGCAACAGCTGCCAACTCAAATAGTTGACTGGGCGCAGGATGGGTAGCTATTCCGGGACGATTCATCACATTATTCACAATATTTCGAGCAATTATACCACATATTGAACTAATAGCTGTTACCACCCCACTTCGGTGATTTTCAAAACATTGCAGGGTAGCTTTTGTCTAATACTTTGAGAAGTCTATTTCCCGACTGCCGTCTTCAGGAAAATTAACTTCATCGAAGATCACATATTTTTTTGGCTTGAATTGATACATTTGGTGCTGATTCTTGCCGGCAATAAAATTATCATAAAAAAGTTTGCCACTACCGTATTTTTCTGTGTATTTTTTCATTACCGTCTTGATGATCGAGTGATTATCTACCGTCTCCGCAGTACCTTCGGCTTGAACGCCGATAACTGGCAGATCAAATTTTATTGGTACAGTAACTGCAACTTGCGGTTGCTCTGCGATATCACGACTATGCCGTCGGCTTGGTAGGCTCAGCCAATAAATATTCATTTTATCGTCGGTGACGTAAAACACCGTACATATCCAAGGCTTTCCTTTTGATACTGTTGCCAGCTGCATTACGTTGCCATCAAGTAAATACTTATTTAGGAGTGTTCTGGATTCAATTTTCATAGCTCAATTGTATCCAATGCCAGTAATTCAACAAGCGTAGTTACTTGATCCATAACCGATAACGACATGAACTTATTCCCTGCTGACAATTCTTTGGCTCGTTCAAAACTTACTAATTCGGTAGTTATTATTTCACCAGGGTCTTGTTTTGGTTCAATTTGCTCTATTAAGTCAGTCGCCACAAACCGGTAAATCCACCAGTCCAATTTAGTATCTCCCAAATCATCAATAGCGACTAGTTTGAAGGTTTTAAAACGCATGCCGGTTTCTTCCAGCAATTCCCGCCGCGCGGTTTGCAGCGGCGTTTCGCCGGGATCCATCACTCCTCCGGGAAAGGCTATTCGCTCCTCGCCGCGCGGCTGTTTTTCATCGATAATAACTAGTTGGTCGTTAATAATTGGAATCACACTAACCGCATCAGTGTGTTTTGCCATTTCAAATGTGGTCATGCTACCGTCGAACAGCTCTTGCTGCCACTGATATATATCATATGCAACACCGCTAAAAACTTTAGTGGCGTCACTTGGCAAACGAGTTGGAAGCTTCATATTCAAGATTTAAGCCGGTTTTTGGGTCGGCCGACCACCTTTTTTAGTGTGCCGATATTCTAATTGTCTACGCTGAAGATCAAGCCGTTCAATATAGTCATTATATTCGCGCAGCAAGCTAGAGTATTGCCGGTTGGGAGCTAAGATTTTGAGTAATTTTCCTTGTTTTTCTAAATATTCAATTAAACAATAGAAGTCGCCGTCGCCGGAAACGATAACCGCTTTATCATAGTCGTTATAAGTAATCATGGCGTGCAGCACCAGTTCAGCGTCAATATTGCCTTTGACGGGCTTCTTTTCCTCGGGTTTTTCGTCAGGAGCGGACTCTTCCGATTGTTCCGGACGCGGTCTGGTCATATCAAAGGTGGGCTTCAGTACAATCGAATAACCGTTTTCGTGCAGCTTCTCATACATGTCCTCAAACTCAGGCACATAGCCAATAAACATGAAAGCCCGATCCACGCCGTACTTTTCCGTTAAGAATTTATGAAATTTTACCCAGTTCATCTTCCAGCCCAGTTTTTGAATGCTAATATTCAGGTTCTGGCTGTCAATAAATGCGTAGACCCTTGGCTTCTTCCCATCTTCCATGCCTTAATCATACCATTCTAGGCTATAGATAGCTCTGTTGTTTAAATATTAGCCGGATAGACAAGAGCCGGAGCGCTATTTCCCTGTTAATCTAGGGTTGTTAAAGCCATTAATAAGCCGAGTAAATTCAGCAGCATCTTCTCCAGACGGCAGCTGGTTGCCAAGCTTTCCGGCGGGGTCATACACAAAACTTATGATTTCACTTAGCGGCATGCCAGCAAGAGCATCGGGTACGGCAGATATCTTTGCCTGGTAGTTATCACCTACCTGTTCTACTACCATTTCACCTCGCACGCTGCCCCGAGTAGTGACCATGGCTACGTCATGGACCGTTCCGGTATATACATAATTCAGGACTCTTTCTCCAAGAAGCTGGACCAGACGCTCTTGTTTTGAGCATTCCGGAGATAAACGTTCTTGAATTTTTTCTGGTATTTTGTGGGTTCTCAATAGAAAAACTGCCGGTCCAATTTTTGACCCAATAAGCTGCTTGAACTCTTCTTCAATACTAGTGTCAGTCAGGGTGATTATCGCCATCAAAGATTTATATTTATCCGCGTAGCTCATATCGTTCGCGTCTACAAAACAAACCTCTTTCGTTTTAGGAAAAAATTCAATAATTGGAAACGCGACATTATTTCGGGTCACTGCGCTCAGCGTAATTGGTACATTTTCTCCATGTTCAGTAACCGGCTGAGAAATTTTTAAGGCTACCGAGTATGTATTGTCGTCGTAATTTACTACGCTTCTACCAGGTAATCCCTTCGTTTTTATATTGTTGACGTGTTGTGGATCGCCATCAGGCACTACGTCTATCTGATGGAAAACAGAATTCGTGTCACTGAGACTAGAACCAAAGTAAATCGCCAGCCAAGCCCCTAACGCCGTAGTTAGTTGTTCGCTATTGCGCAGCCGTTCGCTATGCACAAATTCACTAATAGCAGCACTTACTTCCGGCTTACCGTTATCTTTACGTATTAGCTTTCGCAAGCTCTCTATTAATTCTAAGCGCTGAGTCTGCTCGTCATCCTGTACGGCAAAGACTGAATCATCGGTAATCTCCTGGCCAACTTGGACATATGAGCATGAGCCGTCAATCCGCGGTTCAAACGCGGCAACTGGCATTAAAACTCGGCCGCCAGCTACCATATCTGCCAGCCAGATGTCACCAGGTACTTTTTTTGTGAAGATAGCTGGTTCCTTTGTTTTTCTTTTGAGACGACCTTTTTTGACTTCTACAATCCGAACTTCTGGTTCTTCATTCTTAAAGTTCTGTACCAGCATAAACGGCATGTTAGTCGTTTCCACTTGTTGCCGGCTGTAGCGGTCAATATAGCCACGTCGATATGCTATTTGAGTTGCCGCGCAGAGCTGTGATATGGGCACCGTCATACCACTTACTACTACTCGTTCTTCCAGTGCACCTATCGCCAAGATATTATCCGCTGCGTGTTTCATTGAATTTACAGCGACACGCGACAATTCAGCGGCCGCCACGCTGCATGGCCCGTATTCCAAGTTTAGCGCGGCACCAAGCAACGAACGATGCGCTTCCGGCGTTTCAGGAGCTCTCTCAATTGACATAAATCATACTTTACTACATAAGTGATATGTTGTAAATAATATTTGTTAGGATAATAGACTTTGAGATGAAAGCGTATTTCTCAAGTGTTACGTATTAGTGGCCGCCCGTGCCTACCATGGTCTTTACTAACAGTGTTTACGCTGTGCTTAACTATAAACTCAGCTGGGAACTTAGGCTATCAATTGAGACGCGCTGCTGCTTGGTAGTGTCGCGATTGCGAACGGTTACCGTATTATCTTCTAGGGTATCGAAGTCAACTACCACGCAGTACGGCGTGCCAATCTCATCCTGGCGTCGGTAGCGCTTACCGATATTGCCATTGTCGTCCCATATGACATTGCCGAATTCTTTTTTTAGACCTACATAAACTTCGCGAGCTTTTTCAACCAGTTCTGGCTTATTTTTAAGCAATGGTGAGACTGTCACACGGGTTGGTGCCAAATGTGTTGGTAACTTTAGATAAATACGTTTTTCGCCGTTTACCTCATCTTCGGTATAGGCACTTGTGAGCACTGCCATTACAGCCCGCTCTACGCCAAAGCTTGGTTCGATTACATGAGGTACAAATTTTTCTGTTGAGCCCTTAATTGTATATTCCATATTCTTACCAGACACTCGTTGGATGTTTCCTAGATCAAAATCTGTGCGGTATGCCAGTCCAAGCAGTTCATCACGGCCAATTGGAAAATCAAATTCAAAATCAATCGTACGCTTGCTGTAATGGGCACGATCTTCTTCTGGAACCTCTAGTTCGTGGATTGCTTCTTTTGGTAAACCAATAGCTTCGCACCATTTCCAGACGGCGGTTCGCCAAGCTTCAAAGGCTTCTTCCCATTTATCTGGATGGACAAAATATTCTATTTCCATTTGCTCAAATTCGCGTGAGCGAAAGATAAAATCGCGTGGACTAATTTCATTACGAAATGCTTTCCCTTGCTGGGCGATACCAAATGGAAGATCCGGATAAAAACAATCTACTACGTTTTTATAATTGGTGAATATACCTTGTGCAGTTTCTGGACGAAGGTATGAGGTTGCACTGGATGCGTACTCTATTGCCGTGTCATATTCGTGTCTGTTCGATCAGTCAAGGATAGTTTGTGGTCTACTCTAAAGTTAGGACCAACCACCGTCTGAAACATCATATTGAACTGCCGCGCTTCTCCAAAAGTATTTAATTTTCCGCAAGCCGGACATTTACTTGTATCGATTTTGTCTTCCCTGAAACGGGCTTTGCAGTTTAAGCATTCCACCAGCGGATCAGTAAATGTATCAACGTGACCGCTTGCTTGCCAAACTTTCTGATTCATTAGAATTGCCGCATCAACGCCAAACATATCTTCACGGTCATCTACAAACATTTCCCACCACAAGCTCATAATATTGCGCTTTAAGGTAACACCGAGCGGACCATAGTCCCAAGTTCCCGAAAGCCCGCCGTATATTTCCGAGCCTTGATAAATAAAGCCGCGACGCTTACATAGACTAACAATATCTTCCATTCGCACTTCTTTGCTCATAATGAGTTCATTATAACAGTTCGCCCCTGTTTGTCATTATGAGATTCAATTAATCATTACAGTTCGGTGGCGTTTGTGCGCAACAAGGTTTGTGTGAGCGACTGCAAGCGATCTTCCGAACCAAGTTCATTTTGGATACGCGGCGGCTTGGGATGAACCATACATAAACGAAGGATTTTTAAATCATCTTTGGTAAACGCGCCGTCGCTAACTGATATGAATTGTTGCCGGTCGTGATCAAATTCAAAGGCTTCGGCTACCTCAGCCGTCTCCAGCCGTAAGTTGGGCTGACTGCCCGACAAATGCAAAATATGCAGATTAAACCAAATATCAACAATTCTTGGATCATAGTCTGGATTATTTAATGAAGTTAATGAAGTTGCTAGTAAAGGGTAATATTCCTGGCCGCTGCGGCCGTCGGCGATGCTGTTAATTGCTTTGATATGGGCAAAAGCTCGTTGCATCCGGGTCATGTCTTTAACTAATTCTCCAAAATGAGTGTGCAGTCGAGCAGACGTCAGTGTCATCATGTTTGACCTACCTTCTACTAGGCTTACATCTGACTCGCTCAGCAGTTCAATACCTCCAGCTAGCCGACTTTTCTGACTCCGTACCCCTTTTGCCAATACAGACACTTTACCCAGACGCAAACACAGCAATGTCAGGATACGATCACGTTCACCATAATCAATTCTGGATAATATAATGGCGCGGTCTTTATGTTGTTTCATGAACGAATTAACAATTTCATCAAGTACGATCTTCGATTTGCTGCAAAACTGCCTTCAGCTGGTGGAGTCTGGCTGTCGGTTTATATAAATAGTCAATTACGCCAGACTTGTGCCACTCGGCTCGGGATAGGCCAGTATCTTCGGGTGCGATCTGACTGTAAATAACAACCGGCACGCTCATCCAATCTGGGTACGAACGGAATTCTTGCAAAAACTCAACACCGTTGTGACGGGACATTGCGAGTTCCAGAACTACTGCGTCCGGCCGCTGGCTATCAGCCTGAGAAATAGCTTGCTGTGCATCGGAAGCGTAATTCACCGTTGTTTCATCGCTTTCAATAAAATGACCGATCGTACTTGCCAGTGCTTCATCAGGTTCTACAAGTAATATATGTTTCATGGGTAAAATTTATATCAGTGAAAGCTGCTCGCTGCGTGGCAGCTCTGTGACTAAGCCGTTCAATTTACCCATATGCTTAACGTGGAGGGCGCCACCAATTGCCCGACATAAACCGTCAGCAATCGCCAAAGAAACATGCGCGCTACTGCCGGCGCGGCCCAGCGGCAAATGCGCTCTGCCCTGCAGCTCAAGTGCTTGACTGATATCGGACTGCGACAGGGGCGCGGCACTGAACATACCAATACCAATGGCGCCACGGCGGGTTTTATAGCTCCGCAGTATTACTTCCGGATGAGCAGCAGAAGACTGACGATTTGTTTTCTGCAAATCAAGCAGGGTCTTTCCGAATACTTGTAAAATTGCAGCTAAAGCTGGCTTGTGTGACATGACTGGTTCTTGGGTGCGATTATCTATAACAAAAGAAATATTCTGGCCGACAGTCTGACCTTCCATTGAATGGAGCGTATCGTACATAACCGCCCCTGTATTTACTGGTGATAGGTTCAGCGACAGTTGGCCATACTCGGTCTGGGCGGTTAGTAGATAACTGTCTATCAGTTGTAGTGTTTGCTCGGCGGTTTGCTGGATGGTAGCAAATTCAGATACGTTCCCTGCTTCGGCTTGCCGGGCAATACGGATCAGCGGCTGCTTAAGCTCATACGTCAATGCCTGCAGCAAACGGTCCTGGCCGGCGGCTGGCTGTAAATCCTCAAATTGCTGACTGGTATCATTACCCAAAATGCAGACTCCGTTACCCTCGTCACTTCTTAACAAGATTATAGCACGGCCGATGGCTGTAATAACGATGTGTAATCTACTGAATTACTAAACTTTGTACTTATGGACTAAAGCTAAAGCTGGGAATAATAATTGCATTAAAATCATTGATGCGATCCTTAGACTCGGCAGATATTTTGATAGTTTTATCACGAAGTGGTAAGAAAATAGTGGAGCCTACTTTACTCTGGTCAATTTGACCGTCAGCTCGTAATCCTACTACCGAAGGAACCTTAGCCAAGGCAAATGCGGCTACCGTTACTTTTCCGCTCCTTATAACCGGATCTAGTTGTTGTAGTGATGTGTCATAGGGTGTATTTAGGACTTCTATTTTTAACGAATATGCCGTAGCCGGATTAGCTGAGACAAGTTCCGGTTGCATAAGTACAATCAAGGAGTTATTCTGCTCATTTTCATAAACACTCCATGTTTTAGGGTATTGAAACGAATAACTGCCATATTGTGCCGGACTGCTGTAGGTTTTATAGGGATTTTTCTCTCGTTCAAGGAATTCATTGTCTTTTTCGGTTTTAGCCCGGTCTACCGCTACCTCGACTGCGCCGGCAACTTTTTCATCAAAATTGGTCTTATAGTCTTGCGCTTGTACGTATGCCCAGGCGCCAAAGCCAAGTGCACCAACCAGTAATGTACCGCTAATAATAAGCGGAATAACCAATACATTCATTATGCCAGCTTCAGATTTTCTGAGGTTCATAATGCTCATGGTAACGTAAAGCCGTCCCAAAACAAAATCTGCTTTTATAAATTGATGGATCGGTGAGTTAAAAATGCTTATTTCTAATTGAAGTATATCCATAGATATGCTGAGTGAAGAATAAGCATTTTTAGCCGCCGGGACGCAATTTAGAATGTAGATTTTGTTTTGGGACGGCTTTAACTTTAATATTGATACAAGTAGATGCCCGCTTTAGAGCGAACTGTTTTCTTACCGGGAATTTTGAAGGCGAAACTTGCCAGTTTTGTGCCGGAACGTAGCTCTTTTTGCATTTTTTTATCAAGCTGGCTCATAAATCTATCCAATAAAAACACGAATACGCCGTCAGCTTGCTGTAGGTTTGCTGACCAAAAATTACCGCATACCACACGTACTTGTTTGCGATATTTCCAGGTATACAGCCGAGCAGTAACAGCTAACAATGGATTCAGTTCGTAGCCAACGGCTAGCCAGCCACGCTCAGCGGCTTGCTTCAGTACCCGCCCATCGCCGCAGCCCAGTTCATACATTGTTTGTCCCGGTTTCAAATTCAATAAATCAAGCGCTGCTTGAGTTTGCATGCGTTTGGTAGGTAAATACGGAGCGCCAAATAATAGTACGAATCCGAACAGACCGACCACACTAATTGCCAGCAGCATCAACATGGTGCTTAGCCGACTTTTTTAATATCAATGTTAGTTTGTTTTGAAATATTCTTTAAATACGCACCGAGTTGGATTAATATTTTCTGCCCTTCAGCATGTAGTTTCACGGCTTCGTCAACATCCGTATCTTCATGCTGTAACTGCGTCAGAACGTTATCTAAAGCTTGTTTAAGTTCTTGGTATGACTGTGTGGATGCATTCATTTTCTTCATAGTAGTTCCCTCTGGTTCATTTTATTACTCATTATTAATTAGACGAATCGACTGTGTCTCATCTGTAAATTGCAGGTTGAACACATCTGATCCGGTAGCTTTAAGCTGGCGGACTGTTTTAATATGTCGGCCTTCGGACGAACGTACCAGCGCGTAGCCCTGCTGCAACGGCAACAACGGATCCAACGCTTTTAGTAAAATTTCTGAGTTTGCTAACTGCTGCTGGCAATTACCCATAATTACCTGAAGTGAATCAACCAGACGAAGTCGACAATCAACCAGGTAATCACCTTCTCTTTGAATAATTTGTGCAAGTTGGCTGTGTAGCTGTTCTTGTAATCGGCTAGTAACCGCCAGTTCATGTGTCGCATCGGGGACGAGCAGTTCTGCAGCGTTACTGGGCGTGCTAGCCCGTAGGTCTGCTGCCAGTTCAGCTAGGCTGACGTCATTTTCGTGACCGATTGCCACTAATGTTGGAATGCGGCTGGCGGCGACAGCGCGCACCACCGACTCTTCGCTAAACGCACCAAGGTCATCCGCGCTGCCGCCGCCCCGGATCAGCACTAACACTTCCGGTGGATGGCTCATCATATTAAACTTCTGAATTGCCGTTACAATTGCGGCTGGTGCCTGTGTTCCTTGCACCAAGCTATCTATCAGCTCAATCTGCAAGCTAGGCCAACGGGCTGTCATAATCTTTTTAAAGTCGGCGATAGCGGCTGATTCAGCCGATGTTACTAGTCCAATCCGCTGTGGTGGGTATGGTAAGGAGCGCTTGCGCTCCGGTGCGAATAATCCTTCTGTTTCGAGCTTTTTTAACAGCAAATCTTGAGCCTTGCGAATTGAACCTTCACCGACAGCCCGCAGACTATCAATGTTGATACTAAAACCAAATTGGTTGTGCAGCTTAGGCCGGCCAACAACTTCGCAGGTAATACCGTCTTCCAGTGGTCCGGGCAGATTAAAAACCGTCCCAAAAAACTTAACGCTAGAAGATTCGTCTTTCAGGTCAAAGTACACCCACTTACCTTTGCTTACCCGAAAATTAGATAACTCACCTACCACCGCTATTTGCGGATACATCATATCCAGCGACTGGTTAAATACCGCCACAAATTCACTGACGGTAAAAGTTGGGCTCTGTCCGATCATTGACATCGTCTCATACTAACGGTTTATCCTTTCGGTTCAGGGCTTTATGGTAGAAATAATAGCCGGGCGGCAATTGGATGGCGCTGCTGAGCACACGGTACATAACCGTAATCGGCAGACTGGTAGATGGTGGTACTCCAACTGTCGCTAGTACAGCAGTCATTAAGCCCTCATACACCCCTACACCGCCTGGAAGTACCGAAATTAAGCCGGCAAAATTAGCAATCGCATATGCCAGAATAACGGCGCCAAAATTAATATATTCTGAAAATGCCGCGTAAACGGTATAAATAGTTAGAATTTCAGTCAAACTGGCAAAAAAAGCGTAGATTAATGGCATCTTTAGTTGTAAGTAATTTTTCTGAAGGGTTTTGTAATTTTCGTGGAATTCCAAAAATAATTGGCGCACCGACGCGATATTAATCGTTTCAGGGTGGTGTGGTCGTACCAGCTGGATGAGCTTATTAAGCACTTTGGTCATTGAAGTAAAGAAGGTGTCGATACGCGTTCGACTGCTAACGATGTATATGACTGCTAGCGTGCCGACTATTAGCAATGTACCGAGCGAACTGGCCACTAGAATAGTTAGGTTGCTGGCTTTGCCGGTAATAGCCAGCATGAGCAAGCCCATAAGCAGCAACGCCTGGAACGATATAAATACTGTTATGAAGCGCATCGTCTGCACTAATGTTGCCTGGGCGGCAGTCGCCCCTAATTGTTTCATTCGTAAGCTAAAATAGGAAAAACCGGAAACGCCTGCGCTCGGAAAGACATGATTAACAAAGTTTAACTCCACTGATGCTTTGTACATCGATGAATACTTCATTTTTTTGCCTAAAATACCAAACAACCCCTGGTAAAGCTTGGCGTAAGTATGGTAGTTAATTATCTGCCACACAATGATAAATAACAGGATATATATATTGACCTGATCAAGATTAGAAAAGGTTTCTAAAATCTGATCACGCAACAAAAAAATCAGCAATAGTAACGCTGTCAGCGTAAACCAGGTTAGAATTCGGCGCCACTTATTACCCTGCTTTACTTCCCGGATTTTTTTGCCGCGCACTTTTTCAGTCATACCTCAACAGTATACGCTACTTCGGTCACCGACGTAATAACCCTTGTATGAATTCAGCGTGAATACTCGCAAATTAACTGCTTCCTATATACTTAAATCATATGACCTTACTTTGTATTCTGGGCCGCCAACCAGCATTGGGCTCGGCCGAACTTGAAAATCGCTTTGGTGCTGACGCGCTCCAATCAATCCTGCCTGAAATTATGCAGCTCGAAACTGATCAAGATGTTTCTGTGTTCGAACAGTTTGGCGGCATCCAGAAAGTAACTAAATTACTCACTTACCTAGAAACTACTGATTGGAATAAAGCTATTCGCCAAGTTCAGAAATTATTGCCCCATCACCTGCAGTACATTCCGGAAGGTAAAATTACGATTGGTCTCAGTATTCATGGCCTATCTGCTTCACCCCAGCAAATAAATGCCGCTGCGCTGTCACTCAAAAAAACAATTAAGGCTAGCGGTCGCAGCGCCCGGGTTGTACCCAATAATGAGCCGACCCTAAATACCGCGCAAGTCATACACAACAAATTGACCGGCTCGAATGGTATGGAATTATTACTAATTAATGACCGCGGCCGACTCATTCTTGCTCAAACCGTTTGGGTTCAGGACATCGAAGCGTACCGACTGCGCGACCAGGAACGTCCGATGCGCGACGCCCGCATCGGCATGCTTCCCCCTAAACTAGCCCAAATCATCCTAAACCTCGCCATTACCGAAGAACAAGCTGATGACCCAGCTTCTATAACCGTTCTTGATCCGTTCTGTGGCACCGGTGTCCTACTCCAAGAAGCAACCCTAAACGGCTTCAATGTAGCTGGCACGGATCTAGATCCCCGCATGGTCGACTACACAACCAAAAATCTGACATGGCTGGCTAGCAAACTCACTCTTGACATGCGTCCTCGGCTCGCTGGGGCGAGCCTGCGGAATGTCTCGATTGAGTTTACTCAGCAGCCGCCAGCGAAAGTTGGTGATGCCACCAGCATACGCTGGTCAGAACCGTTTGACGTAATAGCAGCCGAAACCTTTCTTGGCAGGCCATTATCGAGTCAGCCGGATCAGGAAACACTGCAGAAGATTATCAATGATTGTAATACGATCCATAGGAAGTTTTTGCAGAATGTGGCGCGTCAAACAAATCCTGGTTTTAGAATGTGTCTGGCCGTGCCGGCTTGGGCTGGTAAAAATGGTTTTAAACACCTGCCGGTGCTTGACCACCTCGAGGAATTAGGCTATAATCGAATCAGTTTCGTTCACGCAAATGCTAATGAGCTGGTTTATCACAGAAAAGACCAAATTGTTGCCCGTGAACTAGTAGTATTAACCAGAAGATAAGTTAAGGATTTACGATGTCAAAAGTAAAAGCAGGCGGTTCCAGTAAGAATAACCGCGACAGTCCGGGTCAACGGCTTGGCGTCAAATTATTTGGCGGCGAGAAAGTTACAGTCGGCCAGGTTATCATCCGCCAAATCGGCCAAACTAAGCGCGCCGGTCCCGGCACTAAACTTAGCCGCAACTTTACCATCCATGCCGACCGCGATGGCGTCGTCAAGTACACTACCCGCAAAGTCCGCACCTTCACCGGCCGCACCGTTCCCCGCGTTGAAGTCAGCGTTATTTAAGTTTTAGGCATTAAGTCTTTATATATAGCGCTACGGAGACTATGATCCTTGGTCGCGGCAAAAGCGCTCGACAACATCGCCATTCGTAATTTTGACGTATCTTCGCCGGAATTTTCTTCACGAGACTTTAAATAACGCATTGCTGAACTAAGCGCACTGCTAATATGGCCGACATTCGGTTGTTCTGCCATATGCTGCTGAAATTTATAAAAGTGCGACGCATCTTCTCTCTCCATACCCATATCTTTAACAAGCCGCTCAGTAAGTGGACCGCCGCTAGACATAAGCTGATTGCGATTACGTGTTAGCGAACCAATTGTCGCCGCGGTAATCATAATGTCGCCCAAGACCGGGTCTATCTCCTGTGCTTGAGCGAGAGACTGATTTTGTCTCATTGCGCTTCCATAGGACTGTAATGCCTGGCCATGGTCTGCTGCCCCGTCAACATAGCGCGTCATAAGCAGTACCTGTTCACGGTGTAATTGTAGCGGCGTTTCCGCTTCCAAGGTTTCTTGGGATTTCTTAAATAATTCCTCGCTCATGTGGAATTTTTCCGTTTCAGCGTCAAAGAAGTACCCCATTTCTGCGAAGTCACCCGGAGAAACTACTTCGTGCTCTTCATAGCCATAGTGTTGCTTAATCTCTGACATCGTGTAAGTCGGTGTCCAGGTTAGTTTTTGTTTGTTAAATTGCCCGGCGACCGACGCTAGCTGGGTGGCAACCGCTGCTTCATCCTCGGCTTCCTCGGCTGGAATTGTTATTCTAATTGTCTTAAGCGAGCCGTCTTCGGCCACATCTTCTGGAGTACCAAGTTCCTCGGCAATCTGCTTATTCTCATCAGATAGCGTGGTGTAATCAATATTGATATATAAGCCGTTCGCAGCATTAGCCGAAGAGGAAGTGGTTCTAATATTTTTATCAAACAAATCTTGGCAAGCAGGCAGTGCTGGTCCTTCGACGTACTGCTCCAGTTCATCAATACCTCGCATTAGATGGTGCGAAGACGCCCCAATTCGCTCTACATTAGCTAATGCAGGTATAGTGTGGGCTGGATCTATATTGGTTTTTGGAAGATGTTCGTCGGTCATGTTTTTAGTAATACCTATTATTAATTATAGCAAATAATAGCCTAAAAGTCAAGTAAGCGTAACTGTTATTTTAGTTTTAGGACTCGTCTCAGAAAACCAGGAGGCAGCGACCATGTACCAACTTCGTCGAGTGGCATATTATCACTCTCTTCGCGGTGCGATAAAGGGCTTATAGCGGTTATCAGTTGAAATGGTAAGCGCCCAATTCGGTCAGCCTTAATACGTACTTCCCCTTTAACATCGGTACTAATCATAAATTCCTGCCCTTCGGCGGTTACTTCCGGAACCAGTTTACTGTTTCCGCCGAGCGAGATGCTAACTTCTGGCTCAAGTGGCGCCACCAGCTTAGTAGGCTTACCATACGGCTCTTCATTTAATTGCGTTATAAAACAGCTGGCTCTTTTTGTATTATCTGCCCCATAGGCATTCACCAGCGCAAATCCGTGACTGCCTGATCGCAAAATACCATACAATGCCTGCGTGACATTAAACCTGACGTCACAGCGCAGGGCTAAGGGTTTACCCAGATCAGGAATAACTGTTAAGTACGGCACCAGGTCTGTTACTCCAACGTACTTAGCGGCGACAATACGACTAAATAAATCTTCTCGCCGTTCCCGGCCAGGCTGCTCTAACTCCCAACGATCTAAGTCGTCGGCCCACGCCAGAGTTGAGGAAATTTCGCTGCTTCTGTTCATTTTTGTTCTACATTAGTCACGCTACCAATACAATAGCAAATATAACCGCAAACAATAAGAATACTGATAAATTCTACAACTATTGGAGACAGGTTATACGTTGAGCTGTTTTTTAATGCGATCTACAATATCGGCAATAACAACTTGTGATTTAACTAGGTAGTCATCAACGCCAAGTGATTCGGCTCGTTCTCTGTCTGCGTCCTGATTGAGAGCAGTCAGCATGATAATTTTAACATCGGCTGCTTCAGGTGTATTTCTAATGATATCCAGGACATCGAAACCACTGACTTTAGGCATCATTACGTCTAAAAGTACTAGGTCTGGCTTTACCTCGAGAATAGTCTGTAAGGCGTCTTCGCCGTTTGCGACTCGAACGGCATTAAAGCCCTCAGCTTCCAAGCGCATGGTGTAAACATTTGCCAGATTGTCGTCATCTTCGACGATAACTATTATTTTTTGAGATGAGTCTGTAGTGTTTGTATTTTCCATAATAGTGCTTATGCTAACACGAAATTATGATTTACGCAATAGCCTTAAGCAGGCCGTTAAACATTGGGTGCGGGTGGTTGGGCCGCGACTTGAATTCCGGATGGAACTGTGACGCCATGAAGAAAGGATGATCTATGCCCTCAATCACTTCTACTAGGTCATTTTCTGGGTTAATTCCACAGGCGCGAATTCCCCAAGACTCATATTTGTCACGAAAAGCGTTATTGCATTCGTAACGGTGGCGGTGGCGCTCTACAATTTTATCTGTGCCGTACGTACGGGCTGCTAGGCTACCGCTGGCGAGCGTGCAGTCATAATTGCCCAGACGCATGGTTCCGCCGGTGTTTTCTTTGCCAAGCTGATCTTCCATGGTGTGAATAACTTTATTTTTGGCAGTTGGATCAAGTTCTGCCGTGGTAGCGTCCATTATACCGCTATTGCGAGCGGCTGCTATAACAGCCATCTGCAAACCAAGACACAAACCAAGGTACGGAAGTTTGTTGGTAAGCGCGTACTGAGCAGCTTTGATCTTCCCTTCTAGGCCACGGATACCGAAGCCGCCTGGCACAACGATGCCATCGCAGCCCTTTAGCGCGGCGCCGACGTCTGCATTTGGCTTCTCAAGTTTTTCAGCATCGACCCACTTTATATTAATCATTACGTCGTTCCACATAGCAGCGCTACGCAGCGCTTCAAAAACAGACATATATGTGTCAGTGTTGTCCATGTATTTTGCCACTATACCAACGGTGACTGTCTTTTCAAATTTAGTTCGGGCGCGTGTTACTACGTCACGCCAGTCAGTCAAATCTGGCTTGCTGGCTGGAAGATTTAAACGCTGGACAATCACATTGGCTAGACCGGAATCTTCCAGAGTAAGCGGTACTTCGTAAATAGTTTCAGCATTCGGCAACTGGGCAACTGCTTCCGGAGCTACACCGCTAAACAAGCTGAGTTTGTTGATGGCTGCTTCTGAGGCAGCCTGCTCACTGCGAGCTACCAATACGTCCGGCACGATACCAAAACCGCGCAGTTCGCGCACCGCGTTCTGAGCCGGCTTGGTCTTTACCTCTTGGCTGGCACCCAAAAACGGCATATAGACGACATGAACAAATAAGCAGTGTTCCCTGCCGGCGGTGTAAGCGAATTCACGGATGGCTTCGATGAAACTTAGGCCTTCATAATCACCTACAGTGCCGCCTACTTCTACAATATGGACGTCAAAGCCAGCGCCGGCTTCTTTGATCGCATCCTGCATAGCTTGTGTTACATGAGGAATATACTGCACCGTTTTACCAAGATATTTGCCAGCCCGTTCGTCGGCGATTACTTTTTGCAATATGCGACCGCTCATCAGTGAGCTAGCCTGAGTTAATTCTTCATCGAGAAAACGTTCATAATGGCCCAGATCGAGGTCAGTTTCGGCGCCATCTTTAGTAACAAAACACTCGCCATGTTCTGCTGGATTTAATGTTCCAGCATCGGTGTTGAGGTATGGATCGCATTTTTGTACATTTACCGAAAGACCGCGAGCTTTAAGCAAGCGTCCTATCGAAGCAGCGGTAATACCCTTACCGACACCCGACAGCACACCACCCGTTACAAAAATATACTTTGTCTGCTTGTTTCCCACGCAGAATATCCCTCTCTTAGTTCACCTATGATACTGAAGACATCACGCTTTAACTTGTCATTAGCGCTGCTGGTGATCGCTGAGCAAGGATTAGCTTTTAGGACTGAGACATATCCGTAGATATGGCGATGGAGTAAAAACTAATCCTTGCCAGTGAGGACGGTCAGAGCGTGGCAAGTTAGAGTGTGGTGTCTTCAACTGTACTAAAGTTTACCGCAACTAGGCCGTTTCAGGCAAATCGTCATCGTCGTCAGCTTTGTTATGCTCATATTCTTCAATGATCCGGCGAGCATTTTGAAGCATTTCATATTGGCGGCGCAGATACTCCTCGTACTTTTTGTCTTTGATGATGCGCAGTGGCTCAGGCTGTATGGCCCAAGCTTGGTTGGAAGCAACTACTTGTTGATTCCAACGATTTGTCGCAATAGTTATCGTTTCATCGGCGTAAAAATTATTTTTGAGTTGGCCAACATGATGTATTAAACCCTTGTAGTCATCTATATCGCGGAGTAGTGTAATTAATTGCTTATCGATACCGTCAACCGAGATATTACCATTGTAATCAACCTGCGAAACTAGGTTAACTTTAGTCAGACCATCAATCTGACCATATGGCCGCATCCGGTCGAGAACACGGTGCTGGGACTGCTCAACTTGTTCAAGTTTTGCCCGATTAGTCATACCCAGTTGGACAGCAATCGCATGGGTCTCTTCTGCGAATAAATCGAGTGATATTTCACCATTATATAATTCGGCTGCTAAACGGCTGTGGTAGCCATCCATAAACTTGCCAGTGACAAGGCTCTGGGCAGCTAGGTTACGAGCGTATTGTTCAGCTTCGACTCGCTTTGTTTCACCGCCGTAAAGGTAGGCATTTTGTTTACGAAGCGGCGTGTTGGCGTGGGCGCTTTCGTGAACAATGGTACCTAAACGGGATTCGGGTGTTTGCAGTTCATTGTTTTCGTAAATTGAAAATTGTCCATAGTTTGCATCGCCTGCTCCCCAACTTCCAAGGTGATATAGGGCTTTGCCCTCGTTTTTGCGGTAATGTAGGCTTTGAAAGTTATCTACCGGTAGTCCGATGGCAACAATTTCACCAATTAACTGTTCTCTGTGAGTATCTGATCTGAATCCTTCATGCGGGACTTCCTGCAACTGAGTTGCCGGGCTTCCGTAGCGGATTTGGTTATCAACTTCAGCGTAGTCAAATACATTAACAGCCGGTCTTTCCGCAATACGTGGAGCCACTTCAAATGCTTCGGGATGTGTCTGATATGTACTTGTGGACATAGTAACTCATTATTATACAGTAAAAGTCCAGATTTATTTCCTCAGTTTTGTTAAGGCGGCGTCCATCTGAGGATCATGCTTTGCAGCCGCGTCTTCTTCTTTGAGTTCCACTTTTTGATCAGGTTCAATGCCTTCTTTGTCGATATTGCGGCCATTGGGTGTATACCACCGGGCAATCGTAACTTTGAGCACGCCGCCACCGGTTAATTTGCGCAACTCCTGTACACTTCCTTTGCCATAACTCTTTTCACCGATAATAGTTGCTGCTTCATTATCTTTTAAGGCTCCGGCGGTGATTTCGCTGGCACTGGCGCTGCCGCCGTTGGTTAGTACGACCGTAGGAATACCAAGTAACGGGGCATTACCGCTGGCGCGGTAGGTTTTCACCACTTTTTCGTTGCGCTTTTCTTGCAGCACCGTTTTGCCATTTGGCAACCACAGACTTGAAACCTTAACCGAAGCATCCAACAGGCCGCCCGGATCGCCACGGACATCCAGTATTACGCCAACCACGTTTTTGGCCTTAAACTCATTAGCGGCTTGTTGAGCCAGCTGCGTAGTATCTTCACCAAAACGACTAATAGTCATGATCCCGATATTACCTTCGGCGATCTCCCACTTTACACTGGGAATATTGATTTGATCCCGAGTAATTTCAAATGTTAGCGGCCGGCCGTCACGTATCACTTCCAGCTTAACGTTAGTGCCCTTGGGACCCCGAATTTTTTTTACGGCATCGCTTATGCTGGTATCAAACGTGCTTTCATCGTTAATTTTACTAAGTATATCGCCTGATTTCAGACCAGCCTTTTCTGCCGGAAAACCAGCAATTGGTGAGACAATTACAATAACTTGCTCTTCTTTATTCAGCTCGGCGCCAATACCTTCAAATGACCCGCTTAATTGTTCGTTAAACTCTTTGCTTTCTTGTTCCGTCATATATTCGGTATACGGGTCTCCGGCCGCTTTAACCAAGCCTTCCTTTAGGCCGTCCTCAAGCTTTGTGGTGTCGAGCTGTCCGTCAAAACTTTCCTTCAAGTCATCATGTATCTCTTCGATACCATCGTAACTGAGTTCGCCGCTGCCTTGCTGGAGTGAACTACGGTATTTTGCATCGCCACCAAAAGCTACCCGGCCATTGCCAATTCCGATGCCTAAAAATAATACCCCGGCCAACAATATAATAGCTCCGCCAGTTCGTAGAAAGCTCTGCTTCAGTTTTGTTCGCTTTAATTGATCTTGTGATGTGCTTCCGTCATGCACGCGTACGTCATCGTGTTTTTGTTCACCGTGATTCAAAGAAACTCCCTCAATATATTCGTTTGATTGCTGGTAACTATTATAGCCTATGTAGCGCTTATAGTTTGGTTTTTTCAGTATATAGGACTTAAGGGCCAGCTAATGCAAAATCATTACGAGCTGCTTTATTAGCCCGCCGTCTTACCATATCATCAAGTACGAATGCCAAGTCATCTAGGTATTGATTCTCATCTCCGTTATACGAAGGGTCAAGTCCTAGTGTTTCAATACGTTGTTTGAGTGAAAATTTATCTCCAAGTAAATAGTCTTCAAGTATTGTATCGATGGTCGTAAATACTTCTGCTTTTTCCTCTACTGTGCCACTACAGTATATCTGAATTAAACCATCTAACGTCAGCGGACAATCAGGTGAGTTAAGAATCGATGCAAGTAATTTTCGTTCTGTAGGATAAAACTTTCCATCATCGGGTTCATATATTGCTCCGGCAACCCCAGTCTCGGCGATGCTCGCTATAATCTCGGTAAGGGCTTCATCTAACCACCGCTTGCCTGCTATTTTTTCTTTTCCTGGATACATTGTACCAATATAGCCATGGGAAAACTCATGTAACTTAACTTTTATTTGTTCAGGACCAGGCAGGTGAATGGCTTGTGATTCCAGAAATGCATAACCATAACTCAAGTCTGTAGCCAACCCAAAGAGATCTTCATAGACAATTTCTTCTTGCTTGGCTTCTTGCAATCTCGTTATGATCGCTGTTGGCAATAGACCCGCTTCAGCTGCTCTTATATAACTATCTCTGGACGACCGGAAAGCTTCTTCTAGGTGATCGACTCCGTCATATCCCCCGTTCATACGATCAATATAATCGGTATGCCATTGTATTACATTCCTAACTTGTTCGTCTGATGCTCCCCCTTCTGCAGGTGTGCGCGACAACCACGAGGCCCAAGATAAATTATTTATCGGATTAAGGGATTTTAGAAACGGTGAAAATTCACTATTTGCATCAAGCAAGGCGTCTAGGTACTTTTGCTGATCTGTGGAAAATAATGACAATTCCTTCCTTATTACCCCCACTGTCCTACTCGCTTTATAGTCGTAAATATCTGCCAGACCTTCATTTTCACGAGCAGCTATCTCGGCCCTGTTTTGTAATCTTTCAGGACCCATTTGATGAATTTCTGAAAATTCAAGTTCGTTCAGTCTTAGTCTCTTCGTCTTCTCTTGCTCTGTTTCAGTTTTATTCGACCATTTTTCTCGATTAAGATGAACGCTGGTCTGCCGTATTTCGGTATGTTGCAACAGTGCTGAGCGCTGCGTTGCTGGATTTAGTAGATGTTCTGTCTCTGCTCTCAGATTAAGCGCCTTCATTTCCTCATCAACTAGTAAAGATCCAAAAACCAAATGAGCTTTTTCGGTTTGAATAGCAAGTTCTGGCTGATGACTGTGAAGTATTAGTTGTTCTGGCATATTTTTATTTTGGCTTTAACTACTATAGATATTAGCACAAAATACTTAAAATGTCAATAATCTGTTACACCTCTAGTGACTATTGATACGAAAAATACCCGAATTTACTTCGGGTATTTTGAGACTTTTGCAGGGATAAGCAGCGAGCAAAGCGAGCGATGAGAAGGGACCAGTCCCTTCTCATAACGGCATAAGCCGTTAGAAGTGTATGAACACCAGCCCAGCCGGACTCAGACCAGAGCGAGTCGAGTAACGCCCGTCTAGGCCGGCGTTGTATTGGCTGATATTAATAGTGCCGTTGCCATTAACCGATTCAACATACATAACATGGCCATAGTAACCGGAGTTACTGACGGCTACGTCTCCAGGACGAGGACTACCGTCAACTGGGATACCAGCGTTCCGGGCATTTTCATCCCATTGATTGGCGTTACCAATACCTCCCCAATACGGCATGTGGCGTCCGGACGCAGCAACTTTGAAGGCTGTATAGCTAACACATTCGCGGTTGTACATTCCCCAAGTATCAATGACTGAATCTTGAGGTATTTCACACCATCTGGCAGGATAACCGCCACCACAGGCAGGACCGGTACCAGCCGGGCCACCGCTAAAGCGACTATTAGCAATAATTTGTAATCGTTTCAGCTCCGCAACTTTACCGTTATTAGCTTGGATTTGGCCCTCTATTTCATTTTGCTGGCCTTGATTAAGTGATAATAAACGACTATTTTCTGCTCGCTGGGCCGCTAACTGTCCTTGTAGACTTTTTTGCTCAGCCAGTAATTTCTCAACTGTTTCTTTTTGAGCGTTAAGGTCTAGTTTTAGCTTAGTGATTTTATCCAAGGTAGACTTAATTTTGGCGTTAACACTTTCGCGGTACTGTTGTTTATCAAAGAAATCGCTTAAGTCCTTGCTAGTGGCCAACATTTCGACAGTAGTAATTTCCCCTTCGAGATACATAGCGCGAATAGTTTGTCCCAGCAAATCGCGCTGACGGGCCAATTCCGCTTCGGCAGCGGCAATTTGGGCTTTTAATTCAGTCATCTTGGCTTCGTTCTCTGTAATTCGATTTTGCAAAGCTGTGATCTCTGCCTGTAATTTAGAGATAGTTTCTGCCAAACTGGCCGCCTCAGCGCCTAGTTGACCCTGGACTTCTTTTTTCTGGCCGCTCTCGGCATTGAGTGCATTAATTTGCTCTTGAAACTGGTCGGCATATACAAATGGAGCGGATATGGCAGTAACTAAGAATAAGCCGCCAATAGCGATAACAGCTAAAGAGCGACGAGTATTAGATTGAATTTTATTTTTTATTGAAACCATTTTATTTTTTGAGTTGTTTTTATTTTGTATTAATTTATACCTTTTAATTCTAGCAAACGTAAGCACAATACGCAACCCTTCCTACCCCGGTCTAATAGATTAGTTCATGTTATTTGAAATGTCTGTTGTTCGGTTCACGTTTGTGTATAAGCGTTTGTTTGGGATATTTACCTATATCAGATCTCGCTTATGTAAGAATTCTAACACATGCCTATATTAAAATACAGTTTTGACACCAGCAATTACAAGTGTTATTTGTATCATTTATGCGTGTCTAGCGGCGGCGCGAAGGTTTTACTTTAAGGTAGCGCGCAGTTGCAATCAGGGCCGAGATGGTACCGATAGCTATACCGGCCAGCAATTGCATTCCTAAAAAGAGCAAGAAGTTATCGCTAAAGTATTGATTGGCAAACTTAATATCGAGTAAGCCTAGGCTACTGGCGTCAAAAGCTTGCTCCTGGACCACGAACAACGCATTACACACACTCAACGAGATAACTGCCGAGACAATGCCGTATAACATAGTTTCAACAATAAATGGCCCTTTGATATACCAGTTACTGGCGCCCAGAAGTCGCATAATAGTAAGTTCGTCGCGTCGGTTAAAAATAGCCATTTGAATCGTATTAAAGATGATCAACATGGAAATGATGGCAAAAACGATAATACTAATAATCACAGCTTGGGTGAAGAAAGTTGTGGCGTTGGTAATTTTATCGATAGCTTCTTTACGGTCGCCGGAGTATGAAGTTTCGTTAGATTGCAGCGCTTTAACGTCTGGGGTTTCTAGCACGTTACGAATTTCATCAATGCGGACAGGATCTTTTGGTTTAATCTGTATAGTGGCAGGCAGCGGATTGTCAGTTTGAGAAATGGCCAGTAACAGTTCTAGGTTATCTTGGTTGTCACGTTGGTAATTTTCGAGCGCCTGGTCTTTTGAAACATACGTCACCTCTTTAACATTGTCTAGTTCTTTTATCTGCTTAACTAGATTACTGCTCTGTTCTTCGCTGACGTCGTCTTTTAAGTAGACTGATATATCGATCCGATCGGTGATCTGGGTTATAGTGTTACTAAAAGTAGCATTAGCAATTACCGAAAATAATACGATGGTAAGTGTTACTACCATCACTGCCGTGGCTGCTACGCTGAGGGAAATATTACGTATAAAGTTAATGGCACCGGTTTTAATAATTCGCTCAAGCGTAATCAACTTACGTTTTAAAGGCTCTCTCTGCATTCTTATTGGTCCTTCATCCCTACTGCTCGTACCCTGAGTTAGCTTTATCGCTAATAATCTGGCCGTCTTTAATAGTTACCACACGCCGTTTCAATTTATTAACAATTTCTTGGTTGTGCGTGGTAAGCAGGACGGTGGTGCCGTACTTATTGATTTTTTCGAGTACTTTAATTACATCCCAGGCATGCTTGGGATCTAAGTTGCCCGTGGGCTCATCGGCGATCAAGATTTTGGGTTGACGGATAACGGCACGGGCAATCGCAACACGCTGGCGCTCGCCACCAGATAATTCGCGTGGATAGCTTTTTTCTTTTCCTTTTAGGCCAACAATATTGAGCACCTTTGGTACAGTGTGCCTAATTTCCCGGTTACTCATACCTATAATTTCCAGGGCGAAGGCAACGTTCTCAAAAACGGTTTTATTCGGTAATAATTTAAAGTCCTGGAAAACTACGCCAATCCTACGGCGCAAGCGCGGCACGTCTTTGTCTTTAAGCCGTTCATAGTCAATACCGCCAATGATAATTTTGCCGCTGGTGGGCTTCTCTTCTCTGGTAAGCAACTTGAGTAAGGTTGATTTACCAGCACCACTCGGTCCTACCACTATGACGAATTCTTTCGGTTCAATATGCAGGCTAATACGCTGCAGCGCCGCGTCTGAACGGCGCGCGTACGACTTTGATACCCTATCAAGCAAGATCATTATAGCTATTATAGCAAAGACAGGCTGGCTACCCTAAGTCTCACTATGCGGCTGTATCGCATTAAGCAAACTTATTGCAAAAGAAGACTGTTAAGCTGGTGTACTGTCGAGATAAGCGTCAATAAATTCGTCTAGTTCACCATCTAGTACCGCTTGAGCTTGAGAAGTTTCATGTCTGGTACGCAGATCTTTTACCATGGTGTAAGGGTGAAGAACATAACTACGAATCTGATTACCCCAAGCAGCTTGCTCATTAGGGCCTTTTAATTCTGATATGCGATCAGCGTGCTGCTCGAGCTGAAGCTGGGCTAACTTTGAGCGAAGGATAGTAAGGGCTGTTTCGCGGTTCTGTAGCTGTGAACGCTCATTTTGGATACTGACCACAATCCCGGTTGGCAAGTGCGTTACACGGACCGCTGAATCAGTGGTATTAACGCTTTGGCCGCCGTGACCGCCAGCCCGGAAAACATCTATTTTAAGTTCTTTTTCATCAATTGGTACTGTTTCAGGCTCATTAATCTCTGGTAATACTTCTATCTTCGCAAAGCTGGTCTGCCTGAGATTATTGGCGTTAAAAGGACTTAGGCGAACTAGCCGGTGAACACCATGCTCTCCTTTTAGTTTGCCAAATAAATAATTACCCGACATTTGTAAACTGACACTTTTAATGCCTGCTTCTTCACCGGCTGACTCATCCAGCGTAGTGACGTTGACACCATTTGTTTCAGCCCATCGCATATACATGCGTAGCAGCATCTGGGCCCAATCCTGAGCATCAGTTCCTCCTGCTCCAGCATGGATATTCAAAACTACGTTATGATCATCATATAGCCCATTAAAACGCATTTGTTTTTTGAGATCATCGTACGTTTTATGGAGTTGTTGGGCTTGGCTATCAATTTCTGCCTGCATAGCAGGATCATCCATGGCCGCCAGTTCAAGTAAGTCGCATACGTTTTTTTGGAGCTTCAGCCACGGCTCAGTTTGTTCAGCCAGGCTGTTGATACGCTGCATGATCTTGGAAGCCGTTTGGTTATTGGCCCAAAAACTGACTGTTTGCGACTGTTCTTGCAGCTCTTGCAGTTCTTTGGCACGTTCATTAATAGACAGTCGCTCGATAGCTTGATCAATTTCTTTTTTTAAAACCGTACTTTTTTGGGGAATACTCATGATCTTTACACTACTTTAGGGGATTAATCTTACGGACGCATATCCTTTGGAAGTACTATATCAGTACTTCATTAAGTTTTAATGATGGAGAGGTATAGTGCTCAAAGTAAGTCTGCCTTGCTTCAAGATCTATATATTAGTCAGTCCCAGAGGTGATTGAGTTGGGTGGTCAAACGTTCAAGTTCTAAAGGATCCGGATTGCCAAGTACGCCAAGACCCCAGACGCCTTCTTCGAATAAGTCTTTAGCGCCATCCACAATCTGGCGTTTGGTGATAGCATTAATGCGAGCTGGAATAGCATAATAATCTTCTATGAAATCATCAAAAAAGTAACGGCCGGCATAGCTCCCGCCGATACCAGCGACTGTTTGGGCGCCGCGTTGGTAGCGACCCAGCCGATATTGCTTGGCAGCGTCGATTTCTTCGCGGGTTAGGTTGCCATTAAAAATACCTCGTAGCTCGGTGACCATAATGTTGAACAATGCTTCTGCATTGTCGGGCCGGACCTGGGCGCCAAACCACCAGTTAGTACTATGTAGCTCGGAATTGATACCGGAGCTCATACTGTATACCAAGCCTCGTTCGCGGGCCGAGCCAAGAATACGCGAATATAACGTTTCGGTCAGCATACTATTGAGTAAGCTCATGGCTGCCAATTCGTGGTCTTCCATACGGCGCTTTAAGAATGTATCAAAATAAAAATAATAATTATCAACAGTGGTATTTTTGATACTAAGCGGTTTTGCCAGATCGGTTGGTACCTCTTTCGGCAAAGCTCGACGGCCTCTTCCCTTAGCAAGCGTGGTATTACCAAACAGCTCCTTTATATGCTTCAGGCGACTGGGAGTAACATTGCCGGCAATAACAAAACGCATATTAGAAGTAACATGGGTAGACCGGTAATGTTCACGGATGTCATCAAGAGTAACGTTTTTCATAAGTTTGAGACGTTCTTGATCGGTAACCGCATAAAAACCAAAGGCTTCGCGCAGGGCCAGGCTTAGGTGACGAAAATGATTGTTGGACCGAGCTGTCAGTTCTTCACGGACATTGCCAAATTCGGCTTTAAACTCATCTTCCAAAAATAGTGGCTGGGTAATGGCTATCATGAGCCAGTCGGCGATGCGCTGCCACTCAAAGTCTGCGCATTCTGACTCGTAAATAATGTCATAAGTACCGGTACTGGCGTTGCAATAAGCGCCATTTTTTTCAAACTCGGCTTGAAAGGCGCGGGCTTTGGGGATGTGCTTGTTAGCACCGAGCAGCATATGTTCCATAATGTGCGGGGTTTCCCACTTATCACGCTCTACCAAATATTCGCCGGCGCGGAAATTGATTTGAAATGACATAACGGTTGCTTCGGGTACGTTGACTACCAGTCCACGGGCACCGTTATCCAGTACTAATTCAGAGGTAGTATGTTTCATAGACTAGCGCGAACCGTTTTTATTTCCGCTTCTTTTTGCCGGGTTTAGCCTTTTTCTTGTTTTGACGCTGGGCTTTACGGGCTTTTTTACGTTTTTCAGTGGCTTTTTTAGCTTCCGCTTTTTCCACTACTTCTGTCTTAACTTTAAAGTCTTCTTCGTTAAAATCAGCCGAATCAATAATTTTATCGGCATTATCAACCGATGACCTGGCGGCACGGGTTAATTCAGTTTCAATTGCCTGGTTAAGCTGTGACTCGTCAATTGGGCGGGCGTGGAACAATGACTTCACAACATCATGACGAAGAGCGCGCTGCATTTGTTCAAAAATGCGCTGCGACTGGCGGCGGTATTCAACCAATGGATCGCGCTGGCCAACACCTACCCAACGGATACCTTCACGCAAGTGGTCCATAGTTTCCAGGTGCTGCATCCAGTAGTTATCCAAGGTTTGTAGGTAGATATCACGCTCAATTTTACGCAGAATCTCAGAGCCAAACCGCTTTTCCTGTTCGGTGTAGAGTTTTTCAGCAGCTTTAGTAAGTTCTTTTTCAAAACTATGGGCTGGCGAATCAAATAATCTATCTAGTGTTTTTTCGTCAAAGGGAAAGACATGCGTAAGCATATGTTCATATCTGTCAGACGTAGCATGCGGCGAATTAGCCAGATCTTTGGCTTCAGAACGAATAAATTCTCCGACTCGTTTGCTAATATCGGCCTGACGCAGAATCTCGTTGCGCATACTGTAGGTAGCTTTACGATGGCGGTTCATGACATCGTCATATTTAACTACATCTTTACGGGCATCATAGTTAAAGCCTTCGACTTTCTTTTGGGAACCTTCCAGGCTTTTGCTAATAAAGCGGTTTTCGATTGGAGTCTCATCGTCAACTTTAAGTCGGTCCATTACTTTGATGATGCGTTCACCACCGAATATACGCATCAGGTCGTCTTCACAGCTTACAAAGAACTGAGTAGTACCCGGGTCGCCCTGACGGCCGGACCGTCCCCTCAGTTGATTGTCGATACGGCGTGACTCGTGGCGCTCGCTGCCTAGCACAAACAGACCGCCGGCCTTTTTAGCATCTTTGTCTAGCACAATATCGGTACCGCGGCCGGCAATGTTTGTGGCTAGCGTAATGGCGCCTTTTTGGCCAGCTTTAGCAATAATAGCTGCTTCTTTTTCGTTGTTTTTAGCATTCAAGATTTGATGTTTTATGCCGGCTTTTTTAAGAAGTGCGCTTAGTCGTTCATTTTTTCCGATTGAAGCACTACCAATCAGTATCGGCTGGCCTTTTTTATTTAGTTTCTTAACTTCTTTAATAATAGAGTTGAATTTGCCGGCTTCGGTTTTGTATATACGGTCTGGGCGGTCATGGCGCGCTAGCTTGCGATTTGGTGGAATCTCGATGACATCAAGCTTATAAACCTGGTGGAACTCCTCGGCTTCAGTTGTTGCCGTTCCGGTCATACCCGACAATTTGTTATATAAACGAAAATAATTCTGGAAACTAATGGTAGCTAAGGTCATCGACTCATCCTGGATTTCAACGGCTTCCTGCGCTTCTATTGCCTGGTGCAATCCTTCGTTGTAGCGGCGGCCTTTAAGCAAACGTCCGGTGAATTCATCAACAATGACTACTTCCCCGTCTTTAGTAACAACGTAATCTTTGTCGCGCTTAAATAAAGCTCGTGCCTTCAAGGCTTGCTCCAGATGATAGAGCGTTCGAATGTTATCTGAAGCATACAGATTAGTAATTCCCAAAATTTTCTCAATCTGATCAATACCCTCATCGGTCAAAGTAGCGGCTTTGCGTTTTTCATCGACTTCGTAATGCTCATCTTTTTTAAGTTGACGGACAACCTTAGCAAACTGCAGGTAGGCGGTACCGCTGGCTGTTGATGGAGCAGAAATAATTAGCGGGGTGCGAGCTTCATCTACTAAAATCGAATCAACCTCGTCAACAATAGCAAAGTTAAGTTCGCGCTGACGCAGCTGCTCAACTTCGCGAACCATATTGTCACGCAGATAATCAAAGCCGTATTCATTATTAGTGCCATAGGTAATATCGGCGTTATAGGCTTCTTGCCGGGTGCTGGGGCGAAGCCGCTTCATACGCGGATCTTCGTGGTCATCATTTTTATAATTAGGGTCATATAAGAATGACTTTTCTGCGATTACCACACCAGTGCTCAGCCCAAGGAAGTAATAGATTTCACCCATCCAACTGGCATCACGTTGGGCGAGATAATCGTTTACCGTGACCACGTGGACACCTTTTTCTTCTAAGGCATTTAAGTAGACCGGTAGTGTTGCTACCTGGGTTTTACCCTCACCTGTTTTCATTTCGGCTATAGAGCCGTCGTGAAGCGCCATGCCACCAATTAACTGGACATCATAGTGGCGTTGTTTTAAGGTACGAGCTGCAGTTTCTCGTACAATTGCAAAAGCATCTGGCAACAACTTATTAAGCGACTCTTTTTTGAGTCGTTTTTTTAGTTCCTCGGTTTGCTTCTTTAATTGCGCATCAGACATTTTCTTATATTTGTCTTCTAGCTTATTAATAGCACCGACACGCCTGGTTAATTTCTTAAGCATGCGTGCCTGAGGATCCCCAAGGACACGTTTTACTATCTTTTTATTCACCTTCATATAGAATCTGGATTTCCCTTACTCATCAAACTAGTACCCATTGTACGCTATAGCGACATATTTTGTAAGGAGTCGGCACGAGTAAAATTTACGATGAAAATATACTATAAGTCTCAGTCCTACAATTCGGACGCGCCGGCGGCAACTTCGCGCTCAGCAGCGCGTTGCCGGCCACGAATACGTGACATAACGTGCCGCTGCAAGCGCGATGGACTATGCATGTTTTTATAATGCTTTAACTGGTTTTTAAAATTTGCTTCAACTTCATCAATTGCGGCCAACATGCTAGTAGATTTTCGGTGCGCAGTCAGGCTAGCCTTAGGGAGTTTCATAATTACTTCACATTCATAGGTACGCTTATCTTTTGATTTAGCTTCTTTAAGCTTAACGTCGACTCTAGCCGACTCACGCGAACCACGTGGCATATACCGGTACAAGCCACCGATTTTCTTTTCTACATATAAATGCATATCGTCGGTTAGTTTGGTATGGATAGCCGTGAGGTGTAAATTGTTAATCATAACAGAACTCCTTAATGTTTAAGTTCTACCTTTTATTATACTCCTTTTTTAGGCCATGTTCGCAATTCATTAAAATTAATCAAGACAAGATACAGCATTTTATTTAGCTACGTTGGCAGGTACACTTTTGTGGTAAAAAGCTATATTATATTATGCTTCGACCGCCGAGGTATGGCCGTAAGACTTCAGGTATGATCACATCACCATCGGCGGTCTGGAAATTTTCGATAATACCAATTAATGGGCGCTGCGAAAACGCAGTGGCATCGTTGGTGTGAGCCAGCTCCACAGTGCCGTCTGTCCGCCGTACGCGGGTTTGCATAGAGCGGGTTTGAAAATCAGAAATAAAATCTGCGGTATGCGTTTCACGATAGGCATTTTGACCAGGCAGCCAAACATCGATATCAACACCTTTGGCGTTAGGCCGGCCAATGTCAGCTGTACATTTTTCTAGTACTCTGTAAGGTAAGCCAATCTGTTGCATTAAATACTCTTGAATGGCGATCATGAGCATGTGCTCATCAAGCGAAGTGTCGGCGGTAGTAAAGCTTTCCATTTCGAGCTTATTAAACTGGTGTAACCGAAAAAATCCCTCGGTGTCTTTGCCGTATGTACCAGCCTCACGGCGAAATGCGGTTGTATAGCCAATATAGCGCAGCGGTAAGTCTTTTTCATCGAGGATTTCTTTGTAATACATCGGTGCCAAGGTGTGTTCGGCACTGGCGTTAAGCCACAAGTCTTCATCTTCAATTTTATAGGTTGTCTCTTCTCTATTAAGACGGCCGGTGGCTTCAAAAATTTCCCTTTTGGCGGCCGCTGGCGGCAATACCGGCTTAAACGGCTTAGTTGAAACATTTAAGCTGCTGTTAGCAATAATTTGCTTTAGGGTGTCTTCATTACAAACCGTATCCATACCAAACTGCCATAGGGCAAACTCCAACCGAACCAAATCACCCATTAAATAAACAAAACGGGCGCCTGCAACTTTAGCACCACGGTCTTTGTCGAGCCAACCTTTTGCTTCGGCAATCTGGGCATGATTTTTAATCTCAAAATTAAATACTGGTTTTTCACCGATGGTTTTAATAATGACATTCTGCTCTTCAGTCTCGCCTATCGGCACCATATCAAGTGGCATGTTGGGTACTGATTTTAGTAGTTCCAGCCACTTTTCTTCGGTTTCAGCCAGATAAGTTTCCCGTTCAGCCAGCTCTACTTTTATCTGTTTACCTTCTTCAATTGCCGCCTGATCCGGCTTGCCACCAGAAACTTTCATTGTCTCAGCTATTTCATTGCGCCGCTGGCGCAGGCTTTCAACCGTTTGCAGCAAGTCTTTGCGCTCGTTATCAAGCTGCAACAAGAGTTGCACATCAATGTCATAACCTTTTTGCTTTGCCTTTTCGCGGACACGTTCTGGGTTATCTCTGACTAACTGGATATCTATCATGATTAACAGTATATAAGACTTTTACTTCTTTTGGATATGTTTGAGAGTTAACTCCATGCGCGACCGAGCGTAAGCACAGAACTCGCACTCACCGCCCATAATACTAACGCCCATCGGCGGCATAGTATCGTTGTCCATGCAGGCTTTCATTTTTACAATCGTTTTTTCTACCCAGGAGTCATTGCCGGTATATGGAATAACTTTGGTGCGGAACTCAATCCGATCGTTAAAACCGTCAAGATCAAGCCGGCCGTTGGTATAAACAAAATAGCCGGTATCGCTGACTTCAAAACCGTTCTGGCGCAATAACCACTGGTAAACCTCCATTTGGCGCTTATAGGTTATCTGCCATTCGGCGTCAAGATTAACTTCGGTGGCCTTGGCAGTTGCTTTATAGTCTACGACGATTAATTGACCATTGCTTGTAACCCAAACATCGTCAATCGCACCGAAAATATGCAGGTTGGTTGGTTCATGCAAAGCAACAACGCCAGTAAAATTATGTCGCCAGTCATCAAGTTTTTCATGAGCGTATGGAATTGCATCAATGTTGTGTGCAGTCATCAATGGATGTGGTTCAGACTTTGTCCGATACACATCGAACTCCTTCTTAAAAAGTTCATCGATTGCTTTATTAATTTGAAACGGGGGGCCGTTAGGACGGGTAATTTTTAGACGTATATCAAGCCAAAAGCAGCGCTGGCACTGCGTAAACAGCTCAATTTTACTGCGACTGAGTTTGAAAGCCGTCTTTTGTCCCGGTTTGTATGGTTGGGATCGCTGCCGCCAATAACTATTTGCCATTACCTAATTGTAGCAGTACAAACAGTACATGGCCGGGACTTTAGCCTTCTAGCTGACGTCTTCTGTTTATTCTTTGTTCCTTCGGCAACTCATCGACTTTCTCTATGAGGTTAATTTGCATGGAAGTTAGGGTGTTAATTATTTCTAATAATTTATCAGGATTTAGGTCTTCGCAAGCATACTGAAGGCTGACTAAATCTTCGGGTAGAGGACGTTCCAATATTTTGTGTAAGTGGCTTACTTCATAAAGTATGTCGCGCAATTTCTGACGCCGTAATGGGCTATCTAAACTTGCTACTAACTCTTTATATTGAGGGGTTAATTCATCGCTGGCCTGTCTGCCTTTTTCGGCTACCCGGGCATTAGTTATATTTACAGACCGGGGATTTCTCTGTACATGGATTTCAAGCAGGCCTTCCTCGGCACATAATTCAATTGCTGTTTTTGTAATCAGATTTTCTAAATTGAGTGTTCGGGCAAAATCGGCAATAATGCCTTTTTTACGCTCTCTGGGATATAACCAGTCTTGGATATCATTACTTTTTGTTCTAACCAAATTTAATACTGCAAAACTGGCTACACTCATGTGTACCGTATTATTATCACTCAATATATGTTCATTTATTTCAGTCACGTCCACATTTTCTGGTGCCAACGGACGCATTGGTTCAACAATAGTTAATCTATGGTAAGGGCGGGTGTATTCACTTTCCGAACGTAACGACTCTGGACTCATTAATAAATACTATAACATAATAATCGTACTTGCGGTGACTGCTGCTGTTTCAGCGCGTAAAGTAAAGTTGCTAACATGCAAGTGAGCTAGTTTTTGATCTTGAAAAAATTGCTTCTCAGCTTCACTCCAACCGCCTTCAGGACCGATAAAAATACCAGTCCGAGCGTCTTTAGAAATTTTTGGCGGTGACTTTGTTCCTTGCTCGCAAATAAAGAGTTGCGCCTTGTCATGATACTCAGTAAGAGCAGTTTGAACATGCATAGGCTCGCGGATTGATGGAATATTTGAACGGCCGCATTGTTCACTAGCTTCAATCACTATTTTACGCGCCCGCTCAGTATTAAAGTTGTCGCGAACCGACCGCTCAGCTAAAAGTGGCACGAAATTTGAAACACCCAGTTCGGTACATTTCTGTAAAATTAAATCGTTATTGTCTTTTTTAAGCAAACTGAAAAAAAGGTAGACGTGTCGAGATGGTAACTGTCGATCCAATTCTGTCACCATTTGGAGATGTGCTTCAGTTTTATCAATTTTAACTAGATGATACAATCGGTCAGTTTGTTTTCCGTCAAATAATATAACCTTTTGGCCCTCACGAAAACGGAGTACTCTGTTCCATTGCCAGAGTAACGACTCATCATGCAGCCAAAAGTCCTTTTTTAGTTGAAATTTATCTGCTATATAGAATCGGTGAATACGCATATGATTAGATTATAGAGACTAAGTACATTATTAAGTAGTAATCACTTATCAGGCGTCGAATTATTGATAACCACGCTTGGTTGGGCGGGCTTTGCCGGAGATGATACGTCAGTCGGTCCTACCATGGCGCCAGGAGCTAGGGTTGTGGTTGGAAAATTTCGTAATCGCTCTAAACGCTCTTCAAGAATTTTTGATTCTGTCGGGGGTGAAGCCGCTCCTGTAGTAGATATTGCTGGAGTAGAAAATATCGGGATATGATTTTTGGAGCGAGATGCTGCAAGTTGTGTCCACAACATTTTTGCACCCAAAAGCAACCCAGCAACTGCTACGAGACCGCCGGTTGCAATTGCTACCTTGGAAATAGTACTTATGCCGGAAGAATCTTGAGATTTGTTGACACTTCCCTCCCCATTTGTGCTCACTGGCAATTCGTTAGTTGCATTTGCTGCTGGAACAGCAGGGGGCGAAGTAACCGGAGTCGTTCCCGGATCGATCGGAGAACCAGAAGAAACCTGACTGGTTGATTGCGACTGCTGATTCCGTCCTGTACCTGCTCCACCGTTTGATGGTGCTGTAGCGGCTGGAGCACCAGGACTCGTAGACGTAGCAGGCGCTCCAGGGTTAGAGCCTATAGGCGGTGCACTAGGACTTGATGCAGGTGCATTAATCGTATAAGTTACTCCGTTACTTTGGAGGGGTAAGTTACTGCCATCATCTTCGCTTGTAACATATGAACTTGCCATAAAATTCAACTGGGCAGAACCGGTGTTAATTGCCTTAAAGCTAATGCGTGCGAACAGTTCGTCACCTCCAGGCACGGCCGGTGTTGCAGTCCGCTCTAGGTGCAATACGCCGCCGGTATTTGTTTCTTGTACTACAGTACTATAGGGAGAACTTGGTAAACTAACACTTTGGAATTCTATTTTGTCGGACACATAGTCCAGATATATTGACGCGCCTTTGACAGGAACGCCGGCAGCAGTATTAATTCGGATATCGACTTCAAACATTTCACCGGTATCAACCGATTGATTAATGCCAGGTGAAGTATAGAGCGTAGCCGTACCGATAGCTGCCGAGGAATGCATAATGATATAACTCATAGCCGCCGAGAAGAGCCCGGCGGCTATTATTACCGCAGGGACAATGAAAGAAGTTGAAAGTACGTGTTGATACGTCGGTGTTTTTCTCCGTATTTTTTTTACTGGTTTTTGGGTTTTATGAACGGACATACGGAACTGTTTATATTTAGCTTACGCTTTCTCTTGCAAGTATAACAACAGAAGGTAATCTGCTCAACTAAATAAGTGTCTGCGAAGAGTTAAGAACTTCAAAAATATTCCACCCAGATAGATATACAAGCCGAGCCCAATACACGCCACAAAAACTTTATATGTTTCCAGCCATGAATTAAATCCGCTCACAAATACCGTGCTTGCAATAGGCAGCGCTCCGACAAATAAACAAATTATCCACGCTACCAGGCCCATCAGCGCTACTGATCGCAAAATAAAATGGATTAAGATATAGCTTTTGTTTTGTTTATATACCTTGGCGTTCGCCAAATTTCTATGCGGCACATCACTTATATATAAATGCAATACACCCCGCAGAACGTCTACTATTATTATGCCGATAAAGGCTACGACGAGCCAAAATATAAAAGTAGCGGCATCGGCAGTAATAACAGATAGCACATTTAATAAAAAGTCCCTAAATGACGGCAGCGTTTCAGTGCTAATATATTCGGATCCGTTACTACCAAGCAATATTGACGTTACTTGCTTATAATTCAGCAGTATCAGTCCGGCAGCAGATAACACAAATAATAAGGTAAGTTCCAGCTTTCCGGGGATAAATGCTAATCTATCGGGTTGGTTCATTACCTTATTATAAGCATAACTGTTGATTTTTTAGTCAACTCATAAAAGACAAAACATTCTAACTTGCTACTAGAACTGGCTATTGATCGCTAAGTAAGGATTGGTTTTTAGGACTGAGAATAGCCAACGCTTCAATGTGTGGTGTGCGCGGAAAGAAATTATAGCCGTGAATTGATTCTATTGTGAAACTGCCCTGGAGTAACTCAAGGTCGCGCGCTAATGTGCCCGGATTACAACTAAGATAGATAATTTTGGGTGGTTTCACGCTTATAATTCGATCGGTCAAATCACGGTGCAAACCAGCCCGCGGCGGGTCAACCACCAATGTATGTGACTCATCAACATACTCTAAGGCTCGTTCGCTGCTGGCATGAACTACCGTCGCTGTTCGTGGTGTACCGGTGTTTTTTTTAGCCCAGACAACGTTTGCCGCTTCACTTTCAACCAGCAAGTCAGTATGCGGCAACGATAATCCGATTGAGCCTACCCCACTATACAGGTCAATCACGGGGGTGTCGCCAGCTACCACTCTTATTTGGTCCAGCACAGTCTTAAATATACCTAAGTTGCCTTGGAAGAACGAAAAAACATCATAGCGTATATTTGTTTCTATCAGTGTTTCTCCAAGGGATATATCGCCAAATTTATAAAGATCTTGTGTTCTGACACTCGCTGGACTTTGCGGATTTGAATAGCATACAACCGTTCCTTGGCACAGACTATCGAGCTCTTTGAGCACCGGAAATTTCTGATCCCGGGTGAATATTCCAACAACCGTATTGCCTGCGGCGTCACAACGAATAACTGCACTTTTAATATCGCCAGCTCTGATTTTTTTCTTATTTAATAAGTCAGCTAATTTGTTAGCCACGGCATCTATTTCTGGTCGGGCTATACTGCTACCGGTCACAATCTGCTTGCCATGTGTACCACGATTAAATAAAGCAAGGTGTAAGCCTTCATCATCGCCGTAGAACGAGTACTCCATTTTATTTCGATAGTGCCATTGTTCATCTGGTGCTTCGAATGGCAATTTTCCGTCGTATACTACGCCAGCACGCTGTAAGGTTTCGAGTAAAATTTCTTGCTTGTAACGATTTTCAGCCACGTAGCTCATCATCTGCCATGGACTTGTACTCAAATAGAGTTCATCACGCGGCACTTCCCGCTCAGCCGATGGCTTTAGAATTTCATCGGCAACACCCTCCACTAGCGAACTTTTAGCTTTGCGTGTGGTAAAGCGAACCGTTTCACTAGGCAGAACATTCCACACCAGCGCTTTCTTCCCATTGGGCAAACTACCTAAACCTTGTCCTCCATGAACCAGCTTATCGATTAGAATTTCATGAATTTGGGGCTTAAATTTAGACATGAAACCTAAAGTTCACTCAAGTCGAACTTACTTAAGCGCAATTACGACGATCAAAACAACTGCAAACTTAGTAAACAGATCAATCCGTAGGTATCGTTCTTCAGCACGGAGATAATCGCCCGCTCTACCCACTCGCAGTTGGCGATATTGAGTAATCGCAAAGCCGATAAAACCAAGCAGCAGTACACCAGCCACCGCATACACATGCCAACCAAATCGCTCCATGCCGTATAAGCTAGTACCGATGAAGCTACCGATCAGCGGTAGCCATGCCATCGCACCGGTAATTAAGCTCAGTGTATATGCAAACCATTTTGGACGGGCAGTACCGATGTTTTCACGTTCGGCTATAAAACTCAGCATTGTGGTAATAAAAATTAAGAATGCTGATAGTTTTAATGTTGCAAGATCATCTATTCCACCGATTAGGTTAGCAAAGTTCAGTAGTAAGGCAGCGGAGATACCAAAAGCTAACCATCGTAGACCGGAGGTACGATTAGCAAGCGTAGCTTCATAGCGACTACGTAGTTTTGTTGCTAGTAAAATCAGAATAAGTGAGCTTGCGAGTAATGATGCCGCAAGTACATATTTTGGATCGAGATTAAAGAGCACTTCACTGGCTGGTCCAAGCACGACAGTGCTATCACTGGCAAATTGATCACGAGTCTGTAGACCAAGCCGTACAGCCACTTCTGTGGTTGTGACGAAGCCAATTACCAGCGCAGCAAAAATTAGATTGACCATGGCCGAGCTAACAAGCAGACTTCGGATACGGTCTAACGGAGTTAGCGGGCTGCGTGTTGTTGCCTTTACGGTACTTACGCTTGTTTGTGTGATTAGTGGTTTTTTGACAGCTGTTTTTCGCGGAGCGGCGACAGCTTTTTGGTTAGTTATTTTCTTGGTAGTTTTTACTGCCTTTGCAGGCTTTTTGGTAGTTGTACGTGTCGATTTCGACTGAGTTGTTGTTGCCATAGCTCACACTATACCATACCTGTGATTCCTCGGTAACTTGGACGCCCTCGATAGATCAAAACCTACCCACCTTCTACCTATGCAAAATGACAAGGTATCCTGGAAGTTGGTTAGCTGCAACAATAACTTTTTCAAGGAAAAATAAAGACTATTTCTGTTTCTTTAGATAGTCGATTAGCTGCCCAAAGTAGTGAGCCCCTTGCGGGACAAGTTTGGCTGGGTCTATAGACCTGCCATGGCTTTAAATCTGGCATGTTACAAATCCAAGCCGGGATAAATTTTACGGGTAGTCTCGTCAACTTCGGCCCGCAGCTGTGGGAATGGCACACCTTCGCGGGCAGTGACGCCTTCTAGCATCCAGAAAATACGTTCGCTGTGGCCGTAGCCACAGGCTGGCGGCATGCCATATTCCAACATTTCTACAAAGTCAATATCCAGCATCATGGCTTCGGCATCACCGGCGTCGCGCAGCTGTTGCTGTTCAGTAAAGCGACTTAATTGGTCAAGCGGATCATTGAGCTCGCTGTAGGCTTTGCAGGCTTCGGTGCCGCCGATTAACAGGTTAAATTGCTCACTCAAACGTGAGTCGGCGGCTTGCGTCTTAGCAAGCGGCTGCAAAAAGGTCGGTACATCAACTAGGAACGCCGGTCCGGCGATTTCTACTCGAATTTTCTTCCATAGTTTATCGATACAGCGATTAATATTGTCAGCCTTTTCTACATCGATGCCGTTGGTTTTGACGGCCGCCTGTACGTCTTCCAGGCTGGTGTTAAACACGTCAATGCTATAGCGGTCTTTAATAATGCCGATAAAGCTAACCTCGGGCCAGTCTTGATCATCCGGTCCAAGATCAACCTGTTGTCCATTCATAAGAGTAAACTGCCGGGTTCCCCAAGTTTTGTCAGCAATATGGCGGATGAATCGCTGTGTTAGCTGCATGCCGTCGCGCCAGTCGGCGTACGCCCAGTACCATTCTAAAGCAATGTGTTCGGGCAGATGTTCATCGGAATAATTTTCGTTGCGGAAACGCGGGCCAATGTCGAACACTTTTTCGTAACCGCCGCCCAGCAAGCGCTTGAGCGGCAGTTCGTGGCTGATACGCAAATAGAAATCCTGATCTAAAGCATCCATGTGCGTCACAAACGGATTAGCATCGGCGCCGCCGGCAATACCTTCTAAAACAGGGATATTTATCTCTATAAAGCCTTCGTTAATTAGAAATTCGCGGGCGGCTTGCCAAAAGTTGCTGCGGCGAATGTAGCGCTGGTACACGTTTTTGTTCACATTTGTGTCCACATAGCGGCGGCGCAGACGTTCTTCTTTGTTAGTAAAGCCATCTTGTTCGGTTGGCAGCGGCCGGAGCGATTTGGTAAGCAATTTAAGCGTTTGCACTTCGATTGAAATTTCGCCGGTCTGAGTTTTGATGACCGGACCGCTCGCTTCAATAAAATCGCCACTATCCAGAAGTTGTAGGTGTTCTATGCCAATTAGATTTTCGGCGCCATTTGTTTCTGTCGTAACACCATTTTTAAGAAATAGCTGAACACTGCCGGACGCATCTTTTAGTACAATGAAAGCAATTTTGCCAAACTTACGAATACTGGTGATACGGCCGGTTTGCGTAGCGGTTTGCCCTTGCAGCGAATCAAAGTCAGTTGTAATCTGAGCAGCGGTGTGGGTACGACCAGCTTTAGCCGGATATGGGTTAACGCCAAGTTTTTTTAAATCTTCGAGTTTGCGCAGCCGTTCATCGCGGAGTTCGTGTATTGTTGCCATTACTAAAAAGTATAAGCCAGACGATGACTCCTTACAAACGCTAAGAATCTATTTCATACCTTTTCTAGGTAGTGAGATGGATTCTATATGATTGTCCTAACTCGAATATGGTGGGCTGACTTTTGGATGGCCTTAATAAGTTCTTTCGGCGCACTTGATACTTCTAGATCATATATCCCATACCCAAGACTATCTCTTGTGCGTAATACCTCGCTGGTAATATTTATTTTATTTAAGGCAAGCAGACGGGCAAGTTCAGCTTCGGCGCCCGGCTGATTTTGGTGCACGTATGTAACTCTAGTAAATTTGTTTTTATGCCCCAGGTCCGCCTGTGGAAGATTCACTGCTCCAACCGCGGAACCATTGGCAATATAGCTCAGTAATTTTCGCGTAACAGACGCAGCCGCGTCTTTTTGGGCCTCTTGGGTTGAACCGCCAATGTGCGGTGTCAGTAATACTCGATCATTACCTCTAAATATTGATGCGAATGTATCGCCTTGTCTGGCTGGCTCGTCTTGATGAACGTCCAGTGCAGCCCCGGCAATTTGGCCTGTTTGCAAAGCCTGATTCAGGGCTTTGCAATCCACCGCCTGCGCCCGAGCGGTATTAATGATATAGGCACCGGATTTCATTTTACTGATTTCGGTGGCACCAATTATTGGTTTGTTTTGCCCTCCGGGCACATGGACCGTTACAACATCGGCCTGAGCTAGCAAATCATCGATCGTCCGTGCCTTGGCATTTCCAAGCCGTGGACGATCTTGAATATCGGTATACAGTATCTCCATTCCTAATGACTCGGCCATTACTCCCACCTGCTGCCCGATATTACCGTACCCAATTATACCCATTATTTTATCCTTTATTTCATAGCTTTGAATTTCGGTTTTGGTCCAGATTCCGGCATGTAACTTTAGGTTGTGACGTTGGGTTTGCCGCAAAAGCGCAAATGTTGAGCCAATCACCAGCTCGGCAACAGAACGGCCATTGTCATATGGAGAGTTAAACACGGCAATTCCCTCCTGGTTTGATGTTTGACGGTCAACCTGATCGGTACCAACGCAGTAACAGCCAATTGCCTGAATGGTTGACAGCCTGCTTAGTAATTCGCCTGGCAGTCTTGGCCCTGAACGAATACCTAACACGTCTGCACCTTGTGCTAAGGCTACCAAGTCATCATCTGAAGTATCTTTTGGAAAAGTTTCCACTGCATATCCGGCTTGGTAAAATTGTTCGGTGGCAGCTTGGTTGATAGAATCGAGCAAGACTGCTCGCTGCTTTGGTTGTATAGTATTGTTCATATTTTTTCCTGTCTTATTCTAGTAATCTAGTTTCTTGTTGTTTAGTAAAAATTTAATGCACATAAAAAAATCCGCCGGACTCTCCGGCGGATTACAATTTATTTTGTATGGTTAAGAATTTATGACATACAGATACCGCCAACCGAGTCCGAGGTTCGGCTTGATGACGACATTCCGCTGTTGTAGGTCATTTGCATAATAGTACTATTCTATCAGGTTTACTTTATTTTACGTAGTAGACAACCGTAACCGAGTAGTTCAACTTGTCTTCGCCGGGCTGGACAGCAAGACTGGGCGCAGCCGAATCCTTGGCTGAATCAAACGAAAGCTCAGCGTTACGAGCAGACATTGGCCTGATGCCGCCACCGCTGGCGCCATCTTCAATGGTTTTAACTTCTCCTACTTTAAAGCCAAGATTTTTAGCTGATTGGTCGGCCTTAGCTCGAGCATCTTTGGTGGCTTCATCGCGGGCTTTGCCTTCCAGCTCCTTACGCTTAGCGTCGCTAAAGTTGGCTTGCGGTGAAACCTGATCAAGCGGTCCGGTAGTTAACAAGTAATCCTGAATTTTTTGACTCAAGTCTTTGTCATTCGCCGTTACCGTCAGCCGTAAGGTGTAATTATTAAGCCGAGACTGTTGCTCGTAGTAGTAGTTATAGTTATGGCCATCAGAATCACTCTTTATTTTGCTATCAGGCACTCCCAATTCTTTAAGTTTGCCAACTACTTCATCGCTCTTCTTAGTTAATTCCGCTAAGGCTGTTTCTTTATTTGCGTTTTTAAACTGATATGAGGGACTAAACACGTATTCGTCCGGCTCGGCAGTAACCTTTGATTCCCCACTCACGGTAATAGTGCGTGACTGGTCAGTCGGTTTATCATCCCAAGGTTTCCAGATAAACAACATGACTGCGATAATTATTAGTAATGCGATAATTATGAACCGCGCATCTAGACTAACATTTATTTTATTACTTCTTACCGGCTTATCTGACCGGGATGATTCAGGTACTTGATCATTTGAATCCATGACATACTCCAATTATTTACATATGCCACCATTATTAACCGTTAGCGTATTAAAAACAATTATTTTAGTTGATGCTGGCGACTTTATAGGTCGCAGTTTCGGCCGGAGTGACAATTTCGACGGCGTCGCCGAGTTTTTTGCCCATCAAGGCTTTGCCGATGGGAGATTCATCGGAAATTTTGCCATTTAACGGATCGGCTTCAACCGTGCCAACAACTTGGAACTGCTTGGTTTTGCCGGCGGAGCCCTTAAGGGCAACACTGGAGCCAAGCTGGACGGCACCATCGCCCTTTGGTTTGGCGATTACTTCAACGTTGGCAAGAATGTATTCAATTTCGGAGATTCGGGCTTCCATGGTCTGCTGTTCGTCTTTGGCAGCATGGTATTCGGCATTTTCACTTAGGTCTCCCTGCTCGCGGGCAGTCTTAATAGAGTCAGCAACTTCGGCGCGCCGGCTAATAAGTTCATCGAGCTCTGTTTTGAACTCGTTGATACCGTCTTGTGTTAAGTGAAATTGTTTTTTCATAGTTCCCCTGTTTTTGCTCCTCTTTTAAGAGAGTTCGCTTCGATTATATCAGATGATTTTGATATCGAGTGTTAATTCGTTAATTGCTGAATAATATCATTCGTATTGATCAGCTGAGTTTCATCCGACATACGAGCCTTTAGCTCAACGGCGGATTGTTCGAGAGTCTTTTTACTAACCACCACGCGGTGCGGTGTTCCTAGTAAATCAGCGTCGGCAAATTTTTCGCCGGCGCGCAGGTCTCGGTCGTCATAGATTACACTAATTTTGGCTTTTGCAAAAGACTCAAATAGATCTTCTGTGGCCTTAACTACTGCTGGATCGTCACCGAGCCCGATTAAATGCACCCGAGCCGGTGCAACCGCCTCTGGCCAAACCAGACCTTTTTCATCAGAAAATTTCTCGGCGATAACGCCAATTAGCCGCGTAATGCCAATACCATACGAGCCGAGGTGGACGTACTGTTTCTCTCCATTTTCGCTGGTAAAGGCAAAATCGGTTTGCTCGCTTTTACCAGTTCCAAAGTTAAAAATATTGCCAACCTCAGCACTCTTAACTTGCTCCAGTTCATCCCGGGCAATGCCGAGACTGGCTAAATTTTCATCGGTCATGACTTCTTCATTCACCGCAATATTCTTGCCGCGATGCAGATAAATGACATCTTCGCCGGCTTCGCAGACCGTTTGGAATTCATGGCTAAAATCAGTAAAGGCACCACCACTGGCAAAGGTAACATAAGTATCGTCACCCAGACCAAGTCGCTGGTAGACCTTCTTGTAACTTTCGATTGTCCGATCATAAAACTCATCATGCTGGGCGGCATTAATACTGCAGGAATACATGTCTTTCATGACAAATTCGCGTCCGCGCATAACACCGCTTTTAGCGCGCAGTTCGTTTCTAAGCTTGGTTTGGAACTGATAGACAGTGGCTGGTAAGTCTTTATAGCTGGTAATGTGCTGTTTCATCATTTCGATGATTGCCTCTTCGTGCGACCAAGCCAATCCCAGCTCTGTATTGTCTTTTAGTTTAGTCTTAAACCAAATATCAACCGTTTCATCATCCCAACGGCCAGTAATTTCCCATGTTTCGGGACGCTGCAGGCTGCTCATTATTAATTCCTGGCCGCCGAGGGCATTCATTTCTTCTCTAACAATCTGTTTGATGTTTTCAAGCACCCGCAGGCCAAGCGGTGTGTAGGCGTAAACGCCAGCCATGACCTTGTAAACAAAGCCAGCCTGAATCAGCAGCTGAGCATTACGGGCTGTTTCGTCAGCTGGGGCGGTTTTGCTGGTTTTGGTAAAAAGTTGCGATAGTCGGTAGGTATTCATAGCGGTTATTGTAACACCTCCGTACCTGTTTGAGCGTTTAGAATATGCGTGTAGTCAGCTCCGGCGTGGCCGATAAACGCGCGTACACCTGCGGTCGTGGCGTCGGCGGCGGCAATAAGTTTACTTTGTATACTGCCAGTACCTTCGCTGCTGGCTTCCTCAAAGTGCTGCGAAACGGATTCCATGTCAGCGGTTTTCAGCTGGCGCTGGACCACACCGTCGATCAGAAAGCCATCAACGCTGGTTAGCAGCAACAACGTTTCTGCCCGGATACGTTTGGCGATATGGGCGGCTAAGCCATCGTTATCGCCGCCGTAGGAGAGTTTTTTAAGTTCAGCCTGACTCAAAATGTCGTTTTCGTTAATTACCGGCACAATACCAGCCGCCAAGCTTTCACTAATTGCTGCTATCAGGCTTGGACCTTCTTCCTTGCTATCAATTTCGCGGTGAGTCACTAGTATCTGGCTCGCTAGAATGTCATATTTAGCAAAGCTCTGCTCCCAAGCAACAGCTGCCTCGGCGCTTCCTAGCGAAGCCAACGCCCGATTACTGATACTTTCCGGTAACTTACCGGCAGTCTGACAACGCCGTTTGCCTACTGCTACCGACCCTGAAGCAACTACCACTACGTCATGTGTCTCTTTTAGCTGTACGATTTTTTTTGCGTACGTATCAATTTTTGCGAGATCAAGTCCGTCTTTATTTACCACGCACTTTGATCCGTATTTTATGACAATTATTTTCTTTATTTGATTCATTATTCTTCATTCCTTTAGCATTTAAAAAGCCCTCTTGTGTTATTTCAGAGGGCAGTAACTATAATTTTAACAAGTTAAACTACTCCCCTAGCGGGGGTGGCGGTAAAACTTGGAAATTATACTTGTAGGCTATCATTGTGGGTAATTATATCATGCATTACTTAGCTACACCTTACAAAAGCACCGAATGAGTAAGTTAAAAGAGACTACAGACAAGTTAGGCCAAGTGAAAGACAAAAAGTGATAAGAAGGCCAGGCCATTTTTAAGACCATGAACAACCATCCCCGACCATAGGCTGCCTGTTTTTTCACGGAGTCCAATTAGGAATATAGAAAGCACAAACGTATCGATAGCGGCAACGTAGAGCGGCAAAGCCCCGCTAAATAACTGGAGGTGAGCGATACCAAACACAAGACTTGCGATTAAAGCGGCTATTATTTTTCCCAGTTTTCGTCGCAAACCACTGTACAAAAAACCTCGAATCATTATTTCTTCTACGATAGGCGGCACTATCACTAAGGTAATAAAAACCATTGCTAGAGAAAGTTGTCCGCTTACCGACTCAAATGGAAGTTGTTGCGGCTGATCAAGGTCAACACTTGGAATTGTGCGGTCTACCCCCTGCATTACAAATGCCAAGACAATAAAATAGATTATCGTGCATAGTATGGCAAAGCCGACGTCGCTTAGTTTAGGGCCGCGTCCCAGACCAATATCGGGAAGTGAGATATTGCGACGTCGCATAAACCAAAAGATAACGGCCAGTCCCGCTAGTTGAGAGAAAATAATTAAAATAAATGTAGCCGGAACGGAAGCTTCTAACGCCTTTGTAAAATCAGTTGCGTCCCTACCACTTAGCTGGAGATATATACCGATCCCTAACGCTAACACGATCTGTGGAGCAAGAAATGCTAGTACTGTAACTACTATGGCTGGAATGGGGCCGAAAAAGCCGGCCGATTTATCGGCAGGCACCTCTGACTTTTCTTGGCTGTCTAACGAGTCGTGTAGACGAGTACTAGAAGAATCTTTTAACATCGACAATAGTGATTAGCACAAATAAACCCATCAATGCCACAAAACCAGTGCCATGAATAGCTTCTTCGCGGCTTTTTGTAAGCGGTTTCTTTAGCGCCCGGAATAAAAGCAGTACAAAAAGCCGGCCGCCATCAAGTGCCGGAATAGGCAGTACGTTCATAATAGCCAGCGACAGTGACAAAATAGCAATTATAAATAGCACAAAATTGATGCCGATCTTACTGCCCTCTTTAAGAATGACAGCGATGCCTACCGGCCCAGATACCTGTTGGCTGGCAGTTTTGGTATCTCCTTTAAATAAACTATTGATTGCAGTGCCTAAGCCTTTAAAAGTCAATTGTGTTAGCTGGCCGGTTAGTCCAACCGCTACTACTGGTGCCGACCAAGTGCTTTTTTGTAATTGTATTCCTTCGCGGCCGGGCACGATGCCCACCAGGCCATTACCAGTATTTTCCTGGTTCACTGGCACCATTACCTCACGCTGCTGGCCATCACGAATAATTGTAAACGGAATTGTTTTACCCCTATTATCACGAGCGATTGAGCCAATCTGGGCAGTGTCACTGAGCCGTGTGCCATTAATGGCTACAATTTTGTCACCATTTTGGATGCCGGCACGAGCAGCCGGCTGAGTACCGTCTACTTCGGCAGCCAAAATGGTGACCTCGCGGGTGACCTTAGTATCGCTAGCAACTGTGAACTGGTTAGCAATAATCTTTGGCATACCCATCAGCGCCAGAAGTGTAAACAAAGCCACGGCCACAACAAGGTTCATGACTACGCCAGCGAGCATTATCTTTACTTTGGTACTAAGTGAAGCAGAACCAAAGGTACCAGGCTTAGTGGCGGCATCATTTTCGCCTTTAAGACGCACAAAACCACCAAGCGGCAATGCATTTATCGAAAATAAGAAGGTACTTTTTTTAGTTTTAACCTTGCGGCCCCAAACTTTTGGCGGAAAGCCGATGCCAAATTCATCTACCTCTACTCCGCCGCGGCGGGCAGCAATAAAATGGCCCCACTCATGTACTACTACCAGGCCAATAAACAAAATTGCGCCCAAAATCAAAAGAAAGACTGACATTGCTTCTATTTTACCACGCTGGAACGTTGTATATGTTTTTTACCGTCATGCCCTAGACGGTCATGATTTCGGTTTCTTTGGCCTTAGCCAGACTTTCAACGGCTGACTTATGTTTAGCCAGAGCTTCATCAACTTGATGTTGTAGTCGCTTGTGTTCATCTTCGCTAATATCTTTGTCTTTTTTAGCTTGGTCAATCTCCTGGAACGTGTCGCGCCGCACGCCGCGCATCGTAATCATGCAGTCTTCAACCTTTTCGCCCAACTGCTTAGCAATCTGCTGCCGGCGTTCAGTAGTAAGCGGCGGAATTGGTACACGCACTACCCGCCCGTCATCACTCGGGTTCATCCCCAGGCTCTGATTATCGCGAATTGACGTAACAATAGATTGGATATTAGCTGGGTCAAATGGTGTAATTTGCAATAGTTGAGCTTCCGGCGTACTGATGCTTGCCAGCTGAATCAGGGGCATTGGCTGACCGTAGGCTTCTACGTTTACACCTTCCAGCATGCTCGGATGAGCCCTGCCGGTTCGCAGTTTCTTTAATTCAGTCTCGAAATGCGCAACGGCAGCCTGAAACTTAATATTGGCTTGCTTAACAAGTTCTTGTGGACTCACTTTTCACCGCTTCCTTGCTATATTAATGACTCTATTCTACTACTATTTATAGCGTATTCCAAAGTACAGAAGAATAATGTAACCAGGTATATTTAGATGTTTTGAAGTTTACCCGTAACGGTTTCTTTGACTCTACTTTTTACTAAAATTACTTTGCCAATTGTCTTGACCGCAAGCATGAAGCCGATTTCTGGCAAGGTACGGTCGGCAACATTGGTTGTTCGTTCGTTACTCGAGTTTTCTCTTAGATTAGGCATCACTGTAGCTGAATCTATTAGGATGGAAGCTTCGGCGTACTCTGGTACTACCCGGAGGTGTCTCGTCGGATTTGGTGGGGCGACTTCGCCCTGTCCGTCTGGATGTAATTCGGCGGGATTGGCTACTAATCTAAGATGCTTCATAAACAACTATTTTATCATATAAGTCTAAATTTATTCGACTTCGCCTATGGCAATACGGCTAAAGCGACGGACAACAATATTTTCTCCAAGTTTGGCAATTCCCTCTTCTTTAATGAATTGTCCCACTGTCTGGTCCGGATTTTTTACAAACGGCTGATCAAGCAAACAACGCTCAGCAAAATACTTTTTCAGCATACCTGCAACGATTTGATCCAGCATATTCTCTGGCTTGCCTTCTGACTTAGCTTTTTCACTAAACTCCTGAGCCATTTTAGCTTTTTCGTCTTCTGGAATTTGCTCCGCGCTAACGTACAGCGGACTGCTGGCTGCGATATGCATAGCAATGTCTTTGACAAGAGCTCCAAAAACCTCGTTGCGGGCTACAAAGTCGGTCTCGCAGTTCACTTCCAACACTACGCCAATCCGGTTATCGTGGTTATAAGTACTCACAACCCCGGCGCGGGCTTCACGCTCGCCGCGTTTTTCGGCTTTCGTAAGACCTTTTTTGCGCATTGCCTGAAGTGCCTTGTCAAAGTCGCCTTCGGCTTCAACTAATGCCTGTTTGGCGTCAGTAATACCAACGCCGGTGAGACCGCGCAGTCGTTTAATTTCTTCGATTGAGATGTCTGCCATAGTTACTTTCCTTCTTTAGTAGTTTCTGCAGGAGTGGGAGATGGTGCTTCATCTGGCTTACCGGCAACCGCCGGAGCGGATGAACCAGCTTCGTCTTTATCTGGAATCGGAATTTTCTTCTGCAACTCGGTTTTGCCAGAATTGATAGCCGAGACAAAGTAACTCATGATCAGATCGATGGTTTTAATTGCATCATCATTAGCTGGGATTACGTAGTCGATCAGGCTTGGATCGGCATTTGTATCAACGATAGCGATGACCGGAATACCGAGTTTGCGGGCTTCGCGGATAGCGTTCATCTCGTTAATAACGTCCACTACAAACACCGCGCCTGGTTTGTTCGACATATGCTTGATACCTCCGTACTGGTGATTCATGGCGTCTATTTCTTCTTGGTAGCGCTGGACTTCGAGCTTGTTGTACTTAGCATCTAACGCGCCTGAAGCCATGCGGGTCTCGAGGTCTTTTAGGTGCTTAATACGGCCGTTCATTGTAGTCGTGTTGGTTAGCATACCGCCAACCCAACGCTCTACGACAAATGGCATACCAGTATCATCGGCAGCCTTGCGCACGATGTCTTTTGCTTGGCGCTTAGTACCAACCAGCAAAATCTGCTTGCCGGCACTAGCGGTTTTATTAGCAAACGCCAAAGCTTCTTCCAGACCATCGACTGTTTTGGTTAGGTCGATAATATGACTGCCAGTCCGTTTGCTATGGATATACGTCGCCATTTTTGGGTGCCAACGACTTGTTTTGTGCCCAAAGTGGGCGCCCGCTTCTAATAATTGTTTAATGTCTACGTCAATAGCCATATGGTTGGTATCCTTTCTCTTCACCGGGGAGACCTTTGCGTTTCCGGAGACGGAAGTTCGCATTGGAGGAACTAATTCCCTGGCTGCTTAATTAGTTAGTACGCTTATTTTAACATGATCAACAGTTCTGAGCAATGCACTGGCAGGCTCAACAGAATATTTGCGCAAACAAAATGAGTAGCTCTCTACTCTATTTCTTGTTCTTTGCCTGCCTTGCGACCAGCTTTTCTCAAATCAAGTTCATACTTGCGTAATTCTGCACGTGACATACTAGTAAATTTTTCTACCAGAGGATGGGCTCCTAATTGGCCCTCGGCTACTTCGGCCCGCGGCATGCCTTGGGCAGCCGTGAAAGTACCGGCTGAACGTATAGCTGGATCGCCGTTAATTAGTAATTGCCTGCCTGCTAGTCTCTGCTCTACTGTAGACTCAGGTTTAACTTCCGCTACTATCTCGTCAACTTCATTAGCCAAGTCTGGTTCTTCTAAGTGGACTTGAAGATATTCTTCACGGTACTTATACGCTAATCGAGCAGTGGCTTCGGGAATAATTAATCCACTAGCGTGACGCACATTAAATCTTCCGACCGAGAAAACAGCAAAAGCACCCAGCGTACGCAGCCCGCTCTGCATAGTTTGGTCTAGTGCTTCATCGAGCATTTCATCAGTACCCTGTTCACCATATCGTCTTGTCAACACTTTCGTTAAGCGGTCTCCGTATTTATGCAAGTTATGAACCGTCCCTTTATAGTTATCGATGAAAGCCCGGTAACTTCTATAGGGATTATCTAGCTTCGGATTTAAGAAAAAGTAATCTTTTATCTGGACTGCTTCGTGATCATAGTAATCCTCTAGAGTAGCTGCTTCATCAGCTTTATAATCAGGGTCTGCATCGATATAACTTACTCCAATTACCGCAATTCTCTCTGGATCTAGCACCATTATTGCTTCAGCGGTACTCACCGCGAATGCTCCCACCTCACGTACAAAAGGCTCGCTGAGAGCCTCGGCTGCCTTAATATTTTTCTCAGCCACACTTTCAAACATCGGTAATATTTCTCGAGTCACTGTAGTGTTCTTTCTTCGTAAATAAATTTTTAAAATTTTACCGTAATACTTTAATTTTGTCAAAAATGGTCGCCAGAAATACCGCCCAGGTTGTTCTATACAACGTTTTACGCTATAATAACCCCTAATGAAAAAAGATATCCACCCAAAGAACTACCGTCCTGTCGTGTTTCAGGACTTGTCTAACGGCACCTCATTTCTTATGATGTCCACTGCTCCCACAGACGAAAAGATCAAGCACGACGACGGCAAAGAGTATCCGCTGGTTAAGGTACACATTAGCAGCGCCTCACACCCCTTCTTCACCGGCCAGGAGAAACTAGTCGACATCGAAGGCCGTGTTGACAAGTTCAAAGCCCGCACCGAAGCTGCCGCCAAAAAGCGCGAAGAAGCCTCGGCTCGCACTAAAAAAGCCCGCAAAGAACAAGACGCGCCGACCAAACTGGCCGACGCTAAAACTACTAAGTAATTTACCGTGTGGTTGTTACCGGTTTTTAGGCTGGTTCATCGTTTCTGCTATGCCTATGCCGGTGATTTGGCGCGCGCCGCGTTGTTCATCTAGTTCTGGTGAAACCGCATGGCTTGGGTATGAGTTTGATTGACGACTAAATTCTTGTTCGTATAAAGGAGTGCAAGTAAGATCGATGGGATGCTCCGGATTGGCAGCAAATTGTGACGGGGCACCGACTATTTCTTCGGCAGGCACGTGTTCAATTCTGCCAATAATACCAACTGGCGCGTTGAGTAACCGTGTTTTTCCCTTGCCGGCGGCGCTTGCGTGCCGCAGCCCCTTCATCGTTATCTCTCCGTCCGCGCCAATTATTACGTCATTCCGGAATCCATCGAATTCGGGTCCGTCTATTTTTTTATTTTTCATTTTTATATCCTGTTTTTATATTTATAGCTTTCACTTAATATTAACAGACTTGTACTACTTTGTCAATTGTTAGCATGATGATAACAGAGGTGATATACTAATTCTAGTATATGGAACAAAAAGAACAATCCCTTCGCCGTGAACTCGAGGAACTGCAGAAAAAGCTGGAGGATCCATCCGTTTACGCCGACCCTGCTTACCCCAAGTTAGCACGGCGCCAGAAACATTTGGAAGATACGCTGGCGCTAATGAAAGAAGCCCGGCGACTGGACAATGAACTTAAATTAGCTCAGGAAATGATTGAAGCCGGTGGCGAACTGGCAGAGTTGGCTGTTCTGGAGTTGGACGATTTACAGGCTAAAAAACAAAAGACCGATGACGAGCTGGAAGAAATTATGACGCCCAAAGATCCGAACGACGAACGAAATGTCATAGTGGAAATCCGAGCGGCCGCTGGCGGCGATGAAGCTAGCTTGTTTGCCGGCGAGCTATACCGCATGTACGCCCGCTGGGCTGAGACCAATGATTTTAAGGTAGAGCATGTCAGCGACAGCGCCAGCGAAGCTGGTGGCTTTAAAGAGGTCGTCTTCTTAGTTAAGGGCGACTTTGCGTATAAGAATTTGAAATTTGAAGCTGGAGTTCACCGTGTGCAACGAATTCCAACCACCGAATCACAAGGCCGCGTCCATACCAGCACTGTTACTGTAGCCGTTATGCCAGAAGCGGAGGAAACCGACGTTGAAATTCGGGCTCAGGACCTGCGGATCGATGTCTACCGCGCCGGCGGCCACGGCGGCCAGAGCGTGAACACGACGGACTCCGCCGTGCGCATCACCCACTTGCCCACTGGCTTGGTGGTTTCCAACCAAGACGAAAAATCCCAGATAAAGAACAAAGAAAAGGCTATGAGTGTACTGCGCTCGCGTATATTGCAGGCCAAGATCGACAGCGAACAAAAAGAATTATCCGACGCCCGTAAAAAGTTAATTGGCTCAGGTGACCGTTCCGAAAAAATTCGTACTTATAACTTCCCACAAGATCGCATCACCGACCATCGTATCGGTTACAGTCGCAGTAACATTCCCGCCGCGCTAGCCGGCGATATCAGTGACCTTATAGAAAACTTGCAAGCCGCCGAGCGCCAAGCGCTCAGCGAGGGTTAATGCCATGTCCGCGTATTTAATCACCGGCCCGAACGGATCAGGCAAAAGTACGGTTGGCAGAGTGCTAGCTAGTCGTGGCTATAAAGTTATCGAAATGGACCATGAACCGGGCCTAAGCGGCTGGGTTGATGCCAAATCCCGCGAAAAAGTCGTAGACTTCCCACCTCATCCGCTTAGCCAAGAGTGGCTAACAGCGCATGCCTGGGTCTGGTTTAGAGACAGGTTTGAAGAAATAGTGGCGGCAAAGCCGGAACACCCAATCTTTTTTTGCGGTGGTGCCTACAACCAGCATGACTTTTACCACTTGTTTACTCAACGTTTCACACTCTATCTTGATGATGAGACGACTACGCAACGACTTCAGCTCCGCGAGCCAGAACGCTGGCAGGATGGTTCGGCAGAGTTAAAAAGTACACTGGCCTGGAATGCCAAATCTAAACAAATCAGCATTGAACAAGGTTCAGTTGTAATTGATGGAGTACAAGATGCCGAAGAAATTGCCGATCAAATCTTGAGCCATGTAATCAAGGATATGGTTGAATAATATGACGATTGCGCAGTGGATGGTTGATTCTATGGTTAAACTGCATGATGCTGATGTGCCCAGCGGGCGTACCGACGTGCTGGTCCTGCTGAGCGATTTGTTTGGCACCGACAAGTCGTGGGTGCATACGCATCCGGAACAGGAACTTGACGAACTGCAGCTGCGTGAGCTTGGGTACAAACTTACTAAGCGCATTAATCATACTCCTTTGGCCTATATTCGTGGTTTTAAGGAGTTTTATGGACGACAATTTACAGTTAATTCCAAGGTGCTGGTGCCACGACCAGAATCTGAGAGTTTTATAACACTTATTAAAACAATTGATATGGAAATGCCGCGGATTGCAGACATTGGAACCGGATCAGGCTGCTTAGGTATTACGGCGGCCTTGGAGATGCCTGAATCTACCGTCCATTTATATGACATTAACTTGGGCGCCCTGGGTGTTGCCAAATATAATGCGTTGCAGCACGGACTGGAATTACCGTGCTTTGAATCTGACCTGTTAAACAATTTAGCCGGCGGACCCTACGACATTTTATTGGCTAACCTGCCCTATGTGCCAAAAAATCTTGTCACCAGCCCAGAGATCACCCGTGAGCCGGCATTGGCGTTATTTTCGGGCCTTGATGGACTAGACCACTACCGACAGTTCTGGAAGCAGGTACGTGCCTTACCAAACAATCTACCGTTAGATCCAAAGTCTGAATCGGCACGTAAACCAAAGTATATTCTGGTTGAATCTCTGGAAAATCAGCACGGTTCGTTGGAAACACTCGCTAAAAATGCTGGTTACAAATTAGTGGAAACTGATGTTCTAGTGCAGCTCTTCACAATCAATAAAGGCCATAGACCCTAGGTCTAGCGGTTTATTAGTTTTGAGGCGCAGCTTCAAGTATTACGTCGAGTGGCTGCTCTTTTTTGTCACGGATGATAGTAAGCGTAACTTTATCTCCTACGGGGTGACGGCCGAGCAGTGATATTAGGCTATTTGTTTCGTTAATGGCATCATTTCCAACTTTTGTAATGATATCACCTTCTTGCAAGCCAGCTTTAGAAGCAGGACTATTTGGGATAATCGATGGAGGTTGTCCGGGTTCAGTAGGTGCAATGTAGGCACCGCGTTTTGTTTCTAAATTATACTGAAAAGCCGCGTCGTCATTGAGTGTCACATAACGAACGCCAAGATACGGCCGAAGTAGCTTTCCGTCTTTGAGAACACTCGTAATAAGGCCTTTGACGTCATTAACCGGGATAGCAAATCCAACGTTCTGGGCGTCGCCGCCAGCGATAGCAGTGTTAATGCCAATCACTTCGCCGTCCAAATTAACAAGCGGGCCGCCGGAATTTCCTTCGTTAATTGCGGTATCTGTTTGGAATAAGTTTTGAAGTGATTCACTGCTGCCTATGCCACTGCTATCTCCAGCTTCGACGCTGCGGCCATAACCAGAAATAATCCCGGCCGTAACGGTATTTTGAAACTGGCCGAGCGCATTGCCAATAGCAATGGCATTTTGACCAACTTCCACCTTAGAAGAGTCACCGATTTTGGCCGCTTTAAGTTCTTTCCCTTTTTTGTCAGTTATCTTAAGGAAGGCGACATCGAGCGTGTCGTTGTCGTTGGTGCGGCCAATAACCTCTACATTTTCAAGTTCGGTTCCATCGGACAAAGTAACGTTAACTGACGTGGCACCGGCAGGAATTACGTGCCGGTTAGTGATAATCGTACCGTTGGTATCAATAATAATACCTGTGCCAGCGCTTCGCTGCTCAATTGCCCGGTTACCGAAGGAGGTTGCACGAACGGCTTGGCTGGTAACATTAATTGATACTACGCTTGGGCCAACCTCTTTGACTAGTTGGATAATCCGGGCACTTTCATCAGTTACTGTTTGCCGTTCTGAACCTCCTGAAAGGCCACCGGTGTCGTTGGCTCGGTCACCAAAATACCCACCTAGAAAACCAAAAGTAGTACTAAAAATTAGCAATAACGTTATAGCCATGACTCGCTGCTTGCCGCTGCTGTCAGCTACTGCGTGCTGTTGTTGCGGCTCATTTCCGGCAGGCCATAACGGTGGCAAAGAAGCAGTTTCTGGATCCTTTGTATCGTTTGCTGTCTGATTATTTGCTGGATCTGTGTTCATATACCACTAATTATACAGATAGATGCAGATAAGCTCTAGATTCCACTAACTCCCCAGTTAGACAAAGCAATCAATACCCCAACGACTGAAACCATCACAAATACTAATTGGCGTTGTACAAGTTTTGAAAGTTTATCGGTTTCTGACAGATAATAAAGTCCGGCCAGTCCGTATGCCAAGATTGATAAAAAAATTGCCGGCTGGGCAGCTGGTCCATAAAATAGCAACCAATGACTTAATACCCAAACAAGGCAAGCGCCAAAGAGAGTCCATGACCAACAATATGCTTCATAGTGTCTCTCTTCAAAACTGGCAAAAAAGTGACGGGCACAGAAATATAAAATGGCGGCAACAGCAATAATATAAGCGCTGATCGGTGCTTTTTCAAAGGCGATAAAAAGTGCGATTAAGCCGCTTAGTTGAGCAATTAAAGCCTGCAAGGATATCTTCATCGGGCTGGTGCCTGGTTTTATATACAAGACCCAGAATTCAAATATTACTAACCATAATAACTGCCAGACAAGTTCATTTGTGCTAGCCATAAACGCTAGAATAGATACGCTAAAGATAATATCAACGGCGTTGGTTCTTAAATGAGCCAACCAGTGGCGTGGCCGGACCGCAAAAATACGCCATTTACTTAGAAGAATAACTGCTAGAGCGACGCTGAATAATTCGAGTCGAACAAATGCAAGCACCAGCAATGGCAAAAAGGCTACGAAGCCAAGATGAAAGAAATGCGCGAAACCGTGCTTTGGACGCATTCTACCAGGCAAGGCGGGCAGCAGCTTAGACATTAGGACACACCTTTATTGAGTTTTGGCTTGGTCATTACCCAGTATTATAACAAAATCAGCTGTACCGGGCACAATTGTGGCATCTGGCAACGTGCTAACAGTGCCAATGCTGAAGCGTTTTTCAAGATAATTTTTTGTGTATTTTTTAGCACCGGAACGCATATCAACAATTATCGTCTTAGGGTATGCGCGGGTCGGCGCATTATCTACAGCCGTAATATTGTAGCCGAAGGATTTAAGTTCATCGGCTTTTTTAGTAGCCAGCCCGGCTGTGTTAGTACCGTTTAAGACGGCAATGCTGGCATTTTCGTTGCGTATAAAGCTATCTTTGAGTTGGTTGCGCAAATATCCTTTAATTTCGTTGAAATTGCCTGCTCCAGCCCGCGGCACAACAACTGACTGACCGCCAATATTGTCTGTTATTACATAGTTATTAGGTGGGTCTGCTAGGCCAATTGAGGTGATTTTTGATTGGTCAATTTCTTTGCCTAGCTGATAAATCCGTGATAAATCTTGAATATTGAAATTAGTTTCTACTCGATCGCCAAGAGTATCCAGTAGGCCAGATATTTTTTGCGGATTTGAAAAGGTGCCGGCTGATAATACTTTTTCTTTTAAGGCGATGATGAGGAGACGTTGTCGTTCTGAGCGGTCAAAATCGCCACGTGCACTGGTATACCGCGAGCGAGCGTAAGCCAATGCTTTAAAGCCGTCCATGTGTTGTTGTCCGGGCTGCACATTAAGCTTGTAGGGCTTACCATCGATGCGCATGCTTTCTGTTACCGCCGTTGGTACTTTAATATCTACTCCTCCTACTGTATCGACAGCTTGACGGAAACCATTAAAATCAATGATTCCCCGGTAGTGGATTGGGGTTCCTAAATTTTTTTCAATGGTTTGTTCCAGCAGGGCAAAGCCTGCGTCTTCAGCTTGCTTTTTTACTTCATCGGTTTGTTTTTGGCGGGAGGTTTTGGCCAATGCAGCGTTTTTGCCGGTAGAATACACTGCATTAATTTTCATTGAGCCGCTGCCGCTTACCGGCACATAGAGATCGCGCGGAATACTTACCAAAGAAGCCTCCTTGGCAATCGGGTCAATGCTAGCTACGATGAGCGTATCTGTTAAATCAGGCGCTTCGTTACCTTCACCACCGCGGCCAAGCATCAAAATATTTACGCGGCCATCACCTTCTCCCTTCAACTTTGAAGGGTCGACGTTGGCTTCGAGAGCCGCCGCGCCGCCGCCCCCGTTTAGTACTTTATTGATATTAATGTAGCCTTTGGCCGCTAAAAATCCAATTATTAGCAGTAATATTGTGAGAATACTGGCAAAACCAAGAATAATTTTGCGTTTGCGGGACATTTTGACCCTACGGCCCTGGGAGTCACGACGGCCTATACCAAGAAAACCGCGCCGCTTCCCTTTTTCAGTTTGTTTTGTAATTATCAGTGGCTCATCGGCAAATGATGGGCGTGACCCAAGCTGCGATGATTGGCGGCGGGCGGGCGTGCCAGAGCGGCCGGTACTGACAGGTCTGTGAGCGGCCGGGCTAAGACTTCCCTTTCCGGAAAAATCACCAAGCTGTCTGCCGCCAGACCGCTTAGGCTGACTGAAGCCGTCTATTGAATTCCGAGACGAATGTTTGTTGCTTCCTAATTGTTTATTTCGAAATTCGTTCATAAAAAAATACACTCACGTGCTTTCTACTGGTAAGTATAACTGGTTTTGAACACATTCGTAAACTCTTAAAGGCTGGTTTGGTTCCCTTAATGTGATAAGCTCTTCTATGTATATGGACGAAGAAACCAAAGACACAACGGCTACCTCTAACTCTGGTAAAGCAACGAAAAAGCGCGAGAATGGCAAATGGAAAGATACTGTTTCAACGCTGCTTATTATTTTAATGGCGCCAATTATTGCTCTCTTCCTTACTAACTTTGTTTTTCAGTCATATCAAGTTGATGGTCCAAGTATGGAGACGACGCTGCAGGACCGCGACCGCTTAATTGTCACTAAATCAGGGAAAACTTGGTCTCAAATCACCGGTAATACATATATACCCGAACGGAATGCAATTATTATTTTTAATTTTAGCGATGAGGTCACCGGAAATAAAGTTAAACAAAAACAATTGGTTAAGCGCGTGATTGGCTTACCGGGCGACCGAGTTGTTGTGAAAGACGGTGTAGTTACTATCTTTAATAATGAGCATCCCGATGGCTTCCTTGTCGACCAAGAAGGCCCACAAAAAGTGACAATTACTTCAACCAGCGGCTTAATAAACGAAGTTGTACCCGATGATGAAGTTTATGTGATGGGTGATAACCGAGATAATTCACGTGACTCACGAACATTTGGGCCTGTCCCATCGGCTGCTATTGTTGGTCACTTAGCAATGCGAATTTATCCGTTTGATACTGCTAGACAATTTTAATAATGAAGATTTTCGTAATGAAATTACTTATTGAGATTCTTTTAGGAAATCAATAAATTCTTCCAGCTGTTTGCGCGAACCAAAGTCCATAGCAATTTTTCCACCCTTGCCTTTATGAGCCACCGTCACTTTAAAACCCCATTTTGTACTCAGTTGTTTACTAGTTTCTAGATTTATTACCACTCGTTCCTGTTGTATTTTCTGTTTTTCACCGGGATTATGCTGTTTGGCATCAGTTACAAATTGTTCGGCCTGACGAACTGACCAACTAAATTGTTCAATATTCTTAACCAGTTCTTTTTGTTGTGCTGCGTCTTTAAGTGCAAGTACAGAGCGAGCATGGCCTTCAGTTATTTTTCCAGCGACCAATGCGTCACGAGCAAAATCTGGTAATTGCAATAATCGGACTGTGTTGACGATTGTGGTGTGCGCTTTGCCTAAACGCTCGGCGGTTTCTTTAAGAGAAATATTGAATTGTTCATTCAGACGCGCAATTGAAACAGCTTGTTCCAACGGAGACAAATCAACTCGTTGCATATTTTCAATTAAGCCAATTTCCAATCGTTCTAGTTCTTCAGTACTTCGCACCAGTGCGGGAATATGCGAGAGCCCCGCTTCTTTAGCAGCGTGATAGCGGCGCTCGCCAGCCACGATTATATAATCACCGTCAATTTGCGTAATTACTATTGGCTGCAGTATTCCATATCGCTTAATAGAAATTGCCAGTTCGCTAATCATCACCGGATCAATCGCACTGCGCGGCTGTTTTGGATCAGGCTTAATATCTTGTATAAGTATCTTTTGTACTCGGTCTTGTTTATCTAGTAAGACCGATTGATCAAAATCTTCAGGTAATAAACTGCCGAAACTCTTGCCAAGTCCTATTTTTGCCATAACTATATATTCCCTTTCACACGAATGTCTATTTCTTTAGCCAAGGCTTTATATGCCCGAGCCCCTTTGCTCCAACGATCATATTCAGCAATTGGCTTGCCATGACTTGGTGCTTCAGCCAATCGAACATTGCGTGGAATTATCGACTCTAACAACTTTTCGCCAAAATGCTTTTGAACCTCGCTGTATACCTGTTCTGATAATGAAGTCCGTTTATCATACATAGTCATGACTACTCCTAACAGTTCTAAGTCTGGATTATATTGAGCCTGGACTTGCTGCATTACTTGAAGTAATTGGCTCAATCCTTCCAAAGCATAATATTCTGCCTGGACGGGGATTAGTAACTGGTCGGCTGCGGTTAAAGCATTAATAGTAAGTAGACCAAGTGCCGGCGGGCAATCAATTAAAATATAATCGTATTCGGCAGGCTGTAAACTTTTCTTAAGCTGTGCTTCTCTGTTAGGAATATTAGCTAAGTCTAATTCTACACTTGCCAATCGGGCGTTTGTTGGAACGATCGCTATATTATCAAAATTGGTCGGTAACAGTACTTCGGTTATGTTTATCCCAGAAATAAGCATGTCGCACAATGTTGCATTCAATTTTGTTTTATCAAGGCCTAATCCACTCGTTGCATTTCCTTGCGGATCAGCATCTACTATTAAAACGCTTCGTTTTTGCCTGGCGAGGTATGCTGCCAAATTAATAGTAGTAGTGGTTTTTCCAACGCCGCCCTTTTGATTTAATACCGCTATTATATGTGTTTGTTTCATGTCGCTTGCACCTTGCTCGTTATGCTTAGCATATCATAAAAGTTATAGAACCGTAAACGTTGGGTACTTTTTTACCCCTGTTGTAGATACTATCAATTACAGATAGCCGGATAATACTAGCGTACATATATATTTCACTACCGACCTATGCAGCAAGACCCCTGAGAGAGTTATTAAGCCCTAGCTCGTCTTCTTCTAGTCTTGTTTTATGTATTTTTAAGTGTATTAGTAGTCACGTATCACTGGAGAATATGTTAATAGGGGTCAGCTTTTCCAATCAGGAACACGAGAAATTTATCGGATTAAAAAGTCACTATAAACGTATGCCTAATAAATACGACATGAGTTCATAAATAACCGCTTTTGCGGAACGTAAATTGCTAAGAATTTACATAGTGTGATTCACGAAATTTTACTAAGCGGATACTATTTTGGTAAGCTAAGTTTGATTTAATCTGCCGAACAACTTGGCTATTGTAGCTAAAAGTCAGGAATTCGTTAGTGTAAGTTTGCAATAGTTAACGTGGACTAAAATTAAAACAGGCAGATTGCCATTTAATGGGCAGTCTGCCTGTATTTTTGTTTTAGGTTTTTGTTTTAGTTTTGCTATGTAATTTTTGTTTAAATTAATAGCTGGTTTTAAGTATGCACTGTATCTTCCGGGGATGCAAGAGTTTTTTATGCTTATTTTACGTCCTGAGTATAAAAATTGTTCAATTACTGTATTTACCTCTGTAATTAAAATATAAAAATAGCTGCCGGGTGGCAGCTATTTTAAGATAAATTGGATAACTAAAATTATCTGATGTATGTTGCCAGCTTATTTAATCGCGTCAATTTTGAGTGTGGTGAGACGCTGACGATGACCACGAACGGTACGTACGCGCTTCTTGGCTTTGTAGCGAATAGACGTAACTTTGTCCTGCTGGACATCTGCTTCTACTATGCTGGCTGAGACTTTGACTCCACTGACGGCAGGAGCACCAACAGACGCTTTATCGCCATCAATTATCAACAGCGCGTCAAAGCTAAGCTTATCCTTGGAATCCTTAATCAACTCAACGTCAACTGTTTCACCAACAGCTACAAGATACTGCTTGCCACCAGTTGCAATAACTGCTTTTTTCATTCAATTAACCTCTTACGTGTGTAAAATTTATTTTATTGGACAATATCAATAGACTTGTCCAATACTAACAGATTGAGCGGTCTCTGTCAAAGCGGTTACTCGGAGCACTCGTCTGACGTCCTACGCTTTTTCAAGCGACAATTTTAGGTCATGACCTTCGACCGAGATAACAGCCGTGTAGCTGTATTCGCCTTTGTAGGCTACTGATTTCGCAAGCGTTTCACCTGCAATAACAGATTCGAACATAGTTATTGATTCAAGTAATTTTCCGTTTGCTTGGAGCGACAGATTTATCCGGTCATCAATCTGCAACCCAGCTTGCTTGCGGGCATTTTGGATATGGCGAATCACTTCGCGCATCAGACCCTCCCGACGAAGTTCGGGACTGATCTCTAGATTCACTACAACCAGCGGTGTTTCAGCACGGCTATGCGTAAAAACTTCTTTAACATTGAGCTCTTCAACGATAATTTCCTGCAGTTCAGGGTTTAGTATCTTGTTTTCATCAAGAATACTGACCGACTGGAGGGGCTGGCGAACTTTTATTTGGGCTTTGGCGCGCTGCGACAGACCCTCATTGATGATTTCGCGCACAAAGGCCATATCTCGTACTAGAAGGTCGTTTATGTGGCCAGAAGCGGGCCAATCCAGTAAATGTACGCTCTCGCCGCCCGTGAGCTTCTGATACAGTTCTTCGGCCAAGAATGGCGTAAATGGTGCCATTATTATGCTGAGCTGCGTTAGGACGTAGTGTAGCGTGCGATAGGCCGTCTGTTTATCAGTATCGTCACCGCTTTTCCAAAATCGGCGGCGGCTGCGGCGGACGTACCAATTAGAAGCGTCCTCTATAAATGGTAGGATCGGCTTAACGGCATTTGGCACGTCGTACTTGGTCATATGCCCATCAATTTCGGCGGCAAGCTGGTGGACTCGGCTTACGATCCATTTATCCAAGGAGTTATTAAGGCTATTAGTTGGATCATCAAGACTGCCGCCCCACTCCCATTTATCTACTTCGGCGTACAAGGTAAAAAAGTCGTACATATTCCACACCATACTCAGCTTGCGGCTAATGTCGCCGATCTCTTTATCTTTAACTGCAAAGTCCTCGCCGTTTAACAAGGGTGACTGCAATAGCAGAAAGCGCAGCGCATCAGCGCTGTATTGATCAATTAACAGATTGGGATCAGTGTAATTACCGAGACTTTTACTGAGTTTGCGACCATCGTTTCCCTGGATAGTACCGGTTACGATGACGTTATTAAAGCTATTCTTTCCAAACAGTCCTACGTTTACGGCATGTAGGTAGTAGAACCAGGCACGTACCTGGCCAACGTATTCCACAATGAAGTCGCCGGGATAATTCTGCTCGAATTTCTCCACATTTTCGAAGGGATAATGGAACTGTGCGAACGGCATGGAGCCGGACTCAAACCAACAGTCTAACACCTTGTCTATGCGTTTATACTCAATACCATCAATGGTAAACTTCACATTATCAACCCAGGGGCGATGGTAATCTTCCAGCGTAACACCTGACAGTTCCTTAAGTTCAGCGTAACTGCCAACAACTTTGACCTGCTCGTTGCCCTCTTTGTCTATACCTTTCCAGACTGGCATGGCGGTAGCCCAAAAGCGGTCGCGGCTGAGATTCCAGTCAGGCGCGGATTGAACAATATTATTGAACCGACCGTGCTTAATATGCTCAGGGAACCATTCAATATTGCTGTTTTCCTCCAACATTTCGGCCCGCTGGCCATCAATATCCATAAACCAGCTGGGGTGCGCCCGGTACATAAGCTTAGTGCCACATCGGTGGCAATGGGGGTAGCTGTGCGTAATATAATCAATTTTCCAAATAACACCGCGCTCGTGCAAGATTTTGGCGATTGGCTTGTTGGCGTCCCAGACATACTGCCCTTTCCATTCGCCAGATGTATAGTAGCCGCTGTCGTCAATATTACTAACAAAAGGAAAACTATTTTCACGCGACAAGGCATAGTCTTCCTCGCCGTAAGCCGGTGCCAAATGTACCAGGCCGGAACCGTCTTCTAGATTCACATAGTCGGCATGCCATACTCGATGAGCATTTTGGGAGGTTTCACTACTTCCCTCCAAACGACGGTCTTCAAACAACGGTTCATATGATTTTCCGACTAGTTCCTTGCCCTTGAATTTGCGCAGTACCGTATGGTCGAGCGGCTGATGCTTTTCATCGGTTAACACTTTGGAAATCAGTTCGCTGGCTAAAATAAACCGTTCTTTGGTGTCAGTTAGCTGAACTTCACTGTATTCAAAATCCTGGTTTACCGCGACAGCAGTATTGGCTGGCAGCGTCCACGGCGTTGTGGTCCAAGCTAGCAAGCTGGCGCCTTTGAATGATCCCTTTTTGTCCTCAAGCTTAAATTTTACATAAACCGAGGGATCGGTCACGTCCTGATAGCTGTTATCCATAGCCACTTCGGCCTTGCTGATAGGTGTGGCATCCCGTACGCAGTAAAGCAATACCTTCTCGCCCTCGTAGATTTTACCCTTCTCGTGAAGCTGCTTAAAAGCCCACCAAACAGATTCCATGTACTCTTTATCCATGGTTTTATAGGCGCCCTTAAAGTCTACCCAGCGGCCGATCCGATCAATCGTGTCTTCCCACATATCACCGGTCGCTACCATGTTTTCTCGGCAGGTTTTGACGTACTCTTCCAGACTAATCTTAGTACCAATGTCTCGCCGGTCCTTGATGCCCAGTTTTTTCTCGGTGAACACTTCGGCTGGTAAGCCATGGCAGTCCCAGCCCCACACCCGCTCGACGCGCTTCCCTTTCATCGTCCAGTAACGGGGTACTGCATCTTTAACGATACTACTGAGCAAGTTGCCATGATGCGGCTGCCCGGTGATAAATGGGGGTCCGTCATAAAAAACATATGAGTTACTGTCGGGCCGGTTCTGGACCGATTTCTCAAACGTCTTGTTCTTTTTCCAATATTGGACCAGGTCTTTTTCGTAATCGATGGCTTGGCGCCGGGTACCTTGCTTAAATTTCATCGGATGCCTTTCTTTTACTTCTTGCTGATATTGTTTTGGTTGTACTTTATAGCGCTATACCTTGATTTCATTAAATTATAATGAAGTCGAGATATAGCACTCAAAACCATATAGCCGCCTTCAAAGTACTAAAAAAGCACCTTGTCCGGCTGTCAGAATCCCACTATAAGGGACGGTACCATCTGACTTCCAAACAAGATGCTTGTTTAAACATCGCGTTTAGCGCTTAATTTACAGCTGTAACGGGCCAATCCGTCAGGTTCTACTGAGTGAAGTGACAAAGCGCTTCTCTGTTCTGCCTGCTACCTTCGCGGGTGATAACCGCTCATCTGATCTGATAGCTCAAACTAAGAACCAGTCGATCAAAACGTATGTACTTGGCAGTATATCAGATTTCTGGTCGCCTAAATATGGGTGTAGTATGAAATTTCTTGCATCAGAGGAAAATCAGTGCCTTGCCAAAATTTAACTAGCTGCCCATCCGTACCCAATACGAGAATGGCTGGGTGTTGGATGATGTCATAGAGACTAGCGGTTGATGAGCCATCCCTAGTATCTATATTTACTAGATCGATTCGCGCTTGGTGTTGTCGTTCTAGTTCCCGGGCAAAATCTTCTACCATACGAGAGAATTCTGAGTTCGGACGGTAAAGCATAACTACCTTCATACGGTTTAGTATAGCAGTTTTAATTTTCAGGTAATAACTTGCGTTAGTCTATGCTTGTTATCCGATTTACTCGTTGAAGATACCGACTTCCATTGTTTATATGATTGAAGTTAGAGAAAAATATAGAGCGGTCTACCATCTTGTAGATGATGAGACCGTTCTGTTTTTCGCACTTACTGTTTTACGAACATCCAGTGGTGCTGCCGCAAGAAGTACAGACGTAACAGCTGCCAGAGCGCTGCGTCTGATTACCGCAGTTATAGCACATCGGTGCAGTATCGTCCTGCTTAGCAGACAGACTACTCCGCTTTTGGGCTGTCGCGGCCATAGCAGTGTCTACACCTGGCGCTTCGGCTGTATCCGACTCAACTGAAACTGATGCAGGCAATGCTACAACGGTTGCTTCAACAATTGTCGAACCTTCTACAATGCTTGTTTCCTCGGTGAGTAAGCTGGTCTGAACCTCGGGTATGTCATCAAAGGAAGCCAAGCCGAGCTCCAAACGGTCATCGAATGACAAGTAGTTAATTGCCAGGCGACGGAAGATGTAGTCGATCAATGATGACGCCGTACGAACTTCCGGGTCGTCCGTGATGCCGGCGGGCGCAAAACTGGTACTCATGAATGTTCTTACGTATGTCTTGAGCGGAACACCGTACTGCAGTCCGTGACTGACAGATATGGCGAAGGCATCCATGATGCCCCGCAGGGTTGAACCGTGCTTGGCAAAGTGGATAAATAACTCTCCAGCACTACCATCTTCATACTCGCCAACAGTGGCATAGCCTTTAGAATCAGCTACCCGGAACGAGAAGGTCTTTGAAGAACGGATTTTTGGCAGTTCACGGCGGACCGCGCCCCTGACAATAATCTTGTCATTGATATCTTCGACAGTAACTGCTTCTTTATCTTCAGAGCTGGCTTTTTTGGCCATTGCCAGCGGCTGGCCAACTTTACAGTTGTCGCGGTACACTGCTACAGCTTTTAGGCCGAGCTTCCAGGCATCAAGATGAATCTGCTCAATGTCTTCTAAGGTAGCTTCTTCCGGCATATTGACGGTCTTACTAATAGCTCCCGAGATAAATGGTTGCACGGCAGACATCATTTTGACGTGGCCAAGGTAATGGATTGAGTTGTCGCCCATTGAGCAGGCGAAGACGTTTTTGTGGTTTGCCTTGAGGTGTGGCGCACCGATGATGGTTTTTTCAGTGTCGATGTAGGCCACGATGTCTTTAACCTGGGCGGCCGTATAGCCAAGCGCCTTTAGAGCACGGGGCACAGTCTGGTTCACGATATGCATAGTACCACCGCCAACCAATTTTTTAACTTTTACCAAACCAAGGTCAGGCTCGATACCAGTAGTGTCGCAGTCCATCATCAAGCCAATGGTGCCGGTTGGCGCTAGTACGCTAGCCTGAGAGTTGCGGACGCCGTACAATTCGGATAATTCAACGGCATTGTCCCATGCGGTTGCCGCTGCGCTCAAAAGCTCTTCAGAAACAAGGCTGGCATCAACATCGTTAATAGCAGCGCGGTGCTGCTTAAGGATCTTGATTACATTTTCCTGGTCTTTATGGAAACCAGCAAACGGACCGACCTTGCGGGCAATCTTAGCGCTGGTAGCATAGGCGTGCCCGGTCATTAGCGCCGTGATGGCAGCTGCTTGGGCTCGACCTTCTGCTGAGTCGTATGGCAGACCTTGAGCCATTAGCAAAGCACCGAGGTTGGCGTACCCAATACCTAATTCGCGGTAAGCTCGGGCATTCTTAGTGATGCTTTCGGTTGGATACTCACTATAGCCGACTAGAATTTCCTGGGCAGTAAAGATCAATTCTACGGTGTGCTTAAAGGCTTCAATATCAAAGCTAAAGTCATCACGAAGATATTTCAACAGGTTGATTGAGGCCAGGTTACAAGCGGAATTGTCCAGGTGCATGTATTCCGAGCATGGATTGGAACCATTGATGCGTCCGGCGTTTGGTGTGGTATGCCAGTGGTTAATAGTGGTATCAAACTGCATACCCGGATCAGCGCATTCCCAGGCTGCCTGGGCGAATTGGCGCATCAGATCCCGGGCTTTAATAGTTTTAACTGATTTGCCGGTCCGAACAGCCTTCAGATCCCAGTCATCATCATTTTCAACAGCTTGCATGAACTCGTCGCTGACGCGGACTGAGTTATTAGCATTCTGATACTGCACGGAGAAAGAATCTTTGCCGTCCATGCTCATATCAAAGCCGGCAGCCTGCAAAGCGCGAGCTTTGCGCTCTTCAATGGCTTTAGACCAAATGAATTCTTCAACATCGGGATGATCGGCATTTAAAATCACCATTTTAGCGGCCCGACGGGTTTTACCACCACTCTTAATGGCACCAGCCGATGCATCGGCGCCACGCATGAAGCTGAGCGGGCCAGAAGCAGTACCGGCTGACTTGCCAAGCGGTTCCACTGACGAGCGGATGCCGCTTAGGTTGATACCAGAGCCTGAGCCGCCCTTAAAGATCATGCCTTCTTCTTTGTACCAGTTAAGGATGGCTGGCATAGTATCTTCGATACCAAGGATAAAGCAAGCGCTAGCCTGTTGGGCGCGGTCTGGCGCGCCAATATTAAACCACACCGGTGAGTTAAAAGCTGCCCGTTGAGTTGCTAGAATATACTTTAATTCTTCGCGGAAGGTTTCGGCGTCTTCGCCGGACTCAAAATAATTTTCTTGTATGCCTTGGCGAGTAACAGTGTCAACGACACGGTTGATGAGATCTTTGAGTGAGGATTCGCGATCTTTAGTGCCGGGCGTACCGGTAAAGTATTTCTGCGCTACGATATTAATCGAATTAAGCGACCATTCTTCTGGGAATTCGACGCCGAATTGCTCGAATACATTCTTCCCGGTCATCGGATTAGCGATGATAGAGTCGCGCTTAACCCAGGTTAACTGGTCGTACGCCTTCGTTTTTGAGTCGGTGAAAAGACGACCCAATGTTAAATTGGTTGTTTGTTGACCCATAGTAATACCCTCACTTATGGTTATTTAAATATTTTTTAATGTTTGTCAGAACCCATTGCCTGTCTTTTCTCTATAGCGAAAGTCGCATGGGTGAGTGCCAGGTATTTGTTTTATTCGTCAGCGTACCGAAGGTACTCTTCCTCTTAAAACAAATACCTGGTGCCGCCAAGGCGGCTTGTAGCAGAGAAAAGACAGGCAATGGGTTCTTAGAGTGTTCGCATCATCCGTCTCTAAGAGATGATACGGCGCTCTCCTCGACCTTTAATGCGCGAGCTCAGGCTTTAAGCGCATTAAACGGCGGGGAAAGCTGTCGAAGTCTGTTCGATCCCAGCGGATTCTAGACTTCGACTGGCTCTTTAGGAATACTTGTTTCTGTTTTACGGCGACGAATATCGGATAGTTCTTGCTCGAAACTGGCAATATCCTTAAATCGTCGGTATACACTGGCGAATCGTACGTATGCTACCTCGTTTAACACGGCCAGCTTCTCGATAACGAGTTCGCCAATCGCGGCAGTCGATACCTCGGTGTCGCCACATTCATACAGCTGCTGTTCCACTTCTGAAACAAGTTGTTCCAGCTGCACGCTACTAACCGATGTTTTCTCGCAGGCTCGGTATAATCCGGCCAGCAACTTGTCGCGATTAAACAGCTCTCGGACATTATTGTTCTTTACCACAATTAACTGTGGACGCTCAATTCTTTCATAGGTAGTGAATCGATAGTTACAGGACGCGCACATGCGGCGTCTGCGAATCGATTCACCGCCGCCAGCTTCGCGTGACTCAATAACTTTGGTATCGGCCGCATGACAATGATTACAGTTCATGTATGCCTCTCCCTTTATGAATCCCTCTGTAACGAATGGATTCTTTAGTTAATGTGCCACGCTGTTAGTTTTCTATATAGCAGTTTTTCCTATATATAGCGTTTGTACTAGTAATAGTAACGCTAGCTATAGCGTAATGCAAGCATTTTACGTAGTGTTAATTACATGATTTTAACAGAGGTGTCTGTAAGAATTTTTACTTTTCTTTATCTTGATCTTTGTCGTCGGCTTCTTCATCTTTAGCTCGTTTTTTAAAGCCTAAGCGCCGTAAAAATGAGGGTTCATCAATTTCTTCGTCTTCTTCGTCAAACAACGTGCCACTCGACTTAGGGTCTGCTTTGGTAGTTGATTTGTCGGCTTTGGTATCATCTTTGCCGGTGTGCTCGGCTTCTATGTGAGACCAGATGTTTGGCACGCTAGTGTCTCTAGTAAAGTCTTCCCGCTGAGTATCTTCGTCTGATGATTCTTCAAGATCCATATTTATATCTGCGGGTACATCTTGGTTGCTTTTGACTGAATCGCGGGCAGAAACAGGTTCTGGCGTGTAACTTTTGGTGGTCGGAGCGGCAGTGTGCTGAGCAGTTGGCGTGGTGAGTGGTTCAGCAGTCTTATTAAAGTAGGCTTCTTCGAAGCCGGTGGCTACAACCGTAACAATGATCTCGCCTTCCAGCTGCGGATTGATAGTAGCACCGAAAATAATGTTAGCTTTTTGATCAGCCGAAGCGGTAATCGTTTCGGCCACGGTGTTAATCTCGTGCATAGACATGTCGTTGCCACCAATAACGTTGAATAGGATACCGCGGGCGCCATCTATTGAAACTTCTAGTAGTGGTGATTCGACGGCTTCCTGGGCAGCTTCAACGGCGCGGTTGTCACCGCTAGCTCGACCAATTCCCATTAGTGCAGAACCGGCGTTACTCATGACCGCTTTAACATCAGCAAAGTCGAGGTTGATAAGGCCATGAACAGTAATAAGGTCTGAGATACCTTGAACTCCTTGACGTAATACGTCGTCGGCTACCTTAAAAGCCTGGAGAATTGGCGTTGACCGGTCGATAGTCTGCAGCAAACGATCGTTCGGTATAATAATGAGTGTATCAACAGACGCGCGCAGATTGGAGATAGCAGCCTCGGCGTTAATTCGGCGCTTCTCGCCCTCAAATGCAAATGGCTTTGTAGCAAACCCTACCACCAAGATATCAAGGTCTCGAGCTATTTTAGCTACGATGTGGCCGGCGCCAGAGCCCGTGCCGCCACCGGCGCCAATGGTGATAAAAATCATGTCAGCGCCTTCTATGGCAGCCTTGATTTCATCATATGACTCTTCTGCTGCTCGTTGCCCGGCCGAGGGATCAGCACCTGCTCCTAGGCCGCGGGTTGTTTCGTGGCCAATATGAATTTTAGTTTCGGCTTTAGAATGGTGCAATGCTTGGGCGTCTGTATTAATAGCAATGAACTCAACACCATCAACGCCGGCGTCAATCATACGGTTCACAGCTGCCCCGCCGGCGCCGCCCACACCAATTACCTTAATACGTGCAAATGTTTCTATAGCCGGTGAAACCTGAGGCATGGTGCGAATTCTCCTTATCTGATATCTACTCTATAACATGCAGTATAACCTAGGCGTTGCTCAGGTTCAATGCGGCATCGATTATTGAACAAATTAATCGGCTTCGCGCGGTCGTTTTACTATCTTCGATTGTGATACTTTTCAAAAGTGTATCAATTTTTTATAACATGCTCAGCGGAGTTTTTTAAATAGCCCACCCAGCGTATCCATGATACTGCCAGCTGCGGAGACAACTCCAGATGACTGCATATCCATTTGTTCAGCGAATAGCATATCAAGTTGCATTAGACCGACAGCAGTGACGTACTCTGGTTTCTTAATATCATCGATGATACCCTGCAGACTATTAAAATTACCCAGCCGTGATGACAACTGTAATTTCTCACGAGCGAACGCGGCAATACCTGGAATATTGGCCGTTCCGCCTACCAAAACTGTACCTCCAGGTAACTTACGTGACTTATGAATTCGCTTTAGTTCTTTTTCGATGTAATCAAAAATTTCGTCGACACGGGCCTCAACTACCATATGGATATCGTCGGCATCAAAAGCATGGTTCATTTTTTCATGGACGACACTTAAACGCCCGGTTTTACCACTACCCTCTAGGGCAGCATGTTGCAACTTAACCATCTCGGCAATCTCGAGGTCGGTCTTGAGACCAATTGCAAGATCATTAGTTATATGATTACCCCCCATTGGTATAACAGCGACATGTTGCACTTCGCCGTCTTCAATTACTGCCATGTTAGTGGTACTGGCACCAATATCCAAAACCAATGTTCCGGCTTCTTTTTGCTGTCGATTAAGGATCGCCTCGGCGGCTGCAAGACCAGAGACAGTGTGGTGTGATGGTACAATATGTGCCTTTTCTAGAGCTGCGTCTAGACTACGTACGTTAGGCGTGGCAACGGTCACGATGTGGGTGTCAACTTCAAGTCGGACGCCGCGCATGCCAATTGGATCCTTAATAGTATCGTGGCCATCCACTCGGTAATTCTTTGGAAAGACCTGAATAATTTCACGGTTGGCCGGGATTTGCACAATGGTGGCAGCGTCTTCGACGCGCAGTTTGTCTTCTAGTGAAATTTCACGGTTGGCGGCACTAATGGCAATGACCCCTTTGGAATCCAGCCCGCTGATATGAATGCCGTTAACATTAACCGTGGCATTGCGAATCGGAACGCCCGCTAAGCGTTCAGCTTCGCTGACGGCTTGGTTGATGGCGCCAGCCACGTCGTCCAGATGGACAACTAGGCCTTTACGCATGCCAAGGTTTTGAGATGAGCCGTGGCCGATAACCGACATTCGGGCTTCTTCGCTGGCAAGATCAAGAGTACCAACAACGCAGCGAACCGCGCTGGTACCGACATCAAGCCCTACGAAGTAATTGGGCTGTGTATCACGCATGAGCCAAGTATACCGCTTATGGCCCTCAGCGACAATAATTCCCTTCACTGTCTTGGATCTAAAGCTGTGTCAGGATTTCGCAGCCGGTTTCAGTAATAAGTACGGTATGTTCAAAATGTGCGGCCAGCGAGCCGTCGGCAGTCCGTACCGTCCAGCCGTCGGCGTCAAGGATGACTGCTTCTCTGCCTAGTGTGGCCATCGGCTCAATGGCTATCGTCATACCCTTCACCAGCTTGTCACCGGTATGTTTGCGACCGTAGTTCGGAATATTCGGATCTTCATGAACGGCGTGCCCGACCCCGTGACCAACTAGTTCGCGGACAATTCCGTAATCATGTTTGCTCAGCACTCGTTCTACGGCGTAGCCAATATCGCCGGTATGGCAACCGTCTTTAATTACCGTTAAGCCTTCTAGCATTGAATCTTCTGTATAGCGCAACAAGTCTCGGACGCGCCGATCAGGCTTAAAGTCAGGTTGGTCCGCTCCACAGATGACCGAAATAGCGCTGTCAGTGATCATACCCTTATAGCTGACGCCAAAATCTAGGCTTACGATATCGCCGTTAATCAGGATAGTATTGGAACGCGGAATGCCGTGGACAACCTCGTCATTAACGGAGATACAGATTGCTTCGGGAAACCCCTGGTATCCCAAAAAAACTGCCGTGCCACCTCTAGTTGCCACCTCTTTTGCAGCAATATCCGACAGCTTCTTAGTAGAAATCCCAGCAATCACTTTTGGCCGAAGCATCTCAAGTACCTCCGCCAAAATACGGCCGCTCGTCCGCATGGCGGTAATTTCAGTATCAGTTTTTACGCGGGTAAACATCGTGGTTATTCTCCGGCAGGAGCAGTTTTAGCAGCGCGGTCCACATCAATTGCGGCTATTTCTTTATGGACAGCTTCAATCGGCTGCTCACCATTGACTTCGATGACTTCGATGCCATGGTTGCGATAATAATCCAAAATCGGTACCGTCCGATGTTGATACTCTTCAAAACGAGCTTCGATAGCCGCATCATGGTCATCCGCCCGAGCCCGTTCGCGCATACGTTCCTTTACAGCCTCACGAGAAGCTTGCAGATGCAGTACATACTGAATTTCAAACCGATTAGCCGCCGCTTGCGCCAACAACCATTTTGATTGGGTAACAGAGCGGGGATAGCCATCGAGAATGGTTCGATTAGGGTCATCCAGATTATCCAGCGCTTGATCAAGCAGCTTGGTGACTTCGTCGTCGCTAATTAATTCGCCGGTGTGCATGCGAGCATGTTGCTCCTCTGAACCATAGTTGCGCAACAACTCGCCGGTGGACAATACATGATAATCACGAGCCGTACCGAGCAGTTTGCCCTGTGTACCCTTGCCAGACCCGGCAATACCCATCAGTAAAATCATTTAGCTTAACCGAGCCTTTACTAGTCGAGCTACAGTTGCGCCGTCAGCCGCACCACCCGATTTTTCTTTAACGGCTGCAATTAATTTGCCCATCGCCTGGTTGTCTAGTTCACTCTCATACTCTGCTATTGCTTGGTCAATTAGCTCGTTCACTGCCGAAACGTCCAATTGCTTAGGCAAATATTTTTGAATAATTATTTCTTCGTTTCGTTCGCTGGCAGCCTGCTCGGCGTTACCGCCTTGCTCATACATCTGTGCGGCTTCGGTACGCTTTTTAAGTTCTTTTTGCAGCAGCGCTACAACTTCTTGGTCAGGCAATCCCGTTTCACGTTTCCCAGATGCTACTTCGGCATACAAAATAACGCTCTTAAGCATCTTAAGCGCTTCGGCCAACTGTTTATCTCCGCCAAGCATGGCGGACTTAATATCTTGATCAATGGTTTGTTTGATCATAATTATAGTTTTACGAAAGCTTGAGTTTTTTGACTTTTAGAACTTTTCGCTCACGGCGAACAATCGCCTTCAAACGTCGGTCGCGCTTGCTAACAGGTTTTTCAAAATACTGCAGCTGCTTAGCAGTGGCAATAACGCCGGATTGCTGTACCTTGCGCGTAAAACGTCGCAACATATTCTCGGTCGATTCTTTCGAATCTTTCTTAGTAACTTGTATCATTAATTCCTATTCTACAGTAGTGACGCTGTTTTTTCAAGCGTTTATTGTTGCCGTTTTTGGGTGGCACGTTGTGATTTAAGTACGATGCTTTGTAATTCTTTAAAGATAACGAACTGTTTGTTAGTGTAATAGATCTTGGTATTGGCTTGTTTTTCTGACATCAGGAAGCCGATTTTTTCTAGGCGTTTTAATTCACGCTGGATATTTCCGGCGTCTTCTTTGATCAGTTTAGCGAGCCCGCGGACATGTGTTTTAAAGTCGGGATATTTGGCATATACCACGATAATTTTGCGCCGGACTCGGGAGGTAATAAATACGTCTAACATAAGCTTTTCGATGTTACGATAACAACGCTTAGTATAGACACATAGCCGAATCATTTCAACACCTAATCTTTAATAAGTTTGAAGTAGCTTCTTGTATCAAATCATAAACGTAGTTTAAATTGATTTTTTTACAACTCTGCTTTACATCTGTTGTAGCAACGATTTATGGTTATCTGTAAGCCAGCTCGGTTTATACTGTATATATTATGTATTTTTACGAGGTCGCACCCGCCAGCCGGCAGTATCATGGCACCGGACCGCTAACATATAGCAGCGTAACTCGGTTAGAAGCGGGCTGTATTATTGTTGTAAAAATTCGTTCCAGCATCGTTATGGCATTTGTGGTCCGCGAAGTTGAAAAACCTGAATTCAAGACCAATCCAATCGAAGCTACTACTAACGCAATACTACCGAATCAACACATCGGCTTATTTAGCTGGTTGCTTGAATACTATCCTGCGCCATTCGGCATTATTTCCCAACAATTTTTACCGTTGGCTGGGCCAAAACAATACGTTTTTACTGAACCGAAAACAAAAGTAAGCCGTTCGGCTCTAGTTGAAAATCCACCGCTGACAGCTGAACAAAAAAATGTACTTACCAGTATAACCGCTGCTACCGGTCCTGTTCTGCTACATGGCGAAACCGGCACTGGTAAGACCCGCGTTTATATAGAACTTGCCCGTCAAGCAATCGCTAACGGCAAATCAGTTCTCATTCTTGTTCCAGAAATTGCCCTGTCACCACAAATTGTGGCTAGCTTTGAAAGTCATATGGCCGTCCCTGTGCGTGTTACCCACTCCAATTTAACGCCTGCCCGTCGACGAGAGGTGTGGCAGGCAATTCAGGATAGCGATAGTCCGCAAATAGTCATCGGGCCCCGCTCTGCATTATTTATGCCACTGAGCGATGTTGGACTGGTGGTTATTGACGAGTTCCATGAGCCTGCCTACAAGCAAGATCAGGCCCCCTACTACCAGGCTACTCGAGCTGCCAGTCAGTTAGCACGTTTGCACGGCGCCAAGTTTGTTATGGGTTCAGCAACCCCCCCAATCAGTGAATATTATATTGCGGAGCAGCGGAATATACAGATTATACGCATGCAGGAAAAAGCCGTCGCTATTACTAGCGGTAATGTTGAGACGCAAATAGTAAACATCCGCGACAGCACCGAGCGCACCCGCTATCCACTACTAAGCACAACACTGCTAGCAGCCATTACCAAAACACTGGCCCGCCAGGAGCAAAGCCTGCTCTTTTTGAACAAGCGCGGCAGCGCCCGGCTAATTTTATGCCAGAAATGCGGCTGGCACGCCGTCTGCCCACGCTGTGACTTGCCTTACACCTACCACGGCGATAAACACCGGCTGCAGTGTCACACTTGTGGCCACCACATCCCCGCGCCCAGCGTCTGCCCCGAATGCAGCTCCCACGAAATCATCTTTAAAAGCCCCGGTACTAAAGCTATCGTTGAAGCGGTCACTCATGCCTTCCCCAATGCCCGGATTGCCCGCTTTGACATGGACAACCGGACGGCCGACCGCTTTGCCGCTCGCCAAGGCGAAATTCAGCGTGGTGAAATTGATATCCTCATCGGTACCCAATTGTTGGCCAAAGGCCATGACTTGCCACGATTGTCACTAGTAGGAATTTTGCTCGCTGAAAACGAGCTACAATTCCCCGACTATACCTCTAGTGAGCGCTCTTACCAGCTGATGCACCAACTAATTGGACGAGTGGGTCGTGGCCACCGCAGCGGCGAAGTGGTAGTACAAACCTATGATCCTGAAAATACTGCGGTACAAACTGCCGTCGGCAATTATTCTTGGCAGCAGTTTTATGACGCTCAAATGCTTGAACGTAAGCAATTCGAACTCCCCCCTTTCTTTTACCTGATGAAAATCGAGGTTACACGGGCCCGCCAAGCAACAGTAGCAAGCTCATGTGATCAAATTATGAAATTCCTGCGCGAGTCCGGCGAACCTATCAAAATTTCTGGCCCTACGCCTAGTTTTATTGAGAAGCGCAACAACACCTACACCTGGCAAATCATTGTCAAAGCTAAACAGCGTCCTGCCCTCACCCGCCTGGCACAAACTATTCCTGTCAAATGCATCATCAATTTAGACCCAAGCAATTTACTGTAATCAGTTGTCGTGCTGTATACTTAATCAGATATGAAATTTCGACCGATCATCACATTACCAGAGAAAAACCTTAGAAAACGCTCAACCAAGGTGGGTTTTATTGATGACCAGACCGTTTCGCTGATCAAAGAGATGGAAGCAGCAACTCTAGACTGGGAAGATGGACGGCCCCACGAGGTGGGCGTAGCTTTAGCAGCAGTTCAAATTAATGACCTCAAGCGAGTGGTTATTATTCGTAATAACTTTGATAACAAAGAAGATCGTGGTTTTCAGGTATTTATTAATCCAGAAATCACTAAATATGAGGGTGTTGTTGAGGAAGATTTCGAGGGCTGTCTCAGTGTCAAAGACGTCTATGGCAAAGTCCCCCGCCACAGCAAGGTCCGCATCAAAGCGCTCGACCACGAAGGTAAGCCAATTCGACTCAAGGCCGAAGGGTTTTTAGCCCGGGTATTCCAGCACGAAATCGATCATACCAACGGCATTGTCTTTGTAGACCATATCAAAGACCGCAAGGAAGCCTTTTATAAGTTAACCGACGAGGGAAAGCTGGAGAGTTTAGATTATGAAGAAGCAATCGCCCAAAATAATATTCTTTGGTAACGAACGTCTTGCTACCGGAGTTACCACGACTTGTCCGACGCTTCAGGCCTTACTGAAGGCCGGTTACGACGTAGTCGCTGTAGTACTCCATAACCAATCTGCAACCTCGCGCAGCCAACGCGCGGTAGAAATTGCAGAGTTGGCTAAACTTCACCATATCCCAATTCTCATGCCTCATAAACTATCCTCTATCGTCGGTGATTTAGCTGCTCTCAAGGCAGAAGTTGGAGTTCTGGTCGCTTTCGGTAAAATTATTCCCCAAGCGGTTATTGATATCTTCCCAAAAGGTATTCTCAATATTCACCCTTCCCAGTTGCCAAAACACCGTGGGCCAACACCTCTAGAAAGTGTTATCCTGAGCGGCGAAAATCAGACAGCCGTTTCTCTCATGAAGCTGACAGCCGAAATGGACGCTGGCCCTGTATATGCCCAACAGTTACTTTCTGTACCCGGTACTATCACTAAACAATCGCTGGCAGACAGTGTATCGCAAATTGGTTCAAAATTAGTTATTCAGCACCTATTACGTATTCTTGATGGCAGTTTGCAACCCCAGCCACAAAACCACCAGCAAGCTACCTATGACTCACTCATTAGCAAAACCGATGGCGAGCTGGACTGGACTCGTCCTGCGACAATGTTGGAGCGACAAATAAGGGCCTATTGTACTTGGCCTAAAAGCCGTACTACCATTGGAGCACACCAGTTAATCATCACTTCAGCTGATGTTATTAATACATCGGACATTAGTTTGTTTATACCTGATATCAAGGCAGGCCAACCTGGCGAATACCATGCTACCAAGAAAGAGTTGGTCGTTTACTGCGGGGAAGATGCGCTTAGGGTTCGCACTGTTCAACCTGTTAATAAAAAAGAAATGCCTATTCAGGCATTTCTTTCCGGCTACCAGCTTCAGCTGCCGTTGTAGCAAATACTACTATAAATTACTGTCCGGACTGGCCAGCTGACTCGGCAACAATGTGCGGAGCGGCGGCTGATACTTCAGCCTTAAGCTTTTCTAGCTCATCGGCAACTACTTGGCGGTAGTTTGGGAAATTAGTTTCTAGCCATTTGAGGGCGCCTTCTTCGTCGTTGGCATTCATTAGGCCTTCAAACTCATCAAGCTGCGCTTCGGTCATGTTGCTGGCAAGCGTCATTCCGACTCGCATTTCCAGCGTTTCGTAAATGTGGGCCTTCATTTTATCTTTTTCTTCTTGGGGCAAACTGCCTAAGCCGAGACTTTCTAAAAATTTGTCATCTATCTGAAACATAGTATCTTCCTGTTTATCTTTTTATATTGTACCAAACAAACCTAGTTTAAGGAGTCTGTAGTTTATTCATTCTTTTAAGTTCAGCGCGGATCTCCGCATCGGTCATATTTACTACGCCTGCGGTATTCCCGGTTCCAACTGGCTTAATCGGCTGATTTTGATCGACAAGTTGAGTCTTGTCACCGGTGTTCTGAGACATGCCGCCAGCGATTGCGACTACTGCCACAAGAGCCGTGACTGTACCAAGGGTCCGGGCATATCGTTTTTGTCTTTTTCTATGCTTAGGATCTACCGGGTCAGCAGCGTCGTCTTTCTTCTTGTCTTTTCGGAACATAGCGGCCATTCGTTGCTTAGCATATTCACGTGCACTTTTTCTCTTGCGAGCTTTGGCTTCGGGAGTATCCTTCGGTGTTACCGGATCATGCGGCAAAGTTGGCTCTTCATCATCAAGATCATCAATATCTGGATCCGATGGAGCGGTTGTTGGTTTTGGAGGAACAACAGTTGTTGGTTTTGTCGGTGGATCAGGAACTAAGCTAGGTTTTGCCATAGGAGCCTTACCTGGAGCTACGTCAAGATCAATTATGATGACTGATTTGTCGTCCTCTTTTTTACTTATCTTAATAAATCGGTCGGCAACATCCTGAGTAGTATCTGCATCACCCTTCATTGCTTCGTACATTTCTTCAGGAGTTAGGGAATCAGCAACTCCATCACCGGTGATGCCATCGGTACAGATCATTAATCGGTCGCTTTCCTTAACAAGGAAATGCGAGAAGACATCGCCAACGGCAGGATTATCAGCCCCAAGTGCATTGTGTATTTTATTAGCGAAGCCCTGGTCTCTCGTTATTTGTGTTGATCGTGGGGAACCCTGGATATCGTGGTATATACGACTGTCGCCGGCGTGGCCATAAATAGCATAGGTTTCTCCATCAACCACAATTAGTTTAAGGACAGACGCGGTGGTCAAACCGTCTTCTCCGTATTCTGATACGGCGGTGCGGGCAGCGACAAAAGCATTTTCCATAGCTGTGATAGCTTCACTGATTGATGTGAATTCACGGTCGCCATATTCAGTTTCAAAGTGCATATCAATAGCTTCTTTAGCTGCCTGTGAAGCGGCTTTTGGATTGCCGCCGCCGTCACCACAACCGTCAAAGACACCAAATAATCGTAAATTTTTATTGACTAAGATAGAATCTTGACCATATTTTGCTTTTTCAGCTGACGCGACATCAATATCAAGACCATCGTTGATTTCTGGTGACCTAATAATGTTATGAATCGGTTTTGGTGCTGGTGCCGCGGGTGCAGGAGTAGGTTTTGGCTTTGGTGCCGCTGTTGGTGGAGGAACCGGAGTCATTTTGATTGGTTTTACAGTTGCTGGGACTGGTGCTGGTTTAGGTGCCTGGATTGGATTGGGAGCGGGTGCTGGTTTAGGTTGTGGAGTTGGTGCTGGTGCTGCTGGAACAACAGGTGTTACGGTTGTATCTATATCATCAGATGTATATTCTTGGCTAATCCAGAATTTCCTACCGTTTATAGTGTGCTCTTTTTCGATTAATCCGTGCTTTTTTTCATGCTCTATTGGTTCTTGGGCGAATGGAGGAGGATTAATGTAATCGTTATAGCGTTTAAGTTCTTCTTTATAATAAGGAGTATAGCCAGCCGAAGCAGCTTCGTTAAGTCGTGCTACCTGTTCTTCAAATGGTTGCATAGAGGTAGCGGGAGCGCTTAACTCTGGGCTAGGATGGTTAGTTTTTTCTGTCATAGAGATTGTTCCTTACTTGATACTTAAAATATGATCAATTTGTAATTGAAAGTATTGTTTAAATTGTAGCACAATAATGCGTAAATGTCAATATGTTTGTGTGGGGTAATTTTTTTGAAGGTGTTAAGTAGATAAGCTATAGAGCTATTATGGTGATACTTCCCAGTATAACTACGGCAACACCTGCTAAGATACCGGTTCGGATAGATTGCTTATAGAGATCTGTGCCGGGCATAGATGACGAATGGCCAATTGTAGAGGGCGGCGCGATGGGCTGCTCAGCTGTAGCTATAGGTGACCGCTGCCTGATAGCTCGGGAACGTATTTTACTTGAGACCACAGACTGGGCAACCGGCCCATGCCCGGTGGCTGGAGCGTCTTTGACTTCATAGCGTCGGTCAAAATCTGACTCTTTAATGAATTCAGTGGCTTCCTGGCGACTGGGTTGGTTGCGCATAAGAAATTCGGCGGAAAGTCCTGGCTGCTCGGGTTGTTTTTGGGTGTCACCTTTTGATGATGACCGAGACAATTGTTCTGATTGAATAGTACCTTCTGCCGACTTAGGAGGAGACAGCTTGCCAGTAGCAGCAAGTACTTCCGCAACCTTAACAGGGGCGTTTGGACGCGCCTGGGGTACTTCTGGGAGAGAACGGGCGACTTCAGTTAATCCTGGTGCAGTTGATGATTGACGTTTTACCGTCGCAACAGAGTCTTCCAGACGGCCGGTGCGCTGCGATTCTTGACGTAAACGAGTTTGGGTAGCTTCTAGTTCCCTGTTAGTTTTTTTTGCTTCACGACGGATTTTCCGATCACGGCGTTTACTGAGGTAATTAGCCGCTAAAAAGGCCACGAAAGGGCCGGCCAAGCTATTACGACGATCAATAATAACAGATGGAGCCTGATTTAAATTGGACGTTGCGGCACTTCCAACCGCGCCGGCGGCCCCTGCTCCGACTATACTAGCTGCAGCAACTGCTGGCGCTGCGTTGGCGGCGGCTTGGGCGGCAGTAAACATGACTGGTAGGGCAGCGATATTTAGGGGCGGCGGTGTTGGTGGTGGCGTCTTTGCGGTTGTTGAATTTAAGGTATCGGTAAAAGTTTCGTCAGTAATATTAGCTTCGGACTGCGGGGACTCTGAGAGTTTGTCATCAGAGATTTCCGGCAATAGTTCCTTATCATGCAAAAATATTTCTACCTCTGTCTCTGACACTGCTCGCTCAGTTGGCATGTTTGTCTCTTTGGTTGCCGCTGTTGCGGTGGCTAATTCTGGGCTTGCCGCCGAAATAGCGGTGGCAGATGCCGCTACGCTAGATGCAGTTTGGAGACGCAGACTACGGCGTCGTTTCAGCATGGCACGGATACTGCGGGCAACACCACGACGACGGGGCTTGGCGGTGATGGAGTCAGAATCTTCCTCGTCTTCATCATCTTCGTCACCTTTATACTCATTGGTGGGAGAAGCAGCCTCGAGTTCGGCCCGCAACATTTCGGCAGCAGATTGCCCAGGTTCTTTTTGCTTATTTAAGGAAAAGTTAATAATTGAGTCGTTTACTGTAAGAGGCTTGATAGGTTTCCGAGCTGGGAAGGAGGAGTCGGAATCCGTATCATCGTCATCATGTTCGTTGGAGAAAAGACGATCGTAAGGATTTTTCATAATAATTACAAGGTACGGGCAACCGTTTTCTGGGTATAAAATTCAATGCGGTCATTTTCTTGAAGATCAACTCTGGACTGGGACTTAAAGCTAACACCACACATTTCGCCTTCTATAATTTCTTTGGCTTCTTGAGGGCCGCGCTTTAGGCCGGTAATTTCAACTTCGGCAATTGGCTCATCATCACGGGTAACGGTGGCCAAGGCTGGAGCAGTTAGTTTGCCTTTGGTGACTTCCCCGCCGCAAATAACTTCGGTCTTGGTAATTTTAAAGATACCTTTTACTTGCAGGCGGCCAAGGTCTGTTCTGATAATTTCCGGCGGCAAAAGTTTGGTTAATTCGTCTTTAACATCATCAATTAACTCATATATGATGCTAAATATACGAATTGATACGCGATCGCGGTTAGCGAGCTGTTTAATACTTGCCGGTGCCTGTACGCTGAAGCCATAAATAATGGCGTTGCTGGTGGCTGCCAGATGGGCGTCTTTTTCGGTAATTACCCCGACACCGGAGCCGACGATTCGAATGGCAACTTCATCGGTATCAAGTGATTTAAGGCTGTCTATAACAGAGGTTAGTGAGCCTTGGACATCGGCTTTGATGATAATGTTAAGTTCATTTACTTTATTGGTGCGGTTAATGATGCGGATCAGTTCGCTGCCGCTCATATCTGAGCTGGCACTGGCTTGGGCGCGGGTGACGGCATGGGCAGCCGCTTGGGCGCGGGCTTCTTTTTCATTTTTGACAACGTTAAATTCATCTCCGAATTCTGGTAAAGCCTTGAAGCCAGTTATCATAGCAGGGGTGGAAGGACCAGCGTTAACGAGCGTTTTTGTGGTGGTGGATTCTAGGTTGCGTACTTTGGCGTAGGTGGCGCCAGCTACTACGAAATCTCCCTTTGATAGCGTACCTGCTTCAACTAAAGCTACTGCCACAGGACCGCGGCCCTGTTCCATATGGGCTTCGATGATCAGGCCGCTGGCGGGACCTTTTGTAATGGCACGCAGGTCTTCAACATCGGCAACCAGCAGTACCATGTCGAGTAATTTGTCGATGTTTTGCTTGGTTTTAGCGGATACTTCAACGGCAATTATTTCGCCGCCCCACTCTTCTATGAGTAAGTCCTGTTCGGACAGCTGCTGTTTGACGCGGTCGGCGTTGGCGCCTTCTTTGTCTATTTTATTGATGGCAACGATGATTTTAACGTCGGCTTTGCGAGCAAAACGGATTGCTTCTAACGTTTGCGGCTTAATTCCGTCGTCGGCAGCCACCACAATAATAACTACATCTGTCAGATGGGCGCCGTGTTCGCGGATAGCCGCAAAGGCTTCGTGGCCGGGCGTATCAAGGAATGTCACGGTGCGGCCGTTATGATCTACCTGGTAGGCAGAAATGTGCTGGGTTATGCCCCCGGCTTCGGAGGTAGCAACTTTAGAAGTACAGATAGCATCGAGCAGTGATGTCTTGCCGTGGTCAACGTGACCCATAACGGCTACCACTGGCGGTCGGGTTTCGCCGCCTTCGGTAGTTTTGCGATCTTGCTTGCGACGGCCAAGGTTTGTTTCTACTTTTTTACGGGCTAATTCAACGTCTAGATCGGGCAGCTCACCGATGATAATTTGGGCTGTATCAAAATCTACCCGTTCATTGACGGTAGCTAGTACGCCGTTTTTCATCAGTTCGCTGATTAGGCTAGTTACTGGTATTTGCAACTCTTCAGCTAGAGCGCCTACGGTAATGCCATCTTCGATTTCAATTGTCCGGGCCATGATATGCGCTCCTTTCTTGCTTCTAAGTTACGTTACTTACATTTCGGTGAGATACGTTAGTTATAGTTATTTAGCCTTCGGTTTTGATTCTTTAAGGCTCAGCGCAATTTTACGTGATTCGGTATCTATGTCGATCACTTTGAACTGCTTTTTCTCATTCAGTTTAAAGATTTCTTCGGGGTTAACCGCATCGTCATTGCTCATTTCTGAAACATGAACTAGGGCTTCTACGGCTGAGCTGAGTTGTACAAAAGCACCAAACGGCGTGATCCGGGTGACTTTACCTTCGACATTTTCGCCTTTTTTGAAGGCTTTAACTTCTTCTAGCCATGGATCTTGTTGCATTTGCTTCAGGCTGAGACTCAGGCGGTCTTTATCGATGGCGATAATCTTGGCCTCAACGTCCTGGCCGGTCTTAATGTAATCGCGCGGATTTTCGACACGTTCCCAAGAAATTTCCGAGATATGGATAAGGCCTTCGATGCCTTGTACGTTCACGAACGCACCGAAGTCGATAACTCCGGTAACTACGCCGCTTACAGTGTCACCGACGGTGAGTTTTGAGAACAACTCTTGCATATCGTCTTTGACAGCTTCTTTTTCGGAGAAGATCAGTTTATTGTCTTTACGACTGACGTCGAGAATTCGGACGCGAATTGACTGGTTAGTCAGGGCATTTAGTTTTTGTAAAATTTCATCTTTATCAGCGCCAGAAACACGAGGATAATGACCGGCTGCCAACTGTGATACAGGCAGGAAGCCACGAATGCCTTCCATTTCTACCAACATACCGCCACGGTTGGCGTCATACGGAGTAATTTCAATTGCTTCGCCAGCTTCAAAGATGCGCTGTAATTCGTCCCAGCCCCTGTCTTTAGCGGCTCGTTTAACGCTGAGAAGCGCAAAACCTTCTTCGAGTTCTGGGTCTACCACGCTGGTAGTTACTTTGGCGCCTTCTTCTATCACCTGGCCGTGCCCAATTTCGCGGCGCATAACGACGCCGACGCCATGCGCGCCTAGGTCAATCCATACTTCGTGCTTGCGCACCGATGTAACGGTTCCTTCGACGACATCGCCGGCTTTTAGTTGTTCAATGGTACTGCCTGCAAGCAGTTCGTCCATCGTAATAGTTGATTTTGACATGATACACATGCCTCCTTATATGCTGCGGCAACCCGTGGATTGTTTCCCCGTTCAGACTTAAGTCATTATTATAGCTGTTTCACCCCTATTAGTCAAAACCCTATTACAGACAAGACAAAGCGTTGCATTCTATAGTACGATACTAGCAATGTATTTAGCAGTCGACATTGGCGGTACCAAGACATTGATGGCAGTATTTTCCGCCAAAGGAAAATTACTGGAGTCAGTTCGGTTCGAAACGCCAAAAGACTACCCGGACTTCTTGAACGAACTCAAAAATACCTTTGAAAAACTTGAGCATAAAGCTGATATAACCGTCTGTGTAGCTGGGGCGCCCGGGCGAATTGACCGGCGAACTAACCAGTCTGTTATTGCGTTCGGCAACCTTCCTTGGGAAAACGTGGCGATTGGCGAAGCGCTTGAGGAAATTTGCGGTGTGCCGGCAGTACTTGAAAACGATGCGAATTTGGCTGGACTGTCTGAAGCAATACTGATCAGTCATGCGTATAAAAAAGCTCTTTATATAACTATTAGTACTGGTATTGGTGGAGTAGTGATCATAAACGGTATAATTGATCCGGAATATGCCGATATGGAATTTGGCCATATGATCTTTGAACACGATGGCAAGCTGCAGAAGTGGCAAGACTTTGCTTCTGGCAAAGCTATTTTTAATAAGTACGGCATGCGAGCCAGTGATATCGATGATCCGCAGACCTGGTACGCCATCAGCCGCAATATCGCGCTGGGTCTGACCAACGTAATTACTACTGTAACGCCGGACGTAGTCATCGTTGGTGGCGGCGTAGGCAGTCATTTTGAAAAATTTTCCGACCGGTTGCATGAGGAGTTAATGCTTTTTGGCTCAAATTTAGTGTCGGTACCTCCCTTACGGGAAGCACTGAGAGCCGAAGAAGCCGTCATATATGGATGCTATGAATTCGCCCGCCAAATCAAAAACCAGCAGTAGTTTTAGCACATTATTGGCCGCTGTTAAGCGCGACTTCCCTGCTATGCGCTTTGAGACTTCGGATACCTTTTCCTGGTCTGCCGAAGATAAGATAATTTACTACGACCCCGCGGCTGAAAATCCGGCTTGGTCTCTGTTACATGAACTGGGCCACATGAAGTATGGCCATAACACATACAATACTGACGCACGGTTAATTCGCATGGAAGTTGAAGCCTGGCAAAGTGCTAAGGAGTTAGCTGAACACTACGGACAGGCAATTAGCGATGAACATATTGAAGATTGTATGGATAGTTACCGAAACTGGCAGTATTTACGCAGTAAATGCCCGGTTTGCGCGCAGTCTGGGGTTGAAAAACAAAGCGGCCACTACCACTGCATTAACTGCCGGCATAACTGGACTGTTACGGCTAATCGTTTTTGCCGGGTGTACCGTTTAACTAACTAAATTTTTAATCGGGATACCTACCTTCGGCTACTATAGTTGGACTTCATTAAACTTTCATTAACTCGAGCAATAGTATGTATGGTGCAGGTCAAGAGGTTAAAACTATCTTCAAAATAATTAAAAAGTCCCGCAGCGATAACTCGGCGCGGGACTTTTACATTTTGTTAAGACTATGCAGTCTTTTTGGTGCGGCGGCTGATGCGGCCACCTTTGGCGCCAGCAGCGCGGGCTAATTCGCGGTTAGCGAAGAAACCGCCGGTGCGGCCTTTTTTACCGCCTGCGGCACCGATTTTTGCGTAAAAATCAGAACCGTATTTGGCTTTGTTAGTTTGAGCAGCAGCTTTGCCGCCATCTTTTGTTCCTGCCATAATGTGAGGACTCCCGTTAGTACTTATTTACTCCGCCGAATAATAAAAGAGGGCCGCCGTTTTACCGGTGAACCCTCTCTTGCTTATTCAAGACTAGGCAAATATTAACATACTAGTGCTAATGAGTCAACAATATTATGGTGTCGTGGTAAAACCGGAACCTTCCAGGGAGTCAGGCTGCGGAGCGGTGCTGGCAGGAGCCGATTGGGCAGGCGCTTTTGGATCGCCAAGGTTAATTGGTGCTACTTCTATGATTTTTTTGGTGTCAGGCCGGTATAAGACGGCTTTCTTGGCTTTGGCATACATTACAACCCGGTCGCCATTCTGGGCTTTGGCAAAGAAGGCTTGGTTGCTGAGTTTGGTTGAGTCAACGACCGTGGCTATAGTAGGGTCTTCATCGGTTGGCAATTCAATTAAGCGGGAAACTTCCTGTTTAATCTTTTCTGTCTCGGCCTTGGCGGATTCCTGCGGGTTAGACAGGCGCTTCACTTCTTTACGCTGCTCATCATACGCCCGGTATCCAAAAGCACCTCCGGCGGCAATGAGCAGTACCAGCACTATAATAGCGAGGTAACTTTTTTTAATTTTTACGAAACGGGTTTTGCGATGTTTGTGCGTTTCTGCGGCAACCGATGCGGTTTCTGCATTCGACGCATTTTTTTTACTTACTTTGGCCACGACTATTATTCCTTTTTAGCTCTTGTTTTTACACTTATGCTTAACAGCATATATAAGAGTACGCTAAATATCAAGGAGATTCAGGGGTAGTTAATGGCTGGCTACCGGAGCCGGTGGGGGCGGATCGGCTGATAAGGCTATCCAGGAGAGAGCCATGTCCTCAAGTGCTGGGCTGGCTAGAATAATTTCAAACTCTTCTTCGGTGACATTTTTATAGCTATACTGCGCGAATTTACCATCGCCGAGGGTTAGTGAAATAACCGGCTTAGTTGTCTTTGGCTTGCTGAATTTCACCTTAACGCTCGTTTCGCCGGCTTTTACTACAGCAGTACCGGCGGTATCGCTGTTCAGCGTAATTTGCCCCTTAACCGCCACATTGCCGTCAAACTGGGCGTCTTTTTCAAACCGCACCATTTCTTTAAATGTAGCCGGTCCCTTAACTTCCAGGGCACCCTGGACGATAAGGTTAAGGTTCACCGTCAGGCCCTGGACGTTGGCGTAGCCCAGCACATTGATCTGGCCGTCAAACTGGACGTCTTTCTGGAAACGGGCCATTTCTTTAAACGTTGCCGGGCCATTAATTTCAACAGCACCTTGGACGATCAGATCAAGGTTTACGGTTAGTTTTTGAACATTAGTTTCACCGTTAATAATAGCGTTACCGTTGGCCGTTAAGTTGCCGATGGACAGATTCTCGAGGTCAATTTGCTGGGTATTACCTTGGCTGGCTGGCTGTTGTTCCAGATTGTTTACCCGTGCTTCCAACGACTCAAAGCGGCCATTGTATTCAAGGCCTTCTATGCGATCCGCCCGGATTGTGCCGGCTGTAATGTCGCCGTTAACCGTTAATGTGTTTGCGGAAACTGCATTCAGGCTGGCATTGCCTTGAGAATTTAAATGCTTAGCAATCTCACCGACAGCCTTCAAATTATAGAAGCTGAGTCCTTGGAAGTTAACTTCTTTATAGCCGTCCTCCCGCTGCTTCACTAATTCAGGGAAAATTTGTTCAAGTTCCTGGGCTATGACACCGTACTGAAGTCCGTGGTCAAGGTTAAGTTCGGGCATCTCTTCAACTTTAAAGTTGAAACTGACAACGTTTACACTGTTTAACTTATCAAGGACAGAGCCTACCGAGGTAACGTCTTTCTTAACCCGAGCGTCTGAAATACCGGTGGCATCGTTGCGACAGGTACCGGCCGTTGTGATACCACCGCTAATTCTTACGCCGTTACCGATATACTGGCCGGCGGTACATGCGGCGACAGTTACGCCGCTTAATCCAGCCTGCTGGTATACACCGCTGGCAACATTAAGGTTGGCTATGCCGGCTCCGAGGTTGTCTAAGGTCAATGTGGTGGTGGCAGCATTGTTCAGATCAATAGTTGTAGTTCCTGCGGCGTTACGCTGGAGAGTAGAGTCGGTATCGGATATAACAATCTTATTGCTTGCGCTATCGAGGGTAAGGTCTCCACTGCCGCCGCTAGCTAGCGTGAGACCAGTTGTACCAGTAATATTTGCCCCTACACCAGTAATAGATCCTGTTTCTGTAATATTGCCGCTGTTATTGTCGATACCCCCTGTAATATTTGCACCTCCGGCTAAAATGGTTAACCCAGATCCTATAATTGCTGTGCCGGAGGAGGAGGCGCAGCCTGAATCCGAAGTCTCTATACACAAACCTCCGCCCGTTATGTGAAGTCTTGAATCAGGGGCGCTTGTGCCAATGCCAACGCTGCCGTTAGCCAAAGCCGTAATTATGTCAGTGCCTGATCCGGTGCCGGTAGAAATATTTCCCCGTGTATCGGTAGAGATACTAAATGACCCGGCATTATCGAAGAAGAAGCCGGATTTTGCCAGTCCTGATTTAAGGGAAGCGATAACGCCGTCAGTACGGTCGATCATAATTGCCGCTCCGGTAGCAGTTTGCTGGACCAGAAGGTTGCCGTTAATAGCTACGCTTTCGCCGAATTGTACGGCCGTACCATCCAGGTCTGTGATTGCGCCAGCAGTGGTAATTTGGAGACCGGTAGTGCTTGAGCCCAATAATACCTGGTCATTAAGTACCAGACTGCCATCAATATCGAGCAGCGAACCATCGATAGCTACCTGAAGACCGGTAGCCGCCGAGCCTATATCTGTTATGTCGTTAAGCACGAGGTTGCCGGTTGGATCAAAAATGGCTCCATCGATGCTAAATGCGCCAGTTATAGTTAAGCCGCCAGTTCCCTGGATAAGGCCGCTTCCAGCCGTCACTCCGTTGCTGGATACAAGTCCGCTGGCATTTACCTGGAACTGGCTGGTTGAACCTACTGAGAAGAGACCGTCCGGTGTAAGGTCACCGCCGACTCCCACATTGCCGCCTAGAGGGTTAAGAACCAAGTCGCGGCCGCCGCCCGATCCAAAGATATCATAAGCACCAATTTCAAAACGGCTGACCGTATCACTGGTGCTGACCGAACGGAAATATCCATAGGCATTAAGTGTAGCATCCGTACCCATAAGGTTATATCCGGTGGTATATGTTCCAAATGTGCCATTGATAGTACTGTTTCCAGTGATAGAGGCGCTTCCCGACGTGACCACCAGCCCTGTGCCAAACGTTCCTTGACCCTCCACATTCAAGTTTGCCAGCCCTGCCCCGCTGTTATTTATAGTGAACGCGGTGTCGCTGGCATTAGCCATGTTAAACGTAAGGCCGCTGGTTGTGGCGATGGTGCTTGCACCAAGGTTAACCAATCCAGAGCCGCTTGAGATTGTTAAGTTATTGGCACCGGTTGTAGATAAGGTTAAGGCACCGGCGTTAGTAACCAGCGGCGTGGTAACGCTGGTATCAAAGACCGGTGCTTCAGAGATGGTAATGCTGCCGCAGCTGCCGCCGCTGCCAAGGGTAATGACCGTGCCGCCGCCGGTGAGGTCGCCGGAGCCGGCGGCGCAGGTAAGCTGGGTATTGCCCTGGACTGCCGTGTTGGCGGCTGCGCCGTAGGTAACGCTCAGGCCAGGAGTACTGCCCTCGCCGGAGTTGGTACCGGTAATGGAAAGGCCAACCATTGTTCCCAGGTTCTGGACGTAGTCGCCGACCGTTTCGGCGCCCAGGTCAACGGCGTTGTTCTGGACGTCGTTGACGCTTAGTCCGGCCGTGAACGAGCCGGAGACGTCGCCGGCGGCCGGGCTTTCGCCGACGTTGACGTAGGCGGCGTCGAGTCCGCCGGCGGCGCCGAAGTTAGCCGTTGTCAGCACCGTTCCGCTAGCACCGTCGAAGGTGTAGGTGGCGGCTGCGCCGCTCGGAGTATTCATGACTATGGTAGCGTCGTTGGTGCCCTTTTCGAAGAACAGCTGGCCGTTCTCCAGGATACGCAGCTTTTCGCTGCCGGCCGTCGAGAAGACGATGTCGTCGGCGCCGGCCGAGGCGGCGGCTTGCAGATCCAATAGCCCGCCGGCGTTCTTAAACAGCGGGCTGGTAACGCTGGTATCAAAGACCGGTGCTTCAGAGATGGTAATGCTGCCGCAGCTGCCGCCGCTGCCAAGGGTAATGACCGTGCCGCCGCCGGTGAGGTCGCCGGAGCCGGCGGCGCAGGTAAGCTGGGTATTGCCCTGGACTGCCGTGTTGGCGGCTGCGCCGTAGGTAACGCTCAGGCCAGGAGTACTGCCCTCGCCGGAGTTGGTACCGGTAATGGAAAGGCCAACCATTGTTCCCAGGTTCTGGACGTAGTCGCCGACCGTTTCGGCGCCCAGGTCAACGGCGTTGTTCTGGACGTCGTTGACGCTTAGTCCGGCCGTGAACGAGCCGGAGACGTCGCCGGCGGCCGGGCTTTCGCCGACGTTGACGTAGGCGGCGTCGAGTCCGCCGGCGGCGCCGAAGTTAGCCGTTGTCAGCACCGTTCCGCTAGCACCGTCGAAGGTGTAGGTGGCGGCTGCGCCGCTCGGAGTATTCATGACTATGGTAGCGTCGTTGGTGCCCTTTTCGAAGAACAGCTGGCCGTTCTCCAGGATACGCAGCTTTTCGCTGCCGGCCGTCGAGAAGACGATGTCGTCGGCGCCGGCCGAGGCGGCGGCTTGCAGATCCAATAGCCCGCCGGCGTTCTTAAACAGCGGGCTGGTAACGCTGGTATCAAAGACCGGTGCTTCAGAGATGGTAATGCTGCCGCAGCTGCCGCCGCTGCCAAGGGTAATGACCGTGCCGCCGCCGGTGAGGTCGCCGGAGCCGGCGGCGCAGGTAAGCTGGGTATTGCCCTGGACTGCCGTGTTGGCGGCTGCGCCGTAGGTAACGCTCAGGCCAGGAGTACTGCCCTCGCCGGAGTTGGTACCGGTAATGGAAAGGCCAACCATTGTTCCCAGGTTCTGGACGTAGTCGCCGACCGTTTCGGCGCCCAGGTCAACGGCGTTGTTCTGGACGTCGTTGACGCTTAGTCCGGCCGTGAACGAGCCGGAGACGTCGCCGGCGGCCGGGCTTTCGCCGACGTTGACGTAGGCGGCGTCGAGTCCGCCGGCGGCGCCGAAGTTAGCCGTTGTCAGCACCGTTCCGCTAGCACCGTCGAAGGTGTAGGTGGCGGCTGCGCCGCTCGGAGTATTCATGACTATGGTAGCGTCGTTGGTGCCCTTTTCGAAGAACAGCTGGCCGTTCTCCAGGATACGCAGCTTTTCGCTGCCGGCCGTCGAGAAGACGATGTCGTCGGCGCCGGCCGAGGCGGCGGCTTGCAGATCCAATAGCCCGCCGGCGTTCTTAAACAGCGGGCTGGTAACGCTGGTATCAAAGACCGGTGCTTCAGAGATGGTAATGCTGCCGCAGCTGCCGCCGCTGCCAAGGGTAATGACCGTGCCGCCGCCGGTGAGGTCGCCGGAGCCGGCGGCGCAGGTAAGCTGGGTATTGCCCTGGACTGCCGTGTTGGCGGCTGCGCCGTAGGTAACGCTCAGGCCAGGAGTACTGCCCTCGCCGGAGTTGGTACCGGTAATGGAAAGGCCAACCATTGTTCCCAGGTTCTGGACGTAGTCGCCGACCGTTTCGGCGCCCAGGTCAACGGCGTTGTTCTGGACGTCGTTGACGCTTAGTCCGGCCGTGAACGAGCCGGAGACGTCGCCGGCGGCCGGGCTTTCGCCGACGTTGACGTAGGCGGCGTCGAGTCCGCCGGCGGCGCCGAAGTTAGCCGTTGTCAGCACCGTTCCGCTAGCACCGTCGAAGGTGTAGGTGGCGGCTGCGCCGCTCGGAGTATTCATGACTATGGTAGCGTCGTTGGTGCCCTTTTCGAAGAACAGCTGGCCGTTCTCCAGGATACGCAGCTTTTCGCTGCCGGCCGTCGAGAAGACGATGTCGTCGGCGCCGGCCGAGGCGGCGGCTTGCAGCGCCAATAGCCCGCCGGCGTTCTTAAACAGCGGGCTGGTAACGCTGGTATCAAAGACCGGTGCTTCAGAGATGGTAATGCTGCCGCAGCTGCCGCCGCTGCCAAGGGTAATGACCGTGCCGCCGCCGGTGAGGTCGCCGGAGCCGGCGGCGCAGGTAAGCTGGGTATTGCCCTGGACTGCCGTGTTGGCGGCCGAGCCGTAGGTAACGCTAAGTCCCGGAGTACTGCCCTCGCCGGAGTTGGTACCGGTAATGGAAAGGCCAACCATTGTTCCCAGGTTCTGGACGTAGTCGCCGACCGTTTCGGCGCCCAGGTCAACGGCGTTGTTCTGGACGTCGTTGACGCTTAGTCCGGCCGTGAACGAGCCGGAGACGTCGCCGGCGGCCGGGCTTTCGCCGACGTTGACGTAGGCGGCGTCGAGTCCGCCGGCGGCGCCGAAGTTAGCCGTTGTCAGCACCGTTCCGCTAGCACCGTCGAAGGTGTAGGTGGCGGCTGCGCCGCTCGGAGTATTCATGACTATGGTAGCGTCGTTGGTGCCCTTTTCGAAGAACAGCTGGCCGTTCTCCAGGATACGCAGCTTTTCGCTGCCGGCCGTCGAGAAGACGATGTCGTCGGCGCCGGCCGAGGCGGCGGCTTGCAGCGCCAATAGCCCGCCGGCGTTCTTAAACAGCGGGCTGGTAACGCTGGTATCAAAGACCGGTGCTTCAGAGATGGTAATGCTGCCGCAGCTGCCGCCGCTGCCAAGGGTAATGACCGTGCCGCCGCCGGTGAGGTCGCCGGAGCCGGCGGCGCAGGTAAGCTGGGTATTGCCCTGGACTGCCGTGTTGGCGGCCGAGCCGTAGGTAACGCTAAGTCCCGGAGTACTGCCCTCGCCGGAGTTGGTACCGGTAATGGAAAGGCCAACCATTGTTCCCAGGTTCTGGACGTAGTCGCCGACCGTTTCGGCGCCCAGGTCAACGGCGTTGTTCTGGACGTCGTTGACGCTTAGTCCGGCCGTGAACGAGCCGGAGACGTCGCCGGCGGCCGGGCTTTCGCCGACGTTGACGTAGGCGGCGTCGAGTCCGCCGGCGGCGCCGAAGTTAGCCGTTGTCAGCACCGTTCCGCTAGCACCGTCGAAGGTGTAGGTGGCGGCTGCGCCGCTCGGAGTATTCATGACTATGGTAGCGTCGTTGGTGCCCTTTTCGAAGAACAGCTGGCCGTTCTCCAGGATACGCAGCTTTTCGCTGCCGGCCGTCGAGAAGACGATGTCGTCGGCGCCGGCCGAGGCGGCGGCTTGCAGCGCCAATAGCCCGCCGGCGTTCTTAAACAGCGGGCTGGTAACGCTGGTATCAAAGACCGGTGCTTCAGAGATGGTAATGCTGCCGCAGCTGCCGCCGCTGCCAAGGGTAATGACCGTGCCGCCGCCGGTGAGGTCGCCGGAGCCGGCGGCGCAGGTAAGCTGGGTATTGCCCTGGACTGCCGTGTTGGCGGCCGAGCCGTAGGTAACGCTAAGTCCCGGAGTACTGCCCTCGCCGGAGTTGGTACCGGTAATGGAAAGGCCAACCATTGTTCCCAGGTTCTGGACGTAGTCGCCGACCGTTTCGGCGCCCAGGTCAACGGCGTTGTTCTGGACGTCGTTGACGCTTAGTCCGGCCGTGAACGAGCCGGAGACGTCGCCGGCGGCCGGGCTTTCGCCGACGTTGACGTAGGCGGCGTCAAGAGTAGATGCATAGTTACTGAGAGTCAGAACACCGTTGCCAAGCCTGATGCGGCTGACGCCGCTGCCCTCGTTGGTTACGATAAATTCACTGTCAGAGCCGGTAGGCGGCCCAAATTCTATTATGTCTGCCGCTATTGTGGGTGAGCCGTCACTTTCCCGCACCCCGATTGAGGAGCCGCTGCTTGACGTACATTGCCACTCTTTAGCAGTTGCGTTCCATTTGAGTGATTGCCCGTCGCTGCAGCCCCCCAGCAAACGCAGACCATCGGCACTAATCTCCAGGCCAGAATTGTTGCTTGTCGTAGCAGTGGTGTTTGTTGTGCTCACATCCACGCAATCCGGTGAGCCTTGGATACAAAGCGTACCATCTTGATCGGGCAAATTGATATTACGGTCTGCCGTTAAAGCTAAGAAGTCTAAAATACCGGTATTGGCACCGGTGGTTTTGTTTAGAATTTCCGATTGTTTGGCCTGAAAGGCATAAGGCACAGCCGTCAGCTTTATCCGCGGCGTCATTTCGCCGTCCCAAACCGGGGTACCGCTGCCCCCAATATTCATCGTCAGCCAGTGGTCCTGATCCCAATCTATTGTCGGTGGAAAACCGCTTACGTCGCCCAAATTAGCTGATAGGTAACCATTGACTACCCTAACCTTGCTTCCCCCTGTCCTAGTCTCCGTCCATTCGCTTGTTCCGCCGGTACTAGCGGAGTAGAGGTTAAATTCAATATTGTAGAAGCCGTCCGGTACGACGTTGCCGGCATTGGAAAGCAGGCGCGCCTGGAAGTTGAGATTGCTGGAAGTAGCCGCATACACGGGGGCAGGCGCGCCCATGCGCGTATATGAAATAACAGCAACAGAGGTCAGAATTACAAAATATACAAAAACACGCAGCAACCGCGTGACAGGGGAAATTCTAGAACTGAATGCCGATTTGCTAAATCGACACGGATATATCCGTTTTAACATGTGTTTTTGTTTGTTTTTGGTTTTTGTTTTTGTTTTTACTATATATTTAGTAAATAACTAGTCACAGTATGACTCTTTTCAAACAGGGGTGCAATAGTAATCGAGTACAAAATATATGCAGGTATTGTATGGAAATTCCGCTTTGCACATAAATAAAATGACGTATTTATAGCAACAATATTTTCCATATTTATCTGTTAACTAGCAGTATTGAACACATTTAATACTATAGACACTGCTGGAACTTTAATTTAATTGCAACAATACTTATCCACAGCCGGGAAAAGATTTTTATTATCGAGCTGGTCTGGCTGGCATCGCGTTTGTGGCAGGTTCGGTACTAGATGTACCAGGGTTCAGGTTAACCCCATCGACAATAGCAATAAGTTTTTTAGTTAATGGCCGGTATAAAACAGCCTTTCCTGTTTTATCGGGGTTAAGATAGAACAGGACAACATCATCTTTTTGGGCATTCTTGAATAATACCGGACTCTTCTCGGCAAGCTTTGCCGGGTCGGTGACGGCTACTAACGAGGGTGTCTGGTCGGCCGGGACATCAGTATAGGAGCGTATTTCCTCGTGGTACTTAACCGCTTCGGCCTCGGCATCTGCTGTGGCGGCTTGCGATGCTTTTGGATCAGCAGCAGTATTTGAGCCATCGTCATCGCGGCTTACTAACAGTATAACGGCTATAAAGGCTGCCAGCAGGAGCAACCCGGCTATAACCAGCATCTTAGGTGATACCACGATACCGGGCGCTGGCGGAGGGGATAGTGGCGCCTGTCTTGGTAAAAACAGAGGCGGATGAGACGTTTCGGCAGGTTTCCCGGGAGGCTTGGTTTCTTCTGCCGATTCTTCCGGGGTGTCATCTAAGGAGGGCTGGGTCTCAATTGGTTTTGCCTCATCTGTAATGGCGGCGTCTGATGACACTGGCTCTGTTGGCTCCTCGGCTTTTGGAACTTTTACACGCACGCGCGCCACGATGGGATCTCCTCTCCCTGCTGATAATGCTAAAGCTATTGTAACGACTTATTCCCCTGTCAGCAAGGCTTGGTTTACTGTTGGATAAAGGTATTTGGATTTGTAACGCTGAGGGCGGTCCATGAGAACTGGACGTTCTCTGTGGCCGGCTGGCTGAGCATAATATCAAATCCGGTTGACGTTACGTTGCGGTAGGCATACTGGGCAAAGCCGCCCTCACCGAGAGTAAGGGAGATAACCGGCTGCTGGCTGAATGGCTTTGTGAAGCTGACATGGACACTCTGCTGCCCGGCATTGATTGCCGCGTAGCCGCCGGTGTTGCTATTGAACCTGGCCTCGCCGTTAAAGCTGGTAAGGCCGTTGAGCTGCACGTCGCCATTAAAAGTTGCCAGCTGCTCAAACAGGGCCGTACCCTGGAAAGTTGAGCTGCCCTTCACTACCAATGCGCCTTCGGTAAACATATCTAGGGTTATATTCAGGTTGCCAACTGTCAGGTTTTCCAGGTCAATTTGCTGGCTTGGACCGGTGTTGCTTGCCTGACTTTGCTCAAGACTATTTACCCGGGTTTCCAGAGCTGATAACTTAACGTCCAAGCCGTCTATCTGCTCAAATTGTTCCATACTGATATCGCCGACTTTTTGGTTAAGCTCAATTAGGCCTTTTAAGGTGTATATATTAAGGGCGTCGTATTTTACCCGGAAATAGCCGTCTTGGCCCTGAGCAACTAGTTCAGGAAAGATCTCAGCTATCTCCTGGGCAATAACACCAGTGCCGCGGTCGCAGCTTAAATCAAGAACCGTATAGTCGGGATCGTCACATTTAAACTCAAACGTAACAGTATTAATGCTCTGGAGTTTATCTAAAATTCCATCTTCAATGCTGGCGACATTTTCTTTCAGGCGGGCGTCAGAAAGTCCGGCATCATCAGCTTCGCAGGTACCAGCTGTAATGATACCGCCTGTTGAGGTGGCGTTACCCATAAATTGGTTAGCGGCACAATCCAGAGTGATGCCATTTACGCCATCATTCTGATATACGCCCGTCCCTGTTACATTAAAGTTGCCACTGGTAGATATGGTACTGCTGGCAGCTATGGTGGTAGCGCCGGAAACAGCGCCGGCGCTGGTTATACCACCGGCATTATTGTTTATGCCGCCGGTTATATTTGCCCCCCCGCCGGTAACTGTCAGTCCGGTAATGTTCTGCAAGGCACCGGCGTTAGTTAATCGTGTCACTCCGGCAGTTTGAAGGCTACCTTCGCTGATATTAAAGTTAGCAACTCCCAAGCCGCTGTTGGTTAGTATAAAAGTAGTAGTTAACAGATCATTCAGATCGGTTGTGAAAGAACCGGCCCCAGTCCTTTGGACTGAAGTATCAGAACTATCAATAACGAGAGTGTTACTGGCACTGTTTAACGTAAGGTTTGCGCTGCCTCCTGAGCTAACCGTCAGTGCGCCAGTTCCGGTAATACTCGCGATATTCTGCAAAGCACCGGTACTGGTTAGCCGTACGGTACCATTAGTGGCGACCGAGTTAAAGTTTATATTGCCGTCTCCGTCCAACAGGTCTGCCATTTCTGTTGTGGCGGAAAGTCCATAGAATAAGAGGGACTGGTTTCTTACTTGTAAAAATCCGTTGGCACCCGTAGAAACTAGTTCTGGAAATATTAACGCAAGCTGCTGGGCTATTACTCCCGTGCGATCATCGCAGGTTAAATCAAGAGCTGCGTACAACACGTCCAGGCAAAGATAGTTGTAATCAACAACGTTTACATTCTTTATCTGGCTGAGCATGTTTGTTTTGGACACCACATTTGTTTTAAGGGTGCCGTCTGAAATACCGGTGTCATCAGGTTCGCAGGTTCCTGCCGTGATTATACCGCCGCTGACGGTTTGGTTGCCCAGGAATTCATTAGCTGCACAGTCTGGACTGATACCGTTTACTCCATCATTTTGATAAACGCCAGTACCCGTTACATTGAAGTTTCCACTGGTAGAGATGGTATTGTTGGCAGCAATAGTAGTAGCGCCGGCAATTGCGCCCGTATTAGTGATACCGCCGGTGTTATTGTTAATACCGCCGCTGATACTGGCACCGCCGCTAGCGACTGTCAGCCCCGTAATACCGGTAAGGGTCCCTGTTATAGTACTATTCCCTGTTACAGTTATGCCGCCAGCTGTGACTGCCAAGCTGCCACCGAATGAGCCTCCGCCTTCGACGCTTAAACTAGCGGTTTGTGTTCCGTCGGAATTTGTAACAGATAAGGTAGTGTTGGCACCGGCGTTTAGCAAATCGATAATTGTAGTACCGGCAGCACTGCGCCGCAAAGTGCCTGAACCGATATTAACCACGCCGTTGCCACTCGTTAAAGTAAGTGCCCCTGTACCTTGGGTTTGTACGAGTAGGTTTTGGTTATTGGCAGCTTGGATAGTTGTTGCGCCGGCTCCGGCGAAAGTCAGCGCGGTACCGGTAAATGTATTGGTGTTTATAGTACCGCCAACCGTTATATTATTTGTTACGTTAATCGCTACCCCGGCTGCTGAAAAAGTATTGGCTAAAGTAAAGTTATTTGCCTGGTTTTCATATGCTATGTTGGTGAGCGTTCCGGCAGTATTAATATCCACGCCGTTAAGCTGGAAGGCACCGGCAGTAGTATTAATGTTGCCTGACGCGGTAACACTAGTAAAACTTGGCGTAGCCGACAATGAAACGTTGCCACAAGTGCCGCCAGTCCCCAGGGTTATGGTATTGCCACCGCCGCTTAGGTTGCCAGTTCCAGATGCACAAGTGATCTGGGTATTGCCTTCTACCGCCGTGCCTGCACCGGAACCGTACTGAACATTTAGAGTAGCGGTACCGCCGGCTCCTAGGGTAAGTGTTCCGCCGCCGCCAAGGCCTGTGCCAGCAGCTACAGTAACTGCTGTATTGCCCTGGACAGCGGTGTTGGCGGCTGAGCCGTAGAGCACGCTGATGGTTGGAGTACTGCCTTCGCCGGTGTTGCCGGTGGTAGATAGGCCGGTTAGGGTGCCGAGGGTGGCTATGTAGTTGCCTACAGTGTCAGTACCTAGGTCAACACTGTTGTTCTGTACACTGTTTACGAGGAAGCCAGCCGTGAATGAACCGGAGATGTCACCGGCAGCCGGTGCCTGCCCTTCGTTTACATAGGTAGCATCAAGCGTAGTGGTGTAGTTGGCGGTAGTCAGGACGGTGCCGGTGGCGCCTGAGAAGGTGTAGGTGGCAGCGGCGCCGGGGGCGGCTACCGCAAAGGTAACGTCGTTAGTGCCCTTTTCGAATTTCAGGTCGCCGTTTTCAAGGATACGCACTGCTTCGCCGCCGGCCGTATTAAAGATGATGTCGTCGGCACCGGCGGTGGCGGTTGTACCAACAGTAAGTATTCCGGCGCTTTGTACTATTGGTGTAGTAACGCTGGTGCCAAAGCTAACGGCAGCATTGGTAGTTATGTTACCGCAAGAACCAGCTGTACCTAAGGCAAAGCTGTTGCCGCCACCGGTGAGGTTACCAGTGCCGGATGCACAGGTAATCTGGGTATTGCCCTGGACAGCGGTGTTGGCGGCAGAGCCGTACAGTACTGAGATAGTTGGCGTGCTGCCTTCTCCGGTGTTGCCGGTGGTGCTGAGGCCGGTTAGGGTGCCAAGGACGGATATGTAGTTGCCGGTTGTTTGAGTCCCTAAGGTAACGGCGTCAGCGTCGATCTCGCCATTAGAAATTGAGGTACCGAGGGTTGCTACCAGCGATCCGCTGGAAATACCCAGCCCTGTACCTGTTAAATCAGTGAAGGCGTCGCCGTTAAGCGTAAATGTGTCGCCGGTCTCAATGGTTAGGCCACCGTTGGCGGTAATCAGGCCGGCCGCGGCCACCGTGCCGGTGAAGCTGACAGCGTTGCCAATAGTCTGGCCGTTAATAGTGCCACTGGTCACGTTGCCATTGGTTGCGACCTGGAAGGCATCAGCCGTACCGGCCGTCAGCGTACCGGATACATCTAGGTTGCCGGTAACGTTAGTGTTATCTTGCAGCTCTATGGTTGAACCGCTGTTAAGTGTTATCAGGTCAGCACTGGTAATGGCCAGGTCATTGCCCACTCCTGTTGCTGAGATTGTTAAGTTCCCAGCATTAGTAACGATTGGCGTCGTAACACTGGTGCCAAAACTAACCGCCGCATTAGTTGTAAGGTTACCGCAAGATCCGGCTGTACCAAGGGCAAAGCTGTTACCCCCACCGCTGAGGTTACCAGTGCCGGATGCGCAGGTGATCTGGGTGTTGCCTTGAACGGCAGTGTTGGCGGTTGAACCGTAAAGGACGCTGATGGTTGGAGTTGAGCCCTCTCCAGTGTTGCCGGTAGTGCTTAGGCCGGTTAATGAGCCTAAGGTAGCTATGTAGTTGCCTACGGTATCTGTCCCTAAGTCTACGCTGTTGTTTTGGACGCTATTAACGAGGAAACCAGCGGTGAATGAACCGCTGATGTCACCGGCTGATGGATTTTCGCCAGTGTTAACGTACGTTCCGTCCAGAGTAGCTGTGTAATTAGCGGTGGTGAGAATCGTACCAGTAGCGCCTGAGAACGTATAGTTAGCGGGAGCGCCAGACGGGGTAGCAATAATAAAGGTGGCGTCGTTAGTACCACGCTCAAACCGTAAATCACCGTTTTCCAGTATGCGGAAAGTTTCGCTTCCGGCGTTGCTAAAGACAATGTCATCAACACCAGCCGTAGCGGTCGATGAGATAGCAAGCGATCCAGCGTTCGTTAGTGTTGGCGTGGTCACAGAAGTTGCAAAGCTCACAGCTGCGTTAGTTGTAATATTGCCGCATGATCCGGCTGAACCAAGGGCGAAACTGTTACCGCCACCTGAAAGGTTGCCCGTCCCACTGGCGCAGGTGATCTGGGTATTGCCTTGGACGGCGGTATTGGCGCCTGAGCCATAAAGAACGGCTATGGTTGGAGTGCTGCCTTCGCCGGTGTTGCCGGTGCTAGATAAGCCAGTCAGCGTGCCTAGGGTAGCAATGTAGTTTCCAACCGTATCTGTGCCCAGATCAACTGAGTTATTCTGGACGCTGTTAACCAAGAAGCCGGCAGTAAATGAACCGGAAATATCACCGGCTGTTGGGTTTTCACCAGTATTAACATAGGTACCGTCAAGCGTAGCCGTATAATTAGCGGTGGTGAGAATCGTACCGGTAGCGCCGCTAAAGGTATACGTAGCAGCCGCGCCGGGAGTTACTACTGCAAAAGTCACGTCGTTGGTACCTTTTTCAAACCTAAGGTCGCCGTTTTCCAAAATACGCACTACTTCACTGCCAGCTGTGTTAAAGATTATGTCGTCGGCGCCTCCGGTAGCGGTGGTACCGATACTCATAGTGCCTGCATTCTGAATAGTTGGCGTAGTTACAGAGGTTGAGAAACTGACTGCCGCGTTAGTAGTAAGGTTGCTGCAGCTACCGCCCGTACCAAGCGTGAGCGTATTGCCGCCCCCACTCAGATTGCCAGTTCCAGATGCGCAGGTAATTTGGGTATTACCTTGGACGGCGGTATTGGCTGCTGAACCGTATAGCACACTGATGGTTGGAGTACTGCCTTCTCCAGTGTTGCCGGTGGTAGATAAGCCAGTTAAGCTGCCCAAGGTTGCTATGTAGTTGCCGACTGTATCTGTTCCAAGATCAACGCTGTTATTCTGGACGCTGTTAACTAAGAAGCCAGCAGTAAATGAGCCGCTAATGTCACCGGTGGCAGGGCTTTCACCAGTGTTTACGTAGCCGGTGTCCAGGTTGGTGGCGTAGTTTCCGGTGGTTAATATGGTGCCGCTGACACCGCTAAAGGTGTAGGTAGCAGCCGCGCCGGGAGCCGCAAAGGCTAAGGTTATATCATTGGTGCCCTTCTCGACTCTGACATCGCCGTTTTCTAAGAACCGCATCACTTCGTTGCCAGCCGTGCTCAAGACAATGTCGTCAGCACCGGCCGTAGCGGTTGTAGTCAGATTTAGAGCCCCGGCGGTGGTTATTGTTGGCGTAGTAACTGAGGTACCAAAGCTAACAGCCGCATTAGTAGTAATGTTACCGCAACTGCCAGCTGAACCAAGGGCGAAGCTGTTGCCACCGCCACTTAAGTTGCCAGTTCCAGATGCACAGGTGATCTGGGTATTGCCCTGGACGGCGGTGCCCGCGCCAGAACCGTAGAGAACTGCCAAAGTAGGCGTAGAGCCTTCTCCGGTGTTGCCGATGGTTGAGAGACCGGTGAGAGTGCCTAGAGTTGCTATGTAGTTGCCGGTAGTCTGTGTACCTAGAGTAACTGCGTCGGCGTCAATCTCACCATTAGAAATTGAGGTACCAAGGGTTGCTACCAGCGATCCGCTTGAAATACCCAGTCCGGTGCCTGTTAAATCAGTAAATGTGTCTCCGTTAAAGGTAAAGGTATCACCCGCTTCAATGATTAGACCGCCGTTAACACTTAACAGCGCGGAGAACATACCGGCACCGGTTACACTTAGATCGCCACCCAACAAACTCAGACCGCGAGTACTGTCGATTTCAATATTAGAACCATTCTGAGCAAGCCAAGAGCTGGATAAGCTATTACTACCGGTATATAGAGGAATTCGATTGGTTGTACCGGAGCCAGTGATAGTTCCGGCCGCACCGCCATCGTCGTTGTCGCAGGTTAGAACACCGCTGGCATTGACGGTTAGAGCACCGCCGTTATCATAAGTAGAACAGTTGAAACCAGTTAAAATGATCTGGTCAGCACTGGTAAGTGTTAAGTCGTTGCCGGCTCCTGTTGTTGAAATGACTAATCCTCCAGCATTGGTTATCAGCGGTGTAGTAACACTGGTAGCAAACGATGGAGCCGCGCTAATGCTCAGGTTGCCACAACTGCCGGCTGAACCGAGAGCAAAGCTATTGCCACCACCTGTGAGATTACCGGTACCGCTAGCACAAGTGATCTGGGTGTTGCCTTGGACAGCGGTGTTGGCGGCTGAACCGTAGAGGACGCTGATGGTTGGAGTACTGCCTTCGCCGGTGTTGCCAGTGGTGCTTAGGCCAGTCAGTGTGCCGAGGACAGATACATAATTGCCAGTAGTTTGCGCACCTAACGTGACGGCATCAGCATCAATTTCGGCATTAGAGATAGATGTGCCGAGAGTAGCCTGCAGTGATCCGCCGGAAATGGCTAAGCCGGTGCCTGTAAGATCAGTGAACGCATCACCGTTCATAGTGAATGTATCACCTGCTTCAACGGTTAGGCCACCGTTAGCACTAATCAGGCCAGCTGCAGCCAGTGTGCCAGTGAAGCTGGCGCTGGCACCGATGGTTTGTCCGTTAACGGTGCCACTGGTTACATCGCCATTTGCCACCACTTGGAAAGCGTTTGCCGTACCCGCTATTAAGGTTCCGGACACATCCAGACTACCAGTAATGTTAGTGTTATCTTGCAGTTCTATGGTTGAACCGCTGTTAAGTGTTATCAGGTCAGCACTGTTAATGGTCAGGTCATTGCCTGCCCCAGTAGCTGAAAGTGTTAGGTTGCCGGCATTGGTAACGGTTGGCGTAGTGACACTGGTTGCAAAACTAACCGCGGCATTAGTAGTAATATTTCCACATGATCCAGCTGAACCAAGAGCAAAGCTATTGCCACCACCTGTGAGATTACCGGTACCACTGGCGCAGGTGATCTGGGTGTTGCCTTGGACAGCGGTGTTGGCGGCTGAACCGTAGAGGACGCTGATGGTTGGGGTGGAACCTTCGCCAGTATTGCCAGTGGTTGAGAGACCTGTCAGGGTGCCTAGGACGGATATGTAGTTGCCTACTGTATCTGTACCTAGGTCAACTGAATTGTTTTGGACACTGTTAACTAAGAAGCCAGCAGTAAATGAGCCGCTAATGTCACCGGTGGCAGGGCTTTCACCAGTGTTTACGTAGCCGGTGTCCAGGTTGGTGGCGTAGTTTCCGGTGGTTAATATGGTGCCGCTGACACCGCTAAAGGTGTAGGTAGCAGCCGCGCCGGGAGCCGCAAAGGCTAAGGTTATATCATTGGTGCCCTTCTCGACTCTGACATCGCCGTTTTCTAAGAACCGCATCACTTCGTTGCCAGCCGCGCTAAAGACAATGTCGTCAGCCCCTGCAGTAGCGGTAGTAGCGATGGCAAGCGAACCGGCATTTTGCAATGTTGCGGTGTTCACACTAGTAAACGATGGAGTGGCGGTCATACTGATGGCGTTACAAGTTCCACCGGTGCCAAGCGTTATAGTGTTTCCGCCGCCAGAAAGATTACCGCTGGTGCTGCTACAAGTAACTTGGGTATTGCCTTGGACGGCAGTGTTGGCACCTGAGCCGTATATAACGCTGAGCGTAGGAGTGGAACTTTCACCGGTGTTGCCGGTAGTATTAAGACCAGTCAGGGCACCGAGAGTTGCTACGAAATTACCAGTAGTTTGAGTGCCTAGTGTTACTGCATCGGCATCAATTTCTCCATTAGATATAGAGGTACCAAGTATTGCCTGTAGGGCACCGCCAGAAATCGATAATCCGCTGCCGGTCAGATCACTAAAGGCTTCGCCATTGATGGTGAAGCTATCGCCTGTCTCTATTGTCAGGCCGCCGTTGGCGGTTAACAACGCGGAGAACATACCGGCACCAGTAACATCCAAATTGCCTCCAAGTAAGCTCAGGCCACGGGTACTGTCGATCTCAATACTTGATCCGTTTTGCGCCAACCATGAAGTTGATAGGCTGTTTGCACCGGTGTACAGCGGTATTCGATTGGTAATACCCGAACCCGTGATAGTTCCGGCCGCACCGCCATCGTCGTTGTCGCAGGTTAGAACACCGCTGGCATTGACGGTTAGAGCACCGCCGTTATCATAAGTAGAACAGTTGAAACCAGTTAAAATGATCTGGTCAGCACTGGTAAGAGTTAAGTCATTACCGGCTCCTGTTGTTGAAATGACTAATCCTCCAGCATTGGTTATCAGCGGTGTGGTAACACTGGTAGCAAATGAAGCGGCAGCGTTGGTGGTAATATTTCCGCACGAACCGCCCGTACCCAGAGTTAAGGTATTGCCTCCACCAGTAAGATTGCCCGTACCGCTGGCGCAGGTGATCTGGGTATTGCCTTGAACAGCGGTGTTAGCGCTGGAACCGTAGAGTACGCTCAGGGTAGGAGTTGAGCCTTCTCCGGTGTTGCCAGTGGTTGAGAGACCGGTTAATGAGCCGAAGGCAGCCACGTAGCTGCCAGTTGTATCTGTTCCCAGAGCAACTGAATCGGGTTGGATAGCGGTTACACCAGCACTGCTTACCGCCAGGTCGCCAGATAGCGCGGCACTGACCCAACTGGTGCCGCTTCCGATTAATAAGTTACCGGCGCTGGCAGTTGTATCACCTAAGGCAGTGCCATTTATCCGGGCAACGGTTGGGGCTGGATAGGTGCCACTGAGGTCGCCGGTGGCGGCTCCACCAGGTGCCACGCCGCTGATAGTCGTGTTAGTAACACCACTAATCCGGCCTTTAGCATCTACTGTGAAGACTGGAACTTGGGTAGCACTGCCGTAGGTATTAGCAGATACGCCAGTACTAGCAAGCGTAAGAAGGCCAGATGGATTGAGCGTGGCATCGCCGCCTAAGGAGACAAAGGCTGGCACGCCACCGATGCCTGCTACCAGTAATTGCCCGCCCGTGCCAGCCGCGCTTACTCCTACTGCCCCTGTTCCATTTCCAAATAGAATGCCGTTTGTGGCCAAAGTGGTTGCTCCGGTGCCACCGTATTGAACACTTATGGTTGAACCCTGCCATACACCACTGGTTAAGGTGCCGACAGTGGTGATATCACTTAAATTACCTGTTGTTATAATTACTCCACTGGCGTTGGGAAGTGTTAAGGTGCGAGTTGTGCCCGCAGCAATGCCTGCCAGCTCTAGAATAACTTTCTTGGTAGCATCGGTATTATCCTGAAGGCTAAAACTGTTATCGTTAAAGGCCCAATTACCACTGATTACTTCGGCAGCAGTTCCTCGAACGATACCGGAACTGGCATAGTCTATTGAAAGATTGGCTTCACCGGCGGGCGTTTCAGTCACATTAAAGTCTGATCCTAGGAAATCTAAGGTGTTAGCGGCGCTCGTAATATTTACATCGTTTTCCTGAATAGCCAGTGATCCGGCGTTATCATCAGATGCGCACGCCCAAACCGAGCCATTCCACTTTAATATCTGATTGCTTAAGCAGCCGCCCAGCAACCGTAGCCCGTTGCTGCCTACTTCTAGACCCGAGTTTGAGCTAGCTGTTACGGTTGTACCAGTTGTTACAGCATCAATAGTAATACTAACTCCGGCCGTCTCTGAGCCGGAACCAATTACCGTTAAGCCAGTACCCCCTGTTAAGCTAGCTACGTAATTGCCGATTGTATCTGTTCCAAGACTAACACTATCTGCTCCTATGGTAGCTACTCCCGATCCATTTACTGACAAATCTCCTCCGAGTACGGTACTTACCCAGCTGCTGCCGTTACCTATTATTAAGTTACCGACACCAGGGTTAGTGTCACCCAATGTGTTGCCATTTATCTTAGCAACAGTTGGGTTTGGATAGGTGCCGTTGAGGTCGCCGGTGGCGGCTCCACCAGGTGCCACACCGCTAATGGTGGTATTGGTTACACCGGTTATGCGGCCTTTGGCATCGACGGTGAATACCGGTACTTGGGTTGCGCCACCGTATGTATTAGCCGATACTGTGGTGTTTGCTAGTGTCAAAACGCCTGTTGCATTTATTACAGCATCGCCTGAAAGTGTTGTGAATGTTGGAACATTCGATCCATTGGCAATTAGTAATTGACCTCCGTTACCAGCTGTTGTAACTTGTACATTTCCTGTTCCGTTACCGTATAAAATACCGTTAGATGTAAGACTTACAACGCCTGTTCCACCGTACTGTACACCAATGGTTGAACCCTGCCAGACACCGCTAGTCAAGGTACCGACCGTATTTATATCAGTTAGGTTACCAGTAGTAACAAGGGTACCATTAGTATTAGGAATAGTTAGGGTTCGGGTTATACCACTGGCTATACCGCCTAGTTCAAAGGCAACCCGTTTGGTGGCATCAGCGTTGTCCTGCAACGCCAGGCTAGTGTCATTGAACGACCAGTTACCACTGATTACTTCATTGGCAGTGCGTCTGGTAATACCAGAGTTAGCGTAGTCGATGGCAATAGTGGCTTCGCCCAGTGCATTTGTAATGTCGAAGTCTGGTCCTAAGAAGTTTAATGAAACAGTCGGGTTTGAAACAGCGGTCCCACCCTCTTTGGTAATAAGTGCCGCGCTAATATCGTCTGTTGAACAGATCCATACGGTACCATTCCATTTGAGAAGTTCTCCCGGGCCGCATCCACCTACCAATCGTACTCCATCGGCGGTAATCTCTAGGCCTGATACAGATGAGGATGTGCCGGTTGTGCCACTGGCAGCCAGTTTTACATCGGCAGCATCACCGACTATCTCGAGACTATTACCTATACTGAGGTCTAACGTAACCGTTGCTCCTGTTCCGCCACCCGATAAGCCCGAACCAGCAACAATCGTCATTGAACTGCCAGCTCCCGGAGGACCTTGCGGCCCCTGAAGACCTTGTGGTCCTTGCGCGCCTTGCACGCCCTGGGCACCCTGAGCGCCTTGAGGTCCTTGTGCGCCAGCGGCGCCTGGAGCTCCTGCGACACCATTTGTGCCAGATGGTCCGGCTGGTCCCTGGAGACCCTGAGAGCCCTGTGGACCGGCTGCACTGCTTACAAACGAGGAACTACCGCCACGGTTATTGAGCATGCTCTGAAGGCTCGAGGAGAGGTTATTCAACTGTATAGTTCCATCAGCTAGGTCCTGGCCAGTGACCGATCGGTCCTTTATGTGATTTCCGGTCAGTGGCAGTATGGCTACATCACCGTTGTTATCACCGGCCCTGTGACCATCGAGAAACTCGCTATTAAGGTTACCGACCAATCCTTGATCGGGGATACGGAGATATGATGAATCAGGTACTGTAAAGACGTAACGACTAACCACATTTCCCTCTTCGTTAATCTTAAATAGCTCGTTTACGTCCTTGATCACCCCAACCCCAGATTCTTGCTTAAGCGAAGGGTCGACCGTGCCTGCTATCTGATACGCAACGTCTGCGAACGGCCCAAGACCCCGGGCAAGAATATTATTTTCTTCTTGGACCTTATAGTGTTTACTATCGTTTTCACCTGTATCGATGCCGAATGTATGGGTCATGGTACTAGGAAAAGTCAAAAAGAGGACAGTTAGTCCTCCAATTAATCCGCCAGTTGCTCCAACGGCATATATAAGCCACAACGGCATATACTTCCGTTTTTTAGGTTTCCTTACTTTTGGCAGACCAAGGTTCGGTATCTTCAGGTGAACACCCTTTTTCAAAGGTGCAGTATCGATATAGCCGTCCGAGTCGCTGAGTAGCGGCGTCACTGGCTGGCTTAATGCTACTCGTATTGCCTGTAAAACATGGCTGCCATGCAGAGAATTGTCCTGTGCATTTGCTTTCTCCACCTCAGTAATTTCTATTGCTTGTGATTTTGGCTCTATAGTTGTTTTTTGGCTTATTCTCGCCTGATATTCTTTGACAGTCTGACGGTCATATTCACGTCTTCCATTCTCATCACGAGACGGTACCAACATGGCCTGATCCTCTAGTCGACGAACCGATGAGGGAGAGACCTTAAGCAGCTTTGCTACCTCTGTTGTTGAAAGCGGTTGCGCAGATTTATAGGCTTCGAGTTCATCGACTGGAAAGTATCGATTCTTGCCATCTAGCCGTTCGGCAGCCAGCTTGCCGCCTTTTTCCAAGCGCCGCACCGTATCAATAGATACACCTAGAATATTAGCAGCATCACCTACTGTAACGTAGTCTCTGTACACTTCTTCTGGCTGCGATGTTGGCGAATTACTATTCATTTTGTTAGATTTTTGAACTACTTTTGTGTTCGTTATCTGTTTCTTATGTCTGTTAAGAAAGCTTATGCATAGTTTACCTGGTAGCATTACACTATGCAAGCCTATTGTGCACATTTTGTACTCACAGTACTAATTAATACTTTTACTGTTTATAGGGGTCGGGTATGTGGGCAGCGTGTATCACCGAGGAATATGACTGGAAAATACTGATTATTAATAAGGAGATTTATGCATGGAAGACAGTTTAGTTTTTTGTATTGAGGAATTTTATTAAATTAAGATTGAATTGAATAATAATTAATTTATTTACGTGCTGCCAAAAATGTAATTTATCGTTAAAAATAAGCAAATTGGCTATAAATATTTGTATTTTATGTGTTCAAAAGTATATATTATACAACATATTTTTTTCGGACTTTTCCACAATTTAGACTTGAGGTCTGCTTAGTTTTGGCTTTCTTTTGAAATTCTGCGTTTTGTATTTTGCGACAGAGCTTTATTATCTGAAAAGCAAAGAACCGCCCATAAAGGCGGTTCTTATACATAAAACGGCACCGTGCTATCTTCCCAGGGTTAAAACCCAAGTATTGTAACCGCTGCGAGGCTTAACTGCTGTGTTCGGGATGGGAACAGGTGTGACCCTCACGCTATGGGCACCGATGGTGCTCTGGTGTGTAGCCCTGCCGCACTACGTGCAGCATTACTATTATTAAGTACTATATCTCGGCTTCATTAAATTTTAATAAACCACGGGTATAGTCCGGCCAAAGCATATATCGGTGTCCATACGGACGTTTTATGCTGACATTTAATCAATTGTAAATAAACGAATGTTTTACTAGTGTTATGAACTACTCAAATCATTCAGGGTTTACCTAAGCAACGCTTAGATTTTTGTCTAAATGACTTAAATAATTGGCCATAATCACCAATAACTAGTCAAATGCACTTTTTTCCTATGAGACGAATCCGCTCCAGCCGCAAGCGGCATTTTGAAGATTCAACTCATAGGTCATAAAAAGTCAGTGGGGCTATTAGTACGCTTCGGCTGAGCATATTGCTATGCGTACACCTTGCGCCTATCAACCTGATCGTCTATCAGGGCCCTCATAGGGAAATCTAATCTTGAGGTTAGTTTCGCGCTTAATATGCTTTCAGCGCTTATCTAGTCCGCACATAGCTACCGGGCAGTGCCATTGGTATGACAACCCGTACACCAGCGGTGCGTTCACCCCGGTCCTCTCGTACTAGGGGCAAATTCTCTCAAATTTCCTGACGTCCACAGCGGATATAAACCGAACTGTCTCACGACGTTCTGAACCCAGCTCACGTACCACTTTAATCGGCGAACAGCCGAACCCTTGGAAGATGCTTCACCTCCAGGATGTGATGAGCCGACATCGAGGTGCCAAACAGCGCCGTCTATGTGAACTATTGGGCGCTATAAGCCTGTTATCCCTGGCGTAACTTTTATCCGTTTGCGCTGTCGATCCCACGTTCATATGTATAAATACATGGACAGCGGATCACTTACTCCTACTTTCGTACCTGATTGGATTGTATTCCTCACAGTCAAGCTGGCTTATGCGTATGCACTATCACTACGATTTCCATCCGTAGTTAGCCAACCTTTGAACGCCTCCGCTACTCTTTAGGAGGCAACCGCCCCAGTTAAACTACCCACCAGACACGGTCCGGAAACCAGAAGAGATTTTCGAAATATAGCGCAAAAAATGCGTTTTCAAAAACCTTTTGTGGTTTCCGTAAGAATAAAACTACAACAAGGGTGGTATTTCACTGGCGACTCCACCTGGACTAGCGTCCAGGCTTCAAAGTCTCCCACCTATTCTACACATGTTATAGCTCGATTCAATGTCAAGCTGTAGTAAAGCTGCACAGGGTCTTTTCGTCCTGCTGCGGACAGACGGCATCTTTACCGTCAATGCACTTTCACCGAGCTCTTCGTCGAGACAGTGCCCAAATCATTACTCCATTCGTGCGGGTCAGAACTTACCTGACAAGGAATTTCGCTACCTTAGGACGGTTATAGTTACCGCCGCCGTTCACCGGGGCTTCAGTTCGCACCGTGAAGCACTCCCCTTAACCTTCCGGCACCGGGCAGGAGTCAGCCCCTATACATCCACTTTCGTGTTAGCAGAGACCTGTGTTTTTGGTAAACAGTTGCTTGGGCGCCTTAGCTGCGGCCCCGTCACATTATCTACCATGATAACGCGCATATTAGGGGTCAGCTTTCTATTTGATTTGATACAAAGTATCTCGACATTAACTCGTAAATAGATCCTACAAAATCCATACCATTGTATATACAGCGGCATAGAAATCATAGTCTCTTAAGATGCGGTTCAGAGAAGTTAAAAACTCTAAATTCGCAAATTTTTGTTCTTGCCGGCTTTAGTACAGTTGTTTTTGTTGCTATACCTGTGTTTCATTAAATTTTAATGAAGTCGAGGTATAGTACTCGAAACCTTATGTAGTAAAAGCTTAGAAAACTGGCTAATATGTCACGTGCTGTCAGGTTTCGCAAGCGAAAACTGGATATTTGGCTTGCAAGGCAAGCCACATGATAAACACTGTGACGGGGCAGACCTTATCCCGAAGTTACGGTCGCTGTATTGCCGAGTTCCTTGACGAAGAATCACTCGTACACCTTGGTCTACTCGACCTGAGCACCTGTGTCGGTTTGCGGTACGGATAGCGTAGTCCACGCGTTTCGTTGCTTTTCTGGTCAGCTCTGTTACCGGAATTCGATTCCAGAGGAACCGTTTCATTCGTAGGTATTTCTCCTACTTAGACGGGTATAACCATGAACCCGCTCCGGCTAATAAGCCGCGCACACGAAACAAAACTACACTAGTACGGGAATATTAACCCGTTGTCCATCGCCTACGCTACGCGCCTCGGCTTAGGACCGACTAACCCTGGGACGATTATCGTGGCCCAGGAAACCTTGCTCTTTCGGTGGGCAGGATTCTCACCTGCCTTATGGTTACTCATTCCAACATTCTCACTTCCTCACGCTCCACCGGACCTCGCGATCCGACTTCAACGCAGAGAGGAACGCTCCTCTACCGCTCATATAAATATGAACCCATATCTTCGGTACTATGCTTTAGCCCCGTTACATTTTCCGCGCAAGATCTCTTGATGAGTGAGCTGTTACGCACTCTTTAAATGAATGGCTGCTTCTAAGCCAACATCCTCATTGTTTAAGAAATCTCACCTCGTTTCCCACTGAGCATAGATTTGGGGACCTTAGATGATGGTCTGGGCTGTTTCCCTTTCGAGCGCCGATCTTAGCACCGACGTTCTAACTGCAGCGATTCCACAGATGGTATTCGTAGTTTATCAAGGGTGGGTACGCTTACGCGCCCCAGTCCGAAACAGAGCTCTACCCCCACCTGCTACCACGCCACGCTAGCCCTAAAGCTATTTCGAGGAGAACCAGCTATCTCCAGGTTCGATTGGCATTTCACCGCTAACCACAGGTCATCCGAGAGTGTTGCAATACTCGACGGTTCGGTCCTCCACGACGTTTTACCGTCGCTTCAACCTGCCCATGGTTAGGTCACCTGGTTTCGGGTCTACTAATACACACTATATCGCCCTATTCAGGCTCGCTTTCACTACGCGTCCGTCAAATGACTTACGCTTGCGTGTATCAGTAACTCGTTGGATCGTTCTACAAAAAGCACCCCGTCACCCCTTGCTGGGCTCCGAGTCCTTGTACGCACATAATTTCAGGTTCTATTTCACTCCCCTTCCGGGGTTCTTTTAACCTTTCCCTCACGGTACTTGTTCACTATCGATCGTAAGATATATTTAGCCTTAGGAGGTGGTCCTCCCAGATTCAAACAGGGTTTCTCGTGCCCCGTCCTACTCAACAAAACAATAATAAGGTTAGCAACGCTTAACATACCGGGCTTTCACCGTCTTTGGCCAGTCTTTCCAAACTGTTCTGCTCGCATTGCTGATTTCTTACCTTATGCAAGATGATGGTAGATCTTGCTGCCAACACGGAACACTGTGTTTTAAGTACTATACCTCGACTTCATTAAAATTTAATGAAACGTTGGTATAGCTGCGAAAACATGTATCGGCTTGTGGCCGACTCAGTGCTCTGTACTGGTTTTTTGTAATGTTACAACCCCTTTTAGATATTCGTCTACCAACTTATTTGCCGCCGTTGCCAGCTGCCCTCGCAATCTGTAAACAGATTGGTCAAACAACAAGCTGACAGGCAAAAACCTAAAAAGTTTGGGCTATTCCAGTTTCGCTCGCCACTACTCCCGGAATCATTGTTTATTTTCTCTTCCTCTGGGTACTAAGATGTTTCAGTTCCCCAGGTTACCGCTGCCTTGCCTATATATTCAGCAAAGAGTGATTAGACATGACTCTAACCGGGTTTCCCCATTCGGACATCTTCGGTTCAAAGTTTGATTGGCAACTCCCCGAAGCTTATCGCAGCCTTCTACGTCCTTCATCGGTATCTTACGTCCAGGCATCCATTTTGTGCGCTTGAGTAACTTTTTATGAAAGTTAAATGAGACAAAACCTTGGGTTTTTTCTCATCGCTGCGCTGCTCTTTTTCCTAAGAAGAAAAGCTTATCTCGAAATAAATTCGAGATCGCTTTGATGAAATATGCCTTTGGCTTCTCATTTTGCATTTGACTAGTTATCGGTAATTACCAGCGAATTTCATTTTACTGAAACCTGCTAAATAACGTTTGCGATAACGATGTCGTCTATTTACTAATGTCAGTCCAAATTTTTAAGTTGCAAAACTCTAATTCCTTTAAGACAAACAGAGGTAAAACCACCCCATAATTGTTTGTCGGAACTCAAGTTTACGCTTGGGGGTTTGTTCGCTATGGCTACTGAGCCCGGCGAAACCTCACGGCCTAAACTTGAGGGTAACTTGACTATCATAGCAATTTTAACAGAGAGGGTCAAGTATTATGCGCTGTTATAAATACTACACATTGGCAGGTGTTTGGCTAATCTAAACTGACGATATAATGGACGATCTGCTCTTTGGTCAACGGTTTGGTAGCGCGAATAAATATCAGCAAGTCCTTTTTGGCAAAAATAACGGTTTGCGTTCCGTCCTGGGAAGATGTGCCAGTATATGCTTTTATGCCTGGCGCCTCGATGAGCTTGGTAGCTTTAAGATTTGTAGCTAGTTTCAGGATTTCCCCATCAGGATCCTGCTTAAAGGATACAGGTAGCGGTTGTTGACTGACGGTAACATTGATGCCGGCTATCTTGTCTCCGTAGCTAGCAACGCCTTTTTCTGGATCAAAGCCGGTAGCCGGCTTTGATTGCTCGGCAGTTTGCGGTAGCACTGTGTCGAAGGTGGGTGTGGCTGGCTTAACATCGGTGACAGTACTAGAGACAGTTCCTTCGTTCTTATTATTTAGACTCATAAAAACGGCAAATCCCAGTAATATGACAACGAGAACGGCTGCTGCCACCAGAATACGCCGGCGCGGCAAACGCGCCAGCTTAACCTGTTTGACCCGTTTAGCCCAACTAGTTAGTTTAGGCATTGGCGGCAGTTTAGGTCGCTTGATTTTTGGTAACTTTAATTCTATTGAAACTATTTTGGGTGCCTTTTTGGTAGCTGAAGATTTAGCTTTAGGGGTTGCTGGTAAAGGTTCTGGGGCGGAACGGCGAGCTGAAGGTGATACGGGCTCGTAGAAAGAAGCTTTTGGGCGGACGTGCTTAGGCGGAGCTACACCGCTCAATGAGTCAATTGGCTGTTTGCCCCCATATTTGTTTGCCATAAACACATTGTAACGAAAGCCTGTTTTCCGTGCTAATATTGTGAGGTAAATTCTTATGACTATTCGAATAATCCTTAACCGCCGCAATTTGTTGATTGGACTGGCAGCGCTAATTCTTATTATTGCTAGTACGGTGCTACTGGTTAAGCATCTCCAGGGTCAAACGCAGGCCAAATACTATGGGAAGCAGTTGGAGCTGCTAAAGAACGATGTTGCAGCGATTGATTCTCTCAACCAACGAGAGAGCCTAAAGGGCTCCTTAACAGATCAAGTTGTCCTCTATCAAAGCAAGCTTACGGGTATTGTGAACGTCTGCGGTAACATAGCGGCTAACGCCGACAAAACCAAAGATGATCCCAAGAACAAGCGAATTGCCGAGCAAATCAAGCAAGTTTCTACGCTATGCAGCGATATGGTGACCGTGACCGTCTATGCCCAAAAACAAGCCGATGCCACCCGGAATTTTGTGCTCTTCCCGGCCGATTCTTTGTCTGAACAAAAAAACGTAGCGAGCTTTACGGATACGTTACGGTTAACCAAAGCCAGTCTGGAAGGCTTGAAACAAGATCCAATAAATGATCCTGCCGTATCTGAACAGATAATAATCTTGGAACAATTGCAACTGTTAGCAGGCGGAGCTGACGAAAAGACTACCGACTTTAACGCGCTCGCACGGCAAACTAGTATTCATCAAGTTAATTTTCTTAATGCCCGGAGTTACTACTGGACAAATACCATACTGATTGGAGACCTGAGAAATTCTATTGCTTCCCTGCAGAGTGAATTTAACGCGCAAAAGTAGCGTTCCTTAATCTCTGGCCCAGAAGAAAGACCGCTTTGTACCGGAGCAAAAATAGGCTCCAGAACGTAGCAAGGCGTCAGTTGTTGGAGTGTTGCGGCAGAAGTTGATTTCTGGCACAACACTATATGATCCATTGACTGTGGCATCGTTCAGTAAAATTGGGGTTGCGTCATTATAGGTTGCACGAAAGCAGTAGGCGCCAAATGCATTGAAGTCTCGCATTGTGAAATCCCACATACCGTCTTGGCCTATGGGAACCGCGGCGACAGTCGTGAAAGCATTGGCTTCTTCTATGGTTTGTCTCACGGTAGAATGGCCACTATGGACAGGGTCGCCAGTAAGCCCCGCGGCTAGCGTTACACCGTCTGCCAGCGAAGAGTTGTCGTGATACCGGATCTCATTACTAGAAGTGGTGACATCTTGGTAATTTTCATTTACAAAGGCAGTATCGCAGGTTCCTACCTTGGGGGCATATTGCAACTTCAGACTTTCTTCGCCAATACCCAATTGCGCCACGCTAACATGTAGTAAAAGTCGTAGCCTAAAGGTAATATTTGTGCTGGCTATAGCTGCGGTGTCCTGGGGCGTACTAAGCCACGTGCCGCCGTAGTCGAGATCAAATTTCTGGATGCGCCATTGTTGGTTGGATACACCAAGACTACGATCGCCCCCTGATGTATACAAATAATTACGTAGCAAATCTACGGCAATCCACGCTGGCGCATCATCATTGGCACTTGGGTCAATAATTACAGCACCGCTCGTTCCAAATGAGCTGACCAGAGCACCATCGCTACGATTACGTTTCTCTATACGCCAGCGAATATTAGTACCTGAATTATCCTCCTGGCCGGTAGTATAGATATACCCTCCCGCATCATCCAGATCAAGGTCAAGTAGTTGATCATCACCAGTAGTTAAGTTATATGTAACTATACCGTCGGTATCAAAAGCAACGCCACAGTTGGCAGCCGTACAGAGTGCACCGGTAGTAGCATTAAGCTTCTCGAGACGCCACTGGTTACCACTGGTTGAGTCAAAACCGCCGACATAAATTGCATTACCCGGTGTATCAACTTGGAAGGTCAGTATTTGATCGGTACCGGCCGTTGGTGTCTCCGTATAGACCCCATTGGTGGCAAATTGCGTGCCGCAATTGGCAGCACTACAGAGTGCTCCATCGCTGGTACGACGTTTTTCCATGCGCCAGTCAGTATTCGCGTTAACATACCAGCCCCCTGCATACACATAGCCGTTTTGGGGATCAACCGAAATTGTTCTAATACGGTCGCTGCCGGTACCGGGATTATTACAGGCATAACCAGCTGTTGCTGAACAACCGGTGCCTGCCGCTTGGTTAAAACTCGAGCCTACCGCACCGGTTAATGAGTTATATTTACCAATAAGCCATTTATCGTTAGTAGCCGTTTCATAGCCACCGACATAAATAAAACCGTTCACACCATCTATATCAATCGAGTTCAGTGAACCAGCACCGGGAAAACCGGCCCCAGAGTTAATGATGCCATCGGTATCAAATGCCGTGCCACAATTAGCTGCCGTGCATAGGGCAGCATCGCTGGTACGACGTTTCTCTATACGCCAAGTACCGCCGCTATTACCGGCAACGTATATATAGTTGCCTGTTGGATCAATAGCAATACCACCTACGTTACCCGTCACTCCTGTCGGATAGGCGAACGCCGCGACTAGTGAGCCATCATTAATATTTCTTTTCTGAACCCGCCACTCAGTTGTAGTATAGCCTCCTATGTAGAAAAAGCCGTTGGCGCTGTCGGTAGCCAGACCACGAATAGTATCGTCTGTAGCAGAAGGGTTAGAAACGATAAACTCGGAACCGTTGGAATCTATATTACTAAGAAAGCGGAAAGATGATTGGTCAAGCGCAGGCCTGAGAGGATTGAGCGCCACCATGTGGGCGGCCCAATCGTCGCTGGTAACCGTAGACGTTTTGTTGCCGGTAGCTCCGGCAACCGCTTGCAAGCCATCATCAGCTGATATACCTGTACTGAGTGCTTCTATGTCGTAGCGTTCGGTCATACCGCTAACAGTAGATGCTACACTATCGTTGTGTGCGCTACTGAACACTAGCATTGTATTGTTCCGAAGGGTTGTAAATCCAGTTGCAGTGGCAGTGGTACTGTTGCCGAAATTAGCACTCTTGGAAGCGCCGCCATTATCTATAACATTGGTAGTATCAACACCGCTAAAAGCTTGAATACCGGCCACTCGAAGTCCTGAACCAGGCACGGTGAAAACATAGTTCGCCGGTGGGGTCCCACTGACGACATGATATAAGGTTTTTAGGCACTTATTGGGTGTCCCACTGGCATCTGTATAACTAATTGTTGTCCAGCCAGCCAGGGTAGCATTGCAATCTGAGTTATTATCAGTACCAAAAGTAGCTACAAGGACATCCCCGATGTCTATACTTGCCGGCGCAGTGATAGTCATGGTTGGGCCGGCACTACCGTTAAAAGTACTAGAGGATCTGTAAACAATCGCCGCTTCTGCCTTTTGAGGTGGCACAATAATAGTAGCCGTTATAACTAAGATAAATGAAATAGTAAGCGCAACACCCTGCCGCCTAATAGCGCGTATCCTTGACTTGAACAGTTGTTTTTTAACTGTTCTTTGTTTTTGCTTGTGCAAATATTTTTTGAAAACCCTCATATCTTATGGGGTATTCTACCAAGTAAACCGCTTATTTTAAATGGCTAGATGTCCATTATTTGCATGTCATCCATGATCTGTTCAATCAGGCCGGTCTGCTTTTTAAGTTTGTAGCGTGATAGTTTTTTGCGCTGAGGCCGGACAACTTCGTAGACAAGCCGATTGTTTGGATTTCCTTTCTTGTTGGTGTGTATTTTAGGTGCCATGATAGTGTCCGTTACTTACTCTTGTAACTTATTGTTATATCGCCGGCCCGGGCGATCTCATTATTTACTCCGACAGACAGCGTGAGACGAATAGTCATAACCTCATTAGCACTTGGGATACAACCGGAAGATGTATAGGTGGTTTGGGTCCAGGTAGTTGTGTTCGCAATGCTTGTTGCCGTACCGCAAACCACACCGGCAGTGTTATACATAGTCATAGTCACGCTGGTGCCGGCCGAACTGCTGCTTCTCCAACCGCTAAATTGCACTGGGTTAGAGGCAGCAAAGCTGCTAAAGTCACTTGGCAACTGGTAACGGACCCAGATGTCGTAGTCGTTGGTGGCCTGGGCAGTCCACGCGTAGTAGTTGCGTGACTCATCAACCGCACAGTTAGTACCCACCACATTGATGGAGAGCGCTGGAGAAGTTGTACGGTTGATACAGAAATCAGACGTCATGGTACCTGTGTTATTACTGCCGTCACCAGTCATCACCGCGCCCTGGTACTCTGGGGTTAAGGTGATTGTCTGGTCTAACGTACTACAGCTGCCCCAGACACCGCTTTCGTAACACTGGATGCGACCCAAAGTGCTATCGTAGTACATCGCGCCGTTAACACCGGCGCCGTCAGCGGATGGCGCGGTGGTGGCAGTATCTAGTACGAACTGGGTAGTGGCCGTAGTGGTGCCTGTGCTGTTGCCTACTTTTATAAAATTGCCACTGGTATCAATGTTGAACATGACGTCGGCGGCGGCCGCTGATTGTACTTTGAAGGCAGCCGCGTCGGTCCTGTTGATTAGCAAGCTACCATCGGTTGCCAATGTACTGGCAGAGGATTCGTAAAGATTTGCACTATTTGAGCCAAAGTAAACAGCATTTCCGGTAGTAGTTGCGCTTCTGAAGTATACCGCGTTGCCCTGGTTGTTGAGTTCCAGCGTTCTACCCCCCCATGACTGTATGAATGCATTCGATCCATTTGCTCCAAACGTAAGAGCTTCTGAGCCGGCGACCGATCCCATCAGACGTAACCCGTAAGTGTTCGGTGTAGCTTGTACAAGGGTAGCAGCCTGGGTAACAGTTAAGTTATCGTCTGTCATTAGGATGTCCGCACTCGGTCGATAAAGGTTAACTGAGTTAGCGCCGCCAGCACCGAAGACTATGCCGGACTTACTGCCGGTGCCTACGGCTCCGATTTTTACTTCTTCAGCAGTGCCATCGGCAGCATCTATGCTGCCGGTTGCATATATTTCTCCATTTGCTTGCAAGCTGGCGTATGTGGATGGACCAGTGTATGAGACTATGTTACCGCTTGCGGTAAACACTCCCCCTGTATTGAGCGAGTTTGCTGCGGAGCGATAGAGACTGGTATCGGTGCCAAAGTATAGTCCACCACTCGCTGCGGTAGTGTCAGTTCCTACTGTCAGAACTCCATTAGCCGGCACAGCAGCCGGTCCGATAGCCAGCCGAGAGGTGGAGCCATCAATCCGGAGAAGATTGGTAGCTCCTGTGGCATCTTGGACTCTGAAGTCATTGGTTCGGAAATAAGGTGAAGCTTGACCGTTCGATGGTACAATGGCGATAGAAACGGTTCCGTTGCTTCCTCCTGCTTTAGCGGACAAGGCATAGCCAATAATTCCGCTGGTAGCATTATTGTCAGCCGTAGCTCTGCCCGCCGTAGTACTGGTAACAAGCTGATCCCCGACGGCGACGGCTGAGGTATCGACGTTAATCGTAGTGTTACCTGCGAATATTACCGAAGTATTGAGGCCGGTAGTCTGCGAAATGAGCGAGACTCCATAGACCCTCGTATCCCGGGCAGTAGTCGTGGTTTCTACTCGATTAGCAACGGCGGTGCTGCGAACCACTACATCACCTGCCGCAACGCTGCCGTTAACAGTGGCTATCTTTTGGATATAACCTAGATTGTCCGCACCCGTATTAAGAGTGAAGTCTTGACTGGCTGCTACACGAAGCCCAATTATATTACCGTTGGTAGAGGTAATATGAGAGCTACAGTCTAGAGTCCCGCTTGCCCCGTCTACCGTACAACCAGTCGCACCCGAACCGCCGGCAATGTTGATGGTGGCGGCAGCGGCAGCGGCCGGGCCTATATTGAACGTAGCGGCTGCCGCACCCAGGGTAATGTTGGTCGGAGTAGCGAATAAGGCTAGGGTGGCGGCATTGCTGTTGATGGCAGGAGCGTTCAGGTTAATGGTAGCAGCGTTCTGGAGAGTGGTAGTACCGGCTATTGTAGAACCGATGACAACATTATTGGTTGAGCTGGCTGTAGTGTTGTTGCCTATATTAATAGTCTGCGTAACCGCACCGGTGGTGTTACCTATCTGGACGGTGTTGGCTACTCCGGAAGATCCTATGCCGATAGTGCCGGAAGTAGCTGATTGTATGGAGACAGCAGAGGCACCATTGCCACCCTGTATAAGAGTCGTGTGGGCGGCTCCGCCTATGCTACCGAGAGTAACACCGACTGTACCGGTAGTCGTACCGCCGTTACCGATAGCTACAGTGTTGGTAGTGCCGGCACCTGGGGTGCCGTTGGCGATGTTAACGATCTTGCCGCCGGACGTAGTTGAAGTGCCGCCGCCGATGGTTATAGTCTGAGTAGAAGCGGTGCCGTTAGCCGACTGGATATTCAGGAGCTGGGTGGCAGCCGTGGTGGCCTGACCGAGCGTTATGGTACCGGTCTGGGTGGTGCCGCCGACAGTGATGGTGCCGGCAACTGCCGCGCTGCCGATGGCAATAACATTGTTACTGGCCGTACCAACATTGATGGTACCGCCGGCTCCGGCCTGAATGTTAACAGCGGTTGAGCCCGTGCCACCCTGGATGCTAGTGGTAGAGGCGTTGGTAGTAGAACCAATAGAGATGAGGTTGGTACCGGCACCGGTTGGTGCCGTGTTGCCGATGTTAATAGTCTTACCACCGGCTACGCTGGTAGCACCGGTGCCGATGTTGAGGGTATCGATGCCGACAGCGTTGGCACCGGTACCGACATTGATGGTACGGGCTGCTGCTGCTGCAATGTTACCGAGGTCTATTTGGGTAACTCTGGTGTTGTTGCCTAGTAGCAAGGTAGAAGCACCGGCTGTACCGACTCCGGACAGGATACTGACGTTGGTGTTGGCAGCGCTGGCTCCGTTGGCGATGTTGACGGTGTTGGTAGAGGTATTAGCAGCTCCGGCTATATTAAGAGTTACGCCGGACACAGTGGCGTTGGCAATACTGACTGTTGAGGCCCCGGTGCCGTTGGAGATCAGGACAGACTGAGCAGCGCTGGAGGAACCTAGCGTTATTGTACCCGTGCCATTGGAGCCGCCAATACTAATTGTCTTAGCCGATGAATTGGTGGAAGTACCGATGTTAATAGCCGAAGTACCGGTGCTGGAAGTACCGACATCTATAGCAACGTTACCAGCGGTGCCGGTAGTAGAACTGCCGGACTGAAGGGTAACCAGGCCGCTGTTACCGTTAGTAGTAGCGCCAGACTGTAAGCTGAGAGCACCGGAAGCTCCGGACGTAGCGCCGCCGGCACCGGTAAGGATAGTTATGGCGCCGCCGGCACCGGTAGCCGAAGCCGTACCGCCGGTAAAGCTCAGAGCTCCGCCGTTATTGGCGTTGCTGCCGCCAGCGGTACCACCTTGGATGGTAATAGCGCCGCCGGCACTACCGGTGGTAGTCGAAGCACCGGCTCCGCCCTGGACAGTTAGCGCACCGCCGGCATTGGCAACGTTGTTGCTGCCCGTACCACGTACGCTAAACGCAGTTGGAGCCGTGTTGACACCGCTGCTGTCGGCGTTGCCGAGGAATAAGTTGTTGCTTGTATCAAAGTAAGCCCGCCCGTTGGGTCCCCCGCTGCCGGTAACGATCTGTAAACCGTTAGCATCGGTAGTTCCTAGGACGGCTGTAGCTCCGAAGGCATTGCCACCCTGGACAAAGGCAGCACCGGTGCCGGTGGTATTACAGCCGGCCAACTGCCCTGCGGCATTTCGGCAGACTGCTGTGGAAGTATCGGTTGAACCGGCTAAATAATTAACTACGCCGGTAGCACTAACCTGGAAGGCATCGCCTGTTCCAACTTTAAGAGTTCCGGCTATATCTACGTTGCCAACAAAATTACTGGTGCCCGTGCCTTGGACGGTGAGGTTGGAACTGGCACCCTCTATTATAAGACTCCCCGTCACTGATAGCTCATTGGCATTCGTGTGAGTAATATAAACTTGTCCGCTATTACCAAGGACTATTATTGCTTCTCCTCCGGGATTATTTCTTGTGAGAATTATTTGCCCGCTGTCTCCGTAATAGGATGCGATTTGGCTGGCACTCGTTGTGACTCCTTCAGCACTCACCCTAAACACACTCGTAGGACTAGAGCCGGACTGAAGATCTAATAGGTTGCCGGTTGGGCTGGCATTAGTATTGCTGGCAAAGATCAGGGCGTTACCGGCTCCCGGGTTGCCGGCAGTGGTTACTCTTAGTGTGTTGCCTGTATTAGTACCGTTGTCCAGATTCAATACTCCGGAAGCAATGGCGCTGCTGGAGTTGGTAAAGCCGTACAGGTAGTTAGCAGCCGTGACGGCAAAGCCGGAAGTGTCGGCTACGTTCTTGCCCAAAAAGCCGGTGCCGCCACTGCCGGTAATGGTACCGGAACAAGCCAGATTCCCCGTCGCCCCGTCTACCGTACAACCAGTCGCACCCGAACCGCCGGCAATGTTGATGGTGGCGGCAGCGGCAGCGGCCGGGCCTATATTGAACGTAGCGGCTGCCGCACCCAGGGTAATGTTGGTCGGAGTAGCGAATAAGGCTAGGGTGGCGGCATTGCTGTTGATGGCAGGAGCGTTCAGGTTAATGGTAGCAGCGTTCTGGAGAGTGGTAGTACCGGCTATTGTAGAACCGATGACAACATTATTGGTTGAGCTGGCTGTAGTGTTGTTGCCTATATTAATAGTCTGCGTAACCGCACCGGTGGTGTTACCTATCTGGACGGTGTTGGCTACTCCGGAAGATCCTATGCCGATAGTGCCGGAAGTAGCTGATTGTATGGAGACAGCAGAGGCACCATTGCCACCCTGTATAAGAGTCGTGTGGGCGGCTCCGCCTATGCTACCGAGAGTAACACCGACTGTACCGGTAGTCGTACCGCCGTTGCCAATGGCTACAGTGTTGGTAGTGCCGGCACCGGGCGTGCCGTTGGCGATGTTAACGATCTTGCCGCCGGACGTAGTTGAAGTGCCGCCGCCGATGGTTATAGTCTGAGTAGAAGCGGTGCCGTTAGCCGACTGGATATTCAGGAGCTGGGTGGCAGCCGTGGTGGCCTGACCGAGCGTTATGGTACCGGTCTGGGTGGTGCCGCCGACAGTGATGGTGCCGGCGACAGCAGCAGTGCCGAGGTTAATAACGTTATTGTTGGTGGTACCGACACTGATGGTACCCGAAGCTGCAGCCTGGACAGATACAGCAGAGGCACCATTGCCACCCTGTATAAGAGTCGTGTGGGCGGCTCCGCCTATGCTACCGAGAGTAACACCGACTGTACCGGTAGTCGTACCGCCGTTACCGATAGCTACAGTGTTGGTAGTGCCGGCACCTGGGGTGCCGTTGGCGATGTTAACGATCTTGCCGCCGGACGTAGTTGAAGTGCCGCCGCCGATGGTTATAGTCTGAGTAGAAGCGGTGCCGTTAGCCGACTGGATATTCAGGAGCTGGGTGGCAGCCGTGGTGGCCTGACCGAGCGTTATGGTACCGGTCTGGGTGGTGCCGCCGACAGTGATGGTGCCGGCGACAGCAGCAGTGCCGAGGTTAATAACGTTATTGTTGGTGGTACCGACACTGATGGTACCCGAAGCTGCAGCCTGGACAGATACAGCAGAGGCACCATTGCCACCCTGTATAAGAGTCGTGTGGGCGGCTCCGCCTATGCTACCGAGAGTAACACCGACTGTACCGGTAGTCGTACCGCCGTTACCGATAGCTACAGTGTTGGTAGTGCCGGCACCTGGGGTGCCGTTGGCGATGTTAACGATCTTGCCGCCGGACGTAGTTGAAGTGCCGCCGCCGATGGTTATAGTCTGAGTAGAAGCGGTGCCGTTAGCCGACTGGATATTCAGGAGCTGGGTGGCAGCCGTGGTGGCCTGACCGAGCGTTATGGTACCGGTCTGGGTGGTGCCGCCGACAGTGATGGTCTTGGCTGTTGAGTTAGTACTGGTACCAATATTGATTTGCGGGGTACCGCTAGTTGAGGTCCCGACATCAATCGACACATTACCGGCGGTAGTTGTTGCATCACCAGACTGCAAGACTATATTACCGCTGCCAGACGTAGCTCCTGAAGCTGTACCCGACTTGATCGTCAGTACCTGAGAGTTGGTACTGGCAGTTGTCGTGTCAGCCGTACCAACCTTAGAGTTAGTCGTATCGACATTAAAGATGCTCGTGCCGGCCGCATTCTGGACTTGGAAGGCAGTGGTAGAGTCAGTAGAAGGCTTGAACAGAACACTGCCAGAGCTACTAAAACTGCCTACTAGATTGCCTGCACCGTCTCTTAGATCTAATATGTCACCAATACCGGCGACGTTAGCCTGCAAGACACCCGCAACAGTACCAGAGGTTGCTGCCTTAACATAAAAGTTAGCATCCTGGCTATTTACGCCGTTAACAATAACATTGTTGTTAGCAAATGCAACTATGGTTGCAGCGATAGTGTAGGAGTTACCACTTGAAGCTTGGTTGGCAGTTGGCGATAATGCAACACCGCTTGTGGTTGCAGTTTTGTAGGCAACTACCCCTTGTGTGCCTGTAGTAATGCGGTAGCTAAAGCCAGACGTAGCACCAGCCGAGGCTGGTGTATTTGCCACAAATCCATAGCCTGCATAAAGTTCATTGGTAGCCTGAGGAGTAAGGGTCGGATATGTTACCGTTGCGCTACCGGTGTTAAATTGTGTAGAGCTACTATCAATGCTCCAGGTTCCATATGCGTTGCCCATAGTATACTCATCGACAGCAATATCTGTTGAGCCTGTATTTCCTGAGAAGGTTAAGGTTGCTGTGCTGGCACCAGTTGTAGTAATTACACCGCGCCATAACTCGACACATTTTACTGTTCCAGAACCGTTACAGCCAGAAGCTATCTTCTGCCAGCTTGTTACACCACCACCCGATATACTATTTACTGTTTGAATGTTCTGGTAACCAACTCCAAGAACCAAAAGGTCTCCTACGTTTGCAGGAACCACGTTAACTGTTACTTGGTTTGAGCCGTTTGCACTCCAGCCCGTGACATGAGTGACGGGCGCATTGGTAACTTGCTGGAAACAAGAACCAAAGGTTAACTGGCTTGAATCAAGTTGTGAGGTAACCAGACAAAGTCCGGTTGAAGGAGTTGTATCAGGAAGTTTTAGAGTATAATTGGCGCTCAAAGTTGAAGGCGCAGCAATTGTAATGGTATTGCTGTCACCACTAGTTTTGAATTCTAATTTACCAGAAAGCACGTTTGAATCACCGAGGATAACAGCACCGCTGGTGGTGCTTGCTGTAAGTATGGAGTCCCCGGATGTATTTTGAACTTGGAAGGCAGCGGTTGAAGCATTGGCTGGTTTTATTAAAACCCCGCTATTGGAAGACCCGCTAGGCAAAAGATTTATACCCCCACTACCAGCCTGTAAGGTCAAGGACGATGTGGAATTAACAGACCCAATAGTTACAAGTTGTACTCCAGCTGAACTATCAGCAATGTGTATTGTAGTATCCTGAGCCGTAGAGCCGACTGAACCTATGTTAATAGCCTTGGAAGCAACGTCGTTTATGCCTATATTAATAATGCCCGAAGCAGCAGCTTGCAAGACAATGTCACCGGTACCAGTACCAGTGCCACCTTGGATGATGGCTGTGGAGGCACCGTTATTAGTACCGATCGTAATATTGTTCTTACCAGTACCGGTAGCACTATCACCAATGCGGATGGTTTGGGTGGCGGCGTTAGCTACTTGAGCAGCACCTATGTTTATGGCCTGGCCAGCGGTTGACTGACCGAGCGTTATGGTACCGGTCTGGGTGGTGCCGCCGACAGTGATGGTGCCGGCAACAGCAGCAGTGCCGAGGTTAATAACGTTATTGTTGGTGGTACCGACACTGATGGTACCCGAAGCTGCAGCCTGGACAGATACAGCAGAGGCACCATTGCCACCCTGTATAAGAGTCGTGTGGGCGGCTCCGCCTATGCTACCGAGAGTAACACCGACTGTACCGGTAGTCGTACCGCCGTTACCGATAGCTACAGTGTTGGTAGTGCCGGCACCTGGGGTGCCGTTGGCGATGTTAACGATCTTGCCGCCGGACGTAGTTGAAGTGCCGCCGCCGATGGTTATAGTCTGAGTAGAAGCGGTGCCGTTAGCCGACTGGATATTCAGGAGCTGGGTGGCAGCCGTGGTGGCCTGACCGAGCGTTATGGTACCGGTCTGGGTGGTGCCGCCGACAGTGATGGTGCCGGCAACTGCCGCGCTGCCGATGGCAATAACATTGTTACTGGCCGTACCAACATTGATGGTACCGCCGGCTCCGGCCTGAATGTTAACAGCGGTTGAGCCCGTGCCACCCTGGATGCTAGTGGTAGAGGCGTTGGTAGTAGAACCAATAGAGATGAGGTTGGTACCGGCACCGGTTGGTGCCGTGTTGCCGATGTTAATAGTCTTACCACCGGCTACGCTGGTAGCACCGGTGCCGATGTTGAGGGTATCGATGCCGACAGCGTTGGCACCGGTACCGACATTGATGGTACGGGCTGCTGCTGCTGCAATGTTACCGAGGTCTATTTGGGTAACTCTGGTGTTGTTGCCTAGTAGCAAGGTAGAAGCACCGGCTGTACCGACTCCGGACAGGATACTGACGTTGGTGTTGGCAGCGCTGGCTCCGTTGGCGATGTTGACGGTGTTGGTAGAGGTATTAGCAGCTCCGGCTATATTAAGAGTTACGCCGGACACAGTGGCGTTGGCAATACTGACTGTTGAGGCCCCGGTGCCGTTGGAGATCAGGACAGAGTTAGTACCGGAACTGCTGCCGAGAGTGATGTTGCCGGTTTGGGCCGTACCGCCGATAGCAATAGTACCGGTCGTAGTACTGGCACCCATGGTGTAGGTAGAGCCGGCTACGCCGTCTAGGGTGTAGTTGCCGGTGCCGACACGGAGGTTTAGGGCGGTGGCACTTGTAGCAGTACCTATAGTAATAGTTCCTTTAGTGGCGTCGGACGTGGAGTCAATAGTAATGCCTCCTGAAGCTGCACTACTTCCATATATAGTGCTGGCTATCAATGAGCCGGAGCCGCTGCTACCGTTAGTAACCTTGAGCACTCCGGCAGCTTGGCGGGACAAACCTACGTCACCACCTGAGGTACTGGCACTGGCGCTAAAAGTTATCTGCCGACTCTCACTATAACTACCGATGTTTATGCCTTGGTTTCCGTGGATATAGATAACATTCGCCGTACTGTTGCTCGAGACAGAAACTATTCCGTGTCCAGCACCGGCTGCGCCCGGTCCTACTGTCAATGTCGGATTAGTCCCCCCGCCAAACGCAAACTGTGGAGTACCGGCAGTGTTTTGCAACTGCAACAAGTCCACTGTCTGTCCTCCGGCAGCGCCCCGGATAATACCGCCAATGGTTCCCGTGGTAGTACTGTTGGTAGCCTGGATATTGAAGTTGGAGGCTGCCTGCGGCGTACCTGAGCCGCCCGTATTTTGAATATAAAACGCCGAGCCGGTGGCGGCTGGGCAATTAGAGGTAGCGCCGTTGAAGATACAGATGGTTCCGGGGCTGGCAGTGGTGGCCAGGGTGCTATCCGGCAGCAAGTATTTGCGGTCTACCGTCAGGCTGCTGAAGTCTACCGTGCCTACCCCGCCGCCGGCTGTTGTCTTCACCAGGGTTTCGGATTGCTTGGCCTGGAAGGCGTATGGCACCGAGGTGAGTTTGATCCTCGGGCTCATCTCGCCGTCCGGGGCACAAGCGTTGGAGCCGTACGGCGTGGTAAACGGCGCTCCACAGGTGCCCAGCTGGGCGGTATTACCGACGTTCATGGTCAGCCACATGTCCTGGTCCCAGTTAATCGCCGGGAAGGCCGACTGGGAGCCCAGGTTGACGCTGAGGTAGCCGTTGACTACCCTGACCCGGTTGTCGTTGCCGGCGGTTACCCCGTTGCTGTCGTAGTACGTTTCGCTCCAAAGGGACGAACCGCCGGAAGCAACGCTGTACAGCTTGAACTCGATGTTGTAGAACCCATCGGGTACGATGCTGCCGCTGCTGTTGAGCAGGCGGGCCTGGAAGTTGAGGTTTGAGGAAGTAGCGGCATAGACGGGTGCCGGCGTGCTTAAGCGCGTATAAGAAAATACCCCTGTTAGGATGACCACAATCAAAACCAGGAAAACACGAAAACTGCGTAATACGCAGCATAGGGATTTGACCTGTTTTAAATTGTTTTGCATTTTGGTTTGGTTTTGGTTTGGTTTGGGATTTGGTGTTAGCTGTTTTTTAGCTGTTAGTTTTTTGAATTTGTTTTGGTTATTTTTTGTTCTGTTTTTTAATAACCTGAGCACTAGTATGGAGCATCCTGAATAAGGGGTCAATGGTTAATTGAGTACAAAATTTATGTATCAATATAGATGTGTAAATTACAATGATATTGAATTTATATCGTAGTTTATAATACTACGATAATTGTCTCTAACCACTGTATCTGCGAAAAATACTGAATAATATAGGTGTTCAAACACCTTAAATTCGAAGTTATTTATACAACATTCCGTCTAGTAAACGTCCAGTTATCCACAGGAAAATACTGTTTTAAGTTACCAGAATATGAATTATGCAGTTAAAAAAGTCAGTAAGTACTGTTAATCTAGCTTTTTGTTTGGAGTTAGGTCTAGCAAGTTTAGTCACGTGGACTTTGTGCCACCGGCCATCCAGTAAGACAGCCAAATACCTTGATCTTGAAATTACACACTAGTACACACTTGATTAGATGACTGGTGTGTACGGCGTGTGTATTCAGTGTGTAGTTACAAAAAACAGGCTAACAAGTACTGTGAGGAGGTATTGAGACTCCGGCATAGTCTGGTTGGCAAGCTTACCCGGAAGCAATGATATTGCAGACGGACAGCTTTCTCTGATAACTCCTACGTTGTCAGTGCCCGTCGTCCAGGGCCGATTAACACGTGAATATAGCTCAAAGAAAGCCATTAGAATAGCTAGTGCCTGCTAACATGGAGTTTCCGTCCGATAAACTAATTTATTCAGCGATAAAGTAGTCGTAGCGGTATTCCGTATTCGGCGCCGGCGTACCCTTGGCATTGAACATGACGTCGGTAGCCGTAGCATTGCCCTTATAGTAGCTAAGGCCAGCCGCCGAATCATTGGACGGGCTTAGCACTACCTTCGGCGCCTTGGAGTAAGCTTTGCTGAATAGTATCTTAGCCAGCTCGCCGGCTGTAGGCGCCGATCCGGTACGGATAATGATCGTACCGGCGGTATCATTGCCATCTATTATGACAGCCGCCCCTTTACCGCTGGCCCCAAGGACTTGGCTGGTTGGAGTATCACCGACGGTTATAATGTGGCCTTCCACTATTATATTGGCTTTGAACACGGCATTGCTGGTTACAGTTAAGGAATTAACCGTGGCTGCACCGGTTACCGTAAGATTTTGAATAGATGCCCCACCAGAGACATTAATGTTCGCGAAACTGGTATTGTTAACCTGCTGCTGCAAGGTTAGGATCTGCTTCTGCTGGGCTTGGATGGCAGCGGCCAGGTACGGCGTCAGGCCGGCGTATGATACAGAGTAGTAACCTTCGGCGTCCTGCTGTACAAGATCTGGGAAATTATTAATGAATTCTTGGGCTATTACACCAGTATGGGCCCGGTCGGAGGAATTTTCGGACAGCATCCGGTAATTTACTACGTTGATGCCTAGTATTTTATTGAGCATATCTTCGCTGGAAGTAGCCGATAAGTCTTTCTTTAGTCTCTGGTCGGAGGTACAGGTAATACCGCCTGCTGTAGTTGGGTTAACCGTACAAGTACCGCCGGAATTTTGGAAACGGGCCACTGAAGTATCTGCTGTGGTACCGCTGCCAACGTGCAGCAAATACCCGGGGGCACTGTTTGCTATGCCAACCCGCCCATTCTCGCCAATCACAATTCTCTCAACTACAACGTTAGAAACCGGATCATAGAGTGCCACGCTGAACCGGCCGCCAACTTCATTGACGCCTACATTGTCCGCATTTAAGTTAATGCTGCCGACTGCCCTGTAGGCGCCACCGACGTATCCATAACCATACATACGAGCTATTAAGTCATTTCCCTGGATATCTGTTGGAGAGGCAGTAGTGCCGCGTGCTTTATGGAATCTAAGCTCCGACGAAAGGTCGTCGGATGAGGCTCTGCCTAATAGCACCGAGGATTCTGTATAGTTATCACCTTGGATATGAAGTCTCAGCGACGGTGCTGTTGTACCAAGCCCAATACTCTTGGTTACGGAGTTGGCACTAAAGAATTCCGTGCCGGCGCCGTTTTGTATACGGAAGAAGTTGGGAGCATCGAGGCCAGCGCCAGATTTAAATATAATGTCTTTAAGCGTAGAAGTAGTGGCGATAGTTGCCGGTGAACCAGATAAGTCATAAGCAGCTTGAAGATCGCCGCCGCCGCCACCACCGCCACTACTGCCACCAACTTTGGTCATGGAGAAATAAAGTGGTTGAGAGACGGAGTTAGCGGCTACAGTTTCGCTGAGACCTGTTGAAGAAGCCATAACTTCTACGTAATCATTCGCGTTCAGGTAATAAGTAGTCGTTGTTGTCATTGAGCCTGAGGACTGACTATCCAACGAATCTTTTGATATGTAGGTAGTTGTGCCGTTGAGCCTAATCTGTAAGTTTCTGTCTTCATTACCATCACTGAATGTAACTCCAGCGGAAATCACATAGGTACCAGCGACCGGCGCGGTAAGGCGAGAGGTGTTGCTTGAAGTAGAATGGAGATTATTAGTATCGTATGTTTCTGTGTTGAAAACCAAAGCTACGAGAGTAGAGTTCACTGATTGGCTGGCATTATGTGTTACCCGCGCGCTGGCATCGGCATTGCTTACGCATGTACCAGCCGTCACTATACCACCGCTGATAGTAGCCCCCTGCAAAGCTTCCCCTGCAGCGCAAGTCGCGGATATGCCCGAAACCCCGTTGGCTTGATAACCACCGACAGAGTTAATGGTACCGATAGCTTCAAAACTGTCATCAGTTTTTAGCAAATTGCCCGCTGCTGCCCGATAGAGATTAGTGTCTGGTGTACCCGAGCCACCTGAAGCGCTCCAACCAATTTGATTTGTCGGGCCCAAAACGAACACACCCGAGGTATTAAATCGTGCGTTTTCAACAGTCCCTCCATTCGACTTAAACAGTATCTGGTCATTCGTAGCACCAGAAATAAGTTGTAAGTAGCCAGTACTTTGCAAAATGCCTCCGCTAGGAAGCAGTATATTGTTTGCTTCGAAGTTACCATCGGTTTTTAGGGTGCCAGCTCCTGATCTATAAAGGTTAGTGTCTTGGGCGTTGCCGAAATAAATTGTGGGTAAACCGGGTGTAGGAATATTATTTTGAAGTGATATTTGAGCAGTTGTTCCTTGATACGAAACAATGCTATTTCCTGCAGTAAAAGTGGTGTCCGTTCTTAAGGTACTACCAGCTGAACGATACAAATTAGTATCCCCGCCAATAGTTATTCCTGAGCTCTGCCCGCCTGAGTCAGCGATCTGGATGGCTGTTTTGCCTGTGGCGTTGGCATTAATGATTCCGTTGAATGTCTTAATACCACCAAAAATCTGAGTGCCACTAGTATTTACCAACCCAGGTGCGCTGGCAGTGGCGCTTTGCAGGATTAAGTTGTTACTACTAATTGTCGCGCCTTGGGCACCGGAACCATTACTGTCGAAGGTCCCGATAGCGTTTACGCCACTGCCACAACTGCCCCAGATAGGAGCAGTTGAGACACCTTGTGAGATTAGGCATGAGCCTATGGCTACGGCGGCCCTGCGGGCAAGTGAAGTTGTGGTATTGGCATACAGAAGATCGCCTATAGCATAGGTAGTATGACCGGTACCTCCTACGGTTGCTATGACCGTGCCACTACTGATGCTTGAGCCATTTAGTGCTGTTAAATTAGTGCCGACACCGCTGAAGTTACCAGCAGTAACAGTACCGCTAACGTTAATGTGGCCTGTCTGTGGAGATCCGGTGGTAGGTTGCAACGAAACACATGCGCCGCAAGTACCTGAGCCTGGAGCGCTCAGGTTAATAGTGCCGGCACCATTAGTTATGACCACTGTCGAGTCATTTGAAGTAAGGTTAGCGGCGGTATAATTAGTGCCATTGCCTATAAGAAGCTGGCCGTTGGTAGGAGTTGTAGTAATACCTGTGCCGCCGCGACCCACAAGGAGAATGCCGCTGTTAATATCACCAGCGTCTAGATTAGTCAGGTTGCTACCATTACCCTGAAAGAATCCGGCAATAATAGTCCCGGAAACATTAATGTGGCCGGTCTGAGCAGTATCCGGAGTGGCAGCTTTCAGAGCTACACAGGCGGCGCAAGTGCCGGCACCAGGTACAGTAAGGTCGATTGTGCCGGCACCGTTAGTGATCGTAACGCTGGAGTTAGAGGATGTCAGGTTAGCCGAAGCATAACCGGTACCATTACCAATAAGCAGCTTACCATTTGTTGGCACCGTAGCAATACCGGTACCACCATACGCAACCCCTACAAGACCACTGTTAACGTTGGTACCGTTTAAGTTGGTAATATTGACACCGCTTAGGGCGGGGAATGCGCTAGCAGCAGTTGTTTGGATGAGTTGGCTAACACCGTTAAAGGTGTTGCCTTGCTTAGTGACAACAGCATCTAGGGTAACCGCTCCGACTGAAACATCGAAGTCAGCAGTCGCAAAACTAGCGATACCCTTTATAGTAGTTGTAGCATCAATAATAGTAATAGCCGAACCGGTAGTAAGTGCGCCGTTGAACGTTAATGATCCGCTTGCCAAGACAGAACCGCCGGCAGAGCCGGTTATACCGGTCACACCACCACCCACACCGGTACAAGTTCCCCAACTTGGTGCTGCACTTGTGGTAGCCAATAAACACTGTCCAGTAGTACCAGCCCCTGTAACGCCCAAGGCACTTGTTCCATTACCAAACAGAACGCCGTTCGTCGTAAACGTTCCGGCGCCGGTACCGCCGCGAGCAACAGTTAAGGAGCCGGCCGTAAAGAAGTTGGCGGCATCGGCATGACTAACGTTTTGTAATACCCCGGAACTATTTATCCGAGTTGTTCCACCGGCTTGAAGCGCAGTACTAGCGTTGAATGTACCAGCTGCTGTTACGGTTGTGCCTGATTCAGTCAAAATTGAGTTACCTATGGTGGCGCCCGTGCCGGTGTACTTAGTGATAGTACCTGCGGTACCAGAGCCGGTGATGCCCCCGCCCGCGCCGGCGCAGTTGCCCGTAGACAGACAGAAGTTAGCGTTGCCGCCAACATCAGGCACCGTATAAACACGTCCTGCAGCTGAGGTGCCAGTTATACGGAAGTTATTGGTAGCCGTGCCGCCAACATACAGATCGCGGAACGGCTTGGCTGCTGAACCTAAGTCAATGCTGGCGGTGGCGGGTAGCAAGCTGGTATTGATTGCTACGTTTGCTAAATTGTCTAGCTCAATAGTGGCCAAATCTGGGTCGCTGCCGCCTCCGCCACAGAAGAATCCATACGTACAAACCGTGCTGTCATCAATTTCTATTGTTATGCTTCCTGCCCCATTGGTGATAATAATTCCAGCGCCTTGTGTTAAGGTAGCCGCAGTTGGCGCGCCAGTGCCGTCACCAATCAGTAATTGTCCGTTTGTTAGCACGCTGCTGGCAGTAATGGCGCCGGTGCCGTTACCAAACAAAATACCGCCGGAAGTAAGCGTGGTAGCGCCGGTGCCGCCCCTATCAACCATAAGTGTGCCAGTAGTACCTGAGCCAATAATCAAGCCGGTAGCATCCACCAGGTTAAACGCCGGAGTTAAGTCGCTAGCGCCAAGGGAAACGCTTACGCCGCCGAAGTTAACGGCGCTGCTTACCAAGTCTCCGTTTGCTATTGTGCCGTCTGTAATCTCTCCCGATTCAATAGTCTGGCCTAGTTTTGTAACATTAGACCCTAAGCTAACCGCGCCAGCCGTGACGCTGAAGTCAGTACTGCTAAAGCTGGCAATACCCTTAGTGGTAGTCGTAGCGTTGTTAATAGTAATAGCAGAACTGGTTGTAGCCGCGTCATTAAATGTTATTGCCCCTGCCGCGGCAACAGAGCCGCCGGCAGTACCAGTGATGCTGTTAACAGCGCCTGAACCTGTACAGTTGCCCCACGTTGGTGCCAACCCGGTGTTGCCTAATAGGCACTGCCCGGTGGCTCCAGCGGCGGTAGCGGTAATAGCGCTAGTACCGTTGCCTAACAATACGCCGTTTGCGCCAAGGGTCGCGGCGCCGGTACCGCCCTTGTTCACATTAAGCGTACCGCTTAAGTTATTGATGGCTATGTTTGCTTCAACCACATCTAGGGTTGGGTTGCCGGCTACGCCGTTGCCGTTTGTTACCCCAAGCTTGCTAGAGCCAGCCGTTATGGTGCGGCCGGTAAAGGTATCAGCTGCAGTTTGGACAATTAATCCGTTCGTATTGTAAGCAGACAGTGATGTAAGGGTACTGTCGGCAGCTTGCTTACCGGTAAATTGGGTCTGGATATTGCTGCTAACTCCATCCAGGGCTGCCAGCTCGGTACTTTGAAGCGTTACGCCGCCAACTGTTATGGCGTTTGTTCCAAGCGCCAAGGCAGTAGCGTTTGCAAAGGTAACTGTTTCGTTGAATGTTTTGGCACCAGCAAAGGTTTGCGTGCCGGTGCTGACAAGGCCGGCAAAGCCGGCATCAGCCGTCTGCATAAATATATTGCTGCCGCTGATAAAGGCGCCGTCAGCGGCTTTAACTCCGCCGTTACCAGTATCAATTGTACCAACGGTAGTTACGCCAGTGCCGCCGGGCTGGCAAGAACCCCAGATAATAGTCGTGCCGTTCGAAGTCAAACACTCGCCAGGAGCCCCTCGTCCCAAACGGGTAGAGTTAGTACCGTTGTGGTAAAGCAGGTCGCCGTTGGTAGTCAGTTGCGAGATGTTATTAATAGCAGCCTGCGAAGTAGTAGCATTTGTACCGCCGTTAGCAATTGGCAATGTACCGGTTACTTCACTGCCGGCCGTACTTAAGGTAACGCTAGTCCCCAGCGTAGTCTCCAGTACCCCGGCGTTAAAGGCCAGGCCGGTGCCGGTCAGGTCGCTAAAGGCTTCGCCGTTAATAGTAATGACTTGGCCACTGGTGACAGTAAGGCCAGTAGCGAACACAGCCGTACCGTTAAACGTCTTAGCGCCGGCAAAGGTCTGGACGCCGGTGGTGACGGTACCGGCGACGGTGGCGCTGGCGTTAGATACCGTTAAGGTAACAGCATCAGGTGTAGCACCGGTGTTTAGGCTGAAGGTAGTACCAGCCACGGTACCAGTAGCAGTGGTATCAATAAAGTCGGCGTCAGTTGCAGCGGCGCCGTTAACGGATACCGAGTCACCAACACCTGCTCCGCCGGCATCGGTGCCGCAGACTAGGTTGCCGGAAGCATCGGTATCGATGCTGTCACAGTTAGCTAGGCCACCAACCCGGAGGTTAGCTGCACCAGCACCGCTGTTATCTAGGAACAAGGTAGTGTTGGCGCTATCTACTAGATCAAAGGTGTAAGTACCGGCGGCAGTACGGCGGATGGTAGTATCGGATCCATCAATAAGTAGAATGTTACTACCGGAGTCAATTGTTAGGGCAACGACGCTGCTCTGGATCAGTGGCGTGGTGACACTGGTACCGAAGGTTGGGTTGGCGACGGTGGCTATGGTTAAGGTACCGTTAGCACCGCCGTCGGTGAAGGCGGCGATGTTAGTACCATTAGTCAGGACCCGTTCGTTGGTTAGGTTGCTATCCAGGCCAAGTGTTAAGTAACTGGCGTTGTTGGGAGCAGCTGCACCGGCACCAGAGCCAACACAGTTACCGGTGGAGAGACAGACGTTGGCCGATGCACCGGTAAAGTCTGGGAACAGATACGTCTTGTCTCCAGCCAGGTCAGCTACGTCAAAGGTACCGTAGAAGCTTGGGGTGCCGCCATTCTCCAGCATACGCAGTTCAGATGAGCTGTTGTTAAGTACTAGGTCAAAGGCACCACCCTGCATGTAGTCGGCAGTAAGGTTACCCAGGGCAATTGCCCGGGAGGTACCTTCACCGGCGCTGCCGCCGATGCCAATGCCGTTGCCGGCAGTGACGTCGCCGACGTAGTTGCCAGTCGTCTGGGTACCGAGTGCTACGGCATTGTTAGCAATATCTACGCCGGCTACCTGGCCGTCGGTTATCTCGGTGGAGTCGATGCTCGTCCCCAGTGTAGTCTCCAGCTGTCCAGCATTAAAGCTTAGGCCGGTGCCGGTCAGGTCGCTAAAGGCTTCGCCGTTAATAGTAATGACTTGGCCACTGGTGACAGTAAGGCCAGTAGCGAACACAGCCGTACCGTTAAACGTCTTAGCGCCGGCAAAGGTCTGGACGCCGGTGGTGACGGTACCGGCGACGGTGGCGCTGGCGTTAGATACCGTTAAGGTAACAGCATCAGGTGTAGCACCGGTGTTTAGGCTGAAGGTAGTACCAGCCACGGTACCAGTAGCAGTGGTATCAATAAAGTCGGCGTCAGTTGCAGCGGCGCCGTTAACGGATACCGAGTCACCAACACCTGCTCCGCCGGCATCGGTGCCGCAGACTAGGTTGCCGGAAGCATCGGTATCGATGCTGTCACAGTTAGCTAGGCCACCAACCCGGAGGTTAGCTGCACCAGCACCGCTGTTATCTAGGAACAAGGTAGTGTTGGCGCTATCTACTAGATCAAAGGTGTAAGTACCGGCGGCAGTACGGCGGATGGTAGTATCGGATCCATCAATAAGTAGAATGTTACTACCGGAGTCAATTGTTAGGGCAACGACGCTGCTCTGGATCAGTGGCGTGGTGACACTGGTACCGAAGGTTGGGTTGGCGACGGTGGCTATGGTTAAGGTACCGTTAGCACCGCCGTCGGTGAAGGCGGCGATGTTAGTACCATTAGTCAGGACCCGTTCGTTGGTTAGGTTGCTATCCAGGCCAAGTGTTAAGTAACTGGCGTTGTTGGGAGCAGCTGCACCGGCACCAGAGCCAACACAGTTACCGGTGGAGAGACAGACGTTGGCCGATGCACCGGTAAAGTCTGGGAACAGATACGTCTTGTCTCCAGCCAGGTCAGCTACGTCAAAGGTACCGTAGAAGCTTGGGGTGCCGCCATTCTCCAGCATACGCAGTTCAGATGAGCTGTTGTTAAGTACTAGGTCAAAGGCACCACCCTGCATGTAGTCGGCAGTAAGGTTACCCAGGGCAATTGCCCGGGAGGTACCTTCACCGGCGCTGCCGCCGATGCCAATGCCGTTGCCGGCAGTGACGTCGCCGACGTAGTTGCCAGTCGTCTGGGTACCGAGTGCTACGGCATTGTTAGCAATATCTACGCCGGCTACCTGGCCGTCGGTTATCTCGGTGGAGTCGATGCTCGTCCCCAGTGTAGTCTCCAGCTGTCCAGCATTAAAGCTTAGGCCGGTGCCGGTCAGGTCGCTAAAGGCTTCGCCGTTAATAGTAATGACTTGGCCACTGGTGACAGTAAGGCCAGTAGCGAACACAGCCGTACCGTTAAACGTCTTAGCGCCGGCAAAGGTCTGGACGCCGGTGGTGACGGTACCGGCGACGGTGGCGCTGGCGTTAGATACCGTTAAGGTAACAGCATCAGGTGTAGCACCGGTGTTTAGGCTGAAGGTAGTACCAGCCACGGTACCAGTAGCAGTGGTATCAATAAAGTCGGCGTCAGTTGCAGCGGCGCCGTTAACGGATACCGAGTCACCAACACCTGCTCCGCCGGCATCGGTGCCGCAGACTAGGTTGCCGGAAGCATCGGTATCGATGCTGTCACAGTTAGCTAGGCCACCAACCCGGAGGTTAGCTGCACCAGCACCGCTGTTATCTAGGAACAAGGTAGTGTTGGCGCTATCTACTAGATCAAAGGTGTAAGTACCGGCGGCAGTACGGCGGATGGTAGTATCGGATCCATCAATAAGTAGAATGTTACTACCGGAGTCAATTGTTAGGGCAACGACGCTGCTCTGGATCAGTGGCGTGGTGACACTGGTACCGAAGGTTGGGTTGGCGACGGTGGCTATGGTTAAGGTACCGTTAGCACCGCCGTCGGTGAAGGCGGCGATGTTAGTACCATTAGTCAGGACCCGTTCGTTGGTTAGGTTGCTATCCAGGCCAAGTGTTAAGTAACTGGCGTTGTTGGGAGCAGCTGCACCGGCACCAGAGCCAACACAGTTACCGGTGGAGAGACAGACGTTGGCCGATGCACCGGTAAAGTCTGGGAACAGATACGTCTTGTCTCCAGCCAGGTCAGCTACGTCAAAGGTACCGTAGAAGCTTGGGGTGCCGCCATTCTCCAGCATACGCAGTTCAGATGAGCTGTTGTTAAGTACTAGGTCAAAGGCACCACCCTGCATGTAGTCGGCAGTAAGGTTACCCAGGGCAATTGCCCGGGAGGTACCTTCACCGGCGCTGCCGCCGATGCCAATGCCGTTGCCGGCAGTGACGTCGCCGACGTAGTTGCCAGTCGTCTGGGTACCGAGTGCTACGGCATTGTTAGCAATATCTACGCCGGCTACCTGGCCGTCGGTTATCTCGGTGGAGTCGATGCTCGTCCCCAGTGTAGTCTCCAGCTGTCCAGCATTAAAGCTTAGGCCGGTGCCGGTCAGGTCGCTAAAGGCTTCGCCGTTAATAGTAATGACTTGGCCACTGGTGACAGTAAGGCCAGTAGCGAACACAGCCGTACCGTTAAACGTCTTAGCGCCGGCAAAGGTCTGGACGCCGGTGGTGACGGTACCGGCGACGGTGGCGCTGGCGTTAGATACCGTTAAGGTAACAGCATCAGGTGTAGCACCGGTGTTTAGGCTGAAGGTAGTACCAGCCACGGTACCAGTAGCAGTGGTATCAATAAAGTCGGCGTCAGTTGCAGCGGCGCCGTTAACGGATACCGAGTCACCAACACCTGCTCCGCCGGCATCGGTGCCGCAGACTAGGTTGCCGGAAGCATCGGTATCGATGCTGTCACAGTTAGCTAGGCCACCAACCCGGAGGTTAGCTGCACCAGCACCGCTGTTATCTAGGAACAAGGTAGTGTTGGCGCTATCTACTAGATCAAAGGTGTAAGTACCGGCGGCAGTACGGCGGATGGTAGTATCGGATCCATCAATAAGTAGAATGTTACTACCGGAGTCAATTGTTAGGGCAACGACGCTGCTCTGGATCAGTGGCGTGGTGACACTGGTACCGAAGGTTGGGTTGGCGACGGTGGCTATGGTTAAGGTACCGTTAGCACCGCCGTCGGTGAAGGCGGCGATGTTAGTACCATTAGTCAGGACCCGTTCGTTGGTTAGGTTGCTATCCAGGCCAAGTGTTAAGTAACTGGCGTTGTTGGGAGCAGCTGCACCGGCACCAGAGCCAACACAGTTACCGGTGGAGAGACAGACGTTGGCCGATGCACCGGTAAAGTCTGGGAACAGATACGTCTTGTCTCCAGCCAGGTCAGCTACGTCAAAGGTACCGTAGAAGCTTGGGGTGCCGCCATTCTCCAGCATACGCAGTTCAGATGAGCTGTTGTTAAGTACTAGGTCAAAGGCACCACCCTGCATGTAGTCGGCAGTAAGGTTACCCAGGGCAATTGCCCGGGAGGTACCTTCACCGGCGCTGCCGCCGATGCCAATGCCGTTGCCGGCAGTGACGTCGCCGACGTAGTTGCCAGTCGTCTGGGTACCGAGTGCTACGGCATTGTTAGCAATATCTACGCCGGCTACCTGGCCGTCGGTTATCTCGGTGGAGTCGATCGACTGACCAAGTTTTGAAACAGCAGCATTCAGGCTAACTGCGCCGCCTGTAACATCGAAGTCAGCAGCAGTAAAGGAAGCGATACCTTTATTAGTGGTAGTAGCATCATCGATAGTAATAACGGCACCAGTGCCGGTAGCGTTATTAATAGTAAGCGCGCCGGTTAAGCCCTCTAATGAAGCCACCCCTCCAGCGCCAGTACAAGTGCCGAAAGTTGGAGCACTACCAGTGTTAGCCAACAGACACTGGCCGGTAGTACCGGCAGCTGTCGCGCCAATTGCACTAGTAGCATTGCCGAATAAGACACCATTACTAGCAAATGTGCCAGCGCCGGTGCCACCGCGAGCAACTGCCACCGTACCAGTAGTTAGTTCAGAAGCGTTTAAGTCAGTGATACCGGATCCATTACCTTGCAAATTAGTTGCAACCAATGTGCCGCCAACAGTGATGGTAGCACCCGATTCAGTAATAATAGAGTCGACAATGTTTTGGGACGCATCAAACTTAGCGATCTTGCCAGGCGTGCCAGCGCCGGTAATCGAAGATCCAGCCCCGCCGTCATCAGCCGAACAAATCAGATTGCCGGAAGCGTCAGTTGTTAAAGCACCGCCATTACCAGCAGTACTACAGTTGTAGGCGCCCAGGTTAAGCAAGCCGGTAGCCCCTATAGTAACCCGGGTAACTCCGCCGGTTTCCAGGTTAAAAGCAAACGCGTCGTTAGTACCAAGCGTGAGAGCCGCAGTGAAAGTATTGCCGCCCTGCAGGACGTCACCATTGCCGCCGGTACCAGCACAGTTACCGGTGTTGCGGCAAACAGTACTATCAACTGCAACCGTCGGGCTGGTACCCTCGCCGGCTGCACCAGTAACGGTAATCCCATCTCCAGCCGTAGTGAAGGCTTGGTAGTTCCCCGTCGTCTGGCTGCCAAGTGCTACGGCGTCACTAGCGATGTCGATGCCGGCGATGGTGCCGTTAACAATTTCGGTGGTATCAATAGTAGTGCCTAAAGTAGTTTCCAGTACGCCGCTGGTTACCTGAAGTCCGGTACCGACTAAGTTAGATATGGCTACTCCATTAATAGTAAGAGCTTGGCCAGTCGTGACAGTAAGGCCGGTTGCGAACACGGCGGTGCCATTAAACGTCTTAGCGCCGGCAAAGGTCTGGACGCCGGTGGTGACGGTACCGGCTTCAGTAGCAGAAGCGTTTGTAACACTTAAGGATACGGCGTCAGGGGAAGCACCGGTATTAAGAGTCCAGCTCAGGCCAGCCGTGGTACCGGAAACGGCTGTATCAATAAAGTTAGCATCAGAAGCACCAGCCCCGTTAACGGAAATGCTGTCACCAACGCCTGCGCCACCGGCGTCAGCACCACAGACTAGGTTACCGGAAGCGTCGGTATCGATGGTGTCACAGTTGGCTAGGCCGCCAACTCGGAGGTTAGCTGCACCAGCACCGCTGTTATCTAGGAACAATGTAGTGTTAGCGCTATCGCTCAAGTCAAAGGTGTAGGTGCCGGCGGCAGTACGGCGGATGGTGGTATCGGTACCGTCAATTAATAAGATGTTGGAGCCGGAGTCAATCGTCAGGGCGGCAGCACTCTGCAGTAGCGGTGTAGTCACGCTGGTACCAAAGGTTGGGTTAGCAATAGTACTAATAGTAAGCGTGCCGTTGGCACCGCCATCTGTGAAGGCGGCAATGTTAGTACCATTAGTGAGAACCCGTTCGGCAGTTAAGCTTGGATCAAGGCCTAGTGTTAGATAAGACGCGTTGTTTGGAGCGGCCGCACCAGCGCCGCTGCCAACACAGTTGCCAGTACTCAGACAAACGTCGGCGGTAGCGCCGCCGAAGGTTGGGAATACATACGTCTTGTCGCTATCCAGGTCAGCTACGTCAAAGCTGCCGTAGAAGCTGGCACCAGCGCCGTTCTCAAGAATACGCAGTTCAGACGAACTGTTAGCTAGAACCAGGTCAAAGGCACCGCCCTGCATGTAGTCGGCCGTTAGGTTGCCCAGAGCGATGGCCCGGGAGGTACCTTCGCCAGCCGCACCGCCGATGCCAATACCATTGCCGGCAGTGACGTCACCGACGTAATTCCCCGTCGTCTGGCTGCCAAGTGCTACGGCGTCACTAGCGATGTCGATGCCGGCTATGGTGCCGTTAACAATTTCGGTGGTATCAATAGTAGTGCCTAAAGTAGTTTCCAGTACGCCGCTGGTTACCTGAAGTCCGGTACCGACTAAGTTAGATATGGCTACTCCATTAATAGTAAGAGCTTGGCCAGTCGTGACAGTAAGGCCGGTTGCGAACACGGCGGTGCCATTAAACGTCTTAGCGCCGGCAAAGGTCTGGACGCCGGTGGTGACGGTACCGGCTTCAGTAGCAGAAGCGTTTGTAACACTTAAGGATACGGCGTCAGGGGAAGCACCGGTATTAAGAGTCCAGCTCAGGCCAGCCGTGGTACCGGAAACGGCTGTATCAATAAAGTTAGCATCAGAAGCACCAGCCCCGTTAACGGAAATGCTGTCACCAACGCCTGCGCCACCGGCGTCAGCACCACAGACTAGGTTACCGGAAGCGTCGGTATCGATGGTGTCACAGTTGGCTAGGCCGCCAACTCGGAGGTTAGCTGCACCAGCACCGCTGTTATCTAGGAACAATGTAGTGTTAGCGCTATCGCTCAAGTCAAAGGTGTAGGTGCCGGCGGCAGTACGGCGGATGGTGGTATCGGTACCGTCAATTAATAAGATGTTGGAGCCGGAGTCAATCGTCAGGGCGGCAGCACTCTGCAGTAGCGGTGTAGTCACGCTGGTACCAAAGGTTGGGTTAGCAATAGTACTAATAGTAAGCGTGCCGTTGGCACCGCCATCTGTGAAGGCGGCAATGTTAGTACCATTAGTGAGAACCCGTTCGGCAGTTAAGCTTGGATCAAGGCCAAGTGTTAGATAAGACGCGTTGTTGGGGGCAGCCGCGCCGGCGCCGGATCCGACGCAGTTGCCAGTACTCAGACAAACGTCGGCGGTAGCGCCGCCGAAGGTTGGGAATACATACGTCTTGTCGCTATCCAGGTCAGCTACGTCAAAGCTGCCGTAGAAGCTGGCACCAGCGCCGTTCTCAAGAATACGCAGTTCAGACGAACTGTTAGCTAGAACCAGGTCAAAGGCACCGCCCTGCATGTAGTCGGCTGTCAGGTTACCCAGAGCGATGGCCCGGGAGGTACCTTCGCCAGCCGCACCGCCGATGCCAATACCATTGCCGGCAGTGACGTCACCGACGTAGTTCCCCGTCGTCTGGCTGCCAAGTGCTACGGCGTCATTGGCGATGTCGATGCCGGCTATGGTGCCGTCGGTGATCTCGGTAGATTCAATTGATTGGCCAAGCTTCGTAACGTTAACGTTCAAACTAACTGCGCCGGCAACAACAGTAAAGTCAGTAGTCGCAAAGGAAGCAATGCCTTTCGCAGTAGTAGTAGCATCGTCAATAGTGATAATGCTGCCGCTACCAGTGGCGTTGTTAATAGTAAGGACGCCGGTCAGACCATCCAAGGATGCCACGCCCCCAGAACCAGGACAAACGCCAAAGCTGGGAGCACTGCCCGTAGTAGCTAATAGACACTGGCCGGTGGTGCCAGCTGCTGTCGAGTCAATCGCACTAGTACCGTTACCAAACAGAACGCCGTTAGTAGTAAAGGTACCAGCGCCAGTGCCGCCGCGGGCAACGGTAACAGTACCAGTAGTAAGATTAGATCCGTTTAAGTCAGTGATGCCGGAACCATTGCCCTGCAGGTTAGTTGCAACCAATGTGCCACCAACAGTTACAGTAATACCCGATTCAGTAATAATAGAGTTGACTATATTCTGCGAAGCATCGAACTTAGCAATACTGCCAGCCGTGCCGGTACCGGTAATGGCGGCAGCTGCGCCGTTGTCATCGTTCTGGCAGATCAGGTTGCCTGACGCGTCAGTTGTCAGCACGCCCCCATTGCCAAAAATACTACAGTTGTAGGCACCTAAGTTAAGTAAACCGGTGTTACCAATCGTAACGCGGGTGATGCCAGCAGTCTCCAAGTTAAGAGAGAAGTTATCATTTGTACCAAGAGTCAGCGTCGAGCCAAAGCTATTACCTCCTTGTAGAACATTGCCATTGCCCCCAACCCCAGCACAGTTGCCAGTTGTTCGACACACCGTTGTATCTACTGCAACATTATCAGCGTTTACCGTAATTCCATCGCCTGCGCCGATATCAAGAGTAGCGACTCCGCCCAAGCTAACTACACCGCCATTGAACAACCCTCCGCCTGCTGTAACTGTCAGGCTAGAGTTAGTTAAATCTATGTTGGCTATTGAGCCATCAGAAACTTTACTGCCATCAACCGAATTAGACTCCAGCTCAGCCATACCAATAGTTTGACCCAGCAATGAAACGCTGGAATCAAGCCTAAGGTTGCTCAAAGTACCGGCATTAAGATTACTGGCACTCTGGTAATACGAGCCAGTCTGGCCGTTTAACTGGATAGCGTTAACATTTGTCACACCAGAGCCATCACCAGTGAAGCTAGCAGCCGTAGTGGCGCCGGTAATTGCTGTATCGCCCGTTACCGCTAAATCCCCGTTTACAGTAATCACGGTGGCTGACTGGGTCAAAATTGAATCAGCAATTATCTGGGAAGCCGTGAATACCGGTATAGTACCGCTGGTTCCGGTACCGTTAATGGCACCAGCCGCTCCACCGTCATCATCGCTACAAATCACTTGCCCACTAGCATTGGCAGTCAGTGCACCACCATTCAGGTTAGTCGTACAATTTAAGCTGGAGAGAGTCAGAGTACTGGCAAACGTTACTGCCCCACTAGCGTTTATGCTGCCAATGGTAATACCAGCGAAGGTTGGACTTGAGGTTACATTAATATCTTGGGGTGTTGTCAGGGTAAAGGTACCGGCACTGGCGTTAACGCTGATCTGGTTAGAAGTCCCTTGTATCAACAAGCCGCCGCTCTGATTGTTGATAGAGCTTACCTTTGGGTCTCCGGCGGAGGTATCACTAATTCTGATGTTACCGCCGTTATTGGTGATCAACAAGTTAGCCGTGCCGGCTGTAATGCTCTGGATGCCAGCGATCTGGGCGCTTGGGGCTGGTATTAGCCCCCTCAGAGTCTGAAATTGTGCCTGTGTGACATACTCACAGTTATTGGCGTCAAGACATATCACTCCCGAAGCATTTGGAAGCGTATAAGTCTGGCTCTTGTTGTTTAGGCTAGAAACAAAGGTACCACTCACAACCTTAAGGTTGCCGCGAATCGCAACATCTCCATTGACTAATACTGATTCTTTGGCACCCTGTAACTCCGAAGGTAAGTTAATATCTGAGCCTTGCTGGATAGTTACCTCTTGGGTAGGAATAGCGCTTCGTAAGTTGCCATCTTCGGTTAGATTATTATTTCTAGTCTGATAGGCTATAGTCGCGCCTGTAAGGATCAGGACAACGGCGGTAATAATACACGAAACAATGGTAGCTTTTTGGCGGTAAAACGGCGTGCGCACAACGCTGGGCAGTACATACTCAGGACTAGTTGCATCTACAGGGAGCAAAACAGGGCTGTTAAGGTCCACTTGCGGGTGCCCAAAATCAACACCGGCAGAATTTTGACGGCTTTCTTGGGGTTGATTTGGATTTTTATTTGGAAACATTTTGATTTGTTTTATTTTTGTTTTAGCTATTTTATATATAACTAAACTACACTATACTCCACTGTCAACACCTTACCTAGTACTTTGAACACAAAATTTACTTAGGTTATCCACAGGTTAAATTTAGTAAGTACTTGTTATTATTGTATTTATAACAATATATTTTACCAAAAAACATCGTTAATATTAAATTTTGTGTTCGTTTAAATGCTCACAATAGCATAGATTGCGGCTACTCCAACCAGCATAACCACTATCACTAATCCTAATACTCTGAGCAATTCAGTCTGAATAATCCTCTTTGAGAATGGATTTCGTCCCATCGATATGATTGAACTTGATACGGCTCCATAAACAATTGCCCCTTCCGCCACAATTACTATTAGGAAGATAGCCAACGCTGCTAATACCTGGATTAGGCCTATGTCTTTACCTGTTACTTTTTTACCAAATATTTCAAGTTGTGTTTTATCTTCAATTGTCTGGCCTGGTTTTTCGGTAGTCAAGGAGTTAGCCAAAGAAATAGTCATTTTTCCTACCATGACAATGCGTTCGCTGTCATTCACTCTAATCGTCTGCGGCTCCGCGTCATCGCTATTAAAGTCCTCTAAGGCCTCTCCAAGATTCCCCTTATCTGCCTCCGCGCGCATTAGAACCCCTTTAATAGGTGATATAGTAAGTGAGTCACCTTTTTTAATAGCGCCACTCACATCGCTTACAAGTGCCTCGACGGTACCACTAGTTTGGACATATGCCTGCTGCTCTCCCGAAGCCAGGGTAACGAGGTTATCTTTAGGATCTGTGGTAATTCCAATAAGTTTACTGGTAGTTTCTTGCGTAGCCCGTTCAATTTTCGGCTTGTCAGCGGTGCTTGAGCCGCTTAAAGCTGCAAGCATCCCCGTCCTCAGATCACGATCTTCCGTAATGTAACCCTTTGCAAAACTTTGAGCTAATGCAGCGGCGCTCGCAAAAAGAATAATTAACAGCGTAGTGACCCCAATAAATAAAATAAGAGTTTGGCTTCGCCCAGTGCTTCTAGCTAAATTTGCCTTCATGTTTATGTTTAGTATGAGCTGACTAACGATAATAATCAATGTAACATCTTAAAAGCGCTGTTTATATAATTATGAAAGGAACAAATTAAGTAACTTATTGATTTAAGAGCCTGCTTATTTCTAAGCAGGCTGCGTATGCAATTCTGGTGGGCGATGAGGGATTCGAACCTCCGACCTCGTCATTATCAGTGACGCGCTCTAACCAACTGAGCTAATCGCCCGTATAGTGATATACGGCTAACTTGTTAATTTACTGCGCTCAGTTGGCGAGAGCATCTATCGCTTACTCTGCAGCTGCGCTGCGCCAACCGAGCTAATCGCCCGTATAGTGATATACGGCTAACTTGTTAATTTACTGCGCTCAGTTGGCGAGAGCACACTTTTTTAAGCTTGCAGCGAAGCTGCGCCAACCGAGCTAGTCGCCTGCATTACTAAATTATGGTGGAGCGTCGGGGACTCGAACCCCGGACCCCCTGCTTGCAAAGCAGGTGCTCTAGCCAACTGAGCTAACGCCCCATAATCTGTATCGAGCTGCTGTTTCTCTGTTACAACAGAGGTTATTGTACCTAAAATTAGACTATTTAACAACTCTTTTATTGTATGGTCTTTTTATGATTTCCTCCGATTGAGCTATGAATTTAACTGTCTTTTCAATTCTACACACTGAGTGTGTAATTATGGCAGTCACAATACACATATGGCACAACATCGAGTGTGTAGAATTGAAAACGTATAAATTGACTCCATATCAGGTAACACTAATTGGTCTGTAAAATAACAAACCTCCTAATGGAGGTTTGTTATTAGGCCTTAGCCAGCTAAAAATCAAGATAGTGCAAATCAAACGTCAAATTCGTGTTACAGAAACTGATCTCTTGTCCTTCCGAGTAAACTCATTCAGGAAACGTACATTGTCAGTACTGATTTCACAATGTACCAAGACCGACCTAGCTCCACCGAACCTTACGGCGCCGATGTGCTAGTGTTCTCCCTAGAAAGGAGGTAATCCATCCGCAGCTTCCGCTACGGATACCTTGTTACGACTTAACCCCAATTATCCCCCCTACCTTAGGCCGGAACGAAGTCCAGACGTCAGGTATTGGTGACTTTCATGGTTTGACGGGCGGTGTGTACAAGACCCGGGAACGTATTCACGGTAGTGTTCTGACCTACCGTTACTAGCGATTCCAGCTTCAAGCAGGCGAGTTTCAGCCTGCTATCCGAACTGAGACCGGCTTTGATGGGATTTGCTCCCCCTCGCGGGTTGGCTGCCCTCTGTACCGGCCATTGTAGCGTGTTTGTAGCCCCAGACGTAAGGGTAATACTGACCTGACATCATCCCCTCCTTCCTCCCTGTTACCAGGGCAGTTTAGCCAGAGAAATTCAACTGACTACAAGGGTTGCGCTCGTTGATGGACTTAACCAAACATCTCACGACACGAGCTGACGACGGCCATGCAACACCTGTCACTGCGCTCAATAAAGCACTCTCGCCTTTCGGCAAGATTCGCAGGATGTCAAGCCTGGGTAAGGTTCTTCGCTTACCATCGAATTAAACAACACGCTCCACCGCTTGTGCGGGTCCCCGTCAATTCCTTTATGTTTTAAGCTTGCGCTCGTACTCCACAGGCGGGATGCTTAACGCGTTAGCTTCGCTACGAGAAGGGTCGATACTTCTCACAGCTAGCATCCATAGTTTACGGCGTGGACTACCGGGGTATCTAATCCCGTTTGCTACCCACGCTTTCGTGCCTTAGCGTCAATAATAGACCAGTCACCTGCCTACGCCATCGGTGTTCCTCCTTATATCTACGGATTTCACTCCTACACAAGGAATTCCAGTGACCTCTTCTATATTCTAGCTTAGCAGTTTAGATAATGTTTAAAGGGTTGAGCCCCAGGATTTCACTACCTACTTGCTATGCCGCCTACGCAACTCTTTACGCCCAGTAATTCCGGATAACGCTTGGATCCTCCGTATGACCGCGGCTGCTGGCACGGAGTTAGCCGATCCTTATTCATATGCTACCGTCATAATCTTCACATATAAAAGCAGTTTACGACCCTAAGGCCTTCATCCTGCACGCGGCGTTGCTCCATCAGGCTTTCGCCCATTGTGGAAAATTCCCTACTGCTGCCTCCCGTAGGAGTCTGGGCCGTGTCTCAGTCCCAGTCTGGCTGATCATCCTCTCAGACCAGCTAAAGATCGTCGCCTTGGTGAGCCATTACCTCACCAACTAGCTAATCTTACGCAGGCCGTTCCCAAAGCGCCGAAGCTTTAATCCTTAGATCACATGCGGTATTAGACACCATTTCTGGTGCTTATCCCTCACTTTGGGGTACGTTCCTACGCGTTACTCAGCCGTCCGCCGCTCGTGTACCACCGAAGTGGCCTTACCGCTCGACTTGCATGTATTAGGCACGCCGCCAGCGTTCATCCTGAGCCAGGATCAAACTCTCCAAAAAAATCAAAAACCTTGCGGCTTTTGAAAAAGCGAGACCGAAGTCTCACAGTGAAGAATCATATCTTACGCTCAGTAAAACAAGAATCTCTTGCGAGACTCAAATATACTGACTTAATTTACAATTCAAAATGAATTGACGTTGATTTGCACTATCTTAGATTTTTAACGAACATACGATTTTCAAGCCCAGCTCACTTCTATGCAAGCTACGTTTACAGGTGTCATACTCAAGAACTTATGAGTTTTTTGAGAGACACCTAAAGACGAGCACCCGAAAATCTTATCTAATGTTACCTGCTTTAACACCGGTTGTCAACCAAAACCGTTGTAAAGTTTATATTGGTTGCTGCAAATTACTTACATTTATATGTTGTGGTACTGGATTAAGTTTTTCGTCCGCAAGACCAGCTTGAACTAACCGAACAGTATCGGATAGACGAGCGAGTAGTTCTACTGAGCTTTCCCGGTGCTTTGCAAGAGCAGCTCCACCGGCCCCAATAAGCTCATTCTTGTTTTGATTGCGTCCAAACTTTTCGTTGTTAAGCTCTTTTCCATAGATAGATCTACCGCGTAAATCATAGCCCAAGAGAGGTGTTTTTGTCTGTTCACCGTAGGGTAAGTCTTTATATTTGTGAGGTTCCATTTCAACGCCAACATAAGCGTTGAAGCTATGACCATTCATCTCACTACCGGTAGGTGCGCCTTCTCCATCGTAGCCGGTTGGATCATATATTTTTTTGACGGCTATATAATAATCGCCCTGTTCTGTGCTCTCAACTTTAATAAGCGGGCTCTTATCAGTACTAGGTACACCCTCGCAAGAACTGACTCTTAATTGAGATGTTAGACTCAGCATTTTCTCCGCAAAATGTGTAAATTTTCTTTCTTTGGCATATATATCACTAATTACTTCTGCTGCTGCCCTCGCGGCAACTTCCCTCCGGGCAACCAGTTCTTGAATCGCATCAAGTTCTTCGTAATGAGCGGCACCCTGCTCTTTCATATTTTTTAGTTCCATGACTGTCTCCTTAGTATCTGAGAGTAATTATGGAACGATGGACTGCGCTATGCAAGCATTAGTGATTTAAATTATTTATCATGCGTTAAAGAAATTACTCAACAAGGTGTTCAATTTGGTGGTTTTTAAGATTCCACACTGAGTGTGTATTGAGTACACACTGTAATAGACACTAATACACACTCAATACACCAAATTGAAAATAAGTAATTTAATAGTATGAGTCGCAATAGCAGTGGCTAAAAAATTTGTAGCTAATCTTGTAGCTGACTATACGTCAGATTATCCATTTTACGAAGATACTGTTTAGCCAATCTTCTGCTATGAAGTGAACGCACAATATTGGTTACTGAATCTTTTTCAGTAACTTCGTGCTGAATACTAGTTTCAAATTGCTGCTTGAGAATTATAGCTTCGCGTATATAGGCACTGCGAGTAGTGTAATCAGCGGTTGCTGCGTTGTCCAAAATAGCCAGGACATCTTCAGGCAAAGTAATATTAATACGCTTAAAGATCATGTACAAACGGTATCAAACAAATATTAAAGAAGGATTAAAACCTAGGCGATTTGCTTATTCGTTCGGTGTTTCGCCGGCTTCAAGGACATTTTCTGCGGCATCCTCAAGCTCGTCAGACTCTTCTTCGACAGTTTTATCTACCAGCGCCAACGACACCACTTTATCGGTGCCATTAAGGCGCATAATGCGCACACCTTGGGTAGCTCGGCTGAGCGATGGAATGTCTTTGAGACCCAAACGGATGGTCTGGCCGGAGCTGGAAATCAAGATTACTTCTTGAAGGTCTTCACCAGAAAGAGCCTTAACACCTATTAGGCGGCCGGTTTTAGTGTTAACGACTGCTGAACGGATACCGACACCACCACGCTTGTGGGCGGTAAATTGGGCGACTTTAGTTCGCTTGCCGTAGCCAAACTCGCTGATAACAAAGATGCTGGAGCCTTCTTCAACAATGTCCATACCAATAACATGGTCGTCGGCGCGCAGGCGGATGCCGCGGACACCGCGGCTGACGCGACCCATCGGACGAGCATCCGATTCATGGAATCGGATCGCCTGCCCGCCGGCGGTAGAGATAACAACCTCATTCTCGCCGGAAGTCATACGAATCCACTTCAGTTCATCTCCTTCATCAAGGTTAATAGCAATCAGCCCAGATGAGCGGACATTTGCATACTGCTCAAACGGCGTCTTTTTAACGACACCTCTAACAGTACACATAATCAGATTGGCGGCGGCGATAGAGGATTTGCTGATATTAATTACCGCGCTGACAGTTTCTTCTGGTTGCAGCTGTAACAGATTTACAATCGCGACGCCCTTGGCACTTAAGTTAGTCGCAGGTAGTTCATAGGTCTTCAAACGGAAGACACGTCCTTTGTTTGTAAAGAATAATAAGAAATCATGTGTTGACGCATTTACAACATGTTCGATGACATCTTCCTCGCGGGTGGTCATGCCCCGCTTGCCCTTACCGCCACGGTTTTGCTTGCGGTATTCACCTATCGGACTCCGTTTAATGTAATTTGCCGATGTAAGAGTTACAACAACTTGTTCATCCGGAACCAAGTCTTCGTCGCTCATTTTACCAAGCTCGTTAACCACTACCCGGGTGCGCCGATCATCGCCGTACTGCTTCCTGATTTCCAGAAATTCATCGCGTATAATCTTTAGGATTCGTTTTTCATCAGCCAAGATTGACTCTAGTAAGCCGATTAATTTCATCAGTTCGGCCAATTCATCTTCGATCTTCTGGCGTTCCAAGCCGGCCAGCGTTCGGAGCTGCATAGCCAGAATGGCTTTGGCCTGGATCTCGCTCAGCTTAAACTGCTTAATCAGATTAGCCTGTGCCTCGTCAGTGTCCTGGCTGGCACGGATAGTAGCAATAACTTCATCTATGTGATCAAGGGCGATCTTCAAACCTTCTAAAACATGCGCCCGCTCTTTGGCTTTGCGCAGTTCATACTCGGTTCGGCGCCGTACCACTTGTTGCCGGTGCTTAATATGTTCCTGAATAATATCCTGTAGTCCCAACACACGCGGCTGCAGCCCATCTATTAATGCCATCATATTAAAATGGAAGGCTGTCTGGAGCGGCGTCATCTTATACAATTGGTTGAGTAATTTCTTTGGGTAGGCGTCTTTCTTGAGGTCAATAACAATACGGACATTGCCGCGCGAGCTCTCGTCACGGATATCGCGGATACCGCCTATCTTTTTTGTGTTCACTAGTTCAGCAATTTTAATTACTAAATTTTCTTTGTTTAGAGCATATGGTATCTCTGTAATTACGATCTGTTGTAATTTACCGGTTTCAACAATTTCGGCTACACCACGCACTACTACGCCGCCACGTCCGGTGGCATAGGCACTGCGAATAGAAGCCTGTCCGTATATAACACCGCCGGTTGGGAAATCGGGGCCGGTGACGTGTTTAAGCAGATCATCAAGCGTGGCTTCTGGGTTATCGATCTGCTCTATGGTGGCGTCAATTAACTCAGTTAAGTTGTGCGGGGGAATACTGGTAGCCATACCAACAGCAATACCAATCTGGCCGTTGAGCAGTAAGCTTGGAATTTTAGCGGGTAACACCTCTGGTTCCTGACGAGTACCATCGTAGGTATCGCGGAATGGAACGGTTTCTTTGTCGATATCAGCTAAAATTTCATCGGCCAAGCGTTGCATTTTGGATTCGGTGTAACGCATGGCAGCTGGCGGGTCGCCGTCCATACTACCAAAGTTACCCTGGCCATTAACCAGCATATAGCGCATAGACCACGGCTGTGCCATGCGCACTAAGGCGTCATAAATAGAAGAGTCACCGTGCGGATGGTAGCGTCCCATTACTTGTCCTACGACATTGGCGCTCTTACTGTGGCGGGCGCTGCTGCGCAGCCCCTGCTCGTTCATACTATATAAAATACGTCGGTGCACCGGCTTTAAGCCGTCACGAACGTCTGGCAGCGCTCGTTCGACGATCACGCTCATGGAGTAGCGCAAATAGCTGTCTTCCATGACGTTCTCAACCGTTCGGGCTTCAACTTCGCGTGAGTGCGTTTGCGGTGGCGCTATAATCTCAATTTCAACCGGTGGCTGGTTTTCGATGCGCGGTTCGTTTATCGCATTCTCTACTTCAGAATCGTTATCCATAGTATTGTTGGTGTCGTTATTGCTGTCTGCCATCTTAAATATCCAAGTCCTTTACGAATTTCGCATGGGTGGTGATGAAGTTTTTGCGCAGCTCTACCTCTGTGCCCATCAATTTGTTAAAGATAGCGTCGGCTTTTTCGGCGTCTTCTACTTTAACCTGGATTAGCACGCGCTTCTCAGGATTCATGGTTGTCTCAAATAACTGTTCGGCATCCATTTCACCCAGTCCCTTATAGCGCTTCTGTTCGGTAAAACCGGCTTGGCGATACCGTTCATCGGTCTTATTCACTTTATTGCCTTCGGTGATGCGGCGGGCAATCTCCTCGTCAAGAATAACTTCCAGCTCAGTCTCATCATAAATAAAAGTGTTGGCTTTTTTGCCCTGTTTAACCAGTTCAAACAACGGCGGTTTAGCTAGGTACAGGTGGCCACCGTCGACTACCGGCTTGAGGTATCTGAAGAAAAAAGTTAGCAGCAGCGTGCTAATGTGCGAACCGTCAACATCGGCATCGGTCATAATAATAACCCGGTCATAACGGAGACCGTTAATATCAAATGAATCTTCTATCCCAACACCAAGGGCTTTGATCAGGCTGACAATCTCATTATTTGCCAGCATTTTATCGAGTCGGGCACGCTCAACGTTTAAAACTTTACCTCTGAGCGGCAAGATAGCCTGAGACTTGCTGTCGCGGCCGGACTTAGCCGAACCGCCGGCTGAATCTCCCTCTACCAGATAGATTTCGGACTGTTTTGGATCTTTATTAGAACAGTCAGCCAGCTTGCCGGGCATGCTGGCGCCTTCCAGGACACCTTTGCGAATAATATTGTCGCGGGCAGCGCGGGCAGCCTTGCGGGCACGGGCGGCCAACAGCGCTTTGCCAACGATCTTCCGTGCCACTCCAGGGTGTTCTTCCAGATAATAATTCAGGTTTTCAGCCAAAACAGTTTCAACCTGACCGCGGACTTCCGGGTTGCCAAGTTTGTTCTTAGTCTGGCCCTCAAACTGCGGATCAGGCAGCTTAACCAAAATCACAGCGGTCAGACCTTCCCGTGTATCCTCACCAGTCAGATTTTCTTCTTTTTCTTTAAGGAGACCAGCCTTACGAGCGTAATCATTAACAATACGGGTTAGCGCCGAGCGGAAACCAGTCATATGAGTACCACCATCGGGGTTGTAGACGTTGTTAGCAAAAGCTTTTACTGTCTCGTTATATGTTTCAGCGTACTGGATGGCGATTTCTACTTGAGCGTCATCGGCCATCTTATCTACATAAAAGACATCCTCGTCAACCACGTCTTTGCCGACGTTGAGGTGCTTTACATATGACTTAATACCGCCTTCAAAGTAAAAGGCATACCGTTTGCCGGTGCGCTCATCGTGCATTGACGTTCGAATACCCTTGGTCAGATACGCCGCGTGGCGCAGGCGGTCTAAAATAGTTTCGTAATTAAATTGAGTCGACTCAAAAATAGTCTCGTCCGGCCAGAATGTAATTTCAGTACCGGTTTTATCGGTTTTGCCAACAACCTTAAGGTCGCTAAGCGGCGCGCCTTTGGCATATTCCTGCTGGTACAGCTTGCCTTTCAGGTGTACTTTTACGATTAGCTTGGAAGAAAGCGCGTTTACTACGCTTACGCCCACACCATGAAGACCTCCGGAAACCTTATAGCCGCCACCGCCAAACTTACCACCGGAGTGCAGGACGGTTAGTACCGTTTCAACCGTACTTTTGCCAGTTTTAGGGTGCAAATCGGTTGGAATGCCCCGTCCGTCGTCTACAACTGTAACACTGCCGTCCTCGTGCATAGTAACTGCTACGCTGGTGGCGTGGCCAGCCAGAGCTTCGTCAATGCCGTTATCAACAATTTCCCAGACCAAGTGATGCAGACCTTCAAGGCCGGTGCCGCCAATATACATACCCGGACGCTTACGAACCGGCTCTAGTCCTTCTAGAACCTGGATTGATCCAGAATCATAATCTTTTTGTTTGTCAGACGCTTTAGTAGCCAATACAATCCCCTCTCTTAAATAGTCCGTAGCAGCTTTCCCGCTCAAAAGCTCATTTACTTTAACTATATATGACCTCTGGTAATAATGCAATCCTAGCCACTCAATTTTTCCTCGGCATGCTAGTGAAACTTCATGAAATTTTAATGAGGTTTCGCTAGCATGAAAATAGCCCCTACGAATTAGCAAAACACTTAGGTATACCCTGTTTAGAAACTCCAGAATTCAGCACAAAAGTTAAGATTTATAACAGCTTGTCTGAACACATCATTTCATGCTTAAATATACATAAGCATAACGAATACTAAAAATAAAAATTAGGCCCGAGCCAATGTTCAAACAATTAATCTCCAGTCTCGCGTTCAGCCCGTCGGCAATTGAACAGGTATCTTTTTATGCCAAACGACTGAAGCAAGAGGACTCAATCCGCCGACTTGGCTTAATATTGATTGTATTCAGCATGTTTATACAGGTGTTTGCCGCCATGATCCCACCAGAAAAATCGCTGGCATTATCGGATAATGACGTTATCAGCGGTGGTGTTCAGAACATGGAAGAACTCAAAACCAAGTCCAGCGCCATGCCAGATGTAAAGGCTCTCTACGACCGTTTTGGCTTGCAGGAAAACAGCATGAACACCACCGGCAGCGCCCAGGAGACCACTTTTGATTTTGCCCAAGAAGGTGCTAATGGTACGCGCACGGTTGGCCGCACTAACTTTGGCAGCACCAACGACTATAATCTTGGCGACTTTGCCGGCAGTACGTTTTACAGTCGCAATGCCGGCGAATGGCCAGGCAGCACACAGGCGTTTTACTTTGATAAGCAAATAGGCACTGACAGCAACTTCTACTACGTATGGGTACTTAAAGATTCCGGCAATATTGCCTACCAACTGGCCGAAAATTCTACTCCGCCAACAACATCCGCAGCCACCACGGCTCCTGCAACACCAGCTGCGCCTGCCGCAGTGCTCGCGCCTGACCGCTTAAAATCGGCTCAAAATCTAACCCGTCAACTCACACCGCAACAAACGCTGTCAACAAAGGCCAAGGCCGGTGACACCATTGAGTACACGCTCACCACCACCAACCGCAACGATACTGAACTGAAAGATTACCTAATTGAAGATTATGTAGGCGACCTGCTGGATTATGCCACGGTAGATACCGCTTTTCTCAGTCAACAGGGCGGCATGTACTCGGCTATATCAAAAAAGGTTAGTTGGCCCGGCCAAACAATACTAGCCCGAAGTGAGCTTAAGAAAACCTTCCGAATAGCCCTCATGCCCGTTATCCCCAGCACTAATCAGCCAAATGCTACGGCCACTAATTACGATTGTAAGCTCCAAAACGGCTATGGCAACGAAACAGTCATCCCTGTTAATTGTTCAAGCTTAAAGACTATCGATGAACTACCTGAAACCGGTGCTGGCACCAGTATTGGTATCGCCTTTGCCGTGTCGCTGATAGCCGGCTATTTCTACATGCGCGGTCGCTTACTATCCAAAGAATTGCGTATAATTAAGAAAAGTCACCAATCGGGTTATTAAAATGAGTAAAGATTATGCGAGCGAAAAACTATGAGTGAACGCCAGCCCCATTACGAAACCGGTGAGTCGATGGAGCTCGATCCGCGCAAAGCCGAGAAACTATCTCATGAAAACCATGAACGCCTGCGTGTCGCCGCCGAAGAAGCCCGCCAAAAACAAGCTTCCATCGAAGCCCTCACAGAACGAGTTGAAAAAGCCGCCCAAGATAGCGCCGAATCTAAGGCAAATAGTAGCGAAGCCGGCCATGACACCAACGATGACGGCCCGTCGCCAGTTCACATCGGCGCTCGTATCAAAGGTGATGCCTATGATCGGCAGATCGATTATGTCCAGCAGCACGAAAAACCAGCTGAGCGTAACTTCAGCAAGTTTATACATCAGCCAGTTATCGAAGAGGTTAGCAATGTTGCCGAGTCCACTATCGCGCGGCCACTAGCCCTCTTGTATGGCGGCCTGTTCGCGGTAATCACCAATCTTGTCTTACTATATGTCTGCCGCCGTTACGGCTATGAGTATAATTTTATGATTGGCTTGGCCGGCTTCGCCGGCGGCTTTGTGGTTGGTCTGATAATTGAAGGCGCGGTACGTCTCTTAAAACCCCGCCGCTAATATTTAGGCTGCTACGGCAAAATTGCGATAATTTTCTAGATTACCGCCAGTCATTTGGTCAAGCAATACCGGATTCATGGCCAGAACAGATGCGGCGAAATCGTCGGCAAAAGTTTCGGAGGTCATGTCGCGGTATGCGTCGTGCTGTTTCTGTAACAACTCCTCCATAGTAGCCACTCCCAAGCTGTCATGTATAGCATCCCAATTTTTTTGTACGAATGTATTTGCGCGAGTACCTTCGCTCATGATTGCTGATACGGTTGCCCGGCCAATTGGCAGCGCCAGCTTTTCCCGCTTAACCCGGGTATTTAATTCTTCAGGGTTGTTTTCATAATCCATATATTCACTAACATGCCCTAGCTCGTGCAGTAAAGCAAAAACATGCATTAGTTGAGGAGTTATTTCATCTGAGGAAATACCCATTTTGTCTGCAAAGTGCTGTCTAGCTCCAGGTATACCGTCTAGCGAATCATCTATTTTTAATAGCTTATCGTCTAAATTGTCTACTGACAAATGGACTTGGTGTCGGCCGTTTTCCGATACCCAGGCAGGTCGCGCTCTAGCGATACTTGAACTTTCGTCGTCAAGCGGTACAATTTCCACGTCAGCAAGCCGAGGATCAAGCTTAACTGCTTCAAGATAAGCTGTTTCCAATATTACGCCCATCTCCGCTCCGCGTAATAATTCAACATTCTGCGATTCTATCTCACCTACAGACATAGGTACCGAATAAATTTCTGGTTTTGTTTCGGGAAGAATTCTTGGGTTTAAACCGGGTGCTTCGTGTGACATATTATTTTATATATTAACTTGGTTATATACTATAAATTATAACAAAAAATAGCTACTTTGTCAATAGATATAATTGACAAATCTACATATTTATGATACTGTCTAAGGCAAAGTAATCAAAATCACACTAAAACCTAGCTACTTACAACTTCTAGATCCTTGGTTTCGATTGTCCCCAGGTAGAGAACATGCGGTGCTCCTGCATACGTCAGCGGCTGTTCGCCTTGTGCACGGGCGTCCCGGTAATGCTGCTTAGTAATTTCGGGCAGATGGTTATTCTGGAGGTAATTCTCCTCAGTAAATGGCAGATATTCTTTTTCATACTGCCCTTCGCCCTTTTTATGGGTCACCATAATAGTCATTTTAGACTGGTCCAGACTGCTAGCGTCAATCCGGAACGCTCTCCAAGACATATCTACTGGAGCACCTGTCTCTTGCATCGCTAACTTAACTTCTGTCGGATCTATCGGCGACAAGTGAATTACACTGTTCCAGTTGCCCAAGCCGGGGACTTCAGTATCCTTCACGTCTTCCCTGCCTTCATATTTGGCAGCCTGCCCGTCAAAAAGCTCTGGCAGCTTATATTTCATCTCATTGAGCGAATACAAAACGGTGCCCCGCATATCTTCTGGAACAAAGTGATATAAATACATCATAACTGTCCCGTTTTAGTATTCGCCCACAGGTGCTTAAAGATTATATTAAACGTAGCTGCTAAAATTTGATTGGTAATAATCGTCACCACTAAGCTCGGCTGGTACACAGTAAAGGCTATTTTGTCATCGTAAATTGCCACTTCTCCTTCGTGCGGTTGGCCATCCCAGAAACGGACTTCGTAGCCTTTATCGTTAAAATTTTTGATGTTTATCTCATTTTCAACCTCACTACTAAAAAGTATAAGAGAATGATTGGGCTTCTTGCGCGCATGAGCGTAGACCTCGAGCGCCTCCCGCGCTTCTTTATTCTTCGATGTCACGTCGCTGGCAAGAATACTTACCACTTGCTTCGACGCGGCCATATCCGTCAGTGACTTTTTATAGCCATTAATACCTTCTAGATATACTACCCCGGGCGTATGCTGTCCCAGGTTATACTGCGAAATCAGCTCAGGCAAGACACTATTTAACGCAACGTTCGCCTGGCGCAACTCCATTTGCCGGGTCGTTATCAGTGCTTTTAATTTATCTGGGCTGGCAGGTGCGTATGTTCGGGGAGCAGTAGTATCGTCAATCACGACAAGTTTGTCGCCCGCAAGCCGCTCCAGTATTGTATAAACGTTTGTTCGACTCTCCTTCAATTCTTTAGCAAGCTGTGCTGCCGTCATACTTCCTTTTTCAATCAAGAAAAGATAGAATTTTGCTTCTTTGGCATTAAGACCGAGCCAGGCAAGAACTTCTTCCATACCAACATTTTACTATAAATGAATATTAGTGTCAATATTTTTACGACACTTTTAACACCTTATTTTTTATAATTTTATGTAATAGTATTGACACTATAGATACTTTTATGTAATAATACTACCCAAGTTCCAAATAGTGGGCAATAAGGAGAAAATTAATGACCAACCCAGATCGACCACCAAATTCAAATAATCAAGGACCAACACCAAATACACAACCCCTTGTAAGGAGAACATGGCCAGAATACATAGAAGATTTTAAGAGACTTTCAGGGCGGAATAATATTGAATGGTTTGACTCCGATGCCTCAGGTCTAGAGATAGAGGCAATATGCTGGCCGGACAAGGGTAGTGAGACAGCAAACGAGGTTGAGTCGCTTCTTTCTGAAAGCATAAGGCCGCTGTTTGATGATGCTCGGAGATTAGAACGACATGACATGTATCACGAGTATAGCCTTTATCTTGGTCCTAATGGAGAGGATTCCGACCCTCATGGAACGTATACGCACTTCCTACTAACAGAAGGTGAACGCGCAGAAATTGTAGAGCGTTTAACGGACGTATTGGGACAAAGACTCTCTAGTGTTGAAGATCCTAGCACCGGATCGCATGTTGCTATGTGGAATCAGGATGACCAGGCTGTCCCTTTAATCGAACTTTCCGCTCATGATTTGTTGGTATTATCTGTGGTTATTTGTGCTTTCAGCCCTCATAATATCGAAAAGTCTCCTGATACGGATGACGTTAGGCGCATTCAAGAAATAATCAAGCGGGACAAATACTCCGTTGGACTTCATACTTTCGGTGCCGTCAAGCTAGCGGTTAACGGGCAATTAAGAGATCACCAGGCGCAGGAAATAATGCTGAATAATCCAGATGATGAAACTAATGACCAATCATAATCTAATGCCTAAAGACTCTCATGAGCATCAAGAATCGACTATTGATAGCTTAAGTGAGAGATTTTCAACACTTGCGCAAGAACTCGCCAAAACCGGTCGAGTTGAAAGCCTGGCTTCTGCAGAGCTCGAGTTTAAGAGAGGCGGAGTAAGACTAGATCGAACAATTATCACAGAAGACGAAGTAACTATTGCAGATTATGCAACATTCGACATGGGTGGCCCAACAAATTTTGCTGTCATACGATTCCATGAGGAAACGCCTACAGCGTTGGGCCGAGGAAGTTTTTATGGAGCTTCAGATAAAGGTGTTTCATTTGAGCGCGATCTGATGGTATTTCCAGATTTTGAGGAAAATGATGAAAAATATGATGAAAAATGGGAAAAATATGAGACGGCTCACGAAGCCGCTCGAGACAATCCTGATTCACCAGACGTCATCCACGGCCAAGTCGGCGAAGCCCACGCGCAAGGACTGCTCCAGATGATACCCGAAATAACGCAAGCCGACCCTGAAGCGGCGGAAGCGGCTTTTGCCAAGATCATGGCAGTTGAGCTTGACCCTGAGTGTGACTTTACAGCCGGCGGTTCAGTAAGCAAGGAAACCGCAGCTGCACTCAGGACTGTTCTAGACACAATTTTAGACAAGCAGCCGCAAGAAGGCCAGGCACAAGTACAGTGCATGCTGCCCGATGGTAAAATTGCTATAATCGATTATGCTGACGGAAGCTTCAGGATCGACCGCGTTACTCGTCACGAAGATCAAAAGACTGCAACCTATCTCACATTTATCCTAGAGCCCGGTAAGTCCCCTGACTCTAGCGAGATGGTAGGTCCTTATCTGAAAGAAGAGATTGAAGAACTCATCTTCCCGCTTTACCAAACTATCATAACGATAGCGAACATAAAGGGGATAAACGTAGCAGAGCCACGTCAGCCAGAAGAGATTTTAGGTGAGCTTATAACAGTTATGCAAGCTTTAAAAGCAGAGATTCCAGATGATAATCATCAACCAACCGAAACAGCCTAGCTAAACCAGGTATAGACCTATTAACGTTGCCAGTTGTACTATATCTCAACTTAATGAAAGCTTAATGAAATGCAAGTATGGTACTTGGGACTATGGTAGTGGCTTGGGTTAATGGAGGTGGTACTGAGTGTGCATCTAAAAAGTATCAAAAACCGTATTCGGTGCCAACTGAGTTAGCGCTTAATATGAATTGTGTCTTCGTGATGCTTCACGCTTGCACCTGAATTCGAAGATGGGTCAGCAGTACGAATCTGCAATTCACCCACTGGATGCGTTTGGTCATTTTTAGGCTGCGGCGGCAGTGGCTCCGACTTTGGTTCTGACTTTGGTTTGGGCCGGTCTTGAGACTGGTGTTCCGAAGCTGGTTCAGGCTTGTGCTTGAGCTTTTGAATAGGCTTAGGCGCTGGCGGCAGCGTAGGTTTTTGAGGAGCTGCAGCAAATGATAGCGGTTCTGGCCGAGACGCAGGAGACGGAGTGTCAAAAGCCGGTGGCTGTACGTCATCAGAGACTCTCTGCGGGGTCGGTGGAGCTGTTCCGGGCTGTGGCTGTTCCAACGACGATGTCGGTACAGGAGCTCCATGAAACACAGCAGTTGATGGTTGCTGGGGTTGAGGTTGAGCGGCAGAGGGATTAACCGGGCCAGCAGCAGGAGCTGGAGCTGGACCTTGTGTTTTGCGGCGCTTATCAAGCCATTGATCCAAGAATGAAGAACCACTTCCAGGAGGGCCCGCTGCAGCGGCACCTGGCGGCGGACCATAGCCTGCTGGAGCTCTCGATGCTGGAGCTGGGGATGGTCCGCCGTAAGGATTTGGTTGGGCGGCGGCCCCAAATGGCCGGCCAGCCGCGCCCTGACCCTGAGTCGGCCGAGTACCTTGTCCAAAGCCTTGAGCCGGGGCGGCTGGAGCTGTCTCTTTAACGTGCATGCGTTCAAATATTTCCTTCTCTACTATTTGGCGTGGACGGGCATATTTAGCGGCCGACAACTGTTTCAAGGCATCGCCAAGCTCAGGATGCGGTTCGCCCAGCGGCGGCGAACCAGCCATACTGAACGCTTGGGTTGGCACACCATGGATAAGCGTACGAACAATCGCATTCCAGTTTGGTACGCGTAGCAAATCGTCGGCGTCAAACAGTGGCTGGAAGTAGCGGGTCAGTCCGTCAACATCATTTTGGCCAACCCGGAAGGCCACTGTAGTACCGACGTTACCAAAAACAGCATCACGGATCTCTTCGGTCAGCTGAGTGGTAAACTGGTTGGCAACCACCAGGTTGAGACGGTATTTCCGGGCTTCAGACAAAATAGTCGCGAACGAATCGGTAGAAAAGTTCTGGAACTCGTCCACGTATAAGCAAAAGTCCTGGCGATCCTTCTCGGGAATATTAGCGCGTGACATAGCCGCCGACTGGAACTTCATCACAAAGATCATCCCAAGTAAATTGGAGTTCATATCACCGGTTCGGCCTTTTGACAGGTTAACAATGAGGATTTTCTTGTTATCCATAATATCGCGCAAGTCAAAGGCACTTTTAGTCTGACCGATGATATTACGCATCATACCGTTTGATAAGAAGGCGCCGAACTTACTGACAAACCAGCTGACCACATCGCCAAATTCGTTTGATTTCTGGGCTTGAACCATTTCCTTCTGCCAGAAATCGAGCACGTTCTGGTCGGTGACATACTTAAGTTTCTGGTTGACGTAATCCTTGTCACGAAACAGCTTTGGAATATCAACGAAGCTGCCGCCCTCTGGGCCAGCCATCACCGTCAGCGCGGCATTACGAAATAACGATTCATAGCGCGGCCCAATAATTCCCTGTTTCTGCGGATCATACAGCTTATACAGCACGTTAATAACTTCCTGGATGACAAAGTCCTTTTGGTCATCGGTTTTGGCTTCAAAGACATTAAGCCCCATTGGATAATCGGTGTCGGCCGGGCAGAAGTAAATAACGTCTTCAGTGCGCTCTTTTGGCACCATAGAGAGCAGTTTTTCAGCCGTGTCGCCGTGCGGGTCAATAAAAGCAAAGCCATTGCCCATCTGCATGTCCTGTAGCGCCAGGTTTTCAAGGAATGTTGACTTACCTGTACCGGTTTGTCCAACCGCATAGATGTGGCGCTGACGATCTTCTAGGGCCAGACGAATTGGCCGTTTGGTACCGCGGAAGACGTTGTAGCCCAATAACAAACCATGTTCCGGCACATTACGTGGCCCATCAACCTGCTTAGAATCCTGGCGAACCAGCTGCGAGGTTGGAATGTCCTCTTGCTGCGGGAAGTGGAATAAGGTAGCAAGTTCAACTGAATTTAAAATGTTAGAGTCGTGATGCTGCGGAAAAAACCGCATAATATAGGCAGTTACAAAACTTTCGATATCTTGGGCTGGTGTAAACTTAAAGCCGTTCTTGCCCGGAGCGTTATAAAGACCAAAACTAGCCACCATGTTGCCCTGAATGGACTGGGCCCGCTGCACTACATTAGATGACGCGATTACCCGTATAGTCGTTTCAAACCCGGGCGTCCGAGTTTTTTCATCGATAGAATCAAGGATAGCCTGCTCGTGCGGTGACAAATTAGACCCCGGTGGCCCGGAACTTGGTCCTTTATCCTCTGGGGGCTTAGACAAGGCCGTCGACATATCATTAAAAAACTCCATAAATCCTTTGACGCCTTTTTTCTTCTCATCACCCTTGCGTTTCTTGCTAGCCACCTCGTTAGCATCTTTTGCCCAACCAGGTCTCGCCGGACGCAACAGGAATTGGATAGCAGCACCGTCATCTTTATCTAGAGTAGACAGTGAATTCAATAAAGACTGCAGCGGATCGCGTTTTAGGTCTTGGTAAGTGGCAATTGGATAAGCATACTTTTCTTTTAAGGTCAGCTCACCGCCAAGAGTACCGCTAATGCGGCCCAGTTTGCTAAAGATATTTGGCTCTAATGCTTCTTCTAGCCGGGCTGAAGGATAGGCACTGATGATCGCTTGTTTTACTAGATCAACAAGTCCAATTGGCACTGCCGTAAAGAAATCAATCCGCCCACTGTGAGCTACGATCTCAAAAGAAATATGCCGCTGTCCGTAGAAGTGGCGCTTAAAATTCTTTTCAAAGGTACTGGCAAGAATACTGTATAAAATTTGAGCCTTTGAAATATTTTCATCAGTTACATCACGAATATCACGGTTATTAGTATCGGTATCAGCACTGGGGGGCGGCAAGTGGATGATAAGAGGAACCATCTTGAGCCCGCGCTCAAAGTTTTTCTGCTCCCGAAGCACCTTGCGCGATTGAAAATATATAATTGGGCCAATAATAAAGCCCAGACATATGACTCCCACCAGTAACGCAATGAAAGTTGCCATAAGTAGGCCTTAAACCGTTCCTATATCCTTGTTATATCGTTTCTTCATATAGTCAGCTCTGATTTTGTTCAGCTCCTGTTGCTGTTTATAAGGGTCTTCAGCAGTATGCTCAACAATTTGTTTAGCTTTCAGTACCCACTCTTTTTCAATCAAGTCGCCGTCACCGGCCTCTTCCGGAACTGGCACCAGTGCCCGTGAATCCGGCACCGTCTGCGGAGCCTTCGCTTCTTCGGCTACCTCTGGGTCAAGCGCTGGCAAGGCGGCTGCCGGCTGCACAGAGTCTTGATGATTTTGGCTATCATCCTGAATGCCCTCGTTCTGAGCAGGCACGGCCATGGTCGGTGCGGGCTGCCCGGCAGTAGCCGACAAATCCGGATCTGGCGCTAAAACTTGCTGCACCGAAGGTAACACGCCATTAGGCTCGCTAAATGTAGTTGTAGAATTAGTTTGCGGGTCGTCCATAATTACTACTTAATTATATCAGAGAAACAACCAATATATCTGTTTACAGCTAACTGATTTAGAACTTGCTTATATAGACACCCGACACCAACACGATTAAGCCCAGCAATATGCCGTCAATGCCCGATATACCACCCGTGGATTGTAAAATCATAACTACTGTAGCCATACTGGCTCCCACCAGAGATACCGTCCGTTTTTTGCGCGGCCGCTTAATTAACAGTTTTAAGCCAGCAAAAATAGCTTGCAGCGTGCTAAACACAATAAAGAAGAAGAGTATTACCGGTATAACCAGCAGCCCAATACCAACTTCTGTAGGACTAGTAAGTGTCAGAAATAAGCCAAGGCCCACACTGCAGATCAGCGAAGCAAATATATATCTATGTCTTGTAAGCGTATTCATAACTAATCCGTATTTAATCACAATATAATCAAAGTAATAATTTTGTAGTGCAATTTTATATAAATAGAGCCCTTAACTTAGAGGGCTCTATTTATATAATTCTAAGGTGCCGTTGGGACGATAAAACCGCTCAATTAAATTACTTTATAGCGCTTATCGTCCACTTGGCTTTGACTGACCGCTCACTCATGCTTTAGGCAATTGTGAGCGACGATTGGTTATGGTTGAAATCTTTGTGTTACGGCATTTTTTTACTTTTTGTTTTTACGGTTTACTGTCTACAGCCTACTACGGATATTGATTTTTGTCAATACATATTAGTTGTAATACAAACTACATTACAGATAAGGAGATATTAGTAACTACTCGTATAACAGTTGTAATTAGTAGTAATTATAACATCAATAATTTTAGAGAAAAATTCATTATCACGATGTTCCGGCCGTAATTAATCGCTTAACAAGGCTTTTTAGGCAGCAAAAATACCGCGTATTAACGTCTAGATTTTATATAGATTTAATCTACAAATGAGCACTTTTATGCGCCAAGCCGCTTTATTCTAAATACCTAATGGGGATGATTAGGTTCACTATTTTGCGCGCTTCCACCTGCCAGAATATATGACAGGTCATGCCTGCAAATCTCGCATCGGCAATTGTTTTGCATGATTGGCTGGCGCCCGCCAAGCGGCCGAACAACATGGTCTACGATCGCCGACCAGTATGTATATTTTTTCTGAACGTCAGCTGTACTTACAAATTTTTTAAGTTTACTCGCCAATTTAGCGTCCCAGGCTTCAAGGTTACTCAAGACGTTTTTGCTGCTCACCCACCATTTACCGTTTATCCTATAGTGTATTTTAAGAATTTCTCCTATATTGGCGTGCATTGAATACAGAGAGGAGGATGGGTCACTCTCCAAAGCCCGTTCAACCTTATTATTGGCATGGTAAATCATAAATTGTACAAATTTATGGTCTTTATTGGTATATTTTTTGGGTTTGATACCCTGCACTCTTCTTTGCAAGGCTGTTAGTTGGCCAGTTTTATCAAATACTAGTACGGCACGAGCCAAATTAGGCTCTCGCTCGCCACTAAGAATCTCTTCCTCGGTAAATTCCTCAATTTGTTTCATCGAACGGAAAGTAATATCCAACTTATAGTCATCAAATCCCGGGTGGTTAATGTTTTCGCACAAATTATCGGCGTCAACAATTACCTTCACGTCTAGGTCGCTGTGCTGGTTACTCGTGCCTTCAGCGACCGATCCGAAGATAAATGCGGCTTGGTAACGAGGCCGGGTGCGTAGCGACGCAATGGCTGCATAGGCGCGGGTAAATCGTGGCTCTAAAGTATCCATTGATTGTTATTATATCGCGTTGAAGACAAAAATTATGTAGATTATGTAAGAAATTTTACTGCCTATAAAAAAGTTATACACATAATATAAGCAAAAACATATTGACACTGTTAAACGCTGTGTATAAGATGTGTATAGCACTTGAGTAAATTAAGTGCTCAAAAACAAAAACGTCTCTATAACAACGGCTTCTCGCAAGCCGTTGTTCCATACACAGTATGGGACGACGTTAAAAACAAAGTAACAAAAAATTACTTAAGCAGCCCGCCAAAAGGGCTGCTTTTTTTATTACCCGAATCGGCCAGTTTGTCTTCAAATTCGGCTTTCATAATTTGTTAACAACTAGTTGCTACAGTACCGCGTATGGCGGGAATTAAGAGCATTATTGAACACGGCAATGACGGTCTGATTATTACTATTGAGTGTCATATATCTAATTCCCTGCCAAATATTGTTGTGGTTGGTTTTGCCAACCGGTCAATTGATGAAGCGCGCGAGCGTATACGTGGCGCGCTGGCAAGCAGCAAGATACCTATTCCTCGTAAACGCATAACGCTTAACTTGGCGCCAGCTGATATCCCTAAAGAAGGTTCTGGCTTTGACTTGCCAATGCTGCTGGCGATACTGGCCAGTTCCGGCATGATCAGATTGCCACCCGATGATAAAACCGTAGTCATGGGCGAAGTTGGCCTAGACGGCTCAATTCGTCCCATCAGGGGTATTATCGGTAAAATTCTGGCTGCTCGGCGGAATGGCATGACCACCTGCTGGATTCCGGCTGAAAACATGGCCCAGGCCAGCCTGGTACCAAATATCACGCTATACCCGTTTGCTAGCGTTAGCCAGCTCTACGCTCAACTCAATCTGGAAAAAATGCCGTCGGCACCGGTAGAAACATGCTTGTTCCAAGTAAAATCAGGTAACAAGCAGCCTAGTCGAGAACCGGGCATAGATATAGATGACGTTATTGGCCAACATGCCGCCAAGCGGGCACTGCTTGTGGCGGCCGCTGGGCACCATAATATACTGTTAAACGGGCCACCGGGCACTGGCAAAAGTATGCTGGCCCAGACGCTTCCCGGTATAATGCCCAGTCTCACTAGCCAGGAGTTGCTCGAGGTTACGCATTTGCATAGCCTCGCCAGCAAGAAGTTTGATGAAATCGTGACACGGCGGCCGTTCCGGGCACCGCACCACAGCGCCAGCAGCATGGCATTGCTGGGTGGCGGTGCCCGTCCGCGGCCAGGTGAAATCAGTCTTAGCCATCACGGCATATTATTTCTTGATGAATTTCCCGAATTCAGCCAATCTGTCATCGAGGCACTGCGGCAGCCACTTGAGGATCATACTATCTCTATAGTCAGAGCCAGAGACTCTATAACCTTTCCCGCGCATTTCCTGCTTGCCGCTACTGCCAACCCCTGTCCCTGCGGCCTGTATGGTAGTGTCCGCCCCTGTATTTGCTTGCCATTCCAGAGAGTTCGCTATCAAAAAAAGTTATCCGGGCCCATCATAGACCGAATTGATATCTATATAGACGTTGCAGAAGTTGCCCATGACCAGCTGCTTGCTCCCCAAACCGGCAAACGAACAGCGGCCGATATGAAAAAACAGGTAGCGGCTGCCCGCCATATTCAGTTGCGCCGGACAGGAAAGCTAAACAGCCAACTCAGCAACGCTGACCTTAAACGCACCGCGCATCTTCAGCCCCAAGCCACTGCCCTCTTAAATCGAGCGGCCAGCCAGCTACAGCTGTCAGCCCGCGGTTATATTCGCTCGCTGCGGGTAGCCCGCACCATCGCGGACCTGGAAGCCAGCTCTGTTATCACCAGCAGCCACATCAGTGAAGCTATTCAGTATCGCAAGAAACCGAGTGCTTAAGTTGACCTCTGTTACCTAAGCTGTTATAATTCCAAGCCGTATAACTTCATAAATATCTAAGGAGCAGTCAATTAGTAAAGCAACCCGCTTGAATCATATGATTCGAGCAACCAGCCTCCGGGTTATCGATGAGGACGGCACCCAAATCGGCGTGTTATCGCGCAATGAAGCCCTGCAGCTGGCCGAAGACCGCGAACTTGATCTGGTGGAAATCTCACCAGAAGCAAATCCGCCAGTAGCTAAAATTGTCGACTGGGGTAAGTACAACTACCAGAAGACAAAGCAGCTCCAGAAGAGCAAGCGTCACGCCAAAGCCCTCGAGGTAAAGCAAATGCGCTTCGGCCTCAAGATCAGTGACCACGATCTTGGCACCAAACTCAATAAAGTCAGAGGCTTTTTAGAGAACGGGCACAAAGTAAAACTGGTAATTTTCTACCGCGGCCGCGAACTGGCCCATAAAGAAATCGGTTTTACCTTAGCCAACAAAGTCATCGAACAGTTTGGAGACGATATCGCCGTCGACCAACCGCCCCAACTAGCAGGTAAGCAACTAATTTTCGTCATAAGGAGTACTCATAATGCCAAAGTTAAAAACCCATAGTGGAACTAAAGACCGTATCAGAATCACAAAAAACGGTAAAGTGCAGCGCCGCCATACCGCCATTAATCACTTTTTAAAGAAGAAAAGTGCCTCAACCAAGCGAACCTTCTCTGGCGTTGAGGAAGTAACCGGCAAAAACGCCCGGAACCTAAAACGAAAGCTAGGAGTATCTTAAAATGCGTGTTAAACGAGGCGTCACCACCCGTGCCCGCCATAATAAAATCCGTAAAGCCACTAAAGGCTTCACCCGCTCAAACCGATCAAGCATCAAACGCGGCAAACAGGCTCTAACCAAAGCTTTGGTCAACGCTACTCGCGACCGAAAAGATCGCAAGCGAACTTTTCGCGCCCTCTGGACCACCCGCATCAATGCGGCTGCCCGCTTAAATGGCACCACCTATAGCCGCTTAATTGCCGGTCTTAAGAAGAATAACGTCACCTTAGACCGCAAAATCTTAAGCGAACTAGCCGTCAACGAACCCAAAGCCTTCGCCGAAGTCGTCAAAACCGCCAGCAAATAACCGCCGCCAGCTATTACCTAAAAGGTCCATTCATTCGCACGGGACTTTTACTACTTAATACCTTGTTATTTATCTTTACTAGACCTATAAAAGTACTATACGTCGAGTTCATTAAATTTTAATGAACTCGACGTATAGTACGCAGAACTACGTACCGCTTCTTTACATATTCTATTCTTAACTATGCAAGCTGGTCTTGAAAATTAAAAAACCTTCATACCGAAGGTTTTTTAAGGTGTCAGATTATGTATAAGCCGGGTTCTGTACACTAGCCAAAGGCTAATGTGCTGATCATCTATCTAGTCATGCCGTTGCCGGCACAATCAAGCGGATCTTATAACGAGCCTTCGGTGGGAACCTATTGAAGACACATTTCCTTGCAACAGACAGGGTTTACCTCCCTCAGCGGTCACCCGCAAAGGCTGTGAGCTCTTACCTCACTCGTTTCATCCTTACCGATCCAAGGTAAACCTTGAAAAGGCGGTATAGTTTCTGTGGCACTTTCCCTAAGGTTGCCCTTGGTCGCCATTAACGACTGTCCTTCCCTATGCTGCCCGGACTTTCCTCGTATGTCGTAAAACACACGCGATCAGCCGATAATCTGACCTTATTATTATATCATCCGGGCAACTAAGCACTATTCGATCGTTCTATATTCCTAAGTTCAACAAGTAAGTGGACAAACTGCAAGGGTAATTTTCTAATGAGCGTCGAGACATTCGTTGACCATCGAATCTGCCAAAGCATTCATAGCTCGTGGCACATGGGCTAGCGTTACATGTTCAAATTGCGGAATCAGCTTGCGGATTGCCGTATGGTGTGGCACTAACTCAGCATTTTTGAGCTTCCAAATTCCCTGTACCTGATTAATCACCAGTAGGCTATCCATATACACTTCAAGTTCTTTGATGCCTAGGGCCAAGGCTGCTTCAAGCCCTACCAGTAGACCCTTGTATTCAGCTTGGTTATTAGTGGTAACTCCTAAATAAGAACTTGACTTTTTTACAACGTTATCTTCCATATCATAGATAACATACCCAAGTGCGGATGGACCTGGATTACCTCGGGAGCCCCCGTCGGTAAACAATTTCGCCTTAGTTATAGCCGACACTGGTACTTCCTTAAAATTATCAATCAACGATATTTGATCAACGCGGTCAGCAAAATCCTGATCCTTATCAGTAACTGTGTCGCCGGCATCATGTGAAGTCAGCCACAGCTCCACAACATTATACATATTGGTTATCTTGGGATGATGATTCAGCTCACGTGCAATCTGAGCCACCTTTTCTACAAACTCAAAGGCAGCATCAAAGTTCTTGAACTCAAATTTTCGATACAGCGAATTGTCTATTGTTTGCCACATACTCAACCTAGTGTACCTTATGCAGCGAGGGAGCCGTCAATTTTATTGACGTGAGGAGTCTTCAAGATAAGATTTCGCTCTGTGCGACGCTCCAACACCTTAAGCGAATCATTAAAATAGATTTTAGTCCCCGGCACATAGACATGACTCAGATTCTGCGCAAAGAATACACCCTTATTCTTGGAGTCGTAGGCGTTTTCACCTCTTCGCGAGCTGGCTAGACCTTGCCTAACTGCTTTGCCCGTCGTCTCGGCAGTCCTCTGGTCAATATCAACTACCGCGCAGCGGTCGCAAGCCTTTACTACAAACGCCGATAGCTGGCCAATCTGTACTTTCAGCCAGAAATCCTCGTCGTAAGGTTCCAAATACTCTCCATCTACAACTATATTAGGACGAAATCGATCCATTTCCACCGCTTGATCGATATCAGCATTTAATTGTGCGAGTGATGTATTTGAAGCCAAAAGTATTGCATGAGCATAGGCAAATCCAACTTTATTCGAAACTCCTTCTTTTTGATACAACTCACCGATATTTCGTGGCTTGTCCTCACGAACTTTTATAAGACGGTAAGCCTGACTATCCTTATATCGGGATAGACAATCTGTAAACCAGGCGTTGACTTCATCGCTAACAATCTGGCCGCACACCGGTTTTTTATTCAGCGCTGTCCACATTAGTCTGTCATTATCTGGTTCCATCTGTAATGGAAATTCAAGGTCATCAATACCCGGCGCGCTCAGTGTCAGTGCGCTGTGGCCTATTTTAGGTACAATCAGTGCCAGTTCCGGAATCTGCTGCTGAGTCACATAGTTGCCATTATCATCAACCAGCATGTAATCTCGATCGTGCTTTATCCCCCGCGGCGTGATCTCAGCCTCTTCAAGCCGCACGCCGGCGCAAGATTTTATCGGATAGGTATATAAACCCATCACATCAATATATATTGGCTCGCTCACCGCGGCGTCAGCATCATAAATAGGGTCATATTCCATTAATTTACTGTATCATAAATAGCAAATAATGCAAATTAAACAAGTGCGACGAATGAGCCTGTTTTGCAATTACTTATCTGGGTTTTTCTCTAAGAAGCGTGAGCGTAAGCCGGTTGCCGGATCAACTGCAGGTCCATCTCTGTTCCATATCCCTGGCTGTCGTTAATAGCAAGCTGAATTCTGGCGTTCTGAGGATCAACTGGTTCGCCAGCAACAATACGATGTAATTCATTGTCAGGGTCATACGCAAGACTAGCCAAGGTTGAACCATCTTCTCCCTGACTCCATTCAATCGCGTCGTTCATGCGGCTCTCGCCGCTTCTTCGTATCGCGGTGTCCGAGTCAAATTCGACAAATCCTAGTTTCCAAAGCGCGGCCGCGGCTCCACCAACATAATCAGTTTGATCCTGAATATTATTATGCAACTGCCAGTTATTGCTAGTGAAACTCTCGGTAGTAAAGGCCTTCCCGCTGTTCTCTAATGCTACAGGTCCTGTTCGCTTGACAGAAGTTGGCGTTAAAGGCAGTTCCTGCGTAACAACATCGCCTAAAATCTGATAATTAAGGAGTGAAAAACTGCCGCCAATGTAGCGCTTATCGGCAGCCTGTTTCAGTGTTGATTTTGCCAAATCATCATAATCAGAAGCTGTAATGCCAAAGCGACGTGGCAGTGACCGAGAGAAAGCATCAGAATCACGCTTCGCAAAACTCTCGCCGAGCTGATTGGCCTTCTTCTGCATCTCAAAGTAACGGTCGTTTTGCATATTAACTTCATATTGCCTGTCGCGCTGATTTTGTTCGGCAGTCAGACGTTTCCGCTTTTCGGGATTTTCCTCAAGGTGTTTCTCCCAGGCTTTTTGCTTTTCAGTTTCAAACTGAGCTAAACGGCGATCAAGTGCTTGCTGACGCTTATCATCAATAAGATCCAGCTTCTTATTAGCCCAGGATTCAACTGGACCCCTTTTAGCATTGCTGGCAGCCTGATTCTTCTTGGCAAGGCGTTCCGCTTTTTGAGTTGAACGCTGTAATCCGTTCCTATTTACACGATTAGTAAGGCTCAATATGTGAAGGCCAAGACGACGGCGTTTGCTTTTGGCTATTTCACCTAAATGGGTCTGCGGTAAAACTGCCTTGGAATTTGCTAGGTTTACACTTCTTTGGTAACGCTCAGCTTTTTGGCGGTTGCCCTCTTCGCGGTTTTCAGAAAATACTCTTGGCACATCTTTTGCGATAAGCACCAGATTAGCGACTGTAGAAACAGCCGCGCGTCCAAGCCGCTTAGTAAAGCCTACGTCGCGCTTTTTCGCCTGGCGTTGCTCGTGGATCCAATCATTCCAGATTGGTGCACCAGGAAAGGCTTCTTGTGCACCTTCAAGGCGTGCTGCACGTTTTGATTCACGTCGCCATTGTATGTCGCGCTGTATTTGTTCTTTTTTTGTATATTTTGGTGCCTTTGGCATAATTATTACAGTATAGCACTATTTGTCTAAAATGTCAATGTATATCCGCGTTCAGTTACTTGCGCACAAGCTATGGCTTACCATCGTCTACCTTAGCCCGTTCATGACGGCTTAAAGCTAACCTTGTGACGCTAGGCCACGACTTGAGTGGAAAAACCTGAAGCATTCTGGAGGTTATATTACCAGCCATTGCTGGATCTAGGCCCTGATTATCAATATAGTGATTGCGGAGTGCCCCAAAAGCTTCAGCAGCAGCTTGGGTTCGTTCACGAAAAGCTGGAGCTACCTCACCTGGGTTAAAGTATTGGTTAACAATTATATCGGTGATCCCTGCTAGTATCTTAACGACTCGCTCCGGTGGGAAATCCGGATGACCTCCCGGAACCCTTTCGTCCATCATAACCAATTGAGTAAAGTAGGCATCCAGCTCATCTTTATACAATTGTTCTTGGGGCGTGTCAGTGTTTTCTAAATTTTTTATGGCCTGCTTAAATAGTTTTCGCATGCCTTCATCCTCTTCAACCATTTTCATAGTACCCATAAAAAGTTCTCTGGTGTAAGCTTCGGTTGTTCCATTGTTAAGCAAGTGCCGATCCTCATGTAGAATAGACGCTTCGTAGTTGTCGTGCGCTGCTTGATTATCAGGCTCCTCCGGCCGAGCCACAAAAAGCGTAGGTATCGTATGTATAACCGACAACGGGATAGGACAGTAAAATGCCGTGGCCTGCCCCTTTCGCGGTCCCATCATTATGGTTTGCAGATGATCAATATCATCCTGATCTAGCTCAAACTTCAGAGAAGTAGGACCGTTTACAGCTTTTACGGAACCGGTTAGGTCTATTCGTTTTCCTAAGCTACCTAGTGCTTCGTGAAAAAGTCGGCTGGATAACTTAGGTCCAGCAGTTTCCCCTGTCTCATCGATTGTAGTAGGCTCTTCCTGTCTCATCGATTGACGAGTTGCGCTCCAAAAAGAATTAATAGTGGCTTTACGCTCAGCCATATTCCTAGCACCACAGGCAAAAACTTTCCGGTATGGGGCAAGCGGGGGGTATTTATCGGCAATCTCAAGGGCGGCATCCGACCATTCCCAGGAATTAGCGGTTGTCATTACTTTAGTTTCAAATTCAATTTGGGCAAGAGCGTAGCTCTCCGCTACTTCAATAATGCCACCCCTAGGTATCGTTTCTGATTGTTCGGCGGTGATATCATTATTTTCAATTGGGGGACGTTCTGGTGTGGGCATTTTTTCTCTCTCAAGGAATCCCTTGCCTGCTTCTATTTTGTAACCATATTTTTATATTTATATTTCATTACGCACATAATAGCACTATTTTATATATTTGTCAATTATATCGTATATTTCTGAAGCATATCTGCCTTAAATGTTTGACTTATTCTATATTATATGTTAATATTTATAAATGTCTATTGAAGCCGGCGGTGAGGTTGGTGGCTATAACCGCAGAGAAATACTAAAACTAGGTGCTGTATTTGGCGGTGGTGTTCTCACGGCTCAACTTGGCCCAGAAATTACTGGATTACCTGAAGTAAAGCCACATTATACTGAGGGCGATGTCATCCAGACTCCTATTGGCGATCTGGTAGTCGAGGGCTGGCAAGTTCAAAGAGCAATCAAAAAAACCGATGATCCTAATGGTCTTGATGATTTCAAAATAAGTATTGTTGATGAGTTTGGTTCCAGCACTTATTTCGAAAAAAATGGTGGCTCGTATGTGCTTGGCCGCGGTAAATCGGGTAAATTTGTGGATGCGCTGCCCTTTTATCCGTCACCGTATGGAGACCCAGTTACTCTCATTTTAAATATGGGATCACGAGCAGTCGCCCACGCCAATAGCGGTAATCCTACGGTAGCGTACTCAATAAAACCTAGGGTTTTCACTGAAAGCCAATCAATTGAGTATGGTTTTGTTCTTTCTCAGGAGCCAGTTGACCTGGGGCAACTGAAGCAGGTCGCAAATTTAAGAGAAGCCTTCCAGCCATTTGTACTGGGCCTTGCCCCAATCTATGTATTTGCCGATACAACAAAAACTGTCAAAGACGAGGTTATATCTGGTGGCAGCCAGGATTCCAGGAAGGGCGTCATAGAAATGCAGACTAGCGCTTTTACTAACCCGCTGTACGAGGGTGAAGCGCTTGGTACAGCATTTCACGAATTATCTCATGAATTTATTCGACATTTACTAGAAAATACCGCGGCTTATCCCAGTAGCGCAGATATAGTTTATGGTCTGCAAGGAGCTTATAAGCCAATAGCGGCAACCTATAAAGGCGAGTACCGCGCCGATACATTAGCTGGAATACTGACTGAATCCACCTACATACATGTTCCTGGTAAGCCTGTTGGCTCTTCTCGTGCCGGACATCCCCAGGATAATTTTAATGAAATGTTTGCCTCAACCATGACGATCATGCGCTTTCATACCGAACCATTTTTGGCTGCCTTTGATAAATTGAAGGACACCGACAAACACTTAATCAAAAGCTTTGTTCGCGCTACGTTTAACGCTTTAGCGGAAACGGGCGCTTCGGATAAAAAATTACAAAATCTACTGCCGGAGGCGGCTATAATTAAGCATCGTGTACTGGGTAGATAACTTACAACACTTGGTAGCTTGGTAGGTAGCGGTACGAGATTATTCGGAAAACTTTTATTAGTATCTCGGTTCTTTTTGCATAGTTACTAGAAATACTCTTCTTTCGGGGTCAATTTTATAGAGTTGTGGCCACGGCCTTACGAACTAAATAGTCATCCATAATTGTATATTCATCGTCATTACCGGGAATTGGCTGCCAATTATCTTCCGGGTATAGTTTATCTTCCTCATCACTATAGTACTCGGTAACGTCACACAAGAAACCGGTATTCATCTCAAGCTTGTTGCCTGGCCAGAGCGAAACGAAGTAAACCATAACCTGCTCTTGTTGAGTTAAGCTGTTGGGCGAGTCTTGGGCATCAACCGTGAGTTCATTGGCTAACTGTCTTGCATGTTGCTTAGGAATATGCCCGTTTACGGCATGCAATATATTTAGGCCAATTACACTCTCGGGTGTCAGGGCGGAGTTAATCTCAGGATATACAGCCTGAATTGTAGTAGTGTGTGGTTCGGCTTTCGGATTTGGATCAAGTAGCCCAAAAGTCCAAACTAGATCCGGGTTGTCACCAGGAACAGCTTCACCGGTTTCCTGCAACGTCTTAATATACTCCTCGCGGGTAACTAAAGCACCGGCTGTTGTCATATATCTTAAGCTATCGGTTGGAGACGAACCATAAATCGTGTCATCAGCCTGTGCGTCGGTATGTATAACAGGATCAAACGGGCTTGCACCACCCTTGATTGACCTGTATGCAACTGCTGCCTCAGCCATTCTTTGCCGGTGGGTCAAGTTCTGTCTGAAATCAATATTCATTGGAGCTGGCATTACTCGTGTGCCTGGATTAACTTCCAGAGCGGTTTGTAGTTTTGAAACTTGGTCTTCGCTTAGTTCCGGCATTCTATAGCCCAATTGTCCCCAAAATGCGCTAGTGATTTCGAGCTGCTCGCCAGCACTCAGAGGATGCTCAGTATCAAGGTAATTCTCGACGCGCCATTCCAGTAGCTCGCCCTGCATAGCGGCTTCATCACTGGTATTTTCGGCGGTTACGGCGGGCAGGCCAGCTCTTACTCTTGCTTCTGCCATCTGGCTTTCAAGGCCTTCAAGCCCAGCCATGAGCATATCGTCAGGAATATCGTCAGACATACCGGCCACGAAACGATTAGTCATCCTTAAATAATCTTGGCGTGCTCGATCTAAGTCGGCCATTGGATCACTGGAGGAGTCGCCTTCGTCGCCGGTGGTTTGTTTTGGCGCTTTTTCAGACATGGATGTTTGCCTTTTTCATAAATACTACTGTAGCATACTTTATGAAATATTGCAAGCATAAGCATACTCGTATAAACCTTCCGACGACAGATTTAAATATCGAAACAATAGTGAAAACCTACTAACTTAGAAGCGTAAGTTTTTACTTTTTGTAAATTAACTTACTAGGTTTACCTGAATCTCATGGAAAGAAAAAAACAGAGCTACAAGATAATCCACGTCCTTAGTTAAGTTGTATGTACATTGTAATCAATAATTTTGATCGTGATTGGCTAGTAGCCATTAACCTTGGGCAGCTTGGCGTGCTTCTGGTTGAGGATCAAAAATCTGACCTTCAATATAACGCAGGCTTTCACCAAGTGCATTATGCCCAATAGTTTGTGCAAGAAGCGTTAAACCATCTCTGGTTACGGTTATGTGTTCTTCACTACCTTCTTCTGCTACTGATATAGTCGGCTCTATAAGTTCGTCAGCCGTTCTAAGCCATATATCTGAAACATCTAGGCTCGTAAAAGCGGGGTCAAGACGAGCAACTTGCGCAGTATATTTATCAAACCTTACTCTAAAGCATTTTATGTCTGGTAGTTTCCAGTTGTTAACAATAGTATCGCCGCTTAATCCTGAACTTTTATCAATAACGACAGCACCGCCAGAGACTTCTAAGTAATTAGCAACTCCTCTTGGCCTGACAGTAAGAGAAATTAGCCCGCTACTTTTTATAGCTTCTGCTACAAACTCCTTGCGTATACCTAATTTTTCTTCTGCTAAGCTAGGAAGTTCCGCTTTATAGGTTTCTCGTTCTGCGACAGCTTGTCTGGCTTCTCTATTTCGGCGTCTTTGGGCACGGGTAGGCATAATAATTCCTTTGAGATTTAGGTCTGATTAAGCTGACCGTCTAATGATTCTTTCATTGCAACACTACCAATTACAGCACCCAGGTAGAATAAATCTGATTCTTTGGGATCTTCTGCTCCCATTCCCAAAAGAATTGATTCTAGCAATGCCCCGCTTTGAACATCATACTGTACCCTAGTTCCAAACTGTAAACCCCTTCTAAAATCACGAGAAAGAGGACTGATGTCTCTAATGACATCAACTAAATGGCCTTTAATTTCTAATGTAATACGGTCTTCACCGTCTCTTGGCAATTCACTCATAATAGTAAGTATTTATACTATATCTTAGATGTGCTGTCAAAACCCAGAAAATCTCTAATGTGTGGGTTCTTGGCGAGTGAGCGGTTGGCGAACGAAAATCTCTCGCTGCGTGTATACGCCATCATCTTCGCCTGGGCCAGGCTGGGCAAAGTACGGACCAGCTTGTTCTAAGTAGGTCTTAGCGGTTTCTAAGTCGCCGCAGTCAAGCCAAACGACACTAGAGGAGCCATCAAGTGCATCGTTATCGTTAACAGTTTCTCGAATAGCAACTGAACCGACTGGTCGATCAGCAAGTGCTTTCTCGGGGTCTTCGGCATCCCGCATTCTCTGCATTAGCTCTGGGTCCCTTAACTCATCGTTGTGCCTAATAGTAAAACCGCCAAACTCCGGTGGACGATTTTCTGCACTAGCTTCGCGGTGTATACGAGCAGAACGGGTTGACGGCCACTCAAAGTCGCCAGTTACCAAACCTGCCGCAGCCATCGTGGCATAGGCTGCATCTGCGTGGTCGGTTCGGGCTTCACGGTTAGTTTGCTGCACTCCCTTTGTTGAAGCGTTGGCAAGCATCTCCATTTCATCTTCGTGATCCTCACGCCGAGTTGCGTGATAATCAATTGCTATTTTCTTTTCTGACTCATTGGATGACATAGTTATATCCTTACATTTTATCTATTTTTGTTTTTGTATCCTACGAACAATATTAGCATAAGTTGTTTATAATGTCAAGGTTCGTGGTCGGGGTGACAGGACTTGAACCTGCGACCTCACGGCCCCCAGCCGTACGCGCTACCAACTGCGCTACACCCCGTTGTCTGTTCGCCTATCTGGACAGTCAACTAACGACTTCGAATTATAGCATAGCAACAGACATAATACTTTACATTATCAAATATTTGTGCTATAATAGAATAATGTCTCATCATAAAAATAAAAACTTAGAATTAACTGTTATCGACGATAACGAGCATAATCAACAACTTGCACAGCCCGCCAATATGGCAGAGCAGATCCGAGCACGGATGTCCGAAGCGCCTGTCTTCCTCGATGACAACGAACAGCGGCTTGGCACCACCGCTTACCGGTACGGCGCCTGGCCGGCTACCCCGGACACCGATGGCCGTATCCTGACCGAAGAAATCGTCCCCGATCAGGAAGTCCTCGATATGGATGGCGAACGGGATTATTTCAGTGAAGACGCGCCTTCCCAGGCACTCGACCGCTACATGACAACTAAGGTCTTTACGAACATCATGGAGAGTGATTTAGCTCCCGCGATCCGTGTGTTTGATTTTGTTGGAAGAGAGGATGCCCTCGACGACAACGGCTCTACCCTGCTGGCGGCAAGTTATCCGAACGCGGCTACTTTTAACGAACGACTGGCACAGACCGGCAACGCCGGTCTCACCGTAGAAGAGTTAGCACAGGAAGATTATTCAAATCAGCGTGTAGTTGAAATGGTCGCCGAAGGGCGCCTGCCGGTGACCGACCCCACCACTATGGTCATGAACGCGCCCGTCTGGGCGTTACTCCCGCCCGAAGTCCACCAGGCACTGGGCGAAAAAGCCCGTAACTGCCTGGAATCCGGCGGCACCGACGTAAACCGGGTAGCCGGGAGTATTGCCAGTATGAATCTGCTAATTTTTGGTTCTAAATTAATCAATGCGGCCAGCGAAGACCAGCCTATCGATCCGGGATACTCTGAAATTGATAAACTTGGAGAACAGCTTAACCAATTATTACGCGCCCCAGGCGGAGAAGACCTTGAAGATCACGGCCGTGCACTGGCCGAACTTACCGTTGCCCACATCCGCAAACTCGATGCCCTAAACACAGTATAAAATTAATATTTTTAGTCATTTATTTACTAAAAATATTGTCGAATGGAAAAGGAGGATCCCAAGGCTTTAGCCTTGGCTAAGGAGGAAAAACCCTAAGCGAAGCTGGGTTTTCCCTCCTTAACAGCCGAGTGCGGCCGACGTGATTAACTTGGCTAAGATACCAAGTGGGTGATCGCACATGGCGGCCGCAGCCCCCATAAATATTGATCTCCCAAATCACAAACTATTCAAGATAATCTAGTGTCGGTTATTCCGCTCTCGACCTCTTATAGTATACCAGTTGAAGACGAGCCAGACAGCAGAAAATCAGTTACTTCTCGGTTCAATTTAGATAGTAACTGACCAAGCGGTTCAAAGAACAAAATTAGGCCAAAGATGATAAAGATGCCGTATTGTTCCAAGCTGGCCATGGCACGTTGCACCGGTTCCGGCGCGAAGGCATACAAAACGCGCGAACCGTCTAGCGGCGGGATTGGAATCATGTTAAAGACAAATAAGCCAACGTTAATTATCACAAAGATAACTAGGACACGAAGCAAGTCTATACCTAGACTGCCCTGGAACAAATTGATAATGCCGGCACCGGCGGCCGCTAGCAACAAGTTTGTAAACGGTCCAATAGCACCAATTAAAGCCGCGCCAAACTCATCAAATTTTACTCGGTTAGGGTTGAATGGTACTGGCTTGGCAGCCAAGATTGGCGTTTGAAAGAGTAGTAGCGTCATCATAGGCAATAACAGCGTCATTACCGGATCAACATGCTTAATGGGGTTCAGCGTAATACGCCCTTCCCGTTCGGCCGTATCGTCGCCCAACCAGTAGCCAGTGAAAGCATGCATAGCTTCGTGCAAGGTTATAGAAATAACCAACACAATGAAGACAATGGCAATAGTTACAAAATCTAGTGACGTAAACATAGTTGCTTATCAGTATACCAAGCTTAGCGTTGTCTATATATGTTGACTTTTAAGGTGTTAGGGGTTACAATTAGCAACTGAAACTTCATAAATATTTAACCGAAAGTTAATCTAGCTATGCAAAAATGCGACATTACCGGCAAAGGAAAGCAGTACGGCCATAACGTCAGCTTTTCGCTGCGCCGCACCAAAAAAGTCTGGAAACCTAATCTTCAGACTAAAACTGTCATGGTAGACGGTAAAAAAGTCCGCCTTAAGGTCAGCGCCGCTGGCATCCGCACCTTGAAGAAAAAAGGCCTGTTGATCACTCCAGCTGACGCCGCCCAAGCTGCCGCCCGTAAATAGAATCCAGTACTTAATAGGGTATAGGGTTTGTTATATGACTTTAAGTACTATATCTCGACTTCATTAAATTTTAATGAAACGCCGATATAGTACTCGAACATACCCGCGCGTCTTGAGCAGACAACAAAAATTTTATTGGGGAGTGACGACAACCAGCCGAGTACCCTCGCCCAGCTCAAAACTCTTCATTTTCACAGAGTCTATAGTCCCAGCTACTTCCATACCCAGAGCTTTCACAGCATCATCCAAAGGTGTTTGCGGGACCTCAAACTTTAAGCCAGCACTATCGTAGTGAGTTGGTATAACAACGCGCGGCTCAATTTCTTTAATAATTTTTTGGGCGCCAATACCATCTAGGGTATAGCCATTGCCGCCGACGGGCACAAATAGAATATCGACAGTGCCTAGTGCTTCTAGCTGCACATCTGTAAGATTTGGGTGAATATGACCAGTTACAACAATGCGGAGACCGTCTACAATAATGCGGTACATAGTGGTAGAAAACTTGCCGTCTTCGTCCATATGGCTGCGGGCGGCAATTCCCTGAATGGATACATCTGATACTTCGTATTCGCCGGGTTGGTTAATAGTAAAGTGCGATTCGGCAGGTAGCGGCATATCGCCGGTTGCCAGCACGATATCCTTGGGCGAAGCAACACTTTTTCCTCCAAGTACCGCCAGATTGTCATCGATGACTATGCTGTTTTTTTTATTGGTAATTTTGATGCAGTTGGCACCATAGAAATATAATTCCATTATTTTTTAGCCATTCCTTTTGATGTTGTAGTGGCGGCTGCTTTTTTAGCTGGCGTTGCTGGCTGGGAGTCCTCGCTCGATTCGACTTCTGTCCCTTCATCCATTGTAGATTCGTGGTTAGCTAGCAAATCAGCTTTGTCTATAATTACTTGTTTCTTAGAAGCAAGCACCGTTAGTAAGAAACGGTCGTTGACCTGCCGGCGATATTCAAATTCTTTAGTGTCCATGACAGCATAGCGGATTGCTTTGCCTTCTTTGGTTTCGACGTCGGCAATGTACTTAGTCAGCTGAGTATGATTGATGTCGCCGACGACCAGAAAGTCGATACCACTTTTTTCGTCGCGAGTAAATTGTCCAGTATATAATGCCAGATCGATGTTGCCGAGGGCTTTCAGACCAGCCAAGGATTCGCTGGTTTCTTCGTCGCCAGTCACACCAGCGTCGGCACCAAAAATCTGCGACAGCGGCGCATAAAATTGGTACGACTTGTTAATTTCGTAATACAAACGGTTGGTGGTATCTTCTGACGAAATGATTCCTGCATTGAGCAAATTAGAGAGCTCCCTACGTACGGAATTTATTTGTTCATCAATTTTACGTGTAATTTCGCGCACATAAAATGACCGGTTAGGATTGCTATAAAAAAGTTGCAGTAACTTAACACGAGTTTTAGACCCAAAGAGTTGTTCAATCATTCTTCTATTGTATCAAAGATGTAGCAAACCCGTATCAAACTTGGGTAAATTTAGAGATATATTCCATCGCTTCGTCTTCCGACTGAACCCAAATGATATCCTGGTTACGCTTAAACCACGTCTTTTGTCGCTTCGCCAGGTCTTTATCGCTCTTAACAAATAACTCCTTAGACTCCTCAAGGCTTATCTCACCTTCAAGATGTTTACGAGCAGCTTTATATCCGGGCGTTAGTAAACCGGTAGCTTCTGAGCCATACTGGTTGATCACATTTTGTACCTCTTTAATAAAGCCTGCGACAAACATTGTATCCACCCGTCCTTTAATCCGCTCAATCAACTTTTCACGTTCAATATTTATTCCAAGCATTAGTATGTTGGTGGGTTTTAATTTGCGATTTGGTTTCAATTTTATTTTTAAATTTTTATTGTGCGGCGAAACTTTGCTATTAATATTCACGGCAGCGGCACGTTCTACGGCGCGGCTTAAGTGCCGATGGTTCTTAAAATCAACGTCCATTTCCGCAACGCCCAGCGCCCGTGCCCGGCCTTGCAAATCAGCCAGGCTCATTGCTTCAAGTTCAGCTCGCTGGCTGCGGTCGGCTTCGCCGCCAAAATTAAAGTCATACACAAAACCGTCTATATATAAACCGGTGCCGCCTACGATTATCGGCAGACTGCCGCGGCCGTGAATTTCATTAACTTTTAATGAAGTGTACTGTTTGAAAGCGGCCGCAGAAAAATACTGGTCCGGTTCAATTAAGTCCAGCCCGTGGTGCGGCACTACCCGCCTGTCCGCCGCGGACGGCTTCGCCGTCCCGATATCCATGCCTTTATATATAGTCCGTGAATCGGCGCAAATAATCTCGCCGCCAAACTGCAAAGCGGCGCGGATTGCCAGCGCAGACTTGCCGCTGGCCGTCTGGCCGGCAATAACGATTATCGGCTTCACCGTGTTTTACGGCGGCCCTGGCGCTTCTGCCAGGACTTACCTATCTGATTATTGATAAGGATCGAGGCTGACACCGCGGCAGCAAACATACTAAGGGCAAACAGGCCGATAATTACGTCGTCAACGTAGGTATAGCTGCCCGGGTCACAGATGAGAGAATCTTCGGGGCACTGCGAATAGACGTCAAATAACTTAAAAAATTGCACCATTAAAAAGTCGCGGGCAAAGAATAGTACGTTAAATACAATGAGACTGACAATAAAAATGACAAGTGCCGGATTCTTTTTCGCTACGGGGTCCATAACAAAGATTGTACATCAACCGTATACTCATCGGATACTTCAACTCCGTCATTTTCCAGCGCCCTTTTTTGGCCTTCAAACCCATCCGGTACGTAACCCCGCGCCAGCCCGCCCTGTTTATTGACTACCCGTTGCCACGGTAAGTTAGTTGGCCCAAAGTGCGCCAGCTGCCCGACTTCCCATGCCGCCCAGGCCGCGCCGCACAGCGCTGCAATCTGGCCATAGGTCATCACCCGCCCTTGGGGGATCTTGGCAACAACTTCGTACACCCGTTGTTTGAATGCCTCATCAACCCTAGACATGGAAGTATGCCCCTACTTCTTTCCAGTTTGCTACCCGCATTACGTCAGGATGGACGATCTGCTCTGCCGACCACGCATAATTGCCAAATAACAGGGCTTTGATTCCTACTTCTGCCGCCAAATTGCAATGGTGTGGCAAATCATCTATCAGATAGTCAGCCCCAATTTGCCGACAGATATCGGCCTTGGTGATGGTATTCCCCGGTTCCCAGATAGGGACAAAATGCGTTTCGTCAAAAATACCTTTATAATGCTTTGCTATCCATTCGTGCGTAGCTTCAATGCTATACTGGTGCCGCGCCGTTATTATTACCAATTTATATTTTTTTGACAGCTTTTTTAGTACTACATCGGCATCCGCGATTCGTTCGTAATTACTGATTGTTTCTTTATGAAACTCACCGGCCCGCTTCAGCATGACATCATAATCCAGCTTCCAGAGCTCAGGCCAGTTGTTGTTGTACTGGTCATCTGTTAGATTGGTTCCGAAGTGCTTATTACTATACGCGATAAATGCTGGAATATGCGCAGCGATTACGTCGTCAATATCAACCCCAATCGTCTGCCTGGCACTCATAGTGAAGTCTTATTGACCCGCATCTTTGTTTCGTTGAAGACTGTTTTGAGGAAATCCTCTACAGCTAGCTCGGGATGGATCTCGATTGCTACTAAATCTTTACGGACGCGCGGTATTACCTGGCCGCTAGCAATCTCTTTCTCGCCGATAACTAATGTGTAGGGCACCTTCATCAGCTCGGCATTGCGGATCTTCTTGCCTACTGACTCGTTGTCATTATCTACCGTTAAGCGGAGGTTCAGTTCCTTGGCTAAATCCTGGACCTTACCAGCGAAGGCAACGGTTGCCTCTTCTTGGTTAACGGTAATTACCCTTACCTGCTCCGGCGCCATCCAGATCGGGAATTTGCCGGCGGTGTGTTCAATGTAGACGCTTAGAAAACGCTCAATTGAGCCTAAAATAGCCTTATGGACCATGGCTGGCCGCTTGGGCGAACCATCCGAATCAATGTATTCCAGCTCAAAACGCTCCGGCTGGACAAAATCAAGTTGCACTGTGGCGCACTGCCAGCGCCGCCCCAGGGCGTCAGAGATGTAAATATCTATCTTAGGACCATAGAAGGCGGCTTCGCCGCGCTCAATCTTATAGTCCAGCTCTTCTACTTTGGCAACCCGCTCCAAAATTTCTTCGGCCTGGTTCCATAATTCCCTCTCACCGAAGTAGTTATCACTATCGTCCCGGAATGACAGGTCCACGCTTAGCGGCAGCTCCAGCGTCATATACATCTGCTTAACCATGCCCATAATAGACTGCATCTCCAATTCAATCTGGTCACTTCTTACAAAAGCGTGTGAATCATCCTGGGTTAACGAGCGTACGCGCGACAGCCCGTGCAACTCGCCGCTCTTTTCATCCCGATACATCGTGGTTGTTTCCATATAGCGCAGCGGCAAATCCTTATAGCTGCGCGGCCGCGACGCGTAAATCTGGGTGACATGCGGGCAATTCATTGGTTTCATCATAAAATCATCGCTCGATTCAATACTGGAGACGTCAAACCGTTCCGGATACTTATCATAGTGGCCAGATTTTTTATAGAGTTCCACTTTGGTCATATGAGGCGCCCACACCGCTTCATAGCCGCCTGCCCGTTGCAGTTCCTCGGAAAATTTTACCAGTTCGTTCCGCAACACCGTACCCCGCGGCGTGAACAGGGGTAATCCCGGACCAACCAGCTCGGATATTGTAAACAAATCCAGTTCTTGGCCAAGCTTGCGGTGGTCGCGTTTTTTGGCTTCTTCCAGCAAGTCAAGATATTGCCTCAGCTCCTTAGGAGTCGCAAATGCAACCCCGTACAAGCGCTGCATCTGGGCGTTCTTTTCATTTCCCCGCCAGTATGCGCCAGCAATACGCATCAGCTTAAAGGCGCCAACCTTACCGGTATGCTCAACATGCGGTCCCCGGCACAAGTCTTTAAAACTGCCATTTTGGTAAAAAGAAACTGACTCTATTTTGCTGTCTCCCTCCGCCTTTAGCCCCAGCTCAGCCGCATCCAGGTCTTTCGCAACAGTGGTACCCTCTCGCTTGAGGTCATTCAGTAATTCTTCTTTATACGGCTGGTTGGCGGCTTGTGCCCAGCCAATAGCTTCGTCAATCGCTTGTTCACTTCTCTCAAATGGTTGATTTTCGGCTATCACTTTCCGCATTTCTTCTTCAATGCGAGGGAAATCTTCTTCGGAAATTTTTACATCCGGCCCAAGGTCAATATCATAGTAAAAGCCATTTTCTACCACCGGTCCCACGCCAAGCTTGGCCCCAGGCCAAAGCATCGTCACCGCGGTCGCCATAATATGCGCTAAGCTGTGGCGCATTGCTGTCTGGTCGTCTTGCTTCTGGTCTGTCATAGTCACTTCCTTCTTGGTTTCCCTGTTACAGCACTTGCTTTTGCTTGCTGGCAGCATTTCATTAAGATTTAATGAAACCTCGATAGCAATAAAAAAACACATAAAGACTGGTTGTCGTTTATGTGCGTCGGTCCCTGTTAAAACGGCTTCTTGGCCGCTAAAGGGAGGTTCCACCTCGGCTTTTACTATTGCAGCATTGGTTATCGTACGTCTGCTGCCGCTCCAACGAAGCTCCGTGGCTGGTTAGGCCGCATCACCGCTTATCCATCAGTATACGACGGTAGGGGACTAAAAACAAAAAACCTTGTGGCTTCTCGCAAATAGCCACAAGGTTTAAGGTCTGCTAAAACACCTAGCAAAATTCCACCAACAAGTACCATGATAGCAAGGTTAGTATTATATGGCTAGTACTTTTGTATTGTTTTTATTACAATTCCCTAATATATGTAGGGCTCAAGGAGTTAAATGGCTAAATTCAGTAACAATTAATAGTTCATTAAATTGTTAAAAAAGCTTATATAAATGCTCAAAATGACCACAATAATCGTTGCAAAGCGGCCATTAATCCTGTATCGTTTAACCTGTTCTAGAAAGGGCGATTAGCTCATTTGGCTAGAGCGCCACATTGACGTTGTGGAGGTGATAGGTTCGAATCCTATATCGCCCACCAAGTAAAAAGACCGGTTTATACCTGGTCTTTTTTAATATCGACGATTACCTAATATTTAAAAGATCAACTTACCGCTTAAGGTGTTAATAATAAGCATAAGCATTGACTCTTATATTAGCTTATGGTATTATAGTTTAGTTAAACAGGAGTTTTGGTTTAACTTATGAGTTCCAAAACAGCTTTAGTTTTGGAGGAGTTTAATCTTTATTACGAAGATATGCGTCCTCTTAAAACAGTCGACAGTCGCAACCGGTAACCCGATATATCTAGGAGGGAAATTAAGCTTATAAACCACGTCTAAGCGTAGGTTTGTGCACTTAATTTTTAAGTTATCCACTAGCATTATAACCTGCTTAATGTCAGTATATAGACATGGTCTGTATATATTGTGACTCAAAAATAAAAACTTCTGTCGTAAATTCTCGCTCCGGCAATAAAGGCCGTCTGACATGGCGGCGGCGGCAATGCAAACACTGCACTAGTATCATGACAACCCGTGAACAAGTAGACCTGGAGATCGCTCTGAGAGTATCCGGTTCAAACGGTCTGAAACCCTTTCTAAGGGATCAGTTGTTTATAGATGTCTATAACAGTGTTTCCCACCGAAAAACAGCTCTGGCGGACGCAGGAAAGCTTACAGATACAATTATTACCCGCTTATTAGACATTCAAGCTGCCGGCATTCTAAATAGGCAGCAGATTATAAAAACTACTGGGGCTACTTTGCAGCGATTTGATCCTGCTGCCGGGGTCCATTACCAGGCGCGCCATCATTGAGCAGCGAGTACTAGGCGGCGAGCCAAGCTGGAGTAATACGCGAAGCCGTCAATAGAAGTAAAACAAATCAGAAGCTGGCTCTTCGTTATCGTGATTTCATTTTATTTTCATTAAAAGCCATAAATGAAGCTGATATTTCTAAATTAAATATAGAGTTATAGCAGGCACTTCTAAGGTGTTATTTAATAAAACGTTAATAAGTCTGTGCACCCATTCAACAAATATGCTCAAATAACTGCCGTAATCATTACAGCAATACAAAATTAATCTGAAATAATGGGGTCGTCTTTGATGACAGCTTTTTCGGTAACATCGAACTTATCAAGGTATTTTCCGCGGAATAAGCGGGTCTGCGCCACTAGGGCGGCCATGGAGTTATAAACAATCGTGGTTATTGGCAGCAGCGCCCACTGGAATACCATCAAAACGGTGCGGTGATGCTTGTAGCGGGCCGGTTTGGGCGGCAGCGACTTGAAACTGAGGAACATGGTAATAATCAGGCCGATCAGGGCAACCTGCTGGATACGGCTGGCGACTTCCGGCAGCTGATTTGAGCCGATATCATCAGGATTAAAGAACACCGGTACAAATGCCGAGAAAGCCAGCAGCAGCGGACCGGTAGCCCAGCTGACATGGTTCTCTATCAGACGGGCCAGGCGCGGAATTGATTTTCTTTTCGGGACGTCATTGGGCTCCAGAAAGGCCTTGGTCCAGACATATGCAATATCGGAGCACCCCCAGGCCCAACGCCGGATCTGGATAAACTGGGCCTTTAGAGTACGCCGATACCCGCTGGCCAGCACGGCATCCTGATAGATCGGGACATAGATCGGATACACCTCGTAGCGGCCGTCGTAGCGGAAGAAAGAACGCCAGAACTGGTGGCCGTCTTCTACAATCGTGCGGACGCTCCAAAAGTCGGTGTCAATCAACGCTGCCATGCTCTGGGCGTGCGATGCAAAGTTGCGGATTGCGTGCGGACGCAGACTTAGCACCAGGTTCCAGAAGGAGTTACCGGTGGCTATCACACGCATCAGGGCTGGAACGTCCCAGATATTATTGGTAAAGATCGGGATCGGCTGGAATGAGACCGTTTTTGGCTCCGGACACATAGAGAAAGTGTAAGTCAGTGCCCCCAGATAGTTCTTATGCGGCCGGTTGTCAGAATCAAGCGTGGTTACCAACACATTTATGGGGTCAATTTTGCGTTTTTTCAGCTCTTTTTGAAGTTCCCGGCCGGCAAATGTTACGTTGCCACCCTTGCCTACTACCTCGTTCTTCATGCCGTCCGGGTGCGCTACGGCACGGGCAAACATAAACTTATCCCCGTATTCACGAATTAGATCAGTCGCGGTTTTCTTGATGTCCGGACCGCCCCGCTCCTCATAAGCGATGAACAAAATGACTTTTTTCATATCGTAATTAGAGTCCAGAACTGCCTGGATGGTCGGTTCGATGATGTCGCGGCTCTCGTTGTAGGCCGCCACGATGAGAGCGTGGATTGTTTCACTTGGTGTTACGGCGCCCGGAAGCACTTCAAGCCGCTCAACATTCGCTTTGTGCCACTTCGGCACACCTTTAACGCTTACAACCCCCCGCTCCACGTCATCCAACAATTCTTTCCAGGGCAAACGTTCGTGCAATTTCATCGTCCGGTATCCCTGAACTACCCGCAAATTCAACCCCACGCCCCTGAAAAACCACAAAAGTATGTAGGAAATGATGAAAAAGGCGGTTAGCCGCGGATCAATTAAGCTCAATATAAATGGCAGTGCCAGCAACGAATAACTAAGCATAGCCGGCAGCCGTTCCAGCCAGCGGTAGGACCGGGTCTTCTCTGATTGCAGGGGTATTTCAATATTTTTCATAATTTTTTAACGCAGCGACAGCAGCGAATTGCTGACAATTAAGCCCAGCGTCAGCAGGAGTGCAGCCAGCACCATCATAATCCAGCTGACATGTCTCCGGATACTGTGAAAACGCAGGCTAATAAAGAATTGTCCCACCAACACGGTAACTGCGAATAGCGTAAAGGCAATGATCTGTTCTACCCCGCCCACCTGGTACGCCTCAAAGCGCAAGTTAGAACGATAGGCCTGAATATAACTATTGTCTGTACTACCAAGACGCAGCAAAATACTCACCACTGTAATAATAGCCAGAAAAATATTTATGGTGAGCATTAATAATACGAACCGGTCGTGAAAATACTTTTTTAAATGTTGGCGGGAAGTGTCATTGGTCATTAGTGTTACCTGTAATTATAGCCTAGTTTAAGAATATACGTGGAGCCACCTGCCAGGATCGAACTGGCGACCTACGCGTTACGAGTGCGTCGCTCTACCGACTGAGCTAAGGTGGCATAATGCTTACGATAGTTATGAACGTACGTTAGCTCAGTTGGTAGAGCTATACTCACTTTACTTTGCAGCAAGCTGCGCAACTGAGCAAAGGTGACACAGAAATTATTTTCGAGCTTACCAAATTATAGCAAAACTTTTTAGGACCGCTGTGCATGGATATAGCACGTAAGTACTATATCTCGGGTTCATTAAAAAATCATGAAAGGCAGGTATAGTACTCGAATCACTGCACCGCCTTACCGCTCAACAGTTAAAATGATTGTAATTTACCTCTGATTTTGCTATCATCCCCTCTGTCGATCAGCAAAATGCACACAGTATGTTACGTAAGTCCAAACAGCCATACTGGGTGCATTTGATCAACAACTCATGTTAGCTGGGCTCGTGGTGTAGAGGCCTAACATGCCTCCCTGTCACGGAGGAGATCGCCGGTTCGAATCCGGTCGGGCCCGCCAATTCGGATTTTTGCTGTTGTGACGCAGCACAGAAAGTGGCTCTCTCACTGTTAGAGCCACTTTTTTGTTACCCAAAGTCCAGTTCGAACCTAGCATCAGCATAATTTGTCGTCGTTCGTTGTCATTTCCATGCTTAAACGATGCACCAAGGTTCACAACGCCTGTAAATACCTCTGAAGCTAGTTCTAACCAGCGTTCGGCATCTTGAGTAGATTGTTCAATCAGTTGATTAGTTCGAGCCTGGGTTGCTTCATGCTCGGCTACACGGCTCTTGTAGCGTTCTGGTGATATGGTTCTAGTCTCTAGGGCTTCGCCCAGTGCTGCAATCTTATCAGTGGCTTCCTTGTAGTCCTTTTGCCATACAGCAAGATGCTGGTTACGTTGTTTTAGCCTCTCATCATGGTAGTTCCGTATCAACTCTAGGCATTTAGCACTCTCTTCTGCAGTCATTTCAAACTCTGACACCCGTGCTTGTATTTCAGCCTCAATAGCATGTCTGGCTAGTTGTGGCTGCTTGCAGTTCTTGACCTTACTTTTATGGGTGCAGACATAGAACTCGTAATACTCAACACTACCATCAGCGAGCGTCTTAGCTTTCGTATAGGCAGTGATATTAAATCCACACTCCTCACAAACTAACACGCCTTTATATGGGTAATTCAGTTTGGCAGTATTTGTCCTTTTCACGGGCTTAATCCAGCCCATAGATACTTGTGCCTGGGTGTATATATCTACTGAAATTAAGGGCTCTTACGTGCCTTGTTGCCACTCTTCAGCTCCATACTTGAAAATACCTGTATACGTCCTGCGGTGCAGTAAGTCGGCAAGCGTGTTTTTACTCAAGGTTTTGCCAGACTTTGATTTCAGACCAACCGATATAGCCATCTCATACAGGTCATGCAGCGTGTATTGTCCAGTTGCTGCCGCTTTGAAAAGCTGAACTACTTTTGGTCCATCTACAGGGTCAGGAGCTATGTTACGCTCTCCAGGTTTGATGATAGCGTTTGTATAGCCTAGCGGTGCTGGTCCAGGGTACTGTCCACGGGCTCGTTTAGTCTCAAAGCCCTCTTTTACCTGTACGCTCAAGTCATCGTTATTTTTCTTAGCCAGTGCTAGTTCAATCGCAAGCACCATTTTATCGTCTGGAGTATTCCTATAGGTACGAGACGGCGTGTGTATTGCTAATAGCTTTCCTGTATCAAGGGCGTAGATAATTCTGCCGCCATCGACAGGGTTACGGCTAAGCCTACTCAACGCCCAAACTGATATGTACCTAGCTTCTCCAAGCTCGATGCGGTCCATCTTATCGTTAAATATAGGGCGTCCTGGCTGCTTTGCACTCCGTTCTTCGGCTGGTAGGTATATGGGTATCAGGTTGTTGCGTTCGATGATGTGTTGAACTTGCGTGTCCTGCTTCTGAATTGAGAGTGACTGCCTATCTTCACGGTCCTGAGAGCGTCTCAGGTAAACAAAGGTCTTTGATTTTATGTCGTCTGGCTTCATATGCAGTTATCTCCCGCCGATGTAAGCCTAGCAGACATATTATCAGCGGGAAGTAACTGGTCTGCTAGGACTTTGTTATGGGCTTTACTATAGCCTTTACCATTTTGCCAATCAATTGAACCACCATATTTATGGCGGTACTCTATATCAACCATCAAGGTTAATAGGTTAAGAAGATTTGTACTGTCAGTCGAAAGTTCGTTGAGCTTTAGACCTGAGCTTAAATCTTTGTCTATAGTGTCTGCAAGCGAGTGTTTCGCTCGTCGTCTGGGTATGCCACTGGGCATTTAATCCTTTCCGACCAAAACACACGTTGAACGTGTGCATTGTCCAGAACGATTGCCATCTTGACGATTTTCGCAACTGCTGGCAGCTAGTTTTGTGCTGGCTATTTAGCCCAGACTTAAAGTCTTTACACCTTAGTAACTGTTACTTGGTGCTTTAATGTACCCCTTAATTATACCACCAGACTGGTTAAGTTTTAGCGATAGTACCCAAAAACTTACCTAAGTCAGTATTCTCAATTTCAGACTTCTGCATCGCTGCAGCAATAACCCAGTTTTCGTTCTTTCCCCAAGCAGGATTGATGTCAGCAAGCTTCTGATATTCACTAAGTTGCTGAAATTTATCACTTTTAACTTCTTGAACTGCTCGTTCAGTCAGATAATTTTCTGTTGCACGTCTTTCCAGAACATGACAATCAATTTTCAGCCCTTTACATACCTTTACGAAGTCTCGTCTGTCTTGGCTAAGAGTGTCAGTTATTGCAGTTTTCTCGCTATCGATAAGACAAAATATATTTGTTGATAGCCGAGTTAGCTCGCTAAGTTCATGTTTAAATTTACCGTTTATTAGTGATGCTCCCCCGAGCGATAACAACACCACTTTATGGTCTAGTCCGTAGAATTTAAGGAACTGTTGTATGGTTTTTACTTCAGTTGGACCTTCTACCAAAAGAACCTTATCAAAGCCCAACTCTCTATAGCCAGAAAAGCTCATTTCACCCAAAAGCTCTACAAGATTTTCAGTTGCTTCGTAGGCTTTAACGTATCGTTTTTTATCTTTTCTGATGACTGAGTATAGCTTGTCACTCGCAGACCTTCCCAGACCTACACTATGAGTTGCGAACAACATTCCTTCAGAAGCATACGAACCTAGAGTGGTTAAAAAGTCTAGTTGAAGAGATGGGTGTAATCCAAGCTCGGGCTCATCAATCAGTATGTAAGTGGGTTTTCGTATAAGTGCATTTGCCAGAACCATAATAAATTGTGATAGACCAGAGCCAACTTCATGAAGTTTGTAAGTATCGCCGTTGATGTTGAGCTGAAGGGTTCTCTCGTCATTAGAAGCATCAATAGTGAGCGTATCAAAACCAAATATTCTCGTAAGTTCCTTTTCAAGCGTAAGTATTGCTCTATGCTGTGCCTTCTCAGGTCCTGTTTTATAACCACGCCATCGCTTAATAAAAGCCTCTCCAACTTGTATGTCAAAGTAGTCTTCATTATGTCCAATATTTATCGTATTGCGGAACGGTCCAACATAGAGACTTCGTGCAATTTTATCAGCCGCCGTTACAAGCTGTGATAAGTTTGTATGATACTTTCCGCTAAAGTGTAATCTGTTGTCACTCCCATAGCTTACTGTCTCTCCATTAGGGTCTAGCATTGGTCCACCACTTTCAGCAACTTTTGCTGACCAATTTGTCGTACCTTTATGTATCGTTATAAAAAGCATGTCAGCATACTCAAGTGAGCCACTTTCCGCTTTTACGTCGTCAGGTATATCTATCTTGATTTCAATCTCGATTGGACCATCAACGAAATCATTAAAGATTTCTTGCGGGTCGTAGATATGCTGAACATTAAAGCTTTGCGAGCCTTGCAGTACTTGTCGAAATTCTGGGCTTCCAGGCGTGCCTATTTGTTGGAATATATGTCTAAGCTCTACAAAGAACTTCAAGATTGTTGATTTACCAGAGTTATTTACCCCTAGAAAACCAATTACTTCTTTATCTAAAGTGAGCTCTAAGGGCTGCTCTCTAGTAAAGCATCTGTAATTCTTAATCTTTAAGTGGACCTTCATTTTTGTTCCACACGTACCAGTCTCGCCAAGTTAAAGCCACTGATGTCTATGCTACTTTTACCGTTAATAGCCATTTGTGATAGCACCTCACCAATAGCTGCTGAGTGCTTGAAGCCATGTCCTGAGCAGGGCGACGCAATGATTACGTTCTTGTGGTCTGGGTGAAAATCAATCACGAAGCGGCTGTCTGGAGTTGAAGTATAAAGGCAAGATTTTGCTTTAACGCATTTGTTACTGAGTGCTGGGAAACGGTCTTTAACATAGCGTTCATACATCTGGTCGATTTCGGCTTGCGTGACCTCACGGCTAACAGTATCTGGCGTAGTTTCACTTGTATAGTCTTCTGTGGCAATCTTTGCACCACCGTTAGGACCGTCCACCATCGGAAAACCGTATATAAAGTCGTCAGCCCCACCGCCAAACTCCCATATATAAACGGGCATGTTCTTAAACAGCTCGTATTGTGACTTGTCTTTAAGGTCAAACCAGTAAAGCACCTGGCGATAAATCTTGAACGAAGAAGCAAACTCAGGAATTAGACTATTTACCCAAGGTCCTGCCGCAACTATCACTTTCTTCGCAGTATAGGTGTCCTTATTAGTCTTTACTGTGACGGAATTGTCGTCAGCTTGGTATGACAGTACCTCTTCGTTTAGGCTGAGCATTGCTCCGTACTTAGCTGCCAGGCTGAGCTGTGCTTCAATACACTTCTCAGGTCGCAGAAAGCCAGCTTCAGGCTCAAAATAGCCATCTTCTAAACCAGATAACCCAAGTTGCGGGTAACGAGCCTTAATTTGTTCAGTCGTTAGGGTTTCATGCTGAATATCGTATTGTTTTGCTGAAGCAACCGTCTGATTTAAGAAATCATTGATACCATGCTGCCCCTGACCACCTTGAATAGCCATGATAAGCCCACCACAGCTGTTTAATAGTTCATAATCCACCTCTTGTTCAATCTCACGCCAAATCTCGTGAGAACGAAGCACCAAAGGTACATAATCAGCACCCTCGCCAATCGCCAGGCGAGTTATTCGAGTGTCACCATGAGTTGAGCCGTATCCATGTGGTGGAGCGTACTGGTCTATGCCAAGCACGTTAGCACCTGATTTTGCGAGCTGGTAAGCGGCAGCACTACCCATTGCACCTAAACCAATTACAATTACGTCAAACTCTTTACTCATTGCACTTATCATATAACAGATTGACCACTATTTCTGCTCTCGTTTCTCTTCTGCTCACGCTCCCAGTGCTGATGCAGCATCTCTAGACCTTTTTTTAGCTCCTCTTCGGTGTATTTTTCATCTGGTGGGACTTGAGGACTAATTTGGTACTCAACTGGCTTACCAAACTCATCTCTGGCCTTGCGTTCTAGCCACCATTTAGCGGCCGCCATGTCACCCTTAGCGATAGCCTGGGCAACAATACGCTTTGCGTTTACTGTGACCTGGCTTTGAGCCTTTGCCATTGTGTCAGCAAATTGCTCATCAGACCGTACGCGACTGTAGTACGCCTCGTGAGATATACCAGATTGCCAACACGCTTCACGGACTGACATACCGTCGCCCAAACAGGTCATTAATAAGCTGACAACCTTACTGGTTATTACTGTGGGACGGCCACTCATAATAAGCCTCTGTTATGCCAGTAAATATAGTCGGGCGGTAAGTCTGCTGTATTACTAATACTCTCAGACGTATGGACAAAGTAGTTCCATACCTGTTCCGCTATGGTCCGCCAAATTATTTACATCTTAAATGTTTAATTATATAGTAATTTTATTATGAACACTTTAAGAATTTCTCCAGAGCTTGCGATAAGCCCGCTAGAACGGGAAATGCTGTTGTGCCAAGATGCTGCTTACCTCGAAACTGAACCGATTAGGACATTAGCTTATGGTAAGTTTAATATAGCTGTATCATATACTAGGGTAAAATACGCTGACTGGTTAATCCCAAGTAAACCAATGCAAGTGGATGACGAAGAAGTTGTAGTAGAAACATTGCATTTTGACACTTGCACAGTTAACTTTAATGGCAAAGGAAAGATTGGGATGCATGAAATCGGTTTGCACGCGGTTAGAGGCCTAATAGGTTTTAAAGTTGATGAGCCTGTTCTCTACGATATAGTTGATGAAGTTTTTACAGAAGAAGGCCCTCGTTTAGTATTGAACACTTCGAGCCCAGAGGATATACAAGCAGGCATCGTGCGAAATAGCAGATACATAACAAAAGTAATCGAAGATTGGGAAGAAAAAAAGCGTCAGGGGTTAACCGATTACCCCATCTCAGCGCGAGCTACAGAGGAGTTAACTGCTGCAGTGATTAATGGAAAGCCGCTTACCCAAGAGAAATTTAGAGACATGGTTGCAAACTTATTCTCTGACCCAGATTACGCAGCCAGATATTACGGATTTAAATAAGCAACAACACTCCGAAATCCTCCTCGGTGAAGCAAGGAACGGAGATAAAACTGCGCTTGCACAGTTTTATCGAGTACCGCAGGAAGAAGCACAAACACAAAGTTTGTGCGCTAACCGGTCAGATTCACAAATAAATTGACATTTAAACAATATTATGCTATTATGTAGATATGAATGAAAAAAATCCAAACGCAGTAACCCCAGAAACAGTTATTAGAGAGCATCCTGGATACCGGTACCGAGGAAGCGATAATACCCAATATCAAATATTTACAAAAGCCATGCCTAAATTCCCTCACCAGACTAACGGTGCAACGTTAGCCGAACTTAGAGGGCAAGGTTTATCCGATGATGAAATCGGTGATCAATTTGACAAGAGCCACAAAGAAGCTATCGAGAGACACAGTAAAGAATTCTGGGAACAAGTGGCTGAAGACCCTGAATCATTAACCAGAGAAGATCCTCTTGCCGGTGATGTAGACCCTACTGGCGGCTATTATGAAGAGCCACCGAATCCAATGGATGCCCACAGAGATGAAGTTGCCCGCCAGCATGGCGACTAAACTATTGATTTAGCCTCACTTAATTGACCGTCGGGTATGAATCGACGGTCTTTTTATTTGTCTATGTGACAAAATAGTTCCACGCCTCTTCTACTACTGCCCGCCAAATATAATCGTTTTTAGAGCTAGTGCTTTTATAGCTGAGAGTTTGTGTGATGCCGAAAAAGTTTAAAAAATAAACGCGATTATTGCTATTACTCCGATTACGGCAAGTATAGTTATTATTGTATTCCTATTCATTGTAGTACCCCTTAAATTTAAGTGCATGAATTGTATCATAGCAATGTATATATTTACTGCTAACTATATGACTGTTCGAAAATCCGCCTCGATTCCACGCCAGCATTGACAAAAATCCTACTCTGTGGTAATATTCTTTTATTGGAATAAAACAAAAATGAATAATCACCCAGATAATCCAAGCTTTCCTCACGAAATAATCCAGCCGCCCGACCAGACTACCTTACAAAATATAGTTGATGGAATAGCTGAGTTAACACAAGATCAATTTGATTTCGGCCCTGATCATGACTCTCTCCGGGCACGCGTACATGAACCCGGATCTACTAAACAGGCGGGTACAGTATGCTCTTATAAAGTAGACGAGGAGGGTAATTACCCTCAGAATAAGGTTGCCAGTATACATTTGGCTGAGGATGCTTCGCATTTCGGCGATAAGATACATACTAATTATACAATTATCAAAACCCCGGACGGCGATTTGTTTATAGAGAAAAACCTGAAAACTTCTAACCGTGCCGAGCAGAATATCCATCCTGCAAACAACGATGAAGTAGCAATTGAAGCTCTTAAGCTATTGGTAAGAGTAGTTCGTGAAGATAAAGCCGAAAAAATCCAGAATGCTATGGGGCTAAATTATGTTGATCACGATGAAGCAGCAGGTTTACTTGAAAGAGTTGGCAGGCTGAAACCTTTTGACGATCATGATATGGATAAGAAAACAGCTGAGTGGATACGACAATCAGGACCTAAGCTGCATTAGTCTGATTTGATCATTATATTCCAGACTTTTCACGGAATTTGGAAAATAGTCCCAGAGCGGTAATTCTGGGATCTTGACTATAGACATTTCGGAGTTTTTATTGTATTATGTCTTTCATGAATCCGGAAAACTTTATAAATCCTCCCAAAAGCCATCCTGAGATAGACTCAAATCCGGAGGCGGCGATGCGAGCCTCGCAAGAAACTCTTTATACATTACTGGAATGTATTGGGGGAGAACTCCTGCTTGCTTCTGAACCCATACATTACTCATCCAAAATCTTTCCCAAGGGCACGCTTGGCAAGGCGCAGCCGGAAGCTATCGGACATATCCTTCAGTGCGAAACTACCAACGGCTCCGATACAACGGTGAATACAAATTACTATATTTTAGCTACGCCCGACGGCCTGCATATTGAAAAAAATGCCGGGTTATATGAATCTATAATTATCGGTCATGGCGGCCCCGTTTGCGGCAAAGAACGAGCTGAAAAGCTTGGACGGATCATGAGTAGTTATAAAGCACGTGAAGAGTCGCGCAAGCTACAAAATGAACTTGGCCTCAGTTTTGTCTCTGAAGCTGAAGCCCAGGGCCTAATCGATATTCTCTCTGGCAATACTGAAGCCTAGGGTATATAAAATTCCACTCCCGCCCCTTAACTATTTACACTGCAAGCTAAATATGATATAGTCTTTGATTATGTTAGAAAACTCTGGTGAATTTTCGCACGCATATGAAATAGAAGAACTTCTTCATATAGCGAGCGCCGTTGCAGAACGTCAGTTGCAGGATATGGAAGCAGCCCAAAGCATAGCATCAGAAATTACCGGGCAACCTGCCCCTGAAGTACCCTTAGAACTTAGACACAAACTAGTTACAGCTACTGCGGCTATGAATATAACCCGCCTGGAGACGCCCGAAGCATGCATAAGTTTTGAGACTGGTCTGGATGCGGTAATGGAAGGAAGTTATGGTCTGCTAGCAGATATGGATAGCGCCGACGGAGAAGCAATTCCTGAATCACAGATCCGCCAATTCATGATAAATTTTGGTAACACTATGCTAAATGAAATGGGTGTTAAAGAGGAAACAACTTCCGGAATATTCGCTAAAACGTTCATGGCCGCAAAAGTTATCGCCGAACAAAAAGGGGTCGGCGTTGCCCAAGTTTATCAAGATGAAGAGTTGTACAGCGAGACTTTCCGTCAAGCCTATACCCTTGTAGAATTCGCTACGCAACAGTTAGCAATGATGGACGGTATTTCAGAGAAAACCATGGGTAGCTTATTCGTTCATATGCTCAGTATTATAATACCCGAGGAAGAGCAAGCAGAGATGGACGAAGAAGAGATGGCTGAAATGATAGCAGAACTTCAACTTGATACTGAAGTCCAGACAGCCTTAACAGAGGCAACGGAACTAGGCCTGAAAGTTGCCAGGCATGTGGCTGTCTCGCAGATTATTCGTTTCTGGGGCAGCGATTCCTTACGAGACTTGCCTAAAGAAATCAAACAGAAATTAGAGATAACTGATAAACCATCAGTTATACAAATAGGTGGACTTGTCATACTCGGTGCGTCAGCCGAACAGGCCGATCAGCTTAAAATGCGAGAATCATTTGTTAACCGTTATTTTGAGGAGCGTGACTGGGACGCCAGCAATCCAACTATGGAGCAGGTGATGGAAGTTCGTTCCCAGCCTGGCTGGCAGAATCCTTCCACTTAATAGTCCAGATCCACCTTTTGCTCTGCCCGCAGAAATTGAAACACCGCCCAAAAGTAGTAATTTTCTAAGCTAGTAATTTACCAAGCACCGGTCCAAACTTAAATAAATTGTGGCCGGCTATTGCTTTAATACTCCCATTCTCGTAAATTTGATATGAATCAGCTGGCCCCTCGATATACGTTGCTGTGCACTTAACTGTATGTAGCTCGCCCGGGTTTAATGCAGGTATTGCAACAGCAACGTAATCTCTAATACGCTGCTTGTTTTTCTCCCATAACATGTGGTCGAATTGCAAAAGATTATCCTGCTTATTTGATAATCCAATCGTGTAAAGAGATTGGTTTATTGGAGAACCATATACATGTTCTCCGTATTGTCCGCTTGTATCGCTAAAACACGGCTGCACAGCAAGAGACTGGTAAGCCTGGAACGTTAACCGAGTATGAAGCCGTTTCTCAATTTTAATATCAATCCCAACCTGCTTAGCAAGATCAGGCGTTTCTGTTCCTGCGGCTACTATTAATCGCACGCATTTATAAATATTGTCAGAGGTTTTAATAATAATTGAACTACCCCTCTCTTCTATACTTAAAACTGTATCATGAATAATTCTAGGACGATGTTTTTCCTTAAGGAAACGAATAATAACATTAGCTCTTATGGCGCCGGCGCTTACTTCAAATAGTGCTTGTCCCTTAATAGCTGAATGGCTGTTGGTTAGTTTTTTCCAGTCATCTTTATTAAGCAGCGAGCATCTAATCTTATTCTTTTTACAGAACTCAGCTTGCTGTTCTATGTCTGACCCAAAAGTTAACTGGCCACATTTTATAATAAGTTCGGTTTTAAATTCTTCTTCCCATTGTCGCCATAAGTTAAGGGCTTCTTGAGCCAAAGCAATCTGACTATGAGTTTGGTGGCGCTGGCGATAAATTCTTGTGAAGCCCGATGATTGGCCGCAGCCAGGTATATTCTTCTCAAGACAGACTACATCTGTGCCTTGCTCAGCAATGTAATCAAGAGCGGAAAGCCCGACGATACCAGCCCCTATTACAATAGTGTCTACAGTTTTCATGCGGTAAGTATATCAGCACAAGTCTTCAAAAATCCGTCCCTCTGCCTGATTGATTGAGTTATCTTACAAAATCACATACTTAAGTCGGATCTCGTTAAATAGTTCGGAAACTCCCTCAATATCCCGCCAGTATAGACATAGTATCATTTATAGTGTATTATATGTTTTATGACTCCCGAAAATCTAATAAATCCGCTGGCGGATCATCTTGAAGTAGCATCTAACCCAAATGCTGTGAGACGACCCTCGCAGGTAACTCTTCGTACGCTGCTCGAATGTATGGGAGTGCAGATCAATCTTACCTCTGAGTCCATCAACTATTCTTCACAGATATTTTCTAAAGGCACGCTTGGTACATCACAGCCTGAAGCCATTGGACACATTCATCAATGCGAGACAAGTGGCCAAACTGACACAACACTTAATACCGATTATTTTATTTTAGATACGCCCGACGGTCTGCTTATTGAAAAACGCGGTCGACTATTCGAATCTATTATTCTTGCGCATGGCGGATTCACCAGTGCTAAAGAACGAAATGAAAAGTTTGGACGGATTATGAATAGTTTTGCGGCGCAGAAAGAGGCGCATCATCTTGAAGATGAACTGGGACTCAATTTTGTCTCAGAAGATGAAGCTCAGAACCTAATAAATATTCTCTCCCGTAAGACCGATGGTCCAGGAGCAAGTGTCTAAATTAAAGACACATTGTCAGAAGTAATATCATGAATAAAAAACGTATCGCGGAAATTGCAACAGTCCTTGCCTTTGCTACCCCGCTGGCCTATGCCGACAATAGCTTAGCTACTACTCAACACGCGGCTGACCCACCCCCAGTCATCACAGAATATCAGCCGCCAATGGCCATGAGTAATACGGCGGAATATGCTCTTTTGACTGGCGTACTTGTTGTTGCCGCAGCCTTCGCTGCCAGTGGCAAATACTTTCGACCTGACGAACCCGATGATGAAAACCAAAGAATCGATAGCGAACTTTAATTACCTACAAAGTAATACTTAATTTGAAATGGCAAAACGCACAATATCTATAGAGTCTAATAACCAGCAACTTGATGGCAGACTTTTTATACCTACCCAAGCTGAAGGGAGTGCCATCCTTTTTATACATGGATTTGGGGCGCGCGGCCGAACTTGCGAGCAATACGCCAAACGCTTGGTAAAAGCCGGCATCGTGAGCCTGACTTTTGATTTGTCGGGTCATGGAGACAGCACTGGAAACAGTAGCGACCTCTCGGTAAACGACCACGTATCAGATGTTGATAGCGCCTTTGATTATTTAAGGTCGCAAAATGAGGTCGCCATAGACCCGAAACGTATTGGTATAGCGGGAATGAGCTATGGAGGATACTTAGCTTTGCTGCCCAGTGGCACCAGAAACGCCAAAAGCTTACTCCTCCGCTCACCCCCGCTTTACCCCAAAGCGCTGCAAGGGATTGCCCGCCGCGAATACACCGATGAACAGGCACTGCAAAGCGTCCCAGAGTTAGATAATCCTGCTCTGCAGGCACTTCATACTTTTGCCGGTAAGGTATGTTTGGTGACTTCAGAGTTAGACACCGTTGTAGCACCTGTTTTCACCAATCTTTACGCGCAAACAGCTATAAGTTGCGAAGAATTTGTGCTCAAAGGAGCTCACCACTCGCTTGACTCCTTCTCTCAGCAGCAATTTCTGCCTATTGTAGATACTTGGGCGGCTGAATTATAGTATTGTAAATTTATGTAAAGAAATTGTATATGTCTGAACGCACCTATAACTCTGAAACAACTGATGCTCGCTTTCGTGTGCAGTACCCTCATATAAGCGGCCACTATGCTGTCATTGACACGGCTCCTCATGGCAGTCTTGTTGCGCTAGGTAACGAAGAGCACGCACTGGGTGCGGTTGAAGCTTTAAATGCAGCAACAAATCCTGCAATCGACGAGGTTGATGCTGTGATTGCGCTTCGCGACGTGAATCCTGCCCATAGGTGGCGAGTAATGGGATACTTGACAACTTTAGTGAGAAGAGAAATTAGAGAAGGTGCGGAACCGCAGTTAGACACCTCAAGCCTTGATGCGCTCGACGATGAAACAGCGCATCTCATAACAGACGCTTTAATGGCAGCTGTCTATCCGCGCCCTACCGAAAATGACTTAAACTTATTAGGGGTAGATCTGTTAGAAAATCCTAACGATGCGCTCAAGATGGTACCCGATGAACAAAAATGGCGCGTTTCATTAACACTTGCAAGGCTATTACGACAATCTCAGTCGCACTAGACATATCATAACTATCTAAAATTCGACTTCAGTCTTAGGATAAAAATTCCAGCTCAATACATTACAGTTCACCATTTTTTGACTAAATCTCTATTTTGTGGTATCTTATATTTATCCTTCTGTTGAGTTATCTCCAGAGGTGTTTTTTAACAAGCTCTCTGTTTGATGTGAATGAGCAAAAGCGTATCTTTAAAGTACTTTTTTGCTCATTCACATCCATCGACAACCGCAGTTCTTAAGAGACCTCATTGAAGGTTTCAGGGTTCGAACAGACCGTGCTCAGACGCATGGTGCCGTGGTTTCTACTCAACATGGTTATGTTCGTAATCATCTTGATCCTGTTTGCCCTCGGCGCGATCGCTTTCGGACGTTTCCTTTCCCTGTTCGCCCTCGGCGAGCTTGGCTTCGGCATGGCTGGAAACCAAGAAGCGACGCAAAGAATGCGACAGCAAGGTGTCGTATCTGACACCAAGCAGTAGGACTCATCGCCGTACAACATCCGGCCAATAGGCCAACACCTCAACACCAAATCGGAGGCAGTTATGGGCATTCAGGCGCTCGCAGCCATCATCATCGTCATCGCAGTTGCCGTCGGCATCATCATCGCCGTCACCGGTTCGCTCACCACAGGGGTGATCATCGCCGTTGTCGGCTTCGCCATCGGAGCGGTCATGGGCATCATCAACGTCGTCAAGCTCTGGCGCAACCCGAGCAAGATGATCCCCAAGTTCCCCAAGAACTGGTAGTCGTAGCAGAGAGCTACCAAGAGGAAAAGAACAGATTTGAGTGCAGTATTGCTCTCGTCCTATTATTTTTCTCTTGGCAGTTCCCTAAGCTTACTAAGTTAGCCGGCTTAGGCAACTGCCATTATTAATTACCCAAACCAAAATTATAATTTATCGGGCCTTATTGATAAACTCTATATTTAAGATATTTTGCAATAATATCGCTATTATGGTATTATAAGATAAATATAATCATTCCTTAGGTAAAGGCCACAAATGAGATCGTTACAACCTGTAAATATTGCCGAATATACCCCAACTGGGTCTATTGAGAGACCTATCTATCTCGATAGTAATGTCTTTTACAATCCTGTTAACATACGCTCAACTCCTGAATTAGAAGTAATTGCTGACCAAGCCGTAACTTCTCTAATGGAAGATGGTTATTACGAGAACGAAGCAGTTCGCTACGTCAGTCTGCGCATTCATGCCGCAGCTTCCTTTGCTATAACAGCAGCTTCTCAAGAGGAACTTCAGACTAAAATCATGGAGACTCCAACCGCTCCAGCAATGAGGGGGAGGGATAAGTCGACCATTATTACACCAAGCGAAGCCATCGATATTGCGCCTTTTTTGCCGCATGTTTCGCCCTACTCGTTTGATCTGGACGAATGGTTACTAAATAACACCGAAATTACCGAAAACTGGGAGGTCACTCGGCCTTCTCTCCGCTGGCTTCGTCTATGGGAAACAACCACTTCCTCATCTGTCATTGAGCAATTATTGAATAGATGCGTAAAGATTGAGGGCCTAAGTGGTCTCGACCAAGTAGCTATTCATAGCAGCAAAATACTTCAGGTTCTAAAAGATAAGCCAGCCGCGATTGATCAACTGCTAGGCGCATTAGGAGACGATCAGACATTAGCATTATTTGGTGAGCTTGGGTCAGACAACCCCTATATTGGAGACTGGGCAGACCCTATTAAAGACAATGAGCCTTACCTTGTTGATGAAGTACAACAAGTCCGACACGTAGACCATTTTGCTGGTGGCTGCAGTAAGATGACTCGGTGGCATATTTCATCATTGCTTCATGAGACCGACTGGGGCCCTGAAGCATATGGCGATGTAGTATTAATATCGGTAAAGGGCACACTTGTAGGCTCTTTGGAGATGGTAGGCGAACATTCCCTGTTAGCATTGAAAAACATTAAAGACTCGAACCAAAAACTTCCGTTAGTTGCCGGTGGTGTCTATGTACCAAGAAAAGAGATAGTTGATAAGGCTAAAGCTATTTTTGTCTCACAGGGTAAATGGGCCCACATGGATCTGGATAAACTCAGAGTGCGGCCGCTCCGCTTTTTAAATATCGGCGAACCGCACCATCTTCATAGTTTAAATCAGACCTTAGCAGATATTAATTCTATTTACCCTGAACTGGCAGACAAAGTTAATTGACCAACAATAAATTTATTGTATTATAATTTTATGTTATTCGCTTATAAAGAGATTCAACCTAGCTACCTACACCCATTTGAAGCCAGCCAAGAGGGTTACACTGCTCTTTCCAGCGGTAAGGTAGCATTATTAGGATATGACCATAGCCCCTCTCGACCCGACCTTATTTCGCGTTCCATTGCGGAGGTGCTGCTTCAAACTCAGTCTAGCGCGATAATGCACTTTGAGCCGCCGGTGCCATCCGGCAATCCCCTAACCGAACCAAGCAGTAAAGGACTCATGCTGGCAGCAAACTATCATAATGGACATAGCGAGGGAAAATATAAGATCGTTCTTCAGGATCCATCTAATCCAGAAGTAGGTCAATGGCTATTGTGGGCTCCCCCAGATTCCGATAATAAAACCTTTTACAAAAGAGCTAGCTTTTATGGCAGTGGAAATGGCTACGGTTTTGAAAATAGCCCCACAAATCCCGAAAAAATTCATAACTACTTTATGCACTCCGGAACAACCGACGAAGCGATTCAGTCATTTAGAGAACTAGGTTTTACTTTTGTGGACAGAATTTTAGGCGCAGATTACGATGATCCTGAATATGAACGTTTGCGAGCTTTAACTGCAAAGTCAGACCCCTACTGAGATCCATTACACTACGCGTACTGAGGTACCGAGAGAAAACGTTAAATTTTGGGAGAATCTCCGAGAGGATGGTGCCCTCAACCTTGCCATCGAACGGCATAAAGAGTCGTAAAACCAACCAGAATAACACTTCAAAGTTCAGTTTAGCGGTCTTTTGGGAGGGAGACTGTTGACATTTTTATTAAATTGTATTATACTTAGTATTATGAAGAAGCCTTTGGAAGCATTTATCACAGAAGTTAATGGTTGGCTGCAAGACGCAGAAAAATCAGGCGTTCCTTATGTTATGGCCACAGAAGACGGCGGCGTTCGTCCAAGCCACAAAGTTGACTCAAGAGACCCCCTAAAAATGACTCGTTATGGCTTATTTACTAATCGAGCACCCAGAGTTGTAGGGGAACTAGCAATTCTAGGCTTCGCAGCCAGAGATTCATCTAAGGGGCTTGATGAAAAAATATCTCTACGCGCAATTTATGCAGGTCCGGACGGCGCAATTTATGCAGGTAGAGCTAGTGACACCGAGCATCTCTTAACTGCTGCTGCAGCCACAATGATGCAACAAATGGGCCAAGATCACTTCGATAAATATTAAACGCTTACACAAATAATTATCTAACGAGTCTTTATGTTGCTGCGTCAAAAAATACCATCGACAAAAATAGGGCCAAACATAATAACCATTGACAAATTATTTGTTTTATGATAGTATTTTTCATAAGAACGCACTACAAAATAGAAAGAAAATTCAACATGTCATCATCAATGAATGCCTTACAAAAAGCCAACGGAGACTCGTATTCCGATGATCCGGGCGCAGATCATAACAAACAGGCAGTTGCACTGGGCAGTCTCGTAACCCCTGAAGTAAGTCCGGCTGTCCGCGGCGATATCGTGGTGCATGGCAATGACCAAGAGCAGTGGGCGCGTCCGGAAACAGGCTTATCAACAGAATTAGCGGTTGTTCACTTAGGTAGAAAAGTTGATTCAACTGGTTGGAACGCCGGTTTCCAAGATATGTTCGAGACCCCTGTTCCAGATGCAGGAATTGCATTCGGGGTGTACCAAACGTCATATGGTGGAACTGGAATAAAGGCAAAAGCGCTAAAGGGTTACCGCGTTGAGGCGGCAGAAATTGACCCTGAAACACAACAGGTAACCTGGCAGCAGCCTGTTCGTGACCTTGATGACCAGGTAACAGTTGCATCAGACCGGGGCAATCTATCTGATAGCAGTTTATTCGATGAAAAATGGGGACAAGGCAATACTGGTAATCCCGGCACCAGAGCCGGTATCGTACGAGTCACCGGACCCGATGCCCAAGTTAAGTATTTTGCCCTTGGCGCTAACTTTGAAGGCGAACCGGATGACTGGCAGGTTGCCGGCGGCATCATAGAAGTTAAACCGCATCAAACCAAGTCCCTGCCCGGCTCCCAGGCAGAACTTCCTTCCGGAGAATAATCATGATAACCCGCAGCAGACCAATCGATATAGACACGGTTAGAGACTACTATATAGCCACCGACTTAGTCGATTCCAAAAGCACTCTCTAAGGACACGTTAGTGCAGCTCTCAAGACATCGTTAGTACTTCCCTCTTTGCAAGATATAAATAACTTACTGTCCTAGATTATTGACCAATCTTAATTATTATGATATATTTTATATTAAATGTACGAAGTGAATAATTATGCCGTTTAATAGTAATGAAAGAGCTTTGTTTGAAGTTGGTGCGCGAGCCATGGCTGAAGGAGGACCAGAACCTGACGTAAGTCTTGCGCTTATGAACGAGCCATTTTATACCCCTGGAGCTGTACCAGAATTTTTGGCGGCAACAGTTGAGCAATTAACCGATGGTAAGCGAAGTGTCCGCGAAGCAGACTGCGCCTTGTTTGCTAGCAAAATAATGGGCATATTTGCCTATATGGTTGTGTGCGATGGCTCTACTCGCAGCGGAAAAGTAACAGAACTTACCGAGGATATGCGCTTAGTTGGCGCTGGGCCGTATCAACCTGGCTTCGAATTTGACCTTAAACCAGCCCTACCCGAAGCAGTAAAGAGCTACAGAGAACATGTCGACAAAAGCAGACGAAAACGTGAGGAAGCTGATCAGGCAAAAGAAGACACAGAAATCTTTTTGGTGAATATTACCAGTCGGGCGCGCAGCCTTGCTTTGCAGACTCAAAATACTGAAGCAATAGAATATATTGACTCGCTAACTCACCCGAAACTTACTGATGCTGCCCGTGCCTATCGCATGCTCGGCACCTCAATTCAAGATATTTTAGCAGATGACTCCCAGTAGATTAATCTAGATAATTATTGTTATGGCTTCACGCGAAAAATACTCAAATCACGAGCAAGCAACCATAATGGAACTTGACGCTTACCAATGGCATGACCGTATTGATGAATTAGTTGCAGAGGGCGCACGGATCATTGCCTTTCGAGGGGCTGGAACCGTGAACGGTATTGATCCTGCGGCCGCCGAGTCGGTAGCCGCTACGGTAGCCAACTATGTAGGTGAGCTTGCCGAAAGCGGAACCACTATTGCGCTCATATTTGATGGCGACGAAGATAATCGCTCTAAACCAGATATTGGATCGGTCTTTGGCAGTATTACCGATGCCCTAAAGGATAAACCTAACGTAGTAGCTATCACGGCTCAGACAAAAAACTGGTACTATCCAAAAACCGACGGTGGAGCCCTTGCAACCGCAACCGGTAATCCTTACGAAACATATGTATTCCCTGATGACCTTCCCGGAAGCCACGCCGCCCTCACTCAATCACAAGCACTGGTTTCATACCCAAATTATGAACAAATCTTTGTTGGTCCGGTCGGCCCTATCGCGCTTAGCCAATTAAAGGATCTGAGCGCTAAGGCCATTGGCCGTACTGAACACGCAGGCCCATTTCTTGTTACCATTTATGGAACACCAGGTAACGACGCGCTTCATCAGGAGCTAGAAGAACAACTCGCTGGGGCAGCCGATGAACAATCATATACAAAAGTCGCCGCCAAAATCATCCAACGAGTGTCCAAGCCATACGGCTCACTCTTTAATGCTGATGGGAAGTTTGCTATTGACCCCTACGACTATCCTGGCCTTGAATTTAGTCTAATTTTATCAAAAAAGTAATTAATTTCATATCTGCTAAATTGACTAATTAGTATTTATATTATAATGTACTATTGTGAAAGAGATATTTATTAAGCCGTTAACGGCTATCGGTTTAGTGGTTGCTCTAGGCGCGACTGGTTGCGGCGGCTCACAATCTCGAAACGAGACGAAGACTACCGCCCTAGCTGAATATCTAGATGCAATGATAAAGCCAAAAACCACTATTTTCGAGGAATATACGCGCAAAGAGAAGACTCCAAGCGGCAGTGTAACTGAAACAAGAACGCTCGACTGTACCAAAGATAATACCTTGCAAGTTACAACTACAAGTGAGGAATATCTAACCGACTTTACTGTCACCAACGATCCTCAAGACAAAGAACCTAATTTTACTATCAGGCGAGACAAAGATATTATTAACAGCCCGCAATGCGAAAATGGATCAGTAGTAACCCCTACCCCGGGCGATGAGCTATCAGGAAAATAGTTATGAATGTCTACCAAAAAGCACCAACGGAATACGAAAACTTAGCCGATCGCATTGGTCGGCAGACCGTTGCCGTATTAGCGGCATCAGAATTACTGGTTGAGAAACTAGCCGAACGCAACCTGCGCGTAACTGCAGTAGAATCTTGCACCGGCGGCGCGCTTTCGGCATTTATAACGGCCATCCCTGGATCCAGTGTAATCGTAAACGACGGACTGGTAACCTACTGCACTGAATCAAAAGTTGCTCATGGCGTCCCCAAGACCACAATTGATCAATACTCCGTCTATTCTACCGAAACAGCAGTCGCGATGGCCCGAGCTGGACTACGAAACTCTGTTGGCGCAGACATAGGAATTGGTATAACTGGCAGCCTGTCACGGCCCGACCCGAACAATAGCAATTCTATCCCGGGTGAAGTGCATTTAGGTATTGTCTTCGGCAAAAACGTCGCAGAACGCACCTTGATAATCCCCGAGGAAAACCGCTGGGAAGCAAAAATGCACATTGTACAGTCCACTATTGATGAATTATATTCCATACTGGGTTAAGTGCTCATATTTCCAAGTCTCACTCTGACCTAACTCGGTAGTGTCATAAATTATACAAATTATCTCTGTTGAAGTTGATACGCTGTAGGGATGAAAGAAATGAGTAAGACAAGCGGAAAAGTATACTTAACTTTGGCGGCGGTGTTTTTTTATGCGGCCGGAATTATTACGTTTCTTACTGATAATCAGTCGTCAAGCGCCATCGGCTGGATGTTTATCGTGCTCGGTAGCATGCAACTTACGCTGATTGCAGCCTTGAATACAAAAAAGTCATAAACCACTAAGTTGACATTTTAACGCTTTTATGCTAGTATTGTATAATCTAATCAACGCAATAAATGTAAAAATCAAAATGTCAGAAAAACAAACAAAAATACGAGAAGCATCACCGGAAGATATAAAAAATCTATACGCCCAGTGTGCTAACCTGCTAGTAACTTCTCCTGATAAAATCATAAAGCCATCTTATACGGACGGTATGTTGGTTGTCAGTGTCCCGCTTGAAACAACCGATGGGAAATGGCTCAATTTAAGTTGGTTGCGGCCTGCAAATCCACAAGATCCTACTACGGAGTGGGACGATATTCCGGTTCAGTTTTCAGATCCAGAAGGCGAACTTAGCTGGCAGACACCGATCGATATTAAAGTTTACGACCAAGCAACTGGCAGCCAGTTGAACGATTACATTATTGAAAACGCGGGTTATGAGAGCGACGGCACCTGTTATGAAGCTCGCGCCGAAGACGGGTTTCGGTGTGGCTGGTCCGCCGTAGAATCTGGTTTGGATAACGGTGAAATGACCACTCGGGAGGTCAATGGACTTCTGGCCCAAATTGACGCTGTCCTAACTGGTCAATTTCAAGAGTAATTACAATGTCTGATCCAGAAAAACCCAAACAACCCGGCGAGTACGAAATCTTTGAAGATGAGTGGCTGCCACTCCAAGGGGACGGTATCTTATGTACTTCGAGCGTAACAACCTGTATAGCAGTTTCTATTTACAGTCCTGCCGAACCTCAGGCTTTTTTGGGTCATTTTAATATTGGCTCAATGGCAGAAGATGGCAGCTTTAATACTATGCTGCAAGCAGCTTCCAGTAGCCTACCTCACCTGTCAGGCGTACGAATATGGGTTGGCGGTGGCGAATTAATACAGCCAGAGTCGCAAGACTATGGATTTGATGAAGAAGTAATCAAAATTGCGAATGATGAAACCCTCGCGTTTCGGCAACAGGTTTTGGATAATCTATCGACCTTTGCTCCACAGGGCTCTGTGTTGCAAGAAACCTGGCTAAATAAGCCGTCGTTTATAAATTACTCCCTCGAAGTTAGCACGGGCCAAGAAGATATCACAATAATCGAAAACTAAAACCTGTTTTTCTGGTTTTATCGGTTGACATCTATGCGTTTTTATGCTACTATGTTAATAAGTATTTAAGATTAACACTAAAAATAAAAAGCTAAAAATATGTCCAGTACTACGTTAGAACGACCACAAGACGAAGAACAAGCCGAAACAGCGGCTATTCAGGAAAATCAAATTACTGCTGCCGAACTAGCGCAGCGGACTATTGCCGAACGTCTCCGTTCAGATATGAATGTGCAGGGCATGTATGACTTACTAGCTCAGCAACCAGATATTCGGGCCGAAGTTGCCGAGGTGCAGGATCGCCGTGACGAACTTAACACCACCGATATGCGGGCTTACTCGGCTGAGCTTATTGGGTTATCACTATCCCCTCGCGGCAACGAAATACTTGATTTAACTATCGAACGTAGCGTCGGCGAACGGACCGCACGGGTCAAAGAAGCCCTCCGCCAAGGTGAAGTGCATGTCAATGACTTGGTAGTTGGCTCTGGTGTTCATTCATCTATTTACAACTCGGTGCGGGCCGAAGTCCTTCCTGAGAACCCTGCCCTCACCGTAGAACGCGAAGAACGTATTGGCGGCCAATTTGCTCAGACAGAAGAAGCTGGCTGGCGACTGAACACGCGCACCCGTCCAGAGGATCCAGAACTGCCCAACCTTCCCGGTACTGCCGGCAGCTTGAATTCACTCGAAAGCGCCCCGATTCAGCAAGCTGATTTAACCGGTGACGCTTACGGCACCCAGAAGTCACTGGCCGATGCCATTCGTGCCAGTCATCTGCTTGTCAGTGAAGTTATCAATAACTGCGAGGTAGTTACAGTACATAAAATACAAGGCAAAGACAAAAACACCTATCTTGTACAAATGCACGATACCGAGACAGACGAAAACTATACGCTTAGTACTGACCGAATTATCTTCACAACCGGTCTCGGAGAATCTAGGACTGGCCTGGAAAATGCCGATGCCGAAACCCAGCAAATTCTTGCTGAAGAGAAAGAAAAACTAGTCCGTGGTGAAGTTCCTCAGGTCATGACAGGGGATGAATACATGCGGTTTGTCGGTAACGATGCTAACTCGTTCCCTCTCCAGGGGCAAAAGACTGTTGGTGTTGCTGGTCCTGGCGATGCAGGCGCCACAGTCGCTGAGTTCGATACCGGACATGGCCCTTCAACTAGAAAGTCAGTTAGTCAACTTGACCGCGTAGAAAAGGTCTTTTGGTTTGGTCAGAAGGCTATGAGCCGTGAGGAATTCCTAAAAACTAGTCGTGAAAGATATTCAGAAATGAGTCTTGAGTTTCCACGAGAAGGCGCAGAGGACTACCCCCACCGGATCGAACCCGTGCCCTACCGCGCCATAGGCCTACGACGATACGAAGGACAAATCCAAGTTATTTATGGCGACCGGACTGGAAAAGAAGCTGGGCGAGCCCCAGTAGACCTACTTGTTCTAGCAACCGGGCTGAAAGATAAACTCGATGAGATTCTTAAGGGAGTCAGTGAAGAGTCTCTAGAGCGTGAACCATTTGCATGCGCTGAAAGCGGAGAAAACCCCATTTGTAGAAGAGTCCAAGGCGAAGAGATTTATATAGCAGGGCCATCGGCGCAGCTTGAAGTTAACCAGACTGAAAAAGACAACTCGCCTGCTCTTTCAAGAATGAAAGTCACTAAAACTCCTGCTATTTGGTCATACGCGGACGATACCGCCATGCTAGCCCGTGAGTTAGCCGCCCAAGACAAGGCGAGGGGCTTAACCAGTCCGGCGCCAATTTTTGAAAAGCGGACAGCACCGATTAGAGAAATCAGCGCACCGAAGGAAGACACGCCTGAAGCTCATATTACTATCACTATTGGGAAAGAAACCCACATTCTTCCAACCAGCGCAAACAGCACCGATATGGTTCAGCTGTCGGTTGCCCAGAAGTTTCAGCGGACGCAGTGGCCTGAAGATCTAGAGTCTCTAAATCTAGAGATTACCCGCACCGAAGATTCCTTTGTGATCGGTTCTAAAGAGGGGCTGCTGTCTGACAGTGTCTGTAAAGAACTTGTCGCAGAATTATTTGAAGATAAAGTGATGCATGAGGTTACCTACAAACTTACTAATCCTAGGCACAACCGTGGACAGGCCATCGATATACGAATCCCTTTACATCAGCGACAAATAAACGTCGGTGGCATTACCATGACGCCAGCACGGCGGGAATCATAAACTGGTAATTTTATGAATACTAGTGACAATACCCTCGACGCGCGTTCAATAACGCTGGCTGAGCGAGCCTACCGATTCAAGGCCAATGTGTCGGCCAACGACGACCGGACTATCTTTGATGAAGTGGGCGACGAATTAATTAGACTGGAAAACCCTCATCGTTTTTATGACGCACAGACCAAACTGGAAGCTACAAACAAGTGGACTGAAGAAAAGCGTGCCCTGGCCCACGAGCTTAATGACGCCGATAAAACTTTACGCAGTGAGCCGACCGTTAGCTACGAGGACGCACTAGGCTTGCTTGAACAGTGGATGAACAAGCACACAGACAACGGACATTCAGACAGCCAAGTGATGCATCAGCAGGCCAAAAAAGCTTTGTTACAGCTTGAACTTACCTCGTCTAGAACTATAAAGAAACAATCACTGAATACTCTAATGGACGTTATGGAAGCAGCGCTTAGTCAGACTTCGCGCCAAAGCCCGCCACAAGATAGCCAGCTGCAAGATCATGAAAAAATCAATCAAACTGTTTGCCTGTTGCGCCGGACTCGCGATGCCCTGCTGGTTTACCGAATGCTGAATTTCGACAATTTTGACCTGTTGAAGGCTGACGCCGAGGAAGAGGAAGATTACGACCGCGTTTCAGCCGTACGCCAAAACCTTGCCGGTATATATGCCGAGACCGATGTGAGATAACCTTTCCCGTCCGGAAGTCTGGGGAGAAAATTACTATTAGCTTTGCGTAGAAGGCTCAAAGCAGATAGTAGCCAGACCCAAGCTGCTATCGAATTGGTTTTCGAGAATGTGGCGTGTTTCAGCTTTTGTCATTGCCGGCTTGTAGGATCGCGTGCTTGCTAGAGCATCGAGTTCGTCGGCGAAAGCCATAACTTCTGCTGCTGTCTCAAACTGGCTTGGCCGTGCGCCATAAGGATCAACTGTTGAATAGGAGTGGTGAGCTTCTACCATTTCAGCCACCGCTTCGTTATTGGTAGACTGTCCGGCATAAGCCCGGATGATTCCAGCGCTGACCACAACATGGCGCTTTATTACTTTCATTGCTTTCTCGCGGGCTGATCCTTTGTAACGTTCTCGCGATGAGACAACGGATTGAATTTCTAGGTCCAACCGACCTATGTCATGACATTCTGCCGCGGTGGCAGTAAGTAGTAATTCTTCGCGGGAGAGTCCAAGACGACTCCCTAGGATCACTCCGGCAATTGCTACCCGATAACTGTGCTCTGCGATATATAAATCTCCGCTATCTTCCATAAGCTTATGACAACTACTTACTAAGGTTGTCTGTTCTACCTCTGACACTAACTTCGAAGCAAAAGACAATTCATCGTGAGTAGGGCTCATGTATTCCAGGGTATGAGAAGTATGCTGGGGAGTTTCCGTCTCAGCTTTAGATTGAACAACAGATGTACGATCTTGTTCGGATAGTATCGGCTGTTTTTCTGTGGTGCCTAAGCCTGAATGTGCGGTGATCATTTTATTTTTATAGGATTATATTAAATAATGTATATATTATACATTAGAATATTTATTTTGTCAATTACATTTTTAATTAGTAAAAATAGACAAGTGAATTGCAACTTCTACAGCAACGCATAATTGCTTAATTTGATGAAAATAGACTGTTTTGTCACTGTAAAATGCGTTAAGATAGATTTAGATGACCAGTATTACCGAAAAGGCGATGTGTAAGCGAAAAAAGAGATTTGGCAGTGATGCTGATGCCCAGTCGGCCTTGAAGAAAATTAATCCAGCCCGTAGTAAGTCCAATCGGCCAGCGCGCGTTTACAAATGCCCTGTTTGCTCTGGATGGCACTTGACCTCTCAAAGTAAGCGTTAATCCTCGTGGCGTAGAAGACTTTTTTTAACTTCTTCTGGCCATATTCGTGGACTACTGTATGCAACCTTCTAAGTTTGGCTTACAGAAAACTATCAAGCTTACAACGATTTATCTTGTTTGCTACTATAAAGACGTGAATCGAAAAATAATAATAGTTGTTGTTGGCGTAATTAGCATAATAGCTGCCGGATTTTTGGTTATCCAAAGCAATTCTTTAAGTCCAAGTCCGCAAACATCAGAGGAAGCGCTTAAGCAAGCCCGCGAATATAGTACCGATAAGTCATGCACTTTGGCAGTTGTGCCAGCAAAACATACTGCTACTGGGGCGAAGTATACATTTCCAAGTGGTTGCCTTCCCGAAGGTTGGGCTCCTTATGATGGGAAACTGCAAATCTCTGGCCGGATAACGACACTTAACAAAAGCTGCTACAGTGACGGAACATGTTCTATAACGGTAGACGGAAATAAGAGTATTGTAACCAGTTGCCCCAACGGTTTTACAGCTGATAGAAGAGCCTGTAATAGCGTTGATTTAGATAAACTAGAGGTGGGAGATACTGTTACGGCAAATGTCCAAGAAACGGATGAATCTAACTCGTACGACATCCAGTGTGAAGGCTGTACGGTTTCTAAAACTAATTAGTTAGCCTTGTCATAGATTACGCTTGGAGCGGCTTGCGCAGCACTTAAAATTTGCTCATACTAATTCAGATGCAGACATTATCGTGGCCGGATTGGATTAAGCCTGATTTACTTGGAGTGTACGACCTAGAACTTGATCAATCATTCATTCCTCTTCCCTTGCTGGGAGGTTTGCAGCATGAAGTCTGGAAAGTTCAAACCAACGGTGGGTTTATTGTATTGAAACGACAATTACGTCAACCGGATACGGTTGCTCTGGCGCTTGAACATGCGGCTGGACAAGACTCGATTGCTTGTCCAAAACTTATTCAGACAACAAATGGAGATCTGCTGGTAACTCAAGAGTATCAGGGTACGCAATACTTTATACGGGCTTATGAATATATTGACGGACAAACCTTAGGCCGTGATCCGCTTGATGATTCGTTGGCTTTTATGGTGGGTCAACAGCTCGCCGAGCTTCATGCCAGTAGTAAACGCCGCTTACATAACGAACTGAAAGTTGCCCTTCGATCTCCCATTGCGGACTATTACGAAATTGAGGTCTTGAACAAGACTACACGTTTGCAAATTAAGCGTTTTACGACAGACTTCAACATTTCTGGGCGTCCAGCCATTATTGGACACCGTGATATTAGTGGAAAAAATATCATTATTCAGAATTATACCGCTCAACCGTACTTTATTGATTTTGACGAAGCCGGCCTTGCAACTATTGACGGGGAAATAATTGACGCGGCTTTTAACTTAGCTGGTGTTCATACGCCAAAGGGTCCCAGGAAGGAAATCGTTCAGTCTTTTGTAGCCGGCTATCGAACAAAATCGACTCATCCGATTACTTTTGATGAATTATCGTTTCATATACTGATTGGTTTATCGGAATATTGGTGGCTTGGCGTTTGCTTAAACCGGATCAAAGATGGACGTGTTTCAGCTGATAAATTAGAAAAACAAGAGGTTACCCGGCTGACGCGTCAACTGCCTAGTGACCTGCAGATGCTTGACTCTTGGCTAGGTTGGCTTGCCTAAATACGTAGTTACTTTTGCAAGTATATTTATCCCTATTATGTTGTAGAGCAACATTAACTAATTGCAATGATATTGCTATTTAATCTATTTTATGATAAAATGTATTTATGTATAGATATAATTCCCAAGTAGTGTCTGATCCTCCACGTAATGCGTACGTTGGTGAATTGGCATTAAAACGACGCGACCACCGACCCGAATACGACAAAAAAGAACCTTCTGGTGATAGAGACCAATATATTGACATTGATGATGACGAAATCAATGATCTGTTACGACCCCAGGAAAACGCAAACGTTAATAATCGATATGGCGATATTGCTTTTAGCACCGACATACACGGACTCGACGCAGATTTTCCGCCAGTTGATTCTCGCGACTTGCTATAATAGCGTTCACTAAGTTAGTTAAAAGCGGCTCGAACCGAAGCACGACGGTTGGTGCTGGTACCAGCGTAGCTGGTACCTTCTCCGGCTGCGATTTCGTGGTAACCGCCCCACCACTGCTCCATAAACATCTTTTGGGAAATCAGTGTTCCAGTGCCACTAAACATCTTAATGTGCGGACCGCCTGTAGCCCACGGCGCAACCAATATTTCCGCTTTGGCCGTGCTGTCGCGGACATTGCCGGCACTTATTTTAGCGCCGCCGGTAAACGTGTCGTAAGCCGAGAAATCATCATCTGTTGATACGCCGGCGCCGTCAAATATGCGGATGTGGGTGCTGCCGCCTGGTCCGGGCGAGGTAATAATTTCGTCGTCAGAGTCTCCGCTGACGTCGGCTGAGGTTACGTCTATGCCGCCGGTAAATGATGAAGCATAGGCGTAAAAGCCAGTTACTTCTACTCCGTTTGGTTTAAATACACGGATATGCGGACCGCCGCGCGAGGCGGGAGCAGTAATAATTTCGTCCTTGCCGTCGCCGTCAACATCGCCGGCGGCTACGTGCACTCCGCCAGGGAACGTGGACGCGTAGGCGTAAAAACCTCCCACTTCTGTACCATTTGTTTTAAGTATTCGAACGTGCGGACCGCCGCCATAACCGGCGCCAACGATAACCTCATCTATGCCGTCGCCGTCAACGTCTCCGGTTGCAACGTCAACGCCACCATGGAAGTCTGGACTAAAAGCATAGAAACCTCCGCTGTCCATAGGGGCTTTATTATCATTAAATAATCGTACGTGAGGACTGCCGCCCCTGCCTGCTCCGGTAATGAGTTCCGATTCTGAATCGGCGTCAAAATTTCCCATTTCCATATTCAGCCCGCCGCTGAATTGGCCGTACGGTAAAATTTCGGTTGGCTGCGTTGGCGGCGTCAGTGGGTATTGAATTCGCCAGGCATCATTTAGATGACTGTATGGATTAACTGGGGTACCGTCGGGCATTTCAATTTCAAAATGCAGATGCGGTACACCATTCGAATTTCCGGAATCGCCGTTCCAGCCAATTAGCTGGCCGCCAATGACAGTATTGCCGACTTTCATATCAGGAGCATAGGCATACATGCCACCGCCCTGTCCGTCATTAGTTCCCGGCGTGTCATCATTCATATGCAAATAGTTATAGGTGTAACCGGCCGCGTCCCGAATACTAATACTATATCCCCAGGAAGGCTGTGGGTAATTTACGTTTACAATTGTTCCCTCTGTTACCGCCACCAAGGGTTGACCTTTGCTGGCCATAATATCAGTGGCATTATGAATCGTACCGGGGCGGGGCGTGTAGAAATCGTTTGAATAACGAGCCGGTCCTAACACCGGGAATACCAGTTGCTGGAGAGCATGCACCGGCTTTGTCGGCAAGACAGATAGGCCGACTAATAGCAGGGATAATGTTATGGGAATTAACTTTTTCATTTTTGTTTTGTAGTGTTACCTATCTACTACTGTAACATCGTTTGATCTAAAATGGTAGTGCTAAAAACGTATACAGATAGCACTTACTAATTCGATAAGGTTGATTTATCTTTATGTATTCTTGATACAGCTAACTAAACTTATTATTGACGATTTTACAATAAAAATGTAAAATATAGGTCTTGTTGTCAAACGAGGAGGGCTCATGCCCGTCACACAAGATGCAGCAACACAGATGCAGCTGGCCATGCCGCTGCAGCTGTCGACGCACCTCGACCTCCACTACCGGGAACGTCTCGACGACGAGACCTGGTCGCGGTTGGTCGGACGGATCATGAAGGACTACAAGGACATCGAGCTGGCCGAGACCGAGCAGATCGTGGACGCCACGCTGGGCTTCCTGCTGCTCTTCAAGCAGTTCCCCGGCATCAGCTTCGAGCCATCGGCGAAGGTCGACATCGGCTGGCACACGTTCCTGCTCTACACCAAGGAGTACGCGGCGTTCTGCCTGACCCAGGTCGGCTTCTTCGTCCACCACTGCCCGTTCGACGTGCCCGGCACGGACTACTCGACGGCAGTCAAGGTCGACACGGTCGGCTTCATGCTCGCCCACAACGTCCCGTTCAACGAGGACATGTGGAGCCGCGTCGCCCCGATGCACCACGGTTCCCGGCCCAAGCCGCGACCGCGCCCCGGCGACGGCGGAGGAGGCGGCTGCGGAAGCTCATGCGGCAGCTCCTGCGGGAGTTCCTGCGGCAGCAGCAGCTAGCCACAACAAGAACAACCACCTAGGGTATCCCTAGGTCAAGGGATAGGAGGTCGAGGTTTCGGTAAAATGTTCGTTGCGAATCAGCAACCAACCTCTTTCACCGAAACCTCCCTTCTCCCCTTGCACACACTTCCATGAATGCGTGTTCGTGCTGACGAGTCCAAAAGGACGAAAAGTGTTAAGCAGGTAAAGTCAGTAGTAAATCAGATAGTTTAGTTGTATCTAAAACAACGATAGAGTCGCTAGGTACGTTCTGGATGAGCGCCACGCTGCAATTGCTGGGCTATTACGCGCCAATAAAGATCATGCTCGTAGGGAAGTATCCGGGCTGCTAGGTCTTCGGCTTTGTCGTCTTTATATACGGGAGCTTGGTTATGGGCTAATATTTGGCCATTGTCGTAGATTTCGTCCATAACGTGCACCGTTGGGCCGCTCCATTTGAGCCCAGCGTCAATCACCGCTTGATGTACAGCATGCCCGTGCATCCCTTTGCCGCCGAATCGATATAACGGGCCTGGGTGGATATTGAGGACATCAAGCGCGCAGGCTTTGAGCACATTAGAGCCGACAAGTTTTAAATAACCAGCTCCAATACCCATATCAACTTTTAAATCCTGAAAGATCTTTACAATTAAGAGGTTACGACTTGTATTGTCTTCCCTGTCTAAATAAATAGCTGGGATGCCACGTTCCTTAGCAGCAGTCAGCGCACCGGCGGCAGGATTATCCGACACCACTACTCCTATTCGAGCGTTTGGCAGACGATTGTCGCAAATAGCATCGTGAATTGCTATGAAATTTGAGCCATCACCGGATGCCAGAACACCTAATACATAAGTCTCTTGTCTCTCTTTTATCATTAACTGCGGATTATATTCTTGCCAACGATCGCATGCAAGCGATGCCAACGATATAACGGTGCTAACAAATATAGTTATATGCGGTAACAGCCCGTATACTATAGATACAAATGGGAAAACATAAGCAAACTTATAAACCTGGCAATAAAGCCCCTGACTTTACAGCCACTGACGTAAAAGGTAAAGAAATACGGCTGTCTGATTATAAAGAAAAGTCTGTGCTACTAGTATTTCTCCGTTACTCAGGTTGTCCATGGTGCAACCTCACGATTCATCGCTTAGCGCTTGAATACCCGATGCTCAAGCGAAAAAACTGCGAAATTATCGCTTTTATCCAGTCTGATGTTGATAGCATCAAAGCCAATATATACAGCCGTCATACCGTAAAACCGCAGTTCCCTATTCTCGCCGATCAAGACAAGGAATTTTATAATCTCTATGGCATAAAAAGTAGCCCCAAAGCCGCACTAAAAAGCCTACGGCACCTACCTTCATGGACGCAGGCCGTTATGAAGCATGATTTTAAGCAAACCAAAGTTGAAGGCGACATTTTTTTAGTTCCGGCCACTTTCCTCGTTGCCGCCCATACCCAGAAAATCGTCAAATCAGATTATGGAACCAGTTTTTACGAACTTGAATCATTATTTTCTATCTACGAGTCGCTTGAATTTAACGAAGCCTAAGTAACGATGGTTTCAAGAATAGCTATACTTACTCCACTATTCGACAAAGTGTCATTAATATGATATTATGGTTAACAATATAAGGAGTTATCGATCGTATGAGCGATGAAGTTATCAAACCACGTCAGGAATCACCATTAACAGCCCGCGAAGGAACCTATATTGGTTTTGGTCCGACCGATGAATCCGGTGTTGGGCTGGGAGAACTTGAAGTGACTATTGACAGTCAAGCTATCAAGTTTCGCATGGCTACCGGCCTAGAAATTATGGAAGATGAATTTGAAATTAACGATGCAAACGAACTTTCTCCAGAGGAAATAATGCTTTTATTTGAGGATTCCGTTGACCTGCCTGAGGATTTAAAAGTTTTTCGAGTAGGCGAGGTTAAACATTTCCTTTTCAGTAATGAAGAAGCAGATTCACCAGTGTTGACTATTATAGGCGGAATGGGCGATCTGCTTGGCCCAACCCTTTTATATAGTCCTGAACAGGTTGAAGCCGGACGTCATGAAAAATCATTCGAAATTATTGAAACTCATTACGGCGATGAAAGTGGAATTCCAAGATTGCAAAATAACGGTCGCGCCAAAAATTCTTAAAATGTAAGCAAAAGGAGAACTATGCGCCAAGAAGTTACAAATTGGATTGAAAATAAAACCGGGCAGATAAGAGTATTTACGATGGCGACGATGGCTTGTGTTGCACTGACGGCCTGCGGGAAAGATTCAATCGGTGAGCAAATGCCAGTAAATCAAGTTACCGTTCCTACGTTGTCTCTTAATCCTGAGCAAAATCAGCAGACCCCTATCCCATCAACTTCCACCACAGAGTCCGGCTCTGGCAATGACACTTTTACAGACACCAAGGATTGTAGTTGGCGCACAGTAAATCCGGGTGAAAATTTTTCAGAACAAAAACGAGATGACATTGAAAAAGAGCTTGGATTACTAAGTAAGTTGGAAAAAGAGGGCGAAAAAATAAAATTGGACGACTTAGTAACTGCTGGACGTATTCTTAAAAAAAGTTACGATGACCCACTATATGCAGAGGCGACTGCAGCTGCCGGTGATACAATTTCAAACGGTAAAAATGCTACGGTAGACCAGTTTTTACAAACTCCTGTTAACCAGCCGGAGCAATGCGATGCGGACTCTATTTCCACGGAAGATTCCAAAGCTCAGCTGAAACAGACTGCTACTATCCTTGGAAACCTTACCAGCAAGCTCAGTCAGCGTATTGGCGAACGGGCGTCAGCAAATGCCAAAAACTTGTTTGAAATGTATAAAGACGATTTTACTGCTCGCCAAAGCCGCCTGGAAGAAGAACAGAGACAACCATAAGCAAAATCAGTCTTTGTTAGGCTGTGATATAGTTACTTAAATGTTAATTTCTAAGAGGAGATATTCGATGGCTTCTATGCTTAAACCGATATATGAACAAGATCCCGCTCGGGGCAAAGTGCTACATGATCAATTAAATACAGTTCATGACGCGATTCTTGCGCGTCGTGGCAATACCGAGCCGGCATGTTATGTTGCTCAGACTGGCGACTGGGATATTATACTTGAAACCTCACCAGCTGGTGATTTGCATGCGGCTTCAATGGCGCGCTTTGGTCAGGAAAAATATGACTTTATACGCATAAAGGGTACAACTTGGGCAGCCCTTGAAACGACTCACCAATTTGAAGAGACTCACTTTCATAACCTGGTGACCATGGCAGTCCGCGACGGTTTGGAGTGGGTAGAAACTCCAGCTCAATAGACCCTAGTCTCGTTGTATTTGATCTCTAGGCAGGCTAGATTTGGATCTTGGACACGTTAGACAAAAGCTTATTTTTGTGTTATTTTTTGTTTATGTACGAAGGAGCGCCGATTTTAGAGCAAGATTCCGGTGGTTTGACGCTAGAAAATGCCGTGCTTCTGGCCGAAGCTGCTCATGCTGGTCAACTCGATAAAGGTGATGGCGGTACTTATTTCAGACACCCATTCCGCGTTATGCAGGCGCTTGAAGCATATGGTTCAGAGGTCCAGATGGCGGCGGTTTTACACGATGTAAAAGAAGATGGTGGCATCACTCTTGAAGACCTGCGAATATTGGGGGCTTCGGAAGATGTGATTGAGGCTGTGGATTCAGTCAGCAAACGAGATGGTGAGTCATATGATGACGCAATCGGCAGAGTAAAACAAAATTGGATGGGCAGTTTAGTTAAGGTTGCTGATAATCGAGATAACGCTAATAAAAAACGGGCGGCTTTGCTGCCGGAAGACAAACGGATTAAGGGTGAAAATAAATATCCCAAAGCCCTGGCGCAACTGATTGAGGGCAATGAGTGGCTGGCCGCCCAGGTACCAATGATTCAAGCGCGGGTTGAAGCCCTGTTTGACGCCGAGCAGGCCTAAGTGTGGAACAGGAACGAGCTACTATTAACCTCTGTATTGGGCTGAGTCACGACTGGTCGGTCGTAGAAGAACCGTTTAGAACGGAGCAGTTTGAAAGCATTGATGAGGGGTACGCCCGCTTTCGTCAAATCATAGAACGTCACGGCGATTGGCTAGTGCGAGCTGGATGTTCTTTAGATTTTGAAAGTAACTTTGAAGCCAGAATAGTTCTTAAAATCGGACCATTGCATTATAAAGAAAATGGTTAGGGTTAAGGTGTTATATTAAGATTTTGACCAGCTTTGAATACAAATTAATTACTATAAGCAAAAAAGTAGTAGACATTTTATTCAACCGCGACTATGATGAAGTTGTTACAACAAAAATAAAAAAATAAAAATATGTTCTTATTCGAAATCTTCGCTGCACTCGCCTGGCTCTTGGTACCGCTACTATTGCTGTATCTGATTTTCAAGCCAAAAAAAAATTATGGCCAAGGACAAAATTACTCCGACCAATCAAATACGTCGAATGATGCTGATAAAAGTTGGCTGACATATATACGCTCGTTCCAAGAAATCGTTAAAACTAAGGCTGAAAAGAAATTAATTGAAGCATTGCTTGCCGGTAAATCAGCTGACCAGCTCTATAGTAGCTCACCCGTACTAGTAGATACTCAAGCTGAACTCGCAAGATACGAGTCAATTCAAACAGCAACACTAGTAGAGCCTGTCACGCAAGCACAAAGTAATAATAATGACGCGCCAATTCCGCCCGTCAAGTACTACCGAACACCGGTGGATAACAGTATTTTACTGTTATATTTTGGAGCTTTCTTGCTCGTCGCTGCTGTGGGATTGTTTGTGGCCATCAGTGGGCTCGGCGGTTTTGCTCGAACACTTATCGTTGCCCTGACGGCTGCCGTATTGTATAGCGGTGGTCTTTGGCTGTATAAGAATAATAAGAAATTAGAGCAAGCCGGTATCAGTTTTGTTGGTACCGGCTTAATAATTGCACCGCTTGTCGGTGTAGCTTGGTATAACCTTGTGTTAGGAGAAACCTACGCCGGACCGGTGTGGCTGGTCACTTCCCTGGCCTGTATTGCTTTATATGTCCACGCCTACAGCAAGATTAAGAATGATTTTATTTCTTATTTGTTAATCGGCAGTTTTGTATCATCTGTTGAGTCAGCCGTCCTGACGATTGATTTGCCATCATACGGTTATGCCTGGGGGCTGGTTGTGGCTGGCTTACTGCTGGCTATTACTAATCGCCGGGGCGATCGCCCTACTCAACTGGACGCAGCTAGCTCGGCAAGTTCGCGCTTGCTTATTCCATTGAGCGTACTTGGTTCGCTGCTGCTGTTGCCTGAATTTGGTACCTTCCAGCTAGCGGTAACATTATTATTAACCGGAACATATTATGGATTGCTGGCCTGGTGGAATATCGGGCAGCGATCTGTCTTTAGTTTGGCAGCCCAAGTATCGTACATTTCAGCGCTTGCCAGCAGCGTGTACGCGCTTAATCATAGTTTGAGTGAAACGGGAATCGCTATGGTAGTTGTCGGGGCTTTGTACGCGCTGGCGATCTCCATGTTCAGTATGAATACCATCCGGGTACATAATTTGATCAATACGGCACTGATAGTGAATACGGCAGCAATTATACTCTGTTTAGGCAGTGCCTGGCCGCTGGTAGCAAGCTTAGTAATAGCAGTTATATTGGCCGGTATTGTCTGGTATCGGTTCCAATACGAGTCAACATTGCAGGTAGGTTGCCTGATTTTACTTGGCCTGCCCTTTGTGGCCGGACAGTACGCTCTAAAGCTAGAACTGGCTAGTTGGCCGCAACTTACACTGTGCGCTGTAAGCGCACTTCTACTCGGCGCCCTTGTGGCCGTTTGCGGCACGCAAAAGACTTACAAGCCATACTATGAAACAGCTTCAATGATGTACATGCTGGCAGCGAGCTTATTACTAATTCCGGCATGGGAGCTAGGATACGGAGCAATTACTTTGGTTACCGCTGTGGTATTTAGCAGTTTTGTCGGTCTGCGCTATCTTGCCAAGGACGCCGACTGGCTGCTTGGATCAAGCGTAGTGTTGCTCGTGCCATTTATACATGCCGCGGCAGAATACGGTATAGACAGCTGGCAATTCAGCCTTGGCGTCGGTATAGCCTTGGTTGGAAACATTATTATTTCACTGGCAACCCGTCACTCGGTAATACGTTACATAGTGGTCGGTTGCATATTGTTAGCGCCGTTGGCACTGGGCGGTGGTGGAATCGGCTGGCACTGGGGTGCAACCGGCTACACCGGCGGTTATCTGCTGGCCATGGCAAGTTGTGTTCTGGCACGAGCCATCGCGCGTGGCAGACTGCTACTTTCAAGTAAGGTGCCTATTTCGAGTTATTACAAAGAGGCTAGTGAAGCCTATGTCCTTGGGTACAGTCTCACTGCCATAATTTCCTTAGTATTATCATTTAATTCAGATAAATCGCAGCTTATCACTAGTTTGGTCTTAGTAGTACTCGGTGTCTTTGTGGTAATCATAGCTGGGATTGAGAAAAATAATCAGCTCTATGCCTTACTGCCAGTTATTGTCCAAGCAATCTTGTTCAGTGCTCTCCGGCCTGATTTTAGCTCTGCCGAGACGGTTGGCGCGATGTCCCTAGTTTCAGTGCTGGTAGCAGCTGGTTGTTATGCTTTGAACGTATTAACTGACCCAACGCCAGACGCCGAGAATTCGGCAGGTCGCTGGGTTAGCAATATCAGCGTTATGACCGCTTACATTGGGCCAATGCTGGTAATTTTCAGCGAGAGCCGGCCGAGTCTGCTTTTGCCATTTAGCCTGTTCATTGCCGGCCTGCTGACATATCTCTATAACCGTCGCAGCCCGCAAGGAACCAAAGAATTGAGCGCCGCGGTCTGTATTGCGTCAGTACACTGGTTTATATATTTACTTGGCTATACCAATATTCATCTTCATACCCACGTACTCGCCTTATTCTTAGCTGGTTTTGCGGTATGGCGCGATGCGATTGGCGACCGGGATACTTCCCTGAGCTACGTTAAGGCACTATTCTTTGTTGTTACCGTTCCACTTGCCCTACAGGCAATGGGCGGTGAAAACGGTGGCACTTACGGACTTATACTTATTGCCGAACAGGTTGGCTTTATGGTGTTTGGTGCCAGTTTTGGCCAGCGTTTCTTGCTCCGTTGGGGACTGTGGACTGGCCTAGCAGCTATTCTCTTCCAGCTACGCGGTCTCGGTTGGGCATTTCTCAGCTTGTTGGCAATCATCGTTATTGGCGTTGCTGTCTATCGGCTGCAAAAACATGCGCCGCCTGACAACAAGCCAGATCCTAGGGAATGATAACCAAATCCCTCTTAGCGTTTTACACTTAGTTGTTATTCCATTGGCTTTCCTATGAATGAGCACTGGTCTGGTTCTATAGCTTCTTAACCAGTATTTGTTGAAGTTACACACTCACAACTGCTCGCAAAGGTATCTTAAATTAGTTAGTTTTTTAAATTACACATTCTATACACACGCTATACACATCTTTCAGCTAATCAAGTGTGTAGTGGGTGTGTAGTTTTGAAAAGGGGTGCAAATAGAGTTTTGCGGGCAGTTGGTAGCCGGCGTGTGATACACACTATTTATAGAATTGAATGTGTAGCGGGTGTATGGTTTTAAAAATAGATATAAAGAACCCATTGCAATGAACTCTGGTTATTGGTTCATGACCGTGTTAACTTCACGGGCCAGGTCGGCGATAGTGGCGAAACTGCTGCCGTCGGTGAAGACTGAGAGAACGTAGGTACCACGAGGGTTATAGACTACGCCAACGTCGTAGCGGACACTGCCGGATTGGCCGGTGCGATTGGCGACAGATACGCCGGGAACCCCCGCCGGAATACCACTACGTGTGTTTTGTTCGTTCATAAGGCTGATAAGAGCACTGCGCTGGGCAACGGTAGTTATATTAGCGCCGAGCAGCTTTATAGCCCAGTCCGCGCCGTCATCAGCTGAAGTAACGCCAGAACCGTTTGAAAGCGTGGTGCTTTCAAAGCCCTGGGCTGCCAGCAAACTATTATTATCTCCCCAACCAACTAGGTCACCCAATGCACGGGTACAGGCATCGTGGCCACTAAGTACGACTTTGTCGACGCAACCATCAATGGTGAAACCAGTTGAGGTGGTATAGCCAGGATTCAAAGCACGTGAGGTAATTCGACCGTATGCCAGATGTGGCAGATACAGTTTATGAGTACCACTAAATTGCTGGTTACTGTTAACACCGGCATCTATTTTGCCGCCCAGATTGCGTACCTCAACTCCAAACCGGCCTTTGTTATTCTTTACCCAATAGTCAAGCAGACTCTGAAAGCCCAGACTGTCCCGGCTGTAAGTTCTGGCAAATACTTCTTTGGTTGGCAAGTTGGTGACGTTGGCCTGAATCAGGCCAACGGTCCAGTCGGTGGCACTACTGACTTGGTTCACTAAATCATCAAACTGCAGTGAGCGGCCGGGACTACCATTCTTCCGCCCGGCTTCAACACCATTTAACAACGTCACTTGGGTTGGAACACCTGGATTATCAACTGCAGCAATAACGGGCTGCAAGGAAGTTTGGACTTTAATCTTATCAAAGTACAGTTTAACGGTACCAATTTCTGGTTTTTGATCAATCACTACCCAGGAAGCAATCGTATCGGAATTAATTCGCAAGTTCTGGTCAGCAGCTGAAATAGTTAATCCGGAATCAATTCGTTTTTGCATATCAATAATGCTGGATTGAGCCATCTGAGTAGACAGTTTAGCCGGAAGAGCCTGCGGCTCCAAGCTAATCGGTCCCGGACTCAGACTTGTCTGGGCAATCTGCTTTTGCAGCGACGTTTGCTCGTAGCGGTAGCCGTCTTCTGAAGGGATAACCAACAGGCGGTTATTCTGCATTGATACACTGGCACTTTTAGGTTCTTTAGAAGTAACGGTAACGATATTCTTGGTAAAACTAGTTAGTTTTTCAACATTAATATCACGACTAACCTTGGTTGGCTCAACAGAAGAGAAGAAAATTGAAAACGGGATTAGACGCCGTTCCAGTGGATAGTGACTTAGCTGCTTAAAGGTATCGTCGGCGTTGGCTCGAACACCCATGTTGGCGTATGACGTATCAACGGTGCTGTTACGAGTAGTCACCGTGACTGCCCTGCTATTGATAGCCCCGATTTTCTGCTCAATTGCGGACTTAGTCTGTAGCCCGGTAAATCCATTACCCTCTAGATGGCTCAGTGGTAGTGTGCGGCCGCTGGGATACATTACCTGCATTACTACCGATAAGCAGGCAACCCCTGCAACAACTACTAATATTCGACCAGCGCCGGAATATGGATATGGCTTATGCAGCCAGTGGTTTCTTCCAATTTCTGGATCTTCATCCTCGTTGGCTAATGTTGCCTGAGACTGTGTAGCCACCCCTGAAACTTGGCCACGCTTAAGGAGTGCCAGGCAGGCAAAACTAAAACGTGCATGAGCTGAGTGCTGATACAGCTGACTGAATCGTCCAAATAGATATTGCTTGTCCTTCAGATCGGCGCTAACCAGCGGTTCCCTGGATTGCTTTGTAGTAATAGGGGTTTTAGAAATTTTGGAAGCTTTAGGAAGAACAGCAACTTTGCGAGTAGCCGCCTTAGCTGCACCTGCTTTCTTTTTTGATACCGCTTTTTTGCTAGTCTGGGTAGCTGATTTTTTAGAAACTGATGCCTGTTTCATGGTACGGGATACTTTTTTTTATTTTAGTTTTATAATTATTAAATTCTTAAGTAAAATATTATCACACTTATGCTTATTTGTCAATAAAAACATACGCTGCTGACTAGAGACCAAGGGTTTGGTCTTCCAGAGATGTGGTTGGAAAGTCTTTTTCGTCGTCAATTCGGCTGAGATCTTGGCTGATAGCATTGTTGATCTGCTCAATCTCAAGTGATTGAGCTGGCAGTAGACTCTGCGACTGTGTGCCGGTTTGCTGGGTTTGGGTAGTTTTTTTAGGATCTTCGCCACCGCTACTAAGTGCAGCGGCTACAATCCCGAGAATGACTACCAGCAAAATTCCGCCTATGGCTGCAAAGAGGAGCTTATTAGGACCTTTCTTGCCGCTTGACGCCGTTGGGGCTTGAAGTGATTGCTGAGGGTTGTAAGGCTGTTTCACTTGAGGTGTCGCTGGCGAGTATGGCTGAGGGGTCTGCGCGGTTTGGGCATTGGGATTTGGCTGTCCGGGCTGCTGTGGTATTACCTGAACCGGTGGCAAGTTTGGATTAGAAGGCTGGCCATAATATGGATCAGGGCCTTGCGCCTGATTTTGACCCTGATTTTGTCCTTGCTGTTGTTGCCACGGATCCATTATTGGGTTCCTCCGGAGGGCTGCTTGCCCTGAAGCTGAGAGCTGAACGCATTAAGTGAAGGCTTAATTTCATTAACAAGGTAGTTGCGGATGTCTGTTGACTGATCTCGTACCTGAGTTCGGTAAATGCGGGCGGTATCGAGCATAGCCTTAAAGCCAACCAAGTCAGCCTTGCAGTTTAAGACAATAGCATCATCGAGCGTTTGCTGGTAAAGCCGTTCTGTTTCTGCGAAAACACGCACTTTTTCGGCTAAGGTAGACCGTTGCTTCTCTAGAGCAAAGGTGTCTTTTTCGGCTAATTTTAGTTTGCCTATGATAACCCAGAGCTTAGCATCGATTAAGAGGTTGGATTTTGCGCGTTCTAGTACTACAGGAGTTGTCGTTTGCTGGAGACTACGCAGTTTGGTTTGAGCGGTCGAACAACTACTTTCGAGACGTGCCTTGTCCTGCGTTGAAATGACCACGTTGCGTTCGGCTTTGCGCTGGGCAATACGTTGCTCGATCGAGCCACCTGGCGCAGTAGCCGCCGGCGGGACTTGAGCATTTGCGGTAGCCGCCAAGACCATAATTGTGAAACAACTGGCGGCGACGGCCAAAATTATGATTACACTAGGGGTGTACCAATGTTTATTAGTTGTTTTTAATTTATGATTCATTATATCTAACTCTTATCAGTAAATTTTACCATAAGCACTACCGGTTTTGCTAGAAGAGTGGCGGGCGCACTTAGAATCGTAAATAAACTCGGGTTTTTTTCTTGTCTTTCAGCTCGTTGGTATAATCATTTACATCTTTGAAGTTGAAAACCAGATGGGCAGCATGAATTTTGCCGTCGGGCTGAGTTTCTAAATTCTTTACAATTTCCAATCCATAACCGACATTAATAATCTCCGATGACTGGCCGGGCTGGAGCTTAAATAAGGCTTCCACGGTAAGCGGATTTACATCACGGTTGGTTTTTTCGATTGGAAAGCCAAAGTCGCCGCCAGCTGCTTTACTAATTGGTTCTTCGGAAACTTCGCGGGCTAGTGTAGCAAAATCTTTACCTGCTTTTAGTTGATCCAAGGCTGCGACGGCCCGTTTCTGTGTATCCGTATCCATGGCAGCCACCACTTTTTGACTGAGGAGTTGTGTTTTTAAGCTGCGCCGAAAGTCATTTTCTGACCAGTTCCAGAAGTCCTTAAGTACACTCTGGAATTCTTTATCACTGGCGCCCAGACGATTCTGGTTACGCACAATGGCAATCTGATCATCGACTTCACGGTCGCTCACCGTAATTCCCTTTTGGTCGGCTAACTCTTCTATATAAGCATCATTAATAACTTTGTCGAGCGCCCGCTTTCTGAATTCTGACAATTGCTGCCGCCCGGCGTCACTGTTAAAGTCCAGGCTTTGTTGGGTCCGGTAATAATGTGTGTAGTGGTTTATCTCAAACAGGTAGTTTTCGTATGCTACAAAATCAGAACCGATGCGAGCTGCGGGGAACGGAATTACTTGGGTTACTCGGTATAAAAACGTAGAAGTGGACTTAAATTTATACAGAGCCAGCGTGCAGTACGTGAAAAAGGCTACGATTGCGACTAAAAAAAGCGTCAGAGATATAATGACTAGCTTGTGCTTGGAGTGCCGCAGCGGGTAAATGTATTTCCGGGCTTGGCCGAGCACCTCCTCGCGGTGTTCGGCAACCGTATCATTAGTAATACGACCATCCGAAGCAACGGTACTTCTTGGTGTCCGCCGGGCTTTGGCTTTAATTTTTGATGCAAGTTTTTTCATATTTTATTATGCTTCTGTCTCGGTTTTCGCCATTGGCGGGGTACCAGCCAGTACTCCTTTATCGCGTAGGATGGTTAATAATTTTTTCTGAATCTTTGCTGGGTGGTGGACGTCGTGGATAATCAGGTCGCCCACGAATGTCTGCATCATTATTGTACCAAATCCTAGCAGTGTTTCTTGCAGGCCGCCCACCTCATAATTAACCATTTGGATTTGCGGCAGGCCAATATCTACCACGCTTCGCTTCCAGAAACCCTTCTGGGTAATTTGTATTAGGCGCTGGTCGGTAACAATAAAGACACTATAATGATAGCTAATCCAGGTTGGCATAAAAACTAAGATACTTAGCGCAACTCCGCCGGCAAGTCCTCCGAACAGGTATATGTATTCCGGTTTAATGAGCGACGGAATTGTCCCTAGTAATATAGCGATCATCGCTAAAACTAGCCCTTTACGCATTACCACCGGGTGTTTGCGGAATACAAAAAGTACTTCCTCGTCATCTAATTGGTCATCGAAGTATTTTGGCTCGGCCATCTTATGCTTAATTATATCGAACCCATTTCATATATCCTATCGATTGTGAAATAGGTTTCAATTGGACTTTCGGGTTGTTCACAAATCTATCAAATAACATAATTAGTTATAAATTTCTTAACAGATGAGACGCCTGACCACCGTTATATTGAAAAGCTTATGGTAACAGAGGTAGTAGCAAACTTTACAACACATACTTGAGTGTCTGTAAAAAATCTAACAGTGCCCATTGACGAACAAAACATATGATGGTGGCATCACTTTGGTTTATAAACAACCGCTAGTGCGAGATGTGTTAAAAGCCAGTTTTAGAGAGACTTTACCAGTTTTAGAGAGACTTTAGGTAACTAAGTCGATTTTTGGGGAGGAAGCTACTATCCGCAAGTAGGGGTGGTCTGTAGTTCGTCAATAAAAATCGGGTTTGAGCCCGAGAATATAACTAATTATAGAAAGGGGTAACTCCTTATGAAGAAGTTACTACAATCATCAGCAGTAGCAGTGGCTGGTATAGTATTAAGTGCTGGACTTGTCGCGGCTCAAGCCGACATCAGCAACACGGGGCCAGACTCCGAAAACACGATTGAAGCATCCGTTGAACACGATGTTGAGATCGATAACGACAACGAGGTAAGCGCCTTCGTTCTTAACCTTCAGGGTGCAGAATCAGGTGAAGCCGAAGTTGAAGGCAACACTACTGGCGGTAACGCAAAAAGCGGTGACGCATCAAACAGCAACAGCACTTCAGTGTCTGCAAGCGTTGATAACTCAGGCTCATGCAGCTGTGGTTCAGGTCCAAGCTGGGCAGGATGGGGTAGCGGTTCAATCGATAACACCGGTCCTGATTCAGAAAATACAATTGAATATAGCTACGAAAGCGATGTTGATATCGAGAACAACAACACCCTGACTTTCACTAGCGTGAACGTCCAAGGTGCTTCAAGCGGCGAAGCCGAAGTTGAAGGTAACACTACCGGTGGTAACGCTACCAGCGGTAATGCTTCAAACACTAGCAGCTCTAGCGTTGTTTTCTCAGTAAAGAACTAGTTTACTAGCTCATAGCTGTAGTTTTGTTACCTCAAAGACTTATGTCGTCTGACTGGTAGCAGGATGGGGAGCCAGGGGGAGCAGCATAAGGTTGCTTCCCCACTCCTGATAATTCGTACTCCGAACCTATAAAATACCTATATGGTAGAAAGCGAAAAATATATGACACTAAAGATAGCTGCCCGCAATACACTCTGTTTCGCACTCGTTTTAGTGCAGATTTCTGCCTTTCCTGCCGTTACAATGGTTCAGGCCCAGGAAGCCGTTCCAGAATCAAGCCAACCGGCACCTGATTCTGCACCAGCTTCTGGCACAACTGAACAGCAAGCGCCGCCAGCGCCTGTAGAACAACAACCTCCGGCACCGACGGTGACGGAAGAACCCGTTGTTTCCCCTTCGGCCCCTGCGGTCCAGACCCAAGGTACCCCTGAAACGACCGGTCCAAGCCAGCCAACCGGTGCCGCCCGTAGTACCTATACCCGAAATGCCGATGGTACATGGTCAAACGATAAGTACACATGGGACCCCGTTACCAAGCAAACTCGTCCGAATACTCCGCAGGACTACAGCTATAACCCCAAAACTGGTATGTGGGACACCACTGAGTATGTCTACAGCCCGGAGCAAGGTAAGTACATCCCAAATGTCCGCTCAACGCCAACTAACCCACTGCTGGCTTCAAGATTAGCTGGGCCAGGCTCGGCCAATCCGTTAATTGCCGGACTACCAGGTAGCTATGATATTAACAACACCGGCCCCAACTCGACTAACTCAATTAATATGGGCTCAAATACAGTTGGGGCATTTGATCTCTTTTTCAATGGTTCTATCAGTAATACTATGTACTCAACTGCTCAATCAGGCGACGCGTTAGTTCAAGGCAACACCCTGGGAGGAAACGCCTTAAGCGGCGATGCTCTGGCCATGGCAAATCTGCTTAATATGCTCCAGTCTTCGTGGATTAGTAGTTCCCAGATCGCTACTTTTATCAGTACGATTGACGGAAACGTATACGGAGATTTGTTAATTGATCCGAATCAACTTCCCTACCAGATTGGCTCAAATAACTTGGATGTAGACGTTAACATTAGCAACAACGGCGCAATAGATAATAATGTTAACCTGGTTGCCCAATCCGGAGACGCTACTGTTAATGGTAATACTACCGGCGGCAATGCCACGAGCGGTGACGCCTATGCAATCGCCAACATCATTAACCTGATTAACGCCTCTATTAATTCCGGCCGGTCATTCCTGGGGATGATTAATATCACCGGTAACTTCAACGGTGATATCTTACTGCCGCCCGGCGTACTGGAAGCACTCATCGCCAACACGGGCGCTAATTCAACTAACACCATTGGCGGTACTACCAATTCAGATGTTGACATTAATACGGAAACTAACCGTACTATCAATAATAATATACTCGCCACCGCGGGAAGCGGCGATGCCCTTGTTGGCAGCAATACCAGTGCCGGAAGCGCGGCTACGGGGAGCGCTGCCACCAGCACCAATACCCTTAATATGGTCGGTCAGAATATGAGCGGTAAAAACGGGTTATTAGTATTCGTTAATGTGCTTGGTCACTGGTACGGCATGGTTGTTGGTCCGGCTCCAACTACTGCGCAGATTACAAATACAGGGACTAATTCAACCAATACAATTGGACCGGGCAACAGCAACCAATCCCTCACCGTTAATGCCACAGAAAATAGCCTGATTAATAACGATATCTCTGTCCGCACCCAAAGCGGAGACGCAACCGTCAGTAATAACACGAATGCCGGCAATGCTACCAGCGGCGATACTGAATCGGCTGTTAACCTGCTCAATATTATCGGCGGCGACATGAACTTTAGCGACTTCTTCGGTGTCCTATTCATTAACGTATTCGGCAGCTGGTCCGGTAACTTTGGCAGCGATACGGCTAACGGCGGCTTCAGCCAGTCTCCCGGACAGGCTCAGGGCGGTAGGGGTGCCGGATCTGCCGCTCCTACCAGTAACGCCGCGGCAGGCTCTTCTGCCGGCAATGGCGGCGTAGGACAAGTCTTTGGATTCATCTCCCGAGCGGCAAACAACCAGACCCAGGCCGGCGCTACAGCCGAACAAGGTGCTACTTCTACCGGCAAAACAATTGAAAGTAGTACCGTCTTTGGCAATACTACCGCGCCACCCAACTCCGGCGCTACTTCCGGCGCCAGTACAGTTAACGCAAGTATTTCCCAGATGAATTGGTGGCTGATCGCCGGTGTCATTGGCTTGATCGTAACGATAGCTTTCCTAACCCGTGAGTACTTCCTCACCCTTCGCGAAGAACGTCTGGCAGAATCTGTTACAGACTAAGCAAGCATACCTATCTGTATTGATCATTCATTAAAAAGCTAACTTGGTGACCCGGGAGGGAGTCGAACCCCCAACACCCACCTTAGGACGGTGGTGTTCTATCCATTGAACTACCGGGCCAGACTAATGTCAGACTCCTAGGAAATCTGCTATTGAAACATATACTGCAATTTGTACCCTTTTGCAACGCAAACCGGGTACAAATTGCAGTATTGATTCAGTAATTACTTTTTGCGGGGCTGGGTATATTTTTGGTGAACAGTTTGGTAATCGAAGATTTCTGCTTCGCTGAACCAGTGAGAGATTTCCAAGGCGGCTTCTTCCGGATCACCGGAAGCGTGGACGATATTGGCGATACCTAAATCTTCATTATCAGCATGCGAAAAGCTAACGTGCGCATAATCGCCCCGGATAGTGCCGGGTGCCGCGTTTTTTGGCTCGGTGGTACCAACCATCTTGCGCACCAGACTGACTGCCTCAACGCCTTCCAGCACAAACGCGATAACAGGACCTTCTTGCATCATGGCAAGCGTAACGTCAAAGGCTTTTTGGCCGCGCCTAGAAACCATTTTACCGATTGTTTCGTAGTGATGGTAAAAGTGGTCATAGCTCGGCTGCAGCATTTTGGTGGCGACGATCTTTAGGCCGGTCCGCTCAAAACGGCTCAAAATTTCACCAACCAGGCCGCGCTGCACCGTATCAGGTTTCAAGATAATCAGCGTTCGTTCCATATTTTGTAATTTTCCTTAATTAGTTTAGTCTCTATTCTAACAGATAGAAAGAATGTACGGTACCGGGTTATAACAGTCTGGTGTAGCACTATACCTCGACTTCATTAAAATTTCATTAAGCGCAGGTATAGAAGTAGGAAGTGCCTGCGTGCACAAAACAGTCAGGAATGTCGTACAATGTAACCATATGCGTGTTCAAGCCCTTATTACCGACTTTCTGGAATATCTGGAAATCGAACAAAACCGCTCCCAAAGGACCATCTCAAATTACGACCATTACCTGACACGGCTGGTTGATTATGCCGGTGACATTGATATTAGTGATGTCACGCCTGAACTGATACGTAAATGGCGCCTGTGGCTAAACCGACTGGGCACCAATACCAGTGATGAATTGGGTAAAAATACGCAGAATTATCACCTGATTGCGCTACGCAGCTTTCTCAAGTTCTGTTCTAAACGCGGCATAACGGCAATTAGCGCCGATAAGATTGAATTGGCTCGCACAAAACGCACACAGGTAACATTTTTATCTGACGAAGAAATTAAGCGACTGCTGAACCAGCCGGACTTACATGATGCTGCCGGTCTGCGCGACCGGGCAATTCTGGAGTTGCTTTTTTCTAGCGGTCTGCGTGTTTCGGAATTAGTCGGCTTAAATAAGGATCATATAAACCTAAAGCGTCTGGAATTTATGGTACGTGGTAAGGGTCAGAAAGATCGACCGATTTTTATTAGTCCTGTGGCGGCAAGCTGGGTCACCCGCTATCTAGAAGCTCGTACCGATACTAGCCCTGCCCTGTTTGTCCGGCTAGGTGGTCATAAAAAAGCTGATACCAGCGGCAATTTTCTACGCCTGACTGTACGCAGCGTCCAACGTATTGTGGCGCATTACGCACTCCTGGCAGGAATTACTAAGAAAGTCAGTCCCCACTCGCTTCGACATAGTTTTGCGACCGACTTACTGATGAACGGAGCTGATCTGCGCAGTGTTCAGGTTATGCTCGGGCATAGCAATATTTCAACCACCCAGATTTATACTCACGTTACCGATCCTCATCTTAAAAAAGTTCACGAACAGTTTCATCGCAAAAACGATGACTGACGCTAGGCTTTCAGTAGTGTCAGGATCTTAAGTTTAGTTTTTGTGTAGGATTTTAGTTCTTTGCGACCAATCACTATGTAACGTATCCCTGCCGCTGTTTGGGCGGTTAATTTTGTAACTGCGGCTGCCAGTAAGAAAATGTAGGCGATCGGTACTAGTAAAGTTATTATGCCTTTGTCGGTCATACGCAAAGACGAGTCACTCCATACCGCGATACCAAAAACTGCCAGTAAAATAAGCCATCCTACACTAAATAACAGGGTATTCTGAAACACTGCTGCTAAATAGACCAGATACGTAAATGCCAGTATATCCAGTGCGGGCGCCGTAAACTTTACAGCTATCACTGCACGCTTTTTCCAGTGATAAACGGTATTTTTGCTAACTCGCTTAACGCTGCCTAGAACCTTGTATTCAGCAGATGCAACTTCATAAAATTGGTCAAATATATCTTCAAAAGATGCTGCTGGTTGTCTTATTACGGTCGCATCATGGGCGTATGAGTACACAAGACCCTCGGGAACCTGGCGACTTATTTCTACTAGAACTGAGCGTCGAACCATCAAGCTTTGCGGTAGAAGATTTTCTGGCAAACCACCTCCCCACTTTCTTTTTTTTGAACCGATTAGCATATCAAAATAATGAGTCACTTGGGCTAAACTTAGTGGGCTCAAGGTCAACCGAGTATTAAGCTTAATGACGTCCGCCTGAGTTGTTGCCGCGTTTTGTACCGCACTTTTAAGTGCTTGCGGATCAAGCGTCGACCCGGCATCTAAAAACAGTACCAATTCGCCCGTATAAAGCTTCTTATTAAGATCGTTCACGATGGCTTCCTGCAGTGTGGGCTTACGCTTTTTTAATACTGTAATAGCCTGTTTAGGATGTGCTGCGATAAACGCATTAACTGTCTCATATGTTTGGTCGGTGGAAGCGTTATCTATCACCAGAATTTCATATTTACGGTATGAGCTTTTAATGATACCGGTTAGGCACTGTTGAATAGTACTTGCATTGTTGTTGGCAAAAACTACTATGGTGAGAAGTGGTTTGATTCTGTACTTTTTTGCATGAGGATGAGCCTTAATTGCCTGTTTGTAGCGTATGTCCCTGAGATCGTAGACATATCCCCTGACATGAACTATAAGTCCCCATAGCAATCGGCAGGCAAACCACGCCACGAATAATCTTCCAATCAACGGATTCATTGTTCTACCCTCACGAGGGAAAATTCAAACAGCTGACGAAATTGATACCAGTCGCCGCTGCAGGTTTGAAGTGTCAATTTAGGGTTCCCACGGTACTCAAAAACCTTGACGTCATCTGGCTGAACATCTTGTGCAGTTTCAAATTTATATAAAAATATATGGCCATTATCGGTATAGACTCTAGCTTCATCGCCTGGGGCAATCTCGGAGAGTTTGGAAAATACCAGTTTATTATTATGACCATAGATCAGTGTATTGCCCTGGAAGTCATTTACCAGAGGTGTTAGTAGTGCGTAAAATGCCTGACCTTCACTCAGTGTCCAGCTGCCATCAGACTCGTTATAAATTCCGTCAACAACTTGAAGGTCAATTCCAAGCCTAGGCACCGTAATGCGTATCGGTTTTCCGGAAATGATCTTTAGCTCAGGTAATACTGGCAAAGCGGGAGCGGCCTGGACTCTGTAGCTTGAACCGGTACTTGGCAGTCGTATTGGATAAAAAGAGTTACTAACTAAAAGTAGCGTAGCCGCATTGAGAGCGACTACGCTTACAGAGAAGCGAATCTTACGTAGAGACATGATTCGCATACTTCCTTTTAGTTCTAGAGCTGGCCGAGACTAGAGCGTCGGTAAGCTGCAACTACTACATGAGCAATCCCAGCGATGGATGCAAAGGCCAAAGCGCCGATACCAGCCTGGATGGCTAGATCGTTCTCACCAGTGTTTGGCAAAGCCTTTACAGCTACCGGTGCAGGTGCTGCGGCTGTAGCAGGTGCTGCGGCAACTTGTCCACCACCCATGCCACCGGCAGGTGGAGTTGGGGTAGGTGTGGTTGGTGCAGGTGCTGCGGCTGCGCAAGCAGCAGCAATGCTAGCAGCTAGCGTATTAGTATTACTTGCACTACCTGATGCTGCTCCACCAGCAGTGGTATTACTATCCACTACTGAGTCGCCTGAAGCAGCGATTTGAGCGTTAAGAACCGTGATTGTTGCGTTATTTGTACAGTCCACATCTAAGTCATTGTTTACTGTAAATGTACAACTATTAACTGAACCTGGTCCTGTCCCATTAATGGTACAGCCTGGTGTCTGTGCTGATGCGACTCCGCCAAAGATTGCGAAGGCCATTGTTCCTGATACTACTAGTTTTGCTAGTTTTCCCATATTATTACCTCTGTTAACATATTATTGTTATTCTAGTTTTACATGAAAATTACAATTTGTAAAGAATATTATTTAACATAAGCATTATCAGGGGTAATGCTTATGTTTTTTATAAATTACTAGATTAATTTAGGCTTACCAGTAAACTACTGGTGGAAATAATACTTTAAAAGACTAATTAGCTAATAACTACAAGTATCGTCAGCCCGTGGATCAAGGGCGGCAGGAGCGACATATGGACTGGTGTTATTGGCATTCGCTGCTATACCTGGGCGCAAAGTCAGAGATTTGCAGACTGATTTTTCACCATCAATAACATAGGAAGGAATTTCATAGTCATCCAAATAAGAAACACGCACCTGTATTCGGCGTAATACATCACTTACCTTACCTGTAGCGTCTACTTTTATTTGGGCTCGGGTAAACCGATCTAGCGGGTCAGTACTGGTGATTTTAACGGTATTATTTTTAAACATTGAGCGAAGGTGCAAATATGATTGCGCACCTGTTGGAATACCGGTAATAGTTGCTTTGCAGCGTGGCTGCACACCGCCAGAACAGTTTGCAGGAATTACTTGTCCCTGGCCAGCGGCACCGGAATCGTTTGTTCCATGCGCCACGTAAGCTACAGACCCTCCTCCGCCCGCCGAAACTGGCTTGAAGAAAACGGTGAAAGAGCTGGCATATAATGCTTCACGGCTAGCTCCAGCACTGAGGGTCATAATAGTGGCACGCAAGTAACCTGCTGGACAGGTTGGCGAAAGCGCAACAAGAACTCGACTATTGCTTGGGCAACTACTGTAGTTGCTGCTGTAAGCATCGGCCACATTCCATTCAAAACTTAAGCCAGGCGCAAAGCCACCAAGAGTATTAAGAGGTACGATCTTCCCAGCCTGCTGATTAATTGCAGTGTACTCAAGATCTTTTGGCTGGGCATCATATAGCACACAAGGAACAGACGTACCAAGAGTATCGGCAGCTGGACCAAGATCTACCGGGCCACAGGTGGTTACCTGGGGGACAAATCCAGCAGTCGCGGCATCTTTACGGATTGTGTTAACCGTCAGGTTAACACCCGACTCTGCAGCGTAAAAAGCCTGCGTAGATAATTGCCGGTCCAACGACTGGCGCTCTTCACGGCGCGTTATCTCTGAAAATCCAACTACAATCAACGTTAATATAATCATAACAAAGATAGTCAGCATTAATGATACGATGCCTGATTCATTTTTACGAAGGGAAGTTTCTGGTTTTTTCATGGTTGGCACTACTTATGCTTATTATCTTATATATTATACTTATAGCCTACTCTTTACAAACGTCGTGATTTCAGACGTGGCGCAGAACTGGCCGCCAAATCTTGATGAAATACAGGTATTGCCAGGACTGAGATCGAAATCACCATACACTATTTTTACAAATAATCGTACCGGTCTTGCCGAAGTAGGGGGAGGAGCTACGTCAAAATTAGTTAGTCGCATATTGGCACCTATCAGTTCGCGGCCGGTGAAACTTGTGTTTCTATTGGCGTCAGTCGCCGGGTTAACCATATTGGCTGTTTGGCACGGTACGGTATCAAGAATCCTATCTACCCACAGGACGTGTCTGGCCTGGCCTGCTCCCAATGGGCCACTGAGTGTTAGTTGTGTGTTTAGTACAAAGCTATATCGAACGTAGCCAACACAAACAGCGCCAGGTGCACTGGTTATAGTTTTATTGCCGCCCGTTTGGATATTACGCGAAATGTCTTCAATAATGGCACGACTAGTATCTTGTGTCCGCGAAACAACCGCGCCTTTATAGTAAATTTTACCAATATGTAGGATCGCTGAAGTGGCGATAAGCATCATAATGGCAAATATTGAGGTAGCAATGAGCAGCTCAACGAGCGTGAATCCATTTTGCTTTTTTATCAGTTTATTCATAACACATTGTTTCCTTTAGACATTATCATGGACAGCCAGGGAACCAAGGTAATAAAACACATACGATAGGAGGGAGGACAACGGGAGGGACAACGGGAGGTACTACAGGAGGGACAACGGGAGGTACAACGGGAGGTACTACAGGAGGGACAACGGGAGGTACTACAGGAGGGACAACGGGAGGTACTACTGGGCCGGGAGCTAGAGAACCGACATTTTTATTACATGCTAGATAGAACGTTGTTAGCTCTTCAGGAGTTTGCTTAATAAGAGAATCCCAGGTAACCCGAACTGTGAGCGGTAAAGTTTCCTCACAAAGCAAGCTGCCAGCAGGATTAGGGTTTAAGACTGACACTGCATATAAGCCATCGGCGAGTGGGCAAGCTGCTACCGCGTCTACCCTACTAAGCGGGATGTTTTCTTGCAGACAAAATGTTCCCGCTGGCAAAATAGCATCAGTGGTATAACCGCGTAGCAGCTCCAGTTGTGCTTCCATTACCTTAGTGGCACGTGACCGCTCCTGAGAAGCTTGAGCAGCCGCCTGGTTGCGATTTGTCAACGTAAACGCGGAGAGTAACATAAAACCTAGAGCTGCCAGGCAAATCAGAACTTCAACAATTGTTTCACCGCGTTCAGATTGTTGGCGTATCATGCTGGGCATCCTGCTGCTGCCAAGTCAGCAGTCTCAAATTTTGACTCAATTGCTCCCCCTCGGTTACCGCCAAAACTAATAACTGCCCGGCGGTTAGCGTCAACGTCTTTTACGCAAATTACTATACCACTAGCCGCATTGGTGATATTTGTGGCAGCCATAGCTGCTACGGGGCCATTCATTTGCGCATTGGTAGCCGGTAGGGGCACCCCCGGCACAGTCGCCAGCACGGCACTACCTGAATTATTAACAACGCTTGCCTCGACTGGATTTTGTGTCTTCCCAAAACTAGGCAATATGGCAAAGGCAGCCGAATCGACACCTCCTACGATTATTCGGGTGAATCGAAGATTAGGATATAGACTTTTTTCTTCTGTATAAGCGGCAGTTGTAATAATTCGGGGCATAGCCTCGCCAATATCTTTCACTTCTTTTCCATTGATACCGGGAGTTACCCTATCTCCGGCAATAGTATAGATATTGTAGTTATTTGGATTGCTATTAGCTCCGAATTGGATTGCTTTGCCGGCAAAGATACAATTGGCGCGCGTGCCCTGCCCACTAGCACCGCTACATCCTGGCGGGTTAGTGGCGGATTCTGGAAAATAACCAGCGTCGACGTCGTTAATAGCATCTTGAATTGCTGTTTCAACATCCCTGACTGATCGAGTAAATTCAGTTCTGGTTTGCTGCCCGCTAATAATCGATGCGACTGACGCGAATAAAGCAGTACTAATTGCCAGGAATAATAACACCTCAACCATGGTATAGCCATATTGGCTCAGTTTCATAGCTAAATTATAGCATAAGCACTGTTAGACTTAGCCTGAGAAATTTATAGTCCTATCTGATGTATATACCAGTCGCTCATTGCTTTGCCAAGCAATACAACAATAAAGCATCCGGCAATTAAAAACGGGCCAAACGGTATGCGTGTTTGCTGGGTAGCACGTTTTGTCATCAGCAGCGGCGCTATGGCGAGGGTACCGAGAGTTGAAGCGATAAATAGCATGATGAAGGCGTTAGCCGGACCACCAGCCAGAGCGCCAAGCAGGAAGCCGAGCTTAACGTCTCCGCCGCCAATCCAACGGCCTTTCGAGAATTCAAATAATAGATAGAAAATACCACCGCCAATCAATGCGCCAATCATGGCGCCTAGCAATGGTGTAAAGCTGCTTGCTTCCAGCATTCGCGCTATAACATAGACGCTGGCTACGCCATATAGCGGGAAAATTATTCGGTTTGGCAGCAACATCCAACGAATATCATAGATAATAAGCGCCATAAAGCCTGTTAAACAGGTCAGCCAAGCCCCAAATACCAACAATTCCCAACCGGTTATGTCTCGGGGCCAAAAAGCATAACTGAGCGCAAATAAAAGAGCTGTTGCTAGTTCCACTGCTGGGTATTGCCAGCTAATTGGCTTTTTACAGTAGCGACAGCTACCTCTCAAGCTTAGCCAGCTAAGTACTGGCACCAGATCGCGGATACCTAACGTATGGCTGCAATTAACGCACATTGAGCGACCGGTGCGAATAGACAATTCTTTATCACTCGCCGTCCGCTTTTTCTTTGATAGGTTTTGCTCATATATGCGCCAAACCAGCGCATTTACAAAGCTGCCAAAGCATAAGCCAAGTAGTATAATTGCAGCAATAATCATTATGCTTAGCTTACCATATAAAAAAGAACCCCTGGAATGAGAGGTCCTTTTCTACGATAAACTTAAGCTATACTAGCTGCCGACGCAGCGTCCAGCAGGTGTGCCGGTGGTTTCCACCTGGAACGTTATAGTAAAGGATCGGCCACTACCTGCAACGGAGGCGGTACCGGCAGCATCACATTTTGTAGCATATGCGAATGTAAACGCGTCGGTGCTAGGACCACCGACAGCTATTAATTGTTGGTTATCCGCAATGGTAACATAGTTGCCAATTTCAGTGCCTGCCGTGAAGTCGTCACAGTTGCCGATCTTGCCGTTGTTATTAGCTAGACACTCATTAACTGCTGACGCGGTACGTGCCGCGTCGTTGGTCCGCTGCGTATTACGGCTATTGCGCTGCAGGGCTGGCACTGCCAAGAAGACGATGACCAGGATTAAGCCGGCAATAGCCAGCACAATCAAGACTTCGATGATCGTAAAGCCCTGTTCGTTTCTTTTTAGTATTGGTTGTTTCATATTGTTTTCTATGCCCCCTAGAAAGCAAGGTTATTAATGCTTATGGTTTTCAATATAGTTTAACTGGGTCATATATGCAAGTGGTAACTTCATAACTTAACCACCCAAGCTTGTATTGCCAGCAAGCCCGTATATGGGCAGCAATACCGCAGCAACTACTATGAAAGCCACAACACCAAGGATAACCATCAGTAGCGGCTCAATGATAGTACTAATTGTTTTTATTTGGTTATCTACTTCTTTTTCGTAGTATTCGGCAGTTTTCTCTAACATATCCTCTAGCGCGCCAGATTGTTCGCCAATACGGAGCATATTTGGTACTAGTACTAAGAAATTAGGATCGCCGTCTAGCGCGTCAGCAATTGATTTACCGCCTTTTACCTTTTCTATGGCTTGGTGGATTGATTTTTCAACATGGACATTATTAATTGCTTTACCAACAATTTCTAGCATCTGAATCAACGGGATACCACTGGCAATTAAGGTTGTACCAGTACGTGAAAAACGAGCCATATATAACTTCATGAAGAGCGGTCCAACCGGCCATGACTTCATTTTAACTCTGTCTACCACTAGCTTACCGGGCCCGGTGCGAGCATAACGCGACAAGGCAAAAATGATAAAGATCGTAGCGGCGATAAAAAAATACCAGTAATTTATGGCAAAATCCGAGAATGCAAGCAAGGCTCTGGTAATAAGGGGTAGTTTTGCTCCTGGCAGTTCATCATAAATTATTTTAACCTGCGGTAGTACCTTGACGACCATAAACCCGAGCACTGCAATCATGACCAAAATAATGATCAACGGGTAGGCTAAAGCGCCTTTAACCTTGCTCATTATTTCGGCGTCTTTTTCTTGCTGGAGGGCAATACGCTCCAGGGCAGCGTCAAGCGTACCCGATGCTTCACCTGCAGCAATCAAGCTGATATATACTTCATTAAATACCTTTGGGTGCTTCTCTAGTGCTTTTGAAAAAGATTGTCCGCCTTCAATATCACTAATGATCTCTGTTATAACAAGTTTAAATGCTTTATTGGTAGTCTGGTCGTTGACGTTGCGGAGACTCTGGGTGAGCGGCAAGCCGGCATTAATCAACGTAGACATCTGACGAGAGAAGATAATTCGGTCTTTAGTAGAAATACGGTTGGTAAGCTTGGAAAGTGCATTGATAGCTTTACTGTCAGCCAACTTTATATCAAGCGGCGCCAGTCCTTCGCTTTTAATAAGCTTTGCGGCTGATGCTTCGCTGTCAGCCTGAACACTGGAGCTAACCTTTTGACCGGTGGCAGGGTCGCGGGCAACGTAGTCATATGTCAACATAACTTATCCCCGCATCAACCTGTCTAACTCATCAATATCGACCGCTACCATACGGGCTTCGTCGTACGTAATAGTGCCAGAATGTATCAGATTAACTAGTGTCTTATCCATTGATTGCATACCAAACTCGGCGCCGGTCTGTATAACCGCTTCCAGCTGGTGCGTTTTACCTTCGCGGATAATATTACGAACGGCTGGCGTAGCCGTTAAAATCTCTGCTGCTGCAATTCGGCCACCACCAATGGCTGGTACTAAGCGCTGCGAGCAAACTGCCATTAAAATATTGCTCAGCTGCGCCCGAATTTGTGGCTGCTGGTGTGGCGGAAATACGTCAATCATACGGTCGATACTCTGAGCCGCACCGTTGGTGTGTAGCGTGGCGAATACGAGATGTCCGGTTTCAGCGATGGTAATCGCCGCCGCGATGGTCTCTAAGTCACGCATCTCACCTAATAACACTACGTCGGGGTCTTGGCGCAAGCTGCTGCGCAGAGCGGCCGAGAATGAGTAGGTGTCATAGTGGACTTCACGTTGCACAATGACCGACTTAAGGCTTTTATGGGTGAATTCAATCGGATCTTCAATCGTTACAATATGCATGCCCTTTTCGGCATTTATTTTATGAATCAGCGCCGCTAAAGTTGTAGATTTACCAGAACCGGTTGGCCCGGTAACAAGCACAAGTCCACGCGGATAATCAGCAAACTTCTTAACAGTGTCGGGCAAACCAAGCTGGTCGGTGGTTAAAATATCGTTCGGGATTAAGCGTAAAGCAGCTGCTAAGTTACCACGTTCATGAAAGGAGTTAACGCGAAAACGGCCTAAGTCTCCAAAGGCAAAGCTAAAATCAAATTCTTTATCTTTAAGCAAAATTTGCTTTTGTTCATCATCTAAAATAGCAAAAATGAGAGCTTCAACAGTTTCGGCGGTCAGCACGGCGGCGCCAGAAACAGGCACCAAAGCACCATCAACGCGGAGTATTGGCGCTAGTCCCACCTGAATATGAAGGTCGGAAGCTTTCTTTTTAATTACTTCTTCGAGTAGTTGTTCGATTCTTACATTTGGTGTCGCCATTATATTGCCTTTTTATTATGCGCTGTCAGCTGACGCCACGCGGTTAACTTCATCTACGGTTGTCATGCCCGCCAAGGCTTTGAAATAGCCGTCCTGGCGCATAGTTACCATCCCCTGCTCTTTGGCAGCCCGTTCAATCTCGCTGCTGGTCGCATGCTTGATAATGAGCTTCTGGATGGTTTCATCTACTTCAAACACTTCGTAGAGGCCCATACGGCCCTTGTAACCGCCCGGGGTTTCAAGGCCGTCTACACCCTTGTATAAAGTATAAGCGTTTTGCTTAGCCAGTGGCAAGGTCTCATAGCCAATATCATCGGCGCGGGCCGCAACCTCTTCTGGAGTACCTGGTAACAGGTCACCGATATTGCTTAATAAGGCGTCTGTTTCGGCGGCGGTTGAGTCGTAGGGAGCTTTATTAGTATCGGCTACCCGACGTACCAAGCGCTGGCCAATGACTGTTCTTACCGTTGAGGCAATCAAGAATGGTTCAACCCCCATATCCAGCAAACGCGGTAAGATACCGGCTGCCGAGTTGGTGTGCAGCGTGCTAAAGACCAAGTGACCTGTTAGGGCCGCCTGGACAGCCAGCTGGGCTGTTTCCTTATCGCGGATCTCCCCTACCATCACCACGTCAGGATCTTGACGCAAGATAGAACGCAGGCCAGTTGCAAAGGTCAGGCCAACTGCCGTATTAACCTGGATTTGATTGATACCATCCATTTTGTATTCAACCGGATCTTCCAGCGTGACAATGTTAATTGATTCGTCTTTAATCTCCTGAATCAAGGCATACAATGAAGTAGACTTACCGGAACCGGTTGGTCCGGAGGTTAGGATCATGCCGTTGGTCTGCTTAATGCCTTTGCGGATAGTGCGTAGAGCGCGGCCATGATAACCCATATCTTCTAGCTTTAGAGCCGTACCAGATTTATCGAGCAGACGAATAACCACTTGCTCACCCCAGACTACCGGCGATATAGCTATACGCAGGTCGATAGCTTTATTGGCAACAGCAACCGTAAACTGTCCGTCCTGCGGAATACGGTGTTCGTCGATTTTAAGATTACTCAAGATCTTGATACGCGAAATTAATGGTGGTTCGGTAGACTTTGGAAGTTTCATAATTTCTTTGAGAACACCGTCAATTCGGCAACGGATCTTCAGCTCTTTTTCCAGCGGTTCAATGTGAATATCGCTGGCCCGGTTCTTAGCGGCATACTCCAAAATAGTTGATAATGCCTTACTAATAGGCGAATCCTGAACAATGGTTTTTATCTCGGTCTGGGCACTTATTGCAGCCTGTGCAGCAGCCTTGTCCTCAGGGTTAACACTAATACCAATCGCCTGAGCCACATCAGCTTCAACATCCTCATCGTACTGCGTCAGGACATGACGAATACCTTCTTCGCTGGCGGTATAGACTTTGAGTGTATGGCCAATGCGATTTGCTAAAAAGTCGACTGCTTGGACATTATCGGCGTCCAGCATGGCAACAACCAGACGGTTCTGGATCTGACCTAATGGAACAGCCATATAATGCTCAGCGATTTCTTTGGGCAGCAGCCTGAGTACTTCCCGTTCAATACGGGCTTCGAGCAAGTTTACGTATGGCACATGATTAATTTCGGCAAAAAGCTTAGTAAGAATTTCGTTAGAAATATGGCCTTTTTCTAGCAATGTTGCAAAGTAGGGCGTGCCGGTTTTTTCTGAATCGGCTCGCGCCAAGTCTAGCGCAGCCTGATTGATCAACCCCTGACTAACCAGTTTTGCTTCGACCTTTTTTTGTACTTCCGGCGATAATACTGCCATATGCGTAACTCAGCCCAGCCTAGAAAGGTGAGGTATTACTTTCATCACCAATTCTGATAAGCTTTGTTGGGTTGATGGAGTCTTGATTGAAGACAGCCTTGTCGGCTTCTTTGAATTCGCTGGTTATCGGTTCAATTTTTTGAGCGGTTTGCTGCTTGCTGCTACTTGATACAAATACCGTTTTGGTCATAATTATAGAGAAGAGACCGCCAACAAAAACAACAATGATGATAAGCGCTATATCTTTTTGTTTCATCGGACTTGCTCCGTTTCAACCTTAAATACTTTACTTGGCTGGTAGTATGTTTTGCCCTCAATCGTCAAATCCGGAGCTTTTCCAAGCTCTATTTTAAGCGTCAGTTTCTTAACTTGAATAGGACGGATTGACCGTTCTAGCAAGCGGACTGCAGAGGTTCCAGAAGTTGGAGCAACGGCAATTTTTACTGAAAATGGAACCTCAACTGCTTGTGGCGTGGCCGTTTGCTGTGACTGGGCAACCTCGTCGTCAGCACCAACAATTTCCTGTATTTGGAAGCCGTTTTCATTAAAAATTTTCTCTAAACTAGTAGTCAAAGCTGGGAAATCATATTTGTCTGGTAATGCATCACGCACAATTCTGGCATTATCACCATCTCTGTCTCCTACCCCAGCCGGGTTACCGCCCAAAATATTAATTGGCTTACCATTAAACGATTTGAATTCGTTGTCCAGTTTTTTGTAAGCCTCGGCGTTATCTTTTAGCTGTTTAAGGGCAACTTCTTTTTTATTAATTACGCGTGACTGGTATGCCTGCTGGTCGAATAAGCTTTTACCAGCTACCAAGCAGAAGGCAACAATAAAGGCAGCGATGCCTGATGCTACCAGAATTGTCACCTGGGCGCGGTCAATTTCGATTCGCTTAGCCGATAATTTTCGTGCCATGACTACTGCCCTCCGTTCTGTTTAGTTGAAGCTGGCGCCGCGAACAAGCTACCTGGAGAGTCTGAAATAGAACGAGCCGATATTATGTTTGGTATCACGAGCGTAATTGCAGGCTTGCCTTCGGCTATATCTTTTATGTTTGAGAAGATTACTGGATCGAATGAAGCAAGTATTTCATATTCTACAGTGCCACCAGCGGCGGTAGCTGCACCAGAATTTTTAGCAACAACTTCAAATTTTTGTAAGACGACATTGCTAAAGGCTGTACCGTCCGGTTTTTCGCTCTTGCTTAATTGGTATTCACTGAATTTCAGCGTATCAACGTATTTGTTAACGGTACCAAAACTATCGGAATTACCTTTAATAAGTAGGGTATTATCGTCGAGATTTAGTTCGATGTCAGAAATAGTAGCTTTACTTGGTGTCAGTTGGAACATATAGTCAAATAGCCGCGAGCTAATAGCCTTGTCATCATGCAGCTTAGGCAGACTGTTTAATTGATTCTGGACGGTCAGAATTTTATCAAGGTCGGGAGCGTCTTTTCTAAGCGTTTCTACTCCATTATTAATATCGTTATCCATGTGCTTGATGTGGCCTAACTGGCCAATCCGTACATACGAAAATAGAGCCGCGAACAGCAATACTGAGGTTGCCGAGGAAACGATTGATATGGCTACCACCATACGCATTCGCCGGCGCGCTTTTAAAAATTCAATCTTTACATCTGGTAAGAGGTTAAATTGGATCATTCGTTACGCTCCGCCAGGCCTGTCGCCACGCCAAAATGGTTAGACAATGCCATCAATTCGTTCTGCCGGGCCATATCGTATTGGACATTGCGCCAGGCATTTCCAATCTCTACGTTAATACCAAACTTATTAGCAATATACAGCGGGAATTCAGGGAGAGACGAGGCACCGCCGGTCATAATAATCCGATTCAGTTTTACCCCTTCGTAACGAGATTCGAAGAACTTGATTGATTTATCGATGTCACCCATCAGCAACTCGACGGTATTTACAATTGCTTGGTAGACCTGGCCTTCTAGTTTTTGCTGGCTCAGTCCAAATTTAAAGACAAACTCCTGAGCCTGTTTTTCATCAATATTAAGGTTTTGCATGGCAGCCCGGATAATTGCCTCTGAGCCAGTTGGGATAGCACGGGTTAGATGTGATACGCCGTTCATTGTGATCACAATGTCAGTGCTTTTACTGCCAATATCGATGATCATATTTGGCGTAGCGTCATCCGGCGCGATCATGGAACGCACCAGCGCTAAGTTATCAGGTTCAAAGGCGATCACATTCAGCCCGATTGATTCTATGAGGTCGAGCCGCGGCTCAATAAAATCATTGGAAACGCTAGAAAGTAATATCTCTAATTTGTTTGGGTTCTTTGGCGCGTCGCCAATGACCGCCCAGTCAATTTTTGACTCGGCTGCCGGGGTTGGAATTAATGCGTCGGCTTGGTATTTAATGGTTTTAGCAAGTTCATTGAGTGGTAAACGTTCGATGTCGACAACGGTAGTAAAAACACGTGCCGACGGTAGCCCCACTACCACGTTTTTGGTGGTAATATTAGCACTGGCCAGCATTTCCTTAACAGATTGCATCAACTTTAGCTGATCAGCTTTAGAATCGCTCATTGCTACCTTGGTATCAACCGGCGCAATGGCGTATTTCATCAACTGTTTTGATTTTGGGTTGTTGGTTATCTGTACCGCACGTATGGCGGTACTGCCGATATCCAGGCTAAAGAATTCCGATACCCCACTCAGTAAGCTCATTCTTTTATATTATTTCCGTTTATTATTTTTATGCATAATTAATTCTTCTTATGGTCTAATTATACCATAAGCATTTTTAAAGGATAGGTGGCAACGTAACGATATATTCGTATTTATTGCCCGTCTGGCTGCCTTGAGCGCGGAAGGAAGATGAGCTGCCGTATTGACCCAGCAAGACCTCTGGTGTCATTCGGACGGCTTCGCCGGCCTTGGTTGGGTTTGGCGGGACCTGGGCAACGCCGTCAAAGGATTCCCGTGGCGTATAAACCCGGGTACCTGCGACGATATTGTATTTTATGTCTCGCAACGTATATTTAACTCGGTAGAATTTGAGTTTATTGGCGGCTAGCAAACCGTTTATTTTCAGTTGCTCCTGAGAACATAGATTAGCTAGGATATCTCTGTCACCTGATGAAGCCAGATTAAACGGCGTGCCATTATTGGTACAGGTATGGATTTCGCCGTTCGCGCCGGCGGGAGTTGTTGACTGTGCAATATATATGCCGTCCAGCTGCTTTACGTTGTGAGAGATATAGATATTGCCTTTAACAATCAGCGTAAACGATGGAATTGAATCAATCGTAGCGCCGGTTGGACCGTAGGTAATATCACCGTTGATGATCACATTGCCTTCAACGTACATAGTATGTCGTCCGGTGAAGCCTGCCGCCCCGCCAAGCGTACCGCCACTGGCGTGATACGACTGATTGTTCGATTGTACCGAACTTACGCCGGCAACAGAACCCGGCCAACCCTGAGGTGTTTCTTTGGTCTCGCGCTTGATAGTTTCGTCAAAGTATTTTGGCTGGCCAGCAGGACGCAACACATTCACAAGTTTCAGCTCATCAGGGGTTTGCGGTTTAGGGGTGGCCGAGGGAGTTGTTGCACTTCTGAAGAAAGCGCTGGCAAAATCAATTGGAGTAGTAGCACTAATCACGGCAAATTCTCCGCCAGAACCAGCACCTTGTGCAGGATTCGCCATAAAGCCTGTGACCTTTCCACTTCCAGCCGTCGGACCGCCTGATATAACATCATTGCCGTAAGCGCGCATGAACGGCGTATTTACCACTTCTCCACACATAATATCGTAGTTAGGCAAGCCAGGAGCAATAACCGTACTAGTACCAAGTACTTTTGCCGCTCCGGGATACGGCTGGCCATTCGTCCACCCCTGGTTATAGTTAATATCCATACGGGCACAAAACTGGTCGCCTGGGTTCCAGGTATTAGCCGGCGCGGCTCTAAACTGGGTTGGCGCAGCCGCGTTAAAGTACGTTCTGTTCCAGACACGTTGCCAGGTGTTTGTCTGGTTAAGCGTAGACGCGGGCTGAGCAGTTTTTCCATTGTTATTTATAGAGTCATTATCAAGAGGTGGCCCGACTAAAACGGTATTTGTACTTGGCGCAGGATCATGCCTTAAGTAGTTAAGTTGGTTATTACCAGCTATGAGTATTGGCTTGTCGAAGTACGCGACACCCAGCGGACCAGTTCCCAAGGTTGCTTCTACTCTTGTAGCATAGTTAATACTCAACGGATCTTCTGGATTGGGGTTAGGCGTCACGCTCGTCACCCGAGGTTTTACCTGGAACGGCTGGAAGACGTCTATTGTGATGGAACAGGGCGCACCGATACCAAAGAGACCGTAATAATCAGGATAAACTTCTATGGTATATCTTCCGGCGCTAGGCGGTGCCGTAAAGGCAAAACTGCCCGTAACCGAAGAGCCGACTTCAACCTGCTGCCCAACCGCATAATATGCCGCGGCGCTAAACCCTGGAGAAGTGCCTCCCGCGGTAGTCAGTGCTAATGGCGCCGATCCAATCTGTGCATAGAGCGGATTATTATCACTGCCGCCGGTATTACTTAATGTGTAATTGAGGTTGAAGCCCAGGCCAGCGGCAACACCTGCCGCAGTCGACGCTCCCGGAATAGCGCCCGACGTGGCTGTTATGGAATCCAGGCTACAGCTTGCCTCGTAGCAGGCTCCGACAGATGCCCGCACAGGCGTAGTAGTATCACCGTCGGTCTGATTTAGCCGCAAATCTCTAACAATCAAATCTGCCACCCAGCCATTGTTCGGCGCAGTTTCTGCAGGATAACTCAAAAATACGTTACCAGAACCTCTGCCTGAAGCAATTGTTAGCTTACCAGGATCATTATCCTGGTATATGTATACTTCGTAATAAACCCCTGTGCCTGTATCGTCTGGGTCAGAAATATTAATTGTTATGCCACGGCAAGTCATTGATGCGATAGAGTATGCGGGCAGATCCTCGGTACAGTCTTGATTTGTTGAAGTAGTTGAACTCAAAGTCTGAATCTCGGCCGTTGTATCCTCATTCCCAGCATAAATCTTAAGTATGAAGACTACCCCCGCTGTCCTGCCATCATATCCACCACCTCCCACGGTGCCACCAGTTATTGGGACGCTATAGAGACCTTCTGTTGGGCCTGTAGCGCCCCTTCCACCTGGAGTAACTTCATTATTGCCTGATACCGAGTTAACGAACATTTTATAACGCTTATTCTTATTGGTAGAATAACCATAGACCTTATCGCAGTCAAAAAGCATATTGCCGTTTGGAGTTCCTGTATCGGGCGGTGGCGGCTCATTATAGGTAATAGTAACAAAAGTAGTGTCGCCATTAGGGGGAGCCACTGTTCTAACGTTCCAACCGTAGCCTTCGGCCGTACCAAAACCGGCACGAAGACCTCTGGCACCCGTTGGAACACCTACCCCCGTCACATCAAATTGTTGAAATGGATTTAGCTCAGGACTGGCTGCTCTTCTAGAGTTATCACAATCAAGTGCCCAGTTGGTTTGTCCGCCGCCAGTATCGGGAGAAGAACCTCCTGTACCGAGAACCGCATTAGTGCTGTCCGAGGCAACGCCACCTGTCAAAAAAGGACATCCACCAATTTGACTAAATGTTTGTTCTGCATAATGCTGATTATTGTTAAGGTTTATAACGCCGCCAGGAGGTGTAGTGGTAGCACCGGAGGTAGTTACTTTAACTCGATTATCGTTAGATGGCTGATAGGAACTTGAGTCATAATCCCAGTACCGAGAGCTGACCACTAAACCCGCGTAGTCGTGTATATTACCACTCTGAACACCGCAAGATGCACTTGCGTTTCCGTGATCAAATAGGGATAATCCAAGCAAACTTCCGCCTAGTAAAAATAAGAATATTGTCCACCGACTGGAGAGGTTGATTATCTTATTCATATATTTATCTTTCCCATTTTAATAGCCTTTATACTCAGCTTTTAAGTTTTGCGTCTGTTTATCAAATTCTTCTTTTGCAACAGGCTGGCTCTTAGGTACATCTTCAAGGAGCACAAAATAATAATACATATCCACTGATTCGGCTTTTGCGTCTGTTCCAACAAGTGCTTTTCCTGTCTGTACATCCAACAAAGATTGCTGTTTATGCGAAGTAATAAAGCTTGTTATCGGTTTATAAAATATCTGCGTGTGCCAATTCACATTTGTTTTTTCGCCAAAACGTGTGCTGTGGTTAGAGGTACTTTTAATACTGTTGCCAAGCCGGGGGTCAGATAAGATCTGCTTTAAGACTTCATCTGGCTTTATTTTATTGTCCTTAAGTTGCTGGTGATAAAAGTCAGCCTTCTCTTTGGCATAGTTCTTATCTTGCTCAACTAACTTAGGGTCGTTTAGGCCATCAGGTCGATAAGCAGGTCCATATTGTAAATGTTGTCCAAAATAAAAATCAAAAGCGTATCCCTTATAGCCTGGAGCAGTTGTAATTCCGATGTAGTCGTCAACTACGGCTGCTTTAGCTATAAGGTTAAGCCAACTTTCTTTATTATGAGCAGAGTCTTGAGCATTGTCTGGGATTTCTTTTTGATAAGTGGCTATCTCTTCATCACTAGGTTTAATACCTAACTGCTCTGCCACATAAATCTTCTTTAACAATTCAAATAATAGCTTGGCCGATTCATTTTTATTAGTACCTCTTGCTTCTACCGGGTACTTAACGAGTTCATTTACTTCACTTTCGTGATACTTTTTGCCATCGATTGAAAAGATCACAGGATTGCCAGATTTTCCAAATCTATCACCATTAAATAAAACCATACCTATAATTACTGCTATGACAACCGTGAATCCAGCTAAATACAAAAGACTTCTTTTGGAAAGCTTAGTAAGTTGACGTTGTTTAAAATTCAGTTTTATATTGCGCATTTTATCATTACATTGAGATACATTGCTTATGGTTTCTCTTCTAGCCATTATTGTACAAGTCTTGTGCTTATTCGTAAACATAAGCCTGACTAACTTATAGGTAATTTAATTTTTGTTAAGTTTTATTTTTTGATTTTTCTGGGCTTTTATGTAGAAAGATTGATTAACTACATAAAATATGCTAGTATCGGCAGTAGGATTCATAAGAGGTATTTAGCAATGGAGCAAGCGCCAGCACAACAACAATTTGAAGGTGAAACTAAACGTCATATAGGCATGCGTGGGGCTGTAGCCGTAGCAATGGCTGCAACCGTAGCTTTTTTTGCGAGCGAAGCTATGACTACACGAGGAGAGGCTGGCGAGCGAAATACTCTCCTAGAAGGGCTAACTCCTGCAGAGCGAGAATTCAGATGTGCTAGTTGGGGGACTCAAAGGCCTTTTGCCGCAAAATCTGAATATATTAATAGTTCACGCAGCAAATTTAGAATCGCCTTTAAACAAGATTCGGTTGAAGGATGTACTCCTATAGGACAACGTAGTCTTGTATACTTTCAGGAAATACAAAAAGATGGCGAATGGCAGCGTAACAGCCGCATCTCTAAACCCGTTGCTGGGAATACTTTCAAAACTGTTAACAGTATCGTTACAGCGCCTTATTCTTGCGGAAGCAACATTGGCCAGACCATGGTAAGGCGAGTAGTCCGCGTTACTTGGAATCCTAAAAAGCCAGGCGTAGAAAACACTTCTCAGACATATCCAGGAAAAGCTAAAAACGTCTGCTAATAAATAATACCGAGACTACCAGTCCAGCGAGATGTTCCTCATCATCTCCACCACCCGCTCATGGTCGGGCATAGCATTATCGTCGTAATAGTGTTTGAGCGGAAAATCTGTTTCTATGACGCCCAAGTTGAAAAATTTGTGGGTCATTAGGTGCAACTTGTCGATTAATTCAGAGTTGCAGAGGGGCGTGGCGACTATCACCTCTTTAATGGAGATCGGTTTCAGAAAATCAGCAGCAACGTCGAGTGACAGGCCGTTTAGGATGCCGTCGGACACGAGGATGATAGTGTGGCGTCGAAGTAACTTCTTATTAATGGCACCGTCTTTACCTACCACGCGGTTGAGCTTCTGAAAGGTCTGAAGACGCATTTGGTCTATCAGCGTACGTGAGTAAGTGGTTATTTCTTCCAGGTCGGCCGCCGATAGACTGTGGTTAAACGTAAATGTACCCGCCGAACTCATAGCGGCCAGCGGTTCAAGCTCGCGTGGCAATGTTACGTCTTCAATGGTGAGTAAAAAAAGCGAGCCGTGAAGCGCTTTGGCTATTTCCGCGCCAACCATTACCCCGCCTTCACTTAAAGCGACCACGGCGCAGTTTTCAACGTTATAGTCGCGGCCCATTTCTTTTGCCAGGAGCTTCCCAGCCTCTGTTCGATTCTTAAAATACCGCATATCTACTTATTGAGCTCGTGTCCGCCGAATTTGTTGCGCATTGCGGCTAGCATTTTAGTGGCAAAGTTCACTTCGCCTTTTTGTGAAGCCAAGCGAACGTCAAATGACGTTTCAATCGCCGGCAATGGAATATTCATTTCTTTAGCAACCTCAATGGTCCAGCGGGCTTCGCCCGATTCGGCAACAAAGCCATCAATTCCTTCAAGTGTTGGATTCTCAGCGATAGCTGCCTGGCTCAGTTCATTAAGCCACGACGTTACCACGCTGCCATGCTGCCACACCTCGCCGGCGGCCGCCAAGTCTATTTCGGCATACGGACCTTCTTTTAGCATACGGTAGCCCTCTGCCAAAGATTCCATCATGCCGTATTCAATGGCGTTGTGGACCATTTTTACATAGTGCCCGGAACCGCTCGGTCCAAAGTGCTGGTAAGCACCACGCGGTGCGGCCAGCGTTTTAAAGACCGATTCAATCTGGGCGAACACGTCCTGCCCGCCGCCGTCCTGGCCAGTGCCGCCCCCAATCATCATAGAAAAGCCATTCTCGTAGCCCCAGACTCCCCCACTGGTGCCGCTGTCTAATAAGACAGAGCCGGCTTTAGCAACTTTTTCGGCACGCTGTTTAGTTAGGCGGAAATCCGAGTTACCACCATCAATGATAATGCTGCCTTCTGGGACTATCGCCAGCCATTCTTCAAGTTGTTCGTCAATCATATCGGCTGGTACCATAATCCATAGCACCACCTGGTCGCCTTCAAAGGCAGCGATCGCCGTCTGTTTTTCATAAGCGGCGGTAGCACCATACTCTACTGCCTGATCAACTTTTTCATTGCTGCGATTATGCGCGATAACGTCGTGTCCGTCTTCTGCTAATTTGCGGGCGATCTGCATCCCCATTCGTCCCAATCCTGCAATTGCTATCTTCATATCAGTCTCCTTTTCTTTGACAAAGCTTTTGAGCCAGTTCAATACTCGCCAAGGTTCTATCTATTCTACCTGATTAACTCTATCGTCAAAAATTTGCCGTACTTTTTGGCTAATGCGGCATCAAGAGTCATAAAAACAGTACACTTCTGCCGCAACGCGGCAGCAATTTGCAACGCGTCCTCAAAGTCTTTACCTTTATAATGAGCCAGTGCCCAATCAACGTCCGCGGCATCTACATCGATGACCGAACAACGCGTCACTACCCGCTCTACCTCGAGCACATCAAATTTGTGGGCTTCAGCCAGGTAAAACGCAGTGCTGACCGTTAACGTTGTAATGTAAAGCGGCTCATTGCCATATAGGTTAAGCGCGCGCAGTACAGTTTTGGCGCGCAACCGTTCTTCAACAAGCTCCATTACAATATTAGTGTCAAGCACCAGCATAATTATTTCTTATAGCCAAATTTACGCTCCAGGTATTCAAGCCTGGTACGTTTCATGAGTGCAACCGTATCTTCTTCTTTAGGGAATGGCGTCTTAACTGGCGGACGAGACTTAAGATACTGTATAAGCTCGCTACCGCTGCCTGGCTTAGGCTTTTTAGAACGAGGCGTCCTGGAACTAGCCAGCTCACGCCGGTGTTCTGTAATAACTACTTCGTAGCCGCTGTTCAAAAGACGAATGTATTCGTGCGGATTAGTTCGTAGCTGCTTAAGTGTAACTGAGGTTTTCATATTGTTTATACTACATTTATATATTCAAAAAGTCAACAAAAAGTGTAACTTTTAACAATAATTTAATCTTTTGAGCAACTTGTCACGAAATCCTCAATCAAGTACTTTTTAAAACTACACACCCCATACACACTGGACTAGTTAAGTAGTGTGTATGGCGCCGCGTATCCAGTGTGTAATTTTAAAAATAGATAAAAAGAAGACTGAATATAGTTGAAAGGGATGATTTACATACGCTATCGCGCGCCATCAAGAGGTGCCCAGCCAAACGGATTACCCAGGTCATGTAGACAGTCTTTGTTATTCGACATGCCATAGATAATCGCATAATCGTCAGGAACTTCCGGAGCCTCAATACATGCCTGAATAAGATTGACGCAGTCGCGATGGCTAAACCAGACCTGGCGCTCGGAATACGGGTGTTCCGGCGGCTTATCAGCCCGGTTCACCCCACCAAACCGCACACAGATTACTTTTAATTCCTTGGCATCGGCGTAGTAGCGGCCGAGCGCTTCCATCATGCATTTGCTGGCTCCATACGGGCTGTCGGGCACCGGCAGCACGTCTGGCTGCAGCAATGGCGCGCCAGTGTCGCGGCCGGCAAATTTGTCGGCATGTACCGAGCTGGCAATAATTACCCGCTTAACACCCGCCTCCTGGGCAGCCTGGTAAATATTGAAATTCTGGGTAATATTACCCGGATCCAGATTTTCGCTCAGCCACGTCTCGTGTTCGGAATCCCAAGCCAGGTGAACAATAACATCGTGGCCCCGTGCCATTTCCAAAAGCTGCTTATAGTCCTCAACATTGTGCCGGGGCAGATCAAAATCTGTTGTCTCATGTGGCAGACCATTTTTTAGAACCGTGCCGATTACCCCGCTGCTGCCCGTGATCAAGACTTTTTTCATACATAAAAGTATACGGTATGACCACTATCAATACTACGGACTCCGAAACAGCTACTTATCGCCGTTTAGCCAGTCGGTGGCTTCTCTCAAGTCGGTGCGGGCCAACTCAAAACCATCGTCAATGGATTGTCGCCAATCTTCTATATACGGAACTATCTCGGCGGCAGTTTTTTGATCCGTGAAGGCTGCGGTATCCACGCCAGTTTGGACTACTTCCCATAGATTTTCTTTGACGCCAGCGACGGTCTGATGAGCCCGTTCTGTTAACCACTCCGGAGTAACTTCGCCGATGGCAGCCAGCTGCTTAAGAGCCGCGCCCTGGCGCTCTGCATCACTCAGAACGGTTTGCAGTTTTTTGAGCCTGTCTGTCCTGCTGCACGCCGCATCGACATTTGGCCCTAGGTTTTGCAAATAACCATTGATTGTCTCGCCAAATTCACCGATCAACTCCGCAAGTGTTGCCGGTTCAATTGGCTCAGCCGGTTCATCGAATTGCCCATCATCGCGCGCAACTGCTGGGCGCTGAGCATATACGGCTTCTAGATCTTGGCTAGCTCTATTGAAGGTATCCCCCAATTCTATTTTTATACCAGCTGCAACAACCCGCCCTATAACTGCATCTTTGTCTTCTTCTCTGCCGTGTAAGTTCGCTAAAGCTGCTGCAATTTGTGGCACATCACCACTCTCAGCCCACTGGGTTAATATTTCCGGACTTGGTACTTGGTTTGTGTTCATAGCTTCTTTCATATTATATTCTATTTTTTATTTCTTCTAATCTGACCGTCTTTTTCTATAACCACCGCCGGCTTAGAGTTACGGTAGGTCCGCACAATGTTGGTCAGCGGCGGCATCTTTACTTTTTCAGTAGGTGTACCGTCAGGCAAAGAGTCTAGTGTAGTTAATATACTTCTCATATTCGCGATGTTAGTCTGAAAATCATAATCAACCGATGAGTGTGTGCCGGTAGTATGGGTGCCATAGACTGATCCCTCGGCAGTGTGCGCACGAAAGTATGATTCAACCGGCAGCCTAGCCGTTTCGTTATTCCCCCAATTGCCATTTCCAACTCCTAGCCCCTTTTCAAGGCGGTTTTCCGACGCGGCAATCAAGTTTACCCTGACACAGACAGCATACTTGCTGTAGGCTCTGCTGCTACTAATACTTCTATAACTACTCGACATCTGGGCGCCACTGATCGTCCAGTCATCCAATAAAATAATACGGACGTTTTCTGGCTCTTTAGTAATATCGCTAACTTCCTGGACGATCCTTCCCGAGTATTGTTCTAGTTCTCCGTCACTAAAAGTGGCTAGAATATTTTCAAACAAATAGGTGTCGCTTTTTCTTAATCCCTCAGACCTTGTTATAGCAAGCGGTACGCATATTTGGTTGTCTGGGTCACTCTCTAAGTAGTCTTTCCATAATTTTCCAAGCCCCTGTACGGCTTCGTCGTATTCTTTTTTACCAATGAAGGTTAGGTTTTCCAGCATACTCTTGGCTTGTATCATATATGTCTCGTAGTCATCGTTGGCTGCCATTTTTGGATTGGTAGTGCAGTCCATCAAAAAATCATGCAGCTCTACCAAGCCTTGGTGTTCGGTTAGCTCTCTAATATCGGGATTTCCTAGATCATCAAACGACATAGGGTTTGCACCGTAAGATGCAAGGTGCCGGAATGTATTAGTTCGGCTTTTGTCACGTATTTGCTCTTCAAATATTGGAGCGTCTTTGACAAAATGTTGTTTGCCGTCAATCTCGGGATTAGCTATTTCTACTGTTTCAATGTGTGTCTCTGGGACATCATGAGTCTGCTTGCTTGCAATAAAGTCATCAAGCATCTTTTCCATTTCGGGCGATTGGGATTCCGTTGGGGGAACAGTCTTCCATATGTTGAGTGCTTCTGGACTTGGCTTCCAGTTAAGTGGCGCAAATGGCTCCTGATAGACGGCCGGGGTACCTTTGACGGTCTTCATGACTTCATCAAGCAATACCTTGCCAGCATCTTTGGCGGCCGCGACTAGTTTTTTGTATTTGCCCTGTTCGGCGGCCGACGTATGAGATATTCCAAGATCAGCTTCAGGCGAATGCCAAAAACCCTCTTCTACTATCTGCATTGTGTCTGGATTGTCTGGATTGTCCACGCCATCAAGCCAATAATCATACGTACTTAGGGTGTTTTCTGATGACATGGGGAGGTTAGTCTTACGTTTGGCAGAGTTGAGCATAATAGAAGGAATGTTCTCTAAATTTTTTCCAAGTATTAACGGTGAGTCGTACTGCTTGAAGTTATTTGCTGGGTAAAGCTTACTCTTCTTCAAAAAATTACCGTTCTTGTCATGATAGTGGAGATCATTAGTTTCAGGTTTGCTAGAAGAGATGAAATGCTCGGGCATTTCGTCTTCATCAAAATTGAAGTTCTGGAGACTACCGTAAGAAGGCAATTCAGCCCCAGGAGACGGTGACATCTGGGACATATGTTGATTCATCATGCTAGAAGCATTCGGATTAAGTGTGGCGATGTGAACCTTTTTCCCCATCATTGCTTCGGACGGCATTGGGACAAACTTAGGCACAATACTGCCAGAGGCCGTAACGACATGCTGGTCATGGATTGGTTCGAGCTTGTTACCGGGAAAGGATTCTGGGAGCATTGTTTTATTTTTAGTTTTTTATTTAATATCTTTAGAAGCTTATTGTAGCAAAAAAAATGACTTTTGTCAAGTTTAATATGGTGAGGTACTAACTGGTTCTATAATTTGATATATTAAAATATTTGCGCAAAGTAGTACCTTTAGGTATACTTTAAGTGTAACCTTAAGGAAAAATAGTATGACAATTATCGGTCTCAAAGAACTCCGGCAAAATGCCAGCCAAATTGCCGAACGCGCCCAAAAAGGCGAACGCTTCACTGTAGTAAAACGGTCCAAGCCTATGTTTACTATCGTACCGCCGGTGCCGCAAGATAATGGCCTTGAAGCCTGGACAGAAAAATACATTGAAGATAATAAGGAACTTCTTGTTTCGCTAGCCGGCAAATAAGTATGAGTTCCATTAGCCCTGATGAAATCGTATTCATTCACGATCAGATTATTAAAAAAACGGGTGGCGGTTTGGGAGTGCGTGAACCCGGCCTATTGCTTGCCATCGCCGCCAAGCCACACGCTAATTTTGGAGGCGAAGACTTATATCCCACTGTCTTTCTAAAGGCAGCCGCCCTGTATGAAGCGCTTTGTAACTATCATATATTTATTGATGGCAATAAACGCTGCGGCATCGCCGTATGCGAGTATTTTCTACATAAAAACAATTACCTGCTTCAAGCTAGTAGGCAGCAAAAGGAAGAATTTACCCTTTTCATAGCGACCACCAATCCCAATCTTGAAGAAGTTGCAGCCTGGCTCCAAAAGCAAAGCAAGGAGGATAAATGAGTTTATCTATAGCGATTGTCGGCCTGCCAAACGTCGGCAAGTCTACCCTGTTCAACGCCCTGACCAACAACAATATCTTGGCCGCCAACTACCCGTTTGCCACGATTGACCCGAACACCGGTATTGTGCCGATCCCCGATTCTCGTCTGGAAAAGCTGGCCGAGCTGTATAGCTCTAAGAAAGTCGTACCCGCGACGGTTACCTTTGTAGACATCGCAGGCTTGGTTAAAGGCGCCAGTCAGGGCGAAGGTCTGGGCAATCAGTTTTTGAGCCATATCCGAACTTGCAACGCGATTTGCCAGGTGGTGCGTGCTTTTTCCGATAGCAACGTGCTGCACGTTGATGAGCAGCCTGATCCCTTGAAAGATATCGATGTTATCAATACCGAACTAGTGTTGGCGGACTTGCAAACGGTTGAAAAACGCCTGCCCCGCATTGCCAAAGAGTCACGCGCTAATCCAAAACTAAAGCCTGAAGCTGACTTTTTAGAGCTGGCGCGGAGTGTTCTGGACAGTGGCCGACCGCTTCATACTGAGCCATCCGTTACAGGGCACAAATTAGCAGATTGGCTGCGCCAGGAGTTACAGTTGCTGACCTTAAAGCCGGTAATGTACCTGTTTAACGTTGATGATGAAACGCTGGCTGATGCTGGCCGCCAAGCCTCTTTGAGCAAGTTGGTAGCCCCGGCGCGCGCCTTGTTTGTCAGTGCCAAGCTGGAAAACGAACTGCGCGAACTGCCGCCCGAGGATACCGCCGAGCTGCTTGCGAGTTACGGCGTGGCCGAATCTGGCTTGGTCCAGGTTATTCATAACGCCTATGACATACTCGGACTGCAAAGTTATCTGACTGCCGGCGAACAAGAAGTCCGGGCTTGGACAATTCCCTGCGCTGCCACCGCGCCACAAGCCGCCGGTGTTATTCACGGCGATTTTGAGCGTGGTTTTATAGCCGCTGCGGTAGTTGACTACGACGATTTACTGGCTGCAGGATCTGAAACTGCCGCCCGCAATGCCGGCAAAATCCGTACTGAAGGTAAAGACTACAAAATGCAACCCGGCGACGTAGTAGAGTTCCGCTTTAACGTTTCTAAATAGTATAGAATTCTACAGTCTTGTTACTGCTAAAGCCGTATAATATATAGGATGCGTAAACCTAACGTAAAATTAGTTGCTGCTGCAGGAATTTTTCTAGCGGGACTGATTATTGGTTTTTTGATTACTCGTAACAATGTTCCAGAAACTGTGAACACAAATCAGCAGACAAGCGATACAAGTGACCGGTCAACTGAGCAAAAAAATGAGACAACGGTAAAGGATCAGGAGGAATTATTCATGCAACCAGACATAAATAACCAAGAATTTATCTTAAGCGGCTCAACCGTAAATTGTTCTACTAGCGAAGTAAATGGCGTGAAAAGCTACAGCTGCAGCGGCAATATTCGAATCATCCCAACTGCCAATGAATCAAACGAACAAGGACTGTATAAAATAAATGAACGGACTCGCCTTCTGCACGACGGGCAAGAACAAGATTTGAACACACTCCAGCAATTATCCCAAAATCGAGCTAAAGTCAGACTGACTCTGGCCGACGGTTCAGACGAAATGCTTAAAGAAATACGATACTAAATTCCGGGGCATAACCTGGATACATACTAATTACTTGACAATCTCAAGTAATTTTTAGTAAGCTGGAGTGCATGTCTGCTTTACATGTTAAGAATCTTCAAAAAACCTACGCTACTGGGACAAAAGCCTTGCAAGGTATCAATCTGGATATCCCTGAGGGTTCATTTTTTGGCTTACTCGGGCCAAACGGTGCTGGTAAATCAACCTTAATCCACTGCATCATGGGTCTAGCCATGCCAACTGGCGGCAGCGCCGAGGTATTTGGTCATGATATTGTGACTGACTACCAGGCTGCCCGGGCACAGGTTGGCTTAGCTCCTCAGGATATCAATCTGGATTGGTTCTTAACCGTTAGAGAAACGCTTGATTACCATGGCGGCTACTACGCCATGCCCAAAAAGGAACGTACCGAACGGATTGATGAATTGCTAGATGCCTTTTCGTTAACTGAAAAACAAGATGTTAATACTCGCACCCTATCTGGAGGTATGAAACGTCGGGTGGTATTGGCGCGGGCGTTGATGCACCGGCCTAAAATGTTGATCTTGGATGAACCAACCGCCGGCGTGGACGTTGAACTCCGCTTGGAACTATGGAAATACATGCGAAAAGTTAATAAGAATGAGAAAACTACTATTCTGCTTACTACGCACTATATTGAAGAAGCCGAGCAACTGTGCGACCAGCTAGCCTTAATTAACGGTGGTAAAATAATTAAAACCGGTAGCAGTGACGAACTTAAGAAATTCTACAAGAAAAAGACACTTGAAGACGTCTATCTGGAACTGATTGGCCGCTCCGAACTGACTCGTAATGGTGGTGCCAAGCCCAAGGGAGAGATTTCGTAGTGTTTATACGCTTTCTTCCCTTTTGGACTGTCCTGCGACGCGAGCTGTCACGTTTTTGGGGCATTAAACGGCAGACTATTCTTGGGCCTGTGTTGGAAACGTATTTGTATATCAGTGTCTTTGGCGCTGCTTTGGGTAGCCGCATCAGCGAACTGGACGGCTATAGCTACATCATTTTCATTGTCCCCGGACTACTGATGATGAGTTTTGCCATGAACATCTTCTCCAATAACGCCTCGTCTATCATGCAACAGAAACTACAGCGCTCAATTGACGACCAGCTAGCGTCGCCAATCTCCAATACCCAGCTGCTGTTAGCCTATGGTTTGGGCGGCTTTGTCCGAGCCTGCTTGATTACCAGTATTACCTATGTGACGGCTCTGCTATTAATTGATGGCCTGCCAATGGCGCACCCCTTCTTGTTTCTAATGAGTTTCCTATTGATTGGACTGTTTTTTGCCATGGCCGGAGTGCTGGTAGGACTGAGAGCAGAGAAGTTTGACGACCTCAGCCTGTACCAGACGTTTATTCTGCAGCCGCTCATATTCTTAGGCGGCGTGTTCTACTCGGCGGCCCTGTTGCCGGACACCTTCCGGACGCTCACCGAGTTTAATCCGATTTACTACATGATCAACACGGTGCGCTACTCGATGCTTGGCAAAGCTGATGTTAATGTCGCCATCAGCCTGAGTGTTATCGGCGCCTTTGGCTTGATTCTATTGTGCGTTAACCTGGTGCTGTTCAAGCGAGGTTACAAACTACGGAACTAAGTTCCCAAGTTCAGTCCGAATTTCTTTGGCAACATCGGCAATCTGGCTCCAGCTGCCACCATTCGTCATAATCACTACAACGTATTTTGATTCGCCAGAAGTAACAATGGCCGCGTCGTGGCGAACGCTTTTATTTTCACCGGTAATATTAGCCACCAGACACTTGTCATCACAACCGGCTGGGATACCTTCGCGCATATTCTGGCTGTAGAGACCATCAAAGACGGCTCGGCGAGCTTTATCACTCAACAACTGGCTGTTCTGTAGCCTAAATAGTAAATCTCCAGTTTCACGGGCAGTGGTTTGCTGCTTGTCTTTCAGCGTAGTCTTCTTAAAACCGGCTCCGCTTAATACTCCTTCCGAATTCTTCACATCGGCATACTGATTGAGCAACTGAACACAGGTCCCGTCAGCCGAGCTGATCATAGACTGGACACACTTGGCAACGGTTGAACTACCAGCCTTGTAACCCCAGTTAGCAGATGGAAGTTTAGATTCTAGCGGCAAAGTCAGGAACAAGTTGCTCAAGCTAGCTGATTCAAATGTATTATCGGCATTAATACTGGCCATTCGATCAGATTTCACGTCGCGAATATAGACAGACCACTTCTGGCCGCCTGGTACGTTCTTAAGCTTAGCCTTAACCTTCTTAGCTAACTGCTCATCTTCTTTAGCTTTGGTGTTAGCAGCCTTTAGCTTGTCTTCCTCGCCAGCTTTCTTAGTTGTGTCGATTGGTGTAGCTTGGCGTTGAAGCGAAGCTGTTGAGCCGATTCTTTCCTGACGGTATTCAAGCGCTTCCATTGTGAGGACACCAACGCCGCCAACAATAAATAAAGCCACCATTGCACCTGAAAATGCCTGGTAGCGGTTCTTCTTTGCTTTAGTCTTAAGCACACCGTGTTCGTGCTTATAGTAATAAACTTTTTTGCCACTGCGTAGTGACGAGAATTTGATTTTCACTTTTTATATCTCTTTTGTTCTGCTTTTGTATTTGAGCCTTTGGCAATTTATTTTTCTGCCGCCGGCTTTGTTACTTTTAGCTTTATATTGATTTAGATTTTATTTTAGTGAGTTTTAGTTTTTTGCTTTTTCAGCATTTGCCAATCGATCCGATCACATTAGTTATAGCTCTCTGCGGACTAAGAATGATTTAGTCTCTTCCCGCCTCAGCGTGCCCCAATGTTCGTAAACGTACAAATGACTACCAGCAAAATATCATACTATTTTTACTCGCCGCAAGCATTATTTTAAGATTATTTTAGTTTATATTTTGAACACTACCACCTATCTAAACAGACCGGTTTGAGTACATTATTTTTACAATATTCACCCCTGTTATTACAGTTATTTTGCCGTTTATTTCTACGGAGGGTGCAGATTTTGAGAGTAAACTTATCCACAATACTACAAAAAGTAGTCAGTCTATTTTTTAAGATTTACCAGTAAATAGAAACGCTCTTTATTACCCTTCTCGCCGGCAACTTGGCTGTCAGCTTTATTAATGATTTTAAAATAGTACATAGCCCAAGCTTCAAAATCTTTCAGGATTTCGCGGCGCACTTTCTCGTTTTTGATAACACCCTTATGCTTCAAGCTGCTATTCCCCGCCTCAAATTGTGGTTTAACCATAGCGATAATTTTAACGGGCTGCTGGCCTGCTGGTTGGCTAATCAGTCTAATAATATGTGGTAATATTTCCCGCAGCGAGATAAAAGACACGTCAATGACCACATAATCAATAGCGTTACTCAATGTTTTAATATCACGAATGTCTGTTTGCTCATGCAGTTCAATATCTGGATGATTTCGGAGCGTGGGGTGCAGCTGATTTGTACCAACGTCCACAGCGATAACTTTGCTGGCGCCATGCCGTAGCGCGTAATCGGTGAAGCCCCCGGTGCTGCTACCAACATCCAAAACCGCTGTATCTTTAAAATTAAGGTTAAATGTTTGGGCAATTGATGCCAGCTTCAAGCCAGCTCTAGAAACATATTGCTGCTTGGCTGTCAGCGCAAGTGTGTCTGTCTGGCTAACCGAATACCCGGGTTTGGCTACAGCTTTCCCATTAACCGTTACAGCACCCATACGAATAAAACTTTCTGCCTGGCTCCGGGTGACCACCAACCCCTGGGCTACAAGTGTACGGTCAAGTCGTTGTTTCTTGCCAGGCTGGGGCGGGTTCACACTAGTCTTTCTTGCGTTCTCGATAAGCGCCGGTTGAGGTGTCGACGCTGATGATATCACCGGTTTTAATAAATCCTGGAACCTTTATCTTAACTCCGGTTTCCAACGTTGCATCTTTGGTAATTGCCGAACTGGTGTCGCCTTTTACGGCATCTTCGGCGTAGGTAACTTCTAGGTAAACGTTTTTAGGCAATTCAACGCTAATAATCTGATCATTAAAACTTTGAGTCTGGACACGATCGCCTTCTTTTAGGAAACGAGCTTGCTCACCGACTATTTCAACACTAACCTCATGCTGCTCAAACGAAGTCTCGTCCATAAAGAAATATATTTTGCCATCATTATACAGATACTGGGCGTTACCGTTAGAGACGTCAGCCGATTTAATTTGTTCATTACCCTTAAAGGTTTTTTCTAGCACCTTACCATCAATTAGGCTTTTGATTTTTACGTTAACAATTGAGCCCCCCCGGCCCATTACCTTCTGACCGTACTCCATAACACGGTAGGGCACCCTATCAAACTCAAAAATGGTACCTTTTTTTAAATCAGTTACGCCTAAGGCCACTACATTTTCTCCTTAATTTCGTCTAGATAGTTATCGACTGTTTTCATGCTGGTATCAGACAAAATATTAACTGTTCGGCCCATATTGCACTGGGCACGGACCTGTTCTAGCTGTTCTTTTGTGGCTTTACCAGCTTTAAGCTGGCCAATGAATGTATCGACTGTGCGTAGTAGCTCTGCCCCCACTCCGGCCTCAAAACCATAGATGCCGTGATGCCCGCCAAAGTTTGGCGTCTGTGCCGTCGTTGCGGTATAGATTAACTTCCTCAGTTCATGGGCGTGGGTAGTATCTATATCCATAGTGGACCTAAAATAATTTTTGCAATTCTTTACGAAAATCTTCGCAGCAGTCACCCAATTCATCGGCGTGGGCGCTGGTCATTACTTCTGCTTCGGCAGCTTGCTCGAGCATTCGCATGATGTTTTTAACACGCTCTTCTACGCTGCGGGGGTTCTTATTAACTTGCGCATCGTCTTCTAGGCGCTGTACTTCTTGCTCTAGAGCCTGGGCGACGCTAGATGACCTATCATCTATATAATCACGAAGTTTGTGTTGAAAGTCTATGATTTCTTTATGAATTTGATCCATGTTGCAAAACCCCGCTTTACTATTATTATCCAGGTTAGTTAGACGCGATGAATGGTAGCATTGCTAAATGTCGGGCACGCTTGATAGCAACCGACAAACGGCGCTGCTGACTTTCTGTCAGACCGGTTTTTTTACGAGTTTCGATTTGCCCGTATTGATTTACGTAGCGCTGCAAGGTCTTAAAGTCCTTGTAGTCAAAATAGGCTACGTCTGTCTTGTGTTTAAAAATCTTTGCCATATAGTTTCTCCGTTAAAATGGTATGTCATCTAAGTTAATTGGTTCGTCGCCGATATCTTCGATTTCGACGTCTTTGTCTTTATTGGATTTTTTGTCTGACTTTGGTGCTGGGCTGGCATTATCACCGCTGTTGTTTCCGCCACTTTCACCGCCGCCGCCTTCGCGCCCGCCGAGGAATGTTACGTCGCCGGCAATAACTTCGAGCTTATTGCGCTTCTGGCCGTCTTGTTCCCATTGGCGGCTCTGCAAACGTCCGCTAACGAGTACCGGGCGGCCTTTGGTTACATACTGTGCAACGCGCTCACCAAGTGGTCCCCAGGCGACTACATCAACAAAATCGGTAGCTTCGACCCATTCGCCGTCTTGGCCTTTATAACTGCGGTTCAGAGCCAGACTAAAGCTGCAAACGCTTTGGCCACTGGGAATTTGGCGTAAATCTGGGTCTCTAGTTAGATTGCCCATTAATATTACTTGGTTAAAACTTCTGGCCATGGTGGCTCTCCTCTTATATTAAGTATTGTACTCTATATCTTAGGTACTGAAAGTTAAATTTTTCTTAAATTTATCCGGGAAATTTATTCTTCAGAAGATTCAACTTTATCGTCGCTTCTCTCATCCGCTCGGTCGCCGCGGGCTTGTGCCTTGGCAGCTTTATCGGCACGGGCGGCCTCTGCCTTGGCAATTGCCTTAAAGTCAGGGCGAGTTAACAGGTAACGAATCACCTCATCGGTGATATTCAAGGTAGCTTCTACCTTGCGAACACCTTCGGGCGGCAATTCAACTGTATAAAAAACATATACAGCGTGATCTTGCTTGACGATCTGGTAGGCAAGTTTCTTTTTGCCCCAGTTGTCAGTTTTGGTAATTTTACCACCGTTATCGGTGACAATTTTTTCCACTTTTGCTTGCGGTTTACTCAGATCAATTTCTAGATCCGGGTGAAACAAAACCGCGATTTCATAGGTATGCACTGTTTGAGTACTCCTTTGGTTACTGCCTGCACGCTTAAATTGCTGCAAACTGAGTTAATAGTACGGTTATTTTACTTTATTTACCTCTGTTAGTCAACCTATCCTATGCAGGAGCAAACTGCTGTTCAACATTTTGGCTAAAATGCATAAGAGAGTGGCAATGCACTAATCGCTTGGTAACCATGCGCAAATTTTCAGCGCCTGAATGCAAGTAACCTTCTTTTTTATATTCTTTATATGTTTGATTAAGGCCTTCTAGCGACAAATCTAGTGCCGTAGCAAGCATAAACCCAGCATGCTGCCTTTTTACTTCGTAGGTTGTGTCTTTGTCTAAGAACTCATCAATAACTCTGTTGTCGATTAAATCTTTAATCCCTTGCTTGGCAGCATATTCGGCAAAAAATTTAGCTAGTGGCTTTGGATCCTCAACTCTGATTATTTTTGACCTTGCCAAAAAAGAGTGGTGATAGTCGCCAAGCGATACTTCGCGGTAGCTCCAGGGTTTTCTGACATCAACTGCCCTTCTGGGAACAACGCCAGCTGCGCACATGACCGCTATCTCGAAGTCTTCATCCTCGATTTCTGGCATTACCGAACCACCGAATAACCTGTGGTAGTTAGTATGGAGGTTAAAATCAACAAGCTGGACGCGGCTGGCCCTAACTGCCAGACCACCTACAGTATTCAGAAGCGGACTTTTTTCAGGATGAAAGGAATGGTGAAGATTTTTCTTATTTCTAATAGAAAAAGGAGCCCCGTTTGATGGGGGCTCCTTATGGAAAATCGGCAGCGGCAGTCCGGTCACATCGCACATTGGTGCTTTCTCAAATGGGACTGACACTTTATATCCTCCACTATTTTGGTTTTATATTGTTACTATATTGTTAACAGTATAAAAGCTCAAGTTTATTGAGATGTAGTTATAACATCACTTTACTGAGTTTCTAAATTGAAGCCTTGAGCACTATACCTTCGTTTCATTAAAACTTAATGATGTTGAGATATAGTACGAAGTACAGAGCTGTAGTAGCAATCCTCTAAGAGTTGTAGTGTCTACCGTACTGGTTCGTCGTCGTCTGGCATATCGTCGTAGACATCGCCACCAATGCCGCTGTCAGCCGAAGAATCGACCGGGCTGCCAAAGACATCATCCATACTGCTAATCAGGACTTCTCGCGGGCGGGCGCCATCGGCGGGGCCCACGATGCCTTGCTCTTCCATGTTTTCGATTAGGCGGGCGGCACGGGCGTAACCGACGCGAAGGCGGCGCTGCAATAGGCTGGTACTGGCCTTGCGGCCCTCAATCACTACGCGGATGGCATCGCGCCACAGATCATCATCGGCTTCCCCGCCATGTCCCATATCAGTGACAATGCCGCCTTTGCCATTAAGTTGCACGGGCTGGCTAACAACTTCGTCGTCGTACTGCGGTGGGCGCTGCTCTTTAATAAAGTCGACGATCTTAGCAGTTTCGACGTCAGATATAAACGCCGCTTGGATACGCTTTGGCTTAGGCATGTCACTAGTCAGCAGCAACATGTCACCGCGGCCGAGCAGTTTTTCGGCACCTACCTGATCAATGATCGTCCGCGAGTCAACCTGGCTCTGCGTAGTAAAGGCAATTCTGCCCGGCACATTGGCTTTTATTAGTCCGGTTATAACGTCTACAGAGGGACGCTGGGTGGCGAGCACCAGATGAATACCGGCAGCACGGGCTTTCTGGGCGAGACGCACAATCAGCGCTTCAACGTCGCGGGCAGCCACCATCATCAGGTCAGCCAGCTCATCAATCACAATTACGATGTACGGCATACCTTCTTCTTTTTTGAGTTCATTGTATTCGCCAATGTTGCGTTTGCTGACTTCGGCCATGGTGCGCAGGCGGCGCTCCATCTCGGCAACTGCCCATTTAAGGGCACTGATACATTTTTCAGGTTCGTTAATAACCGGTGTTAAAAGATGCGGTATATCGGCGTACGGTGCCAGCTCAACCTGTTTTGGGTCAACCAGAATCAGCTTTAAATCTGACGGTGAGTTGCGGTACAGTAAGCTGGTTAAAATATCATTAATCATGACTGATTTACCGGAACCTGTCTGCCCGGCCACTAGTAGGTGAGGCATTTTAGCCAGGTCGCCGACGATCGGCAGGCCGGCAATGTCGCGGCCAATCGCAAAGCCAAGCGGGCCGGTAACGCTTTGCCATTCGCGAGATGACAGTACGCCGCTCATCCGCACCATAGCTGGCTTCACGTTTGGCACTTCGATACCAACCAGGCGTTTGCCAGGAATTGGCGCCTCTATACGGATAGAATGGGCCGCTAAATCAAGTGCCAAGTTATTATCGAGTGCCGTAATTTTCGTTAATTTTACCCCTGTTGGCGGCTTCAATGTGTACTGTGTTACCCGCGGGCCCACATTAGCGCCTTCCATTTCAACCTGAATATTGAAGTTAGTAAATGTCTCCCGGATTGTCCGAGCATTACCCTCAACATCGCCGGCGTCAGCTTTATCCTGTTTCTGGTCGAGCAGCTTTAGGCTTGGGAATTCCCAATTAGGATCGCTGGCAATTGTTAATGCTTCGTGATTTTCATTAGAGGTCATTTTATGAGCGGTGTTCTTTAAGCTGGAAAGGCGGAGGGGCTGCTTTTCTTCAACTACCGGCTGTTGGGGAGAATGAACGGTTGGTACGCCCTCGTTCAACTTAAACTGACTTTCGGATCGTTGCTTGAGACTTTCTAGGTCACTGTCTTTCTTCTTTTCCGGCCGTTGAAATGGTAACGCTAACATTTTTAAGGAAAGATTAAACGACGCAAAGAATGCAAGTGTCGCGATAGCCGCGAATAAGATGCTAGCCGGAACTTGATCGAGTGCGGCCAGGCTGGCATCCCCAATAAAGGCGCCAACTACCCCGCCGTTACCAAGATTCGCGGCAGTTAAACCAACAAGTTCGCTTGAAATAAATGCCGTATGCATCAGCGCTGCGCTGGCCAGGACAAATATCAGAACGCTCAGCAGTTTGCCGAGTGGGATCCGGCGTTCTTCATCTTTAAATTTCAGGATACCGAAGTACAACAGTGCCGGAGGGGCCAAATAGGCGGCGTAGCCAAGTGTCTCATATAAGCCACTAAACATACTGATGGGTAGCGGCCCACCCGCGCCAAAGCCACCGAGACCAAGGAACAAAGCCAGCAGCATCAAAAAGATGGCGCCTGCAAGGGGCCAAAAGGCTGACGGCTCTTTTCTTATCGGAGGAGCAGCGACTTTTTTTGATCTAGCTTTTGATTTTTTCTTTTTGGCCATTGTTTGTTTTATTATATCAGATTACTCTGTTATTGTCCTTCTTTATGAGCTGCGGCTAGTCTCTTTATATGGTAGTCGTCGCGCTGTTTCCATTCAGGAAGCTCCGCTATCTTAGCACCCAGCAACATTAAACCACCTACACGTCGCGTGTAGTCAGCTTGTAACTGCTCTAATACCTGATTAAATTCACCGTCGATTGGATATTCAGTCTCACGTTCCAGTAGATCTCGGCCAAGTTTAAGTTGCAATACCTGGTAATTCTCAGGAGGGACACTGTCTGCGATCCATTCATGGCCTTCAAAGCCATTGTTATATACACTTTTCAGATAGTCTGTAACCCAAGGTTTTCTTACATCTAAACCGGTCGGATCAATCTGATACAAAACGCCGACTTTGGGCACCGATACATGCGGCACACCTTCCATATTCTCTCCATGACGCGGCTCAGCATATGCTGCCTTAACCATCCTCTTATTGTCGCTCATATATACGCCATACTCGTTGCCATCATTAACCGTCACCCGACTATGCTCATCGAGTCTTGGCTTAGCTCCTGGTACAAGCGGACGAGTTAAAAATGCTTCATCAATAGCAGAGACCGGCACAACGATGCCGCGGTACAAATGTTCAGGAGGTAGATGCAATTTTTCTGACATAGTTTTTATTTTTAATTAACTATTTAATTGTAGCACAAATTACTACAAAAGTCAATAGGTATTGGGAGAAAAACGTAAGCGTTAGTCGGTTCTGGCATCTTGATTTAGTAGCTTGGCGCGCATCGTTGCAAAGCGCTGCTGCATTTCGCTGGCTTCTTGTTCCGGAGTCTTCTGTGTTTCAGGAGTCTGAGCAGGTTGGCCGCCGTTATTGGTACCGTTAGTTTGGTTATTTTGACCGCTGTTCTGCTGACCACCATGGCCGCTCTGCGAGCCACCACCCTGACGGCCGCCAACTACGTTAACCACCGGAATAACAATTGGGCTGCGGCCGGTTTTCTCATACAAGAAGTGCGTAACGTGCTCTTTGAGCTCAATCTTAAAGCGGTCGAGGTCGATGCGCTTGAAGCGCTGCGAAACGGCGCGTTTCAATTCGATACGGAACGTATTCATCAACTCTTCCTGACCTTTCATGTAGATAAAACCGCGGCTGATGATATCTGGGCTGGTCATCAGCTGGCCAGTCTTTTTATCAATGGTGAGTACGACAGCAACCAATCCTTCGTTGCTTAACATCAGGCGGTCTTTCACTACAACGTTGCTGACAATAGCACCAGTTTGGTCTACCAGGATAGTACCGTGCGGGACGTTGCCGATAATCTCCATTTTGTCTTTGGTCAATGCTACGATATCGCCGTTGTCGGCGTTGAGCGTGTTGCCGCGTGGGATTCCCTCTTCAACTGCAATTTCAATGTGCTGACGCTTAGAAGTGTAGTCGCCGTAAATTGGCAGGAAGAACTTGGGCTTAGTCATATTGATCATGTCTTTGTATTCATCAATGCTGGCGTGGCCAGAGACGTGCAGCGGACCACAACCGTCAATTTCGCGGGTTTCGTGGCGGAAGACGTGCACGCCTTTGCGGTACAGGTCATCAACCATAGAACGGACCTTAGCGTCGTTACCGGAGTATGGAATTGGCGTACTGGAAAGAATCACCGTATCCTGTTCTTTCAGTTTTACATGGCGGTGCTCGCCGGTGCTCATACGCTGCAAGGCGGAGCTTGGTTCGCCCTGTGATCCGGTACAGACAATGACTAGCTCTTCGTCTTTCATGGTGTTAACGCTGGCAATCGGGGCAAATGTTCCTTTTGGAATTTTTACGAAACCGTTGCGCACAGCCATTTCCAAGGTACTGACCATGCTGCGGCCGTCCATTACCACCTTGCGATTAGTCTGCACGGCGGCGTTAATGATCATCTGGACGCGGTTCATATTGGTTGAGAACAAACCAATAAAGATGCGGCCGGGTGCGTTTGACATAATGTCGACAAAACTCTGCTCAATCGTTGTCTCGGAAGGAGTGCGACCCAGACGTTCGGTGGTAGTACTTTCACTGAGTAAAGCCAGCACACCCTGATTACCAAGCTCAATTAACCGCTCGGTATTAGTACGCTCATGGTCTAAAGGATTAGGGTCAAGTCGAAAGTCACCAGTGTTAATAATACGTCCAACCGGTGTGTCTACCACAATACAGGTACTGCCGGGAATGGAGTGAGTGACGCGGATAAGTTCTAGGAAGAACTCGCCGACTTTTAGGCGTTCGCCGGTATCTTCGTTCATAATGACGGTGCGCAGTTCAAAGCCTTCGGGCATTGGCAGACCAAAATTGCCAAAGATTTCTTCAACTCGGCCGATAGTGAAACGGCTACCGTAAACCGGTGCTGGGAAAAGCGGTAGAATGTGTGGTAAGCCACCGATGTGGTCAAGGTGGCCATGCGTGATAACGTAGGCCTTCAGCTTATGCTTAATGGATTCTAGGTAAGTCATGTCGGCAATGCCATAGTTGATGCCGGGCAGGTCCACACCGAGGTCGCTGCCGCAGTCCATAATAATAGCGTCGTTCTGATATTCGACAACGATGGTATTTTTTGAACCACCGCCATCCATGCCGCCTAGACCGATAATCTTAAGACGTGGCGTGTCATCAATAACATTGGCGCGGCCGCGCGGCTCATTACTGTTATTGCCTTCTGCATTCAAGTATTGGCTAGCGATACGATGGGCGTCTTCGCTGGCTCGTTTTTGAGCTCGGATAGCAGCGCCGCGGCTAGCCCGGCTGGGACCGCCGGATGACTGGCCTTTGCCAGAATCACGATTAGCGCCAAGTCGGCGTCCGCTCGTTTTCTGCTCTCTTGAACCTGAATTACCATCGGGGTTAGGAGTGTTGTTAGTTGGTTTAGGTTTAGGGTTGTGTACCATAAATCCTCCTTTATTATTAGTTTGGGTTAAAATTTATTGTTCTTAAATAAGGTTTATCTTTGAAGACAGTATCTTTGCGGTACTATACCTGTGTTTCATTAAATTTTAATGAGACGCAGGTATAATACTTTTCATACATTTGCCAGCACGTTAGGCTGATTCATCAATTCCTTCTTTGGTCAGCAGTTTTTGCACTGCCGGGATAGTTGCGAAATCTTCCATCAGGGTTGTCTTTAGCTGGCCGTTATACAGCGCAGCGGCTGGATGATACAACGGCATTATTACCAGCTTAGTCTCACCAAACGTGACTCGCTTTGGCTGACCGTGGATTTCACTAATCTTGGCGTTTGGCAGGAAGTACTCCATGCTATGCCGGCCAAGTGTCACAATAATCCGTGGCTTTATGATTTGCAGTTCGCGAACCAAAAACGGCCAAAAAGCTCGCTTTTCTTCCGGTTTTGGGTCGCGATTGCCGGGAGGACGGTACTTAACTATATTTGTAATGTAAATGTCCTCACGCTTCAGGTTGGCAGCGGCCAGCATTTCATCAAGAAACTTTCCGGCGGCACCGACAAACGGTATGCCCTGAAGATCCTCATTTTTACCGGGCGCTTCGCCGATAAAAACCACGTCGGCCGCCGTATTGCCATGCCCGGTTACTAACTGGGTGGCAGACTCGGCCAACTCCGGGCAGATATTCTGTTTCAGGATATCTGCTTTAAGCTGGTCAAGTAATGTCTGACTATCTGAAGGCACCTGTGTTCCTGTGTTTAGAAAGCAAGAGGTAAAAACCAAGTTTGCCCACTTCTACTAAGCCCCATAAGCCAAGCAACGATAGCACAGCCGCTGCTGTCATCATTCCCAAGAACACGCTGGTTTCAATAGCAAGCTTAAACAGAGCACTTAGCATCATAAAGCTGCCCACAAAAATAATCGTTATCTTATTTAGTACTTTTTGGTTCCGTAATTTTTGATACATCATAGTTATGATCTGCTTAGCGAGCAGGTGCTTTCTTATCTGAAGCTTTGGCTTTGCGCGGTTTAGCGGCATTAATGAAATTAGAAATAGAACCGATAAGAAAAACGGCCGTGAATACATAAGCAAACATGTTGGCAGTATCAATCGAAATTGAAGCCAGAATATAAGCTGCGACTAGTTCAATAACACCAAAGGCAAGGTAGCCTTGGCGGGTTTTATGAAATGCATTTAATTTTTCCATACTTATCTCCTTATTTTTGTTCGCGCGCGGCTGCTTTCATGCTGAGCTGCAAACGTCCGCGCTCGTCAATGCCTACCAGCTTAACAGTAACTTTATCGCCTTCCTTAACAACGTCGCTTGGCTTATCAATTCGCTCTTCGCTCATTTCTGAGACATGTACCAGGCCTTCTTTGCCAGGCATAATTTCTACAAAAGCTCCAAAATCGAGGACGCTAACAACGCGGCAATTTTCATAAATTAAACCAACTTCCGGGTCGTCTGTAATTTGCTTAACCCACTTAATAGCACCTTCGATACTGCGCTTATCCGGGCTAGCAATCATAACCGTGCCATCATCTTTAATATCGATCTCCGCGCCAGTTTCAGCAATAATTTTATTAATCATCTCACCGCCCTTGCCAATCACTTCGCGGATCTTATCCGGATTAATCTTGATGGCAATCACTTGTGGCGCAAACGGGCTAATTTCAGACTTTGGCTCCTTAATAGTAGTCAGCATATGCTCGAGGATGTGCGCCCGACCATCTTTCCCCTGCATTAAGGCTTCTTTAAGTACATCAACTGGCAAACCGTGGACTTTCATATCCATCTGTAAGGCGGTGATACCCTTGCTGGTACCAGTAACTTTAAAGTCCATATCACCGGCAAAATCTTCGGCGTCAGCGATATCGCTTAGAATGATTGGGCGGATGCCGTCCATAAATAGACCCATGGCAATTCCACTAACTGGTGCGCTGAGCGGTACACCAGCGTCCATCAGCGCCAAGATAGCCGAACAAGTGGCAGCCATACTGGTGCTGCCATTCTGGCTCATAATCTCGGTGACAGAGCGGATAGTGTACGGAAAGTCAGTTTCAGACGGTAAAACCGGCTCCACGGCGCGTTCTGCCAGGTAGCCATGCCCGATTTCGCGGCGGCCAGGACTGCCTAGGCGCTTTACTTCTCCGACAGTGTAGCCAGGTGCATTGTAGTGGTGGAGATAACGACGCTCTGCTTCGCGCTCCATGGTATCAACTAACTGCACATAGCTCAGTGGAGCTAGCGTAACGATATTCAGGGCTTGGGTCATTCCACGGGTGAACAAGCTTGAACCGTGCGCCCGTGGCAGGAAGCCAATTTCGCTGGAAAGCTGTCGGATTTCGGTAGTTTTACGTCCGTCAGGCCGGATACCGTCTTCAACAATATGCTTACGCACATCTTTATGAAGGGCGCCCGTAAAGGCTTCATCGTATTCGCGGCGAACTGCTTTAAATTCATCTTCGCCGAGCTCTTTAATAAAGTGGGTTTCCATTGCAGTACGGAGGTCATGAACCAGAACGTTCCGTTCCGGGTACGGTTTATGGAGTTGGCGACCAAGTTTGCCGTCTACCCAACCGTCCACCTGTGACTGTACATCAGAATCTGGTAAAACCAGGCTGAATTCCTGTTTTTTAATGTCGAGTTTTTCTATCAGTTCTTTTTGCAGCTCAATTGCCGGCTGAATCATTTCATACGCAAAACCGAGCGCATCGGCTACCTGTTCTTCGGTAGCTTCATTGGCACCGGCTTCTACCATCATGATGCCTGCTTCGGTACCGGCTACCACCAGGTCAAGCGCACCGCTATCCAGGTCTTTGGGCTTCATAAAGGCTTGAAAGCCGCCATTCTCATCGATACCCAAGCGAATACCGGCAACTGGACCTTCAAACGGCGCTCCGGTCATCATAAAGGCCGTACTCATGGCGATCATGGCGATCATATCGGGGCGGAAATCGGGATCCATGCTGAGCACGGTAGCCACGCCCTGTACTTCGTGCCGATAACCCTTTGGCCAAAGTGGGCGGATTGGGCGGTCAATCAGGCGACCAATTAGAATCGCGTCGTCGCTGGGCCGCCCTTCTCTTTTAATAAAGCGGCTGCCGCTGATCTTACCGGCTGCATACATTTTTTCTTCGTAATCAATACTCAGGGGGAAATAATCGAAATTCTCAAGGGTTTTTGAACCCACCATAGCGGTACCGAGCACCACTGTATCACCGTATTTAACCAGTACGCTGGCCGAACTACGGAAGCCAACGCGGCCGACTTCTAATGTAAGCGGTCGGCCACAGAAGTCTCTACTGACGCTGATAATATCTTTGCCAAACGGGTTAATCGTACTCATTTAGGTGTCTGTTCCTTTCATCTCGATCGTCTCGATTCAGGTATCCGCAGAGGTTATGCGCTGCCGGTATATCTGTATATCGATACGACGAGTTAGTTACTATTATTTTAAGTATAGGACGTTTAGCGCACTTCTTGGAATATATCCTTGCATAGAATGGTGCCTAGAGTGTTAGCTTCTAGATTCCGGACACTCCCCTTGCTTTGTTATGGGAATGTCCGCTGTCCAGCTGCTTACTTAGCGCGGCGAATGCCGAGCTTTTGGATGAGCTCTAAATACCGCTGCGTATCCCGTTCTGAGATGTATCGCAGCAGTTTCTTACGCTTGCCTACCATCTGCAGAAGGCCGCGGCGAGCCATATGGTCTTTTTTATTTATCTTAAGATGTTCGGTTAACTCTTTAATACGGGCAGTCAAAATACCTACCTGCACGGATGGGTTGCCGCTATCTTTGTCGTTCTTTGCTAAGTCGGCAATTATTGCCTGTTTTTTCTCGGTTGCTAACATATGTTACCCATACTTTAGCACACTCTCCTCTGTTACGCAACTACAGTTAGTGGGTTAATTTCTAAGGTTTTGCTCGTAGTCCTCGTCATAATAGTTGTAGTCGTAATCATTATCACGGGGGTTAAATTCGGCGGTATAGGTATAACAGACATTTCCCTTTGGATGCTCTTCTGGTATATCTCCGTAATCAGTAAGTTTCATGGTTTGCATACCCTTTTTACCCCTGTAAGAAAGTCGTTCGTTTTTGTATGTTACACAGAGTTTGTAGCCATTATCGGCAACCCTCGTGTACGTCACTTTACTAGTATCGATCTCGTCATAATAGCCGTCATCGTAATAACTGTCTTTGTTATCATTTGTTGGTTTAATTCCATCCAGAGTGCGGGGGAATGTTTCGTCATTAGTATATTTATCATAAAGCAGCACAGAAATCCGAGAAACATTCTGGCTCGTTTTATTGTCTTCCTTGTTTCGGTTGCTCATTACCTGAACAAAAGTAATAAGAATCAAGCTGAAGGCCCATAGAACGATAAAGAAAATTACTTTACGGTCTTTGAAGTTAACTCTTTTCATGACTATTTTAGCCTCGCTTCTTTACGAATTTGTCTCTGGAAGTAAAGGATAACACCACTGGCAAGAGCTAACGTAATTAAAATATGACCAACTTCTATAGCAGGACTATTAGTGGGGTCATTATACGAATCATATGAAGAATCGCCGCCACCACTCATGAGATTATATATACCCCAGCCGATGTGACAGATTGCGGTCAGAAAGGCAATCACTAGAGCTGCCTGGATGCCAAAACGGCGCAATTTATTACGCTTCAAAAGAAAGTTGCGCTCTTCTTCGCGGCGAGTTCTAAAGAATAAAAATGTAAAGACAGGCAAACTTACCAGCAGACCGGCGGTAGCAACTGGGCTAATACCTGACGAAGCAGCTGCGTCCACCGTACCCGGATTGACGGTTGATTCAAGCAGCGTATGGAGGAGCCCTGAGAATGAGCCGACCGCTATCCAGAGCGACAACATCATAATAAGGTGTTCCACACCAAAGCTTCCGTCGTTAATATCGTCGTTATCGTTTGCTGTTATAGCAGCGCTATGGGTTGATGTTGTATTCTGCTGCTGAAGGAGTGGCGCTGGAGGAGGTGGCACATCATCATCCAGGTTAGCTTTAATACTGTTACTAATCATTTCTTCTGGCCAGCCAGCGGCAATTAAGTTAGTGCTAATCTGTTCGTCGCTGACGCCATCTGCGCGTTTTCTTTGGATATAATCTTTGAGTTCTTGGTTCATGACCGTCTCTCTGTTTTTTATTTTATAAATTTGACCAAATTGTAGCAAATTTTACATGTTTTGTCAATCCTAAGTAGCAATACCCTTTTCGTGTCTTGGGCATATTCGATTTCTATTTTATTGGGTCGAGACTGTGTTGCTAGGCTGTGCTTCGAGGGTACGGACGCGACCGTAACGGTTGCCTGAATAGAGAGCTGCAACAACAGCAAGCGCACCAAATGCTCCAACTAGGACTGCATTTATGGTTCGTGGCAAGGCTGCTTCGTGGGGCATTAACGTTGAAAGTGCGCTCATTCCTGCGGTAGCAGTCAGTGTGAGTGCAGCATTTCTTGCTCCTCTGGCATCGTCTCGTATCTCGGAAATTGATTCATTCATGTGTTTATAATGACAAATTATTGCTATTTTGTCAACTCTATATTAGTAACTTAGCCGATTTTTACTTCGGTGCCCTGGAGTTTTCCCGCAAAGTAAGAATCGTGAGAAACGTAAATTATGGCGCCGTGATACTGCTGCAAGGCGTTCTCGAGCTCTTCAATACTGGGTAGATCAAGGTGGTTGGTCGGTTCATCCAAAATTAAAACTTGTGGATCGTTGGCCAACATACTAATGAGCTGGTAACGGGCTTTCTGGCCGCCGCTCAGTTGTTCAAGTGTTAGGTTGGCATCACCCATGGGGTTAAATAGATAGTCGCTGAGCAGCTGACGAATACGCTGGTCGCTTGCTTGAACGTCTTTGGCTAACAATACTTTTTCAACGGCATTGTATAGGGTTAACTCTAGCAAATCTGAATCAATCTCTTGCTGGTAGACACCAATTTTAAGTTCTTTTTCGGTAGCAATACTGCCGACGTATTTAGTTGCCTGTGCCTGGGCGCCGCTGGCATGAGCCAAAATAGCCTGTATTAATGTCGTCTTACCTGCCCCATTTCGTCCGTGCAAACGCAAGCGCTCACCTTCACGCAGCTGGAATGAAATATCTTTGAATAGTGGTGCATCATAACCCAGACTTAGTTCATGCGTTTCAATCAGCAGCCGGCTGCTATCGGACTCTTTAGTTTTCATCCGCACGCGGATATTACGCGCTTTGTGGGTATCATACGAGCTAGTTAATTTATCGTTGAGACCTTGTAATGACTCTTGGTCAATCCAGAAGGACGGTTTTTCTAGTTGCTGCAATTTACTAAGTTCGGCGCGCGCGCGTTGTTCTTGACCCTTAAAGCGCTTAATAGTGTCTGGGTCACGCGAACGTTCTTTTAGGCGCTGGAAGCGGATAACGTCTGATTTAAGGTTGGTTATACGACTTTGGGTGACCTCGTATTCATTAACTTCGGAGACAATTTTAGTAGTGTTAGTACGCAAATAGTTATCATAGTTGCCATTAAAACTAATGGCTCGGCCGTCACGTAATTCTATGATTCGATCAACTTCTCGTAAGACATCGCGGTCATGGGTGATCACTAAAACGGACGCTTGTTCGCGCTTGAACCATTCGACGAACGAGTCTTTGGCGACGTAGTCCATATGGTTAGTTGGCTCATCAATCAGCACCAGTTCGGCGTTAGCGTGCTGAACTTTAACCAGCTCGACAAACCGTTTCTGACCTCCGGAGAGCTGGCCTATTGTGCTGCTAATTTGGGCTTTGCTGAGCTGGTATTTTTCAAGTGTTTGAACAATTTCACTCTCCACTTGGTAGTAGCCGAGCGACGAAAATTGTTCAAGCGCGTCGCCATACTGATTCATTTTATGCGTGCTCACTCCCATGGTTTCAGGATATGTATCCAGTATGTGTTTCAGCACGGCATACTGCGGCAAGCCTTCCAGGATATATTCCAGCACCGGCGTATTTTCCAAGCCTTGGTGTTCTTGGCGCGAGGAAATAACTATGAGATTTTTCCGGAACTTAATCTGGCCGCTGTAGTCTTTATCGGCGCCCGTTAACATGTGGAACAGCGTGCTTTTGCCCGTGCCGTTCCGCCCAATCAACCCCACCTTCTCTTTCGGCTGCAGCTGCAGCGTTAGATCTTTATACAGGATTTTAGGCCCAAATGATTTTTCGTGGATAGTAATATTAGCGATCATAGTGCAGTGTCTAGTGTAACAGCAGGAAGTAGAACTGGGCCGGCGAGTATTGTGAAATGCTCTTGAGGTTTTTATTATCATCGAGTTATTGGTATATTTTAAGGAGTGATCAAAGAGGAAACAGACTTTGCCGGAATGAATTCGGCTGGCAAACATGCGTATGGCCAGGCGATTTTTGTGGTTGGCTTGCAATACGGTGATGAAGGCAAAGGCAAAATTGTTGATATGCTAACTGCCGATGTTTCGGCAGTTGTCAGAGGTAACGGTGGGTCAAATGCCGGGCATACCATTGTGCTAGAAAATGGTCGTCCTATCGCGCTTCACCAGCTACCATCTGGTATTGTCTCCTTTGGTAAACTCAATGTTATTGGGCATGGAGTTTTTACTGATCCAGTACGACTAGTTAACGAAATGAAACAGGTTCGCGCTGAAGGCATTACAATAAGCCCTGACAACCTGGCTATAAGCGACATGTCACATATGGTCTTCCCCAAACACAAACTGGCTGATGCAGCCCGCGAAAACGGCCTTAAGCCCCAGGGTAGCACTAAAGCTGGCATAGCTTTTGCAGCCAGCGATAAAAGTTTACGTGAAGGTATTCGGGTGGAAGTAATCCGTAATAAAACTGAGACTGAGTTGGCTGAGTTGGCTCGCGCAGGACTGGAACAACTTAACTTAGATGATGGCACCGTGGATATTGAACAATCGGCAAAGGAATTTGCCCAGTCAGCGATCCAACTTAAGCCGTACATACAAGATACGCCAACGGTTTTGAACAATTTGCTGGACGGTGGCCAGGATATTTTAGTTGAGGGCGCCCAGGCCTATGGTCTAGATATTAATCACGGGAAATATCCTTATACTACCTCAAGCGGTACCACTGTTGCAGCGTTGATTGAGGGTATCGGCATTAATCCCAAGCGAGCTGGGCGCGTGGTTGGAGTAGTTAAAGCAACTCCATCAAAAGTCGGGGGCGGTTGCTTTGTAGCAAAAATTGAAGATGAATTAATTGCCACTAACACCAGGGGCAATAAGGGCGAAGTAGATGGTGAATACGGTGCCACAACTGGCCGACAGCGCGAAGTTGGCTATCTTGATCTTGTGATGCTCAAACGAGCCATTCAAATAAATGGGGTGGACGAAATTGCTCTGACAAAATTTGACTGTTTGAAGCGTCATGGCTTGATTACCAAAATAGCCGTTGCCTATAACTGTAACGGTGTCGAACTACTTGTCCCGCCAAATAGCGACCAAGAACTAGCCACCTGCACACCAGTGTATAAAGACTTCCCCACTTGGCATGATCATACATCCACAGAAGCGCAAAACTATATTACATTTATTGAAGATTACCTGGGAACACCTATAAGTATAGTCAGCACCGGACCAGGGCGGAAACAAGTGATAGTTCGCCAGAAGTAACTTCATGCTATGATTTTTAAGTGTCCGCTATAAAGTATCTTTCACCCCTAACTGAGACTCCTATTAAAGGCAGCGTGAGTAGTAGCTATTTTTATCGTATGCTATCTCCTCAGGCATTGAAGCTTTCTGCATCATATACAGCAGAAGAGCATAATACTCTCAATAACTGTTTTCGTATTCATCCAGAAACAAAAAAAATGAATTTTGTTGCTGTTGGCGGAGGCGAACTTTGGGGCCTAAGGCAAGCACGAATGCACACCAAACACTATACGTGCATAGAACCTCTAGCGGATATTTATATGAACGATTCCGTCAGGTATTTAGTAGAACAGCTCGATGACATATCCTTTATCCCAAAGCGTTTTAAAGACGTCACACCAGCTGATTTGCCTCCAGGTAATTCGTTGTTTATGTTTTTGTTTAATATACTAGCCTATCTTGAAGAACCAATTGAATCAATAAACGCAGTTATTAAACCGGGCGACATTCTATTCATAACTACTTGGGCTAACACCGAGCAAGCAAAGCAAGTCCGTACTAGCTATTTTGACTACTTAAATTCATTTGAAGAACATATTGGCATAGATCCAAGTGAGAGTATTGGATTGTGTCATTTTGATAGCTTCCCCTTTGATCAACTACACCATTTCAAAAGATCTGAGCGCATTAAAGAAATTATTACTGATACATTGATTATCTATACTTAGGAGAATTCTATGCGCTATTTATTACATGATGTTTTTACTGACACGATCCGCAGACAAGCCAGTAATATAGCCGTACTTGAAGAAGGAGGTGCAACAACTTCTTATGAAGAACTCAATAAACGAAGTAATCAGTTTGCGGCTTACATTAAGACACGTAAGCCTGATATTCGCATCAAGCCGTATATTGGCATATTATCCCCTGTTCATGCTCAAAGTATTGCTGCTTGTCTAGCGATACTTAAGCTTGGTGGCGCCTATATCCCGCTTGATGAGCATTCACCAGATGAGCTTCTGGCAACCATTATTAAAAATACTGAACTAGAAATGATCGTGGTTGATCCGCATCAGTATGCCCTACATTCAGAACTCTGGGACCATCCTAATATCCAGTATGTGCTAGTACTCGGTGCAGACACACCTACAATACACTCAAAACATGACAATTTTACCGCTCTAGAAGAACTATCTACCACTGATCCGCCGACTTTAAACCAAGTTAGCGATGATCTTGCCTATATCCTCCATAGCTCCGGATCTACCGGCGTACCTAAGGGGATTATGCTCACCCATCGTAATGCCCGAACATTCGTTGACTGGATGCACAAAGAATTTAAACTTACGCCTGATGATGTGGTTATGTCCCGTGCTCCATTTAAATTTGATCTGTCAGTCTTTGATATCTTTAATACACTCAAAGCTGGCGCTACTTTGGTTTGCTATGATTGGAGCAAAAAACGTGATGGTGACGCTAAGCACACTGACTATGTGCAGCTTATGGAAAAATATGGGGCTACTGTCTTATACACCACGCCTTCTACTTTTATAGCTCTGCTCAATAGAGGTAAATTAGGTTCGGCAGACCTCAAACTTAGAGAAGTTATGTATGCCGGAGAGCCATTCCCCACTCCTTCTCTGAGAAGACTACAAGTAGCACTACCGCATACTCGAATTGCCAATATTTATGGCCCGTCGGAGACGAATATAATTACCTATTACTGGATCGACCGTATCCCTGAAGACGATTCGCCTATACCGCTTGGTAGCGTAGTCGATGATACGGAAATTATTGTTGTAAACGAATCAGGTACTGCAATTTGTGCTGCAAACGAGCTCGGTGAACTCTGGTGTCGGGGCGGCACTGTTACGATCGGCTATCTTGGTTTGGAAGAAAAAACTAAAACTAATTTAGTACAAAGTCCGTTTCACCCTTACCCTGTTCAGTATTGGAGAACAGGCGACTATGGTTTTTATGATGAGGTAGGTGTTTTACATTACAGAGGCAGGAAAGACCATATGGTTAAAGTAAAGGGCTTTCGTATTGAACTTGGCGAAATTGAGTCTGCTCTGGCAAAAATAAGTCAGCTAGATGAGTTCGTAGTTGTTGCCGTGCCAGATGAAAAATACAGCAACCGGCTCTATTGTTTTTATACTCTCCTTGCAGGAGAGCGATTAGAGGAACAGGAAGTTGTAGAGTTTTTAGCCAAAAAAATACCCTCGTACATGATGCCTTATAGATTTTTAAAGAGACCAGTGCTTCCTAAAACGTCTTCCGGCAAAATTGACCGGGTACTCTTAACACAAGAAGCCGAACTGCTAAGCAAGACATGAGGAAGAACACATACCATGTAGCGTATGCAGGACTTGATTGCGATACATGGTTTTTACTTGTTAATGAGCCGGCGTTTACACCTAGGTTAGTGGCGATGGTCCCTGATTTACTTGAAAAGTCTACCTTTAACCCTTTTAACTTGTTGTTAAAACACGGTTATCGTTTTTACATACAAGGAAGCGGCGGCGGCACACTTGCAACGATTACTATGCTCCGGCTGATTTTTCCATTTCTTACTTCGGCTTGGCGAAAATACTGTCCCTTTATTATTTCAATTATGAAAAATCGTGTGGTGGTGGTTGATTTTAACAACACAAAGCAGATAGTTTCTCTGATGCAGAAACATAACGTTGATCTCCTAGTGATAAATATTTGGGGGTTACTACCTGCTCAACTTATTGATACACCCGCTCATGGGACAATTAATGTTCATCCTTCTAAATTGCCGCAATACAGGGGTTCGGTTCCAACACTTATGACGCTTAAGAACCAAGATAGCGAATCAGCAGTTTCATACATCATGCTTGATTCCAGTGTTGACGGTGGCAAACTAATTGGTCAGCATATTTTTCCAGTCTCTTCTACTGATACGTATTACACTATTGAACAAAAAATAACACAAACTGTAGCGGAAACATTAGTCAAAGATTTACTAGCTTACTTATCGGGTAAAACTAATCCTCAGAAGCAAAGCAGTATAGGTCACTCAATAACACCAAAGTACTCTTCTTACATGAAAATAGATTGGGAGACTGAGTGGGCGCTTGATATATATAATAAAGTTAATGCCTATCCTTACATTGAAGCTTTTGATTACTGTTTTACATTTTTACCTGGGAATCAAAAACTATTCTTTAAAGGAGTAGCTATTGCACGAAAACACAAGCGATCCCATGCACCACCCGGCTCATTTACAGTACATGGAATTATTATGTATATCTGCAGCATAGAAGGTGAAGTAAGTTGTATACTTTTTAAAGATATAGGCTATAAAGACAGTATACGAATACTTACGTTAAGAAAAGGCCAGCTACTAACAAACGGAGACAACCCAGAATGAATACCGAAGACAATATGATCAAAGCAAATTTAGGTGAAAATCGACGCTCAGAAATGCGAGATTTATTTAACAAAACACCAATGTATAACATGACAGCGCTCGAAATACAGGGCAGGAAAATTCGAGTAGCCGAAGACCATTGGGTGACTGACTTTGCTTCGTGTAATTATTTGGGGCTTGACCTTGATCCGGAAGTTGAAGAGACAGTTCATCCAAACATCAAAAAGTGGGGCGTGCATCCAAGCTGGTGTCGGCTGGTAGCAAGTCCTCAGATATACAACGAGGTTGAACAGAAATTGGCCAAGCTTATTGGTACTGAGACTACACTCATTCTACCAACCGTAACCCTAATATCAATTGGTGTTATTCCTGCATTAGTGGGCAAAACAGGCGCTATATTTCTAGATAAATCATCCCATGAAACAATGTATGAAGCGGCTAAAATTGCTCGAGATAGCGGCGCCACGCTTGCCAGTTATCGGCAGGACGATCTAGATACACTTGAAAAATTATTGAAAGAGCAGGAAAAAAATCCACGCAAACTTATAGTTGTTGATGGTGTTTACAGTATGACTGGTGATTATATCCAACTCTTAAAATTAGTTGCTCTAGCCAAAAAGTATAATGCAATTCTATACATTGACGATGCTCACGGTTTTGGTGTTGTTGGTGAAAATCCAACTGAGGAAATGCCATTAGGGCATAAAGGCAACGGTATCGTCCGACACTTTAACTGCGACTACGAGAACATCATCTATGTTGGCGGCTGCTCAAAGGCTTATTCTTCATTGGCAGCTTTTGTTGGCTGTTCTCAAAAAATGAAGACTTTTTTGCAAGCCTTTGCCACCCCCTATGATCTGTCCGGGCCTTGCCCTACTGCTTCATTGGCCACTCTCCTTAAGGGTTTGGAAATTAATGAAAAGCGCGGCGATGCGTATCGCAAACAGCTATGGGATATAGCTCACCTGTCAATTGATGGTTTACGAAAGCTTGGCTTCACCGTTATGAATAAAACTGGTTTTCCAATAGCTTCAGTTTGGATCGGCGATACTGATAGTTTGATCGCAACTGCAAATATATTGTATGAAGAAGGTATTCTTGTGACGGTTGCTCCTTTTCCAATGGTCCGCAAAGGTGATGAGTGTCACCGGCTAACGTTTACTGCCTCTAATACACGCGGGGAAGTGGAAGAGCTCTTAAAGGCTTTTAGAAAGGTCAAGGACTATTTGGTTGCAAATAACAAGCCACTTGCAAAAGACTTGTCTTAAGTCAGGTCTGTTAAACCCGAGTATGCGACTCTTTGAGCCCGGCCTGAGTGATGCGCCAAAAACGGGTGTTTTGGCGGTGGGATTCTATGTCTTTTGAGCCAACATATGACATACTCTTGCGCAAAGCTTTTGTATAATTTTTTAGTACAGCTGCTGCTGACCCCTGGTAAGGAACTTCTGTTTCTATGCCTTCTGCCAATGGCAGTTCATCGTCATCTACCATGCCGCCGTAGCGCTCCCGGGCTGCTGCGCTATCTCGAAACGCGCCCATTGATCCCATCCCCCGGTGCTTTTTGACCTTACGGCCATTGGGCAGCTCTATTATTTCGCCAGGTGACTCATCGGTACCAGCCAGTCTAGTGCCGATCATAACGCTGTTGGCGCGGGCGGCAATGGCAATTGATATATCGCCGCGGTTATTGATCCCACCGTCGGCGCATACCGGAATACGATACTTTTTATCTACTTTGGCAGCTTCTTCTACACCCTCAACAGCTTCATATATAGCTGTCACTTGCGGGCATCCAATGCCAATTTCAGTACGAGTGGTACAGATCGCGCTAGGCCCCTGGCCGATCCGCAGCCCGTCAGCACCGGCAAAAGCAAGTTCGCGAGCCGAGTCACGTTCGGTAATGTTGCCGACTATCAGGTCTAACTGCGGAAAACTTTCTTTAATTTTTTTGGTATATTTAAAGGCAAATTTTGAATCGCCATCGGCGGTGTCCAATACAACGGCATCGAGATGGTCAATCATAGCGGCGATACGCTCCAGAGCGCTGTCGTTAGTCGGAACAGCGGCAGCCACCAGTAACCGGCCGTTGGCATCAACATTATAAAGTCCGGCGTTCCCCTCCAGAATACGCTTTACGTCTGACCAGATGTACAATCCGGCTACAGTACCGTCGTTATTGAGCAGTGGCAGCGTATTTTTCTTGCTCTCACTCATCAGTGCGTAGGCCCGATTAATATCAATGTTGGGTTTGGCACTCATAATCTGCGACAAGGGAGTCATGGCGCTGCTGACCATGTCTGAGACACTCTTACAGTGTTTAAGGTCATTGCGGGTCAGAAGACCAACTAATTTATTCTGGCTATTAATAACTGGAAAAGTTCTAAATTCTAATTTTTCTTGCTCACGCATACGCAGTACGCTACTCACTGTTTGGGTATCGCTAATAACAACCGGATTTTTAATTAAGCCATTCAGGTGCAATTTAACCCGCTTAACTTCGTTGCACTGCTCTTCTACCGATAAACCGGCATGAATGACACCCAGGCCGCCGTGCTTTGCCATGACAATTGCCATCGCAGAAGTTGTGACCGTATCCATTGGCGAACTTATAATTGGTACTTTCAGCGGCACGTTCCGGGAAAATTTACTGTCTGTGTTTACCTCGGATGCCGCGTAGTCGCTGCGAGCTGTTCTGAGACGGACGTCATCATAGGTGAGCGCGATGAATTCTTCGCTCATTTTTGCAAAGAATGCTTTTTTTTGCTGATTCATTGCGTATGACCTCCGTCTCTTCAAAGATGTACCAACGATACCACAGAAAAGCGGTAGCGAATAGTTGCCACCGCAACATTTATCAGGATTTTCTGAGCGATTTCATAATATTTTCATAGCTTATATCTGGTAGGTCTGTTAGGGCATCATCTATGCTAAACTGCCCAACGGTAATCCGTCGTAAATCAGACATATAGGCGCCAGTTTGTAATCGTTCGCCGATATCTTGCACCAAACTGCGAATATATGTACCACTACCAACACTCGCCGTAAAAGTCACATATGGGTATCCATAATTAGTGAGTGTAATGTTGTTTATTCGCACCGGACGCGGTTCAATTACCACTCTTTTGCCTTCCCTAGCCAGTTTATACGCCCGCTTGCCGCCAATCTTTATGGCAGAGTGTATGGGTGGTGTTTGCATGCTGTCGCCAACAAAGTCTCGTAATACTTCTGTCAGCTTGTCTTCATCCGGCTTTTTATCAGCTAACGGTGTTTTTTCTCCTTCAGCATCACCAGTCGTACTGACTTCTCCTAATTTCATAGTGGTTTCATAGGTTTTATCAAGCTTACTAAACTCCTCGGCGCGCTTACAGTAGCTACCGACTACTATAATCATCAATCCGGTAGCAAGCGGGTCCAAGGTACCGGTATGGCCAACTTTAATTTTCCAACCGGATTCGCGCTTTAAAGTACCGCGGACTTTAGCGACCACATCAAATGAACTCCAGCCATATGGCTTATCAACTAATAGCAAGCCGTCTATTTCCATAGATTACAGCATACAACTATTTAGGGCTGGTTCACATCTATCTATTAGCTCTTATGCACTTGGTGGCGGCATTAAAGGTGGAGGCACCGGCGGCGGAGTCTGAATGGGGCCGGTTTTGCCTTGTGACGAAGGGCTGTTACCATTGGCTGGTTCATCATGGCCAAGATTCAAGTTAACAGGCTGGGCACCGAGCGAGTTGATAGGACCCGGACGATATATATCGTTTGTCTCAACAATATTATCAACCGCGGCACGGGCAGCATCCAACGGTGGCGGCGACGGCGAAGTAACTTTTTCATCATTAATAACTTGATCGACGGCACTAAGGTGAGGACTATTAACGGCATGTTCCAGCTCATTCAGAGTCTGATCGTGAGGATCGTCAGCTTGTGGCGGTGTCGCAGCAGATCGAGTTTCTTTAGCCGGTTCAGTATGGGTTCGCTCTAGCAATGGTGTTGGTGCCGGCGTCTCAGACAAGGGGTCAGCCATGTCTCCGTCATCTTCAGGAGTACCACTGCCGGTGAGCGGTGTGTAATTTCGTGGCGGTTCAGTCATAAAATGGGCGCCGTCAGGATTGGCGGGTCCGGTATCTGCTTCTGGTTCGCTGCTGTCTTCTGTTTTAATCGCTTTAGCCGGGCCAATCTTAGGGTACTTATTAGCTTCGGCGGCCTGCGCATCAAGCGCCGCTTGAGTGGCTTCGAGTTGCTGTTGAGCCTTAAGGGCTTCATCGGCGGCCTTCGCTTCTGTTTCTTTTGTGATTTTTAGTGTGCCATGCTCATCAATCAAAATATCATCTTGGCTATGGTCGATCTCAATCACTCCGTTATCTCTTTTATTAGGGGGAGCTTCAGCTTGCTCCGGTTCCGGCTCTCCACCGTCATCAACTACTTCCGGAATTTCTTGGCTTGGCTCTTCTGTCTCTGGCTCAGATTCTGGCTCACGCAACTGCCCGGCAATTAACTGCGGGCTTGCACCAGCGGCCATAAGCAAACCCGACACCGACATCGTGTTTGGATGCGCTTTTTCATTACCAAAACGGTCAGTTTCCGCGACCATTCCCGTAAGCAATGCTGTGGCAATTTGTTCGTCAAGTAATTTTTTATCCAAAGCAATTACCAGGTCACTGGCCATTTCACAGAGACTGCTGGCTCCAGTATTCACCCAGCTGATGGCACCGATGTCACTAGCGGTATCAGTATTTAGCGAAACCACAGTGGCATCATGCAAAATCCGGCCATGAGCCACAATTGCCCCGTCAAGATGTTCGCGCTGATGTACTCCTAGTGTAATGATCAAATCTATATTAAAGTCACCTTGGCTAAAGGCCAGATCCTTCTCGTCGATACTGGTTCGATACGGTGTAATAAAAATTTTTACAAAGTCATCTTCTACCTTATATCTCAACTTATCAGCCTTGGACTTATCGAGTGAGATAATAAAGTCTCGTAAACTGTTAGTGCTCTTTTCGAGAGTACTTTCTGGCTCCAAGAATTCAAGGGTGGACGGTACTTTGCCGCTAAAAACAGCAGTGGCGTGCTTATCGTGTTTGCTTAGCGCCAAAGTTAAACCAATACATGCCGCCAACTGATCAATCGAAGGGTCATTACTTACCGTAATCAGTATTTTGCTGGCAGATTTTATCCGTTCGACAATTTGCGGCATCTGACCGGAGTCGGAGTCGGATTTATTACTAGTCTTTGGTGGCATAACTTTTTTCTTTTTGTTTGTACTGCGTTTTTATATTGTTATTTTGTAAGTAAATATAGCATAAGCTGATTGATAAGTCCATAGCACAAATACAGTTTATATAAGTATAAGCTTTATTAATTATATAAATATGAATATAATCCTATTAATCTAACAATAAAGTCATGATTAACCACTACGAAAATTTTATCAATTCAGGTTTTTGTCCTCCCTGTCCGGAGTGGCCGATATATTTAAATGACATTGATGCTGCTTTCCCCGAAGAAGCGGTCGAGATTAATAAATGTTGGAAAGATGATGCCGAACTCGCCGTAAACTCCTGCCACCGGGCATGGCAGATCTCTCAAGGCTTACCGGCTTGGGCTCCGGTTCCGACTACTTGTCCATATGCTAAGGGATGCCGCCTGCCAGATTTACAAACGGTGGTAGATACGGTATAATTTTCTTAATTATAATCACATAAATCTTAAGAGGAATTAGACATACTATGCCCATCATTAAATCCGCTCAAAAACGAGTCCGTACCGCCAAGAAAGCGACAACTCGCAACGTAAAAACCAAGCGTACCCTAAAAACAGCGGTAAAAGCCTTCCAGGGCGCCATCAAAAGCGGCGATAAAAAAGCCGGTAGTGCATTAAAGAAAGCGCAGAGTGCTATTGACCAAGCTGCTAAAAAGAATGTTATTCACAAGAATAAAGCAGCCCGCAAAAAGAGCCAGTTGGCCAAGGCTGCTAAAATCGCCGCTGGCGTAACAGTTGTAGTCGGCGCAGCAGCAGCTGCGTCAAAGACTTCAAAGAAGAAGTCAGCACCTGCTAAGAAAACCGCTGCTCCTGCCGCTAAAAAGACGGCTTCTACTAAGAAACCAGTGGCTACAAAGAAAACACCAGTCGCAAAGAAAACTACTACCGCAAAAGCTCCTGCTAAAAAGCCTGCCGCTAAAAAAGCCGCATCGAAGACCAGCAAAAAATAGTCTGATTTACTCGCTAAGCGGGTATTCTTTAATCACTTCGAATTCCAGCATAGGGTCAATTGTCTCTTTGACTAAGCGAAATTTCTCAACTTTTTGATCAAATGTAACCGGTAAACTCTCTACATAATCACCTATCGGCTGGAGGTCTGTTTCTTTTACGAACCGCCCAAGCGTGGAGTGAATAATTTGTGGCGGCAATTTTGTATTCGGCAACAACGTAGCGTTGTCTAGATATTTTTTCCTGATCCGCTCAAACCCGCCGTTGTCATACCCAACCATAAAAACAGCGGCAGCTCCCGCCATTATCTTTCCAAACTTTACATCAAAAACAAATTCGTCTTTTAATGCGTCGGTTATTACTTTGTCGTAATCAGCATAGATTTGTTCAAAAAGCTGGTCCTTGTCTTTGCCATAATCTACCAATGGGGCGATCCAGTCTAGGAGTGTTATATGAAGCGCATCTGGTGGTGTTAACCAGAGCACATCGCCAAATTGTTCAACCATTTCTTTTTGAATTCCGGTAATAATTCGTTCGTTCTCCGGGCTAAAACCAACATTTAACATATAGCCGGTAACGTGCTGCTGAACATTCGTATTAACTAAAGTTTTCATCTAGGAACATAATACCAGACCGGACTAGTACGCCAAGCTGATGATGGCGTAACGCAACGCTTCGTCGTAATCAAAGATTTCGTGCTTGCCACGGTAGTCAATATCACGCAGCAGTTTCATAAATTCTATAACTTTGGTGCGGCCCATAGCATGAGCAATGCGTTGGCTCTTCTGAATAACATAGGGGCTTATGTTGCTGTCTTGTGCAATTTGGGAGGAGTTGGCCGAGGACGGTGCAGAGACTGCGATAGCCACGGCATGCATTTGCCAGACCAACATACCATGAATTGCCTGGGGTTCAACTTTTTGCTGTCGCTGTTGGTCGTACATATGTAGCGCTTGCTTAAGATTGCCAGAGAACACACTATCGATAAGATTAAAAATAGTGCTCGATGGATTTTCATCTGTTAACAAATCGATTGATTTTTTGGTAACGGCTGGATTGTATAGAACTAACTTTTGGAGTTCATGGCTAAGTCTCATCTGGCTTAAGCCAACTCTCTGCACTAAATATTGAGCGTCGGAACGGCTCAGGTTTGCACCCAAACGCGTTGCTTCGCTGGTAAGCCAGCTTGTTAGCTGCCCTTCCTCGAGTTCATTAAATTCCTGAAAACCCGGGAGTTTTTTAAGCTGTTTGTAGTAAGTACCACGCTTATCAACTTTTGATTCAACAATCACCAAGTCTGTACTATCACCGGCCCGTTCAATTAAAACATTTAGTTTCTCGGAAGCATCTTTGTTGAGCGATAAGTCGTACACAATGACCATTTTTTTACTTGCCAGAAACGGCAGCGATTCAATGGCGCCGAGGATCTGATCGTAGCTGGTTTCAGCGGCATCCAGCTTTTCGAGCGCTAAGTCGCCGTGCTCTTTGGTAAAAGCGCCGATAAGCTCATCAAGCCGATCCTTTGCGCTAAACCAATTTGTTCCCGTAAGAGTTGTAACCATACTTAGTATTCTAGCGTAAAAAAGATTTTTTAAGTGTTTTGCTAGCGGCTATCAAAGATTTATTATTTCAATTTTAATGCTTGGCACTTTGGACAAGTATGTGTACCGCGGCCGGCTACACGAGTTTTTTTAATAGTCGTACCGCAGCGTGGACACGGCAGATTTTCGCGGCGAAAGACACGGGCAAAGTCCAGGTAACTACCCCGCTTCCCTCTTGCATTGACATAGTTTCTGTCAGTTGAGCCACCTTTCTCTATTGCCAGTGCTAGAACGTATTGGATTTCTTCGAACAATAGTTTAAGCCGACTAGGAGAAACATTTTTTACGATAATGGCCGGGTGAATTTTAGCACCCCAGAGACTTTCGTCGGCATAGATATTACCAATGCCGGCAATAACGGTTTGGTCCAGCAACGCGGCTTTGATGCTAGTGTTTTTGCGGCGTTGCAGACGCTTTATTAGTTGCCCGGCCGTAAAATCAGCACTAAGTGGCTCTGGTCCCACCTTTTTAAAGAAGTCTAGGTTTTCAACTTCAACAGTAGGCATTAAACGAACCCAGCCAAACTTGCGCTGATCATTGAAAAATAATTTGGCTTTTTTAAATTCAATAATAACCCGCGTAGATTTATCTGGCAGATCGTCAACCAGCGAATTATTGGGATGCCCCGCACCGAAGCGTTCGTGGTTGTCATTGCTGCGATAGACCATCTGCCCGGTCATCTTTAGATGGATAACTAATGTGTAGTTTGTACTCAGGTCGATTAATAAGACTTTAGCCCGGCGGCGCAAGTTGGTAACACAGGCACCAATTAAGAATTTCTGAACGTCGCTAGGTGCATTTGGAAAACTTTTAGGGTTGTCGTTTGATACGGCAGTAACGGCTAAGCCCGGCAGCAGTTCGGCTAAGCCAAGACGGACCGTTTCTACTTCGGGTAACTCTGGCATGTTTCTATAGTACGTTAGGTATACGGCAGTTTACTAGGCAATAGTTAATTTAGGTTGATACCAGAAGTAAATTCATTGTAGTCAGGAAATTGACGCTGAAATAACTGCTCAATAACAATGCGGTTGCCAGCAAAAGTTCCAAGCTTTGAGCCACAACTTACCGACCAGGTTCGAAAAGCGTCGCTGCCGCCAGGGGCAATTTCAAAACTATAGGTTTGGCCAAGCGGACAGCTCTGAGCTTCGTCACCCCGTTCGTCAGGAGAGATAGCCTTAGTGAAGCCGGCACCATTTAAGGCAGCTACAAAAGCCTGGTAAGATTCCTGAGAATTAGATAGCTGCTGGGTCTTAATAACCGAATCATTGTAGCCTTGCAAAACTTCTAACTGACGCTTGGTTCGGTCGATCGTAAATCGTATGCTGGTGCGCTTTTCATTAGCAACCACTGGACCGCGCACCGTGTAACGTACTGCTTGGTTATTCGTCGGCGCGGCTAGCAGATCAACTTTTTTACTGGTTAGTGTTTGTTGGTCTGGCGTATCGCTGGTAAATATATTTTTGAATATATTAAAGCCGATAATTATCAGAATAATAGCAAAAATAATCAGTCCAACACCGATGAGATAACGACCAAAATTTCGTGGCATGAATATATTATACCACATTATATTATCTCTTACCATACTACTCGTGGAAAGCTGCGCAGCCAAGCTTCCCTTCTGCTGTCGTCTTAGCATATGATGGGTATATGACTCAACTACTCGGGGATGTCCTAACTGGCCGCAATTACGGCGAGCCACCGGAAATTCGCCAAATTAAAGAATTCGTACAAGCTGAAATTGGCTTGGTCCCAGCCGTTTCGGTTAACCCGGAAACATTTGTGATTAAAGTGCCGTCCGCGGCAGCTGCTGGCGCCCTGCGCACCAAATTATTTCTGCTACAGAAACAACTGGATGACAAGCGACGGGTTATCATCCGAATTAGCTAAGTTTACAGTTCGCCCCAATTCTTACCCAACGATGTATCTACCGTTAGTTTAACCGGCAGCTTGTGCACCTGTTCCATGATTTCTTTAATGTCAGCCGCGACAGCTTTTGCCTGGTCATCAGGACACTCTATTAGAATGGAGTCATGGACCTGCAGCAGCATATGACACTCTTTGCGGTCGCTCAGATAGTTTTGAACTTTTATCATGGCCAGTTTTATAAGATCAGCGCCGGTGCCCTGGATTGGCATGTTGATAGCGGCGCGCTCGGCGCCCTGGCGTACCATGAAGTTGCTGGAATGAATATCGGGCATCGGCCTTCTGCGGCCGAACAGTGTTTCTACGTACCCCTGCTCGCGAGCAACGACCTTGAGATTGTTCATATATTCAAAGATTGGTTTACGAAGTTCAAAATACTTATCGATGAATTGCTTGGCGGCCACAAAACTCATGCCAGTGGCAATACCAAGACCATGCGGGCTCATGCCGTATAGTACACCAAAGTTGATTACTTTAGCGTCGCGGCGCATCTGTTTAGTGACGTCTTCCGGCTCACGGCCATACACTTGGGCAGCAGTGGCCGTGTGGACGTCGACGTCGCGGTTGAACATATCAATCAGCTCTTCATCTTTGGCCAAAACTGACGCCAAACGCAGCTCAATTTGGCTGTAGTCGGCGCTAACAAAACTAAAGCCAGGCTTTGCGACAAACGCAGTGCGGATATGATTACCAAGCTCGGTGCGGACAGGGATATTCTGCAAATTAGGGTCAATTGAACTCAGCCGGCCAGTTTGGGCGGTCGTCATATTATAAGTAGTGTGAATGCGCCCTTCCTCGTCAACTTGGGTTGGCAGCGTTTCCACGTAGGTGCTCATCAGTTTGGTAACTTCGCGGTACTGAGTAATGAGTTCAATAATCGGGTGCTCAGCGCGCAGCTTGTCGAGTTCCGCCGCGGCCGTACTATAGCCCGTTTTACCTTTTTTAACACCTTGGGTTGGCAGTTTTAGTTTCTCAAACAAAATAACGGCTAGCTGGGCGGGGCTGCTGACATTAAATTCTTCGTCGGCATGTCCGTAAATCTGTTGCTCGAGGTCACTGATAGTGTCTTTGAGTTGTTCCGAAAAATCGTTCAAGTAATCACTATCGAGTAAAATCCCGCGGTGCTCCATTTGGGCCAGTACAGAAATGACTGGCCACTCTATGTCTTCGGCTAGTTTTTTGAGCTTTGGAATCGCTTCAAGCGCTTTATCTTGCTGCTCATATAACGCCCTGATGATCGCCATTATCTCTGGCGTGCGTTCTATAAACTCTTCGGGAGAAATATTTTCCAGTTCGGGACCGGTGTAGTCCAAATCAGCCTGTGCCAGTTCTGTTAATGTTTGTTCACGGCGCAAGCTATTGAGTAAAAAGCTGCCAACGAGCACGTCATGATGGACAGTACTGAGTTCTGCTTGAAGTTCAATGGCAACTTTAGCAGTGTTTTTGAGGTTGTAGCCAATCTTTTTAACAGCTTTTTGTTCGAGCAAACTAGCCAGGCCTTTGTAAACTTTTGTGAGATTGATGGCGTACGCTTGTTTGGAGTCGGGGCTTACTAGCAACCACTGCGGATCACGTCCATGCCTGCCCGCCGCGTAGCTATGAATTATTACTTCCTTCCATTTAGACGTATCGATTTTGTCAAAATCAGATTGTGTTTCAATTGTAGTGATTTTTGGCAGATTAAGCGCGATACTGGAATCAGTAATCACCGCGGCCTCGTCTTCAGACATTTGCATAATGTCCGGCAGCTGCCGGACAAGCGTCCGGAATTCAAACTTTTTCAGCAGTTCGTGCACCTTGGTAGGACTCACTTTGCTGCCGTCAACTTCGTTTAGATCAAGCGTAATAGGAGCGTCGGTCCATATCTGCGCCAATTTTTTACTCAAATACGCTAACTCTCTGCCGTCTTTAAGTTTTTTATGGGTTGACCCGGAGATCAGTTCGATATTTTCATAAATATTGTCGAGCGAGTCATAGTCTTTTAATAATTGAATAGCACCTTTTTCGCCAATACCTGGCACACCGGGGATATTATCCGAACTATCCCCTTTTAGGGCTTTTAGATCCAGGAATTGCTCAGGGGTAATTTCATACTTTGCAAAGAAGCTATCCGGCTCAAACATCTCTATGTTACTCAAACCTTTTTTGAGCGCATAGACATGAGTCATCGGGCCAACGCATTGCAACATATCCAGGTCAGACGTGATCATCATGGTTTCAATACCCTGCGCATCAGCCTGTTTAGCAAAAGTCCCCATAATGTCGTCAGCTTCATAATCGTCAAGTTCATACAGCGGCCAGCCAAAGGCTTGCAAAAGCTCATGTAGCAGCGGGATCTGGACATAAAAATCAGGCGGTGGCGGTTTTCGGTTTGCTTTGTACTGTGGATATATCTCGAGTCGTTTACGAATGTTAGTTTTTGGCTTGTCCCAGGCAACACAGACATAATCCGGTTTAAGCCGGCGGATAACTTCTAGGGCCATAACGGCGAATCCATAGACGCCGCCGGTAGGCGTACCATCTTTAGTACTCAGATTTGGCATGGCGTAGTAACCACGGTAAAAAACACTTTTCCCGTCAATAATTGCCAGTTTTTTTGGAGTTTCTTTGGCTGATTTATGCTTCATCTCTGCCATACTTTACAGTATACGATAGATGTGGAGTTTTCTCTCGTTATGCTTAGAGTCTGACAAAATTCCTCTAATGGCCCCTAGGCAGCGCGGAGTTCAACTTGCGGAAATCGCGCCTGAAAGTGCGGGCTCTGGACAAGTACCTGCAAACACATTTTACCAGGACGAATTGCTCCAGTGTTCAATGCTGTGTCTACTTCTTGCGAAGCTAGACTTTGGTTTAGCTCATTAGTTGCCATAACCGTCTGTCCGGCTGAACCGTTTGGGCAGCAGCAACCTGGGGCATAAAGCGAAGTGTCTCGCGGCTAAACTGCGTATATACGCGGTGGCGTTCGACTTTATCTTTGGTTGGTTTATTTATTCTAGGCATAAGTTCTTGTCTACAAGGTAACAGACAATTGTCCGGGTGGCAATAAAGTGTTAATTTAATACAACGATTAATGCAGTAAGATTTGTAAATTATATTGTGTTTACCAATATTCTACCGAGGACACGCGCTTTTGATGGTTTCACTTTTTGCTCATAAATAATCAATGGATTTTTCTGTATCTCGTTTGCTGTCCAAACGTACATATCTACGGCAGTCTGCACCGGGATACGAAGACGTTTTGGGATATATTTGTATCCGTCGCCTGCCTTATGCTGCCATGCCTTGTATCGATTAAGTTGGAAATGTATAAATTTGATGAAGTCTATGGGTTGCCGGGTGGCAGTTTCGTGAGTTACATCTGGGAGATTGAATCGTTTTAGATCATTAGCTGGGAAATAACAGCGGCCCAAGTCAATATCCTCTTGGATATCACGAATAAAGTTAAGGTATTGCAACGCCCTGCCCTGCAGCTGGGCAGCTTCGGTGGCTGCCGGTTTGAGACCCATAATTTTTGCCATCATTAATCCAACAACTTCTGAAGAGCCATACATATAGTGCAGTAACTCATCCAGGGTCTTGATTGATTTATGGGTTATATCGGATTCCATTGCATCCAGGAATGATTCAACCCAAGCCACATCAAAATTATGTTTGCGGGCTACTCGGAGCATGTTTTTGGCCACTCGCTGGTTAGTCTTATCGGCTGAATGTTTGGTGGTATCAAGACTTGGATTAGTCACAGATGCTGCCCATATCTGTCGTAAATTACGGAAGCTGTCTTTGTCGGCCGGTATCTGATCAACGTAGTCGTCGGCTACTCGAACAAAGCTATATAAGTCGAATACATCTTTTCTAACGCTCGCTGGAAAAAACAATGAACTGAGAAAAAAAGTGGTGCTGCCTCGCTTAAAGATTGTTTTTTCTTGATTCATAAATTATTTTAACTTACCTGTTTTATAAGATACTGTGCCAAGTCGTCGAGGAACTGCACTGTTTCGGGAGTCCACCGTTTTGCGTATTGCTTAAGCGAGCCGCGAGCCGCATCAATATGATTAGCGGCAGCTTTTTTAGCATTCACAATCGCTCCGGAGCCGATTAAAATGTCTTTGCATCTCTGAAATTCATCCTCGCACAGAGCTTGATTCCCCAAGCAGGACGCCAGAAAAGCGGCATTGTCAGGCGTAGCATGACGTAGTGCATACTCAGTTAACAAGGTTTGCTTGCCTTCTCGGATATCATCACTGGCAGTCTTACCACTTTCTCCTGTCTGGCTTAGCACTTTTAGGTCATCGATAATCTGGAATGCTTTACCTGTGTGCAGCGCGTATTCGATGATTGCGTTGGTATCTTCGCAAGGAGCGCCGGCTAAAACCATTCCCATGTGAATAGGGTTTAAAAAACTGTAATGAGCAGTTTTCCATTGTAGAACATTTTCAATTTCAGATACTGTTACTTTTTCTGAAGTTATTTCGTTAATAATATCATGTGTCTGTCCGTGAACGGTTACGGCCATGGTGTGGTTCATGATATTAATAGCTTTGACGCGTAATTCATCACTTACATCCAGGTTCGCAAGCAGCATTTCGGCCCGATGCAAACCAAGCAGCGCAGCATTTATGGCAAGCGACATTCCGTTATGCACGGGTTCGCCTTTCCATTTTTCTAGCACGTGTGCGGACTCAAGTAATTTATGGGCACTTGGGCCTCCCCTACGCAGCGCTCCTCTGTCTTGGATATCATCGATAATGAGAATGTAAGCATGTATCATCTCCACTGCCCGGGCGGCATGGATGATCATCGTCTGGTTGGTGCCACCACACATTTCGTAACCAACCATTGCTAGAGTCCCACGAAGACGTTTGCAGTCTCGTTGGAGTATATCGCTGAAGGTATCACTAACGAGTAACGATGGAGTACCATAGGTTTGCTTTGTCTGCCCTGCGACTTCTGCGCAGTACTCTGCGATATCATCGTCTATCAACTGTTTGTATTCATTAAGCTGTTGCTTGAACACATTTTGAGAAGATTCTGTCGGAACAGCACGACTCATAGTAAGTCTTTTAGGAATTTTTCGGCGGTTTGTTTGAATGACTCAATACTATCGCTATCATTAGTAAGAAAACGGTCGGCGGCAGCTTTAACCCCTGCTACATTTAAGGTAGCAGCGTCGCCAGAGTGTTGCATTTCTGACTGTTCTTCCGCTAAAAACTGTTCGAAGCTTTTATTATCTTCAACTCGGCCGCGGGCAGAACGCGTTATCCGGTCATAGCGAATTTTTGGATCTGAGTCGATCCAGACTACTACGCCGTTTAGTTCGTGGACTCGGTCTACTTCGCCCGAGTTGCGCAAACTGCCAACTACTAGTTTATCGATTCCGGCAGCCTTGGCCGCTTCGACACCTTTGTCGACAATAACACCCAAGCCATGCTCGCGCCGCCACTCGGCACTAACCATACGCTTATTTTCCCGCTCGTGTGGCAATCCGCGCTTGGTCAGTTCGTCACCAAGCATATCGGTGGCTGAAGCAAAATAAAAACCATGCTTCTCAACCAACATATGTGCGATAGTATCTTTTCCACTACCGTTACTACCAGCAACCCCAATAACTTTCATCTATTTAACTATACCAGTTTTAGCTGATGTAGTCGTGCAATTTACGGGCGTCTTTGTGCTTGCGAAGCTTGGCTAGTGCCTTAGCTTCTATCTGGCGGATGCGTTCGCGGGTAACACTGAACTCTTGGCCAACTTCTTCAAGGGTATGACTTTTGCCATCTTCTAGACCAAAGCGTAGCTTGAGTATCTTTTGTTCACGGTCGGTAAGACCGCCGAGCATATCTTTTACATGTTCCTTGAGTAGCTGACTGGTAGCTGATTCCTCCGGACTGACCGTTTCGTCATCTTCGATGAAGTCACCGAGTACACTATCTTCTTCGTCGTCGCGTACACTGGCGTCAAGCGAGTGGATGTCCTGCTTGATCTTCATGATGTGCTCAACTTTTTCGACTTCCATCTCCATGGCTTTGGCGATTTCTTCGTTGGTTGGTTCGCGATTAAGTTCCTGGGTCAGACGGCGCTGGGTTCGAAGGAGTTTATTGATCGTTTCAAACATGTGCACCGGGATACGAATAACACGCGCTTGGTCGGCGATGGCGCGGGTGATGGCCTGGCGAATCCACCAAGTAGCGTAAGTAGAAAACTTAAAGCCCTTGTCTGGGTCAAACTTTTCAACGGCACGGAGCAAGCCGGTATTCCCTTCTTGGATGAGGTCGAGCAAATCTAGCCCGCGGCCTACGTAACGCTTGGCGATACTCACAACTAAACGCATGTTGGCTTCAGCCATTTTATCTTTGGCATCTTTTTCGCCGGCTACCACTCGCTGCGCGAGCGCTAATTCTTCGTCTGCTTTCAGCAGAGGAATTTTACCAATTTCCCGGAGATAAAGCCGGACTGAGTCGTCGGCAATATCATCTAGGTACACTTTATCGTCTAGAATAATTTCTTCTTCGTCTTCGGCTACCCATTCGGCGCTAAACTCAACAGCCGGGGCCACGATCGTCGCGTCGGTTGCGGTGCCGACCGGTATATTGGCTTCGGCTAAATCGCTGTATAGTTCGTCCAGTATTTCGGTGTTGGCTGGAGCGTCAGGAATCAGAGCAAGAATTGCTTCTTGATCAATTTTGCCGTTTTTTTTTGCTTTATCAAAGAGCTGCTTTTTAGCGTCTAAAAGTGTTTGGTTGGGTTTATCTGCCATGTATTCTCCTAAATCTTATGTCGCACAAGATACTAAATTTATTAACATTTCATTAAAATTTAATGAAATGTTCGTTTTCTATTCGTATTTTACTAACTATCACTCTATTTTGCCTACTCTCGGGTACGCCGTAGTAGCTGATTGAGCTTATTCACCCGGGCTAGTAAGCCGGCAGCTTCTGCTTCGGAAGCAGTTTTGAGTTTTTTTCGAATTATTTGGTTTTGCTTTTTTACAAAATGGTCTATTACCGTGGCCCTAAGTCGTGCGGCTTCGTATTGAAGTTCCGTCATATCGATCTCGCCGTATAGTTCTTCGAACTGTAATGAGAGTATTTTAACATAATCACTAATTGGTTGCAATTCTTTAGCCTTAGTAAGATTACCGTCAAAATCAGGGTCACTTTGCAGATAGGCAGCGACGGTCTGAGCGTCAGTACCCGTAAACATGTGTTTGCTTGTATGATCCAAATAATGCCGGGCACTGGGTAGCATCAGCATAATCCCCAGAAACCGCTCTTGAACCCTAAGATCTTCCCTGGCCACCGGCGACTCTTGCTGGGCATTCGCACTAACAGCTTTACGTCGTTGCGTGTCACTCTTAACAGCGCTTAGTTTTGCTCGTAATGAATCAGCATGTACCTCTGTTAATTCGGCAATTTTTTGAATATAATGGTCCTGCTCTACAGGGTCTGTTAGAAGTTTTACTATTGCCAGCGAAACATCACTAAACTGACGCTTACCAGATGCACTACTCAGATCAAGACGCTGCTGGTACATGCTAAGCAGCCAGTCAAGCGCTGGTTCATGGTTATCAATTGCCTGCGCCCATAAACTGGGATCCTGCTTAATCAACTCATCGGGATCTTTGCCGTTTGGAATGGTGACAATCCCTAGATCAACACCAACCTTTCCAGCAATAGGAATGGCTCGTTCGGCAGCTGCAATGCCAGCTTTATCTTGGTCGAATGCCAAGCGAACATCTGGCGTCAACCGGCTTAATGCCTTGAGCTGCATTTCAGTCAGTGCCGTCCCGGCCGTTGCTACTACGTTAGTAATGCCTGCTTGATGAGAAGCTATTACGTCCAAATTTCCCTCTACTAGTACGGCAATTTTTTCTTTTTGAATCGCCTTCTTAGCCAGATGCAGGCCGTAGACATGACGGCTTTTATCGTAGAGCGGCGTGGCAGGCGTATTAATATACTTGGGTGCATTTTCGATGTCTTTTAGTAGCCGGGCCGTGAAACCAATCACTTGACCAAAGGGGTCACATAAGGGCACCATGATGCGGCCACGGAACATATCTGACAATCCGCCGCGACGATCAACTGATACTCCGGCAGCCCGAAGCTCTTCTTCCGTAAATTTTTTTGACATCAAATAATCAGTTAAGACGCGTTGGCCATCTGGGCTATAACCGATTCGGAAATCAATAATCGTCTGTTTGGTATAGCCGCGTCTTTTAATAATATATTCATAGGCTTCTTTATGAGTGCTGAATTGTACTTGGTAAAATTTGGCGGCGGCATCAAGCAAACTGAACAATCGTGCTTTGTCGGGACCTTTATTGCCTCCTTTTTTCTCGTACTGCTCTAGGTCGACACCTGCCTTACGTGCTAGCAGTGTCAGCGAATCTTTAAAATCAATGCCCTCAACTTCTTGTATAAAGGTAAACATATCTCCACCGCGTCCCGAACTGAAATCATGCCAGATCTGTTTTTCAGGGCTAACTACAAAACTGGGAGTTCTCTCGGCCGAAAATGGGCTTAAGCCTTTAAAGTTTTTGCCGGCGCGCTTTAGTTGCACGTATTCGCTAATCACATCCTCAATACTCAATCGGGCTTTAACTTCTTGTACCGCGTCCATAAAAGCTATTTTACATCTCCTAACACCAGTGTAAGGCACCATTAAGAAATAGCCAATTCGGTAAGATTAGCGGTTAGCTCTTAGACTTTTTAGCGTTAGGACTATAAAATGATAGGCATGCCTCCCCAACAGCAAAATTCTTATGATTTTATTCTAAACAGTAGCCCCAAGCCACCGAGCGGTCCATCACTGGGTGGTAGCAAGATCGGCCGGGTTTTAGTTGCGGTTGTTGGCGCGGTCATATTAATTATCGTGGCGGTAACAATTAATAGTTTTCTCAGTAGCAGCGGCAAGGAACAAGACCTGCGTCTCATAGAGGTTGCCAAGTCCCAAACTGAATTGATCCGTGTGGCTAACCTTGCCACTGTGCAGGGAAAATCCAAAGATCTAAATACCCGTATTTTTGCGGTTAATACTCGCGCTTCGCTTGAATCATCTACTAAAGAGACACAGGCTCTGCTGGTAACTCGTGGGCTCAAGCAGAAAAATTTTAGTAAACTACTAGCGGCTAGTGCTAACCCAAAAACCGATGCCGCGCTTGATGAAGCTACCAAAAATAACCGCTTTGATGAAACGTTTTTGAAACTTATGGAAAAACAGCTGGCTGATTATCAGAAGTTGCTCAAAGTCGCCCACGAGGGTGGCAGCCCTGCCGAAAAGCAGGTCTTAACTAAGTCATTCGATAACGCCAAGCTACTGGCTATTAAATTTAGTGCCAGTAGCACCGCGCCATAACCTTTGAGCCTGGCATGATCTATCCAGGCTGAGTTAATCAATGGTCGGTATGGCATTGCTATTGCCTGCCGCCAAGTCATAACTATGCCGGATCAAGCCTTGCACTTCTTCCCATGGCAGCTGCCCGCTTAAAACGATCGTATTCCAGTGCTTTTTATTCAGGTGATAGCCGGGCATAACCGTTTCATATTTTTCTCTGAGTACTACGGCCAGCTGTGGGTCGCATTTTAGACTGATGCTCACCGGCTCACGTCCCTCAGCGATTAACGCAAACATTTTATCGTTGATTTTATAGACTGCCACATCTTCACCAAACGGATATTCTCGCACGGCATTGGGCATTTCAAAAATGTAGTCTTCAACTATTTTGTGGTTCATGTATTATAGAAGTATAGCATTTAACGTCTATAGAATTGACATTTAAGTAATAAGGTTATGATACGAAAACATTTACTTTCTTTTGCTGAAACATGCCGAGCAGTAGCTCAAGGCACTCCGGAAGAGCACGCCGCTTTGGCAGCAATCCGGACAGAACGTAACCGTGTTGCTGAAGTTATGCCTGTTGAACTTGCAAAGAGTTATGCTGCATGCGCTCAGGCAACCGGCTACTTAGCCGTAAGAAATGCTCAAACTGCTCGGCATGATGTGTACGAACATGTTACCGGCGAGTTTACTGCCGTTCCTCCCCAAACTATGCTTTAGGTTAACTGGCTACTGACGCCGGCTGGTGTTGAAGCCAGTCCAAATATTCTTGTAGTTCAGAGATACTTGCGTGAATATCATCATACGCACGATGGGCTTCTTTTTTCTCATGTTTAAGTCCGTATTTTGCCTGCATTATTATTTTAAAACTGCTCACATCAAGCATTCGATAGTGGAGCAGCGCATCAATTTCCGGCCACAGAGCTGTAATGAAGCGACGATCATTATGAATAGAATTACCTGCTAAAACAGCGGGCTCACCCTTAAACTGTGTATTAATAAAAGTTACGAGTTCCTTTACGACGTCCTGTTCACGCCTACCTTTAGTTCGGCAACTTTCTATTAAGCCGTTTTTTGTATGATGTTCAACGCACCACTCATTCATAGTTGTTAGTTTTTCTTCGGGCTGAAAGATTATGGCATGGTAACTGGCAAGCGAGTTAAAATTAAAGTCAGTAACTTCGGCAGCAACTTCTAATATAACATCGGTGGCGCTATCCAAGCCGGTCAACTCCAGATCAATCCAGAGCAACCTGGTAGCCACGGCGTCTTTATCTATCATTACAGATATTATATATCATTGAGTAGAGATTTTATTTCTGGTTGCTATATAGTGTAAGCTAAGCATTATGACACGTAAAAAATCTCTTTTAATCATTAGTTTGTTCTCTTTTATATTGCTAGCCGGTCTAGCTACGGCGATTTACATAATTGTGAAACAGCAAGTAGACAAATCAGCAGAGGTAGTTCAGAAAATACCAGAACAACCTAACAACGAGCCGAGCTTATTCACATTTGATAAAAATCGCTACCCCACCGACAAACCCGAGAGCCCATGGGTGGTGATTAATAAACAGCGACCCTTGCTTCCCACCTATATCCCCGCCGATTTGAAAACTGTCAGCAGCGCACAGTTACAAACACAAGCCGCAGCTGATCTTGAGCAACTAATTACGGTCGCGGCACAAAATAACGCAGTTTTACGGGTTATCAGTGGCTACCGATCATATGATACTCAAAAGACACTCTATAATAATTACGTTAAAAAAGATGGACAAGCCAAAGCTGATACGTATAGCGCTCGTCCTGGTCATAGCGAACATCAAACCGGGCTGGCAGCCGACCTTGGCAATGGCAGCGGGCATTGCGACCTCGATATTTGTTTTGCAACCACTGCTGGTGGGCAATGGCTGGCTAATAATGCTCATACCTATGGTTTTATTATCCGTTATCCAGAAGCTAAGACGGCAATAACTGGCTTCCAGTACGAGCCCTGGCACATCCGCTACGTTGGCGTTGATTTAGCCAATGAACTACGTGCAAAAAAACAGACAATGGAAGAATTTTTTAGCCTGCCGGCCGCGCCTAATTATTAAATTTATTTTTTACTTTGAAAATCTAGGCTGGCGGAATTAATACAGTAACGTTTGCCACCCGGCTGGTCATAGGCATCATCAAACACGTGGCCTAAATGTCCGTCGCAGGTTCCACATTCTACTTCTACGCGGGCGACTCCCAAGCTAGTATCATCAAGTAACTTTACTTTGTCCGAACTGGCTACATCATAAAAACTAGGCCAACCGGAGCCAGAGTCAAATTTATGGTCGCTCTTAAACAAAATGGTGCCGCAGGCAGCGCAAGTATAGTCTCCAGTATCCTTATTATTGAGCAGATGTCCGGTGAAGGGTGGCTCGGTCCCTTTTTCCCTTAAAATCTTATACTGGCCCGGGGTTAAACGGTTTTTCCAGTCTTCATTTGTTAACTGCATAATTGCATGTATTATACTTGAGCTTAGAAGAGTATACTGTACGTAATATGACAAAATATCTGATAATGGCATTGGTAGCCGGTATTGCCATTTTCGCGGGCGGTTATGCAATTTACACTATGATGCATAAAGATAAAGGAAGTGCTGCTAAGAGCATTGCGTTTGGTGAAGGCTTATCATATGTAGCCATTGGCGACTCCTATACTATTGGTGAAGGCGAAGCTGAGACAAATCGTTGGCCAAATCAACTTGTGGCAGGGCTTAAGGTAGAAGGCACGAAAATGTTCTTAGCGGCAAACCTTAGTCGCACCGGTTATACCACGCAAGATATTCAGACCCGTGAAATTGACATGCTTAAAAAAGCTAACCCAGATTTTGTGACACTTCTGGTAGGTGTTAATGATTATATTCAGGGAGCTAGTGCCGATGAGTTTACCAATCGCTACAGAAAGACACTAGATGACATCCAGGCCGCCGCGCCAAAAGCGAAAATACTACTTATTACCATACCTGATTTTAGTAAAACCCCTGCTGGTGCCACTATTGGTAACCCAGTGGCAAGCGAATCAGGTATCCGTACCTATAATAAGATTATTATTACCGAAGCCACTCAACGCAAGCTAGCGGTTGCCGACATTTTTGCTATCAGCCAAAAGTCATCCTCCGCTGGCGAACTAGTATCCGACGGTCTACACCCTTCCGGCGCGCAGTACACCAAATGGTTGTCTGTCATCCAGCCAAAAGCCAAACAAGTTAATTAAACACTTTTGTTATTTAAGTTTTTTTCTTGTCAACTTTGTCGAGCTTGAGAGCACGAATAATGTAGTAAATAATAGCTACTACCGCCAAGAAGCTAATTAAAACATAGGCGAACTGGCCCCAGGAAAATACAGCGGTTTTATCGAGTTCCGAGATAGTCAGCGTAAATTTTTTCTGACTCAAGTCTCCCTGTCCCGGCAAGATCAATCCCAAAATTGGGTTAACAAAACTGGCAATTAACTGGTCAACTAATAATTTAATCTGGGTACCAATAACCAGACCTATCGCCAGACCAACCACGCCTTGTTCACGGAAGAATGCCATAAAGCCATCAAGTCGAGTTACCTGCGATGTTTTTGTGGCTGTTCTCCGGGCATGTGCCCGAGCCGTAGCTGCTGCTTTGGCTCCTGCTGCTTTGGCAGTCCTAGTTGAGTAAGCGTCTTTAGTAGGTTTTCCAGTAGTTTTTGCTGTGTTTTTTCCTGAATTATTAGCTTGAGTCATAGCAATTGCTCCTTATTTTTTTCTATTTCACTAATTAATATCTTCTGTAGCTGTCCGACTGTTGACACCAGGTGATCGGGGTGATAGCGTTCTAAAATAGAGATATCTTGCAGACCCCAGGATACCGCGATACTTTTCACCCCGGCCCGTTTGGCCGCCTGGATATCACGCACTTCATCGCCAATCATCCAAACTGCTTCCCGTGGAAGTCCGGTGCGCTGTACCAGCTCATTTATAACCGAGGATTTACTACCAAATGACCGTTTGCGACGGTAGAGTATTTGCAAGTCATCCTGCAACCCATACCGCTCCAGAACGTGCTGGATAGTTTCTGAAGCATTACGACTTAAGATATAAGGCTCAATACCCTGGCTGCGCAGTTTGTGTATCATTTTTGGCACACCGGGGAATAGCTGTACTTTTTCCGACTCAAGTTTCATCAGCTTACGAACGCTTCCTACCAACAGCGGGAATTGCCAAAACCTAACGCCTGACCATTTGCGAGCTTCCCGCAGGCTGCCACGGCGCAATAAGGCATAATCTTTATCAGTCATAACGGTAAGTTTATTCTTGCTGGCAATTTCTGAATAAATTCGTCTAATAATAGGACCGCTGTCAGCCAGCGTACCATCGAAGTCAAAGATAACTATCGGCTTAGCAGCCACTACATTTGCTCCGGCTTTGGCATGCCCAGAATGGTTAAACCGTTACTCAATGTCTTCTCGTAAGCCTGAACCAATGAAACACGCTCGGCGGTTCGCGCATGGCCAATCACCCGGCTTTGCTCGTAAAAACGGTTGAAAGCGACCGCCAGTTCATATAAATAATTACAGATATGGTGCGGCGAATAATCAGCTAGGGCTGCTGTGAACGTCTCCGGGTATAACCCAATCTGCCGGGCAAGACTACGCTCCGCGGCATCAAGTTCTTTTGTTTTTGGTGCAGCTTCAATACCATCTAGTTTACGCAAAATGCTTCGGGCACGTACCAATGCGTATTGCAGATATGGACCGCTATTACCTTCTAAACTGACCGATTCTTTTGGATCATAAATAATATCGCCGCCAATCCGATTTTTGAGGAACGAATACTTGATTGCGCCGAGGGTAACTTGCTCATCATTCTTACCATTCTCTACTTCATTAGCTTTGGCAGTCTCATCAATTACCTGGGTCGCCGGTATAATATTACCTAAACGGCTACTCATTTTTACGCCACCCACCAGTTTAACCATGCCGTGAGAAACATAGGTGCTTAATTGGACAAGTTCGGGTAAAAACTGTTCAACGGCTTTCATGACCACGGCCATATAATGCATTTGTTCGTCGGCAGTGACAATAATTGAGCGGTTAAAGTGGTAGTCATCATATTTTTTAAGAATCAGGCCAACTTCTTTAGCTTCATACGTTGGTAGCCCTTCTTTGTTGATAAAAACCCGCGTATGCAGCCCATAGGGTTCGCCCTTAAATACTACTGCGCCCTCAGATTCTTCAAAGACTTTGCCAATTTGTTCCCTAACCGCTGCTAAACCCGACTCAGCTACTTCGCTCTCAGGATAATAGCGGTCCATTTTGGTACCAAGACGCTCGTAAAACGCATCAAATGCCTGGTAACTCCAATCGCGGCAGGTCCAATAGATCTGTGCTAATGGCGAATCATGGTCGTTTTTGGCATGAAATTGATAGACTTGTTTATTGAGGGCTGTGATCTCGGCTTTAGCCCGCTCGTTCTCGGTATAGGCATTATTCCCTTCAACGTAAGCTGCCGACATCCAAGCAGATCGTTCTTTGTCTGGAATATCCTGGAGTTTGTCTGGAAACTCACCACCTAGACGACGCAGCATGGCCCACATCGTTCTAGCGACATGCAAACCAACATCACCACCATAATTTACTCGATGAACGGTGGCACCTGCTGTTTCCATAAGACTAGCGATAACATCACCAACAACAGTGGTATAAATATGACCGGCATGCAGAATCTTAAAGGGATTTGGGTCGGAGTACTCAGTAATAATGACTTGGTTTGCGAAGGGTTTCGGCAAATTAGTAGCATCCAGAGCTGCGTCAAAAATATGTTCATCGGTAACCCGGATATTGATAAAACCCGGCCCGGCTACAGAAGCATCCACACCGAGCTTATCAACAATCGCCTGTGCCACTTCCCGGGGGTTCTTACCAAGTTTCTTGGCCAGCTGCATGGCAATATTAGTCGCGAAGTCGCCAAACTGTTCCTCTGGTCGCGTGAGCGCCACGTCAGCTTCTACACCAAACAGCTCATCGCAAACATGCCTAATAGTCTCCGTTAGTTCTTCTCTCATTTAGTTCCCAGTATATCAGTTAAACCTTTTACAGATCAGTACTACTACCGCGTGAATTGTTTAAAAAGTAATTATTTGGTACGAAGCAAGCGGATTGATTCGTAAATTACGGTGTAGCCACCGAATAGCATCAAGAATAGTACTAGCGTTGTCTGGTATGTCTGCAGATGGGCATCGGGGTTTATTACCCGATCCGAGACGTCAAACAACAATCCAGTTGGCTGAAGCAATATATCCCATGTATTCCAACGACTATAACGCCCTAGGCAAATTGCAAAACTAACAACCAGAAATAGTAGCCCTATTAGGCCGTATGCGTTGCGCTCACGAAAACGTCGTAACATTTGGCTGTGTACCAGATACACGCTAAGGTAGCCGAACATCATACCAGCCACAATAAAATTTGCTAGCAAGGTAATATCAAACAGTAAATCAGCTTCGTAATTGGAACGCAGGTGGATTAAGTCAGTAATAATATAGAAACTGTTTGGTAGGAAAAGAATCCAGGCTATAGTCAGTACAATTTGCTGCCACTTTAACCAGCCGAATTTCTGTATCCTGAATACGAGCCACCAGGCTAATAGAGCCGGAATTATTGCTAGTGCCAAGTTCCAAATCAAGAAATTATAGCGTTGACTGTCACTAGCAATAATCCGAATCAACAACATACTAATCGCAGTAATTGATAGCAGGCTAAGACTTAGTATAAACCGGTATGGTGCTACTAGTTTAACTTGCGACATATGCTTTTTGCTCATTCGGCTCAGCTCTTCTCATTACTAACGTTTACGCTTATACTATTCACTGAATACTATTGAATACTAGAAACAAAGCATAAAGCAAGGGGGTGGCGATGTTTGATGACAAGCCAACAGATCAAAAGCATAATACAATCAACGACGGCACAGGCGGGATTTCGGTTCCTCCCCTCAGCTTAGGCGATAACCCCGTAGCCCCCCAGACCGCTGACAGCCCGGTAAGCTCAGCTCCTACTACTCCAACCGTTGTATTACCATCTCAGGCCACTGACACTACTGCTGCGCCAGGTACAACTGCTCCTGCTTCTACCCCAGCCCCTGGCTCCCTAGAAGAAATGAAACACAAAGCCTTAGAACAACTGTCGCCACTGGTTAATCACCTTGAGCAAACGCCTGAGGAGAAATATAAAACGCTAATGATGATGATCCAAGCTTCCGATAATCAGGACTTACTTGGTGAAGCATACGAAAATGCCCAAAAAATTACCGATGATAAAGCCAAGGCCGAAGCTCTGCTAAATATCGTTAATGAAATTAACTACTTTACTCAGAAACAGGCGAGTAGTTAGGCCTGGCTCCCAGATCGGCTGCACGCAGCCGATTCATCTGTTGAGCCTGTGCTTCATATAGTCGATTGATCGCTTGGGTTAGCATACGTACCTCCTGACGAGTCGCTGTAATCTGAGTTTCTACCGCAGCAATACGGCGCCACATTTGATCGTTTTGATTATTTGCCTGCCTAATTAATGTCTGGGTTTCAACATGAAAGGCATTGACTGTATTAAGAATACGGTCACGGGCACTGTCGGCGGCCCCTTGGATGTCGTAGCGGGTTACGAGACGATCCAGTATTTTGTTTTTTGCGCCGTCGGTTATTGCCAGGAGATCCTGGCGGGTTAATGGTGTGGGCATGAAGTGTTCTCCCTTTATTATTACTATTTTGTTCTAAAAAATGAGGACGTAACTTTCCGGGCCGAGAAAAAAGGCCTGGTACCCATGAACTGGGTAAGCCAAGCCTTTTGATAATCGAATTGTATATGTTGAAGGTTGCAACCGCCAATACTATCTAAAGATTGGCTTCCTGCGTTCCCAAAAGTGTTTCTCAAGCGCACTTTTGTACTTGTATTATATGCGACTCTGTATATCGCGTGTCAATATTGATTATGCTAGAAAGAATTATATAACTGGTTATCTAACAGATTGCTCTACATGCCCTCATCACCGGTGTGCGGTAATGGTGTATCACCTAGTGCAGGAGTAGCGGCTGGCGTAGGCGCTGGCGAAGGTGTTGTAGTTGGTGTCGGAGTTTCAGGATTAGATGGCGTTGAGGTTGCCGGTGGCGTATCCGGGGTTTCAGGAGTTGCCGTCTGTGCGTCTTCCGGGTTGTTGCTCCCGTCATTCTGATCCTTGTTTTCACTAGTTGTCTGTTCGGTAGAACTATCTTCACCGCGAATCTGGTTATATATAAAACGGCCGCCAAAGAATAAGGCCGCTGCTACCGCAATAGTTGCAAGCAAAGCGCCAATGCCCAGTAGAATGGCTGCTCCGCGACGTTGTCGCTTCTCTGTTTGATAATATTCTTTTACTTCATCAGGCAGTGCACTTTGCTGTCTGTTTCTGCGGAAACGGTCAAATATAGCCATGGATTTTTCTTTACTCCTTAGTAGTGTTTAAACTAATACTACTATATATTAGCTTTTTATGCAAGTTACTTGGTGCTTATATTCACAGTTTAAATATGTATAATATGGTACAATTTTGAACATTACCATTAACGTGTTCCAACAAGGAGCTTACATGCTTGCAAAAATTATCAACGAAACAACTGACGCGGTAGTAGCCGCCGTACAAGGAGTTGACGACATTGTCGGCGCCGTCTCAACAACCGTAAAAGATCAGACAGTCAACCTGATCCAAAACGTTGGAGAAGTCGGTGGCAGCACGATTGACGTAGCCGCCTCAATTGCTGATGGCGCTATTAAAGGTGTTGGCCAGGTTGGCGGGTCAGTCGCTAGTGTGGCCTTTAGCACGGTTGAAAACATCGTTCAAGGTGTTAGTGATGTTAGCGGCGACGTACTCGGCGCTGTTAACGGAGCAGCCCGGGGCGTTGTCCAAGGTGCCAGCGAGACCGGTAAAGACATCGGTTCAGCCGCTGTAGGAGCCGTTGAAGGCGCTATCAAGGCAGCCGGAGACATCGGCGCCGATACGGCCGAAGCCGCCAAAGCCGCTACCAGTGGCGCGCTTGATGCTGCTACCAGCATTGGCGGCGACGCAGCTCAGACAGTACGAGATGCCCTGCTTTCAGCTGCGGCTCTTCCACGAGATGTGATTGAATCAGTTATTCGTGGCAGCGAAGACAAGAAATAGTCTTCCAAGCGATTAAATCGTTTCAAAAAGGACGGCGCTGAAGATAGGCCGTCCTTTTTTATATTCCCGAGTAGGTGAACATGGCTTGTTCCGTAGTTTGCCACCGGCAATCAAAGTCGCTGATGAACCTCCGTCAAGATTTAACGCATCTGTTATCCCCATGCTTCTGAGCAATTGGGCAAACTCCTGAAAAGTGAGACCAGCCTCAGTTTCTCTGTAACCGTCACCAGCCAGAACATTAAAAATATAATCCCGGTTTGTCCCGATCGCCGAACGCGGAAAACGGCCCGCACTAATATCATTATCGAACTGCGCGGCACCTTCAGAAAAACCTTCTGGGTCTTCACTTTCAGAAATAACGGATTGGCCGTTCTGTACCAGCAATGGTCCTGCCTGTAACAGATCTGTCCGTGGCCGCGGCGGCAATATATAACGCGGGGCAATAGTCAGCCCACCTACCGGGCTAATGTACAAGCTCCCGCGTGAATGGTGCCACGGGCTAATAAATGGAATAGTTTTTTGCTGGACTCCGTTTATCCACATATCACCAAGTGGCATATTTTCGGCGCAAGAAAAAAATCCGCCAGAAATAGCCTCAGTTACCCCGCTTTGGCTACACCAATCCAGTAATACGGTCTCTTTTTCAAAAGACTGCAAGCGGGGTCGTACCGCGGCTCGGGCATAGGCGGCCACATGCACCGTTGTCATCGCGCCGTCATCTAGCCTTACCTGGAAAGAATGATATGCAGCAGTTGCTAGTTTTGTTTTAATTTGTGCCTGCAGAGTCATATTTTTTGAATGTTTATATTAAAATACTATTAGCATAAGCTTATCACGAGGAACGGTATCAGGTGAAACAAAATATAATTGGCACTCTTGACATCCGAGTGCCAATTTTTTATATTATTACTAGGGTCAAACCCTAACTAATCTCAAGAAAGGAGAATAATATGGCTCTCGTAAAACGTACAAGTAACGACTACGGTATTCGCGGTTTGCATAACCAGATCGATGAGATGTTTGATAGCTTCTTTCGGTCTAGCCTTATGCCGTCGCAGTCTCAAAACTTCGCTTCGCTTGATATTTACAGTGAAGACGACAAATGCATGGTCGTAGAAATGCACGCTCCCGGCTTTGAAGAGAAAGACATCGATGTAAGTTTGCAGAACGGTGTCTTAGAGATCAAAGCCCAGCGCGGCGACAAGCAGGAAGATAAAGACGGCAAACGCGGCTACTTCCTGCGGGAAAGCTCTTCCAGCTACTACCGCCGGATCGCCCTGCCTGAATACGTAGACGAAAACAACGTCCAAGCCGACCTCGACAAAGGTGTCCTTAAGATCAGGATCCCCTTCGCCGAACGGCCCGAACCAAAACGTATCAAAATTAAAGCCAGCAGTGGCAAGGCCAAGTTAGGCAATAAGAATAGTTAGTACTTACCGACTATTAAGAAATACCCCTGTTATACACAGGGGTATTTTTATGCTTTAGGCAGAGCACCGCCCCATATCTGCCCAAATATCACCCGGAAGGTTTCGGCAATGATATCATTAGTCATAACCGTAGTAATAACTGTTGGTTGATACGCCGTAATGCCTACTTTATTACCGTAGATAGCGATCTCCCCTATCAATGGTGTGTCGCCCCAAAACCGTACTTCGTAGCCATTGGCCTGAAATGCTTTGACGTCCAGCCAGTTTTTGGCGTCGTTGTGAAAGATTATCCGAGCCTGAGTACCGCGAGCATGACGTTTCTTGACTGCTTGTTGCAATACTTCTAGGGCTTCCTTGTTCTCAGGCACTACATTGCTGGCTAGCACATCTATTGGTGGATCAGACCGGGCAATATCTTCCTGGAATGATTTATAGCCCGCCAAGCCTTCAAAATAGACTACCCCTGGTTTATGCTGGCCTAGCTGGTAATTCGAGATAAGCTGCGGCAATACTCCCGCTAAAGTTACCTGTTTTTGCTTGAGCGACTGCTGCTGCCGCTGCAATAGCTTCCGAAGTGTAATTGGATCTGCCGCGGCGTACTTACGGACTGCTCCTCTGTCATCAGCCGCAATAAGCTCCTGTTCTGCCAACCGGTCAAGCACCATATAGGTGTTGGTGCGACTTTCTTGCAGTTCCTTGGCTATCTGGGCGGCAGTCAGTGCTGGCATATTCATCAGGAACAGGTAGAATTTTGATTCTTTTTCATTGAGCCCGAGTTGTTGCAGTGCTTGTTCCATATTGGAAGTATAGTTGAGTATGCAATGATTGTCAATGTTTTATTGACATTATTAACAGATATATAAATATATTTGTTAATAATATAATTGACAATATAAAGATTTTATGCAATAATGTAGTCAAACCTTCAAGCAAAGGTAACAAGGAGAAATCATAATGTCAGAGCAATTACCAAACTACGAAAAAACCCGTATTAATGATGAGGATAAGGCACGCCATATGGCAGATTATATGGATGGGATTATGGAGGCCGCACTTGAATCTAAGGAAGCAAAGCTTGATGCCGAAAAAAATATTCCGATGCTACAGGGAGCACTTGACGAGTGGACGCATCAAGCCGCTGGCCGAGTATTAAATGAACTGTACCCTGAAAAAGACTACGCGCCTACCATTGGTAATGCGCAACACTTGCTGTCTGAGCATAAGCGTATTGTTAAAAGCCGGAAAAAACGAGAAGTCACATATCGTCGGCAGGCCGATGAAATTGCTCAGGAAGCCGGTGACCGGTATGATGCCAAATTAGCTGAAAAAGAACGTCGGCACCTCGCCGCACAGAAAATAATGGCAACCTATGCCACCTTACAACGGGAAGACGAGTCTCAGACCAGAATTCAGGATGAAGACAAAGCCCATGTTATGGCACATGCGGCTGACTGGTGGGCTGGTATTTCAGCTGATCACCGCGCACAAAACGAAGACGATAGCTGGACGCAAAAAACGGCTGATCGCCAAGCCGAAGAAGTCGGCAAAGTCTACGACCAGAAACAAGCCGAACGTGCCCGCGATTACAGCCAGCTAAGCCGCGCTGAGGAACCAAAAACCCGTATTGAAAATGAAGACAAAGCCCAGGAAATAGCCAATAAAATAAAACAGAATATGGATATTGCCGCCGGGTATTACCCCTATGGTTCTTACGAGTCTCAAGAAGAATTTAAGAATTCAAAGTTAGCTGAGACTGAAGCAGATAAGTTAGGGAAACTAGCAGACGCAAACCGTGATGTGATTTACGCCGGCTATTACTATGATCTGGCCCATAGCCAGCTAGAGGCCCGGGTAGATGACACTCTAAAGGCATACATTATGGCTGACCGGGCCGATCATCATATATCAGCGGCGCTAGAGATCGAAAAAAGCGGCGATAACCCACAAGCTGCAGCTGCTCAGCGCCAAGAAGCTAAACGATGGGCCAACATTATGGGCAGCGAATATGATCAGTACGGCCCGCAGATTGCCGGCCAGGTAACCGTCATGAATATTGACGAAGAAACCGGCACTGTTCAGCGGATAGATCCTGGTGTTTTGATTTCGAAAAACGATACTAAGCGGAATGACTAAAAAGAGCCTACCACAGCGCTACCGAGAATAAAAATTATGTCTGAAACCTTACTACAGCCGCAGCTGGATATATACGACCAGCTGACTGGCCAGCCGCGGCGTGACTTCTACGATATGCAGCACTTCCCTGTCGCCAGTGATGAAGAATTGTTAAAGCAAGCAATGCTGGACCAGGATTGGAGTCATGCGATTGAAGAGAATGGCCTGCCAGAAGATACGCCATTAACTGAATATCTGGAAGACCCAGAGGATGACCCCGAGCTATTTAATAAGCTATGGGCTGGAGATATCTCCGCTATCCCTGTTATGTACGAGAGGTATTCTAAAAAAGCAGAAGGAATAGCTCGTAAATATATTTCCTTGGTAGGCGAACACCATATCGATGATGATCTACTGCAAGCCGCCCAACTTGGTCTTGGGGAAGCCGCTAAAGCAATTATTGAACATCGCACAAAAATGGATAATATTGGTGTGATTGTTTATTACCGAGTCCTGGGTCAAGTATATATAGAACTCACCCGCAATAACCACTTTGGCTCTGAACGGTTTGGCAGAAAACAACATAAACTTTTTACCACCGAAGAGTTGCTTACTACTGAGCTTGGCCGACATCCTAGTTTGTGCGAAGTAGCTGCAAAAATGGGTTGTACGAACGAAGAAGTGCGCTTTTTACGGCTTACCCAGCGGGTTCTCCCGATTGAAGAAACATCAAATAGGCTGGATATGCCAAGTACGGAGGAATCTGTTCATACTGTCAGGGTCGTAGATGAACCTCTTGCTGAGACAAGTCTTTTATCTGAAAGTACTGAGGACATTGTTTTGAATACTATAAATGATGATTTAAGAAGGGAAGCCGAACGTAAAGTAGTTCAGCAGGCGCTCAAATCCTTAAGCGCTTTGGATCGAGATATATTCGGACGGGCTTACGGTTTGAATGGCTATTCTGAAATACAAGATTCAAAAGAGATAGCAGCTGAGGTAGGAGAAACCCGAGAAAATGTTCGACAGATTCTCTGTCGTAGACGAAAAAGGCTACAAAAGCAGCTGACAAGTCCTTACGACACTACTGAATCCGAAGCTATTGCTGACGGTCGGTTTTAAGTAATGACAAAGCGTCCGGGCTATCCTGCAATTTTAGAAAATTAAGCATAAACGTTAAATATAATACAGTTTTTACTGAGTTTGCATTATATACTCTGACTCCTAACGATAACATGTAATCATTAGGGCTATACAGTTAATGACAGGGGAGTAAGATGAGTTTAGGCTTTGAGCACGAACGAGAGATTCAGGCACAAGAACATGAGCGCATAGTCAGCCAATTTTTGGCGCAGCTAGACAAAGGCATTGCCCCTGAGGACTACTTACCGCCAAATAACGACGAAGATAGCGGCGACGGCGGTCTCCGTGAACCAGCATCACCAAAACCCAGACCTACCCCTCCAACTATCGAGTACCTTGACCCGCGATCAGGCGGTGACTCGCCCTTTACCCAGCGTTGCGGTGACTTTACGCTTCAGCTAGCTGGAGTTTCCTAGATTAGATCTAATTTTTCCGTGTTCCGCAATTAACGCGATGGTGCAGGGATTGATCCTACATACCCATCATGCCGCCGCCCATGCCGCTCATATCAGGAGCGCCGCTGGAGGCTTTTTCAGGAACTTCAACTACCATGGCACCCATCGTCATGGCTGTTCCAGCGATGGAGCTGGCGCTTTCGACGGCTTTTTTAGTGACAACAACTGGGTCAATGACACCATTCGCCTTGAGGTCTACTAATGCAGCCGGGTTGTTAACGTTTACGCCCTGCCCTGCTTTGGCAGCGTCACGGACTTTTGGTAGCCATTCGTCAGGGTTTAGGCCAGCATTGCTTAGGATGATGCGGAAAGGCTGGTCAAGCGCACTCTGTAAGATGGTGGCGCCGGCTGCAGTTGAGTCGGTGCCGTCTATCTTCATCTTCTTTGCTAAGTTAACCAGTGTTACACCGCCGCCCGGCACAATACCTTCGCTTAAGGCAGCCTTAACGGCAGCCACGGCGTCGTCAACACGGAATTTCTTCTCTTCAATTTCAGTTTCGGAAGAGCCCCCGACCTTAATGACGGCGACTTTGCCAGACAACGCGGCGCGGCGCTGCTGAAGGAAATCTTTATCGTACGCGCTGGAAGAAGCGATCATCTGGGCATCAATCTGATCAATCCGGGCCTGGATGGCGGCTGGAGTACCAGCACCCTCGATGATGGTAGTACTGTCTTTGCCGACAATTACCTTGCGTGCCGAACCGACAACTTCTAATTCAACGTTCTCAAACGTCATACCTAAGTCGGAAGAAATAACAGTCGCGCCAGTTAGGACAGCGATATCAGTCAGGATATCTTTGCGGCGGTCGCCAAATGATGGTGCTTTGACAGCAACGGTGTTAAACACGCCTTTAAGCTTGTTCAGTACCAGTGTTCCAAGGGCTTCGCCTTCAACGTCTTCGGCAATCAAAATCAAGTCTTTTTTACCAGTCTGAGCCAGTTTTTCAAGCAATGGCAGGAATTCCTGGATAGAGCTGATTTTGCCGTCAGTAATAACAATGGCTGGTTTAGCCAGAGCGGCTTCCATTCGAGCAGTGTCGGTTACCATATACGGGCTGATGAAGCCGCGGTCCATTGTAAAGCCTTCCACGACTTCGCTTTCTAGGTTTAGCCCCTGGCCTTCTTCTACGGTCACTACGCCTTCTTTGCCGACTTTATCAATGACATCGGCGATTAGTTCGCCAATGACGCTGTCACCGGCTGAGATGGTCGCTACTTCGGCTACACGGGACTTTTTGCCCTTAATGTCTTCGGCTAGGCCGTCCAGTTGGGTAATTACGTCGTGGGCGGCCTGTTCTAGGCCTTTGCGAAGCAGCATTGGGTTGTGTCCGGCAGCAATCAGCTTATTCGCTTCGTTCAGAATATGATATGTCAGCACGGTTACGGTAGTCGTACCGTCGCCAGCGACGTCGTTCATTTTGTTGGCGGCTTGTTTAATCAGGTCGGCACCGACTTTGTAGCCAAGCGTTTCGTCATCAACATCAGCCAGCTCAACGCTCTTCGCGACGGTTACCCCGTCATGCGTAACGGTTGGGTTGCCATAGCTTTTGCTGATAATTACGTTGCGGCCTTTTGGCCCCATGGTCGTCTTCACTGCGTTGTAAAGCAGTTCTGCCCCGCCCAAGACGCGGCGCCGGGCGTCATCGTCATAAAATACTTTCTTTGCCATCTCCAGATACTCCTTAGGTTTAAGCTTGTCGCGCTAAGCACGTACTAGTTTAGTGCTTTAGCTTGCGTTTAATAATTACTTAACGGTTGCCATTACGTCTTCTTCACGTACTAAAATATAGTCCGTCCCAGCGACTTTAACATCGGTGGTGCTGTAACTTTTATAAACAATCCGGTCACCGGGTTTCAGTGTCATTTTAATCCGTTCGTTGTCATCGCCAACTTTGCCGGGACCAACGGCGACCACTTTGGCGATCTTTGGCTTTTCGGTCGCGTTATCCGGCAAGTATAGGCCGCTGGCGGTTTTGGTAGCGGCGGCTTCGGCTTCGGCCACCACATAATCTGCTAATGGTTGGATTGGTACTGCCATCTGTCCTCCTTGGGCGTTTTCATTAATTTGTTAGCTACAAGGCTAATGATGAGCTACTGTGTTCCCGCAAGGAAGCCGGCTTTAGGCGCTGGATACTCACACACTAACTCGTCAGCACTCACTATAGCTGAGTGCCAAAAACCGGTCAAGAGTAGTTTAATTAAATCGAGTGCTCTGCAGTTTAGTGCTATTTCTTTGGCTTTCAAAAGTGTATCACTTGTGTATCACTTGTGTATCACTTCGCCGTGGCCTTACAGGGGTTAAATAATTTAATGTGATACATGGCATGTATCACATTAAAAACAACAAAACTTGATGTGTGTTTACGGGCTACTATCGGCGCTGTCTTTTAATTTCGTTGACATGCTCAATAATCGCTTTTAAAGATACGCCATTATTCATATTCGAGATTCGTTCAGCGTAATCCGGCCGATCATAACTGGCCAGCACCGGCACATCGGGATGATGCGCCAGCTGCTTAAACTCATTGCGCAGCCTTAGGGCATCTTTGTCAACTTCTGGAAAACGGCGGCTTAAGAACCAGGCGCCTAGTCTTTGTGTACTATTTACTGATTGTCCAGACAAACGATCATCCCGGTCGTCAACTCCCCGGCCTGTCGGATCTTTCGCTTTATACCAAACTGGCAAATCTATGTTCGTTTGCGAACCATCTGACCTTCTATGTATGCCCTTCATCCAGTACTCGCTGGCAATTTGCGAAGTTGGAAAGGCTTTTTCGAAAAACCGCTGCGCGATCTGTAGGGTACGCCCGGATGTATAAACCTCGTCAATAATGAGTATAGTTTTGTTATCAAGCGACGATTCCACGGTGTCAATTTCTTCGGTTAAGCCATTTTCTTTTTCAGTAGGCTTAACAAATATGGATCGTAAGCTGCGCACGATACTGGTATCTACTTCATCAATATCCATATAACCGGTACCGCCCGGGTCTACCTTGTTAACCCACTGCTCCCGGTCAATATTTACAAATTTAAAGTCGGGCTTTTTGGCTACTTCACCCGTGCTAGGATCGGCGGCCATTTGCGGCCATAATTCTTTGGTAAGCCATGCCAGCGGACGAGCGGACTTATCAAGCCAAACAACAACATCGGGAATCTTTTTCTCCTTCTCACCGGTTTCTTTACTTTCTACTTCCACACCATGGGTCATCAAATAGATGAGGTTGTCGGTACGCTGGATGTATTCCATGCGCAATTGCTGGTCTGTCTTGTATTTTCCGTCCGCACGGTTATGACCAATTAATAATTCATATTCAAAATTATCCGCTGGCACCTGCGGTTCATCTGCTTCTGGAGCGGGAAATGGGTGAGGTTTTCGTTCTAGCATATTTTAGTTTGATTACTGCTGTTTATTATAGCAAATTATTGCTTTGTTGTCAATATAAATGATTTGTTAAAATTTTATATTATGAAACAATATCTGCCTAACAATTTACCTTAAAAAGGCGACATTTGGTAATTATTGCGTCAACTAAATTTCTGGCTCAGCTGTATTCACTTAAAATATATGCATTCAGTGAATCCTCCCCACCTTTTTGGTCTTGACGTTAAAAGCATTTAGTTATATACAAATACTGATCCTTTGTCGAGTTTTTAAATTACTCCATCGGATTGTACATTGACAAGTCAGACAAAGCGCATGAGGCGAGCAAGGTGGTATCAATAGAGGTGGTATTATCTTGCTCCCCTCATGCCAGGAAGAGAACCTATACAAAACTCAAGCAAGGGCTGACATACCGTCAGGCAGTACTCAGGCACACCTACAAAACCCAGGAAAGGCCGCAATGGACGAACCAACCCGGACACGTGAGCGCCAGGAGCGTCATCTGAAAACCGATCATCCGCGGACACTGGAAGAACTGGCCTCTATCGCCAACCGTGAGCATTCGCTTGCGGAGCTGGCTGCACAGACCGTATTGCAACATGCCATCGCCGCAGGCGAAGCACTGATCGCAGCACGGGAGATCGTACCCCCCGGGGAATGGTCCCGCTGGCTAGACCAGAACTTCCAGGCCACACAGTCGGTTGCCTATGGCTACATCCGTGTCGCTACCCACAAGGAGAACATCCCGGAAGGGACAACCGGTGTCAAGCCTGCTCTTGCAGTTCTGAGCGGGTACCCGCAGGCCCGTGGACCGTTCATGGTGGAACGCGAACAGCCTGAAAAGCGCGCGGAAGCAATTCGCATGCACAACGAGAGCGATTTGTCTTCCCAGGAAATCGCCCGCCGGCTGAATGAAAGACCAGGCACGGTGTGGCGATGGCTCAACCCCGCAGCCGCGGCAAGGAAGCAACGCGCATCCGAAACCAAGCGGCGCAAGGCTGCCAAGGCACTCCGCGAGCAGGAACGTGAGCGCGAGATCAAACGGGCTGTCCGCAAAGCTGGCGCGGCACTAGCCGAGGCATACTCGATGGCGGAGCGTATGGGCGCCGTACTTGACCAGGCGGTCAACGAGGCAGCCGACGAGGAAGCGCATGAGGCACTGACCGAGGCCATCCGGTACCGCAACAAGATGCGCGACCAGATTGTGCGAGCGCTTGGGGTGTCATGACGACATCTCTATGAATCGAGGCGTCGTGGACGCGGTGGCTCATGCGAGCATACCGCGTCCACGACGCAATTCCTTTTTCCTTTTTGTCTGACTTGTCATAACTTACTTTTATAGATGTGTATCTATACTGACGAGTCCAAGAGGACGAAAAGTAACCAATTAATCCTTACTCAGATATCTTCGCCAGAAAAAGCTAATGCTTTAACAATTCCCTGGCTACTTCTCTCTCGTCCCAAGGCTCCTTGTGGCCGCCCATATTACGGTAGTCCTGATGACCGATACCGGTTAGTAGGACAGTATCACCTGGTTTGGCGGCTTTAAAGGCTTGCTGAATGGCTTTTCGCCGGTCATCAACTAATACTGTCCTAGATTGAGCGTGAGCGGCTGTTATGCCCTCGTAGACCTGCTGGCGGATAGCCTGCGGGTCTTCGGTATACGTTTCGTCGTCTGTTAAGAAAATATGATCGGCTAGTTCGGCGGCAATTTTGCCCATTGGTGCCCGTTTGGTCTTGTCACGGTCACCGGTGGCACCAAAAACCACAATTACCTTCCCTTTGGTGAGTTCCTTGAGCGCGGTTAAGACATTTTCAAGCGCATCAGGAGTGATGGCGTAATCAACGATAACGCTAAATTTCTGGCCGGCATCTATTTGTTCCATGCGGCCAGGTACCGATTCCAGACTGGCGATCCCCCGGCTAATAACGTCTTTTTCCAAACCAGCGGCTAAACCAACTCCGTAAGCTGCTAGGGCGTTATAGGCGTTGAACTTACCAATAAGTTTTGAGGTAAACGTAATGTGATCATCGTTGTATAGGGCTGTTATGGCTGAGCCGCTGGCCGACAAGGCGCACGTTTTCAGTCTCAAGTCTGCTTCCGATTGTTCGCCGTAACTGATTATTTTTCCTGCAGCGCGAGTTTTAAAGTAGTTAAACCATTCATCATCGGCATTTAAAACGCACCATTTGGCTTTGTATTGCGGGCCGAATAACCGGGCTTTGGCGGCCGCATACCGTTCCATAGTACGGTGATAATCGAGGTGCTCCTGCGTCAGGTTGGTCATCACGGCAATCTCGACGGGAATTCCATAACCACGACCCTGATCAAGCGCGTGACTGGTGATTTCCAAAATTATCCAATCAACCGCAGCGGCGCGGGCATAAGCCAAAAACCGTTGAACATCAGCTTCGCTGCTCACCGTCATGTGAGTTTTATTCGGGAAGCGTTTGCCGGCAATTTCAATATAAGCAGTGGTGTAAACGGCAGTTTTGAGGCCGCCTGACCGCAGCATAGCGTTCACGTAGCTGGCAGTGGTAGTTTTGCCGTTGGTGCCGGTGATGGCAATAACACGAGCACCACGGGCTGGAAACCCGTAACGGGCTTGCCAGAACATTCCCCTGCCCTTCCGGAACGCTGTTTCGGCAACGCGCAGAGCTGGACCGCGTACAGTTTTACGGATCAGCGCTTTTGGTTTCATAGTTTAATGATAGCAGTTTAGCCGTTTGGGCTGTTACAAATACGAACTGACTTATGAAGGTTCGCGGCTGCCCGGGGCTCTAGCAACGTACCGAGCGGAAGAGCTTCCCTGTTAGCAGAATCTTTGGGACCGGTGATAGCAAACTGGTAGAGCTGGTATCCGGGCCGGTCCTGGACAAATTCGCTATGGTCAACTAGAGCGTGAAGCTCAAGCAGGACACTATGCTCCCAGCAGGCCAGTTCCAGATTAGTCTCATCCGTGGCAAAACCGAGTATTTTACCCGTGCGTCCATCAACATATATGTCGCGCGTGAATTGTTCTTGCCTGCTTATGATCGCGCCACCGACTGTCTCTATTTTTGTACCACCCCGGTTATTGTCGGCCGATATATCAAAATGCACATCAATTGTTTCTGAGTTATCGCTTACAATTTCATCATCTGGCTGATAGATACCCAGACCCTCAAACCGTTGGTATAGGTCTTTTGAACTGTTATCAAGGACAGGATTTGAACGATGGCGCAACCGCGCAAACTCCCATCTTTCTTTGCATAATCCAGGTTGGCGCTCATACATAATTACTTATATAAAAACACTTCTGGAACAGTGGTGTCAACGACTGTGGACGAGTTCTGTATACTACATCTATCTGTTATGAAAATTCTTGGCATTGAAACCAGTTGTGATGAAACCGCTGCAGCGGTAGTAGAAGATGGCTGTCGGCTACTCTCGAACGCCGTTGCCAGTTCGATGGACCTGCACGCAGCCTATGGCGGCGTAGTGCCGGAAATCGCCGCTCGCAGCCACATTGAAGCCATGATGCCGGTTGTAAACCAAGCACTGTCCAATGCTTCTGCCGGCTGGGATGACATCGACGGCATTGCCGTTACCTATGGACCTGGGCTGGGCGGCAGCTTGTTGATAGGCGTCATGACAGCCCGCACCCTGGCTATTACTAAGAAAAAGCCTTTGTACGCGGTCAACCACGTCACCGCCCATTGCTATGCTAATTTTCTAACCAGCACTTCCCTGCCCGGCTACACGCTGCCGGCTAAGCAGCCAGAATTTCCGTTGCTGGCGTTAATTGTCAGCGGTGGGCACAGCCAGCTCGTGCTGTTCCGCAATTATTTTGATTATGAAATTCTGGGACGCACCCGGGATGATGCCATTGGCGAAGCCTTTGATAAGGTCGCTAAAATCATTGGCCTCCCCTACCCCGGCGGCCCAAGTATCAGCAAAAAAGCCCTTAAAGGCAACCCCTTGGCTTACAAATTTCCTAAGGCAAATATGGATTCACCGTATGATTTCAGTTTTTCAGGTCTGAAAACTGCCGTTTTACGTACTGCTCAGGCGGCCGTCGGCAAGTCGTATGACTTCCCTAGTTTTCAGATTGCGCCCTTGTTAACAGATACACAGGTAGCTGATATTGCCGCCAGCTTCCAGCAGGCTGCGATTGAAACCGCGGTGGATAAAACGCTGCGGGCTTTTGAAGAATATTCGCCTAAAAATATTATTATTGCCGGCGGCGTGGCGGCCAACCAGGAATTACGCCGCCAGATGACAGAACGGCTGCCAATTGCAATTGGATATACCGACATGAAGCTATGCACCGATAACGGCGCGATGATCGCGGCTTGCGGCAGCTATATGGTCCAGGCCGGACATGCTCCAGCAGACCCCTTTTCGCTCAATATTGAGCCAAATTTATCGATGTAACGGTTATTTTTTCTTAAAATTGCTTATGCCTATAATCTGTTTAACAATAATCTTGTGGAAAACTTAGAATTATGACGCTTGTGTTAAATATCTTACAGGCTATACTAAGTAACTGAAAACAAAAAGTTTTTGCTCGTGGGCTAAACAAAAAGTTGGCTCACGAGCTTCAAAACTGATCGGGTAATAAACCAGACGTTTTGTACAAATACAATTCGGGTAACAGCGAGACTAGGGTTAAGCACTTTTGATACTACAAAAGGATTTTATTCTATTGTCAAGTTACTTTTCACGTGGAAATTATAAATTACAACGATTTATTAAATTATTATTAAATTTTGCCCGAAATTTCATTAAATCTTATGAAGTCACCCCAGTTAGCTAAAATATTCGGTCCAAGACCATTTCTTGTAAAACTGGTAATTATTGCTTTGCTTTTTATAGCATTTATCCTATTTGTTTGGCTATTTATTCTGCGCGGGCACACTCAGATTACGCGGGTAGGGGAGTATATCCCTGGGGCAGCTTCCTGTAACAGCTATATTCTTGAGAACGGCATTAGAATTGACGATAATTGCAAGATAGAAGCAATACCGGGGTTTAAGGGGACAGAACAAAGACAGCCGAACGCGGATGTCATTGGGTCTCCCATAAAAGGGGACCGTGTACTACTGTTTACCGAGATAGCAAACCTCAAAAGCGGAGCGGTCGATAAAGCAGTCTTTAAACTGCCTTTTTAACATCGAGGGGTTACCTTCAACCAGTTCGTAGCGGCTGAAGGATAAGACGTTAACCTAGTTTGGGCACTATATCCGCGTTTCATTAATATTTCATGAAGTTAAAATATAGTGCTGGAGCAAGGGTTAGTAAGATAAAAGAATTCTGAAGTTACTAGCAAGGACTTGATTGAGCTCCTCCAACAGAGGTGATATACTGATGGCTTAATGAAGTTATCCAAAGCCTACGAACCGAATCAATACGAATCTGATATCTATGCCCTTTGGGAGAAGAGCGGAGCGTTTGTGCCCCAGGCTCGCGGCAGCAAAAAAACCTACTCAATTGTGATGCCGCCGCCTAACGCCAATGCTAATCTGCACATTGGTTATGGCTTATCAGCTGGGCTTGAGGATATTGCCGCCCGCTATCATCGGATGAAAGGGGAAGCCACATTATTACTACCTGGTGCCGATCACGCTGGCTTCGAAACGCAGTCAGTCTACGAAAAACATCTAGCCAAAGAAGGCAAGAGCCGGTTTGATTTTAGTAGAGAAGAGCTGTATAGCCAAATTTGGGATTTTGTCGCGCTTAACAGAGGTAATTTTGAGCAGCAAATTCGTCAACTGGGTATTAGCTGCGACTGGAACCAGTACACCTTTACCTTGGACGAAAAGATTGTTAGCCAGGCCTATGCGACCTTTAAGAAAATGTGGGATGAAGGTTTAATTTACCGCGGCGAACGGCTGGTTAACTATTGTACGTTCCATGGCACCGGCTTTGCCGACATAGAAGTTGAATATAAAGACGCCACTACGCCGCTCTATTACATGAAATACGGGCCGTTTGAGCTGGCAACCACTCGGCCAGAAACTAAATTTGGCGATACGGCTGTGGCGGTTCACCCGGATGATGAGCGCTACAAGCAGTATGTTAACCAAATAATTACCGTAGAGGGCCTTACCGGGCCGTTTGAGCTACGCGTTGTTGCCGATGAAATGGTTGATCCTAACTTCGGTACAGGTGCTGTTAAAATTACACCAGCGCATGACTTTAATGACTATGAAGTTGCTAAGCGACATAACCTTCAGGCAGTACGAGTTATTAATCATGACGGTACGCTCAACCAAAAAACAGGGAAGTACGCTGGCATGAGCGTCTTAGATGCCCGCAAGGCTGTCGCAGAGGATCTCGACAAAAAAGGGCTACTCGTCAAAGTTGATAAAGATTATAAAAATCGAGTTGGGGTGTGCTATAAATGCGGCACTATTATTGAGCCGATGTTGATGGAACAGTGGTTCATAAATATGCAGCCATTAGCTAAACAAGCTATTGAAGTACTAAAAAAAGAAAAGATTACTTTCTACCCAAGCAGTAAAAAAGACCAATTAATTGTTTACTTACAGGGGTTACGAGATTGGAATATCAGCCGCCAAATTGCGTGGGGGATACCAATCCCAGCCTTTAAGAATGTAGATGACGCTGATGATTGGATTTTTGACGAGCGGGTTGATCAGGAAATCATAGAGGTAAACGGCAAAACCTACCACCGGGATCCGGATGTGTTTGACACCTGGTTTAGTAGCTCTAGTTGGCCCTATGCGACACTTGATTATCCGGACGGCGAGAACTTTAAAAAATTCTACCCAAATGGGCTGATGGAAACTGGCGGTGAAATTCTCTACCCTTGGGTAAGTCGCATGATCATGCTCGGCTTATACGTGACCGGAGAGGTGCCTTTTAAAGAAGTCTACATTCATGGCTATGTGATGGCCGAAGACGGCTCAAAGATGAGCAAATCCATCGGTAACGTCGTTGACCCAGTCCCACTGATTGAACAGTATGGCTCCGACGCTTTGCGCATGGGTATTCTAGCCGGACGTACACCAGCGGTTAACAGGGGCTATGATTCAAGGCGGGTTGAAGAAGCCCGTAACTTCTGCAACAAACTGTGGAACGTCGCCCGCTACATAGAGGACATCCTAGGTGAAAACGTATCGCTTGGTGCCACCGCACAACCCGTAACCGTTGCTGACCATTGGATATTGGGCCGATTGAACAGTGCCACCAAAACACTCAGTGGTCATCTAGACAGATATCGCTTCAGTGAGGGTTATGAGCTGCTGTATCACTTGATATGGGACGATGTAGCAGATTGGTACATAGAAAGCAGTAAAGGGCATCCTAACGCGTCTGTGTTGAATGTTGTGATGGAGACTATCCTCAAGTTAACTCATCCTTTTGCGCCATTCGTCACAGAAACTATCTGGCAGACCCTGCAACCAGAGACGAATGATCTGTTAATCACCAGTTCATGGCCTAAAAATCTGCCATTTGATAAAAAACAGGGTGCCGACTTTGAAAAACTTAAAACGATAATCAGTGAAATTCGTGCTATTAAGACGCTCTTACACTTAAGTGGCGCTAGTTTATACTTCACTGATGCGCCGTTCATTGCTGATAATGCGGTTCTTATTAAAAAACTGGCGAAACTAGACGCTGTTAAGCAAGTAAGCGATGGCCGCGGGCTGCACCTGACGCGGGCCAAGGAAAATTGTTGGCTGGACGTTGATTTTACGACCGCCCGTGATTTTACTGACAAATTACGTGATAAACAGGCGAGTATAGTTAAACAGGTTGAAAATCTCACCGGCCGCCTGGGCAATGAAGCTTACACCAAAAAGGCTCCTAAGCAGCTCGTTAACCAATCAAAACACCAGTTGGAAGAGCTAAACAGTGAACTGGTAGTTATTGAGAACCAGATTACCCAATTTGAAGAATTACAGAGCCATTAGAGTTTGCCAGGCTCTTACACGTGGTTTCCCACACTCTCACCCCAGTACTTTTTAAAATTACACATTTAGTACACACGCCGTACACACTGTTTAACGAATCAAGTGTGTATTGAGTGTGTAGTTTTGAAAATAAGAAAAAAGTAATTTAGAAATTCGTCGCTAGAATTTAATAACGAGGTCACGGAGCCGGAAATTTTTGTGTGGCGCCGGCCCAAAGTTATTATGTTTTTTCTGGCCGGGAAGGGCACACACACCGAGTACGATCACGAAACCGATGATGTTCAGAACCCAGACATCGGCCAGGCGCGAGACTACCTGAAGCAGAATAAACGTCCAAAGCAGTAGCATACCTGGGTAGCCAATATCATGCATTCGTTTGACAAACAGTACCGCGGCATAAAACCCAAAAAGCAATATCGGGACGGCATATAAGGCATAAAACACCTTGAATATTGAAGCCGAACCACCACTGCCGCTGACCAAAATATCGATTATAGCTACTGGACCGATGTATATCAGGGCGATAAAGCCCAGCACTGCCAGACCAACGGCATTGCCGAGTACAAACGTTTTGCGATTAATTCGTCCTTTGAAAGCAGGTAACATTAACTCTATTCTGACTGAAGCCGGCCAGAGATTCAAACTGAAACAGAATATCCACCTGTTTTTGCCTGTAAATCAAAGTTTTCCTCAATGAAATTAATCACTTTTTGGGGATCAACGCTGTGGTGGAAAACGATATTTGGTCCATGCTGATCTAGGTACACCGCTTCAATATCGCCGTCAGCATTTGCCGTCAGCCCGCGCGAAGTATTTTCGCCGCACTGGTGGCTGCCGCATTCATATTCGCGCTGTGAGACCGTTGATATTACAGAGCCGGGCTTAATTGGGCAATGGAAATGCACAATGCAGTCTTTGTCGGAGTGTTGTTCGAACACAATGCGCTGGGATTGACCGCCGACCGAGGGTTTGCTGCCGTAGGCCAGTACTTTATCATCGCCGTCTGTTTCAACTTTAACTAAACCAATTTCATCAAGCTGGTTAAAATTTGTCTTGCGACGCGAGGTTAGGAACGTGCCTGACCCAATTTTGGCAGCGAAATGCCCGGCCGTAACACCGAGAAATGCTTTATAGGCACCCTCTTGTATACAGTGATCAACTACTCGGCGCAGACTAGGGTAGACTTCCTCGCTTTGCCAGGGAACTGGTTCGCCAGCGATGACGGTCGATTCGGTAAAACTCATCTGAGAACGCCACTTGGCAATATCTACCAGGCCTTCCAAGGCGACTTGCCGGTCAGTGCTTTCGTGGTAAGCCGCTTCCTCGGGGGTAATTACCATGTTGTTACGTGTACGAGTATCGTTTGCAAGGACTAGATTTAACCCATTCTGCTTAAGCAATCTTAGCCCAGCCGAGTACTGCATATCCGGTGGCGCCCCGACGGTAGTTTTAAAGCCGACCGCGAATATGTCTTTGCGCGGTTTCTGGCCATTAACTGATTCACGGCGCAACATTGGTATGATTTTTGGGTTTGGCTCAAGTTCCATAGCTTGTGAATCAGCCGAACTAAGACGGTCAGCCGTACGGTCAGAGTCAATGTCACCGACTTTGCCACGGAAATCACAGATTACCGGCGACCAAAATATCATTTTAGTTGCATAGTCACCGACAATTACGGCCGCAAGCTGGCGTAAGTCGTCGGAAGTTTCTAGCCGGCTGGAGGGATCTGCCATGCGCGTCAGATGTACATTGGCTTCCATTTCAGGCATGATTTCCTGGCATAGTTCGCCCAAGTGGCGAGCAGTTGCTCCATAAGCTGGGGCTGCAAGAGCTAGGTGGCTCCTGACCGGCTCAATAGTACCGCCACCGATGATGTGAATTTGTTTGTGATAACTTTCCTGACGTTCCATTTAGACACTCCTTTATTACGGTATGACACATCGTAAATAATTATTTTAGTGGTCGACAGTTTTTTGTATATAATTAATATATACAAATTATTTTATATCTGTAATTTTAAATGAAATTATCTCATACAATTTTAACTAAAGCTGGTTTGAATAAGTCTGAGACGACGGTTTACCTTGCTGGCAAACAACTTGGCGACGTCTCGAGCGGGGAACTAATCCGTAACGTTAAGCTGCCTCGCCAGACGGTATTGAGTGCTCTGCGTGGGCTCCAAGAATACGGACTTTGCCTATTTAAACGTAGAGATGGTCGCAGTTATATTTATGCTATGCAAGAAATCAGTGCCATTACTTCGCACTTGGGAAGACGGATTCGGGTAGTTGAAGCGTTGATTGACAATATCGAAAAACTGCCGGCTGAAGACCTAAACCAGACTACCATAACAGATGGGATAGGTAGCCAGCAGCTACAGGATCATTTAGAACGAGCGCTTCGTTGCTCCAGTCGACAATGGCGAATTATTGCGCCCAGAGATAACGCGCTACGGTATTTGCCGGCAAACTATGTAAATTACTTCAAGCGTGTCCGTTCAGAGCGGCAAATTAGTAGCCAGACACTCTGGGAACATACCTTCAGCGACCAAACAATTAGTCTCATCGATACACTGATGCGCAAGCCTCGTTACATACCAAAGAATTCAACAAAACATATTCCGGCAATCTTACTCAGTTTTGATGATTCACTACTGTTTATTAGCGGGAAGGAGAAGGCATCAAGCACCTTAATTACAAATCGCGACGTAGTGGCTACCTATACTATTATTTTTGACTTAGCGTGGCAGACTTGCCGTGAATCATCAAAAGGCTAGCGCTTCGCGGATGCGGCGGATCGACTCATCAGGCGCATAATCATCAAACCACAGGGTTTGCCAGCCAGCCCGTTCGGCGGCTAGTAAATTAATCTTAGTGTCATCAACAAAGAGAATCTCCGAGGAAGGACTGCCTGCTTTCTCGGCCGCGATCTGGTATATTGCCGGGTCTGGCTTGATCAATTTGACCTCCGATGAGTCAACGATCGCGTTGTACGGAATATCTGGTATCAAGCCACGTTCTATCATCGCCGGGATAAAACCAGGCATAATATTGCTGAGCAGCCCGACGTTATAGTATTGGGACACTTCTTTCAACAGCGATGCAGTTACATCAATGTTCACAATCGCGTTCAGGTAATATGTCATCCAATCAAACGTCTCCACCTCAAAGCAACGGGCCAGCACGGAATTGAATTCTTCCAGCGGCATTATGCCCTTACAGACCGCATCATTGTATTGCAAATAGGTTGCTTCGACAATATCGGAGTCAATTCCCGTATCAGCCGCAACAGCCGCAAACGTTCGTTGATAAAACTGCACCAAACAACCATTTATATCAAAATAAACAAACGAGATCCCGCTTTTTGATTGTTTTTTCCCCCTTGTGGCCATGCCGCTGAGCAGCACATCTACCGTAGTATCGAGGGCACTCGCAATCTGTTGTATCGTAAAGATTGAGGGCGACTTGATAGCGCCGCGTTCAATTTTGGCGAGCGTAGAATAACTCAGCCCAGATTTTTGGCATAACTGTTGCTGTGTGTAGCCGGCAGCCTGCCGAGCTTCCTGCAACCGCACTCCCAACCCTTTTTCGTCCATAGCCATATCATACCAGTTATACGGCTGATAATCGAGCAAAACTAGCCATTTACGGCCAGTCTTGATTAGTCTGCTGAATTTAGCTGGTCGCGTCGTCTACTAATTTTACGATGCTTAAAATAAAGAAAAATGCGATGGCTCCGGCGATAACCCCAACAATAATTGAAGATTTGTTATTACCACCGGTGCGACGCAGCGTTTTATTCCAAACCCATGTACCAACGCTTATCCCAACGATTGCACCTATTATTGTTCCACTAAACATATTGTATGTAAGTATAGCCCATAGGCAGCCAAAGTTGTATAGCCATTGCAATTTAGAATCTAGATTTTGTTAGGGAATGGCTATACAGTAGTGATCATGAATATAGCTAGAGGAATAGTGAGCTGGATCAGCTTATACCTAGTAGGTATCTTTTTTGTCCTAACCGCGAGTATGTACGCGTTATTTGGCACAATAAACGCTGATATTATTGCCAAGACACTCCAGGAAGAAAATACATACTCCAAAATAGTGCCTGCGGTTTTGTCGAGCGCAGAAAAGGATACGACTGGCAGCATACACCAATTACCGCTCCAATCACCTTGGGTCCGAAGCGCTGCTGAAACGGCTTTTCCGCCGTCTGATCTGCAACAAAAGAGTGAAGTTGCCATAAACAGTACCTTCGCCTGGTTGGAAGGGAAGACCTCCAAACCAGAATTTACGATTGATTTTAGCCAAAATAAGCAACGTTTTAGCGAGGAACTTGGTAAAAATCTGGAGCAGCAACTGAGTAGCTTACCCCCTTGTGGCCTGAGCAATATACCTACTTCGGTTAATGTTTATACCGCCACTTGCTTGCCGCCTGGGGTTAGCCCGGGGCAAGTTAAAAGTGTTGTTAGCCAGCAAATCGCAACCGATACCAGCTTCTTGAAGGATCCAATTTTTTCTTCCGATGATTTAACGAAAGAAAAAAGTACCCTAGAAGGAGTAGGCGCACCTGCCGTCATAAAAGAAAATCCGTTAACTGGGTTAGACGGATTGCGGGGCCTGTTCGAAAATAAGAATTTGTTGCTATGGTTGCTGCCTATCATCACCGTAGCGCTAGTTGTCATGGGTGTTCTTTTGGCAACAAGTCGGGAGAAAGCGCTACGGCGCCTAACACGATCATTCTTTTTTTCAGCCATTGGCTTACTCGCCGTTGGGCTCGTATTGGGCTATGTCGTAGACCAATTGGGCGCTCTAGAAACAACTGACGCAGTAGCAAACGATTTGCTTAGGCCTGTTTTTCTTAACCTGACCACGCAGTTAGCAACCTATTTCTTCATCTCCGCCGGCATTGGCCTGTTGATGGCAATAGTACTATTCGCCGGTCGAAGACAAATGAAACAACATACGTTTTAAGATTGAGCGAGTTACTGGTGGACTGGAAATGCCCAGCGAGTGCAATGAATAGTCTCTGCGCCAATACGAGCGATCGTGCCTGGCTCCAGTTCTAACACGGGTTTTGCATTCAATTCCTGAAGGGCTTCAGTCTGGGCTGAGGCGACGTAACCTCCGACAGAAAGCTCACCGATAAACATGCCGGATCCGCCGTAACGGTCAAGGCCAAGATACAAATTATCATCGTCTTTAGCAATTGCTGAGAAGGGACCGCGAAGACGAGAGATTACTTTTTGGAACGCATAGCCAAAATCACGGCCGTCTTCAAGCAAGTCTTCTATGGCTGTGCCGACGATAATATTATTTATAGTAGGGGCGTTTTCTACATTTAAGCCAAGGATACCGTAACGATTACCGAATTTATGCATTTCGGTTAACTTACCTTCGTGCGTGAACATAAAGCCGGCGTCAGAGTTTCCGGAAGTGTATATCATTTCATCTGGCTGCTGAGGGAGGGGAGGATAGAGAATTGTATCGCCCGGTATAACTATGCCCATCAGCGGGCTAGAATTGTTGTTTCTCTGGTGCGGTAGCACTTCTGGGCTACGTGTTATTGTTGTCATGTATTTATATCTAGTATGGCACCATACCGATATCAAACCAATTATGCTTTTGATGTAATATTTATTACTGCTTGTGGATAACTGCGGTTAACCTCCTAGTGGCCTGCATACGGTACAATAGTCCTATGGCAATACTAGTTATGCTCGGCTGGTGGTACAGCCGCGGCTGGTTATGGATAATTGATGCGACGATGCGACGTCTGCGCGTAATAGGGCGAACCTTCGCCGTAAAAGTACTGCTTAGAACTTGGTTTTCACCATGGAAACAAATCTATCGGCAGTCGACATTTCGCAATTTTTTCAGTATCGCGCTTGATAATGCCGTTTCGCGGTCAGTTGGGACAGTAGTTCGAACCTCGATTCTTTTCTGCGCGCTCTTGCTTGGAATCGGCTCAGTGATGTTTGGGCTAGTCAGCCTGATTATCTGGCCGTTTTTGCCGTTACTTATTATCATTTTGCCAATCCTCACATTGAGCGCGGTGACATTCTGATGGAATTTAAACTCGACCGCCAAAGTACCCGGGCAGCCCGTGCACGTTACGCCGTGGCCCTAACCCGAACTTCGATAATTGCTACTGCTTACGTTGTAGGTATCGGCTCTGTAGTTGGTGGGTTAACTCTACTCGCCACCGGATCGGCTCTTGGCTGGATGGCGTTAATGCCGGCGGCGTTAATTACCAGCGTATTTTTATGGTACAGGGGCAATCTGGCAAATATTCCGCCTGGTACGTTTGAAACTGCCACGGCAATTTTATTGCACGAAGCCCTGGAACCAAAGACGCTGGCTCGCTTAAGGCCAACCGATGATAATGCGAGTAACCTGTCCGCCACTGATATCTGGCAGGCGCTTAAGGGTTGTGAGGAAAATTTCTTTCTAGGCAATCGTTACCTAATTGATGATAGTTTTTTTGAGCAAATTATTAGCCAGGAGCCGCGCTCCGGGCAGGCTGTCTGGGAAAAGGCTAGCCAACTCCAAAAAAAATATGAATCTGTTGGATACCCCAACATGATTCTATTTATGGCACTTATAAGTTCAGTGCCGAATGTTGAACAGATGCTGCGTGGTATCAGCTTGGAGCTCGATGATATTGAAACCAGCGTTCCCTGGATGGCTGACATTAAAGAAAAGCGGCAACTGGCCCGTAGTAAAAAGGGTCTCGGCGGCATCGGTCGTGACTGGGCCTATGGCTACACACCAATCTTACGCAATCTTGGCCACAATATATCTGAGGGCATAGAACAACATGGCTTCTTTAGCGATACTCGCATGCATGACCAAATAGTCCAGCAAATGGCACAGATAATGGGCAGCAGCAATAGCACAATTACCCTTGTTGGGGATGAGGGCGTTGGCAAAACTACCTGCGTCTATGCGTTTGCTGAACGACTGCTAGCTGATGGCAGCCTGCCAAAACAAATTCGCTACAGCCAGGTTGTTGAGCTAGATGCTTCGGTTTTAATCGCCAACGCCAAACACCCAGGCGAGCTAGAAGACCTGATGCTGCATATTTTTGCCGAAGCCAGCCGGGCAAAGAATATTATCTTATTCTTTGACGAGGCTCAGTTATTCTTCGGTTCCAAAACAGGCAGTGTTGATCTATCGCACGTCTTATTGCCAGTTTTAGAATCAGGTAGCATTCGTATTATTTTGGCTATGAACCCGCAGCATTGGCAGTATCTGGCCAGCAGTGGCGTAGCAGCCCGCTTAAAGCCAATTAATGTGCCGGCCGCCAACGAAGACAACACCATCGCCGTGTTACGCGATCAAGTTGGTCTTATGGAATACCGACACAAGATTGTTTACACCTATCAAGCGCTGCAGGAAGCTTATAAATTAGGCAGCCGTTACGTAACAACTCATTCGATGCCAGGCGCGGCACTGACCGTTTTGCAAACTACTGCTACCACTACGCAGGAAAAATTGGTTACCCGGATAGAGGTTCAGCAGGCTATTGAACAAGCATACGGCATAAAGCTGCAGACGGCTGATGCCGGTGAATCAAGCAGCTTGTTAAATCTGGAAACGGAGCTACGGCAGCAAGTTATCAGCCAGGACCGAGCCATCAGCGTAATAGCCAACGCTCTGCGCCGTTCGCGTAGCGGCGTTGGTAACCCCGACCGGCCGATTGGTACGTTCTTATTCCTAGGGCCCACCGGCGTTGGTAAAACTGAACTTTCTAAGGCGTTAGCTCGTTCATACTTTGGGAACGAAAGTGCTTTAATACGGGTGGATATGAACCAATACGTTGCAGCCGAAGACGTTGCCCGCCTGATAGCTCCGATGCAGGGCACCGAACTTGGCTTTCTGGGCGAAGTCCGCAAAAAACCATTCAGCGTTATTCTGTTCGACGAAATTGAGAAGGCCCATTCGTCAGTTGTTAATGCTTTGCTACAAATGCTTGATGAAGGCATGATGCGCGACACCGACAACCGGGCAGTATCCTTCCGCGATGCCATAATCATTGCTACATCTAACGCCGGCGCCGACCAGATTCGAACGTTTTTGGACGAGGGCAAAGAGCTGGCCGATCTGGAATCAACCTTTGTCGATACGCTGATCAGCCGCGGTAGTTTCGCGCCTGAATTTATTAACCGTTTTGATGAAGTAGTCTTGTTCAAGCCACTGTCGCCGGACGAGTTAGTTAAGGTAATCGACTTAATTATTGCCGGCATTAATAAGACTCTGGATAACCAAAAGGTTACCGTGGTACTGACCGATCAGGCCAAACGCTGGCTGGTTGATAAGGGTTACGACTCGCGACTTGGTGCCCGCCCAATGCGCCGCATGGCACAACGTTACGTTGAAAATATTGTAGCCAAGCGCATTTTAGAGCGAACTGTCCAGCCAGGCGGTACTGTCCAATTGGATGCGGCTGATTTTGAATCTACCAGCCAATAAAGGCTTATTTTGACGCAAAAACCTCAAGAAATTGCACTGTTTGCTCAACAGTAGAGTGTTCAAGCGCCGGCACTTCTTCTATAGAACAGCCAAACAGTTTTTTATAAGCATTCAGTACAATGGGCAATTCTGCAGCAACAGCTTCCAGCTTCGCTCTGGTTACATGCGGTGCGGTAGGACCTTCAACTCCTGCTAGACTGGTCTCCGCGGCTTCAGGACTGGCCTGTAAATGAACAATGGCATCGGCGCGGGGAGAATGCGAAATACGGTCAAAAAACCCTAAGCGTCTAACTGTTGATAGCCTGCCGAGTGGACCGGCGTACACAGCAGCATAGGTTGCCGGATCAATGCGATGGGCATCGCGTACGCTCAAAAGAAAGTCGGAACGAGCCATGCCCCTATAATCCAGCGCTTTTCGTGCAATAGTGAAAGCGCCAAGCCGAGCCAAAGCATCAATTTTTGAGTGGCTATTGTCAACGCTTAGCTTCTCTATAGTATTGAATTCATGGGCTACAATTTCACCCCCTTGAAATAAGAAGAAACCAGTACTGTCTGTAACTCCAATTGACCGGCTAGGGTACATTTCGCTAAGCTGTTCTGCTGCAAACTGGGCAACGGTGGACTTACCGCTACCGTCAATTCCTTCAATTATGGCTATGGGGGAAGATGGCAATTTCATAATAAAATCTACTGTCGTAAGATTTATTATATCATACTTTAATGTATATTGCAATAGATCGTAATGGCTATACCTACCCTATTAAATACTATTGCTTATATTACACTTTTGTGCTATAATGTATTCACTCAGTCATCTATACAAAAATTAAACGAAAACAGCTTAGTAAAATGGAAAAACGAACACCTCGGGCAGAAGATGAAACCAACCAGCAACCTAATAATAGATTTCAACAATTTCTTGATACATCACAACGGTTTCTTGGAGCGACTGGCGCGACTTTAGCTCTGTTAGGAGTTGGACCAGCAGTGGCAAATGCCAACCATTCTGAAACATATCCTAAAGCGCCTAGCCCAAAAAATGTGCTCAAAAAGCCATCTTCCTTGTCAGGATACAATGTACCGCTTAGCCCCGAGACAAGACGGCAAGGGGCAGAAGCTACCGTACAGATACGATTTAGGTACACAAATATGGATAACAGCGATGAGCAGCCGTGGCAGCAGGGCTGCACGGCAGTGAAAACTACGATTGACGGGCAGGTTCGCCTTTCAACTGCGGCCCATTGTTTTGATATGTTAACCGAAGCCCGGGGAGGACTAATAGAAGATAAACCCGGAGACCCAAAGGCAGTTGATTTTATAGAACAAGCCAACGCTTTTATTGAGTATGCTGTCTTTGATCCTAAAGTACGGGTAGCATCTCTCCGCAAGCCTCTGGCTAAAATTGATGGTATATCAATTGGGAAAAAGCAGGATTGGGCTTTACTAAGTGTAACCCCGCTTGAAACTCCGCCCGAAGATGTGCCTCGTACTTTTGAACAAATCCCGGCTTTAAAATTGGCCAGCAAGCAGAGCGAGGCAGTACCCCGGCCAGCTCGCGGGCAAAGAGTTTCTCTGAACGGAATGCCTGCAGCCACAGGCGATAAGCAATCATCAAGCTTGGGGCGATATTTAGGACGAATACGCGTAACCAACCAAGATGGTATCCAGACATATCTTGATGTTGTTGGCAGTAAGCCCAAGACAATGGCTGAAGATAGTTGCTTACCTGGGGCTAGCGGTGGATCCTTTACGGCTACAATCGGAGGTAAGTTAACCTATGTATCGGGCGCCTATCAACAGATTGTTAATGAAACCTGGGCTCCTGCTCTCTTTAATGGATACCCACAGGACTCGCAACCCACAGACGTAAGCAACGAAATTGAAGCCAATAAATACTGGAGAACTGTTTTCCAAAATCAACTTGGAGTAAATACTAAAACTTTTAGTACGTTATGTGGTTTTACCGTGAACCTGCCTAACTCTGTTAATACACTGAATTCAGGTTTTGGTGTTTCTATCCCTGCTCAACCAGTAGGTTTTGACAACGGTAAAGGCGGCACTGACGGTGATTCAGTCAGTATGAAATAAAAATGTGGCGGAAGGGGTGGGATTCGAACCCACGGTACCGTTGCCGGCACGACGGTTTTCAAGACCGTTTCCTTAAACCGCTCGGACACCCTTCCGTATTTTTGTAACTTTATAGTTGAAAGTCAACTTATTATACCAGAGGTGACCGAGTAGATCTAACTTAGAATTAATTGCCTATTTTGAATGAATAGCCTGCCGCGCGACATATTCCTGAACCCGTATCTGACGTTGTTCTGTTAGCCACAATCCGATCTGCAACATATTACTGATCAGAAGAATGGAAACTGCGGCAAACAATACGCTGATACCAGGAATGCCGATAGCAGTGATAGGGTCAAAGCTAAATAACCGTACCGCCGGTTCGGTAACAAAAGTAATTACCTGCTCAACGGAGCCTTTGTCTTTCATGCCATAAAAGGCAAAGAGCCCGCGGAGCGATAACAATAGGGTTATTAACCACGTAGTAACAGATATACGCTGCTGGATAGTTTTGAAAGGGGACAAGCGGTTAGGTGTAGTCGGTTCAGGCATAAGAATATTAGGTTACGTTATAAAGGAAAAGTGGTTAGAGCGTCTTAGTATAGGCTGGAGGAACGACCCTCCCGGGCAAGGTCTTCTATTAATTCATCGACATCTTTGCGTAATTCAGGATGCTCACGTGTTTTACCGTCTATAAATTTATGTATTCTTCGATTCAATGTTACTGAACTCATCGGTTTAGTCCTCACTTATATTTGTTATCACTCACTACTTTACGCATCTTGTGCTTATCAGACTGTAAGAAAAGTTACGTGCTAATGTTTATGTCAGTTTTATAGCGAGAGACAACTCCAATGTGCGATAATTACACCGATGCAAAGAAAATCAGCCGTACTCACGTTCATCCAGACAGAACGCGCCCAAGGAGCCAGCGACCGACAAATCCGGCATAAGTTGCTGGATGCTGGCTGGCATATGGATATTATCCAGAAAGCGATGAACCATCAGGAGCCAGTAGCGGTTCCCGAAGTTAGGCCGACAATTTCTAAAAAAGTTAAGCATGGGATCCAATCAAAATTACGGAAAAAGAAGCCCGGGAAGCGGATCTCGAAGCAAAGCTGATAGTTTTAAGGTGGTTCAGGTGGAATATTTCTGGTATACTCTACATCTGTTAGCGAATCCATAATACGGAGAGGTACCCAAGTGGCTCAAGGGGACGGTTTGCTAAATCGTTAGAGGGGCGAGAGTTCCTGCGAGGGTTCGAATCCCTCTCTCTCCGCCATATAAAAAGACCCCGATACAGCGGGGTATTTTTATATGGCGGTAGAAGAGAGGGTATGAACCCAAAGGGTTCGGCGGACGAGGAGCACAGACATAACTGTGCTTGCGTAGTTATGCCGAGCACCGCAGGAAGAAGCGCGGCCGAGGCCGCGCGCTATCCCTCTCTCACTGTCAATCAGGCGGGCTTTTTCTCCTACAGCCCACGTCTGATACAATATGCTTATGCAACCAGGTACTGATCAGGATAGCAACGCGAACTGGGCTTTTCGCAATGAGGATGAGGCGTACGGCGAACCGTCTTCCGACGCGCCGGAGACCCAGATAGAGCCGGTGAGCTGGACGGCTTCAGAGTTTATCGCGCACCATAAAGATCCTGTCTGGTACGGCACGCTTGTGGGGGCTGTGCTGACGCTTTGCGTCGCTATCTACTTCGTCACTAAAGATGTTATTTCAATTATAGCCATTGTGGTGGTAGCTATTTTATTTCTGATTGCCAGCGCCAAGAAGCCTGAGCAACGGCTCTATATGGTAGACTTGCAGGGAATCTCGATTGGCCAGAAATTTTATCCCTACGGTATGTTTAAATCATTCGCCTTACGCCAAGAGGGCGCAATTGGCACAATTACCTTTATGCCGCTGCAGCGGCTAATGCCAGAAATTTCAATTTATTTCGCACCTGAGGATGAGGACAGCATTGTCGACGTTTTAGCAAGCAGCCTGCCAAATGACCAGCGGGCAGAACGCAGTACCGACCGCCTAATGAAGCGCTTGCGATTTTAAATACCTCTTCCGAGGATAATTTCCACCAGCATTGGTGCCAAAGCTGGTATTTTACACCTAAGCGTGCTAAAATAACCCCTGTTTTGCACCTGAAATCGCATTGATATCATATGTGTACCCGTAGCTCAGCTGGATAGAGCGTTGGCTTGCGGAGCCAGAGGTCGTAGGTTCGAATCCTGCCGGGTATACCATACACTTGACAAATTCATGTTTGTTTGCTATTATATAGCATATGAAAAATACAATAAACAGATTACCTCGAATTACTGGCTACCAATCTGTTGACTTAAGCTCTGATGATATAGCCGTGGGTCCTGGCCGCAGTGCGCAGACTCACGTTGAAATACGTCAACCTGCCTATATAAAAGCTGGCGGAAATGTGCTAAGACTATCTTTAATAGGCCGACAGGCTCACCCTGAACATGGTGACTACGAGGATATTTTTGAAGTTGAGAATCTTAGTTCTCCAGATAATGACGCGAGGATGACTATTACGGAACAAACAGTAGTTGGACGCCAAACAACTCCCGAACTACAGCTCGATGATACAGCCAGCAGAAGCCACCTAAAAATTACACCCATGGCAAGCGCTGTATTAATCTCAGATCTTGATAGCACCAATAGCACAGTTGTACAGGCTGTCAATCTTAAAACGGACTACACGCTAGTTAACCAGCCTATTCCTCCTAATCTATAATTGGGGTTAGAATTCTCTTGTGCTAGTCTTGTGTTTTCTGTGTTAGGAATGAGGCGCCTGGCCAGCTAGACATAGCAATGTTAGGCCATAGCATTCGCATCAGACGCAATTACCCACCTAGCGACGATTAACAGTCATTAAATAAAGAATTTACGGCAGGGAAATTCTGTCTTTTACTCATAACGCGGTACCATGTAAGTTATGCAAACTTTCATTGTTGAACAGAAAATTACGGCACTAGCCAATCAGTACCGGGTGTTTGCCGGCGGCCAAAACGGCGAAAAAGGCGAGCTAGTCTCTTTTGCGCATCAGAAACGTTTTGCGTTTAAAGAACAGGTTGAGTTCTTTGCTGACGAGTCTAAGTCTACTCTGGCTTTTAGGGTCAAAGCAGAGAAGACCTTAGATGTTCATGGAAAATTTATTGTCACTGACCCTCCGGGTAACCGCATTGGCGCGGTTCGAAAAGCGTTTAAATCTTCGTTGCTGCGGAGCACGTGGGAGGTTCTTGATTCTCAAGATGAGGTTCAGGTGATTATACGGGAGCGCAGCCAAGCTATGGCCATTTTCCGGCGTATATGGGGGCTTATACCCTATTTAGGGGATATCCCGTTTCTATTTAAGTATCACTTTGACTTCATCAAACCAAGTGCCCAAGAGGTAGTGGGTGCCTACTATAAAATGACTCGCTTCCGGGATAATTACCGGCTTGAGATTACTGACGATAGTTTAGCTGAAAAAGTTGGCTGGCAAACGTTAGTAGCCCAGGCAGTTCTTTTAGATGCTCTTCAGGGAAGATAAGTGTAACTCTAAATACTCTTGTCCGGGGTTATGTTATCGTCCATGGTTTTATGAGTAATAAATGTTGCAACTAGGTAGTAGCCGTCTATTCTAGTCTTGAGCGGCACGATATCACCATCAAAGACTATCTTCATTTGGTTCTCGGGTACACAAAGCTCATTGATTTGCTCATCGGTAAGCTGCCCGTCAAAATTTTCTGGCGGATCACATTTATACACTGTTGTGATAATATCCTCCTCGTCACATTCCACCACGGCGATTTTACCAATTTTGCCTCCGGTAACTTCAAGGTCAACAACGTAGCTTTGGCATGCCAGCAGCTCTACCAGCGGACGTTCGTTCTCATGGGGCACTTGCTGTGTAATAAATGTGGGCATAGTATTATGTCTTCTTATGATTTGGGGTTAATTATTGTCATGTTTACGTTTTGCATGGGCGGATCGGTCGTAAAATCCATGGCCAGCACCGCATAATGACCCATTGGCGACTGGTCGGTCTTTATGGCTATTATGCCGCGTTCATTTCCATCTACAAATTCACCGCTGATAGTTCTGGGTATATTGGGATACAAAAACTTGGGCGTCAAATGATCGAAATATCCGTACACGCCATTGACGGGCTTAAAGTCCACAACGGTGAAGCTTAGTGATTTGCCAGCCAGCAGAAGATTTGCGTGCATTGTTTGAAATTTTCTATAAACACCCTCCAAATCTCTCCTTAGTGCAAGTTGTAATTCAGTTTCGCCAAGGGAATAGTGGGCCTCGAGGATATCCGGCCCGACTTCAAAGCCCTCTATGGCAATGCGGGATATATCTTTAATGTGTTTTTTCCTTTGCCTACGAATCAACTTGCGTTCAATAGCCGCCTCAATTGTTTGCTGGTCCCATAATAAGCTAGTCTGCTGGCTTAAAGCTTTGGTAGCCTGGTGCGTCTCACGATAAATATCAAATACTTGTGCCTCGGTAGACTGCTGCATTTCAGGTGTTTGAACAGTATTCATGGGTTCCTTTTAATAAAATGATGCACCAACCTATTATAATTTGCAAGCACTAGTAATTTAGATTGGAGCTAGAACCTAAAAGCGAACGCGGCCGCGTCAATCTTGGCCGGGCCGGTAACAGTTTTAATGCGCAACGATTACAGCGATACTCGCAAGCAGGGCCGGCATGCCCTGGATAATCATGATCCGTTTGCTGACTACTACCCCGGCAGTTATAGCGGCGACCATGACGCATATAAGAAAAAATAACTTGGCTTGAAAGCTTGCAGGCTCATCAAGAGTTAGAGACCAAATAAGCCCGGCGGATAGAAAAAGATTGTAAACACCCTGGTTCATAGCGAGCGGCTGGGTGATTTCGGCCGTTTTGGGCGTGGTACCAAACACATTCATAGCCCGGGGTGTCTTCCAGAGTAGGCTCTCTAAAACAAAAACTTGGACGTGGAACAGGGCTATAAACACAATAAGGACGAGGGCAATACTATCCATATGTCTACTTTACTAATAATGCCGGTTTTCTCCTACGCCTTAAAGGCGAACACGGCCGCGTCAATCTTGGCCGGCTGATAGGTAGAGAGTGCCCAAGCGGCCGTTTGGAGGGTAGCGCCAGTCGTTAGTACATCATCTATGACCAGCAGGTGCTGGCCGCGCAACTGGTTGCCGTTACGAACCTTAAAGGCGTTTTCCAGCTGGGCAAAACGCTCTGTGCGGCTGGCGCCCACCTGGCGGGTATTTTTAACCCTCCAGAGGGTTTGTAAGTACGTATAGCGACGGCGGGCGGCAAACTGGCGCGATATTAGCTGGGCTTGGTCGTAACCGCGCAGGCGGACGCGATTAGCAACCGTTGGCACTGTAGTCACAATAATATCGGGGGGAAGAGGTGGCAGCTGCTGGTTCAGCCATTCGGCGATAACGTATGCGGCAGCTTTAGTTCGTTGGAATTTAAGCAGCGACACAAGCTGCCGGGCTATTCCGGTATATTCCGCGCCGATCCAAAGATTGCCTATTGGGGTGCTGGTGCTGCATCCAGCGCAAGTAGCAAAATCTGGAGATGACTGGCCGCATTTATAGCAACGAGCAGGGGGCGGTATTATTTTTAACTTTGCGCAAGGTGAGCATAATGGAGAGTCTTCCCGTTTGCAGGCAAGACAGGTATGCGGTGCCAGCAGGGCAATGCTACGCTCTATAATGTTCATTCCGCTAGTGTAATCGATTATTGTTACCGCATTATTAACAGGTTGTAGTAATTATTGTGTTGTAAATAAGTAATGTATGAGCTTGCACCTTGTTATGCATAAGTTATACTGCTTATAAGATAAAAACGCAATCTGCAGCCAGCAACACTCTGACTCTAACAAAACAATCTAACAAAATTACCTGGAGGGTACCAGTATGGCGCGACGGAATCGCGATGAAGATCTATTGATGGAAGACGAACTTACCGCCGCTTTCTTGGGTGACGATGAATTTAATTCGACAGATGATCAACCGCAGACAAATGATGACAGCACAGGGACAGCCGCGCAAGGACAAGCGACAGCAGACGAATGGGATGAAGAAGACGCTGTTCCCGGACAACTTGCCGTTGATGTATACGAAACTCGTGAACGCCTTGTTGTAAAAGCTCGCACCGCTGGTGTGAACAAGCCTGATCTTGATGTCAGCATCTCTGATAACACACTAAGTATCCGCGGTACACTGAGCGCTGGCAACGAAGAAGACGTTGAGAACTATTTTGTACAAGAATGTTATTGGGGTGAATTTAGCCGCAGTATCGCCTTGCCGGTTCCTGTCAAAGAAGACGAGATCGAAGCCGTCCTCAAAGATGGTGTCCTGACCGTAAGTTTTACCAAAGTGAAACAAGACACCGTGAAAAAGATCCAGGTACTTTAAAGAGAAGCTGCATTATAGCGTTTACTAGCCAGCCCATGCCCTGTGGGCTGGTTTTTAATTGAAGTCAAATATATAAGCACCAGTAATGTACCTGTAAGCGTATGTTTAAGTGATAAACGAAATGTATTACTTTGAAAAGTCTCTCAAAGAAGAGACTGGGAATTGTAATTTAAAAACCCTCTCGGATGTCCGGAGGGTTTTTAAATTACAATCTATTACTGTATTACTTAAGATGTAGTTACGTCTGCTGATTTGCCAAGGACAAAGCGGACGATGAACTGCGCAAGGGCAACGATGACAAGACCTATAATAGCGTACAGGATAGTGTTTTTGGCACCGGTGACATTACCACTGTCACCACCGGAGGTGATGTACTTGAATCCACCGTATACGATCATAATGACCGCGATGATACCAACGATTAAGGAGAACAAGTTAACAATTGTTCTTACGATAGTATTAAAACGTGTGTTGGTGTTAGCAGCTGTGGCAGCACAGGCAGCAGTACCTGTTCCGACTGTATCAACTTCGTTTGGTATATCAAGTTTACTACTTGAGTGACATACGGCTTCGCTTACTCCACCAGCACCGGTCCCGGTAGCGTCACCAGAAAACTGCGCGCTTGCCGTTGCAGGCACTAGGAATAGCAGCCCGCCGAACACAGTAACGGCTAGTGCGGCAAATATATTTTTTAACATTTTGATTATAAACCTTTCTTAATATTCTTTTTATTTTACACTATGTCTGAATAATACATCAATATGCTTATGATTACTACTATTTTACGGGTTAGGGGTAGGAGGAGCTCAGGTAGGAACATCAACTGCCTTACCAAGGACAAAGCGGACGATGAACTGCGCAAGGGCAACAATTATTAATCCTATCAAGGCATAGGTAATGGTAGTTTTGGCAGAAGTGATCTTACCAGAATCTCCACCAGAGGTAATATACTTGAAACCTCCTATCACAATAAAGACAACGGCCACAATACCGGTGATAAGGCTTATAAGGTTAACAACATTTGCTATCAGCTTATTAACAGCTGTGGTAGGCCCGGTAGAATCTGCTCCGGCGCAACTTGGAGCAGCGTCCAGGTCTACTTCGGCGCCGGCACAGGTATTGGAGCGAGTGTCTTGTGCCGTTACTAAATTACCGCTAAAAACCATCGAGAGACTAAGAACTGACACGAATGCAAAAGCGGCCAGAATAAAAGTACGTTTTATCATGTGGCTTTCCCAATCACGAACCGGACAAATACTTGGGCGAGGGCAACTACAATTAAGCCAACTGCCGCGTAAATAATGCCATTCCTGGCCGAGGTGATGGCGTTGGAGTCACCGGCAGAAGTTATAAACTTAAATCCGTTTACGATAATCATGACCACAGCCACAATACCAACGACTAAGGACAATACGTTGATGACATTCTTAATTGTGTTTTCCAGGGTACCGGCGGCTTCTTTCTCTTTACAGTTCGCGTTGGTGCCATCGAGGTTAGCGCCTTTACAGGCTGCTCCTTTGGAACCTTCAAAAATCGCTGCCGCAGGATCAGCAAAGCTGAGCACGGCAAAAAGTCCGACCAGAACGGAAATTATTAAGCTAGTTTTCTTCAGAGATAGTGTCTGCATTTTTATATAAATCCTACTTTTCCTATTATAAACCTTACGAGGACTTGCGCCAGTGCCGCAATTATTAACCCGACAAAAGCATAGAGAATTCGCTCACGCGCCTGAGTCACATCTTGCGGATTACTACCAGAGGAAATGTATTTGAGCCCGGCCAATATGATGATGATAACCGCAACGATACCAGTGATGACTGATAACAGGTTTATGACAGTGGTAAGTATACCTTTTGGCCCAAAGATTGGGTTTTCAGCATCTGCTGCAGGGTTATTGTCTACGCAGATAGAAGAACTTGCCGTCCTACCTGTGCAATTTTTTCCAATGACATCCACCGCGCTTACCGAAGCAGGAATGGTCAGCAGGGGAATGGCTAAAAGCGATACAAGTAAAAGATAGCGTTTTAACATAGTTAAAGCCTTCCCACCACGGTAAGCACTATAACCTCGGCGCTGAGCGAAACCATTAAGCCAATCAAGGCGTAGATAATAGTCTTTTTGGCTTTTGATATAGCTTCGGGGTTACCTTCGGCCGTGACGTAGCTGATAGCCCCTAGAATGATTACCAGTACGGTTATGGCAGCTATGGCACCGAATAGAATGGCAAGACCTTTCTGTAATTCCGCTTCATTGGCTGCTACCTTTGGTATCCCACTGAGACAATTTGTGCCGGTTTCTTCGCCGGTACAGTTTTTACGCTGCTCAACTTTTGTTTGGGCAAATGTGTATAGTAATGATTTGATCATCCTTGGAACCTTCCTGCAATAAAGCTTATAACGGTTGTGGCAATAATAGCCAATAGCATTCCTATAAGTGCATCCACCACAGTATTCTTGGCTTTGCCGGTTTTTTCTGGGTTGCCCTGAGAGGTCGTGTATTTAACTCCACCAATAATAACGAAGGCAATCGCGACTAAAATTGCTAGCCGCAACAATATTTCACCCACCGCTAACACAATTAACCAGATGTCACTCAGCCCGCTGAGTTGAGGGTTACAGTCTGTTCCGGGCTCTTTATCTAGGTATTTGTACCAGGTAGGGAAGCCAAAGAAACTGCCGCGGCACGAGTCCGGAACAGCAGCACCTGCTCCTCCGGCGGCACCACCACCCGATCCACCGCCACCGCCGCCGCTTCCACCGCCGGCGGCACCACCACCGCCGCCCGCTGCTTCGGCAGCGGCTAGATCACCAACTACCTGGTTCTTGCCGAGCAGATAGCCAGTATTACAACTACTTCTCTCGGCTGATGGCCGGCGGCCACAGACTTGATTTTGATTTTCGACTTTATAGCCGGCGCGATAACCAGCCCGGCAGGAGGCTTGCTGCGTTTCATTAGCCCGCGTGCTACAGGCTCTTTCAGCAGCCGCCTGAAGCGCTTCGGTGTTTTTCACCTGCGCGTCAGCCGGCGGGGGCATAACAAGCGTAAGGCCCAGGATACTTATAAGCCCGATGATCAGCCAAAGAATATGCCGATGGATTAGTGATTTAGTCATGCGGCACAATACCCAAGCTGTGAATTATTAGGTCGGCTGTGAATAGTGTTCCGGCGAAAACTCCACCAGGTACCAGATATTGTAGCAACGAGAAAGAGACCAAGTACAAGAACAGGCCGACAATTACATTTTGAATCCGACTTTTTGCAGCTTGGCTAGCCTCGGCGTTGCCCTCGGAGGCAGAATACTGAATACCTGAAATAATCATAGCCATCACTAACACAATGCCAATACCGTAAGAAAGAAAGCGGATGATGGCATAGGTCATATCCTCAATGGGGCCCATACCGGCTGGACCATTGTCGCCAATGCAACCAAAGTTAAAGCGTGTTGTTACTTGATCGCCAGCCGTAGCGTTACCGCATTTATGCCCTTCGGCAGAGGTGTTACTAGCAGCACGCGGAGATAGTAGCTTGTCGTTAGCGGGATCAACTGGATCGTCTGCGGGGTCTGCTGTTGGGTCTGCGGGGTTAGAGCCGGTCGAAGCGGGCGGGGCAATAGAATCACCTGGAGTGCTTCCGCCACCAGACGTGGCTGGTTTGTTTGTATACCTCGAAATTACTCTTCGTTCGCACTCTTCTTTATCGCTCTGAGAAGAAACACTCGTACACTCCTGTAGTACTTTGGCTTTACAGGCGTCTTTATTAATTTTTATGTCGCAAGTGGCCGACTGGCTGGCTTGCGCTCCAACTTGTGCCGGAACATTATTAGCAGCAATAACAATAAAGAAAGATGTGAGAGCCCACACTGCAATGAGCAGTATTTTTGCTGGCTTAGAAATTGAGAGATATGTCATGGATTTTGATTTTTAGCTTATTTAAGTCTAAGTATGCATCCATTTTGGGTTTTTTTCAACAGAAAGCCTGTTTGGAGAGTCCAAAATCACTGCTCGACTTCTAGCCGCGTGTGTTTTATTATTAAGCGTAAGGAATATGTCTTAGAATTTAAAGATTATGGTGATAAAGAAACAAAAGACCAAAAAATTTTATATTTTGCTCGTTGCGGCGGTCAGTTTTTTGTCAGTTTTTAGCATTTTGCTTCCATCACCACAACCTGTCTCGGCACAGGGTAGCGGTAACAACCTTTTGGCTAACATGGGTAAAAGTTGTAATAAGATGAAAAAAACAGGCAGTGAAGTGAGTGACGCCGATACGCTTTGGTATGGCTGCGAAAGAATACAAGATGCCCTCAAAGAAAAGTTTGGCTGTGACGGCGGAATGTTCTATTCGGTTGATAAGGCGACTGATCCGGATGACCCGAGTGTTACGCAGACGCTTTGGTATACTAACGCACAAAAATACAGTGCTTGCGTCGGGAAAGTACAAGCACAATTGAATCTTATAAAGTCTGCTGAGTGCGCATCTATGCGCCATAGTTCTTTTGATGATTCCATTGATAGCCCAGCATGGAAAAAGTGTGAAAAATCACAAAATAACCTAGCTGCGTTAATCGGATGCGACTCCGGTATGTTTGAAGAAATCCCGAACAAAGAAAATCTTTGGAGACCCATACCAGCCAAACTCACTAGCTGCCAAACAAAGATTGACACCGCAAAAAATACTAAGCTAACTGATTCTGATGGCAATGAAACTACAGCGGAAACGGCAGCTCCTCCGCCCGCCAGCGCCGGCGGAGGTTCGGGTAGTGGGTCTACAGATCCTGCAACGCCGGATTGCGATGCCACTAAAGGCGTGCCCCTGAGCTGGATCATCTGCCCGGTTATCGATTCTGGCGTTAATATGACAGACTACGCTTTTAATAAACTTATCCGGCCGTTACTAGAAGATATACCGGTTAGTATTAACCCTGATGACCCATCTTTTAAAGCCTGGAGCAGCTTCCGCATCCTAGGTAACGTGCTGCTGGTGGGAAGCTTATTAATGGTGGTTTATTCACAGGCAAGGGGGCCTAAATAATGTTAGACGCATACGCCGTACGTAAAGCTATCCCCCGTATTGTCTTGGCGGTAATTGCTATAAATCTGTCGATCTACTTATGTGTTGCAGCCCTAGACCTTATCGAAGTCATTGGACGCGGCATGAACAATTTACTGGTATCACCGTTTATTGATGGCGCGGATTACAAAGGGACAAAGATTGAAAGCAATGCCGAGACTGGCATCGTAGGCGTAATCGGAGTAGCAGGTTTCTTAGGGGGACTCACAGCCGCAATATTTGTAGCTATTACAAACCCGCTTGCTATCCTTGGTTTTTTGCTGCCTTTACTGGGAACTGTCGCTCTAATCGCGGTGGCAATCTTGTTTACTCTGGTAGTTCGGCAAGGTTTACTAGTCTTTCTTATTATTATTTCGCCGGTGGCAATTGTTTGTTATGTACTACCGGGAACAGAAAAATACTTTAAGCAGTGGTTTGACCTCTTCCTAAAAACCTTGATGATTTACCCAATTATTGCCGTGATATTTGCAATGTCCAATGTGTTGGCCGCCATATTACTTACTAACGCCAGTGGTAGCGCTGCCAGTGCCTTTACTAACCCGGCATCTGCCTTTCAGAGTGCCTTTACCTTTGCTCAAACAGAGACTTCCGATGCGTCCGGAGTCGTGAAACTCTTGGTCGCTATTATTGTTATATACGCTCCGCTAGCTTTAATCCCATTCTCGTTTAAGTTAGCCGGCGGCGCGATTGGCCAAATTGCTAACGTCGCTAACAAGCAAGCCAGCGGTTCTGCAGCTGGCCTTCGTAACCGCATAGCAAAATCCAAGGAAGATCCGGACAGTACATTTGGTAAAGCTAAACTAAAAGCAAAGAGCCAGCGCGTTGACAGCGGCATGACCATGCGCCAGATAGCTGCCAGACGTCCCGGAGCGAATCGAGCTCAACGAATGTCTGCTGCCAGAGAATATGACCAGAAGAAGGTTACTGCGCAGTCTCAGGAAGGTTTTGGCTTTAAATCCTACCAGCAAGACAGTGACGTTATGCAGAGTCTGGTGATGAATGACCAAGAAGTCTCTCTCCATAGAGCCACGCAAACCAGAAATCTAGAACAGGCGAGAGCTGCCGTTGCGCAAACAGAAACAGATCGAGCAAATGGCACGATTGGAGCACAAGAGTATAGCGATCGTATGGCCGAACAACAAGGCAACGTTACTGCAGCAGAACGTCAACTTGCCGCCCACTCTGTTGCTGACCGCATTGGGCGTACCGGCGCTAATAGGCGGGCCGCATTTCTTAACGCTGATCGTATTAAATACAACCCGACGGACGGGCAAATTGGCTATGAAGACAACTTGGCACGTGCCGAGGAAATATTCGGGGGTGGCAGCTCAACCGCTGAAGCTATGAACGCGTTCCAGGCAATAGCTAAAGGCCCTGCCGGACGTGCCGACCTATCTGGCCAACTCTACGGCCGAGCATACGACCTGGATCGTGCAACCGGCGCTCAGTCAACTTATACTCTTATGAATCAAGGGCGTCCTGATAGTGTGGCGCAGTTAGCCGACCAACATATTGACAGAGTTAACGACGTCAATGCAAGTGAGGAGGAGAGACAGCGTTCAGCGGCATTTCTGCATACTTTGAGACAGGCTAAGGGGCAGGGAACTGAGGCAAACAATGCTGTTGTTAACGAGAGATTAGGCAGAATGGATGGTGCACTCACTGGACATGTTGCTAGGAGGGCTCAACACCACGCAGCTAATGCAGCTACAGTGCCTATAGCTGAAATGAGAAACACTACGGTGACCGAGCCAGATACCCGCCCAGGGGCAGCGCCAGGAGCGACAGTTACTCGTGAACGCCAAGAACGAGTTGTCTTAACGCCACAACAACGAACAGACCGAGCTAGACAAGAGGCCGAAAGAACTGCACGTAGAGAACTAGTAGATCAGTCTCAGGCATACAGCCAGCCAGACCCGCACGAACGAGAACAGCAACAGAATGGGCCATAGTATTTTAGATGGCAACCTATAAAGTAATCCAGGATATTGAGGCGGAGGATAAGTTCCTTGGGCCGTTGACGCTTAAACAGTTTGTGTTTGGGGCAGCCGGCTTATTCTTTGGTTATCTGAGTGTCTATGCCATCACGCAAAATGTTTCTTTTTTGCTGGCGGTATTTTTACCGCCGGCGGCATTGGGCCTATTTTTGGCAATTCCTTGGAGTAGAGAACAGCCAACAGAGGTTTGGGTGCTGGCCAAGTTACGATTCAAGATCAAACCGCGGTCACGCATTTGGGATCAGGCAGGGCTTGAAGAACTGGTAACAGTCACGGCACCTAAAAAGATTGAAGTGACACGGACGGACGGTCTCAATCAAGATGAGGTACAAAGTCGGCTCAAGGCACTGGCTGACACAATTGACACGCGCGGCTGGGCGACCAAAAATATTGGGCTGAATGACCGTATACCGGCTGATAATGACCGGTTGATTGCTCCTTCTATGATGCCTCGTGAGGTTCCAGAAATTGATCTTGAATCCTATGACGATGTTATGGATGCCGATACAACTGTGTCGGAGAATTTTGGCTATATGATGCAGTCCAGCAGCGATACGTTACGACGGGAATCACTTGAAAAGATGGAGCGCGTACGCCGCGGTGAACCTGTTGATGCAGCCCAGCGGCCAGTAGTTAATTTTACGCCGCCAGTAGCTGACGGTAGCCCACAAAACGGTAGCAATAATTCTGGCGATCAGCAGCTGAGCCAGCAGTTACGCAATAATCGTAGTGCTGGAGACCTTGTTAATAGCAATCTGCGAACTTTGCCAACTATCTCTTCTGGTAGCTCGACGTCAGGCGGGGTTAATCATAATTATCTTAATCCGGCTCCGCCGGTGCAACCACCAGTCGTCCAGCCAGCCGTTACTGAAGATCCGGTAGCAGACGCTCCACCCGTCGACATGACAACAACCATAATTGACGATGACATAGACGACGTAACACCGGTTGAAGAACCACAAGCAGAAATGACAAGGGCCGCGAATCCTGCTATACTTGAGCTTGCTCATAATAACGATTTAGACATCGCTACAATCGCCCGTCAGGCCAAGAGAGATGACCCGGACGAGAACGAGGTGGTCATCTCGCTTCGTTAAAGATAAACAGCATTTATACATTAATTTTGTCACAGAAGAACAGGTGGGAGCCGATTCGACGATGAATCCAACCGATCAACAAAATCAGCCGCAGTACCAGCCAGCTCCTGGACCGCAGCTAGGGCAAGCACCAATTACCGGCGCTCAGGGGGCAGTGTATGTTGATCCTGGCCAACAGATGCAGGGTGCGATGCCGGTAGACCCCCGGACCAATTTCATGCCGGCAATGCAACCGGGAGTAGTAGTACCCGGCGACCCCAACGCGCCTATCAGGATGCCTGGCGCTAAACCGCCCGTTAACCCCAATAGCACTCAGAACAACCTGTTGATTGCCGAGATTCGGGACGGTATTGTGATTATGAATGATGGCTCCTTTCGGTCGGTTGTCATGCTTAAATCAATTAACTTTGACTTAATGAGCCCATCGGAACGAGAAGGTGTTGAGTTTAGTTATCAAGGGTTCCTAAATTCACTATACTTTCCCCTCCAGATCTTTATACGTTCCCAGAAGATCGATATCCGCCCATACATCGAACGGCTCGACAAAATCCGCAGCGAACACGACAACATGCTGCTGGCTCTACTGATGGATGATTACATCGACTATATTGACCAACTGGCTTCACAAACAAATATTATGTCTAAGAATTTCTATATCGTTATACCATTCTTGCCAAAAAACGAAGCTAATACTTCTTCAAAAAAATCCAGTAAAAATATGCTCGACGGTTTCTCAGGCTTATTCAATGGAGCTAAAACCCATGTGGTGATTGACGAAAAAAAGCTGGAAGAGGCCAAAGCCGAACTACGCAACCGCGTTCAGGCAGTTTTGAGCGGTCTAATGCAGTGCGGCGTCCAAGGATTACCGCTTGATACTCAAGAATTAATTGAGTTGTACTACGATACCTATAACCCAGATACTGCTACGCATCAACAGCTTAAGAATTTTAATGACCTGCAAGTACCGATTGTTACCAAGGGCGAAGGCCAGGCACCACAGCCAGGCTTAGAAAGACAGTTGCTGTAATGGCCTTTGGTAAAAAACAACCGCCACCAATGGATCCAATCGCGATTGCTCAGGCCCAAAGAGCCCGTGAAGAACAAGAAGTTGATATGGCCTTTAAAAAAGGCATTACGGCGCTGCGCGATTTTATTGCGCCTAGTTCAATCGAGTATCATAAAACCCACTTTCAGCTGGGAACCCGTTACGCGCGAACTTACTTTGTATATGGTTATCCGCGTCAGCTGACCACCGGCTGGATGAGCAGCATGGTAAACCTTGATGAAGTACTTGATATCTCGTTGTTTATATATCCGGTAGAGAGCTTGGTGGTCCTTAACAACTTGCGCAAGAAGGTAGCCCAGCTTGAAGCTGGTATTCAAATAGATGCCGAGAAAGGCCGGGTGCGTGACCCTGCTAAGCAGTCGGCTATCCTTGACGCCGAGGAAATGCGTACAAAGCTGCAAGTTGGCGAGGAGCGTTTCTTCCGTTTTGGCTTTTATTTCACCCTTTACGGTGACACCATGGACGATCTTGAATTTGTCGCCAATAAGGTCGAGTCTATTCTTGGGCAGCAATTGGTATATTCCAAGCCAGCCAGCAGCCAACAAGAGCAGGCACTTAATAGTTCGGTGCCGCAGTTTATGGACCAACTACAGATTCGCCGCAACATGAACACCGGTGCTGTTAGCACTAGTTTCCCGTTCACCAGCGCTGACCTAAGCCAAGATAACGGCATATTATACGGCATCAATATGCATAACAGTGGCCTGGTAATTTTTGACCGTTTTACTCTGGAAAACGGCAATGCCGTGGTTTTTGCCAAGTCCGGTGCCGGTAAAAGCTTTGCCGTTAAGCTAGAAGCTCTGCGCAGCATGATGATGGGCACGGAAATCTTTATTATTGACCCGGAAAACGAATACCAGCGCATGTGCGAAGCAGTGGGCGGCGCCTATGTGCGGCTGAGCTTAAACTCAACCGTCCGGATTAACCCATTTGATTTGCCGCAGGTAATTGACGTTGACGAGGCTGACAACGCGCTGCGAAGTAACCTCATCACCTTGCACGGCTTGTTACGCCTAATGATGGGCGGTGCAGCGGCGCAGATGTCTGGCGGTGGCGGCGTGATGGCTGGCGTCATGAGCCCAGCTGAAGAAGCCGACTTAGACGCCGCGCTTATTGAAACATACGCCAAGGCTGGCATTACCAACGACCCGTTAACACACTCGTCTCTTCCCCCAACTATTACCGACTTATATGACACGCTCCTGCACATGGGTTCTGCCGGCCCTCAACTGGCTCAACGTCTGCGCAAATACACCAGCGGTACATTCGCCGGCATATTCTCTCAGCAGAGCAATATCGACATTAATAACCCAATGGTCGTGTTTAACATTCGGGATTTGGAGGATGAGCTTCGGCCTGTTGCTATGTTTATTGTCCTAAACTTTATCTGGAACAAGACAAAAAGCGACAAAAAGCGTCGTATACTAATTGTTGACGAGGCGTGGCAGCTGATGAAATACGAAGACAGCGCCAATTTTATGTTTAGCTTGGCCAAGCGCGCTCGCAAGTATAATCTTGGTATTAGTACCATCACGCAAGACGTTGAGGATTTTATGGGTTCAAGAATGGGACGAGCGATTGTAGCCAACTCTTCCATGCAGATCCTGCTTAAGCAATCGACTTCGGCGGTAGACGTATTAGCCGACGTATTTAAATTGACCAGTGAAGAACGTAAACGTTTGAGCCAGTTCCCAGTAGGGCAGGGGCTTTTCTTTGCCGGTCAGAACCATGTACATATCCAAGTTACCGCCAGTGCCACCGAAAATAATCTGATAACCACTAACCCAGAGCAAGTAAAACAAATTGAACAAGCGGCCGCAATGATGGCTGGGGAAGCTACGATTGACTTAAACAACCGTCTTTCACCAGGAATGTAGGATATGGCAACCGGGACTAAACAACCAGAAAAAAACGAGCACGGCGACGAGGTTAAGAAACCTTTATTTCCGGCTGGCGGCAATGAAGGATCGGTTGACTCGCTTAATGAGAAATTTCATGGGCCGACCACCGATAGCCGATTTGATCAGATACGAGACCTCCAAAAACAATCAGAGTTAGATGGTTCTGGGTATAACCCCGATGATCCGAGTTCAAAAACAGGTTCGCGAGGTGATATCGGCACGCGTGAAGCGGCGGGCGGCGGAAGTGGCGCTAGCAGTGCTGTCTCGCCAGCTGAAAAATCATTACAGGCCGACCCTGCGGCAATGGCCGAAGCTAAAGGCAAAGCCAAGCGCGATGGCCTGTACAGCGGCAAAGAAAAGGAAGGCCGCTTTGGGGGCGGCAAGCCGGGCTCGTTGCGAGCACGACTTACTAATACCGCCAAGAAGCGGATTACGGTAATAGCTGTGAGCGGCACTTTAGCTGGTGGAGGCATCTTCGGTGGCCAGATTTTGTCCGGGCCCTTCCAGTATGTTCATTTCGCGAAGCAAATTGGAAAACACTTTAAGAGTAATGAGGAGTTTGGAAACGACCGGACTTCTAAATTATTGTTGTATGCGCTTGTCACCCGAGGCACCCAATCACAAAAAGGCCGTCTTGGGATCACGACGAACATAGCAGCTAATAAATTTGAGAAAAGACTACTTGAAAAAAGCGGCATGCGACCGGTCTACCAAGCGGGTCTTGGGCGGTTTATCGGTTTTGAAATTGTAGATGATGTTAAAGCCCGAGAGGTCTTGGGAGATGTTGGGGACAACGATAATCGCGCTTCGCGGCGAGTTGAACAATCTATGGGACGTGGAGCAGAGATACGAACAGCCGGCGAAGCTAGGAATGGTAACAATACTACATTACTTCGACCTGATGGCAGTGCCCTGCCTAACGACCAACGTTTGGTTGATTTATCAGAAGTTGGAGCCGCCGACCGGCGATCATGGATTAAAACTATAAATAGAGCAAACGGAACCCATTTTATTTCAAGTACTATTAGTTCACGAATACTGATTAAGCGGGCAGGTGTTAATTTTCACCCCCTCAATAAAGTTAAAGGGAAAATTGATGCCGCTATTGAGAAAAAGATTATTGATAAGCGAGACAAGGAGATTGCTCAAGGAGTAAAGAGTGTTGACGGGCTCAAGGCCGAGAATGATGCGGTAGATGAGAATGGGGATCCTGTCGCCCCCACCCAAGAAACAGTTGATGCCACCGATAGCACAAAGAGTTATATTGATGATTTTAAGAACTCTGGGGCGTTTAAAACTACCACAAACGCTGCGGTAATTATTGGAGTGTTGTGCGCCGCTAAACAGTACGGGGAGGGAATTGAAGATTATAAATATCAAAATAATGTTCTACCGATGATTCGCCTGGGCTTTAATTCAATGGCCGCCGGTAACCAGGTTATGAGTGGTAGTGACTTGGACATTGGAACATTAGGGGTATTAGTTAAATACATGTACGACAAAGAAAGCGGAACATCTTGGCAGCATTCAGAGAGCATTCGAGCCGAGCAAGGTAAATCAGGGGGTGTACCAATAGCAAAAGAAGCTGATCTAAGAAATGCCGGCGATAAGCCGCAGTTATTTGATATTTTAGACAGCGTTCCATTACTTGGGACTGCTTGTGGCGCCGTTAACGGGTTCTTTGGCTTGCCTGTGATAAAAGAAATATCCGGGGCCATTAGCGCAGTAGCCACCGGGAGTCTTGATCTGGCGCTAAAACCCTTTAACACGAGCACTGGTGAACTTCTAGAATCTTCCATGAAAGCAGTCGCTGGTAAAAGCGTTGATACTGCAGCCAAGGGCGCACCGTTTGGCAGCCTGGCAAACACTGGTAACTTTTTAGCTGCCAACGATCAAGCAACTTCAGGGGGGGGCCGTGAGGTAAGTCAGGCTGAGTGGGACAACCTTGATGGCGCCCAAATGGTATACGACGAACAAGACCGGCAAGAACAGCCATTTATTGCCCGGTATTTTGACCCGTACGAGAGCACTTCTGTAGTAGGCTCTATGATTGATGCCGCGCCGCTTACCCCGTCTCACGCCGCCAGTATGGTGATGAGCCCTATCAATAATATCGGCGCTAGTTTCTCTGGACTCTTTTCTAGATTCAGCCCTACGGTGAAGGCAGACGCTCCTTATGATTATGGCACTCCTAAGCGCGCGTTCTCACTACAAGAACAGCGTGATCCATTGTATGAAGATCCGTACGAGAACGGCTTGAGAGACGGCTTGGAAGATGATCTTCCGCGGCTCAACGAAGAATATGGCAAAATATGTCACGGCATGTCCGTAACGGTGGATGACTCCGGTGTACATGTTGAAACGACAGCAGCCGTCAATGTATTTAAACTTAAAAAAGAGCACCCAGAGTGTGACGAAAAAGCAAAAAATGACCCGCGGATCAAGCAATACCGGATGTACCTTGCCGACGCCCAAAATGGGCTAGCCTTAGCCTGCTGGGAAGGAGACGGCGCCTCTTGTCCTAAGACCGGCTCATCAGGAGCGGGCAGCGCTGGAGTGGGCACAGGCGCAGCAGCCGGCGGATCTACGGCAACACCCGGCCAAGGAGCAGCCAGTATTGTTGGGGTTGCAGAGGCAGAATATGCCAAGAACGGTAATAAAGCACTCGAAACCTGCGGCCCTAATTGCGGCCCAGAAGTTCAAAAGTATACGGGTGGCCCAAGCGGCGCAGACGCGCCGTGGTGCGCCTGGTTTGTTAGCTGGGTATACCGCGAGGCTGGGTACGAATTTACCGGCGCTCCAGCTGGAGCAGACGGCAATATACCTGGAGTTTCAAACCTAGTTGCGTGGTTTAAGCAGCACGGAACACACATCCCCCAAAATTCCGGAACGAAGCCCCAGCCGGGCGACGTGGTTATGTATGGCGGCAGCGTACATACCGGCATAGTGGTTAAAGTTAACGGTGACAATATTGAAACCATAGAAGGGAATACCAGCGGGGACGGCAGTTTTAACGCGGACGGCGGGACGGTGGGCCGCAAAAGCTTTAACTACAAAACATATTCTTCAAGAAGTATTGAATTTGGAAGGCTAAAGTAAAGGGCTGTTAATGATGAGTGCTTTGTTTAAACAAAAAGTCATAGTTATACCAATATTATTGATTGGAGTTGGAATTTTACTTGTTATTTTACTTAAGCCAGATCCGAAAGTCTCTAACGAGCAAGCTGATTCAGCACTCACCTTAAGGAACGTGGAAGGGGAGACACGCAACCCAAACAGCGAACTCAGCAAGGTGAATCCTGAGGAGTCGAATCCTCTCCTCGTACAAGCTGGCTTGCCCTACGAAAATGACCAATATGCTATTACGTATCGTTTTGATCAGCAGAAACCGTCCGGAGTTGTCTTAATCGTCATTGATAAAACCAACACCGGCGCGGTTTCCGTCGATGTTCGGGCGGCAACCGCACGATACTTAAACGATCGTAATATTCCATTAAACTCGGTAACTATCGAGTATAAGACACGGTAAATTCACTATGATAATTTCTAAGTATTTCTTAAATCAAGTCGGAGTCACGTTAATCAGGCGTTTGCTAATTTTTGCTAGCGTGGTGATCTTTTTACTAGCCAGTTCCGCTCCTTATGTTCAGGCGCAGGAAGAATTAAGCCCAGAGCAAATCAAACTGTACAATAAAAACATTTTCTATTTTGAAGATAAAGCTTGCGGCGCAGACGGCCAAACTTCTCCATCGGCTGCAAGCGGTCCGGTCACAGCAGGAACGGGCGAGCCAACAGGAACTACTTTCCCAAGTCTTTCTCCCGACGCTATGGCCCAAGCTATTGATAAATATATCGAAGACACTAATCCAAGCAGCAAATTGTCAGGACTTGGCTCAACAATTGTTGCCAGCTCCAAAAACTCTAATATAAGTCCGTTCTTAATTGTTGCGATTGCCCAAAAGGAATCTGGCTTGGCAAACCCAAGCGACTTTAACGTCAGGAATGGAAATAATGCTTTTGGACGCACCGCAACAACAAGTCAGCCTAATTTTCAGGGAGCACGGCTCTGGTATAAATGGACTTCCGTAAAAGCCAGTGTTGATCATACCGCAACAGAGAATAAAAATGCCACCGGAGGCGGAGATGTACCTTCCTATATAAGGAAACAGTATGCCTCAAACATAGACGCGGGTGACATGCGAGGCTTCTTTAATAAGTACGCGCCGGCTTTTGAAAACGATACCGCCAAATATATTACTGACGTCGGTAAGGGAATCGAAAAAATGGCGAGTCTGGCAGAAGCTTCCGCCGGCGGATCCGGCGCACCCCCTACTGCTCCGGCTGAACCAGCCGAGACAAGTCCGGCGGCGCCTACAGAACCAGCAGCTTCGACCCCGGGACTTTGCCAGTGCGTTGATATAACTGGCGGAACATCCGGAGGAGGTTCCGGCGGCAGCGTATCGGTAGAGAAAAACGCCAAAACAATTTTTGACTTCTTTGTTGGCGAGGGTTATACGTCCGAGCAGGCTGCCGGATTTATTGGTAACTTTTATGCTGAGTCGGAGTTAGATCCGGGCAAAAAGCAAGAGGGTGGTGGCAATGGCTATGGACTTGCGCAGTGGGATGACAGACGCGATGAGCTAGAAGCTTACGCTCAGCAGAAAAGTAAACCGGTTGACGATATTATGCTTCAGCTTGATTTCGCAAAGTTTGAACTTGATGGCACCGAAGGAGCCGCCAAGTCGGCTATCAAAGCAGTGACCGGATCCGGCATCCCAACAGTTGAAAACGTTACCGAAGTTATTATGCTGAAATACGAAAGACCAGGCGTACAGAGACTAAGCGAAAGGATCGAAAAAGCTCTCGAATACTACGAGAAGTTTAAAGATAGTTCCAGCGCAGTTGAGGCCGCCAGCAACGCTACGGTAAGTTCAGGTTCTGGATGCGGCGGCGGCGCGAGTGGTGGCGGCTCAGGTACCGGCGTTGCAAGCGGTACTTTTGCGTGGCCAATAGAGAAGGCAGTCGGACCGGTGACGAGTTGTTATGGTATGCGTAGGAGTCCTACTTCCGGAAATATGGCGCTACATACTGGACTTGATATTGCGGCGGCGGCCGGTACAAAAATAGGTGCTTCAGATGGAGGAAAGGTAGTTCTAGCCCGCAACACTGACCCCGGTGGTTTTGGAAAAGCCGTTATCATTGAGCACGAAAATGGCAAATGGACTCTGTATGGGCACATGAGAGTTGTAACGGTTGCGAAAGACGATAAAGTTGACCAGGGCCAAAAAATTGGAGAAGTAAATAATACCGGATCTTCTGCCGGAGATCATCTGCATTTTAATATTCAAACAGCGGCGGCCGAAGGAGAGGGGTCTGTTGATCCACTTGATTTCTTGCCTAAGGATGGCCGCGCAGTTAGCGGCTCAAATTGCCCGGCCTCCCTGTAAATTAATGGTGAAGGAAATGTATATATGCAAATAAAAAACCCAAGACGACTTATCAAGATTCTAGCAGGCCTAACGCTGCTTTTATTGCCGCTCTGGTTTTTATTAAACTATAGCTTTTTGACCATTACCGGCACCGATACGCAAAAGAAGGATGTCTATGTGGTAGGAGATAAATTTTATAAACAACTAGAGTTAACCAACAAATCAGAGTCTATGCTGATAAAACGCGGCTCGTATCGAATTGAGGTAAGTTCAGGTGATAAGTTATCCCTGTACAACCGTAAATTTGGGGGTATGAGTAAAAATACAGTAAACATAGAGCTGTCCGATCAAAAATCTTCACAGTATCTGGGCTCAAGTCCGCTGCCGTGCGCACAACAGGCTGCCGAAAACACTTCGATTTTTTACTCTTGTGGTAACGACGTACTTGGTATTATTGCAAACGACAAAGCAAATGCAGCCACTCCGCCTGACGCAAATCCTTCCGGACCTATATCAACGGTGATTAAAAACTATAACGACGACTTTTTGGAAGCAAAACTTTCAAACAACAAACTCGAGATACGAGCCAAGAATGATTCAGGCTATTTAGCCGCTAAAGGCGCCGTTGTGATCAATGATTTCCAGGGAGAAATAACAGATAGTTATCTTGGAGTTTCACAGGATTCGGATAATTTTGCCGTATTTGATACTCGAAGTAAAAAATTACATGTTTATAAGGGCCTGGCTGATAAAAACCCAGTTATCCATGAATTGAATGATAAACAAGTTGATATGCTAGCTTATTCTACGGCTGTTATCACCGGCAAGAATTTCACTTATTTAATGAATTACGGGGTGGTGTCAGACGAAGTTGATGTTGGCAGCACTGTTGATAATGGCGAAAGCGAATATACTTCTTCCAACATTAAACCTCGTGTTCTGGTTTATAGTCATCAAGAAAATAAACTAAAAACCGAACATATACTGCCGATTAAATGGCAGATCCGAAGTCTAGCTGAGGGCCCTGGAGATCAGGTTGTATTTTTCTTAAGCGGCAATTTAAATAATGAGGCATACCGCATAGCAGCTGGACAAAAACCGGAGCAGTTAGCGATCCCGACGGAAGTTCCGCAGGAAGCTTGCTGGAAAAATAGTGATTCATTCTATTATCTTTCTGACGCGGGAACGAAGATATATCACTATTCGCAATCAAAGCAGGCCGCTTTCTTGGTCTATGGAAATCTTATGGAAGGCACAATAATTCGCGGCTTACATTGCGCGCAAGGGAAAGTATCTTTCTCGATTGGAAATGACAAAGACGGCGACACGATAAATCATTATCACTATACATTAGGCGAAGCTGCTCATTCTTTAGTCAGAATAGAGTCTATCTTACCAATTTATTTTGATAGCGGTCCAAAGACCTATAAAGCTGTTACTGATAAGGCGGGCGTAAAAGTACAACTTATTGGCAGTGGCGGCGCCGTTCCCAATGAAGTCAGAGATGGCATACGTAGCTTGGTTTTAGAAAGGCTGGAAGCTAAGGGCGCTAGCCCAGCCAATATTAACATAGTTTTTTAGGACGAATTATTCGATAATTTGCCAATCAAGTAATAGTGCACGTGGTGTATCAAAATATGATTGACAGTGCACATCTTATAGTGTACACTAGGAACTATGAAAAACATTACTTTGTCGGCACCCGAAGAATTAATTGAAGAAGCTCGCAAGCAGGCCGCTAAAAAAGGCACTACGCTCAACGAGCAGTTTCGCATATGGTTGGCAGGCCAGGCGCAAACCGGCCAGGACCGGGCGCAAAACTACCACAAACTAATGGAAAGTCTCTCGCACGTTAACGCCGGCCGCACATTTACCCGCGAAGAAATGAATGAGCGGCGCTAATGGCCACTGCAGCCCGGGTTTTTATTGATACTAATATATTTGTTTACCAGTTTGACCAGACAAATCCAAGTAAGCAGGCACGGGCAAAAAATATTATCGGTCAGGCTCTGGCCAGTAATAACGGGGTAATTAGCACGCAAGTGGTACAGGAATTTATGAACGTTGCCCTAAAAAAATTCTCTACGTCCATAACCGTCCCGGAACTATTGGCTATTATGGATGGGGTCTTCGAACCGTTGTGTCACCATAGTCCAAGTTTTTTATATTATAAAAAAGCGCTAAAACTATATAATGATAGCTCTCTTGGTTTTTACGATGCCCTGATTATCCAAGCCGCGCTGGATACTAGCTGTTCGGTTCTCTACAGTGAAGACTTGCAGGACGGACATGTTTTTGGAAGTTTGGCCATACAAAATCCATTCAAATAAAGCATGTTGTCCTTGACTGCTGTTCGTAGTTTAGCCAAGCGCGATAACATTGCACTTATTACTAAAGTGCCGCACCACAATGTCCGCATCGGTGGTAGTAATAATCGTCTGATAATCCTTCAACAGACTGGTTAGTGCCCGCCTGCGTGCGCCATCCAGTTCGCTGAAGACGTCATCCAGAAGAAGTATGGGGCGGACGCTGCGCTCTTTTTCGAGTATCTTTAGTTCGATGATTTTTAGCGACAAAATTAATGTTCTGGTTTCACCACGGGAAGCAGACTTCACCGCCGGCTGATCACCAAAATAGACAACCATATCATCGCGGTGCGGCCCATTGCCAGTGAAACCACGGGCGGTATCGAGCTGAACAGAAGACTCCAGCTTTTTTAATAGATTAGTCCCGTAGTTTGAGGTGTCGATGGAAGATTCGTAGCGGATTTTAATATTTTTATCATGCCCGGCAATCATAGTATAGATAGACGAAATTGACTCATTAATTTCGTCTATCAATGACAGACGCCGAGTTACCAACTGCTCGCCTAAATCTACCAGCCGCAGGTCCCAGGCAAACAGTTGGGAGGTGCCGCGAGAGCCTTGTTTCAGCAAGGCATTACGCTGTGCCACCACGCGCTTATAGTGGCTTCTGTGTTGTTCGTAAGAAGGTACATACTGCTCTAAAAGGTCGTCAAGGTAGCTTCGCCTGAGGGTAGGCTCACTCTCTATCAGTTGAAGGTCGTTTGGCTCAAACAAAACTACCGGTTGTTTATGAATGGCAGGGAACCGTTTATAGACTTTACCGTCTACTTCAAACGTCTTCTGCAGACGGTCTGTTGCGTCAGTTTGCAGTTTAGTAGTACGAAGTACACTATCGGTAGTATGCACGTCCACGCGAGCCCAGGAATGGTCGTAACTCACTAATGCCGTGTCACGCGCCCGGTAGGATTTACCAATAGCGCTAACCATAACTGCTTCAAGCAAATTTGTTTTTCCGGCAGCGTTTGGACCAACTACAATATTAACACCAGCGCCAAGCTCAAAAGAGGCGTCGCTGTATGAGCGGTACTGCTGTAGACGCAAGTCGGTAAATATCATAGGTTACTCTCAGTATTATACGTTGGCCTGAGACTTGTCCTAGCGCTAGCTTTTTAGCGGCATAATTAAATGTAGGTAGTCTTTGTCTTCGGTGCCGCGGATAACACAGGGCTCTAGTTTGCCATTAAATGCCAAGCTGACCTCGGGGTCACTGATTACACCTAGCCCGTCCAATATAAAGCGTGAATTCAATGTGATACTGGCAGTTCCGGCTACTTTAGCGCTAGCCGTGGCGGTATTTTCACCAAGCTGTGATGCAATTGAGCGGATACTGATCTGTTTCTCGTCTTCATCTAAATCCAATGTCACACTTCCAGCACTCTCGCGGGCGAACAAACTTGATACTTTGGTTATATTCACCAGTTCTGATTTGGGCAAAGTAGCAGAAGTTGAGAATGAAGCCGGAATTAGCTTACGGTAATCTGGATATGACCCATCTATCAAGCGGGTAACAAGTTCAATATCACCGACGGTGAATAAGACTTGTTGGTCATCATGGGTCACTGTTACTTCTTCATCATTGTCACTGATAATTCGAAGCAGGTCTAGCATGGCACTGGCCGGAACAAGTAATTTTACGTCTTGAGCTAGTTTGATGACTCGCTTTTCTGCTAAACGGTAGCTGTCGGTGGCTGCTATATACAGACTTCCTTCGTGGGTATGGAAATAAATGCCGGTCAGAATTGGACGGGCATCATCATTACTAGCCGCTAAGACAACTTGCTGTAGTGCTCGCTTAATGGCAGCCGCTGAAACACTCCAGGTAGTACCGTCCTTGATTTGCGGCATAACCGGGTAGTCTTCGGCCGCCGTACCGTTTATGGTTGAGTTATATTTATCGGCTTTAATTCTTAATTTTGTTTCTTCAACGTTCACATCAATAATTCCGGGCGGTAAGCTAGCGACAAAATCCTGCATAAGCCGAGCAGGGACGGTGATTGAACCGCCCTGGCTGACCTTTGATCCAATGTAGTGCGTAATACCTATATTAAGGTTGGTGGCCGCGATACAAACTCGGTTATCAACGGTCTTAATAAGTACGTTGGATAGAATCGGTAATGCGTTCTTAGTGCTAGCAACGCGAGCTACGTTATTAAGCGCACGGGTTAGATTTTCTTGAGTTACTTGCAATTTCATGAGGTGGTATTCCCGCTCCTTATTATTATGGTTTGATTAAAATTTAATATAGTAGGCCCAGTAATAGGCGGTGTGGATACTGTGGACAGAACGGTTTTTATAGAGCCACTTAATGAAATTTTAATGTTCATAACCCGGCGTACAAACAGTTCATAACAATACGAAACCCAAGCACTTATGCGCAGTTCATTAAATGTTAATAAAAGTCCTGAGTATAAAAAAGAGTTTATAGACAGACTTACCAGGCAACTATACCCAGCTCGTCCACAGACATTACACATACAAACGCTCCTTAATATCGGCAATAGCCAAGCTGACTTCATTATCAAATGCCTTTTCTTTCTCTATTTTTTCAACCGAATGGATGGCTGTAGTGTGGTCTTTCCGGCCCAGCTCTCGGGCAATTTTCGGAAAACTCAAATGCAATTCACTACGAAGTATATACATAGCAATCTGACGCGGTACCACGATCTCTTTATCCCGTTTTGGGCCAAGTAACTCCTCTACGCTGAGCTGGAAGTGTTTGGCGGTTCGTTCCACCACCTGTTTAGCGCTCAAATGTTTGGGTCGAATCTTGGCGTTACCGAGCAGCGCAATGGCGATTTCTACGGTTGGCGCTAAATTACGCATTTCGCAGAACGCGATTAGTTGGTTGAGTGCTCCTTCAAGCTCACGAATATTGTTCTGGTTGCGGTTGGAAAGATGTTCTACGACCTCTGGAACCAACGAAAGATTGTGTGTAGCGGCCTTGGACTGGATAATGGCGCAACGCGTCTCAAAGTCAGGCACTTGCATATCGATAGCCATACCCATCTGGAAGCGTGAACGAAGACGGTCGGTTAGGGTTGGAATGTCCTTTGGTCGTCGGTCACTCGTAATGATAATTTGTTTATTTGCCTGATGCAGAGCATTAAAGGTATGAAAAAACTCGTCTTGGGTTTTTTCTTTACCGGCAATAAATTGTATATCATCAATAATCAGTACGTCAGCGCTGCGGTAGACGGCGGCAAAATCGGTGTTCTTTTTGTACCTAATAGCATCTAGAAATTCCTGGATGAACTGTTCAATCGACACATACACAATACTGGCAGACCGGTTATTGCTTATAACGCTATTGCCGACAGCTTGAATTAAATGAGTCTTGCCAATACCCACGCCGCCGTATAAAAATAGCGGATTATACTTTGTTCCTGGCGATTGGGCGATTGCCTGGCAGGCAGCATACGCCAGTTCGTTGCCGGAGCCGACAATAAAGTTTTCAAAAGTATAGCGTTCGTTAAGCCCTTGGCGGTAGGCGTGAGTTAGGCTGCTTGAAGGAGTTGACGCCCGATTAGTCTTTGTGCCAGTATTGCCTTCCTGCCGTTGGTTCTGTAAAACAACCGACTCGTCTTCCACTCGGCGGTGAATTGATGACGCTGGCAAAATCTTATACTCAATTGTTTCGTACGTTACACCATTTTTTTTGAGCGTTGTCTCAATTAGATCGTTAAACTTTTTCTCCAGCTGCTGCTTAATAAAAACATTAGGTGCGCCAACCTGCACAACACCGTCTTTTACTTTAAGCAAACGAGTATTTTTGAACCAGGTTACATAATTGCCTTTTGAGACACCAAGTTCAATTTCCCCAAGTACTGCTTGCCATAAGCCGGTCGTGTCCATTATCCCTGATGTTCTCCCTCGTTCGCGTTTGTAAACCTTTGGCCGCATCCGTTGCAACCACTTCGTATACATAGACTATAGCAACTTTCCCAAACTTTTCCACAGGTGTACCGAAATCACAGTAATTTTAATCAGAATCAAGCCAAACAGAGTAATAGTTATGCACACACCAGCGCCTAACCTGTTAATGTGTGGAAAGAACTTGGATAATAGTGGAAAACTTGGTATAGTTTAGGGTAATACTATTGTTAATTTGACGTAGTTTGGGTTACGCCGTTTGACGACGCGTGCCCGAAACACCTATAGTTAGAGAGATTATGCCAAAACGAACTTTTCAACCCAAGAAACGCTATCGCTCCCGCGAGCATGGTTTTTTTAAGCGTATGGCCACCAAAGCTGGCCGCAACGTACTCAAGCGCCGTCGCATCAAAGGCCGCGTCCGTCTGACCCACTAAATTTAAACGTTTTCCTTAAGTCTGATCTTTTTTCAGTTATCCTTAGTAGTATGATTTCCCGCAGGAACCGCTTCCACGGCTATAACTCGCTCAACCATGTCTATCGCACCGGCAAGTCCGTTCGTGGCGAATATCTGGGCTTACGTTATGTGTCGTCTAAGAAGCCCGACTACCGTCTGGCAGTAGTTGTAAGTAAAAAAGTAAGCAAGTCAGCTGTGGTACGCAACCGTCTTCGCCGCAGGATTTACGAGACCGTTCGTCTGCATCGGTTGGAATCAGACACTGCCTGGCCGCGAGATATGATCATTAGTATCTTTGACGAGCGTGCCGTAGCGGCACCGTTTGTCGAACTTGAGACAAACGTCCGGCAGTTGATGGGCAAATCAGGCCTGTAGCCACGGGGTGGAATAATTGAGTACCGACATGCTACAGTAGTAACAAGGAGTAAAGTAGTTTTATGTTTGACACGTTTATAGTTCAGCCTGTCTTTAATCTCTTAGAACTGATTTACGGTGTTGTACCAGGCCATGACCTGGGTATTGCTATTATTATATTTACAATCTTAATCCGGCTGGCGCTCTGGCCGCTGGTTAAAAAGCAGTTGCATCACGCGCAGGCAATGCGCAAGCTTCAACCACAGCTCAAAAAATTAAAAAAAGCTGCCGCCGGCGACCGTCAGAAAGAAGCCCGTTTACAGATGGAGCTATATAAAGAGCGGGGGATTAGGCCGTTTGCATCTATCGGCACGCTAATTATTCAGATTCCAATCTTCATTGGGCTATACCAAGCAATACTTAAAATGACCAATAATCCTCAAAGCTTGATAGATTTTTCATATAGTTCGGTTAGCAATCTCCCTTGGATTCAGCAACTAACTAGCGACATTAGTAAATTTGACGAAACCCTACTTGGTCTGGTTGATCTGACGAGACGAGGTGTGGAAGCCGGCGGTCCAGGGATTTATATCCCAGCCGTGATTCTAGCGATCGTCTCCAGTATTATGCAGTATTACCAGACAAAATTAATGATGCTGAACAATCAAGATTCCCGTAAGTTGTCGATTATTCTTAAAGAAGCTGCCGCCGGCAAAGAAGCCGATCAAGCAGAGGTTACGGCCGCGATTAGCAAGTTGATGCTATATTTTCTTCCGTTTATCACGTTTATATTTGCTTTAATCGTGCCCGCGGCACTATCGCTGTATCTGCTAACAAGCAGTACCGTCGGCTATATACAACAACGTTATGTGTTTGGTAAGGATGCCGAAGAAATGCATAAACTTGCCGATGAAGAAGATACGCCTACCAAAGCAGAACGGGAAGCCGCACTGCTGGCATCCGCCAAAACAAAAAAATCAGCAAAATCCAATAAGAAAAAAACCGCAACCAAAAATAAAACCAAAGCTAAAAATTCATCCAAAAAGAAGAGGAAAAAGTGATGGAAGAGTCAATTCTGTACGCCAAAAAATACCTCGAAGACCTTCTGTCATTTTTTGGGCTTAACACCGAAGTCCATGCAACTAACAGCGAAGACGAAGTAATTGAGCTGCATGTACCCTCGTCTCACCTCAACGGTTTTTTAATTGGACAGCATGGTGAGACAATGCACGCTTTGCAGTTTCTGGTTAGTAGCGCGCTCAAAAGCAACGATTACGAAGTAAGTCGTGTCAATGTCGATGTTGCTGAATATAAACTACAGCGTGCTGCCCGTTTGAGCGAGAAAGCACTCACCTGGATTACGTCAGTGAAGGAAGCTGGGCAAGCGATGCCACTTTCACCAATGAATGCTGCCGACCGGCGAGTCATTCATAAACTTGCTGGCGAATATGGACTTTCCACTCAGTCCGAAGGAGAGGGCCGCGAACGGCATATCATTCTGCTACCCGATCCAACACCGGATAAATAACACTAATAAGTTCCGGCTATCGTTTCTTTTTCTTTTTTGATTTACCGGCTTTGCGTTTCTTTGCGGCTTTTGATTTCGGCTTGACTGGTTCGGGTTTAATAATGGGTGGATCAGGAGTAGGAGCGGTAGACTTATCCCGAATAGTAATAACAGGCCTAACTCTGAAGTTATAAGTCACGACAACCAACCCAATAATAAACAACCCTGCAGCTATGAGTACCCGGTTTCTACCTGAATTGTCTTCCGGTTTTGGCGACAAGTCTGTCTTTAGTGTGCTGCTGGGTGTAACTATGGCATCCGGCGTTGTTTGATTTGGGCTAGAGACAACACCAAGCGGACGATTACCATTTTGACTAAGCAATGAAGTTCCGTTATTGTCCTGAACGGTTCCAGTTTCTTTCTGAGTGTTCAAAGAATCCTGTGCTTGACCTAATTGAGGTTGAAGCCCGCCGCTACCACTTTGGAGACTTGCTTGCGCGCCAGCTGAGCTCGTCAATAGTAATACATAGACAAGGGCCACCAAAAGACTCAAACAGGGGTAAATAATTCTATGTGTTATCAAGATATAGGTATTGTAAACGCTTACAGCCTCCTTCGCCACTTTCTAAGTAGTAAATAAGTGGCTATCAAAATTATTATGATAATTACGCTCAGAGCCAGTAGTGTTTTGATTGTATCAAAACGGGCATATTTAGAAGTCTGCTTTGTCGCTAATTCGGATTGATTGTCTGCTCCAGGCCCCGGAGTTAGATGAGCAGATATCATAGAGCCAAGTGCTGAGCCTGAGCCCGTGTCCTGAGAACTTTCAGCAACACTCGTTTCAGGATAAGTGGTTTGATTATCGTTTGGGTCTGAGCTTGATTCGACCTGAGTTGAAGGAGCCATGTCAGTAATCAAAGAATGTTCAGAATTTGCTATTGTTTCATTTGTCGGTGGGGTAGCTGGCGTCTCATCGATAAAGCCATCACAAGCATCATCGGTACCATCTTGGTCTTTGTCTTGCTGGGCCGGGTCAATAAAAAGACAGACCTCATCTTTATTGTCCACACTATCGCCGTCGATATCTGTTGCGGTAGCTGCTACGTAGACTATTTTTTGAACATCAATTGCTTCACCGGCTTTATTTTTTGTCTCCATATGAACGGTATGAAAGCCGGAGACTAGACCGCTAGGTATGGTAAAAGTACTGGTGAGCGCGCCGTTGCTATTTGCCGAGGGGCTGGTAAGTGTAACTGACTGAGAATCTATCCGGAGTACAGCATTACTATTTGGCAGAAGGTCTTTAGTTGTAAGAGTGACAGTTTGTCCCCGCGCAATGACATTTTGAACCAAATTATCTTTAAATAGTATTTTCCGGGAAGCCAGCAGATAAGGTCCTGACCCAACTAAACTGTTTGCCCCCGCAAAAGAGGGCTCGACAGTAGAGTGGTTAGCCGTCGGCATTGAGCTTTTAAAATTGTTGGTAGCACCGGCAATCGCATCGCTTAATAAACGGTGGCCAAGCTGGTTCGGGTGAAAGCTTTCGCGCCCAGTAAAGTAACCATCCAATGTATAGTCTCCGCCAATAGGTATAGAAAAGGATTTATCGTCACCGACAGTGACGCCATGGACGGCCACTTGACTGCTTTTAGTCTCGCAAAGACGGTAGCCTTCAAAGGCCTGCTCAACGTCAATGTATTTAACGCCTACCCTTGCCGCTGCAGCTTTTATAACAGAATTTAAATATTCTATGAGTTCATTAGAAAAACGAATTTCTGCCTGATCCAAACGGACATTTACGGCACAATTACCATTTGGGTCAGCTAAAGAAGGGTAGCCAACTACATATATCGCTGCTCCGCTGCCTGCTCCGCTTTTTACACTCTCAAGCGTACTCACCAGCTGGTCAAACTTTGAATTAATAGTATAAACTACGTTCAAACGATCTTGCTGACTTGCGTAACATGTTCCGGGCGCCAAACAAGCAAGGATAATCTTGCCAAAACCAATGTCATTACCTGATATTGAAACCGTGACATGGGCGGGTTTATTGCGATCAATAAAATTTACCTGTGGCCGGTACCCCGGCAAGTAATTCGTCAGTATCTCATGGTCATGACTTGGATCGTTTCGCCCCTTTGACTGTGCGGCAGTCTCTGAGTAGTTATAACTAACAATGTCTTGGAGTCGAGCGCCAGAACAGGCAACCGACTGTACGCTATTGAGGGCAGTCCGTACACCAAGCAGATAAGGGTACGACAAGGTTGATAAGTGGCAGCCGTTAAATGGCTGCCGTACATCAGTGCCAGGCTTGTAACTAAATGCCCCTTCTCCGGATGCGAATGAGTCACCGAGGGCCAGATAATCGAGCAAGGATTCCTTTTCGCCATAAGCTGTTAGCGTTAGGTAACTAAACTGACCGGTGGTTTTTCCGAGGTAAAGCCGGAGCGTATGGTTGGTACTAAAACGGACATGTCGGACGCCATTAAAATTTACAATCTGACTTTGCGCTAAGGGTAAAATATTTCTAAACTGACAATTGGCTGACAATAAGGGATTAGCATTAGCGACGCACGTGGATAAATCATACAATCTGACAATGCCGTACGAAAGATCTGAAGTGAATACAAAACGTCCGTCGCCCGAAATTGCCGAAACAAAGTGCGGCCGGGTGCCTACCCCATGATTGTAGCCAGACTGGAATAATAGCGATTCGCCGGTTTCTAAATTAATACGCCGCATACCTTGCATATGGATATCTCCAACTGCCCACTTGGCATTATCCGAGAAATATACTTCAGTGAGGTCTATTAGATTTCTTGCTGGGTCTGTTAGCCCAACACCGGCAACACCAGATTTAAGTCGGTGGATAATTGTGCCATCTGGCTGAACTTCTGTAGTAATATTGTCCGCTACGTTCTTTATTAGATAGCGGTAAGATCCATACAGTCCCCCGCTCATATATAAGGCGTCACGGCTGTTTGGGATTGGCTGCAAAGTTAAGTTACCGCCAGCAGAATTTTTAAGCGGTCCGGCAACTGAATGATCGTGTAGTCTAATTAAGTTATCTGTGGCAGACTGATGGCCAAAAGCAGTCTGAACGGCACAGACCTGACGTGAAATCTCGGCTTGAGCACCGGCTAATTTCTGGGGCGTGGTTACAAATTTTGTATTGGCGGCACAATCTTTATTGCTATAAGCAGGTAAAATATTTGCCGCCACATTGCTAGTCAACTCTTTAAAAATCGGTGCTTCAACCTTGAACCAGGCAGAGTCTGAAGTGGTTTGCGCGCTAGCTGAAGGCAGGCCAAGCAGTGCGGCAAACACCACTCCGGCTAAGGGCAATAAAAACCACTGGTAGTGAAATGTTGGCATACGCATATCCTCTCCTGACGCACCACGACATAGGTGTTATAAGAGAATATTGACAGCCAATTATGAATCCGTGGTTAAACTTTTAAGGTTAACCAAACGGACATATTTATATGCATGTACTTCCTTGTTTACAAGTAGGCTTAAACTCTAGCGTCTTTACAGCAACCTGCTAGCCAAATTTCATGAGAAGTTAATGAAGTTTCGCTAGCAGTAAATGCATTGTACCCAGGCGACTTTTGAAATACGGGCTTATATGAGAGCTTCTTTATAGACATTAAGCGTCTGCTCGGCCATCGTTTGCCAGGAATATTTCTGAACTTGTTTGTGGCCGTTCAAGACTAGTTTTTTACATAATTTTGAGTCATCAAGAACATCTTCAATAGCCGCTGCGGTTTCTTGCAAGCTATACGGATCAAAATAATGGGCTGCGTCCCCATAAACCTCAGGCAAACAAGTTGCGTCGCTGCTTACCAGCGGACAGCCATGCGCCATTGCTTCTAGGCCCGGCAGGCCAAAACCTTCACTTAACGAAGGCAGCACATAGGCAGCGGCATTTTCATATAGCCACTTCAGTTCATTGTCATCTATAAAGCCGGTAAAGCGGATAGACGAATAGGAAGAACGCTCCTTAGCCCATTGTTCAAGTTCTTTGAAATAAAATTCTTTTTTCCCAATCAACACCAGTGTCAGATCTGGTTTCCGTGTTAACAGTAGCTCAAACGCCTTAATTAGATGACGTAGATTCTTGTGGGGGAACGGGCTGCCAACATGCATAATGAACGGCTTTTTAATATCATCGAGCGGCTCTGCCGGCTGATGAATTGGCGGCTCACTGGCTTCGTAGGTGACAGCAGTTTTACCTCTGGTGAAGGGATATAAATCAGCCAGATCTTTGGCAACAAACCTAGTGGGTACGATAATTCGTTCACTTTTCTGATGGGCAACCAAAAACATGATCCGGTAGCCAAGTTTTTTTAGCCAGAAAATAGGTAGCGGCGTCTTTCCGGCACGTATAAACCGGAGCATAGTTAGGTCATGCGTGGTAGTTACTGTCCGTCCCTGGTAGGTAAGCGGCTGTTGGGTCATTGTAAAGTGAACTAAATCCGGCTGCAAGGAACGCAACTGGTAAGAAAATCGGAAATCATTCAAAGGGTTAAACGAAAACTGAGGAAACGGACAAGGCTGGACGTCAAAATTCAGCGCTCGGGCGCGCCACGGGTCATCTGGCTGGACTAAAACGGTAAAACGATGGGAAGAGCGGGTGGTTTGCAAATGCTCAAGCAGGCGGTCGATATAACGCCCCGTGCTGGAACGGCGAATCCGCGCGTCAATGACAATATGTTTACTTTCACTCATATAGGTACTGTTACAATTATACGAGCAATGGATACATTTAAGAAATATCTGTACTGGACGGCTTTGGCGCTATTTATCTATATGCCTTTCCATATTTTTCTGTCCCAATGGCTAAGTACTTACACGAACGGCCTGGACGCCTGGAAAATCGGCAAAGATGTCGTGACTGCCCTCCTTGTGGCAGCACTAGTCGGTACCGTACTATTGACACGAAAATACACTAAACCCTATCTGGTACTGCTTGGTTTTGCCGCCGTATATTTTTTGCTGCATATTGTATTGTGGTTTGGTACGAACCAGCCAAACGATACGGGCCTATTGGCAACCGTATATAATAACCGGCTGATCTGGTATGTGTTGATTGGTTACAGCTTGGCAATTTTGGCCCCCAAGCTGGCTAAGCCGCGTCGGTTAGTGGAAATATTCCTGATTATTAGCACAGTCGTAGCCGTACTGGGAATTGTCCAGCGATTTCTGCCGGCCGATTTCCTGACTAATTTTGGCTACAGTATCGAGCGGGGAGCCAAGCCTAGTTTTGCAATTGACGACAAGCCCGACCTGCCTCGAATTTTTTCCACCATCCGCGATCCAAATTCGCTTGGTGCATTTTTAATCTTGCCCTGCACGATTCTAGGGATGGCCTTGGTGCGCAGATGGCGTACCTCGGAGCGTATGCTTCTGGCAGGGTTGCTTATGCTGCACGTTCTGGCACTATTGCTGACTTTTTCGCGCAGCGCCTTGATCGGTGCGATTTTGGCGGGTATTGCCGGCTTAGCATTTATTTTCCGGCAATCCATCCGGGCACATCTACATAAATTTGTATGGCTATCCGTCGCTTTATTTATCATGCTGGGCGGCATAGTATTTATTCTCCGCGACCAGTATGTCGTACAAAACGTAGTATTCCATGCCGATGAGAGCACCACGCTGGATGATCCGCAGGAACTGCGCGTAGACTTCCTGCAAAAGGGACTGAACGGCGTGGCTGACAATCCGGAAGGAAATGGCCCCGGTACGGCAGGGCTGGTCTCTACGCGTCTGCCACAAGGTGGTCTGCTGACTGAAAATTACTATCTGCAGATTGCTTACGAAGTAGGTATTGCCGGCCTGCTGCTATTCCTGGCCTTTCTCAGTTTTGTACTGATACAGTTATGGACTCTTCGCCAGAACCGTATCGTCCAAGCGTTGCTTGCCAGTTTTGCCGGCCTGACATTTATTAATCTGTTATTCCATGGCTGGAGCAACGAAGCGGTGGCGATTGCCTGGTTCATGCTGGCCGGTGTGGCGCTTGGCTCGCCTGTCAAGACGCTACAGCGGCTAAGTAAATAGTGTGATTTAGCCTATTTTCAAAAGTGTATCGTTCGTGTATCACTATTCAATGTTTTACCCCTGTTATTTCGTACGAATGTGATACATGCGATGTATCACATTCGTAAGTAGTAAAAATACAAAGAGCACAGCAGATTTTAAGCCTACTGTTTTCCTGCTTAAATTTTCATAAAGTAGGGATTTTGGGCGGACGCCCAATGTGTAATATCTCTTCAAGCTGGTCAGAATGCAGCTTTCGGTTCTTTTGAATTGCGTGCCGGTCACGCAGTATGCCCGGCAGAAAGCCAATAAAACTGAAAACGGAGCGCAGCCAGACGTGCGGTTTTAGATCCATGAGCGAACGGGCGGTAGTGCGGGCAAACTGATACAGAAAAAACGGCAAATATTTCCAGTACAGCTTTGCCGGCATGTTTTTTGTATAGAGCATTAAAAAATTCTTAATTGAATGGTAGCGGGTAAAGTCGCCCAGTTTTGAGCTGGTACCGCCGACGTGGTGGTAGGCAACCGCGGACGGTATGTACATTACGCTCCAGCGGGCTAGCTGGGCTCGGAAAGAGATGTCCACGTCCTCAAAATAAGCAAAGAACCGTTCATCAAATAAGCCTATATCGCGGAACATTTTTGCATTGTATAAACTGGCTCCGCCAGAGGCTCCAAATACGATGTTCACCGTTTCGTATTGCCCGGTATCTTTTTGGTTGCGCCCCCTGGGGAATGAAATGCCCCAAGTGGAATAATAATCGCCGGTACTGTCAATATGGATCTTGTCGTTGCGCATAAGTTTGCCGGTGATGATGCCGGCATCCGGATTTTCACGGAGTTGTTTTACCAGTTCTTCCAGCCAATTTTTGGTAGCAATGGCGTCGTTATTGAAGAGGGCTACCGCGTCAGCGCCATTATTAAGCGCGTGTTTAATGCCAATGTTAACCCCGCCCGCAAAACCATAATTCCGTCTCCTCTTTATAAGTTTTACCTCAGGGAAACGCTTCTCAATAATAGCCACAGAATCATCTTCTGAACCATTATCGACCACAATAATATATGCCTTCATGGACTGCGCCTGCAAAGACTTCAGGCAGTCAGCAATCATGTCAGCGCCGTTCCAGTTGGGAATTACAATAGCTGTCTTCATTTCTTATGTAATCTTACCACTTATGCGGCCCTCTTAAAGCCAATTCTTACCTATCTGAGGTATCTTCGCTCAAAACTCCATAGAAGTACGCTATAATAAGGGGCAAGCAAACCATATGAAACATGTATTTTCTAAGCAAAACCGGGCGCTGCTTGCAGAACTGGTTAGAACCGATTTTAAACTTCGCTACCAAGGCTCGGTTCTTGGCTATGCCTGGTCGTTGCTACGTCCGTTGCTGTTATTTTTGATTCTCTATATAATTTTTGCTAAATTTATAAAACTGGGCGGAAATATTCCATATTTTCCAATTTACCTGCTACTCGGTATTGTGCTCTGGACCTTTTTTGCCGATATGACCAGCCAAAGTCTTGGGTCTATCGTGGGACGCGGCGATCTTATTAGAAAAATTCGTATCCCGCGGTGGATAATCATTATCTCGTCCAGCGTATCGGCACTCATTAATCTTGCGCTCAACATGCTGGTAGTCGTGATTTTTATGATCTTTAACAAAGTAGATCTGCTACAAACTACCTTGTGGTTGCCCCTGATTTTAATCGAAGTATTTATACTGGGGCTTGGCCTGTCGCTCTTTTTGGCAGCCGCCTTTGTAAAATACCGCGATATCAGTTATATCTGGGAAGTAATTCTCCAGGCTGGATTTTACGTCACGCCGATCTTGTATGCCATGACATTTATCACCAATGTCGACTATCAGAAAATTTTACTTATGAACCCAATGGCCCAGGCAATCCAGGATGCCCGCTACGCCGTGGTTTCACATCATCCTGACGTTATAACAATTGGTAGCGCGTTTAATAATGATTTGATTAGGCTAGTGCCGATTGGAATGTGCGTACTGGCGCTAGTGGTTGGCGTGCTGTACTTCAAAAAAGAAGCCAAGAGCTTCGCGGAGAACTTGTAAATGCCGGATAATATAGCGATAAAAATCAGCCATCTGGATAAGTCTTTCAAGCTACCCCATGAAAGGCACTCGTCGCTTAAGGGCGCCTTCGTTAATATTCTTAAAACAAAGCGCACGTACGAAAAGCAACATGTTCTAAAAGACATTTCGTTTGAAATAAAAAAAGGGGAATTTTTTGGCATCGTCGGCCGCAACGGCAGCGGCAAGAGTACGCTCCTCAAGCTTCTGGCGGGGGTTTACTCGCCTGATAAGGGAGACATAAGTATAAATGGCAAACTTACTCCTTTTATTGAACTGGGCGTTGGCTTTAACCCTGAGTTGACTGGCCGTGAGAATGTCTTTCTAAACGGCGCGCTGCTTGGATTTTCGCGGAAAGAAACCGAGCTTCTCTATGACGAAATCGTAGAATTTGCAGAGCTTGAAAATTTCATGGACCAGAAACTTAAAAATTATTCATCGGGTATGCAGGTGCGTCTGGCATTCTCGATTGCTATCCGGGCAAAAAGTGAAATTCTGTTGCTGGATGAAGTGCTGGCTGTGGGTGATGCTATCTTCCAAAAAAAATGCTACGACTATTTTAAGCAGCTCAAAAGAGATAAACGGACAGTCGTTTTTGTGAGCCATGATACCGGCGCGTTGCAGGAGTACTGCGACAGCAGCGTACTGATTGAGGCCGGCGAACTTGTGTACAAAGGCGGCATCGACACCACAATTAAAAAGTATCTTGATATTGTTAATGAATCCGAAGACGAGACTGCTTCAGAAGAAGTGCGTACCAGATGGGGAACTGGTAAGGTACTCATTGATACGACCGAGATAATTCAGAATAACAGTAAAAAGACCCGAAAACCGTTCCGGGAGGGCGAGTCCATCGAAGTTATTGTCAGCGCCACTGCCGCCGAAGACGTCATCAGCCCTGTTGTCGGCATTACACTACGGGACCTGACTGGCAAGATAATCTTTCAATCCAATACCTTATGGTGCCAGGTAAAAACCAATGACCGCAAAGCCGGCGAGACAATCAGGATTGGCTGGAAAATCCCCAATGTCTTTAACACCGGGACGTACGCCATATCACCGGCAATTTCTGACTCGTCGGGTATTGAGGTGTATGATTGGCTGGAAGATGCAGCCGAGTTTAAAGTTTCTAAAATACAAAAAAGCCACGCTGTTGTAAACTATGAGCATGAAATTAAGTTGCTGCCATGAATAAGCTTCAGGACTTGCGGAATAATCTTGATTATATTCGTCCCGCCCAGAATCTTATTGTAGAAGAATCAGCTGGTTTTTGCGACGCCTGCGGCGGCTTTGGACCGTTTCAGTTCTCGCCAATTATTACCGATAAGTTGGCTAACGAATGGTCGCTCAATAAAAAAGAGCAACATGCTTTTAGCTCGCGCGAATCAATGTTTTGTGTATTTTGCGGCTGCTCGTACCGCCTTCGGGCGCTGGCCAAAGCTATTGTTATCGAAGCGGGCAAAAACCCTAAGCAGAGCCTAAAACAATTAATCAGCAAGACAGATTTGCAGGAATTTTCTATCGCCGAAATAAATTCTGCCGGAGTTTTGCATGATATATTGCGGCATAGCAAGAAGTTAACATACTCTGAATATTGCCCGGTGGATAAATCAGTTGAACATCAGGATCTTCACAACCTCACTTATAAGGACAATTCATTTGACATAGTGCTAACGTCGGATACGTTTGAACACGTGCCTGACTACGAGAAAGCCTTAGGAGAAATTTACCGAGTCCTAAAAACGGGCGGAAAACATATTTTTACCGTACCGATGCGAACTGATAAAAAAACGAAAAACCGCACCGTGCTGCAAAACGGCAAGCCAAAGTACATAGAAAAAAAGTCATACCACGGCTCAGGAGAACCTGATTACCTGGTTTGGAACGAATTTGGAGGGGATTTTATTCACATACTCGAAAAAGTCGGGTTTAGCGTGCAATTATACTTTCAAAATACAATTCACCTGGAAGACCCAAGCTGCGTGATTGTGGCCGGCAAGCTCAAATCCGGCTCCAAGCCAGCCAGCCAGCCTGTAAAGGTCGATATGCGTTATAGCCAGCCAAACCATCTGGCGGACCTAAAAAGGACCTATAAATTAGACACCAAAACGGTTGATATCGGAATAGATTTTGACGAACAATACCAGCTCAAAAAAGTTGGCGAACTTGCCAACAAGGTCAGGCTTACAGGCGAACATGCTAAAAATGTCGAGGATATTAGTAAGTCGTACTTCGCGGAGATTGAAAAACTCCGGAGGTACATTGAGTCGCAGAATACTGAACTAAAGGCTAAAGATAAAGAAATCGCCGTCTTCAACAGTTCGCTGACCGGGAAAGTTTACCGCAGCAAACACGCTATTAAGCGAAAGATCACAAAAGGTTAGTTGGCTTTGTGGCGAGAGTCTCAATAGTTTTTGAGAGTGCTGCCACCCAGTCACGCTGGATAGTGGATTTTTGCGCATTTTCGGCCCGTTTTGAGCCGCTGAGTTTTGAAGCTTCCAAAATAGCATTCTTGAAAGCTTCTTTTTCTATATCCGCTATAAAAATGTTTTCGGAATACGAACTCAAATCCTGTTTAGTCTCCCATTTCGTTGTTACAACTGCAGCGCCTGCGGAAGCAAATTCCAACGTTGGATAGTTAGGGTGCGGCGCCATCATAGGTGATATCGCCAAGTCGGTAGACTGTACAAGTTCGTAATAATTTTGCATATCCATTTTGCCTAAGTTAGTAATCTTAACTCCGGAGGGAAGCACGGTATCGGCTAAACTATCCTGGCCAGCCATACAAACCTCCCATTCGGTTGGCATAAGCTGGCTGTCGGCAAACAGTTCGTCGACCGCTGTCAGGGCGAAATAAAATAAGTTTCGCGCCACAGATGGCCGCCCGTAAATAAACATTTTTTTCTTACCGCCCTTGGTGCTCATCTGGTTGCCTACCGCGCTTACTGCCACGGCCGGCTCAAACCAAATGCCTTCTTTTTCTATGCGCTGGTAACCTTTGCTTGCCATAAACGTATGCATAAGACGGGTATTGCAAACCGGTATAAAGCGGTCGCTTTTATATGTCCGTTCGGCTAAAACATATTTGTCGCTATTGTTATAGAAAATCGGTTCGTAATCCTGGATAAGGTAGATGTACTTGCTCTGGAGCGGCAGCTGGTCCAGCAAGTGGGCGTCCCACCAGGCCGAAGCCATGTAGATATCCTGTGGATGGATGTCCAGATATCCATAGTGGTTGTAGCGCCGTGCCGCTAAATCCACCAGGACAATTTTATCCTCGCTTACCGTAATATTATTAGCCGCGAAAAAAGCCGTTAATTGAGAGGTTCTGGCACCGCCGTGCCGCAAGGTTTCTACTATGCGTAGCCGGTAGCCTTTTTTGTTGGCTAATAATCCCGCTAGTATCAACGCTGTTGCTGTACCGCCAAAAAAAGAGCTGTTCTGGAGAGATGGTATTAACAAGGTGACATATGGTTGCCGGCCCGCGAGCGGCAACGCGGGATGAATAGGTGTAATTTCTGATAATGCCTCAGCTGCCATCTTCTCAAATAGAATAGTGTCATGAATTTTAATAGTAGGGTCAGTGCCATGGATAACACGGTCCGCTTTCTGCTCCACTCGCCCCGAGAAATTAGATGCCTTAGTAGAAAGCTTGCGGGTGATATGGGCAGCCTTTCTGACTCCGCGAAAGACGTTCGCTTTCTTATTATTCACCTCATAAACTCCGTAATTTTAGGCAGGAACGGATCACCTTTAGCCAGGTCATACCCATTCATATATGAACCGTAGGAATGATAGAAGTCAACATAGGGGACAGGCTTGTAGGCGCGCGACTGGCTTTCCTTATGGATTATATGCCCGCCGCCCTGGTACCATGTTTGGTAGCCTTTTTTATTGAGACGGATACAGAGGTCAACGTCGCCACCACAAATAATGAAGCGCTCATCGAAGCCGCCGACCGAATCAAATTTCTTCCGTTCAATCATCTGGACGGCGCCGGTCACTGCTGTCATGGGGCGCGAGGCGTTCACATCGTAAGGAAATTCTTTACTATTAGCTTCCTGAACAGCTTTTTTATAAGATTTTCCAACGTATACGTGGTCGCCAAGGATGCCGGGCCGCAGGAAAACCCCACCGTGCTGGATAGTTTTACCGTCTCCATAAAGCAAGAGGCAGCCCACCATCCCAAGAGTGGGCCGGATAGCTTGCTTATGCATTTTCTCAAGCAGCCCCACTGAATTAACCGTGAACTCAGTATCGTTGTTGAGGAACAATATTGTGGAACCGGCGCTCTGCTTTACGGCCCAGTTATTTAGCTTTTGGTAATTAAAAGGCTGGTTATATTCGACTATTTTCGCGTTTTTAACGTCCGCTAAGAGCTTTTTAAGCTCTTGCAGTTCGCTTTGCGAGGAATTGTTGCTTATTAACAAAAATTCCGTTACACCAGGACCATGTTCGACGAACGAAGTTACGGCTTGGGCCGTCATTTTTGCTTTGTCTTTAAAGGGAATAATAACAGATATATCTAAGGCCAGATTTTTTTCACTCATCTGTGAAAATTATATCACAATGCGTAGGGCAAGCGCTTTAGTAGCTTGACCCGGTCGGCGAGTTGCTTATGAAAGAATCGCTCGCTCCGAAAGTATTGTTTGCATTGCCTCCAAGGTTGCGGTAGGTTGAAAAATCGCCTATAGGATGTTTTTGGCCATCTTTTCCGTAGTAAATTGTCCCTTTGTGGTAGGCGAAAGATGCTGTTACGGAAGATAGGGGTATATTGTTTAGCAATGTGGTATCAAATGTTTGATAACTGGTAGGGTTTATCCCCCATAAAGCGTTTACCCCTGGCGTGGCAGATATCTTTGTGCCATCTAGTGTGATGATGTATTTGTTTGAGACCGCATCAGAGGCCAGATAAGGTAATTCTTTTATAGTTTGGGTGTAGTAAGTAAATGCTTGAGTGTCTACACCATAAACGCGATTCATGCTTAATCTAAAGGTAGAAAAGTCTGACATATTACCCAGACTATAGGCAATATTATTCGAGCCAACCACGTATATGGCGGGGTTAGTGGAGAACTTAATGGAAGCACCGGGGTTAAGAACACCTGGGCCAATACCAATTCCGGAGATTGAGTCACCTGAAACTCCAAAAACATTTTGAGCCAAAGATCCACTGAGCAGGAACTCACTTATTGAGTAGAAGTAATTTACTTTACCGTTTTCAACTTTAAATATAGCGCCCGAAGGGAGTTGCCATGTGCTGGCGCTAGTAACGGGCACTACGGGAATACGATCTACCAGAGCCGTGAAATTCGTGGCATCGGTAGGCATTGGCCAAGAAGTACTAACACTGGTAAGGTCAAATTTCCTATACTGGTCAACTAAGTACTTTTTACCACCGTAGGATATTAAGGGAGGGGGTATTGAGCTAACTACTGTGGGTGGAGTCGAATTATACGCCGATATATTATCTCCAAATACCTTATCATTCGCAGTGAACCAAGACCGGAAAGACGTAAAGGAAGGTATAGCGTAGTAGTTATTATTTAAATAGTAATAAATTGCAGGTGAAGCCGCGAACTTAACGAGTGAACTATTTTGGGAATAACTCCGTCCCATTTGTTGCGAAGCATTGAGCTGCGTACCAACAGCTGAGACACTACCCCATCCATAACCCTTATCAAAAAGTGCCTGGGGGCTTAAGAAGGGCTCTTTCTTACCGTTATTTAACAAATACACGGTTCCCTGATGGTTCATTAAAGGCTGCAATGTTCCAGCAGGCGCAAGAATAGCTGCAAGCTGGGGAGTTAGGACTGCAACGTTATTAACGCAGTCGATAGCCCAGTGGACGCATGCGCTGCCCGAGGGGATGCCGTAACGGCGGCCGTTATCGGCCATATAAACAGTCCCATCGCCCTCTATTCTTAGCGCATTTGTCAGTAAGCCGCCATTTTGTAGGCTGCCCAGATATATGTCAGATACTGGAGTAACGGGCGTACTGGCCAGACCGTAAGCATCTAACACGTTTCCGCTTGGAACGGCGTACTTCCTGCCTTCATGGACTAAGTATACTGTTGATCCGCTACCCATTTGGAGGAGAGTAGTAGCGACCGGATTGCCGAACCAATCGTTAAACAACCGCCAGAAATTACGGTTACCGTAGGCGCTGCATCCATCCCCGGTGCCGTATAAATTAGCTAAAGCAGCCGCATTGGGCTGGTATGGCGTATAAATATACAGGCCTGAGGTCGCTTGGTTTTGCACATAGACATTGGTACCACCACAATTAGCGTTAGGATTATACTGGATGTAACTGGTAACAAATGGCCGGTAACTAGTAAATATGTGCCCATCCTGGGCGTAACGCTTAAACTGGCGCGCGCCGAAATAGACCTGCTTGAAGAAACCGGCAAAATTCGGATCACAAGCTGCTGTGTCGGGGCAGGCATAACCTGTTGCAGCGTTGTATTGCTTGCTCCACGGCCAATCATCAGTTACCAGTGATTGTTCCTTCTGGAGCGTGATAAGTATTACTTTTTGATTAATACCACAACTCATCCCGACTTCATATATAATCTGTGCAGCGGATTTATGCCCACCGGAAAAACCGTTACACAGGCCGTCGCCCGCTATAGCATGAGTATCCTGCCGGTAATCTTTCATGCACGTATAAGGCGGGGGATAGCCCTTGGATGCACCGTAAGCGCCAGCCGTCGTTCCTGCGTATGGCTGCGAGCCATTAGTATCACAGTTAGGTACCTTGGAATTTAGAAAAGCCTGAACCTGGTTAGCATCCATCCCGTTGCCGTTAAAAAATATTGCGTCATCGGCAATGCGCCCGGCCTGAAACTCTGATCCGGATAACGCCTTAGCAGCATTGGCTGGAATAACGGACAGACATCCGATACCCAGTACAACTAGCATTAATAGTTTTAGTTTCATAGCATACTCTATTTGACTTCAAATTTTCTAGGATCTGACATGCCGGTTGCCGATAGCGAGTCATATTTAATTGATACAGACCACTCGCCCTTACTTGTAAATTCGCCAATCGGCACACTAGCCGTGGGGCAGTATACGGATTTTCCTTCTTTGACCCCGGCAACTTTCCGGGTAATAACAACACTGGCTTTAGTAAAGGTTGTCGTGCACTCTCCACCGTCTTCAAAAACATCTGATACCACTCCGGCAACATCAATTGTGGCGGCAGTTTGATTTATGTAAGTAACCAGGGGTTTAACGCTCCGCTTGCTCCCTGCTGGTGCCTGGGCTTGTTTTTCGAGCAATTTCTCTCTTTCAAGGATTCGCTCTTTATTATCAGCTGCAGCTTGTTTGTCTTCTTCTCTCGGAGGGTCAAGATTCACTGACTCGCCCGCATCAGGCGTATTGGTAGGCCGGGAAGAATCATACCGGATATACGCAAACGCAAGTGCTCCGATTAAGGCCGCAGGCAATAGAATGAATAGTATGATTTTTTTCTTATTTTTCATTGTGTTTATCTTATTACTTTGTGTAATTAATGTACCATGTAAATCAAATATTTGAAAGTATGAAAAGCACTATCCACGTTGTATAGTAGGTTATTGAAAACCACTATAATACATGAAAATATCCATTGGCAAATTGACTCGTAAACATCGCTATAAGCCGTATACTCTATTTGTAATCCTAGCTCTTGTCTTCGGTACTTTTTTTGCTCTTTTGGTCCCACCATTTTGGGGAGCTGATGAGTCTACTCATTTTGCGCGCGTATATGATATATCGGAAGGCCATCCTCTCCCCAGGCCTGTATCAACGGGAGGATATGGGAATCAACAGCCAGCTAATTTAGTGGAACTTCTAAAATACTCACTTAATGATGTAGAAAATATTCAAACACAAAAACCCTTTTACGATAGAAATGATATAGACAACGATAATATGTATAAGACTTATGAGAGTCAAAAATTTAGCGCTCAGCAAGCAGAGCATGACTTTACGGGTGCGGCAGGCTCATTTCCTGCCGCGTACGCCGGACCGCTTACAGGCACCTTATTCGCACGCGCGTTACATCTTAACATTGGTCAAACATTAACAGCAGCTCGACTACTTAATTTACTCACATACGTTATATTGGTAGCCGCCGCACTTCTTATTCTTAGGAATAGCAAGTGGGCTTGGCCAATGTTTATTATTGGGCTTTTTCCGATGGCTATTTTCCAGGCCTCAATAGTCAGTGTGGATCCGCTTTCAACCGGTTTGGTCTTTATATTTTTTAGCTTATTAATAACTGTTTGGGCCAAGAAAACAATTATTACAAAATGGGAAATACTCGCATTCCTATTTCTTGCCGCCGCAATCCCTCTCACTAAGCAGCCGTATTTTATTCTTTTATTACCCCTCCTCTTGCTACCGCATAAAAAGTGGACCTTAAAAAAACACTCATATATATTTAAAGTAAGTTTTTTCGCCCTTCTAGTGACACCTATGCTTGCGTGGGTTCAGATTATCAAAGATATTTCTGTCGCAGGGCTGTCATCCTTACGAGGATCAGAGATTGCTTCACAGGTTAGCACTTCCGGCCAGATAAAGTACATTATTACTCATCCACTCGATTTTACAGAAGTATTCTTCCAATCTATAGTGCAATTTGATGGCTACTGGGTAGGTGGAATATTTGGGCTACTGGGTTGGAATGTTGTCGGACTTTCGAGCATACTGGTATTGCTTCTAGCTTCTGCCTTGGTCTTAGCCACATTTTACGCTAAAGAAGACAATATAAAAGAGAAGAATTTAGTTAGGAACTTGTCTATATTGTTTTGTTCTGTTGGGTGTGTAGTTTTTACAATCGTTATCTTTTATCTTGTATACACGCCCGTGGGGTATGACCTCATCGAAGGCGTACAAGGGAGGTATTTTATTCCGGCTATTCCATTCATTGTTTATGGTATAGGTAAAATTGTACCTATACGTGTACTTATGTCTGAAAGAGCCGCAACAGTATTATTTAGCTCTGTTGCTATGATTGGTCTCTTAGGATCATTGCTTATTTATCGCGCAGTCTTATAGCATTATCTTTACTTAATCTCTAGCTGCCGTGAGTCTGAATCGCCCGATGCGGTAGCCGAAGAGTATGATACCGTAACGGACCATGTGCCCTTTTGCTGAAATTCATTAGCTGGCGCGCCCATAACAGGACAATCCATTGAATTTGCTCCACGGGCTGCCTCAACCTGGCTGGTCATTGCTTCGGCTCCTTTTTGGAAAACTGCTTTGCATATTCCAAAATCTTCCACAACCCCAGTGACATATCCTCCTACTTCAACTTGGTCGTTACGCTGTTCCGCATAGGTGATTACCGGCTTTACTGCTTTTTTACCGTCAGGCCTGATTTGCCCTTCCGGGGTAACATGACGGTTTTGAGTACCCGTCTCTTTATTTTCTTCTGAGTGCTTTGTTTCTTCGGGAGGGGTCGGAGTTGAGTTTGGGTTTTCTTCCTGGATATGTTCAGGCTTTTCCATAACTTGACCTGAATTATTATTAGCCCGTATGTAATAACCGCCCAATGTACTAATAAGAATAAGGGCGAGTGCGCCAAGTACTATTTTTTTTGAGGACTTTATACTTTTTAACATAATTGTTATTTCTGGTTAAGAAAAACAAGCCCCGTCATTATGAGGATAATCCCAACGATTTTAGTGGCGGTAAATACCTCGTCAAAAACAAAGTATGAAGCCACAAAAATAAGTATGTACACAAACGCAGCTGCAAGCGGGATAATGTAGCCCAGATCAAACTTTGAGATCAGATAGATATATAAGATAAAACTAAGACCATATAAGAGAAAGCCGCTTATTATGTAAGGGTTAAGGTTAAATTGAAGCTTATCGTTTATATAGCTAACCGGCAAACCAGTGGTAGTCCCTAGTTTGAGGATGACTAAACCAAGACACGTAGTAAGTATATAAAGGACGAGTATAATTTTTGACACTCATTCCATTGTACGCAAAATCAACTAAAGATGAAATTGTATAACTTCTTCAGAATAATATTCCGTTCAAAGTGTTTGAAGTGATAAGTCCGCCCGCGTTCACCCATTTTCCGCCTTTCCGGCTCAGGTAATAGATAAATTTTCTTTATATTCTTAGCCAGCTCTTTCGAGTCTCCGGTAGGACTGGCGTAGCCGCAGCGGGCCTTATTATTAACAAGATCCTGTACTTCGCCGTCCATCGCCAGGACCATCGGTTTGCCCGATGCAAAATAGGACATAACTTTAGCCGGGATAGTTGCTTCTAGCAGTTCGCTTTTGACCAAACAGCCAATCAGAAGATCTGACAAAGTTGAATATTTCGGTATATCTTCTAGGGGTTTCATGCCTTCAAAATAGAAATTAGGCAGTTTTGCTTTATTTACTTCTTTTTCCAGCCATTTCCTGGACATGCCATCACCAACAATTATCCAGTTAATATCGATTATTCCATCCTCTTTAAGGTATTTGGCTGCACCAATGATGGTTTCGAATGACTGTGCCGGACTAATATTTCCAGCGTACAGAATATTGAAGCCTTTCTTAAATTTATTGGCTAGAATTTTGTCGTACTTATCTGTTTCGTATATTTTTTCGCTGGTTTGCGGCAAAACCAAAATTTTTGATTCTGCCAGGCCAGTTACCTCAACAATGCGATCTTTCATTCTCTCAGACAGCACCACTATCTTATCCACTTTTTTATAATGCCAATGCGAAATTTTGGTTACCAGCTTCCGCAGGAATGGATTTTTAATGTCTAAAACAGAGAATAAGTTTTCGGGCCATAGATCAAGCACATACATCGTAGTTGGAGTTTTTTTGATTTTACCAATGATGATCCCGGCAAAGGACATCATCACAGGGGAAAGCTGATAAAGGAAAATTTGATCGTACCTTTTTGTCAGAAGCCGGGGTATGTGGAAGATGCTGGCTATTGGAAACGATATATAGTTAATGAGTATTCGAAAGTTTGAATTGTTTCCCCGTGGAATCTCGGAAACCCGCCTAATGGCTATGCCGTTCCTTTGCTGCTTTTTATTCCTAAAAAAATAGTAGCCTTTAAAGAATTTACCTTTTGGGTAATTTGGTATCCCGCATAGTACATCTACCTGGCATTCCTGTTCTACAATGTAATCGGCAATATCATTTATTCTGAATGACTCAGGCCAAAAGTGCTGGCAAACAATCAGGACTTTCTTGTGTTTCATGGCTAATAAGTCTTAGAGTTTTTTTCAAACAGACCAATAAAGACATCGCCTTTGTGTTTGAAAGAAAAGTAACGGAAAAGAACATACCAAACATCATGCATGAGTTTGGAGAGGCGGCCCATTTTAGCAGTTGAAGTTTCGGAATAATTCTTAAAGAAAATCTGTGTAAGGTCGCGCAGAATTGGCGAGAAGAACGGGAAGCCGGCGTAGAAGGTCTTAACGGTGGTATAGCCCTGCGATTCCATAAAAGTTTCTACCTGGTCTCGTTGGAAATTCCGGTAATGCCCGATATTTACTTCGTAGGGGCGCATTCTTCCGGTTGGAAAAGAGAAAATTATGTACCGGTTATTTACTTTGATTAATTTTTTAACTAAGTCTTCCCAGTCATCGACATGCTCAAGGACATCAAAGGCAGTTATCAGGTCGTACTTCTTTTTATAATTGGCTTTAGTAATATCTTCGCACGAGAATTTTATGCCTTGCGGCTTGCCGTAGGCTGTCTTTGCTACTTTTATAGCAGGTTCGGCAAAATCAAATCCGCTGACGTCCGCTTTTCTAAAATACTTTTTTAATATTGAAGTCTTATGGCCGATCCCGCAGCCTACGTCTGCGACTGACTTTACGTCTTTGGGGTTTACTTCCTCCATGGTCATAGTAAGCAAATCTTTAAACCACCGGCTGCCGGAGCTTTTTGAAAGATAGTCGACAGTGTTTTCATTAAAGAATTCGCCAAAAAACTCCTGGTTTACTTCTTCAACTGTTTTTACCTTTGCTTTTTTGTTTGCCATTTATAGACGCTCCTTTATTTATCCCAAACTGTTTTATTGATTATTTTTGTGTAGCTCTGAATAATTTTTACTACTTTTGCAGATACGTTAGTATCGCTATAATCTGCCGCCAAAACAAGTTGCTCATTGTTTTGCTTCATTTCCCGGGATAACTCAATCGCCTGCTCTATATCGATAGTTTTAATGCCGCCAATGATTACCGATCCCTTGTCTATTACTTCAGGACGTTCGGTAGAAGTCCTTATTAGTACTCCGTTAAAATTAAGCATTGCACTTTCCTCGGAAAGAGTCCCGCTATCAGACAGCACGCAAAACGAATTCTTTTGTAATTTGTTATAGTCAAAAAAACCAAACGGCTTTAAATTTTGTACCAGCGGATGAAGCTTAAACTTACGTTTTTTAATTCTATCCAAACTACGGGGATGAGTAGAATATATGACGGGCATTTTATACTTTTCGGCAATAGCATTTATAGCGTTCATGAGCGAGGTAAAGTTTTCCTCGTTATCAATATTTTCTTCGCGGTGGGCAGAGACCAGAATATAACCGTCTTTTTTAAGTTTGAGGGTAGTAAGAATGTCGCTCGCTTCAATTTTAGATTTGCAGCTGCTTAAGACTTCACTCATTGGTGATCCGGTAACAAATATATGTTCTTTTCTGCCGCCTTCGGACAGTAAGTAGCGCCGCGAATGCTCCGTGTAGGGGAGATTTATGTCAGATATATGATCAACTATTTTTCTATTTATCTCCTCGGGAACATTCTGGTCGAAGCAGCGGTTGCCGGCTTCCATATGAAAAATCGGTATTTTTAAACGTTTCGCGGGTATGGCGCTGAGCGCGCTATTCGTATCTCCAAGAATCAGCAGGGCATCAGGTTTTTCAGCGGCAAGGACTTTGTAACTTTTTGCGATAATGTTGCCAATCGTTTCACCCAGGTCGCCCCCCACGCTTTCCAGGTAATGGTCCGGTTCTCTAAGTTCAAGGTCTTCAAAAAATACCTGATTAAGCGTGTAATCCCAATTTTGTCCGGTGTGCACAAGTATGTGGTCAAAGTATGCATCGCATTTCTTTATCGTCGCCGACAAACGGATAATTTCCGGACGGGTACCGATAATAGTCATTACTTTTAATTTCTTCATCTACACCTCCAGGTAGTAAGTGTCCGGATTGCCGGGATCGAATACTTCATCTGTCCAGAATAGCGTTATTAGATCCGATACACCAGTATTCTGGATAGAGTGGATGTAGCCAGCCGGTATATCGACAACGCTAAGCTCTTCGCCAGTGACGCTGTATGTCAATATTTCATCAGAGTCCAGGTTTCGAAATTTAATATCAGCGAGCCCCTCTATAACAAGAAATTTTTCTATTTTTGTATGGTGCCAATGGTTCCCTCTGGTGATCCCCGGCTTTGTCCGCGATATAAATACTTGCCCGGCATTTTTAGATTTTATAAATTCCGAAAGCCAGCCCCTGGGATCGCGTTTCATTTCTAGCTTATAGGAAAAGTCTTTTTTGGGCAGGTATGAAGTATACGTGGCATATAAGAAACGCTCGAAAGGATCAATAAAATCAGGAATCAGCAACGTACTTCGGATCTCCTCAAAAGCAGTAAGCTTGCCTGCCAGTTCGCCTAAACTTACTTTAAAATCCCGGGGAACAGTACAGTCAGCCTGCAAACCAGTACGCTTATTTGATTTCATTTTCAGGATAAATTCTTTTACTACATCATCGATATAGACAAGTTTTAACACGGTAGCAGGGTCATTAATCTTTATTTCCAGACCGCGCGGTATATTATGGCAAAAGGTGGCAACAACAGAGTTGTAATTGGGCTTGCACCACTTGCCAAAAACATTCGGCAGGCGATATATGTACGCGGCCGATTTTGTTTTTTTGGCCCATTTCTTGATGAGATCTTCGGCCGTTTGTTTGCTTCTTCCATATGGATTATTAAGTTCGGCCTGCATTGACGAGCTAAATAGTAACGGAATATTGCGTTTACACTCTGTGATTAGCGAAATTATTTGCTGGGTAAGCTCGTGGTTATCATTAAATTCAACCTCATCTTTTGGGCGGTTTACCCCAGCCAAATGAAATACAAAATCAGCTTTATTAATATTTTTCTTTAAATCTTCTAATGAGTGGGTGCGGTTATGCTCTAGTACCTTCAGGTCCTTTTCCAGCCGCAGCTGGGCGCATAGGTTTTTGCCGATGAAGCCGGACGAGCCTGTTACAAGTACTGTTTTCATGGATGGGCTACTTTATAGCCTTCAGCTGATGCTTTATGTAGTCAGTCGTTTTCAGTTTTTTAATAATCTGTGCTACGTTCAGCCGTTCTGTATTGTGGGACGTATATTCTTCTATGACTGTTACTATTTTTTCACCTTCAATAAAATACTTGTCGTAGTTTAAGTCGCGGGTATCGGCTGGAACGCGAAAATAATTTCCCAGATCAGTGCACTTAGCTTTTTCTTCACGGGTGAGTAGTGTTTCGTGAGCTTTTTCACCATGTCGAGTGCCTATTACTTTTACCTTTGTGTCTGCATTGAATAATTCTTTCAATGCTTCGGCTAAATCCTGGACAGTACTGGCAGGAGATTTTTGTACAAACAGGTCACCTTGCCTCGCATTGTTAAAGGCGAATAGCACAAGATCAACCGCTTCGTCTAAATTCATAAGAAAGCGGGTCATTTTAGGATCAGTAATGGTGATGGCCTTACCTAGCTTAATTTGTTCTGTAAAAACGGGAATAACAGAACCTCGGGAAGCCATAACATTTCCGTATCGGGTACAGCTGATATTAGTTTTCGCAGGATCAACATTTCTGGACTTTGCAATAATTACCTTTTCCATCATAGCCTTGGAGGTTCCCATGGCGTTAATAGGGTAGGCCGCTTTATCCGTAGATAAGCAAACAACTTTTTTCACGCCTTCATCAATAGCTGCCGTCAGTACATTGTCTGTGCCTAAGACATTTGTGCGCACTGCTTCCATGGGGAAAAACTCACAGGATGGGACCTGCTTAAGCGCGGCGGCATGAAATATAAAATCGACGCCTCTGACGGCTTCCCGGACACTTTCGAGGTTCCTGACGTCGCCAATATAAAACTTTAATTTATCGCTTTTGAGAGCTTGTCTCATGTCGTCCTGTTTCTTTTCATCACGCGAGAAAATTCTAATTTCAGCGATATCGCTACTTAGAAATCTTTTCAAAACCGCGTTGCCAAATGACCCAGTCCCACCGGTAATTAACAGTGTTTTGCCTTTAAACATGGAGCTCCCTTAAGCTTAGCTATCTTTTACTATTTTAACAGATTTACACCTTCCAGACTAACCCGGCCGAAATTATTTTTTGGAATCGCGCGACATTTTAATTGAAAGTTCTTCATGCAAGTCTGAAACCTTCCTTTCCAGAAGATCAATTTTGGCGTAAAGCCGTATACATAGGGAAAGCGCTAGCATAATTCCAGTTACTAACACGACATCCGCAAGACTAAGCGGCGTAGTGTCGGTCAGCTGATTACTAAATAGGAAATTATAGAGGGTTTCAGCAAAAACTAATCCGGCAAGAATTACTCCCCAAAATAGCAAACGGTTCAATAATCCGATCCTGCGAATCGTGCCTTCTTTGTACATAACAAAGGCTTTTATCAAACCGAATACTACAAACGGCAGGTTAAGGATGATGAGGAGGGTATATTTATCCATGGAAAATGCCTAATAGCCTTCTTTTTACCAACTGTCGGATTATCAGAATTGCTCCCCAGTTTTTCTGCCCTTTTTTCAGAGAGTAATCGGTATATATGGCTTGGATGGGGACTTCTTTAATACGCAAGTTCTCGCGGTGGGCTGACCATATCATCTCTGAACAGAAAGCATAATGGTTGCTGTGGAAAGATATTTTCCTTAGCGCCAGTTTGTTGTAGGCGCGGAGACCTGACTGTGAGTCCCCGACAAACACTCCAAACACTAAAAATGTGATAAAGCTTAACCCTTTATTTCCTAGAATTCTATACCAGGGCATGCCTTTCGTTTCGATTAAACGGCTGCCAATAATGTAGTCAATATCATCTTGGGCAATAGCCTTGGCGAGCTTGATAACATCTTTTGCGCTGTGCTGGCCATCGCCATCCATTGTTATTACATAATCCGAGTTAAGTTTATTTGCCAGGTTAAATCCGGTACGGGTAGCCGCCCCCGCCCCCGAATTAAGCAGATGGTTGATAAGGTACACGTGTTTTCTCTTGGCCGCTATCGCTGACGTATCGTCATGCGACCCATCATTTACCACGATAATATTAACCTGAAGATTATGGCTGTCGGCTTTAATCATTTTAGGTAAGCCATCGAGCACTTCTCCAATAACCTGACCTTCATTGTAAGCGGGGATAACAATAGAAAGTATTTTATCCACGTCTTTAGTTGCTGACAAGCCGCTTAAGGTATTTCCCGTAACCGCTTTTTACCAAAGGTTCGGCAATTTTTGCAAGTTGTTCGGCGTTTATAAACCCTTGCTGGTAAGCGATTTCTTCCGGACAGCCAATTTTAATGCCTTGGCGCTGTTCTACGACTTCAACAAATTGTGATGCCTGGTTCATGCTCTCAAATGTTCCGGTATCCAGCCAGGCGGTGCCGCGGTCAAGCAGACAGACTTTAAGCTTGCCCTTTTGCAGGTAGGCGTCAAGCACAGAGGTAATTTCAACCTCGCCGCGTTCACTTGGTATAACATTTCTGGCAATCTCAACCACGTCGTTATCACAGAAATATAAACCGGCGTTGGCGTAATTTGATTTTGGCTTAGCTGGTTTTTCCTCAATAGAAATGACATTCATATCCTTATCAAATTCATAAACGCCGTACCGCTCTGGATCGGTTACCTGGGAAGCAAACCCAATCGCTCCGTCAATATCTACAAATTCCTTGAGCTGCTGGTCCATTTGCGAGCCATAAAATATATTATCGCCCAGAATCATAGCTACTTTGTCGGTACCTATAAAATCGGCGCCAATAGTGAAAGCCTGTGCCAGCCCTTCTGGCTTAGGCTGAACTTTATAGCTGAGATTAATACCCCATTCCGAACCATCACCAAGTAACTTGATAAACTGGTCCTGCTCATGAGGGGTGGTAATAACCAGAATATCTTTTATACCAGCGCTCATCAGCGTGCTGAGCGGATAGTAAATCATCGGTTTGTCATAAATGGGCACCAGCTGTTTGCTGATACCTCGGGTAATTGGGTAGAGACGCGTGCCTGAGCCGCCAGCTAAAATAATTCCCTTCATATCTTGTAAATTATACCAACAATTGATATAAAAACTACTAGAAACAGATAGAAAGTGAGATTGTGAATCAATCAGGCTACTGGTTCAGTGATGAAGACTATTCCGCAATACTAGATAACCTGGTAGTTGTCTGCGTGGATACGCTACTGTATGACTCCCGGGGCAGAATTTACCTGGGGATGAGAAAACGCCTACCGCTACTGGACTGGTGGATCTTTGGCGGCAGGATGCAGGCAAAAGAAACTAATATCGAAGCGGCTCAGCGCGGCTTGGAGCGGGAAGTTGCATATCTGCCTAAAAATGCACCTGAGCTAATTGGCTATTTTGATTTGAAGTGGGACCGGCGGGCGGAAGTCCCGCAGGAACATGGCTGCCACGTACTGCTTGCTGCTATGAAGTGTAAACTCGAGGATGATGAAGTAGATTTGGTACAAGCCCAAGGCGAAGACCATTCCGAAGGACGTTGGTTTAGCCAGAATGAACTTATGCAGACCGAACTTAACCCATACCTGACGGCAATAATTAGGCAGAGCCAGATTTTATGAGTCTGTTAAGGATAAAAGAATGAATGAACGTATTGCACAACATTCGCAACTAACGGAATATATTTCAGACAAACTGAGCCACGAGCTAGACGAGGATTTGCGCTTTAAGGAATTTCAGGGTGGCTTCACTCCTATTAAGAAATTTATTGCGGAGAAAGACGGCCACAAAGTTTATTTTATAAAATACGTAGAGCGTTCATCGGAGCCGGTGCATGCTGCCATGACTGATTTTGAAGCAAAATTTTATGGTATTGTGGCGCAGATCGGGGAAGCTAAGGGGTTGTTCCCAGAGCTCCAGTTTCAACAATCAACCAATGAATACTCGCTTATCGCGTTAAGTTATGTAGACGCTGCTTGGGGCGTAACCAATTCTGTTGACCAAGTGGATCAACTGGCACAGGGGTTGAAGGTGCTATCCTCTACTGGCATAAACAACGATCTGAAGACAGAATTAAAATATATTGATAAAGCGAGAAAAAAGTTTTTGTCAGTACATGATCCTAAAACAGTACCCCGCACTCAGCAGCCGGAAAATATCAGGCAGGCATGGAGCGGCAATGGGTTTCTAGATAGTGTAAACCGGGATGAATACACACAATCAGACCCAGATATATACCAGGAAATTATCAATGCCTCTTCTCACTTTAAAGATACGGGCGGAATAGTTCTGCGGGATTTGAATTTTGGTAATTTTGGCGTTACCTTACACGGTGCAGTATTTATTGACCCAGCCTTTGCCGGATTTGGCAGTGCGGCAGGTGACAGGGCTACGCTAGGATTAAACTTGTTGCTTGAGCCATCTTTATCAGAAGAGGTAAAGGAGCATGTGCGTCTAACGTTACTAGAGGACAGAAAAGCCTTAGCCTATAAGGCAAGCCAATATGTTGTAGCCGGTAGTTTGCCATACAACCCAGTCGATGAAGCAGAAACAGCATGGATAAAGTATCACCAGAAAGTAGCTGGCTTAGCTATTGCCGAGCTGAGAAAATGACTCTACGCTCAGTCCAATAAACTCTAGTTGCGTAGCCACAATATTTTCTGGCAACGAAGTACTATTATAAAAAGTTCCTACCGGAGGTTCGCCCTCAATTTCAACAAAGAAAATTAATGCTAACTCAGAACCGCGGGCAACCTGATGGAAGGTGTTAGTTACAAAAACTGGCTGTTGTTTTAATTCTAATTGCAACTCATCTGTAAAAATTCGCCGGAAGGCATCTGAATAACTACCCTTTTGATCAGACGGGCGTAAGACGGTTCCTGGAGTGTGCTGTTGGCCAGGCCAATAGGGATCATCGGCCGGCCTTTCCAGCAACAAAACTTCAATATTCCCACCGTTTTTACGAAGCGGCACTATCTCAATAATAGGAGTTACTGATAAACGCGTGATCTCCATAAAAATAGGTAACGGTAAGAACCCTGGTTGAAGATTAGATAAACCTTTGGCCGTGATCTCTATCTCGTTATCTTCCATCAAATTGTTATCCATTGCTATTCTTGGATTCCGCGGAAATATAACGCTTTAAATCTTCCTTCCAATCTTTGGGACTAAAGCCAGCTGCTTCAATCTTTGATAGATCAAGCGTGCTTTTGAGCGGCCTGGGCGCTATACCTTCTTTTCCGGCGTAGTATTCTTCAGTAGTAGTATTGGTGACTGTTAGGTCATCCCGGCCAAGTTCCTGGAAAATACTTCGTGTTATGTCGGCCCAGCTGGCAGGCTCGCCGCTGTTGCTAAGGTTATATATTCCGTAATTAGCCCCAGTTGTAAGCAAATGGTCAATAGCGCTTACTAAATCAGTAGTGAACGTGAGTCGTCCAACCTGATCATGTACAACCGTAGGGGAAATATTGCGCTCTGCCAGACTCATCATAGTTCGGACAAAGTTTTTGCCGTCACCAATCAGCCAGGAAATGCGGAGAATGTAATGTTTGTGGCTGGTAGATACAGCTATATCACCGGCAGCTTTACTGGCTCCATATACGGATAACGGGCTGGCCCCCTCGGTTTCAGTATGCAGTTCGCTAGTACCGTCAAAAACATACTCTGTTGAGATATGAACCAGTGTTATGTTGTGCTCGTCAGAAATCTTGGCCAGATTGGCAGCAGCAGTGGCATTGACTAGCCAGGCGGCCCGTCGTCCCTCTGTTGTCTCCGCGCCATCTACGTTAGTATAAGCTGCCGCATTGAGTATGTGGGTAACCCCAGACCAACTATAAGAAGCTAAGGCGGCAGGGTTTGAAATATCAAGCTCATTACTGTCAACGGCTGTAGCACCTGGGTATTTCGCTTGCAGAGCTTTGCCAAGTTGTCCATTTGCGCCAATGATAAGTATGTTGGATTCGTTCACTGCTATGCTCCAATCGGTGATAAGTCTTTAAGAAACGGATGAGCTTTATCTTTATCGGAAATAAGCTCATCACTAATCGGGATTGGCCATTGAATATTAAGATCGGGGTCACGCATATTAACAAATGTATATTTAAGTTCCGGTGACCAATGGGCGTTAACCAGGTAAGTATATGTCACATTCTCGTCAAGCGTTTGGTAACCATTGGCAACGCCGCGCGGTACGAAGACAGCTTTTTCGGGCGTGATTTCAATAGTCAGAACCTTGCCAAATGAAGGTCCTGCCCGCAAATCTACCCAAGCGCCAAAGACGCTGCCATTGGCGACTGAAATAAACTTTTCCCACGGTTCGGCATGCAAGCCGCGGGCAACGCCCTTTTCGGCGTTGAAAGAGAAGTTATTCTGGACAACTTCAAAGGCAGGCAAACCCAGAGCTTCCAGCTTTTCCTTTTGATAGTTTTCTTTAAACCAGCCGCGGTTGTCGCCGTGGACAATCAAATCGACTTCAAAAAACCCGGGGATGATTGTTTCGCGGACGGCAAGTTCTTTTGGCATCAATTGCCTTGTTTTGATTTAGTGTTATAGAGACCGCTATTGCGCATAAGGTCAAAGCGTTCTTTGTAGGTATGCCACCATTCTTGGTTCTCTTTATACCAATCTATGGTTCGCTTGATGCCTTCTTCAAACGAAACACTTTGCTCCCAGCCCAACTTATTCTGGATGTAGGTAGGATCGATGTCATAACGCATATCATGCCCCGGCCTGTCCTCTACAAATTGGAGTAAATCCCGAGACTTGCCGAGAAGATCAAGTACCGTTTCGGCAATTTGAACCCCATTGCGCTGCGCTGCGCCTCCTACGCAATACGTTTCCCCAATTTCTCCCTCATGGATAGCTAAATCTATTGCTGAACAGTGGTCTTCAACAAAGAGATAGTCACGGATAGCTTGTCCATTTCCGTATACTGGCAACGGCTGGTCATTTAAGGCGTTAGTTATAAAAACAGGAATGACCCGACCTGGTGAATCCCAGGGGCCATAATTATTCGAACAATTGGTAATGGTGAACGGAAGGCCATAGCTTTCACCGTAAGCTCTTACTATGTGGTCGCTTGATGCCTTGGAAGCTGCGTAGGGGCTCCGGGGGCTGTAAGGGGTATTCTCGTTAAATCGTACCGGGCTGCCTATCTCAAGCGTTCCAAACACCTCATCGGTAGACACATGATGAAACCGTTTTACTCCCTGCTTGATAGCTGCCCGCGCTACAGAGTCCGTTCCTAATATATTAGATTGGAGAAAGGGTCCTGGGTCGGCAATAGAGCGGTCAACGTGCGAGTAAGCCGCAAAATGAGCCACAACATCGGCACTTTTCAAAATTTCAACCATCTTCTGGTAGTCGCAAATATCAGCCTCTATGAAAGTAATATTATTACTAATTGCCTTTAGCCGGTCACGGTCACCTGCATAGGTAAGCGCGTCAACTACGGTAATTTTATAATCAGGATATTTGTTTGCAATATAATGGGCGTAGTTGGAGCCAATAAAACCCGCTCCGCCAGTCACAATAATCTTATTCATCTGAACTAGTATATCACTTCGCAGTAAGTAGTTTCTGGAGGTCCTTTACGGCGTTTTCGCAATCAATAAATGCCATTTCCGGCATAGTATCCAACTTGCACCAGGCATGCTCGTTGTTTTCTTCTGACAAGATTACATCTCGGGTCTGACTCTCGAACAAATAGCTAGTTGCTAACGTATGTATCCCCGTTTCTCCATAGACTGATGGATATGTGCCAAGGTATGTAATTGGTTCGACTGCAAGCCCAGTTTCTTCTTTGATTTCTCGAATCAATGTATCAAGGGCTGTTTCTCCGGGTTCTACAAAACCTCCGGGTAGATCCCAAAAATCTTTACGCGGTGCACGAGCCCGTTTAATAACCAGATAATCATCATTATTTCGTATTAACGCTAGTGTGGCGGCCACTGGGGTAGGGTATCTGGTGAAGTGGCCTTTGGGACAAGTTGGGCAATTCTCTTTACCAGCTATCAACTGAGCGGTGCACTCTGGGCAGTATTTGTACTGGGTCATCTCAAATTATTGTACTGTTTAATTTTTAGCGTGGCTAGGTTGGAAACAAGATTAACGTTATAGTAAAGGCCAATGATTACAGCGATTATCGCCGGCGGTTCCGGCACGCGCCTTTGGCCGCTTTCAACCTCTGACTACCCGAAGCATTTACTGGCTTTGGCGGGAGAAAAAACCATGGTCCAGAATACTTATGACAGGGCAAAGATTATGTCTGCCGATGTATATGTGGTTTCTGATATCAGCCACGCCCACCATGTAAAGAAACAGCTTCCAATGGTAGACAAAGAGCATTTTATTATTGAGCCTGGTCGTCGGGGGACAGCAAACTGTATCACAGCTACACTTGCCTATATTGCTAAACGCCATGACCCTGATGAACCGGTGGCTTTTTTATTCGCAGACCACCATATCCGGGATGTTACCGGATTTATCCGATCATTTGAAATCGCAGCTGATCTGTCCCGGCAAGAACAGCAAATTGTGTTGATTGGCATAGAACCGACCCACCCAACAACCGGTTTTGGGTATATTGAACGGGGTGAGGAAATGAAAGATAATGCAGGGATTCACCACATTAAAAGTTTTAAAGAAAAGCCTGATTTTAAAACTGCAAAAGAGTATCTTGCAACCGGTAATTACCTCTGGAACTGTGGCTATTTTGTTGGTTCAGTCAATGCCTTTACCGGTCAAATGAAACGCAGTGCTCCTGAACTAAAAGCCCGCTTTGACAAATTATCTGCCTTTGATGACATTAATGCAGAAACCTATAAAAATACCTATCTGGAGTTTGCTTCTGAAGTAATTGAACTAACGTTAATTGAAAAGTCCAAAGATCTCATTGTTGTTTCAGCTAATTTTGACTGGATGGATCTAGGCTCGTTCCAAGACCTACACGCCGCTAACGAACTAGATGAGAAGGGTAATCATTTGCGCGGTAAAAATATTTATGATGAAGCAGTCGAAAATTCATATATCCGCAACGAAGAAGATAAGCCGGTGGTTGTTATCGGGCTCGACAACATCGTGGTTGTTAATACGCCAGACGGAGTATTAGTTACCCGAAAAGACATATCTCAAAAAGTTGGTGACATCGCCAAGCGGATTGATCAGTAGCCGTTTGGATTCTGCGATTGCCATTTCCAGGCATCGGCGCAGGCATCATTTAAGGACAATTCTGTCTTCCATCGCAGCATTTTATTAGCCTTTGATGGATCAGCGTAGCAGGCTGCGATATCGCCATCACGGCGCTTCACAATCTTATAGGGAACAGGCTTTCCTGAAGCTTCTTCAAATGCTGTGATTACCTCGAGTACCGAACACCCGGTTCCACTGCCCAGGTTAAAAGGTTCAAAATTATCCGATTGGCCAATATGCTGCAAAGCTGCCACATGGCCGTGTGCCAGGTCCATGACATGTATGTAATCCCGCACGCCGGTTCCATCAGGGGTCGGGTAATCATTTCCAAAAATGTTTAATTCTTTACGCTTGCCTACCGCCACTTGGGCGATATACGGCATCAAATTATTCGGTATGCCGTTCGGGTCTTCGCCGATTAAGCCGGAGGGGTGCGCTCCTACGGGGTTAAAATAACGCAGACATGACACATAAAAATCAGGCTGGGCTTTGCAAATATCCCGTAAAATCCGCTCAATCATAAACTTGGTCTCACCGTATGGGTTAGTAGTGCTGAGTGGAAAATCCTCTCTAATGGGAACAGTTTCTGGGTCGCCGTACACCGTGGCCGATGAACTAAACACCAATTTTTTTACGCCATATTTTATCATTGTTTTACATACATTAAGCGTTGAAACCAAGTTATTTTGGTAGTAGCGGAGTGGCTCCGCTACTGATTCTCCAACTGACTTAAGTCCTGCGAAGTGTATAACCGCGTCAAATGCATGGTTGCTAAAAATATTTTCCAGCTGTGAAGCATTACACAGATCAGCCTTTATTAGCCCGACATTTTTATCGGTTATTTTTTCGACCCGTCTGATTGATTCCGGGCTGCTGTTAGAAAAATTATCCACTGCCACCACTTCGTAATTTGCATCGAGCAATCTAATAATTGTGTGGCTGCCAATGTACCCTGCTCCGCCAGTAACCAATACTTTAGCCATGTGCTTAGTGTACTAAATCTTGAGATCATCCCTAAAAAAGTTATACTAAAACGGATACAACTAATCTGAAAAACACAATATTAAGGAGTGATGGATGAAGCAATTAATAACATTTGATTTAGACGGTACGCTCGCTCCCAGTAAATCCACACTGCCACCACGTATGACCGGCCTTATGAACCAACTCCTTGAAAAATACCAGGTCTGTATTATCTCTGGCGGCAAATACGAGCTCTTCCAACGGCAGGTACTAACTCAGATCACAACGGATCCGGCGTTGCTGGGCAAGCTGCACCTGATGCCTACCAGCGGCACCCGTTATTACCATTTTGAAAATGGAGAATGGGTAGAAAAATATGCCGAAAATATTGACGAAGCAGGCAAGAAAAGAATCACTAAAGCCCTGGAAGAGGGCTTGGAAGAATCCGGTTACCGCGAGGAAAAACTTTATGGCGATATTATAGAAGATAGAGACAGCCAAGTATCGCTGTCCGTTCTTGGCCAGGAGATAGTAGCTGAGCTCGGCGACGAAGGAGTACGTATTAAGGAGGAATGGGATCCTGATGGTACAAAGAAATTAAAACTTCGTGACATTATTGCTCCAAAAATACCAGAATTTGAAGTCAGGGCGGCTGGAGCAACGACCATCGATGTAACGTTGCCCGGTATAGATAAAGCTTACGGCATGCAAAAACTAATTGATGCAACAGGCTTGCAAAAACAGGATATTTTATTCATGGGTGACAAGATTATGGAAGGCGGTAACGATTTTGCCGTCCTTAAAATGGGCATTGACTGCATCGCGGTCCGGAACTGGGAAGATACTTCTTACGCCATGGAAGCACTGGTTAAGGTTAGTTAAGCTCTATTCCACTGTCACTGATTTAGCCAGGTTGCGCGGCCGGTCAACATTGAGACCTTTTTCTACCGCCACATAGTATGAAAACAGCTGTAGTACCACCGCAATCAGCAAGGGCTGCAATTGCTCAATTGTTTTGGGGATATAAATTATATCCCGGATGAGTTGCTTAACCTGCTTATTGCCCTCACTGGATATTGCCAGAATAGGACCTTTGCGGGCACGGATTTCTTCTATATTAGACAGAGTTTTATCAAGCAGCGGCGAGTCGCAGGCCAGTGCAAAAGTGGCAAAATCCTTATCAATCATAGCCAGCGGCCCGTGTTTCATTTCTCCGGCAGCATAGCCTTCGGCGTGGATATACGAAATTTCTTTTAACTTGAGGGCACCTTCCATTGCGCAAGGGAACGAGTAGCCGCGGCCAATAAACAGCATATCGCGGTAATTGGCATATTTCTTGGCCAGCTTGATTATGCTGGTCGTGTCTTCTAAAATTGTTTCAATTTTTTCCGGCAGCCTTAATAGCTCTTCCATCACCGGTTTATAAAGCGGGGTACGGCCTTGGCTTAGATGTAACGCAACTTCTGTAAGTACGGTTACCTGGGCAATGAATGCTTTCGTACTGGCAACCGATTGTTCGGGGCCGGCATGGCAGTAGACGCCAGCGTCGGTCATGCGGGCGATGGTTGAGCCAACGGCGTTGACAATACCAAGCTTCAATACCCCATAGCCCTCTACTTTTTTGATGGCTGCAATTGTGTCGGCTGTTTCACCGGACTGTGAAATAGCTAGCAGGGCGGTACTCCGTGAGAATGGCTCGCTTCTATACTTAAATTCGCTGGCCAGATGTACTTCTACCGGAATACCGGCAATCTCTTCAATTAAATACTCTCCAACCAACCCGGCGTAATAAGAAGTACCACAGGCCACAATCACAATGCGGTCGATATAGCGCAGCTGTTCCTCAACAGTTTCCAGCCCTCCCAATTTGATCGTGCCAGACTTCGGTCGGACGCGGCCGTTGGTCGCCGAACGGATCGTATCGGGAGTCTCATTAATTTCCTTGAGCATAAAGTGCGGATATTTACCCAGACCAACCTGTTCGATGTCGTAGTCAAGTTCGGTAGCATTATGTTTGACCAATTTTGTACTTTTACTATTTTTCACCGATACGTCAGTTGGGGTTACCTTGGCAATTTCATAGTCATTCAAAAAGATAACTTTTTTAGTATGTTCAGCGATGGCACTCGGGTCTGATGCAATAAAATTTTCTTTTATGCCAATACCAACTACCAAAGGGCTGCTCAAACGGGCAATATAGAGCGTATCAGGTTCGTGCGTGGTAGCTGCCGCGATGGCATAAGCGCCGTGCAGGTCTTGAATCGTGGCGGTAAAGGCTCTCTGGAAGTCCTGATGTTGCTTTAGATGATAGTCAATCAGGTGAGGAATCACTTCAGTATCAGTGTTGGAGACAAATACATAACCAGCCTTAGTAAGCATCTTCCGGATTTCACGGTGGTTTTCTATAATGCCGTTATGCACCACAAAGATTGTTTCATCGGTATTAGTGTGTGGGTGGGCGTTGGCGGTAGTTGGTTCACCGTGCGTAGCCCAGCGGGTGTGCCCGATGGCAGTATGAGCCGTGTTGGCTAATGTATGGGCTGTGCTAGCTGCTTCGATATTCTTAACGCGGCCAATCTCTTTAAAAGTTATCGCGTCGGTTTTGTTGAGCAGAGTGACCCCAGCTGAATCGTATCCTCGATATTCTAGGGACTTAAGCCCATCAAGCACCGGTTGCAATGCCATTTGTTTTCCAGTATAGCCAACGATTCCGCACATAGGTATATGCTCCTAAAGATTAAAATTTTGTAAGGCGGTAGAGTCTAGTATATAACTTATATAACTTTTACAATCTCTGCGGTCATGTTTTCCACAAATTTTTCGTTCGAAAAGCGTTCGGCGGCTTTCTTTATATCGCTGGACGAATATTTGCTTGCGTCAAACGCTTTTAAAGCCCGTACCAATGATTTCACGGTTTGCTCTTTAAAGAACAGACCGGTTTTTTCGGTTACGTAATCCAGAGAACCGCCGGCTTTGTAGGCAATTACAGGCGTACCGGCTGCCAGTGCTTCTACCGGCGAAATGCCAAAATCATCGACACCGGGGAATAAAAAGGCTTCTGCTCCGGCTACTAAATCTGCCACTTCCTGGTCGCTCACAAAGCCCGGAAACACCACGCTTGGACCGGCCATTTTACGGAGACGCGAATTATCGGGGCCGTTGCCGATCACCGTTAATGGCAGATTTAACTGGCTGCAGGCCTGAACGGCCAAGTCGATCCGCTTATAAGGTGTCTGGCGGCCGGTGATCACAAACCCATTACGTTTTGTCTCCGGCCGAGTATTTTTAAACCGTTCAGTATCTACCGGTGGAAATACAACTACACTGTCACGCTGGTAGTACTGCTTGATTCCTGCCTGCGTATGACTAGAATTTGCTAACAAGTGATGGGGCTTTTGAGCAGTTTGAAAGTCCCAGTTACGCAGCGGTTTAACTAATAACTTCAAGCCAATTCGTGCCAAAGGGTCAAGCCGGCCAAAACCAGGATGTTGCATGTATTCATCGTAACGACTCCAGTAGTAGTGGGTCGGCGCATTTATGTACGCTATATGTAGCGCCCCTGCTGGAACGCTAATGCCCTTCGCTTCAGCTCCGGAACTACTGATTATAAGATCATATCCATGCAAGTTAATCTGCGAAAACCACCAGACACGTAAAAACGGCACAAACTTGCGTAATTTTGGGAAGAGCCCCTTTTGCAGCCAGCCAGTGATGACTTTATTATCAAGCCGTGAGCGCCACTCAGGCGTGCAATATGACGCGTAAATAGGGGCATCAGGGAACATATGGTGCAGCTCAAGCACAACCTTCTCAGCCCCGCCAGCAATCAGCCAGTCGCAGACAATGGCTACTTTTTTTGATTGGAGTTGTGTGTCGTCCGTTTTCATGGTTAAGGGTTATTTTACCAACTGCACAAGCTTAGGTAATTTGGCGGCCAGTTTTTTATCGTAAGTGAGTAACGGAAGATCATTATTAAGTTCGGCATAAACTGCTAGGCAAACATCTACAAAAGATAGCGTTGGATGGGCGACATACAGGGGAACAGCTTTTTGCAACATAGCCCGGTTGCAGTTAATTTGTGGAAGGCCCACCAATGTCTCGATATTAGCAGCAATAGCATCTCGGCTTTGGGCGTGGGCTGGTCCTTGCAGAATCCAGACTACCTCTGCAAAAACATAGTCAGCTACCGCAAATTCTTGCCCTGACTGCGCAATAAGCTGCTCGATCTGGCTGGACTGGGCAGGAACATCTCCTAGCAAGAGACGTAAAACAATATTTGTATCAAGACTTTTCATTACCTAAGGCTGTTCTGATATTTTTCCAGGGCTGCTTGTTCTGCTGCTTGGTTGATTGCATCATCCAACTCTTCGTCGGACATAGGTTTTATGTTATTTTTTCGCATATGGGCTTGATTTTTGGCTTGGATTTTACGCAGATCAGATAACCAATCTATTTTCTCTATAATTACTTTGTTGCCCTGCATATTAATAGATAGCCGTTCACCCGGCTTAATGCCAAGTTTTTTACGAAACGGAGCAGGCAAAGTCATTTGGCCTTTGCTGGTAACTTTTGTTTGATAGGTCATAATGTTGCTTTACTTTTCATAAGTATTACTTTATCAAATGTAATACCAAATGTCAAGGTATTACTTTATTTAGCCCCAGCGCCGGCAATAATTGCTCGCACCGTCTTCAGCAAAATTACTAAATCAAGCCAGAAGCTCCAGTTCTGTACATAGTAGGCATCCAGTTTACGCCGTTCCTCAAAACTGATATCGCGTCGTCCTGACACCTGTGCCAGACCGGTTAGTCCAGAGCGAACACTTAACAGATTATGCTTGTGTGGATAGTTTTTGAGCTCTTCCGGGACCAAGGCTCGTGGACCAATTAGGCTGATATCGCCTTTTAAGACATTAATCAACTGGGGTAGTTCGTCGATACTGGCGGACCGTAAGATGTTTCCGCTCCGGGTGATACGCGGATCATGGCGAATGGTGTCGCCGCCGGCGCGGTATTGTTTGGCTAATTCGGCCTTCCCAATCATGGCAAATGCTTCCTCTGGGGTGGTACCATCGAACTTTTTGTACTGACTGCGAAATTTATAGACCTTAAATGGGCGATCAAACTGGGTTAATCTAATCTGTGAAAATACCAGAGTTTCCCGAGGATTCAGTAGTTTCATTATAATTATCGCTACCAACATAATTGGGCTAGTAACAACTAATAAAATAATGGCTGCCAAAATATCGAACAATCGTTTCACTATACGGCCCCAGCCAACCAGCGCGGTCTGATGGACGGTTACTACCGGTGTCCCACGAAATAACTCAACCTCGATGTTGCCAATAAACAACTCACTATTACCAGGGATGAAACGATATGTAATATGATTGTTTTGAGCGTAGCTCATGATCTCGTCATTTTTGAGACCGTCTTTGTATAGTTCGGTCTGCACGATTGTATGAACAGTCGTATTTTGGAGATTACTAACTGCTTGTTCAAAGCTATTAAACTGCTGGAACTTGCTGGTTTTACCAACAACCCCAACAATGCGATAACCGGAGTGCCGGGTATGTTCAAGTTCGGCAATCAAGCCAGCCCGGGCGCTATCCTCGCCGCCGATGATCAATACGTTCGTCACGCCGCTGCCAAAGCTAAAGAACACACTGCGCAGCAGCCGTGCGACACCCCTAAAGAACAATAGATAACTGAACCCAAGTAACAGAGCGTAGACCACGACCAGCCGGGCAGGGAAGAGTTCCTCGTTTGAAATAAAGTCGTAGCCAATAACGACCAGGATACCCAAGAAGGAACCAACAATCAGTCTCCCAAACTCCCTAAAGCGGTTTTCATAGGTGTTGCGGTGGTACAACCCAATCAGGGCATGGACAGCAATCCATAAGGGTATAACCGCCAGAAAGGCGTACAGGTAGGTCTCGGCTGGAATCTGCTGGATCAGTGGACGGTCATCTACCTTAACGCGCAAAATGTAGGCACTGGTAAAAGCTGCCACCAGTGCCAAAAAGTCGCCGAGTATCAGGAATAGCGCGTAAACTAGCGAAGCATTATTTTTCATGGGTTAACTATATTGTATCATCGGTTAAACCTCCCTGGAGCTAATTCACATCTATCTGCTATGAGCGAAACTTCAGCAGCTGCCTTAATTTTCAATTGGTTTTCTCGGTTTTTGGTCGTACCTACGGGTACGAGCCGAAAACGAAAAACCGATTGAAAGTGGCAGACCTGAGGTTTTTAGCTAGCAGATAGATGTGAATTAGCTCCGAGTGATATACTGAACGATAGATATTACCAAAAAGTTAAAACATGGCGCAAAAAACAAAGAAACCTAAAAAAACCGAACTACGGCGTTTCACCGAATATATGATAAGCGGTGGCGCCTATTTCTGGTCAGGCTATCTGGTATTTTTCTTTATTGATAAGGGCTTGGGTATGACCTTTTTCTGGGCCAAGTCAATTTCTACTCTGGTGGGCTGGAGCGTTAACTATGCCTTGCAGCGTTACTGGGTATTTAAAAATCCAGAACTCGCTAAGCACAAAACCCAGGTTACCAGCCGCTACACTTTCATCACGCTGGTCAACTTTGTGCTCGATTATCTTATTGTCTTTGGCCTTAAAACCATCGGCATAACCCCATACATTGGCCAATTTATCTCTTCGGCGTTCTTTACCGTCTGGAACTACCTTTGGTACAAATATTGGGTATTCCCTGACAAATTTGATAAAAAGAAAACTAAGCGGGTCAAACAGACCCCAGCGCATGTATTGGCTCATCATGCCCACGGCCACACTGCTTACCGAGTACACCCAAAATGAGCACGGTTGTCCGCCCAACCAAAAAACAGCGCGAGCTGCTGACCTTCCTTGATGAATTTATCACCCAGCACGGCTACAGCCCCAGTTACCGCGAAATCATGTCCGGATGCAGCTATACGTCTGTGGCTACCGTCGCCTTGCACGTTAACAGCTTGATTAAGCGCGGCCACCTTCGTAAAAAAGACCGCTCGGCTCGTTCGTTAGAAGTTATCAAAGAAACCGAAACGGCAGATCTTGCAAAAATACAAACCACCGCCTTAAAAGCCAGCGAAGAAAAATGGTTGGTAGAGAAAATCGATTATAAATTTAGACAGTGTGAAGACTCATCTCAGCCAAGTGAAGCTGACATCGATGGATTGTATGTATTGGTCGGTGCTCTAAAAGTATTGCAGCTGGAGGGCGCGGCCAGCTCGTTTATGCCACGGCTGAGCGAACTGAAAAAACAATTTAAATAATTATGAAAACGCATTTGTTGCATGCGCAGCCAGTTGACAAGCATAAACGTGAGCATATAAGCTGGTACTTAAGACGCTCATGGTAATGGACCTAACATGTAGTACAGTGAAATTAACAAAAACAACCAACCAAGGTGGGTTGACAAAAAATCTCTAATGTTGCTATCATAGTAGTCCTGTGTCAAACAGGAATATTTAGATAGCCGCGTTAAACCGGCTAAGACTCAAACGAAAGTTTGAATCGCAACTGTAGCAAAAAAGCACCCGTAAAAAGGTGCTTTTTTGTTGAGTTGTTTATAACGGTTAACAGCCCGTCTTAAATTAACTACTTTCTACGACGAATTGTCTCGGTCTGCGTGATCTTGGGGCTTGTAACTGCTTTACGCGGTTCTACAAAGCGACCAGTGATAGAGCTACGCACTACCTTGATAGGTTTTGAATTAGCCATGCTAATACTCCTGCCTGATTAAGCCATGCTTGATATTAAAAGAGAGAGCCGCATGTGTGGCTTACCAATCTTTTGGCGGCGGGAGAGGGATTCGAACCCTCGACGCGTATTTGAATTGCAACTGTAATTGTTCATCGTTTCACGTATCTGTTTTGGAGACAGGCACATTAAACCACTCTGTCATCCCGCCACTTTGGTGTTATTTTCTGTTAATTCATTTTGATTTCTCAATAATTTCAGAACAAAAAAGAAGTTCACACCAGCCTCGGAGTGTAGGTGCCGGTTAGGCTTCTACGCTTTGGAGCGTTGGTACTTCTACCTACTACTCCAAGCTGCTATGAACTTCTAACTATGCTAACCGAATCTTTGACGGGTACCAGCCGTGTTTGTGAATGAACTCACACCTTGTAACACTAGTCTAGCGTTAACAATATAATAGTAACGCTAGCTATAGCGTAATGCAAGCTTTTTACGTAGTGTTAATTACACAGTTTTACAGGTAATAAGTCTTCGATTCAACCAATCTGAACCAACTGATTGTGCCTAACCGCGTCCATAATTACTATTTCGCCCATGGCAGGTGTAATGTTTATAAAGCTGCGCCACGGATTAGTGATGGAAACTACTCTAGACGTAGGCAAATCAAGTGATGATAGGCCGCGGGCGCCTTCGATAGCCTTGAGCCAGGCAAGCGGTGTTTTGCCAAAGCGACCCTCTTCGCTAGCGGAGCCGTCCATGCGCCATTTGGCGTAGGTTGTGCTTACTTGAGCTTTATCGGAGTCAGAAAGTACCACCCGAGCCGCGCCAGCATTCTCCATGGTCTCTAGTGCGTATGTCGGGCTGTCAATACCAGGAGCAATCACTACTGAGTAAACTTTTTCTATGCTGCCATGTTCTTCTAGTCTCGCAAGGCCGGAGAGCACGGCAATATCCTGGTCGGGGGAAGTAGTAACTCCATCATTTGGGTTATTATCACTGCGGTAGAGCGAATCGCCGCCCGTATCTACGCCAACTACAATTTCCGCGTTTACCATGTCCGCCAGTTCGCGAATATTTTGCTGCACGACCTCCGGATCGGTACTGGTAAGAATGAATATCCGGTTGTTCTCACTGCCGTCCTCAAATGGAATAGCTTCTAAGAAACGCCAGTCGCTGGCAGCTTCTGTTTCTTTAGTTATCTCAACCAGCGCGCTGCTTACGCGTTCGCCCGGATTAGTAAGAGGTTTCTCGCCGTTTCTGACAGAGACAATCGCGCTTGTTTTGCTGCCATACTTTTCTTCAAATATCTTGCTCAGCATTGCTGCCTGTAATCCGTCAGAACCGCCGCCCATGCCCACAAACAGTACGCGCTTGTCGTGTAAGCCGGTATAACCTTCAAACATAGGCAAGCTGTTTAGGTTATCCAGGCTTTGTTTTTGAATTTCTGGAACAAACATATTGCCATGGCGGTTAAATCGTATAATTGCATCTTCTAGCTTGAGCGTGCCTTGGTTTAATGCACGCGTAAGATCGCCAAGTTCAGCGGTAACTACGCCTGTTTTTCCATTTCTACGAGCATCAATATCTGCAATATGTGCTTCTTGTAGAATATGGGCAAAGTAGGTTAAAGCAGTTTCCATTTGGTGTTGTTCCGATAGGGCTTTTAGCAAGGCCGGTCCGTAGTAGGGCAACGTAGCGCGGTCATCAATGCCGGTTTTATTAAGTTCAGTGGTCAGGATAGTTTTAACCGCTAGAGCCAAATTATCGTAGGCTTCTTTTAACGGCTCAAATTGTTCTGGTGATGCGTAACGGAGCATACAACCTAAGCGTACTTGGGCTTTAGCTTCAGCGATTTGGTCTGTTCCCAATTCTTGGGTATTAACTCCAAGTTGTTGTGCTCGGTATTCAAGGTAGGTGTTGTAGCGTTCGGTTGCGCCGCTCAACTCAGTGCTAGAAAGTGCCGCGGTGGCCCGGGACATGCTCATATAGGTGGGAAAGGTAAGAACAATAGAGCTGTCAGGGTTTACGTGCCCAACCACGCCGGCTAAATCCAGCATGGCATGCATAACGTACATGCTTCGGGTTTTTTCCTCTAGATCTTCTGGTATTGCTTCAAGACTAGCCGCCGGTCCTTCGGTTTGTAGGAACTGCGCATAGTTTAGGCGGATGCCAAATATTCTTTGGATAAGCTTCTGTTCTTCTTCCGGGAATTTGCCATAACTTGGCAAGAGACTTTCCTGCTGTGCGGCATACTGCGAATTTCCTAGTAAGCTGGTAAGAACTTCATCATGGTCAACTTCTTTAGGATCAATACCCATTTCATCAAATACACGTCCGCTTTTGCCAATATCATGGATAAGCATAATATATTGCATGGTTTCAAAGCTTTGATGTTCGTCAAGGGTTTCAGTAAACCAGTTATTAAGCTCGTCAAACTGCTCGCGGGTGAGACGTACTGCTTCATTTTGTACTTCTGTGAGAGCCGCATAATTTTCATCTCCGCCTTCGTATAGGTAACGCAAGCAATTCAGCGAGCACTGGGTACGCTTTTTCTCGGCGTCAAGGTCAAATTGCCCGGATGCTGCTTCAGGGGTGGCGGCCACATCATATCCGCTTAATAGTTGCCATTCAGGCAGGGAGTCTATATCAAACTGTGGGTTCGCGGCTGAGTTATGAGGAGGTGAATAAGAGTTGGCTTGCTTCATTATTTACGAATTTACTTTACTATGTGTCTTGGCAAAATCGGCAGCTTCTTTGCCGAATTGCCCGCTGGCGATTGCCTGAGCGAACGCATGATTTTCCGCGCGGCCTTCCATAAATCGTAGATAGGCTGGGTTCTTGGTTTGGGTTAGCTCTATTAAGTTTTTCGCAATACCATACAGGGCAATACTAGTTTCTAGCATTTCATCCAGGGAAGAAACTACAAATACATTAGGTGAAGCATTGTTTGCAAGATGAGTAGCGGTCAGTTTCCGAGCTCTTAGAGATTCTTTTCTCGCTACCTCGTTATCTGGCTCTACTGAGTCATCCAGATCTAATTCAATCATAGGTATGACAAATTTTGGCAGAGGAGTAGGGGCGCGCAGACTGCTGACTATTGAGTAGCCTGTTTCGGCAAGACTGCCACTACCTAGAGTCGAGCCGAGTACTGGCCAGCATTGTACGACGTCATGTGCTAAATGGTCAGATTCAATATCGGCCATTTCAGGCTTCCAGGTACCGGGAGCGAGCTGAGGATTATAATAGTTTATTCCTTGACGCTCATACTCAGGGATAAAGAGTTCCTGCCGAAAAGTAGACTCCCCGCAGGTGCCAAACAAGCCTACAACTGGTTGTAATTCGAATGCCGACATAATTTTGTCATTATATTATCATAAATAATCTGTAAAGTCAATTTTCTGTGGCAATAATTACCCTGTTAATGAATGTCTTAGTCTATAATTGATCGCAATGGAAATACTACAAGCAATTCTACTAGGAATTCTGGAAGGTTTTACCGAGTTCCTGCCCATCTCCAGCACTGGGCATCTGATAGTAGCCAGTGAGCTGGTAGGCTACAAAGATACGGCTAAAATCTTTACAGTCGTGATCCAGATGGGCACGGTCGCCGCCGTGTTATGGTTTTACCGAAATGACCTGATAGCTAAAATAAAAGGCCTATTCCAGCGCGATAAGGCAATTACGCGGTTCTGGGTTGCTTGGGTCGCTGCAACCATACCGGCAGCGCTGGCCGGCTTTTTATTTAAAGATGCGCTGTCGGTATACGCCGTGTCGCTGACGGTTGCAATTGCGCTGATTATTGGCGGTATATTGATCTGGATTATTGAAACCTATCATCAGGCGCCTAAAAACACCTCTGGTGAGCCACAACTTGAGAAGTTATCAATTAGTCAGGCCGCAAAAGTCGGCGCTTTTCAGATGTTGGCGTTAGTACCGGGTGTTTCCCGTTCCGGCGCGACAATTATGGGTGGTTTGCTGACCGGGCTAGACCGAGTTACGGCTGCTTCTTTTTCGTTTTATTTAAGTATCCCTATTTTGCTGCTGGCGGGCGGCTATCAGCTGGTAAAAGGACATGATGAACTTACCACTGTTAGTGGCGGCGCACCGGCTCTATTAGCCGGAACGGTCGCAGCGTTCATCACGGCTCTAATTGTTATTAAAAGTCTGCTCAAATACCTCTATAAACACGATTTTAAGATCTTCGCCTATTACCGGATTGTGCTCGGGGTTATTATTTTGGTAGCACTGGCGGCATAGAGAGATACGCTACAGCTGGTGTAATTTTTACGGCTAGCACGCTAGCAGTAGCGTGCTATAGTACTTATACTTAACAAAATATGCTGGAATCACGTGCAATTCGTGAACTGTGCCGCAACGGTGAACGTTTCTCATAAGAAGCCTAAGTCCGATACAGCTACTAACAAGTCTTCCGAGCAGAAGCAACCGAACTAGTCTTCAAAACCTCCGCTCAAAAAGATAACAAGGATTTACTAATGCCGATATCGATACATGAGAAAGAACCAGCCCTTGCCCAAGAGCGGGTGGTTGACATGTATGAGCGCCGCTATAATGACACCACAACGCTTGCGGCGGAGATGTTGGACGGCAGTATGCAGTCGTCATTTGAGTATGAATTTGACGGACAAGAATTATACGCCCAGGACGGCAGTGCTATTGGTGAAATTTTTGAAACTGCTGAAAAAAATGCTCATGAGATTATCCGTGAAGATCCACGTTTAGCCTGCGAAATAAGACGCCGTGCCTTAGAAATGAGCGAATATCATGACATGGTTGCTATGGCTAAGGGAGATGGCCCTAATACAATGATCGTTGTGTCTGATACTCCATGGGAACTTGATGAATGGGAGGAAGACGTTGGAGGTTACAACTACAAACGAAGGCAAACCATGAAACGGGTGATTTGCAGGCTGCCCAATGGTAATATTCGGGTAACTTCGCAAACTCTTGACGGAAGTGACCGTGACGGGCTAGAGAGTATCTATGCGTACTTTGGCCAACAACCTCAACCAGGGGAATTATTAGGCCAGAGAATTAAAGTCGATATAGATGCAGATAGGCAAGACTTATTGCCAGATGAGCTTACAAGGGAGTACGACCGGACACTAGAACAGAAATTTGGCGGTCGTTATTTTGCTGGTCGAACTCCGGCCGATATGGATAATACCTACCAGTTCGTACGCCATCAGGAAGATCTAATAGGTACATTTATGGGCAAGTCTGGCACCGATCAAGATTTATTTGGCCTGATTGCAGCCTTAGAGAATCGTTGGAATAGCCGTAAAGCGAAACAGGGAGTTTTACCAAAGACAGAGAACTTTGTGGCGGTTTGCAGAGGATTGTCCCCCGAGCTTGAAATGCAACACATGGCACAAAGAGCTATGCAGCAAGGTAAAACGTACAGTGGCTGCGGAGTTACACTAAGTGCAGATGGCGAACTGGATGCGCTTGGTTACGGCAATAAAGTACATGAAAAGCAGGAATGGTATGGCCGGCCGGGACAAAAAAAGACTGGCAAGTGCGTCAATTGCAAAGAAGGCCCAAAAGAAGTAGGTGAGAAAAACTGGTGCAAGGGCTGCATTACCGGGCACTGCGGCACAAAATAGCAATGCTGTCGCTACCTAAGGCAACGGTCCCGACAAATGTGCTTCCAGATAGGCCAAGTGCTTGCGGCGGTATTTTTCGAAATCATGTTTGTTAACTCCGGCGCGTTTAATAAAGGCGCTCATGCGCTCGCTGCCAATATGGTGGGGGATCATGACGTAGCTGGCACCAGCTTCATACAGATCTGTCGCTTGTTTAATATTATCGGCATGGCAAATAAAGACAGCATCCGGGTTCAGATCTTCGATCAACTTAACTAGAAATAGATTAGTCGGATTGTCATTAATGGTAGAAACAATCAGTTTTGACTTATCAATACCGGCTTCTTGCAATAATTCCAAATCAGTAGCGTCTCCATATAAGTAATCTATTTTTTGGTGATCCAGCGCATCGATAACCTCCGGGTCGTAGTCAATGACCAAGAAGCGTTTATGCATTTCCTGGAAGGTCCGGATAAACTCGTGGCCGCCGTGGTGATAGCCAAATAAGACCAGTTGGTAAGGTGTTTGGCTGCGCTTCTCACGAAAGACGGCTTCCTTCTCGAACATATGCAGTTTAATGCGGTTAAAACGTTTAAATAAGGCTTCATCATAATGTGTTAGGTAGGTAGATACAGTAATAGTGATAATTGCTACTAAAGTAATAATGCCAGCAATTTCCGGCCTGACCATCCTCTCGCTGACAGCCAGTACCACAAGAATAATTGAGAACTCACTAATTTGGGTGAGATTAATACCAGTCTTAAAACTGACTCGCTTAGTATAGCCGAGCAACCCCATAATAGTGGTGACAATAAACGGTTTGGCAATGATTACAATGGCCGAGAGTATGAGTGCCGGGATAATACTGGACGAAATATTGCTGACGTCCATATTCTGCCCGAGGGTAATAAAAAACAGCACAATAAAGAAGTCCCGCAGCGGCCGGAGACGAGCGGCAATCTCCTGAACATACGGAGATGAGGCCAAAGCAACACCGCCGAATAGTGCCCCTACCTCAATTGAGAATCCGGCTAATTCAAATAAGGTAGCAATGCCAAAACCCCAGGCGATCGCCGCTAAGAACAATAATTCCTGAGTTTTTGCCATATATTTGGAAACACGCGGCAGAATTTGGGTACTGCATAAAATCAGAAAACCAATCAGAACGCTGCCTTTAGCAAGCAGTATTGCCATCTGTTGTACATCCAGGGAACCGTCCTTGCCGGCCACAATAAACAACAGTGCTAAGGTAGCGATAATATCTTCAACCAGAATAATGCCAATTGCTATCTGGCCGTGCAGCCGGTTTTGTTCTTTCTTGTCAGACAGTACCTTGATGATGATAATCGTACTGCTGAAAAAGAGCGCCAAGCCGATAATAAAGGCCTCGCTGGTGGTAAATCCAAGTGCTGCGCCGCTGGCAAATCCCAGCAAAGTCAGGCCAAACAAGGACGTGAATGCAATAATTAGGGCAGTTTTACCCATTTTCCTGAGCTCACCGACGTTCATGCCAAGCCCAATGATGAACAACAACAACGTGATTCCAATACTGGAGAAAGCTTCGAATAATTCGGTGGAATGGATCAAATTTAGGAGAGAAGGCCCGGCAATCAGGCCGGCCAGAATATAACCTAAAATGAGCGGCTGACGGATTATTTTCATCAGAATCGAAACAGCAGCCGTCACTACAATGACTAAACTGAGTTCGCTAAAAATTGATTCGCCGTGCATTTTACTTTATTTTTACTGTTTTTATGGTTAGGTTTGTGAATGAATTATAGCATAAACATAGGCTTTATGGAGTACTATATTAAACATATGCTTGTATTGTTAGCTTGCGCCGCTCTGGCATTATTATCCTTGCTGGCTGCTTCTCTCCGGCCAATTTATGGCACCGTACCGCTTAAGGAGTTAAAGCGCCAGTCACATAAAGGCGACCAGGTAGCCGCTGCCCTGTATCAGGTTTCTCGGCACGGGCTGACGGCTGACCTGTTGCTGCTGGCAATTTCTGTGGCAGCCAGTGCCGGTTTTTTTGTAATAATTACCAACGCTTTGCCGTCCGGTTTGGCCTTGCTGTTAATTGCCGTGTTTCTTCCTCTAGTTTTTATTGTGTTGCCAAAACGAAGCAGTAAATCAGCCCGCAAGATCGCCCTTAAAATCAGTCCCTTCCTGGCTAAATTGCTCATAAAAATTCGGCCTGTTTCAAATTGGGTAGCCAGCCATATTAGGCGCCGCCGGCCAATTACCATCCATACCGGTCTTTATGAAAAAGACGATCTGCTTGATCTTTTGGAGCGCCAAAAGGTAGTACCGCAAAACCGTATTGAGGCGACTGAACTTGACCTGGCGTTCCATGCCCTGACTTTTGGGGATAAAAAAGTTGGTGACCATATGGTCCCGCGCCGCGCTGCTCATTTTGTTTACAGCGAAGATCCTATCGGACCAATTTTACTGAGCGAACTATACGAGACCGGCTTTTCGCGTTTCCCGGCCCGGAATCATGAAGATAAGGTTGTCGGTACCTTATTTTTGAAAGATCTGGTAGATAAGCGCAGCGGCGGTATCGTTAGTAATGTCATGAGTCCGGCGGTCTTTTACGTTAATCACGACGCCCCCTTGGAGCAGGTGCTCGCCGCCTTCATAAAGACCAAACACCATCTGTTCATTGTCGTGAATTCATTTGAGGAAGTTGTCGGCATAATTACTATAGAGGATGTTCTGGAGCAGATGATCGGCCGTAAAATCGTTGACGAGTTCGACCGCTTTGATGACATGCGCGCCGTAGCGGCCCGCCAAGCTGCCAAAGACGAAAAAGAGCACATCAAGCCCTAAGGTGTTATAATTCTGTTAAATGAAGAGAAATATGCGAACCCTTAGTTCACAGTTGAAAGATATGGTTGGCGAAACAGTTACCGTTAAGGGCTGGGTGCACGTTCGGCGCGACCATGGCAAGTTAATTTTTATTGACCTGCGCGATATGGCCGGTATTGTCCAGGTAGTTTTTTGGGGCGGCGGTAATGCCGAATTATTCTCCCAGGCCGAGCAGCTGCGCTCCGAGTACGTCGTAAGTATTACCGGCAAAGTCCAGAAGCGCGGCGAAAAACAAATTAACCCGGACATTCCATCTGGCACGGTTGAATTGGCCGCCGAAACACTAGAAGTAATATCAGAGGCCGAGACTCCGCCATTTCCGATAGATTCTGAACGCGATGAAGTTGGGGAAAGTACGCGTTTGCAGTACCGGTACCTTGATTTACGCAGTGAACGTATGCAGAAAAACATTCGCATGCGACACAAATTTATCCGCGAGACCCGTAATTTCTTAGACGACGAGGGTTTCGTTGAAATTGAAACGCCTATTCTTGCAAAGTCTAGCCCGGAAGGCGCTCGTGACTTTTTAGTGCCTTCCCGATTGCAACCCGGTAATTTTTACGCCTTACCACAAGCACCGCAGCAGTTTAAGCAGATTGCCATGATTGCTGGTTTTGAGAAATATTACCAGATCGCGCACTGCTTCCGAGACGAAGATTTACGCGGCGACCGGCAACCTGAGTTTACCCAGCTTGATATGGAGATGAGCTTTGTTGACCAAGAAGATATTCTTGAAGTAAATGAGCGCATGTTTAAACAGGTTGTTGCCAAGCTATTTCCCCATAAGCGGATGCCAGAAACATTCCCGCGCATGACATATGACGAAGTAATGGAAAAATATAACAGCGATAAGCCTGATATTCGCGACAATAAGGAAGATAATGACGAACTAGCTTTCCTATGGGTGACGGATTTTCCAGTCTTTGAAAAAGGTGATGACGGCACGCTTACTTTTGCGCATAACCCATTTGCGATGCCAAAAGACGAAGACCTTGAAAAACTGTATGCCAAAGACGAAGCCACGTTGTTATCTATGCGTGCCAAGTGTTACGACCTTGTCTTGAACGGTTACGAACTGTCCAGCGGTTCAATCCGTATCCACGACCAGAAAATTCAGAAACGTATTTTTGAAATGATGGGGCTCAGCGAAGAGCAGGTTCAGGAACGGTTCGGCAGGTTCCTGGAAGCGTTTAAATATGGTACTCCTCCGCATGGCGGCATGGCACCTGGTCTGGATCGAGTGCTGATGGTTCTTATGGAAGAGCCAACTATCCGAGAAGTGATCGCTTTTCCAAAAAACGGTGAAATGCGCGACCTTATGTTCGACGGACCAAGCAGCGCTAGTCCGCGGCAGCTTAAAGAACTCGGTATTTTAGTTACTAAAAGTTAGGCGTATAATGCCTGCAGATTGTAACGGAGGAGACTTAGGGTGAAGAAAATAATACCATTGATTATTGTATTGGTTGTAGCTGCTGGCACCTTTTTGTTATTTAGCATGGACAACAGTAAAGATAGCAGTACGTCAGGCACCGAAAGCCAGGAAACAAGTAATGCGGGCAAGTCATTTAACCCACCGGCTGCCTGTGATGTATTTACGCTTGAAGAGGCTAAAAAAGTATTAGGTGAAACAGCTGAAGTACCGGATACGGTGGTCCCTCCAACTGCTTCCAGCGACGATATTTCAGTTTCACAGTGTATTTATCAGACTCCGGCTGACACACTTGCAGCTATCAGGGCTCAGAAACAGGCAAGTGTATTGGTACGCGGCGCTAAAACCGAGACTGGCGCAGACAGCAACAAAGATTACTTTAGCGGTTCTACTCGTCCAGCCGAAGCTGAGGATGTAAGCGGATATGGTGACGCCGCAACCTGGAACGCTCAATTTGGGCAACTTAATATTTTGAAAAACAATAATTGGTATATTCTTCAAACAGGTAGCTCAACTCCAGCCGAGCGTACACTTGAACAAGCTAAGTCAATGGCTGACGCCATTATTAGTAAGCTTTAGTTGACTACGTTGCCGCTATATTCAGAGTCTTGTTTCTGATATGCTTATGCTAAAGGAAACCAGATAAAAAATGGCAGCTAAACCAAAAGAATCAAAAGAACATGAAACATCTGATCCATACCTAGAATCTACAAAAGATCCGGAGATTGAGAAAAAAGTTGATGCCATGATGAGTATGGATTCGCCAAAAGAGCCAAAACCTGGCGGACCACCGGTCTTACCTACAAAAAAACGCTCAATTGCCGTGAAAGATGAGAGCAAGGCTGAGACGGAAGAAACGCCCGAGACAATAACTGAAACAAGTACCGAAAGCGACGCTGACGCCGAGACACCATTGGTACCCGATGACCTACTCGCCAAAACACTCGGTACAGCACTGGAATCAGATGATGTAAATGACCCGTCAGATGAGCCGGAATCGGACGAAACAATAGCAGAGTCCGAGCCTGAAAAGCCCTCCGACTCAGATGAGGAAACTGTGCCTGCCGCCGAGCCGACTAAAGATGAGCTTGGTCTGGAAGATATAGGTACTAGTAAGGCGGTTGATGAAATCATTGCTTCTGAGGCCGATGAATTACTGGCAGCTCGTGACCACGACCCAGCTACGCTAACCGACGAAGATGAAAAAAGTAACTCCAAGGGCAAGAAGAAAAGTAGTCTGCTTAGTCGCTGGTGGCACTCAAAACGGGCTCGCAACACTACGCTAGTCCTCATGCTGATTGCAATTATCGTAGCCGGGATCGTGCCTGCTTCGCGTTATTTTGTACTAAATAATGCCGGCGTCCGGTCTGCCGCATCTATCAACGTGCTTGACGAAACTACTGGCCAACCGTTAAAAAATGTAGAATTTTCCCTTGGCGGAACCTCTGGCAAGACAGACAAAGAAGGTACCGTTAAGCTTACTGGCTTACGGCTTGGCACACAGACTATGAGTGTTAAGAAAGCTGCTTTCGCCGAAGTTTCGCAGCCAGTCACGCTTGGTTGGGGCAGTAATCCCTTGGGCGAGTTCAGGTTAAAACCAGTCGGTACACAGTATCGTATTACCGTAAATGATTTTGTTTCTAAAAAACCGATTGCAAAAATCGAAGCCAGTAGCGGCCAGGCAAACGCGCGGGCAAATGAAGCAGGCGAAATTGTCATAACCATACCGGTTGCTGACATAGACCAGGAAAAGATCGAAATTGAGCTTACAGGTGAAGGTTTGCGCACAGAAAAAATAGCAATGCCGCTTGGCAAACAAGATGTCCAGCTTGTGCAAATGGTTCCCGCTAGGAAGCAAGTTTTTATTTCTAAGCGGTCTGGTACGTTTGATGTCTATAAAGTTGATGTTGATGGTAAGAATGAAGAGAAAGTTCTGAGCGGCAGCGGCAGCGAACGCCCTGAAGCAATTGCTTTATCAATTCATCCTACTAAGAATATAGCGGCACTTGTCTCTGCCCGGGACAACTCAAAAAACAAAGACGGTTATACGCTCAGCAATCTCACCATAATTGATCTGAATGATAACGCTGCAACCACAGCCGCGCAGTCTGAGCGCATACAAATGGTAGGCTGGATTGATAACAAGCTGACGTATGTAAAAATTGCTTCAGGAGCCAGTGCCGCCAGTGCCGACCGCCACCGTCTGATCAGTTATGACTTGGATAGCCGCACTGAAAAAGAACTTGCTAGCACCAATTATTTTAATGACATCTTAATGGTTGATAAATCAATTTACTACACGCCTGCTTCGTACAACGTCAATGGTTCGGTTGGGCTGTTTAAAACTAACGCTGACGGCAGCAATAAAAAGACAATTTACGACAAAGAAGTCTGGAATTTATTCCGAACTTCATACGACAAGTTGAGTGTATCTATGGGGCTCGAGTGGTTTGATCTTGCTATTGGTACGGATGTCCTGACGCGTGCCAGTAGCGCACCGCCTATTTTAAAGAGCCGGGTATATGTTAATAATACCGACGACAGCGTTAGCTTGTGGGTTGATGAACGGGACGGCAAGGGCGTTTTACTAAGCTACGACACGGCTACGAAGGCCGATAAAATCTTGCAGTCGCAGAGTGGGCTGAAAAATCCAGTCCGGTGGCTGACCAACAAACACATAATTTATCGGGTAAACAATAACCAGGAAACGGCCGATTATATTCTGAACACCGATGGCGGGCAGCCGCAAAAAATTCGTGACGTAACCGATACTGCTGGCATTGACCGCTGGTACTATTACTAAAAACGGTAATCCTAATTTGCGAAGACAGCACACGTTAACCCGCTCATGCTATAATGAGTTTAATAATGAAACGACTCACTTTAGCAGTGTTATTGCTTGGATTAGGATTGGTAATAGGCGCTGTTCTGCCATCACAGACTAGAGCTCAAAATGCTCCGGTAACTTCAACGCAGGCAGTGCCTACTGACTCCAAGACCGAACTAAACGCCAGGCTGGAAGAACGTAAGGCAAAACAGACAGCCAAGCCTAGTGCTGCGGAGTCTACTCGCCTTGCGGCTCGCTGCCAGGCAGCTCAGCAAAAAATTGACGCTCTTTCTAAGAAGGCTTCGGCTGGCCAACAGCCATTCAAGGAAAAATACGAAGGCCAGCAGGCCCGGCTGCAATCTGTTCAGCAACAGCTAAAGACACTCGGTGCCGATACAACCAAACTGGACGCAGCAATAAACGAAGTTAATCAAAAGTACCAGGCGTGGGTTGATGCAACAACTGCCTATAATCTCAGTATCAGTGACCTTAAAGCTGTAGACTGCAAAGCTGATCCGGTTGCGTTTAAAGCAACACTGCAGTCAGCTCGTGGGGAAACAAAAGCCCTGCATGATCTCCGCGTTGCGCTTCATGCATATATCAAAGGTCCACTGCACGATGCCCTTAAAGAAGCCAAAGCTTCACTACAAACTAATTAGGAGCTATCTTCCGTGCAAAACGATATTGTCAGACAACAGCCAAAACAAGCCGAAGAACCTGTAGCTAAGCCAATTGATGATATCAGGCCGCCCGCTCAGCCTACTGTGGCAACTAACGATACCGAAATCACTTTGGCCATTCCAGGCAGTAACCATGACGAAAATTCTAAGGATGCAAAGTTACAATCTGAAGAAAAGCCCTCCGGGCTAGATAAAAACCCAGCAGCGCCACATCAAAAATCCACAAAGCCGGTCGCGGTTATTGCTGCGGCGGTTATCGTTTGCGCTTTACTCATCGGCGGTACTGTATATGGCACACTAGCTCAAAAGGATGAAGTTGCAACGCCTTCAGGAAAATCAAGCACCCAAGCAACTAACGCAAAAACTAATACTACTGGCACTGTGGCCCAGGAACTGGACGTCTCAATTAACGACGCTGCTAATTTTACTGATGATAGCACCGATACAACCTCGGAATTGTCTGACGAATCTCTAGGACTTTAGCTTTTAGCTTTTTTCGGTTTGGCTGCTTTTTCAGCTTGATGGACAGTAATTTGTGCGGTTGGTAACTGGATATCTGATTTACGCAAATCAACCACCAGACGTTTATAAAACTCACCACGTACTTCCCATGAATCATTAGGAGTGGTGGTACCAAGAATTTTAACTTTTATACCATCAGGCGTGAAGCCGACAATTCGTTCAAAACGAGGTGGTTCAAGCACTTTTTTAGTAAAATCAGGATCAAGCGCCAAATTTCTGCCCACACGGTCGATAACCATAGCTAATTTAGAAATGTCTGTGTCGTGGCCAAATACAATATCTTCCTCGATGCCACCATAACTCATGGTTAGGTTAGCGGTGGTTTTGATGCTGCCATTTGGCACGTGGTACAGAGTACCGCTCAAGCCGCGCAGAACTGTTGTACGAATAGTTATCGCCTCAACCCGGCCGGCAATATCGTCAAGTTTCACAATATCGCCAACGCGGTATTGGTTGTCGATAATAATAAAAATACCGCTGGTTAAGTCTTTGATCAGGCTTTGGGCACCGAAACCGAGGGCAATTCCGATAATACCAGCACTCGCAACAATTGGAGTGGTATCGACGCCCAGTTCGCTGACAATCATAATGCTGGCAATAATCACTACGCCAACTTTCAGGATGGCGTTGGTGATGCTATCAATTGTTTCCAGCCGTTTGGTACGGTCGCTTTTTGTCGGATACAGATCAGCTCGGATGGTACGGTGAAAGATCCGGCTTAAAAACTGTCCGCCAAACTCTTTTACCAGATAAGCAGTAATAATGATGACCGCAACTTCAAAACCATGGTCGCTCAGCCAGTGGCCAATATTTGACCAAAGTCGCTCATATAACCTGCTGACATACTCAAAGATTACCTGATCCATATATACTTAGAAGTATACGGCGGCTAAGCATAAACAGTAAAGGATAATTACTACCATGAATTTTGACGAATACCAGAAAAGCGCTCAACAGAGTGTCATCACCCATAAAGACCCGCTCATGAACAAAACTATCTGGGTGCTTGGTATCAGCGGCGAAGCCAGCGAAATAGCTGAAAAATGGAAAAAAATTGTCGCCTATCATGACGGCGAAATTACGGCTGGGGGTAAAGCAGAACTTGCCAAAGAAATGGGCGACGTACTGTGGTACCTGGCTGCCTTCGCCGAGAGCTTGGATTTGTCGCTCCAAGATATTGCTGAAAACAATATTGAAAAAGTCTTAAGTCGCAAAGCCCGCGGCGTAACTAAGGGAAAGGGGGACAACCGATGACTTACGATACCGCAACGCCGCGGGTGGCGAGCTACCTGGTAGTACGAAAAGAGGGCAAAATAGCGTTTGTTCTCCGTAGTGGTACAAACTGGATGAATGACTATTATGGTTTACCGTCAGGCAAAGTTGAAAAAGAAGAAAGTTTCTCAGCCGGGGCACAACGGGAAGGCCTAGAAGAAGTAGGCATAACAATCGCTAGAGATAAGCTTCACTTTATCCATACGATGCATAGAATGGAAGGCGACGACTGGGTAGATGTTTACTTCGAAGTATCCGACTATGAAGGGGATATTTATAACGCCGAACCGCACATGCACTCTGAATTAGCTTGGCTTGATCCTAAAAATCTGCCGAAGAACGTTATCCCGTCAGTTCGTTACGCAATTGAGCAAATAGAAGCCGGTAACATGTACAGCGAATATGGCTGGGCCTAGGGTTTTTATATCTTACAATCTTGCAGTAGCAGTTTCAAGTGACAAACTCCTTTCTGAGCCATTCATCAAGGCCGCCACCGCCGCCGCCTGACATACAAATTACCAGATCACCGCGATCTATATGTTTTTGAATCTGCACTTTAAGGTCGGGGTTCAACCCGGACGGTTCGGCGATTTCCGGGTTATCCATCTTCATAATTAATTCGGCGGGCGTAAGAACTGTCTGGGCAGAATCTTCGCGGGCCAGGTAGCTGGGAACCCAGTAGAGCTTCTTAACACCTTCAAATAATGTCGCGTATTCATCCTGGATATAGTGTTGTCGACGGTCAGTCAGCGGTTCGTATACCACCACTATATTGTCTGATAACTCCCGGGCAGTTTGCAGGCAGCCTCGGATCTTGGGGATAGTGTGGGCATAGTCGGTGTACAGGTTATCAGCCAGCTTTTCAAAACGCCGACTCAGGCCGGGAAATGCATTTATTTTTTCAATCAGTAACTCTATTGGGTGGTTAGTTAACGCGTGTACGCCTTGGATAACCTGCCAAGCGTTGCGCCGGTTAACCTCGCCAATAAGAGTAACTTGACTCATAGAAGGGTCACTGTCGTCCAAAATGGAGTAGTTTGGGGCGGTTTTCAGGTGGTTGCCCTCTACATCACTCTTCCATACTATATTCCACTCAGATTGGCTTAGAAATTGCTTAAATGCCGAACGGTAGTCATCACGCGTTGGAAATATCTCCTGGTGGTCGTAGTCTATACCGGTAACTAGGTTCATGTAGGGGTAAAATGCTAAGAAATTACGATCAAATTCATCACACTCAAGTACAAAATACTCGCTGTGAGCGTCAAAATTACCCATTTCACCAAATGGTATTTTGGCACCGACTGAATAGCTGAGAGGCATAGCCAGCTGCTTAAACAGCCATATGGCCATAGCGGTAGTAGTTGTCTTGCCGTGCGTACCGGCAATTGCTACCAGTTTTTTATTGGTATCCTCGATAATTTTGTTAAGCAGCTCGTCGCGTTTGCTTTGTCTAATATTATTTGCCTGTGCAAAGACTAGCTCTGGGTGTTCCGGATTTTCAATAGCGACTGCCGAGGAATACACCAGCCAGTCAATCGACGCACGACCGTGCACTTCTTGGATTTGCTGCGTAGTCTGACCAATGCTTATTTCCTGGATGCCGTGCTTACGTAAATAATCGATGTACTGTGACTCTTGCTTATCAGACCCTGAGACAGTAAAGCCCGCCTGGTGGGCGATCATTGCCAGCGGTCCGATAGCGGTGCCGCCAATACCTGAAAAGAAGATATGCATAGGCTTAAGCATACCTAAAAGAAGTGCTATACTGCAATTACGCTAAGGCAAACAAAAAACTAATACTATGCTTCAAAAATTCTTCAGACGATTTGTCCAGCCGCGCCATTATTGGCGTGACGTTAATTTTGACGAGTTAACCGAACTGTATACCAGTATGATGTTCCGCAGTCTGGCTATCGGACTGGTGGGTATTTTTATACCAATTTATTTGTACCAGAATGGCAGTCCTGTCTGGCAGATTTTATTCTTTTACATGATTCTGTTTACGACACACATGTTTGCCAGTATTATGGCGGCATTTGTCATTGCCAGAATTGGTCCTAAACACACCATATTAGTCAGTTATGTATTTCAAGCAATCAGTATGATAGGGCTGATATCGCTTTATGAGCAAAACATACCCATATACTTGATTGCCGTTACTACCGGTATTGCCAACGTACTGTTCTTTGTTGCTTTCCATACCGGGTTTTCTAAGGTTAAACACAGCGAGCATGGCGGCAAAGAGGTGGGCTGGATGTATATTATGAACAAAATAGGCCTGACCCTCGGCCCAATTATAGGGGGTGTTGTGGCATACTACTTTGGCTCGCAATACATCTTTATGGTAGCCCTAGGCATGCTTTGCATTGGGGTACTGCCCCTATTCTTCACCGGCGAAGCGGTAAAAATTAAACAAAAACTGGACTTTAGGCACTTAAAAGTCTCTGACATTAAGTATGATTTGATTTCACATAGCGCCTTAGCTTTGGAACTCAGTATTTCTTTAATGGTCTGGCCACTATTCCTAGGGGTAATGGTATTCCAGGAAAACCCTTACCTTCAACTTGGAAGCGTTGCTTCACTCTCTATCATTGCTTCATTGCTGACGGCTCACGCAATAGGTCGGTTAATCGATAAGAAAAAAGGAAGAAGCTTACTCCGGTACGGGCTTGTCTTAAATGCAATTCTACATTTGTTTAGGCCGTTTACTAATAGTTATAGTTCTGTACTTGCCACGAACCTTGTGAATGAAGGAGTAACCATCGCTTATACAATGCCTTTCACGAAAGGAATGTATGATGCTGCGGATCAGCTGTCTGGCCATCGGATTGTCTACTTCTGCACCCTGGAATCAGCAGGGTCGTTTGTCAGATTGATATTCTTCGGTTGTGCTAGCATGATAGCTTTCTCTCATGGCAACTCCCGCCTGTTCTTCCTGGGTTTATTCGCTGTAGGTTCCATCGCTTCGTTAGTTATTATGAAAGAGCGTTTCCGGGCGTTGAATCCATAGATTATGCATATTCGTAAACTGTATTATTATCACCATAAAGCTGCCATTCTGAAAGCTTGGTACTTCTTGGTCCCAACTATAATTTTTGCTTTTTTGGCTGTCCAAGGGCTGCGCAGTAACTATGCGACCATGGTCAATCTTCGCGAAGCAGTTTATGTTGCTGACCAGCAGAATGGTGACACCGAAGCCGCACTAGCGCGCTTGCGCGCTCATGTTCATGGCCACATGAATACTAATCTCGCCAGTGGCAGCAATGCAATTAAACCTCCAATTCAGCTAAAAGCTCGATACGAACGTCTGATGGCAACAGAAGCTGAACGAATTAAAGCAACCAACCTTCAGGTAGCCGCAACAGGGGAACAGGTGTGTGGCCAACAGTTCCCAGGTGCGGGGTTTAACGCGCCGCGCGTAGCCTGTGTCCAGAGTTATGTATCTACTCACGCCGTCACAGAGAGTAAAATCCCTGAACAGCTATACAAGTTTGACTTCGTATCACCTAAATGGTCATTCGACCAAGCGGGCATTAGCATACTGCTAAGTATTGTCTTCTTCCTCCTGTTTCTTTCACGGTTGGTGCTCGAGTATTTTATGCGTCGCCGAATTAGATAATAACAATCGTAATTTATTAGAATTTAAGAAGCCCCGTTTTTCCGGGGCTTCTATTCTTACGATTTGGACGAAGGATTTATCGTGTTTTGGTGGTAGCAGGCGTAGTTGCTGCAGGAGTTTTGGTGGTAGCAGGCGTAGTTGCTGCAGGTGTCGTACTTTCGGTGTTAGTAGCACCATTTTGTTGGTTACAATCCTGGCCATTTGGATTAGCCTTAACGTACTCATCAACTGCTTTGGCTACTTGTCCATCGGTCTTTAGGTTTTCCCAGAAGATAACTTGATCTCGGTATATAACCATTGAATCTTCAGGACCATGGAGCTCACAACCCAGTTTTACTAATGATATATCGTTAGCTGCGTTGGCAGAATTTGCTTGATCTGGTTGAACTTGTTGATTCACCCGTAAGTAATAGATGTTGTTCATATTCAAATAGCGTGAATTGATGTCGTTGATTTTACCAAAGTAAACCTGTCCGCCATTCAAGAAAACTGCCTGGAACTGGTTGCCTTTTACGGCGTCTAGTTCACTTGAAGCAACGTTTTTAGTAGAGCTCATTAACAATACTACTGCGATAAGCAATACGGTAACTACGCCTAGGAACCCGACAAAAAAGATTCTAGTCATTTTATCGTTACCATTATATTTTGAGGATTTTGGCCCGGAATTTTTCCCAGCAGCGACATGCGTATTAACCACACCGTCCTCTTGTGTTTGAGTTTGTGTATTTTGTTGAACTGGGCGTCCGCCTCGATTCATAAAATCCATTTATGTTTCCACCTTCGTTATTTTAGATACTGGATATCAGTGTAGCATAACCGTAATGATGTGCAAATATGAATGCCTAAAAATCATGACAGGGGTTGACAACTAAAAACGCTTGAGAGTATGGTAGGGGTACCATCAGTTAACAACAGAGGGAGATGTAAACATAATGGCAACATACAAGCACACTAACAGTAAAGGTGTAACGTACTACCTAAATTCGAAGAACGTTATACTTCGCGGCGGTAAAGAACAGACTATCTATTACTTCAGCAAAGATGATCGCAAAGACACCGGCGTTGATCTGCCATCAGGTAAAGTAGTCAACGAAAATCCACGCAACGGATTTTTGACACTTAAAACCAAAGTTTAGAATTTCACTACATAATTTATGCGCCCTAGGTATACTACCTGCGGGCGCTTAATTATTTTATAATTAAAAACAGTCACTATACACCTGAATCTTTGAATCCTCCAAAACTTTTGATAGATAGATCTGATTAACAATTAATGAAGATTGGCTAGCAAGTAAAGCGGGCTGTATTCAGGTGGGTTCAAGACTCAGGGGTTAAGAGGTAGAGGGTAGTAATGGATAAGACTAAAGTAAAGGCATTCAAAAACAGAATGGCACAGCAGCCGATCGTTGAAGTCGTTGGTCTTACTAAGCAATATGGATCTAAAAAAGTAGTTAAAGATATCAGTTTTTCAGTTGAAGAAGGTGAGATTTTTGGTATTTTAGGGCCTAATGGTGCTGGGAAAACTACAACACTTGAAATGATCGAAGCGTTGCGGCCAATTGACGGCGGCACCGCCATACTGGCCGGCTATGACGTGGCAACCTACCCTAATGAAGTAAAAGCCCTGATTGGGGTTCAGCCTCAAACACCGTCATTCGAAGAAAAAACTAAACTGACCGAGCTAATTGAATTTTTTTCATCCACCTATGGTGAAAAAGTTGACCCAAAGAAGTTTTTGGCCGAGGTACAACTCTTGGATAAAGCCGACAGCTACCCCGAACAATTATCGGGCGGCCAACGGCAACGATTTAGTATTGCTGCCGCGCTAGTACATGGGCCGAAGGTGTTCTTTCTTGACGAACCAACCACTGGACTTGACCCGCAAGCCAGGCGCAATTTATGGGACTTAATTCGGGATGTCCGCGACAGGGGCGTAACAGTAATTATGACAACGCACTACATGGATGAGGCCGAGCTGCTCTGCGACCGGGTGGCAGTAATGGACAATGGCAGAATTATCGCGCTCGATACGCCAAAGAACCTGATTACGGCACTGCTTAAAAAAGGCTTTAAAAAAGACACTACCGTCCAGCAGGCTGACTTGGAAGATGTGTTTATCGATTTAACCGGTAAAGAGCTAAGGGACTAGCTATGGGTAAGATCCGAAAACAGTTATTACCAGTATTTACCTTCGCGAAGATTGATATTCGCCGCCTGTTCCGAGATAAAGTGGGTATTTTCTTTGTCTTCGCATTTCCCTTGATATTCCTGTTTATCTTCGGCGGTTTATTTGGCAGCGATAATGATATTTCTTTTAAAGTTGGCGTGCTAAACCAGTCGGAAACCCAATTCTCTAAAGATTTTAGCGGCCAACTGCAGCAAAATAAGGTATTTGAAATTGATAAAGAAGTTACTAGCCTTGATAAAGCCCGCGAAAAAATGAACCGTAGCGAGATAGACGCGACAATTATATTGCCGCCCGACTTTGGAGAAACAAAGGACAAGCCATATCCAAACGGAGAAGCAAAGGTGTTATACGACCAAAATAACGAGCAGGCTGGGCAAACACTTGCTTCCATATTAGAAGGAGTATTTAAAGAAATAAACGGCGGGCTGGTGCCAAGCGAAACGCCATTTGTCGTTGCTACGGAGTCTACGGCTACAGCCGGGTTAACTCCTTTTGATTACACCTTTTCTGGCTTGCTTGGCTTTGCAGTGTTGTCTCTGGGTATTTTTGGTCCGGCCAACGTTTTTCCTCGTCTTAAGTCCCGCGGCGTACTGCGCCGTTATCACACGACCACGCTCAAAGTCTGGCAATATTTCCTGGGCAATGTATTATCAACCGCGACAGCCGGTCTACTGTCGATTGGGCTGATGTTTATCGTGGCTCTCACTGTCTTTGATCTAAACATGAAAGGCGATTACCTCAGTTTCACACTGCTCATTGTGCTAGGAACGGTCGTATTATTTGGTATCGGCTTAGCTGTCGGCGGCTGGGCAAAAAACGAGAACCAGGCAGCACCACTGGCAAACTTAATATCATTTCCGATGATGTTTTTGAGCGGTACCTTCTTCCCTCGGTTCTTAATGCCCGACTGGTTACAGAATGTATCTGCATTGCTTCCACTAACGCCGGTAGTAGATGGCGCTCGCCTGATTGCTACCGAAGGCAGAACAATCTTTGAAATTGGTCCGCAAGTAGGACTTTTGGTCGCGTGGGCTGTTATTATTTACGCGATTGCGTTCCGTGTGTTTAGATGGGAGTAAGCTATGGAAGATTCAGTTTTTACCAAAATTATTAAGGGCGAGATCCCGGTTCACAAGCTTTACGAAGATGAGCAGACGCTGGCGTTTCTTGATATCCATCCTGTGCAGCCAGGCCATACCTTGGTTATCCCAAAAACACAGATTGAGTTTATCTGGGATCTGCCTGATGATTTGTACCAGGCAGTCATGATGACTTCAAAAAAAGTAGCCTTACACATCAGAGAAGTATTCGGCGTGCGGTATGTGCATGAACGAATTGTAGGGGTTGATGTGCCTCATGCTCACGTTCAACTTATTCCTTTCAATAATTCTTCTGAATTAAAATATGAGCCCGATAAGAGTGCTCCTGCCGACCATGATGCCTTAGCCGTAATTGCTAAGAAATTACGGCTTTTCGATTAATGTTAATCTTTGACTATCTTTATTGCCGATAAGACGCTTATAAACAAGTTGGGCACTGATAAGACACATCGGTAGACCAATGCCCGGCGCTGTGCCTGCACCGACGTAATAGAGATTGCTAACTTTCTTTGACTGGTTTGAGGGACGGAAAGCAGCGGTTTGCCGTAAGGTGTGGGCAAAACCCAGTGCCGAGCCACAATAGCTGTTGAATTGCTGTTGAAAGTCTTTGCAACAAACAATTTTTTTGTAAACAATGGCATCTCTTAAACCGTCCAGATGCATGACGCGTTCCATAGTGGCCAATATCCAGCTAGTATAATTTTCTAGATCTTTGTCACTGTAACTGGTGCTGGCCGGAAGTGGTACTAGCACAAACAGATTTTCATGTTTCTTAGGTGCAACCGTTTTATCAGTTTTATTAGGGTTGCAGACATAAAAAGATGGGTCGGCCGGCCATTTTTTAGTTTTGAAAATAGCGTTGAAATTAGCACTCCAATCCTGGCTAAACACGAGATTATGGTGCCGGAGATTTGGGTATTCTTTTTCTACGCCCAGATATAGCAGCAAGGCTCCCGGAGCCATAACTCGTTTGCTAAAATAGCGATCAGAGTAGCTGCGATCCTGGCTCTTCAAAAGTTTTTGCTCGGTATGGACAATGTCGGCGTTGCTAATAACGATGTCGGCGGCAATACTTGCGCCGTCTTCAAGTCTTACTCCTTTCGCCTGGCCGTTTTTAACGGTAATCGTATCTACTGGGGCATTATAGACTATGGTAGTTCCACGGTCTTTGGCTAAGTCCACCAGCGTTTCCACAAGTCGATAGATACCACCTTCTGGGTAGGAGACGCCTTGATTAAAATCGATATGACTCATAAGGCTGTACAGCGCCGGTGCTTTACTAGGACTGGCACCTAAAAACACCAGTGGATATTGCATTATTTTTTGGACTTCAACACTTGAGAAGTGTTTTGATACGTATTTTTGCATAGTACTAAAAATATTCATGCGCAGACCTTGTAGTAACATGTGCGGGGTAAGGAAATCAGTTACAGAGTCGTAGTTTTTATAAAGAAATTGGTCAAGCGCTAAGTTGTATTGATAGGTTGATTTTTCTAGGTAATTTCGTAGTTTATTGCGGGCTCCTGGTTCAAGTGCCTCGAGTGTATCACCGTCGCGGGTAGTGTCACCAACAATATCGACAGCACCAAATAACTTATCTTTAAAAAATACTCGGTAACTAGGATCAAGGCGGCTAAGTTTTAATAATTTACTAACATCTTCACCTAAGAGTTCAAAGAAATGTTCAAAAACATCCGGCATTAAATACCAGCTAGGCCCAGTATCAAAGGTAAAGCCTTCGTCAGTAAATTTACCCGCCCTGCCCCCAGGCTGTCCATTTTTTTCATAAATAGTTACGTTGTAACCGGCTTGTCCCAAAATACACGCAGTTGCCAGACCACCCACCCCGGCGCCAATAATAACTACTTTTTTAGACATTGTAGACGTATAGTAACAGAGACAGGGGGTTTTTAGATAGCATTTATTTGTGTCATAATACTCTACTTATGAATTACCTCAATTTACCGCGCCCTATTTTGATTCTAGCGCCAATGGAAGACGTTACCGACACTGTTTTTCGACGAATAATTCAACGTGTCTCGCCGTTTGACCTCTACATGACAGAGTTTACTAATGTGGACGGCCTGCAATCACCCGGCCGCCCCTCGGTAAGCAAGCGTCTGCAGTTTACTTCTGAAGAACAGCCGCTGATCGCACAGATATGGGGCTCAAAACCAGAAAACTACCACAAAACAGCACTTGAGCTCATTGATATGGGTTTCGTGGGTATTGATATCAATATGGGCTGTCCAGTTAAAGCGGCAGTCAAAAGCGGCTGTGGCGCCGGTATGATTGAACGCCCTGACCTTGCAGTTGAAGTTATCCAAACCGTTCAGTCGGCTGCCGGGGATCGGGTTCCAGTAAGTGTAAAAACTCGTATTGGCACGCGGGAATTTACGCCGAAATGGATTGAAACGCTGCTCAAACAGAACCTGGCAATGCTCACCATACACCTACGCACTACTAAGGAGCAGTCATTAGTGCCAGCTCATTGGGAGCTGATGCCGCAAATTAAGCAGCTACGAGATTTAATTGCGCCCAATACACTTTTAATTGGTAATGGTGATGTGGAAAATCGGACTCAAGCAGAGGAGCTCGCTTCGCAGTACGGTATTGACGGCGTTATGATTGGCCGCGGCGTATTTCATGACCCGTATGCTTCAGCGGCTGTAAGCCCTTGGGCAGCTACTTCTAAGAATGAAAAGCTTGATCTATACCGTCAGCATGTAGAGTTGTTTAAAGATACTTGGGGAGATGACGGCCGACCGGTTGCTCCCCTTAATAAATTCTGTAAAACCTATGTCAGTGGCTTTGATGGTGCCAAAGAGATTCGGGAAACACTGATGCACTGTGGGAATCTCGCTGAACTACACGCCGCAATCATAGCTGCACAAAAGTAATACTGTTAAATAACAAACAGCAATTCAGATCAAACTATTGTTTACTAAGCTGTATTGACATAGTCAGTATATGGTACAACATAATCAAAGGAGATTACACATGGTTGAAAAAGTACGTGAAGTAGAAGAAACAGTAGTTAGAGACGAAGCGCCAGTAGCAGGTGCCACTAGAAGAGTAAGAACTACAACTACCAATGACGACGACGTGGCTGTAGTCGCAACTGGACAAAGTACCACCGAACGAGTCGTATATTTTATTACCGGCATATTGTTAACAATTTTAGCTTTTCGTTTTGTATTATCGTTACTTGGCGCTAACCGCGAGAATGGCTTTGCAGATTTTATTTATAGTTTTAGTTACCCGTTTGTGGCACCATTTTTTGGGTTGTTTGGGTATGACGTTCAGTATGGCATTTCCCGATTTGAAATAGAGACTTTAGTAGCTATGGCGGTTTATGCTCTCATTGCCTACGGTATAGTCAGAATGATCAGAATTGGGCGTAAGGAAACTTAGAAGCAATTTGGTTAGCTAACCTAGAGACATTATGAAGGTGATGCTACGAAGTTTCATCTATATAAAACATTATAAACAATTTGTTAATTTTAAGAATTATCAACGTCTGTTACATGTAGCTCGCTGACTGTTTCCGGCGGAGTGACAATTTTTTCAACTATGCTATATCCAGACTCTTTACAAATGACATTTTCAACTTCAGTTACCTCATGCCCCGGAATTACCGTAAAGTGGTCGCGCTGCTTGTGAATCCGAGTATATTCATAATGATTGATTAAAAGGCGCTCTGCACAGTTTTCATCTGAACATTCGCAGTAAAAATAAAGCGGCGGATCTTCTGGTTTAGGTGTAATTATATATTGCGGCTGGTTATCCTCGGTGGCTACTTGATTAGTTTCATCAATGCCTTTTTGCAGTTGTTCGTTCAGTTGCCGAAAGACAACCTCATTCTCTGCCAAGCGCCGCTCTGATGGCTTTTGTGTCATGGCTATATAGTAGCATTATTACAAGTTCACTGGCTCTCCTGTGACTCAAGGACTAGAAAATTCACCTGGCAATTTGCAGAAGGGCAGAAAGGGCAGCCCCGTCTAAGCAGGCATTTGGACTGTAATCTTTAGTCATGAGCAGACGCGACTTTTGTCCTAAGGTATGTTCTAGTATCTGTTGGATTCTTTCCCCGTATTCTGGAAACTTAAAGGCGCCGCCGTGGCCAACTACAACTGTCGCCCGAGATTTCAAATCAAAGTTAAATGAATTGGCAACGCCCTGCGCAGTGTGTGCTACTAGTACAGCCGAATCGTTGTATAGGTGCGTCACTCGATCGTCGCCCGTTTTGTACAGGTCTTCAAGTTGCTTTCCTGTAAGTGCTTCGCCGGTATTACGTAACCATATATCTTCAATCCCGGCTTTACTCCCAGCAATATTCTCGATACAGGTATACTCATTACCTAAAAATCCACAGACTTTCTGCTGCTCTTCAGGATTGAGCTTAGGAATTACCGCTATATGACCTGGTTCGGCGGCATACAGTTCATTACCATATCCAGCAAGAGCAGCCCCGCCTAGTCCGCTACCGTTAATAATATAGATCACATTGGTAGTTCGCGGTTCTTCTCTTTTTGCCTGGATCGTGCCGCTGATCAATCCTGATACGGCATCATTTCTGACAACTGCAAGAGTTGGAAATAAATTAGCAAAGTCATTATCGTAAATAGCATTAAGTTCGGACAAAAAGATTTGTACATTTTGGCCAGCCACAGGAGATGAGTCTACGATCGGCCCGGCATAAGAAATACCTACCGGGAAGCCGTGCCCAGTTGCGTAGTGAGAGATTTCCTCAAGCATAGACAAATAGCCTACCCCGTCTGTACTTTTTAGTTCATTTTTTTCTTGCTCATCAAAAACTAGTCTATCGCCAGATAGCCAGGCAAGCCCGGAAACTACTGTATCTCCACCAATATCCACACAAACTATCGGTTCTTCCTGCAGTTTTTTAAGTGCTAACATCACGAGGGCTTCTTCTGGATCAAAATTCATGACAGGTGTCGCTCGTATGCTTTCCATCGTAAACTTGGCTAGTTGCGCGGAATATAAAGGCGGCACATCAAATCGTGTAAGGGGAATAATTAACTCGGGTTCACGCTCGTAACTATGCATGCTATTAATTACAGATCAAGGTGGACAAAAAGTCAAATCGTCGGTAGAAACGGTTAAACAAATATATTGATGCACAAGTAAGCTATACTACAAACAATGATTAAGGCCGAACACCTCAAGAAACAATATAAGAAAAAAGTAGCTGTCGACAATATTTCATTTGAAGTTGCCACCGGTAAAGTAACTGGCTTTCTGGGACCTAACGGCGCCGGTAAATCTACTACCATGCGACTGATGCTAGGCTTAGATAACGGCAGCGGTAACACAACTTTTGACGGCAAACCGCTGCATGACTATGCCCGGCTGTCTGGGGTAGTCGGCATTCTACTTGAAGCAAAAGCATTTCATCCAACTCGTTCGGCCCGCAATCACTTGCGTATTTTAGCGGCGGCTGGCGGCGTACCAAATTCTCGGGTAGACGAAGTACTTAGCATCGTTGGCCTGTCAGAGGTTGCCAAGAAAAAACCTGGGAAATTCTCATTGGGGATGAGCCAGCGACTAGGGATAGCAGCTGCCATACTGGGACAGCCAAAATATTTGATCCTAGATGAACCAGCCAATGGGCTTGATCCTGAAGGTATAGCCTGGCTCAGGCAATTCCTTGAGCATTATGCCGACCAAGGCAATACGGTATTCGTATCAAGTCACTTACTGAGTGAAATGGCATTGATGGCTGATAACGTGGTGGTAATAGGCAAGGGCAAACTCATAGCTGATACCTCTATAAGCGCTCTGGTATCGGGCAGTGCGCATTCTGGTGTTTTTGTGCGCAGCGGCAAATTATCCCAATTGGAACGACTTATTAAGCAGCATGACCTGGTGTATCAAAAAGTAAACGACGGCCTAAAAATAAGTGGTGCTAGTACCGACAAAGTTGGTAAATGGGCCTTCGAAAGTGGTATTCCAATTCTTGAACTAACTAATCAAAGTGCCTCACTGGAAGATGTTTTCTTAGAAATCACCGAAGGTGAAGAAGAATACCGTGCTCAAACTACAAAAGGAAAGAAATAATCATGGGCGCCACTATTAAAGCTGAATTCCTCAAACTTTTCACCATCCGTTCAACCTATATCATGATTATTTTATCGATTATTTTAATCACCGTATTCGCGTTTTACTTTGAAGGCTACAAAGGCAATACCGGCTCGCCTGCTTCGACACTAGCCCCAGAGGCGTTGCAAGAAATAGTTTCAAATTCTGCCGGACTAACGGTAACATTCGCCAGTATTATATCCATATTATTCATGGCTCACGAGTATCGTTATAACACCATTATGTATACCTTAACTTCCAATGTCAGACGGGGTAGGGTGTTGTTTGCTAAAGTTGCTACCATCATTCTTTTTAGCATCGGCTACGGACTGCTGGCTGTAGGACTAGCAATCGGCTGTTATATGGCCGGCTTATCATTACGTGATGCCACCTTGCCACCTCAGAGTTTTGAAGTGTTGGAGCATGTTGGAAAAGTAGTCTTTTACTTCATGGGTTACGCCTTGATTGGCTTGCTGCTAGCAATGCTGACCCGAAGCGTGGTAATGGCAATTGGAACGCTGTTAATCTTTCCAATTACCTTCGAGCCACTACTCAGCATAATCCTTAAAGAAGATGCTAAATACTTGCCGTTTACTGCGCTGGATAGCACCGTAGGGGCGTCAATGATGCCCAATGTACTACCGCCAGGCGATGCCATAACGGTTACTTGCGCCTACCTGGCGGCAATCATGTTAGTTACTTGGCTGCTTTTTGTCCGCCGCGACGCAAACTAAAATTTATTACGCATTAAATACATAACTCATATGCTTAAATAATAGGCATGGCAAATTATCGTGGGCATATCGTAGGAGGACTAGCTGCCGGTGCTGTCTATGCCACGCTGCTGGCTAAAGTGCCGATTGAGCGTTTCGCGGAAAGCGCCGGCTTGCTGGAAGACTGGCAGCCATTGGCCGCATTGTTTGTACTTAGCATGTTGTTCGCGCTGTTTCCCGATGTTGATACCAACAGCAAAGGTCAGGATATATTCATCGGTTTGGCTTTCACGGTTGATGTGCTGCTAATTGTCGGCGGCAGTTATCAGGCCGCTGCCTATTTGGGGCTTATCGCTATGCTGCCAATTATCACCCATCACCGCGGCTGGACCCACAGTAAATTCGCCATGATTCTAGTGCCACTACCACTGTTACTGATACCTTATACTCATAATGACAAAGTACTGCCAATATCGATTGTCTTGTACGGCGCGGCGGTCGCCGGCTACTTTAGCCATTTACTGTTGGATGGGCTGATCTGGAAGCGGATCCGTGTGAAGGGCGGCCGCAGATAGGCCTACTGCCAACTTTAGCGGTGAAGTATTTCGTTAACCGTCGCTGCAACACGGTACGGGTTGAACTGCTCGTCGTTGTGAGTGGCATGAGGTTTGGCGGAACTAGGATCGAAACGCTGCCCATTCTTCTGCTTAATAGGGATCTCCCAAGATGCACCCGCTTGAGTTACCTTATTTACGGTTGATTCGAGAACTTTGTCGCTATAAAGCTTATCCTCGGCGTAACTTACAATAGCTAAGCTAGCAATTTTACTTTTTAGCAAGCGCTTATAATCAACTTGGTTTTTAGCCAGGTGGCGAACTTCACGCAGTGTTCGTGGGATATTGGCAGTAAAGTTCTTGACGCCTGCCTTTAACATTTCAGGTGAATCAGGGAAATCTTTCGGATTGTCTTTTCCTTCGGATTTAGCGACAGCCAAGAAGCGTTTGCCAATAGTACGAATTTTTTCTTTACTAAATCCGGCTGGAGCTAGCATTATAACGTTGGCATCGTCAAAATAGGTCTTACCTTGATCGGCGGCAATCTCCTGCATTTTATCAAAAATAAGGCTGCCATAACTGTGGGTAACGATGTCTACGTTTTCTATGCCCTCGGCTTCTATAACAGCGAGGTAATTCATAGCCTGCGAATATGTCGCATCCTTTTTATTCGTGCTATCTTTGAGAATTTTTTTACGATTCTGGTCAGGCATAATTACATCGTTGCCCAACCCAGCGAGTTCTGCCGCAAATGGTGCTTTTGAAACAATTCCTTCGGTAAAACCAGGGATATACAAAACTGGCTTTTCGCCGGCGCCTTCATTCAGGCGTACGTAAGGCAGTTGCTCTCCTGATGAATCGGGGATTTCAGCGTATCGCCAGTTGTGGGCTATTTCATCAGCGATTATATCGCCATGACGATCACGAAGCTGAGTTTCATATTCAGCACTAATAAAAGTGGGTTCTTGTTGGTGAGTTAATTGTTCTTTTGTTTTTGACATTTCAGTACACATATTATCATGTATATGATAAAAAGTCAAGTATATTGATTTAAATCTATAAACTATTACACGGTCAAGGTAGTGCCCATACTTGTGTATTGTTGATAAATAATGTATTATGTCATCAAATTATTTATATGCAACTCACGTTGTAGGAGTATACGTGTTACAACCGGTTATTCGGATTGAAAATGAGCGACTTGAAACGCCTTTGGTTGAGTTCCATAACCCTTTAACAGGGAGCAATATTGGAGTGGTGGGCATGATTCACGTGGCAAAACGACCCTACTATAAGTTTATTAGTGACTATACTGCTATTCAGCAAGAGCGGGGGGCTACCGTACATTTCGAAAGAGTCCGTTTATCTAACGCTGAGGAGCTAGGGTTAGTAGAGCCTGAAATCTCCCAAAGTGTTAGACGGTTTCGCGCCGCCATTACCCGAGTACCTGAAGTTATGGCAGTATCGTTAAATTTAACGAGTCAACGTGAAGGCATAGATTATCAACCAGAATGGCAAAATCATGACAGTAGTGACTTGGAACTAGTCAGTATGCTAGGCCATTCAGCAGTTAACCGCGTCGCTGCAATTAACCGTGTTGTAAGTATGCTAGATTGTGTCGTCCCGCTGCAATACAAGCGCCGGGCGCTTAACCTTGGGTTTCAACTATTGTCACAGATTGATCTAGAACAGGCAAAAAAGACCAAAGCTAAACAACATTTTGACTCTGTAGTGATTGATCATAGAAATAATATTGCGCTTGCCGCGGTGGAGAAACTGTTAACAGACCAGCCTGATAGTAATATTGTTATGCTGTGGGGCTCGGCGCATCTCCCCGGTATTGGGGCGGGTTTACAGAAACTGGGTTACGCGGCTACCCGCAGATTTTGGCTGCCGGCATTTTCTACTGCTAATGTAATTAAAAGCTAACAGTTAAGAAATAATATTCAAACTATCTATTGCTTTATTAGCAAATTAATTATAATATATGACTAATCGTTGAGATAAGATGATTCTTAACTCCGAGGTACTTTGACAAGCAAACACAAGGTGAGGGTTAAGGGCATACGTAATTATGCTTTTGTTCTTCATCTTGTGTGACTCCAATGAGAAACATAGCCAAGCCATGCTTGGGCGACATTAGTCTAGTCGCGTGGAGGGAAAGCAGTCATGTTCTCACGTATTCGTTCGAAGGTCGCCGATGAGTCGGGTTTTCTGCTGGTCGGTGGCTTCCTGGGCCTGGTGCTCTACGTCGTGGTCTTCCTGGTGTTCATCAACAACTGGGCGGCAAGTCCTGTGCCGGGCGGCAACGACAACTTCATCTACGGGCTACTCCAGGGCATCTTCGCCGCACCTGCCTTCATCGTCAGTCTCTTTGACCCCAAGATCGCGATCTACCAAGTCGGCAACATCGGCGGCTGGTACGACTTCGGCTTCCTCGTCGGCATCGGCGCGATCTTCGGCGGCGCAAGCAACGCAAGCTGAGCGGCGCAAGCCACGGCCTGAATTAGCAGAGTGAAAAGTGATAAGTGGATTGCCAGCCAAATAGATGGTAACTACGTGTTACTGCTCTACCCCCTATTTCTCTTGTAGCCTGCTTGTCATTTTTCACTTCATAAATGCGTGTTTATGCTGATGAGTCCAAAAGGACGAAAGTGGAACAGTCAGTTTCTCCTTTTTATGCATAAAATATGCTGTGCCAAGAAACTGCAATTTAGAACTACACATTGTCGTACAACCAGGCTTTGCCGACGGTTGCGTAGTGGCCGAGTCTAGTATATCTAATGGTAGGATTGATATCGGCTGCGCGGGTGACGTCTACGAGTTCTCTTTGGTATCGTGACGGGATTAGCTCATCTGTCAATGACGCAATCATAGTAACTTCTTTTCCAACGAGCGCATCTAGATGATTTATTGGAGCCATATCATACCAAGCAGCTTCGACATCGGCTAAATCATAACCTTTTTGCTCGATACCGGTTCTAATATGTTGGGTTCTTGACCCATGCCACATGCTTTTAGCAAGACTACTGCCTGAAACAAATATGGTAGCACTATCAAAGTCTGTAAATCTGCCGCTTACAGCCGCGAAGGCGGCGTTCCCCAGACTAGTTGCGATAAGGTTTATTCTTAAGTAGTCATTAGACTTCCTAATGGTCTCAAGGTCATCTGCGATAGTTTCTTTGGCGTAGGCATAAGACTCTGCCACCAGATCGACATCAGGTTTGAGTATTTCATCATGGAAATAGTAGGCGAGTACAGCATTTCCTTTATTGGTCAGTCTCTTTATTAATTTTTCATATGGAACGCCACCCCCATGCCACGGTGGGAACAATACGGATAAATTTTGTCCCTCGGAATTTACCAACTTACGATCGGTGATGGCTTGGTCTGGAGTATATTCCTGAGAGAAAATATCTCCCTGTAGTCTATTTCTGACCATAAATTTGTCGAGCATAAGTAAAGGAAATTATATCATATTATCTTATATAATGCTAGTAACGTCAATTGCGGTACTTACTCTGGTCGTATCATTTTGTATATTTTGTAACAGCGTCAAATATCTGCTATATTAACAAAATGAGAAATACAATTAATCGTGTGGTTGACGGGGTATTTCAGACGCCGTTATGTGAATTTGATCATCCGGCAACAGGCAGTAGTATTGGTTTTGCGGGGATGGTTCACATCGGTGATCCACAATATTTTGATGTAGTTGAGGATTATGTAACACGAAGAGAAGTAGCCGGATCTTTAGTGCATTATGAAAGAATGATGCCGCCTACGGCTGAAGAGTTAGTAGAATCAGGTTTAGATCCAGCACTGGTCGAACGTTTTGGGACGGGGGTTGAGGGGACTTTTAACTTCTTGGGAAAAAGACTTGGATTACGTTTTCAGCTTGACAGTATGCAATACGGTGAAGCTTGGGAAAATCATGATATTCCAAGATTAGAGTTGATGCGACTCCTCGGCGCTAAAGGTGTAGAACGGTTTACCGAAAAAGGCGAAAAACTCGTAGACCTAGAAGATAAGATCGGCTCTGATCTGACTCTAAAGATTATGTCAGGTACTTTACGCCATATATCTCTTGTAAGTATGTTGAGCAAACTATCTCCTAAAAATCGGCGTGAAGATCGGATAGTAACCGACCGACGTAACGAGGTCGCCCTTTTGGCTATTGATGAAGCCCTGCGACGAGAGCCAGAACGTGACATCACATTACTATGGGGCGCAATGCATCTTCCGGGCATTGGCAAAGGCCTACGTCAACGGGGTTACAAACTGAATAGTACTCAGTGGCTAAATGCCTTTACCCTGCCTGCTAAGGTTCGTAAGTAACTAAGCTGTTGAGGATTTTGGAGTTATGTAAATAGTAACGTATGAAATCCAGAATTGTAGGAGCAAGTTTGATGGAGTGGAATCGCATCAAGGCTGAATTTATAGGTATCTGGGAGATTTTCAGAGAGATAAGCACCGCGTCTGGCGTACAGCTAGGTGAGTTGCATTGAACCGTGGGTTATAATTCTCTTTGATCATGGCAAAAGCTAACTTAAGAGATTTTGATTACCAAAAAGTAGGCAAGCTAGATGCTGACATGTGGCGAGCCTATTACAACCACAAGTTTCTTAGTCTATTCAAGCTATTATTTTTGCTGATAAAGCAGCAACTAGGTCTGAATTGGTTGACTACGCTCCGGCTAGCTTATTATTCGGCATGGGCAGCTGCCGATTATCGCATCAACAGAAAAAATGTTAATCGTACTCGGGTGCTCAAAAACATAACAAAATTTTATAAATTGATTTCTGACAATGCTACCGAAGCGTTTAATTTCAACAAAACTGCTGAACTGGAATTGGAGTGGTGGGATATACATCGGGGTTCTAAAGAAAATAACGAAGAACTTGAACTGTCTATTGCTGCTGCGGCAGCTGTAATATACAATCTAAACCCGGCCCTTCTCAAGGAATATGCAAATTATCGAGCTGAAGCAATGATTCTGCCAAGGCATCAAGCCAACAGTGACCATAATAGAACCGACTGGGTAAAAATCCAAGAAATGACAATTAAGTCATGGGGTGCCTTACACGCGGCTGTACAGAAATAGAAACGGTTCTAAAGAATTCAATGCGGTTAAGTTATTGGTGGACTTGAGTGGAATGTTTTGGAACCAAGTTTACGGCACACTATCCGAATGGTATAAACTCTTTGGTAATTCAATGTCAGAACGGGCGATAGAAGTACCACAATAAGTTAGAACCAACAATTTTATTTAACAATAGCGGTAGCTATTATCTTACAGTTAGAGGATACTGAGATTAAATAATTGTTAATAGGAGAAAATCAATGCTAGGAACCTTAGTAACTTGGTTTAAAGCTCTTTCAATTGCAGGTAAAACAGGCGTAGTTGCTGCTACTACAGTAGTCGGGGGAACTGGGCTTGCCGCTGTAAGTCCTGAACCCCCAGCCCAAAGTACTCAGAGTGCCCAATGTAGTTCTGCTACAAGTCAAACAGAGGAGATTAAAGTAGTTGATTATCCAATTAACGAATTCGAGGATTCGAAGTTAGACAAAGGTAAATCTGAAATTCGTACAGCTGGAGTAAGTGGCGAGAACAAACTTACATATACTGTAACTGAGTACACCCCTACAAACTGCCAGCCGAACACTAAGTTATTAGACAAAGAGGAAGTTATTAAAAAGACTACAACTCAAGTAACCGCCATCGGTACATATGTCGCTCCGCCACCCCCACCTGCTCCAAAACCTATTACTAATTGTGCTCCTGGATATAGTCCATGCGTACCTAATGTATCTTATGATTTAAATTGTCCAGATATTGGATTCTCGGTAACAGTTACAGGCTCTGACCCCCACGGTTTCGATAGGGACGGCGATGGATACGGGTGTGAATCTTACTAAATAGCATAAGCGTTTTCACTTAATATGAAAGGTTGTTATTATATGTATATGGCGATGAAAATATTTACAGGTACAGCTCCAACTCAAAAGCCTATTACTGTAAAAACAAATATAAATAAAATTAAAAACGCAATTAAATCAGGCAAGACTAAGTCTTAGTCCATAACATCTGCGAACGATAAACCATGCTTATCCTTAAGCTGCTGGTAGTTTACTGCCGCAAAACCAATTGAATAAGTTGTAGTAAGAGGTACAATCACAGCCGCAGGTCGTTCTAATGGGTCTTGCGAGGGTAAGGTCATAGGCAAAGTACCTATCGGATAAGTACGGTACCCGTGCACCATCCCTATTACAAGTCCACTTTCGATGTCAAAAATTGGCCCACCGCTATTACCAGGGTTAAATGCCATAGTAAATTCATACTGAAAAACATCTGTATGATGCCGTGTATTAACAACTCCATAATCGCCACGTAAATAAATTTGTGAGACTGTGGGGGTGCCATCGGGCATTATCACTAACCCTTGAAGGGGATATCCGAGTACTCCTGCTTTTGAACCTATGTCTAGGGGTATCGCCTTAAATGATAGATGTTGTGCGGGATTCATAATCCAATCGCCGTTATGCTTGTAAAAACCATCTGGTAGATAGAAAATTGCACCGTCAATATTAGGAAATGTAAATAAATTTTCATTTATTTTAGGTTCTAAGTAAGCAGTATGGCAGTAACCATTCTCATCTCGATTTACAAATAAATATACGTCTCCATCTTGATGATGAGCTCCTGGATTATCCGGAGTTTGAGTGTTAAATATGCAATGCGAGCAAGTCATCATACGGTTTTTACCTATTAGATAACCGGTTCCCAGTGGATATTGTTCTATATTATTTGCACCGGCCTGTCTAATGCGAGTTATATGGTATACGCAAGATTTCGCATAGGATACCACTTCTTTAAATGATAAAAATGAATCAGGTTTAGGCACCACAGGAGGAAGTGGGCTCTTCTTTAGCTCCTTAGTTACAGACGGCGTTGCACGGTTTGTGACACTTTTTTTAGATAATTTCTTAGACTTTTGAGCTTTCCGTATTCCTGCTTTTTGTTTCCGCGCTTTTCTGTCTTTCTTCTGTACCATATGTTTATAATTATAGTCCATCCACTAAATTCGATATGTTGTAAAAGATAAATTATAAAAATATAGTTGAGCGGTATAAATTTTTGGATTAATAATTATAACTCCCTAATACTCCCAAAAGCCACGCGTTTCAGGATAATATCCTGCATATTTGCCATAGAAGCCGGTACCAGGGTAAATTCGCCGTATCTATCATTTATGTTATCGGCGGCGTAAGCCAGGGAGCGCGTATCAAGCCTAGTATCGTCGAATAGGCCTAATTGCCGCGGAGTAGCCGGCTGTAGGTAGTATACCGTGACTCCTATATTGGTAACTCTAGCTGGTGGCGTAACCTGGTTCATAAGCTTTTGGGCGTGGATGTATATGTCTTGCGTGGAATAAATTGGGGACTTAGTTTTTTTGCCCTGCGACCAATACTGCCGATTTTCAAAACTTAACCATAAATGAATGCCCCACGCCGTGGAATCATGCTTCCTAAGCCTGCGTCCTGTTTTTTCGCATAACTTCATAAGTAGCCTGGAAAGCTTCTCTGGGTCGCTGGTTTTATCCCCTAATGCGTACTGTTGCCCGAAACTCTTTCGTCCAAAGTCTACGGCGTCTATTTCGTGGCCCCGCAGGCGCAAATACCAATAGTAGCCAACAATACTTTTAAAAACCTGTTTTCGGAGTACGTCCACATTAGCATCTAAAAACTGGAGGGGCGTATATATCCCCGCCATGTTTAGCCTAGCTTTATATCTGACATTTATACCTGGCAAATCAAGCAAGGTAAGGCTCTCATAAGTTTCCCGGATTGTTTTGCCGGTAATTATGTCCAAGCCATCCGGCTTATTAAGGCCAGCGGCTACTTTTGCTAGGAACCGGTTAGGGGCGATACCTATATTAACCGTAACGTAATCACCTAACGCATTTTTTACATCTTGTTTTATCTCTTTTGCCACTTCCAATAGACTTTTACCCCGCTTAATTGCTAGAGAGTGGCTGAAGTCGATAACGAATTCGTCTACTGATTTAGGTGTTACGGTATCCGTGTAGTTAAGAAGGAGTTTTTTAAATCGCCTGTGGGCATCAAAGTACTTTTCTGGGTCGGGAACCATAATAATAGCTTCCCTGGAGAGCAGCCGGGCCTCTCTGACGTTTACACCTAATTTAATGCCCAATGCCTTGGCTTCATAAGAAGACGCGATTACCATGCCTCTAGGACTGTCATACGCGGCAATCGCTACCGGTTTATTGCGTATAAGCGGATTCGCCTGCTGTTCGATAATGGCAAAACAGCTGTTGAGGTCAATATGCAGTATCAAGGGGTCATTATAGTTAAGTGGCAAGTCCATCGCTTACTGCCTCCAATGTCCAATGTAGATTACTGGTATTGAGGTTTAAACGAAACCATATAGTATTCTCCTTATCTACTAATTCATAAATATGGTGCAATACCCGCCCCTCATTAACTGTGTGATGATAGCCAATTTTACCTACGGTATAATCTTTATTTTGCCAGTATATTAGATGAGGTAGTGCTTTCCGTTTTTTCACTGAGTAGTACATTACTACTGATACTTCTTCGTTAATTTTCTCTCTCATAGGAAGACCCCTTATAATTATTAATATGTGCGGCAGATACACCCTCCATAAAAAGGCTGATAATATAGCAAAACGTTATAAGGTTGCTTCAATCCCTAAGGATATACATGAGAATTACAACGTAGCGCCCGGACAGCGAATGCCGGTGATTACCGAAGACGAAGACGGGAAGCGAAAAATTGAAGTTATGAAATGGGGCTTAATCCCTGTATGGGCAAAGGACCCGAAAATAGGCTACAAACTCATTAACGCCCGGGATGACACCATCTTCGAAAAACCAATGTGGCGCAGTGTAATACTTAAAAAGCGGTGCCTTATTCCCGCTGATGGCTTTTTCGAATGGAAGAAGCTACCAGGAGGTACAAAAGTGCGAAAACAGCCGTTTTATATTCGCCCCAAACAACAAGACTTATTTAGCTTTGCAGGCGTCTGGGAAACCTGGAAAGATGCTGAGGGCTTAGAATGGAAGACATATTCAATTATTACCACTGACCCCAATAAAGAAATGAAGCAGGTGCATAACCGCATGCCCGTAATTTTGCACCAAGATGATGAGTCCTCTTGGCTTTCGCCTTCTCATAATAATGACCGAGGTGCCATAGAGGCCCTACTGCGTCCCTGGGAAGACAATGGACTTGAACTTTTCGAGGTAAGCAGTGACGTGAACGCTTCCCGGAATAATGAGGCAAAGCTCATCTATCCGATTAACTCTCAGTGAGTATGCTGTACGATGTAAATAAGCCTGTACGGAGGAAGGTATAACCAGCCCATACATTGCTGGGTCTGATTATAGGACTATGTGTTCAAGTAAACAATTGCGTGTAATAGTTACTTACTCACCTAACCCACTTACAGCAGTACACTTAACTAGCCACATATTATTATTTTACCCCTGTAAACTATGTTAAGTAAGTGCCACTAAGAATCGCGTAAGGTGGCAGTCCTTCCTTCCCGTGCGATATACAGAGGTAGCGGAGAATTATACAGCGGGTACTCCCCAGCTTTTAACGAATACCTACTTACCACCAGACCGAAGGTTGTCACTAGCACTCACGGGCGTAGCAAGTATCCGGCCGGTTTTCAGTTAAAGGGTCTGATGGCATAAACATGACGTAAATAAAAATAAAAATTAATATTAGTACAAGTAAACCTCCTGCAAAAGACTTAACACCCTGTACGGTAAGTGGTGAGGACGTGTTCGTAGCCTCTCTGTAGCTTCTTCCTAGCCCCGATACAGGATAACTATCATCTTTAATGTGTTGAATTGCTATTTGGATATACTCCCTAGCCTTTAACGGGTCATCTTCGGCAAATGCTATAACGCCTTTAAGTTCGAATATCCGCGCCCTAAATAAGCTAACTTTCTGTGATTCCTGAAAGCTTAGAGCGGTTGCACGTTGCGAGGAATAATCTAAATAATTCTCCTTATGTCGAACATGCACCAAATCCTGCTCATAATGACGGACTAATTGTTTAAATGTCGTAATATCTTTCTTTCTTAAGTTTGCTGAGTCGTACTGCCGCTCTAGTAATTGGATACTAGAAGTAATTTTATCCAGTTTTTCGTCCATAAATACTCCATTTAAGTAAGCGGGTAATTAAAAAGCCCGCCGCTGGGCGATAGCCGGAGCTACCAATAACCGTTTCCAGTTACTACAATCGCGAAAAAGTACCCGAACGACGAGCTGTTCTTTCGCGATTGATTTGTTGACCATGCCAATGCTTTCACAATGGTTTAGGCCTGAGCTGTTTAACAGCTTGGTTTGAATTATAAAGCACTTGAATTAAAATAAGGTAATACGGAGAAACGTAAAGACACTCTACTCGGGGAGAACAACTGTTTAGTAGCGGTTAAAGTACCCTAGCCATAGGAGAAAGGCTTAATCTCCCAAACGGAAGAACAGGCAATGCGTTTAGCACCTAAAGTATCCAACTAATCGCAAAAAGTTGTAGTTTAGGTACTTTTTGTTTTCCGGGGGCTTAGGTGTATACGAAATCACCCATTTCAGTTAAAGAGGCAAGACGGATTCTTGGAATCACTGGTAAGGGGTTATCAGACGATGCAATTAGGCAACTCATAGCACATATTGATGTATTAACAGATGTAGTAATTACTCAATATAATGATTCCAAAAACCAGAGTTCTATTGATATTTTAAATGACGAAGCTCATACTAAAGAATAATATGTTTAAAGCTGTAATATATACCCGCGTATCTACTGACGAACAAGCTAGGAATGGTCTAAGTCTAAAGGGTCAAGAGGACGCCACACGGGATTATTGTCTACGTGAAGGTATAGAGGTTGCTATGGTATTTTGTGATGCTGGAGAATCTGCAAAGACTGCTAATAGGCCACAATTAATAGCCTCAATGGCGTACTGTACCGAACATTACAAGGAAATTGACTTCTATTTGGTGTGGAAGATGGATAGACTCGCTCGTATGGCCTACGACACAGCAGTAATTGATGCTAATTTACAAAAGCTTGGGATTCAGCTTCGTTCAGCTACGGAGCCAATTACAGATTCTCCTATCGGTTCTCTAACTAAAACCATGTTGGCAGGTTTCGCCCAGTTTGATAATGATGTACGCGCAGAACGTAGTAGTAGTGGGGTAAAACGGAGAATTGAAGAGGGTGGATGGCCTCATATGGCTCCGTTAGGCTACAGTAATTATACGGATAGTCTTAAGCGGCCAACACTTGTGCAGTCTAGCCAGGCACCACTTATTACAAGGTGGCTAAAGGAATACTTAAAAGGCGGCTATACGCAAAAGGCTTCAAATCAACTAGCTTGGGATATGGGGATACGCTCCAAACAGGGCACTCGATTGTCTAATCAGCAAACAATTAATATGCTTCGTAACCCAGTTTATGCAGGTCTGGTAAAATCTAAAATGATTGAATTTCCGGTTACAGGCCTACACACAGGGTTAATTAGTTACAAAGAACATGAAGCAATAATTAACAAATTGAATAAAAGAAAAAAACAGTTAACTGGGGTCAGTTCTTCGCAAGATTGGCCATTACGAGGAGGGTTTATAAAATGTGCGGAATGTAAAGAAAATATTACGGGAAGTTCGCCAAAGGGCCGAACAAAACACTACTCTATGTACCATTGCCCTAAATGCCGCACTAAAACGGTAGGCCATCGCGTGAGCGTATCAAAAGCAACCTTACATAACGAATTTGAAGCTTTATTAGCCTCTGTTACGCCATCTGAGGCTGCATTAAAGCTATTTAAATCGCAAGTAATAAAGAAATGGCAGCTTTTAAATAGCGAGAAAAGATTACAGCAGCAGCAAATGCAACTTACGCTCGAAAAATTAAACCTTAGGAAACAAAAAGTAATTACACTTTTTGTTGATGGTAGCTTATCTTCGGAAGAAAAGGTGGAGCAATCAAATATTATCCAGTCAGAAATACTTAGAACCGAATTAAAATTAAATGAGGCAAAAGAAGCTGTAATAAGTTCAGATATTCTAATTGACTTCGGTATTAACATGATTCAAAACGCTTCAAAACTATGGCGTATATCTAATGCATTAGAACGACAACGCCTACAATTAGCTATTTTTCCCGATGGACTTACATATAACTTTGTATCTGGGTTTGGAACCATTAAAACTAGTGAAATATATCAGTTAATTAGTCAATCGATATCAATAGATAATCAAAATTCAAGTATGGTGGGGGTGGCTGGAGTTGAACCAGCTACCAAGTGGTTATGAGCCACCTGCTCTGACCGATGAGCTACACCCCCGCGGGCTATGGGTTAACAGATTGAGTATATCAGAAATCACGACACAGTTGGTATACTAGTGAGTGAGTATTCTGTTATGTTACAAAATAAAAAAATTATTGTTGAAAAAATACGCCTATTTACTGATACGAGAGTATTAAGTTTACTGGCGTTTGGCGTGGTGGCACTGCTGGTGACCTGGAGCAGTATAGAGGTGGTCCAAACAAATTATGAACTAGAGAAAAAGATTTCGGTTGCACGCCAGGAAAACGCCATCGCCCAACTTGAAAATGAGAATCTGAAGCTGAGGAATAAATATTATGAAAGCGCGCAGTACCTAGAGTTGACGACGCGGCGGCAGTTTGGCAAAGCCGGACCTGGCGAGAAGCTTTACACAGTTCCAGAGAGTGTAGCATTGGCAAAAACTATACCAAGCCAAGCTACTGAACAGGAGGCCGTAGAACAGGCAAATACGCAGCCAAAGTATCAGCAGAACTTTGATGAATGGATGGACTTTCTATTTCAGTAAATCGCCCGTTTAATAAATTCATAATATTTGATAGGTACAATGAGTGTTATGAGTATGCGTAAACGACGGCTTGCTATTCTGCTAATTATGGCACTTATTGCTGCCGGGGGAGCATTATATGAAGACTTTCAATCCCGGCAATTGGGCAGAAACCCAGTAATTCTACCAGCCATTGAAGTAGGTCAGGGCAGTGTTATCAGTTCTCCGGCAATTGATGTCCTAGCAGCGCTGCCAATAAAGGGCAAAGCGCCCAAAACTGGTTATACACGGGCCCAGTTTTCGGACGGTTGGGGCAATGCCGGCGGCTGTGACGTGCGCAATTTTATATTAAAGCGTGACATGACGGAGGTAATCACCCAGTCGGGAACAGACTGTACGGTGGTGCAGGGGACATTATATGATCCATATACCAACAAAACAATTAGCTTTGTGCGTGGAACCGATAGCAGTGACGACGTACAGATTGATCATGTGGTAGCTCTGTCAGATGCTTGGCAAACGGGAGCGCAGCAAATTTCATCAGAACAACGATATCTACTGGCGAATGACCAGCTTAATTTATTGGCGGTTGACGGGCCAACCAACCAAAAAAAGAGTGACGCTGATGCGGCTAGCTGGTTGCCCCCGGTCAAAGATTATCGTTGCCAGTATATTGCCCGGCGTCTGGCTGTAAAACAAAAATACCAACTATGGGTTACACAAGCCGAATTTGATGCCATGAAACGAGTACTATCAAATTGCCCGGACCAGGTTTTACCAATCGTTAATTAATATATAGATAATCTATCGTCTGTATAGTCGGTCGGCATGAAGGTGCATATCTCTTGGCTGATTGGCTGGGGCTGCTTGGGTTTTTTGGGCGGAGTAGGTCTGTGCGCCCTGATTAATGCATCATCATTTACAAACCCTATCTGGCTTATCGGCTCAATTATATTCATTGCCCTGACCATGGTATTTAGGTATCGCTGGTTAATTATACTGGTAGTCTCCGCCGGATGTGTGGCTGGCCTGTGGCGCGGCAGCATACTGCAGTCCGATCTTAGCGCCTACCAGCCATATTATGGAGCAGTTGTTAAGTTGAGTGGCCGGGTAGCACAAGACGCTTCGCTGGGCTCACAGGGCGATCTCCGGGTGAGTCTTAAGAATGTATCCATAGCCGGCTCGCCGCTAAAAGGACAAGCCTGGGTAAGTCTGCCAAAGGTAGATGTTAAACGCGGCGACATAATTACCGTTTCTGGCAAGCTTGGAGAAGGTTTTGGCAGTACCTCGGCTACTATCTACCGAGCAGAGATTATTGAAATTGTGCGTCCAAACCCAGGCGATGTTGCTCGCCGGGTCCGAGACTGGTTTGGGGCTGGAGTACGGGCTACGGTGCCGGATCCGCAGGCTAGTTTAGGCCTAGGTTACTTGGTGGGTCAGAAAACTGCCTTGCCAAAGGATTTAGAAGAAGATATTAAAGCGGTGGGGCTGACACATGTGGTCGTTGCCAGTGGCTACAACCTAACGATACTGGTAGTCTTTTGTCGCCGGCTATTTTTAATGATATCTAAGTATATCGCCACAGTTATGAGTACCTTGATGGTATTAGCGTTTATGTTGGTGACAGGCTTTAGCCCATCAATGTCTCGCGCCGGGCTGGTAGCACTGCTAGGCTTGTTGGTTTGGTACTACGGCCGAACGATACATCCGTTTGTTCTATTGTCATTCGCGGCCGCCCTGACAGTTGGTCTACAGCCATCCTATATCTGGGGCGACCTTGGCTGGTATCTCTCATTCACGGCTTTTATTGGAGTTATTGTGTTATCACCGCTAATTCACCACTATTTTTGGGGTACCGCTAAGCGTCCTGGCATGCTCCGAGAGTTATTCATTAGTACGCTGGCCGCTCAAATTGTGACCACACCGCTAATATTAATGTCCTTTGGCCTATTTTCGGTCTATGCGCTGTTGGCTAATATCTTAGTTTTGCCACTCGTACCATTAGCCATGCTCTGTACATTTTTTGCCGGAATAGCCGGTCTCATCGCGCCGGGCTTTATTGGATTTCTGGCATTTCCGGCTACAGTAATCCTGACTTATTCCACAACAGTCATTCAGTACGTTGCAAATCTGCCGAACGCACAAACCGAGCTCATATTTAATCCTCCGTTAATGATCGCCAGTTACATTGGGTTAGGCGTAGCAATTACATATTTAAAAAGGAGAACCAACCATGACTTTCGCGACCCTAATTCTACAAATGAGACGTACTAGTTTAGTAATACTCGCAAGTCTATTACTAATGCCGGGGTCCAGCCAAGCCCTATCAGCGCTAGGTGATACTCTTTCTGCTGCCGTAGTTATATACCAGATGCAAACTGGTGCTCCTGCGTCAGCATCTCAGGAATATATAGCCCTTTACAACAATACCGATGCTCCAGTTGATATAACCAACTGGTGTGTAGTCTATGCTAGCTCCAGTGATATTACCCAGACTCAGCTTAGCTGCGCGAAGCCGTCATCTGATCCGGCCGCACGGATATTCTTAAAACCATACAGTGCGTGGCTGCTGGCTACGTCGGAGTTTGCCTTGACCCATCCGGCATTTACGCCAGACAGTACGTTTAATGGTGGGTTGGCATCGACGTCAGGGCACATTAAGCTGCTCGATGCCGGTCAAAAACTTGTTGATTCAGTTGGCTGGGGTTCGGCCATACACCCAGAAGGTTCAGTCGCTATTGCTCCGGCCAGTGGCAAGTTACTGCAACGGCACGGGCAAATCCCAGAAACGCTCCAGGATTTAAACAATAACGCCGTCGATTTTTATCAAACTGAATTAGTGTTTCCAGTTGGCGGGAATACCTACGAAGAGATACTATTGCCAGAAACGTGTTCCGCAAATGATAGTACTTGTGCGAGCAATTTGAATTCAAGATTAGTACTGTCAGAACTCCTGCCAGATGCAACCGGTGCGGATGCTGGCCAGGAGTTCATTGAGCTCTATAACCCCACTGATTCAGCAGTATCGTCGTCAGGTTATTCGCTGCAATTGGGTCCTAGTTTTGCAAAAAACTATCCTCTACCAGATAGTCTAATTGAAGCTAAGAGCTACCGAGCATTTAGTGATGTTGAAACTGGTCTGACGCTCCCAAATACCAGCGCATCTCTCAGACTGGTGGCTCCGGACGGCATTACGTCGAGCGAGACTACCTATAGCGAACTTGAGGAAGCCACCAGCATTGCATACGTTAATGGCAGCTGGCAGCAAACCTATCAACCAACGCCAGGTACTGAAAATACTTTGGTTGCCGTAAAACCATGTCCAGAAAATCAGACTCGTAATCCAGACAGTGGTCAATGTAAACAGAATACCCTCACAGCTAGTCTAGCCGCGTGTAATGAAGGTCAGGTTCGTAATATTGAAACGGGTCGCTGTCGCAATATCGTAAGTACTGTTGCCGCCACAGCATGCAAAGCAGGTCAGCAAAAGAACCCGGCCACGAATCGATGCATCAATATTCCGACCGTCGCGGAGACAAAAGCCTGTCCAGCCGGGCAAGAACGCAACCCAGAAACTGGCCGCTGCAAAAAGATTTCGGCTATTACCGCATCAGGCAGTAACAGCGTTAAAGATGTCCCCGGTTCACTTATTGGCAGTAGCAAAACTTGGCTATTGGTTGGCGTAGCAGCGGCAGGAACCATTGGCTACGCGCTATATGAATGGCGTCAGGAGATATTTGGTTTTACGATCTCTCTAAAAAACAAACTGGTTCCTAGCTAATTGGTTCTTAATGCTTTAGACATATATTTTGCTAACGGTTATAATATAAACGAAATGAGAAAGGGAAAACAAACAGCTCAAATGGATGCCGCACCCCCGGATACTGCTCCGGTCACTGAATCGTATGATGGCGCAGAAGGCATCCGCCAACAACAAGTTGAAAGAGCAGCAGAAGGCATAGCCGCAATATCACTATTTGCACGTCACGGAGATACGGTTGTGAATATGAGAGGAGTAAGCGGCAAGTTGAAAGATATAGCCAAGTTTTGCCCTAGGGATCTGAGTGAGGAGCCACCAGAAAAAGTACATAACTGGACCGTAAATATTTTAACGGAATCAGGACACGAATTAAGTGAGGAAGAAAAAATTTTTACTGCACAGCCAAAGCCTATGGATAATTCCGAAAACGACGAAAAAAAAAATTAGAAAAACCACCAGAAACTCAAAATTTACAGCAATCTAAAAAACCTGCAAAGACTGAAACCAAAGCTTTAATCGCAGAAAAAGCAGCCCAGACTTCTAAAGAAAATCGCTCTAAGCCAATTGCCATAAATCAAGATAGATTAAAACAGGAGCAGCCACCTAAGCCCATCAAAGAATTGCGTCATGTTGAGCCAGCAGCCTACTTTGTAAAAGAACAGGCTAAATCGTCGCTGTCTAAAAATACAATAGTGTCAAAAAAAGAGACTCCGAAAGAAATTAAAAAAAGTCCTGGCTTAGTTATCGAGTACAAGCAAACAGTTGTTCTTAAACCGTACATGACCAATATTCATGAGAATACACTACACAGTACCTCAGCTAATTTGATCGCAGAGCCTGTGATAATCGAGTTACCACGCGCGCAGGAGACAACAATAGTGACAGTTCTAAACACACCGGCGATAGAAGTAGAACAATCCGAGCGTGAACCTACGATCCCAGAGGATGAAATTATTACTGAAGCCACTGAGACTGATATTCGAACGATGATCCATACAGTACAAGATAAAATTGCAGAGCTTGATCCGATAGCAACAGAATTAATAGAGCGATTGATAGAAGAGATAGCGACGATATTAGCAGGATATGATGCAACTAATCTACTTGCTGAAACTGACAAAAATGATGTAGATACTGTGGAGAACGAAATAGTAACTATAAATGAGCTTGCCAAAGAAGTAGGCGTTATCGCCCCAAAAGATCCAATAGAAGTATTGGTAGGAGTCCTAATAATGCATACGACTACCGCTGAAGATTTAGAAGAACTCGGATCAAGTGATACGGAACAGAAATTAATAGTAGCCATCACCCAGATAGCTGAATTGTTAGATATGAAGATAGACTCGCCACAGATAAGAAGGCTGGCGTCCAAATTGATTGAGTCCAAAGAAGTCCGGGGTATGCTTATTCAAGAATCTCAAGAAGATCGTGGCACGCATGAGGTACTGCAGCATTTTGGCACTGTCCTGAGGGGCGTAGAGGATATTTTAGAGCCCGTGCACGCGTTATTAGGCCGAATAGTTTTAGCCACGCACATGTAACAGTCGTCGCTTCCAAGAGCGGCGTAGGGCTATTCCTTTGTTTTTAGTAATTCCTTGACGGCTTTTACTAGTTGGGCGGGAGCAGCACCGGCTTTGAGCATGTATTTGCTAGCGCCCAGCTTTTTAATTCGATCACGGGTTTTTGCGTCGGATAAATTACTCAGTACCAACACTTTCACGTTCGGATAATTTTTCTTCATATCAACAGTCTCTAGGAATTCAATACCTCCCATAACTGGCATAAGTACATCTAATAGAATTAGGTCTGGCTTAATGACACCCAACTGTTTAATAGCTGCTTTGCCGTTAGCAGCTTGATAGACGGTAAATTTCTCTAGAGTGAACAGCATAACATATACATCCCGCAGGGCTGTTTCATCTTCAACAATTAATATTTTTTTCATAACAGGTAATTATTCCCTTATGGATTGTTCATAGGGATTGTAACAGTAAATGTGGTGCCCTTGTTTAATTTTGAGCTAATTGTAATAGTGCCACCATGTAAATCTAGTAGTTTTTTTGCCCAGTATAAACCCAAGCCAGTACCACTGGCGGAAGATTGCGGGTTATGGATACGCGAAAACTTTTGGAATAAACGGGGAATATCCCGCTCGGCAATACCAATTCCCTGATCTGCAACGGTGATAATTAAATGATCAGTAGCGCCGCTTACAGAGACAGTTACTTTACTCTTGTCTGGACTATACTTAAGAGCATTGCTGAGTAAGTTCTCAAAGACCATGCGCATGTGCAACGGATCAACTGTACAGAGCACCGAAGACTCCTCTGAATTACATGAAAGTGTTAAGCCCCGCTCTTTATATTTTGCTGTATGACTAGCAACAATATCACTGAGAAGTTCTACGAAATCAATTTCTTTGCGGACCGCGATAATTTTATTGGCATCGGCTTGGGCTACCTTGAGTAGATCATTAATAATATGTAATTGCGTGTCGTTATAGGTGTAGGCTTTCTGTAGCATTTCAGACTGCTCTTTAGTTAATCTTCCAACATAGCCTTCTATTAGCATGCCCATATACTGTTTAACGACTGTAGCTGGTGTACGCAACTGATGGGACGCGATTGAAATAAATTCGTCCTTAGCATTTTCTAGCTCAACTTCTTTGGTAATATCACGGAAGACCTCAATAGTACCGAAGGGCTCACCGTTAAGAATTAAGGGGGAAACAGTCAACGCTACTGGAATTCTATCGCCGTCTTTTTTTCGGTAATAAAGTCGTTCAAATACTGGCTTACCACTCAGAATTGCCTCGGTAATAGGTCGGTCAATATTTGATATTACACGGCCAGTTTCATCCTCTGCCACAATAGTTTCCGGATACCATTTTCCGACTACCTCTTTTGCCTTAAAGCCGAGGATGTCGAGTGCAACCGTGTTGATTCGGGCTATATTACCTCGTTCGTCGGTTGTTATAGCACCCTCACCGATGCTAAAAAAAAGTGCGTCTGCCTCAGCATTTCTAAGTCTTAATGATTGAGAGTCAACATCAGCCGGCAATTTCTGTGAAGTTCTTGCCCGGGCCATGAGTTACTTAATCTTTGTGGATGATAATGATAGTAAATCATTCGTAAAAGCTTCAACGTCCCGTGAATCACTAGTGAGCATAGCAAACGCCAAACTTGACCAGTTGACTAGTTTGGGTAGGTTGCTTTTGGTCAGGGATTCAGGATCAATTCCAAGATGCATTGTAATTTGCCGCCGCATGAAACGCTCTCCTGCCGGGCCCAGATAATCTTCGCATACTCGCACGGCTTCGTCATAGAAAGTAGCAGGCTTAATCTGAGCGGACATCCGACTAAGCCTCTTCAATCTGTTTAAGTTTTTTCGCGCCACGAGCGACCAGACCATAGCCTAAAGCAAACAGTGCGACTAAGAGGTACAGAATCAGCAAGAGTGGTCCCAGGTCGAGCCGGTTAAGCTGGGCAGATAGTGTAGTAATGAGCTGCACGAGAATGGACAAACCTATAATGACGCAAATGCCCTTTGCTAAATAATCGATTGCTCGTTTGTAGAGCAATCCCTTAACGGTACCTTTATACATATTAAGCTTATAGGCAGCCTGGATTCCTCGACACCAGATATAAACGTAAGGGACAGCCAGTGTTAGAATAACGAGCCAATTTGGTAAATGGTAGCTTATTTGGGAAGCTGTTTCATGCGGCTGTGACGTAATAAGCCAAGTGAATACACTTGCTAAGATAATTGGTCCCAATAAGCTGAGTATTGGCCGGTGGAACACTGATTGCCGTTTGAGTGTATCTACCAAGCCCTGCGCACCAAGCGATATGTAGGTAAACGCTATTAAGGGAAACAGCAGGCTAATGTAACTGCGGAAGATGCTAGCAGTGGACATCCATTGACTTTGATCAAATTGAATATAGTTCGTCAGAGAACCTATTATTGAGCTAATTGGTAAACCAAATGCCAATACTGCCAGGCCGATTGAGAGCTGTTTTAAGGGCCGTCCTTCTTTGCTATCTTCTACGCTTTTAGCATACGTTCGAAATCTCAAGAATCCATAGAGGGCGGTAAAGTAAACAACTACAATCGGAGCAATAATGGTTAGGTTAAGTAGCCTTGCCTGATTTTGGGATATTTCATAGCGCTTTAATATTTCTGGATCGCTTGGCAGGCCAAATGCTAGCCCAATATAAATCACTATTAGTGACGTGAATGCCCAAAAGTATCTGTTTTTCATATCCTGCCTTTTACTGTTAGTTCTGAGGAATTTATATTTAAAATTATATACTTCTTTTACTGCGGGCCAAATGCTGAGCATTGTTATATTTTTAACAGATATAAATAATGTCGAAAGTGAAATTTAATACAGAGTATTTTCAAAAATTCTTATTGCAAACATTAATATTAAAACTTACAACAAAATAAACAGATTAATAATTCTAGATTCTGTGGCATATACTTGACATATTTATTGAGTTTAGTATGATTAAAGCTTGTGTTTTTTCTATGTGAGGTGGAGAAACACAAATAAACCCAGCATTTGTATCCAAAAACAATTCAGAAATTTAATCCCAGTTTAATTATTGGAGGATACTGTTATTGCTTGGGGTAGGAGGTACTAAATGCGGTTACACGCACTCATAGCGGCGCTTTCAGTCGTGACAATTTTTGTTGCACTTGATAGTCAGTCAGCGCACGCGCAAACACAAAATGAAACACCAAAACCCGCCACAATGGTGGCGGTGAATCCAGGCGACAGCCTAACTAAAATTGCGGCGGCTCACGGCACGACGTATGTACGTCTGTACGATGCTAACGTGCAAATTGAGCATCCGGATATTATTCATCCGGGGACTAATCTGCGCGTACCAACCGCCGAGGAAGTTCTGCCGAGTAGGCCGTTGCCATCCCCGCCTGTTGCTGCACAACCAGCCCAGCGTAACGCAACTGCTCAACCAAAGGCTCAGCGTCAGGCAGCAGCTCCAACATCAACCGGAAGCGTAGATGGCGGAGTTTGGGATCGGCTCGCCCAGTGTGAGTCTGGGGGGAACTGGTCTATCAATACTGGTAATGGCTACTCGGGCGGATTACAGTTTTCTCAATCTAGTTGGCGTGGAGTTGGCGGCAGCGGCTTAGCTAGTCAGGCTAGTAAAGCTGAGCAAATTGCTCGTGCTGAAATGCTCAAAGCCCGACAAGGCTGGGGTGCATGGCCAGCTTGTACGGCCAAACTTGGGATTCGCTAACAGCAAGGGTAATTGCCAAAAATGGGGTCCAGTTTAAAGCTGCTGGCCCCGTTGTTTGGCCTGTGACCCCTTAATTATGTTAATATTATACCTATGGCAAGAGTCGCAGTAGCAGAGACACATCCAGATTTTGACTGGTCAGAAGAAGGTTTATCTATCTCTAGGAAAGTCGTGAGTGAAGACCTGGATGTTATTTTTGGCCGCCTAGCTCTTCTAAGTGCAGGCGCGGAAGGTATTGTCTTACCGATCAACCCGCTTAGAGAAGTGTCGCCGGTGACTAATTTAGTTAAGACTAAAGAAATCCAGGCACATAACTCTCTTCTCCGGATTAACAAACATAACATTGATATGATCCGCGCGGAGCTCGTTGAGGAATTACCAGCACTGAATATTCCCAGAACTGCCTTAATCAAGAATTTTGACATCCATAGAGAAAGTAAAACCGGAACGCACTACCTCGCGTTTATTTTTAGCGAAGATAGCGGTTTTGAACTGAGTGAGGAACGTGCCGACGTGTGGGATGTATTGCAAGATATGCGAGTGAAGGGCAGAAAAACTTTAGATAGACGAGCGTATTGCCCCGATATCCGGGTTGCTCGGATCAGTCCCAATGTATCGGCCGTTGCGGTGGGTCACATCGGCAGTTTTATCGTCAAGAAGCTTAAAAAGCGGCCACTAGAAGTCACTCTTGCGTCAGTTCTTGAGTCTTCTCCATCATTAGCTTTGCAGTCTCAGCACATTGCGGCCTAACTCTAGTTGCCAACCGTAGTATTACGGCGTATATTGTTAATTACATAAGCGTTATGCTTAGTAAAGTAAACAACATAAAGGAGACAATATGTTAACAAAAGCTGCATTAGCCTTTGGAGTCGTATTAACAATCATTGGTTTAGGTGGTTTTATACCAGCCCTCGCCCCTGAAAATAGCGCGGGTGTACCGTTATTGCTTGGTATTTTTGCGGTTAGCGCACTGCATAATATTATTCACCTTGCTTCAGGCGTAGCAGCGCTTATAGCGAGTAAAAGTAATGAGTATGCTCGTCTGTACTTCCAGGTATTTGGCGTGGTCTACGCGATAGTAACGGTGGTTGGATTTATTCAGGGAGACAAAGTTCTTGTTGATCAAATTCCAGTCAACTTAGCCGACAATCTCTTGCACATTGCAATTGCTGGCGTTTCATTGACGCTTGGTTTTGGCCCTTACGGCAAAGCTACAACAAAAACTGTCTAAGTACAGTTCCGAAAATATTAAAAGAGACTCCACCGCGAGTCTCTTTTAATATTTATAAAATGCCGGTTTTAATGAGAAGAAGTATTGGGGTGCCCGTGATGCTGGCTTTGCCCGTGGTGACCTTGGCCAGTAAGCGGTAAGTATACCCCGGAGTACAGCGTCATAATTGCTACGATGGCAAGCAAAGTATAAAAGGCGTAATCCTGCTTAGTTTTATGTTTCATAGTCTATATTATAAACAAGTTTTAACGTAATAGGTATAAGTGCAGGAGTATTTAGGCAGCCTGGTTTGCCGCGGAGTCGTGGTGTAGATATATTGAGTGACCCGCTTTTTGTCGTGACAAGGAAGATGACAATTCAAAGCCGAGGTTTTCAAACATATTACAGCTAGCCACATTTTTAGAAAGTACGTCGGCGACAATTGTCTCGTAGCCCAATGTTACGTGACCATATTTCATGATGGCGTTAATTGCTAAGCTGGCGTAACCATGACGTTGCAGCTTAGGAGCAATTTGGCAGCCAACTTCCGCTGCACGTTCGTCATTAAGGTTGTACGGCTTCAGGGTGACATAGCCGGCAAAGAGATGAGTTCGTGCTCGTCGCTCATCCCAGATACCCATATTTAGCTGGTCTTCGTCTGTTCTGTCCCATTGTTTTTTCAGATTTTGAAGAGCAAAGTAATCCGGAGCACCCTTTTGACATGGCTGCAATGGGTGGCCAAAACCACGATTTATTAATAGCCAAGCATTATGTTCATGATCAGTAACGCTGCTTAAGATGATACCTCTTCGGCTGGTCGGAATTTGTATGGTGGCCATTGAGTATATAGTACAATAAAAAACTTAATACGCAACCACTTCTTATATTGAATCGTCAGCTACTGGATGTTCTCGCAATATCTTTTTATTACCTGTCTTGAGTTCAGCTAATAGATCGGATACATCAATATTTTGTTTCTTGGATATTCTCTCAAGAATACTAATAACAATGGCTATTTCGGCGCTTGATTGCAGATCGGTAATATAGTCTAATTCAGCCTGAATTTCTGATTGCTTAGATTGTCGATTTTGAGTTATTAGGACAAATACTGCTAATATAATAGCTTCAAGGGAGACGGCCATAGTGAGCAGGCCAAATGGGTAGGCGTCAAAAACTAATTTTTCGCCGAACTGCCCTGTATTAACTAATATCCAGCCGATAAAAATAATACTATTTAGTACCAGGAATGGAGTTGATCCAGCCGCAGATGTGACTTTTGCCGATAGACTATCACCGAGTGCACTCAGTGTGTGAAGTAGTTCGTTTTGACGCAGCGCTTTAAAGTTTTCAGATACGTTGGTTATGTTGGTTTTGTCAGACATCGTAAGCTGATTATACCAGAAACAGTAATGGTTAACTTGTAGAGAATTTTTTTACTACACGCTCTTTTAGCATATTTTGCATAACATCAATTTCTGCCTGTTGACTGTCAACAATTGATTGGGCCAGCTGACGGACGGATTCATCTTTTGCAAGACTTAACGCTGATTCGGCCATAGTAATGCCACCCTCATGATGTTTAATCATAAGTTCCAAATACAGTACCTCGGCATCGTTGTCTGACAGTTGTTGTAAACGGTCTATGTCTTCTCGACTGGCCATACCTGGCATTTTTCCAGTTGATGAATTGGGATGTTCCTCGGCATGTTCAGTGTTGTGTACGGCCCATTCCATAGCCGGACGTGAGCTGGTTTGCGGTAGCCCCCACTGATGTAGCCAGCCACTCATCATACCCATTTGCACTGACTGCGTGTTAATAATGTCAAAAGCAAACTGACGAATAGCTGTACTATCTGTTTTGTCGCGCACTATAAACGACAGGTCAACTGCCTGATTGTGGTGAACTGTCATATCCCGGGAAAAACCAGCATCTGCTGACGTGTCAGAAGGTATGTATTGTCTATTTGTAGAGAATAAAGTACCGGCTAGAAACGCGATTCCCATAAGTAACACACCACACAGAATACCTGTCTGAATTTTGCTGAGCCCACCGAAAAATAATGCACGCTTCATAAAATCAAAATGTAATTGCTACATGCCAATGTCTGGGGCGGTACAAGTTGCTCCTGGTTCGGGGACACCGCCGCTTTTACGGTATTTCACTAGGAATTGGTCAATCCGTGAGTCATCGGCTGAAGTTACCTCTAATTGAACTCCCCAGGCGCTGAGTGTAATAGGCGAAGGCTGATCTGGATATGGGCTCATAAATGTAGCCGCCGAGGTTTTGACTTTGCCGCTTAATTTTTCTATAGCGCTTGGGTCTACATCGGACTTGTAGGTAATCCATACTCCGCCATGCTCAAGCGAATGGACAGCTTTCTCGTTTTGTAGGGGTTGAGTATAAACTTGTTGATCACATCCTGCCCAAATGGCATTATGTTGGCCACCAACTGGAGGGGTAGTAGGGTAGTTTACGGTTCCTTCTACATGGTCACGTTCTTTAATTTCATACTCTTTAACGCCTTCAATAGTTGTACTGCGCGGTGAAGGTGGTGCTTTAGCGCTTTTATAAATTATAAGCCCTCCAAATCCAGCTAGTAAAAGGGTTAGAAGAACGACAAACGGTAAGTTATTTCTGATAGTTTCCATGAACGATATTATACTACGGTCTTTAACTACTTGTCGTATTCTTAAAAATAAAAAAGTTAGCGGACTTTAAGCATCAAGCGTAAGTTGGAAAGGTAATGCTTAGGGTCAACTTGTGGGTGGCGGCGCAGGTAACTAACATGACTTTCTATAAAAGGCACGCTGCCATCTGGGTAAGCGGCTGTATCGATGCTATAGCCGGGAATTGTATGGTAAGAGCCGTCTTTGGTCAGTGCCTGAAGTTCTTCAATGATCTCAGCTTCCGGCATATAGCTTTTCATTTTGGACTTTATGTAAGCGGATGGCATAGTTACTCCTTAGCTTTCTTAGGCTTTTTAACTTCTTTGCGCCCTCTGTCTTTTGACATAAAATCTTCTTTCTTAGGTATTATTATACTCTAATTTACCCAGGAAAGCCAGGGTCAGTTTGTTAACGGTATTCTGGATTTTCAAAATCAAACCGACTACCGGCGTCCCACAGGCTGCGTTGGTTGCCATGAGCTGGGATCCCACCTTGTTGTTTAAGAATTTTAGCTATATGCATCAGGTTCCAAGTCATAAAGGTAGTATTACGGTTAGTAAAGTCGTTTTCAGGACCGCCAGAGCCTTTATCTAAGTAACTTGGACCCGGGCCCGCCTCGCCGATCCAGCCGGCATCAGCTTGCGGGGGGATGGTATAGCCAAGGTGCTGCAAACTATAGAGTACATTCATTGCACAGTGCTTAATACCATCCTCGTTGCCAGTAATAATACAGCCGCCAACTTTACCGTAAAAAGCATACTGTCCTCTATGATTCAGGATACTAGAGCAGGCATAGAGTCGTTCGATAACCTTTTTCATTTGGGAACTGTTATCACCGAGCCAAATAGGTCCACAGAGCACTAAAATATCGGCTTCCACCACCTTTTTATACAACTCAGGCCATTTATCGGTTTTCCAACCTTGTTCAGTCATATCTGGATAAACTCCAGTAGCAATATCGTGATCAATGGCCCTGATAAGCTCGGTCTGTACGCCATGTTTTTCCATTATTTTCTTACTAACGCCGATTAATCCGTCTGTGTTGCTGACTTCGGGTGATTTTTTAAGAGTATTATTAAAGAAAAGCGCTTTCAAATTATTAAAGTTATTGTCCTGCATTGCTATCCTCCGTATATTTAAGTCCGTCCAGTCATCATATCAAAAAGCCAGTGTATAATAAGGGGTATGAACAAACGTACACTTATTATCATTGTCGTAATAGTAATCGCCATAGCGGGCGGAGTCATATATTTGCTTGCTCGCCCCGAACGCCAGGCGTCACTAGAAACCACAAGCGACAGTGCTGCACCGCTGGCTAGTAAATCTTCTGACTCGGCTACTGCCCAGTCTGGTAAAGGCGTCTATATTGACTATGAAGAAGATATTGTTGCTAAAACCGCTGGTACCAAACTGTTATTTTTCCACGCGCCGTGGTGTCCACAGTGCCGCGATCTGGAAACTGATATAAAAAAACAAGGCGTCCCAGACGGAGTGGCAATTATTAAAGTTGATTATGATACGAATCAAGCTTTACGAAAAAAATATGGTGTCACGCTACAAACGACATTTGTAAAAGTTAATGACAACGGAGATTTAGAGAAAAAATTTGTAGCTTACGATGATCCTGTATTCCGTTCAGTTTCACAAAATCTCTTACAATAATGACGCTCTTAATTTTATCGTTTATTGCAGGTGTCCTAACGGTAGCGGCTCCATGTATTTTGCCGTTGTTGCCGGTCATTATCGGCGGCTCTCTTATTGGAAACGAAAAAGAAAAACAGGATTCACAGGGCCTTAGGCCATTGATAATAGTAGGAAGCTTGGTTGTTTCGATAGTTATTTTCACCCTACTTATCAAGGCATCAACTGCTTTGCTGGGAGTACCACAAACTGTCTGGCAAGTTATTTCAGGCGGCATTGTGGTATTGCTTGGCTTGCATTTTGTATTTCTGGGTTTTTGGGAAAAACTTTCTGTTAAATCTGGTCTTTTTACAAACTCTAATTTATTACTAGGCAAAGCATATAAACAATCAGGGACATGGGGCGCAGTACTTATTGGCGCCGCCCTTGGACCAGTATTTAGTAGTTGCAGCCCAACATACGCGCTGATTGTTGCCACTGTCTTGCCGGCTTCGTTCGCATATGGATTTCTATATCTGATGGCTTACGCCATTGGTATGGGTGCTACGCTTTTGCTGGTGGCATATTTTGGACAAGTAGTCCTGGCCCGATTACGTTGGTTAAGTAATCCAAACGGATGGTTTAAGCGTATTGTTGGAGTTCTATTTATAATCGTTGGTTTTATGGTGATCATTGGACTAGATAAAAAATTGCAGGCGTATGTGTTAGAGCAAGGCTTATATGATCCTGTTAGCAATCTAGAAAATCGTCTTAAACGGTAATATCCAGGAAAGTTTTGATACTGGAGCTACCCTAAACTATTAATTCGTAAGGTTTTCTATGTAATTTTTGTCGGCAATATTCTGACGGCATTGAAGTGGATGAATAGAACCGGGCGCAATAGCGTCATGAATTTTCTGCCGGGCATCCCAAGGACTATCCCCCAGCGCAGATAGTCCAAGTGTTCGTGACGATCCAATGCTGCGGTAGTAGTTTTTGCTAATTTTCTCTGCTGCGGCAAAACGGGTACGGCAACCGTACGTGCTGGCTACTTTAGGATCAAAATTAAAGGCATATGCCGGGCCTTCCCGGTAACCGTAATCCGGTGATACAAAATAGATCATTGCCGAAGCCATTTTTTGATAGCGCACACTATCCGCCGATAACTCCCCTTGGGCAATTCTCGTTAAAACGTCCGCAAAATCTACGCCGTCTTCAATTAGATCCATAATGTTTATAAGTTCCGGATCACCGCCACGGGCATTTATTTCTACAATTTTAAGGCCTTGCGGGGTTTTGAAGAAAGTCGGGTACAGAATACCTTTGTAATCCAATTCTCTTTCTTTTAGCTTGACTAGTATTTTGTCCATAAGGTCCACAGCCTCGTCATAATCAACTTCGTTTATAAAAGGGAGTTGCTCCCCAGCCGGCATTGTAAAAGCCCCCATGCCGCCGGTGCCAGGACCGGTATCACCATCTTCACGGTAGGGGTAGTCATAGGTAGCTGGTGGTTTCACCAAGGTTTTGCCGTCAGTAAACAACTGCAGCGTAAATTCATGACCCTCAAGTTTTTCTTGGATTTCGATGCCCGATTGAACAGGGTTGTCCAACACTTGCAAGGCGTAGTTACGGGCTTCATCAAAACTGTCAAAATGCTTTCCCATGACCTTAACGCCTTTACCTCCGGATAAATTTCGTGGCTTTAAAACGAGTTCTTTGTTATCTGCTTCAAAAGAATCGATAGCTTTATTAGCCGCTTCAGCTGTTTTTACCATAAAGTTAAGTGGATTATAGTCAGCGTTGATTTCATCTACTAATTCTCTGAGAAAAAATTTATCCCATTCTATCCTTGCCGCCGCTTTGTCAGGACAAGGAATTAGTAGGTCTGGCATTTGTTTTTCGTTTACACGTTGTTTGATTACATTTACTACACCAGCTGCCAGCGAGTCGTCAAAATTCGTAAAGAACATATCAGGCTCAACAGCCTGCACAATATCGGCGACCAAATTAACGTTTGTTATGCTGCCTACCGTATGGAACTGGCCGCCACTAGCCGCCGCTTTTTCGGCTAAACCGGGATTTTGCCACTGACCAAGAATATGTAGGGTATGACCCTCAAGCCGTTCAGCAACAGCTTCGTCCCGACCCATGTGTCCGAGGAGTGCTACCTTCAGCTTATACGCCGATCAGGCCAATAATCAAACCCATTAACATTATTGTGACGAATTCATTGCCAATATTGATAGCAGTTAATTTAACTGGCCGGCCTTCAAACGCATCATGCGTGATAAAGCGGGCAGCAGTGAAACCGAGCCACATCCAGAAAGCTGTGGTCAAAGCATCTTGTAAGAAGCTGTTACCAAAGAATTGATTTGAAAGAAACGCGGTATGCGCCAATACGTATGCTGTAATCAGGCTAACTATCATGGTAGCAATGATAGGTTTAGCCACGCTGCCGCGATCTTTAGACATATCTACTTTGGCTAGCTTAGCCCATACATTACCAAACACCGGTCGTGCATACCAAGTACTGCCGACTACCATTGAGCTTGCCATAGCCAATAGTACGGCCAGAAAGTTTACATCTACATCCATAGTCTCGAAACTCCTTTATTGTTGCTTGAATTGTACTCCAAGCAATTTATACAACACAAGGCTTTTATTGTTGCTATACTCGTCAATACAGTTATGAAGTTCATATTTAAATTTTATTCTTGGCTTGGACGAGTAGCTTATATAACACTTTTGCCGCTTATACGCATCTTTGTTAAGCGCTCGCATCGTGCCTACGTCATAGTAGTATGCGAAGGTGAAATATTATTGATTAAAAACTGGCTAGGAAGACAATACTGGGGACTACCTGGCGGGGGAATTCAAAAAAAAGAAGAACCAATTCAAGCAGTAGCCCGAGAAGTCAAAGAAGAGACAGGTTTGGATATTAGAGAACCGCTAGAGTTAGTGGCGCAAGATCGGTGGAAAGCCGACAAGCTTGGTTACGAGTATTATATTTTTATAACTAGTTTGCTCAGTAAGGCTACGCTACATCCGCGTCAATATGAAATTATTGCTGCGGAATGGGTTCCGCTGAACCGACTTAAGAATTATCGAATATCACCGGATTTACGAAAAATAATTTCAGATCATTTTGAGCTATAAAGAAAATCTCGTGTTAATGGCAGATCGTTGTTTAGTCCTTTTGTAAAAACAATTTGAGAAAGGCTTAGGTCCCAGTACTCAAAACTAGAGATTGAATTAGAAAGATATAGTCTCCACATTCTATAAAAACGCTCATCATACATTTTTATTACTGCGTCTTTGTTTGTTTCAAACCGCCGTAACCACTCACGTAGTGTCAGCACATAATGCATACGTAGATTTTCGTAATCAACTAAACGGAAATTATACGCTGGGAAGTCTTTAATTATTTCACGGTATGAAGGTGCGTAACCGCCAGGAAAGATGTACTTATCAATCCATGGATCAACTCGAATTTCCCGTTCTTGAGTGATGGTATGAAGTACCGACACGCCGCCCGGCACAAGCAACTTCTTGATAACCTTGTAATAGGTATGCAAGTTATTGCGGCCAACAGCCTCAAACATTCCGACGCTTACTATTCGATCAAACCTCATATCGCGTTTTAATAAGTCCTGATAATTACAATATTCAAAAGTAACCTTATCAGATACCTGCGCTTTTTGCGCCGCTGTTACAGAAAAATCATACTGTTCTTTACTTAACGTTACGCCATGTCCAATCGCACCATAATCTTTAGCAGCTTTTATGAGTAAACCTCCCCAGCCAGAACCAATATCTAAAAGCGTGTGGCCTTTTGAGAGCTGTAATTTTTGCAGTACATGATCAATTTTTTGGGTTTGTGCATTTTCTAAGCTATCCGTCTTCGCATGATAGTAGCCGCACGTATACGTCATAGACTTGTCGAGCCATAACTTATAGAAATCGTTACCAATATCGTAGTGGCGTTCAATTTGACTTGCCTGCTTGGTGCGGGTATTGCGCTCAGCAAGCTGGGTGACATTAGTTAATCCAAATTTACTAAACAAATGACTGTTTTGCGCCATGAGTTTGACGATTCCTGTGAGTGGGCCTTCGATTTCTATCAGACCATCCATATAGGCTTCGCCAAAACCCAGGCTCATATTACGAAGCATCGCTCGTAACGCTTTGGGTGTTTTAATCGTTATCCGGTTACATGGTTGTCCGCTACCATAAATTTCGGTCTGCCCGTCCCAGTAGGTAACTTGTAGGGCACCATGCTCAATGTTACTAAGTATCTTATGAAAGATTTGTTTAGTAACCATTTATTAAGGACACTCAACTTCCATCAACTGCCGATTAGCACCCATAATAGTACGCCTTCTTGGAGCAGGACGTCTGCGTGCAATCAAGCTATCGCAGGAAGAAAACTGAAAGGTACCGTCCTGACTGCATCCAAAAATCCCTTTTCGGCTAGCTTGGTCAATAACTTCCCATCCATCTTCTTTGTAGATACGGAACAGCTCATTTGGCGAAAAAAGAGTCCGATGCGGCACTAAAGCTTGCTGATCAGCTGAAGCTACATACGACTCAATAATATTTAGACCATTTGGCTTAACACTGTTCTTGATTCCTGCCACAGTTCTTAAGCTCGCTGATCTGGCAATCATGTGCAGCGAGCTAGTTGCGATAGTCGCGTCAAAATTATTAAAGCCACTTACAAGTTCGGCCATATTCCCCTGTATAAATGAGTTTCGGAGTCCAGCAGCGCCTAGACTTGCGGCGATTCTTTGGCCTGTTTCAATGTATTCAGACTCAAGTTCAACTGACGTAACAGTATGCCCTTCTTGGGCTAAATAAAATCCATTGCGACCGTTATAAGCACCCAGGTCTAGGACTTGGGAGCAACGGGGAAGTAACGTCTCGGCAGTAATAACCAACGGCGTTGGCCGGATAAGCTCCGCTACAGCGGCGTATGGCGGACTTTCCCGCTCAAATGTTACCTCTTGACTGTCAATGCTCATAGCTAAATTATTATACCGACTATGTTTTTATGCAACAGACGACACCCTTTCCAGTATGAGTAAATTAAACAATAAATAATATTTTATATCAACTTGTGCCATAATGAACAATATAAATCATGTAACGAAGGAGGATACAGCAATGTTACATAATAAACGCGTTTGCACTTGGTCCGGCTTCGTTCAGCCGTTCTCAATCTAGCACCTGACACCAGATAGCTCGTAATGCTTTCTTGTTTGTCTCAGGTGTTTTTTTATGTTCCAAAAAAACTTGATTGAGGAGAAAAGACATGACAATTGAAGAAAAATATACCCCGGACATAACGTCGAGGGAATGCTTAGTAACCGTGCAAAAAGAGGGTGCTTTGCTGCTCAGGGAATTTGTTTCGGAAACCGAGCAGGTAAAGTTAACAACTGAAGTTCTGTCGCATCAACTAACACCTGTTGATCGGTCAAATCACACGATACCGGAACAATTCGAAGATATTGGTTGGGAGTTTCCTGACTGTCCACCCAGGGTACTAGCGCTTGGTAAACGAATAAGTTGTCTGGTCTGCCCAGAACTGCCGTTATGGGAAGCAAATCATGTGCGGGCGCAGTTATATTCCCCGGGAGAAGTAGGGATTGACTGGCACCGCGATTATAAGCGGGATTTAAGGCTGGTTGCCGTTGCATCATTCATCGGTGCTGCCCAGTTTGATATTGAACTGCGACAAGGTGAAGTGTCGTGGCAACTGAATCCGGGTGACTTAGTGTTGATGCGCGGAGCATTACTTACGGGTAAAAAAGACGACCGGCCACGGCACCGGGTATTTGCGCCGGAACAAGGTCAGCGACTTTCGGTTGCATACCGTCACGTAACAAGCGAAGTACCAGAATTGGAGCCCCAACATGGATAAGATTAAAAAAAACGTTGCTGCGATTTTGTCTGGAATCGATCCAGAGCCAACCCGGGAAGGCTTACAAAGAACTCCGGAACGGTATGCCCAATTCCTGAAAGATTTTACGTCACCACCCGAATTTTCACCGACGCTGTTTGCAGGCGAAGGCTACGACGAAATGGTGGTACAGGACAATATAACGTTTTACAGTTTGTGCGAACACCATCTATTGCCATTTTTTGGTACCGGCACAATTGCATATATTCCAGACCAAGAGATTATTGGTCTGTCAAAACTTGCCCGGATGTTGGAGCATTTTAGCCGCCGTCTGCAGAACCAAGAACGTATTACTTCCCAAGTAGCTGATTGTTTGAACGAAGTTGCTTCTCCAAAAGGTGTCGGCGTAATTTTAACGGCCCGGCATCTATGCATGGAAATGCGCGGTGTAACTAAGCCGGGCGCATGCACGACAACTTCAACGGTGCGCGGCATATTTAAAACCAACCCCCAAACCCGGGGCGAATTTCTAAATCTTACACAAGGGAGATCAAGATGACAAAACTAGTCGGCATTCTCAATATCACGCCGGATAGTTTTTCCGATGGCGGTGACTGGAATAATCCAGAACAGGCTGCAGCTCGGGTTGATCAGTTGTTCTTAGAAGGCGCCGATATAGTAGATATTGGCGCCGAATCAACTCGCCCAGGCGCCCAGGAAGTTTCTATAGAGGATGAATGGGCAAGACTTAATCCATTACTGAAGAAGCTTAGAAAGACACATGATCCAGCTCGTTTTTCAATTGATACCCGGCACGGCGAAATTGCTCAGCGCGTTGTACATACCTGGTCATCTAATATTTTGATTAATGATGTTACGGGGCTCAGTGATCGGCGCATGATAGAGGTCGTGTCACTAAACGGTCTCCGAGTTGTGCTTAGTCATTTGCCGTTTGTCGCAAGTGGTAGCCTGGCTCGGGCGCACCAAGAAAAAATGACAAGCCAGGAAGCAGTCTATAACGAACTAATGTTGCAGTACGAGAAATTGCATAAATGGGGAGTTGATCAAGATAAACTCATTCTGGACCCCGGTATCGGTTTTGGAAAGTCGCCAGAACTTAATCAAGAGTTAATACATTTTGGCTCCATGACTGAATTGCCAGTAATGATTGGCTATTCTAGAAAACGATTTTTAGGCGAGCGCCGGTTTGATCCGGATTTTAATGTTAGCCTTGGACGGCTAGCTATAGCTTCTGGAGCTAGTTATTTACGAGTACATGACGTGGCAGCGCATCATGAATTACTTAATTGAATAATGTATTAAAGCGCCGCCACATATTGGATTACCTGTAATGAACAATTACGAAAATTTATTTATCGTACAAACCTCAACAATACCGGATGCAGGAGTCGGTTGTTTCGCCATGTCTCATATTGATGATAGTGTAAGACTGAATAGCCAACCAGCCGAAGGCACCACCAGGGTACTGGCTGAAGAGGAAATTCCTGATGCCTACCTCAAATACTGCCCACTGCTCGAATCGGGTCTCTATCTAGCTCCTGCAAATTTTACGGTGATGGCAGTATTTTGGTATATTAATCATGCCAAGCGTCCCAATACCAAAGTCATAGAAGGAAAAATTTACGCGGCGCGCGACCTAGAGCCTGAAGAAGAACTCACTATGTACTACCCAGATTTGTTAACACATCCAAAAAATAAACTGTGGCTTCGGCCGGAACATGTATAGACGGTGCTATTGTAGCCGATGAGCTTATTCAGCACGTTGGAAAACGTCATAGGTCCAACTGCCCTCAACCGGAATAACTCGCAGTACAAAGTCGGCACTTTCAATAGCCGGGATCGTATACGGGATATGCTGTCTATGTTGTCTAAAATTGAAACTGCCGGTTATTTTCTCTGGATCGTCCCCACCCCTCAGTTCAAGGTCGCGGCTTATACGATTTTGCAGGCGCACAACATCCGGTACATGAAGATAAATGACTAAATCCGGTGCTTCTACTGGGTGAAAGTCTCCTTCAACAAATAAGACATTAACTTTGCCTACTTTATGCGTGTAGTTTTCCTTACCAGCATCAATTGCCAGCCCAGTTGTCTGGTCATAAGTTGGAACTACTACGGGTTTATCACTTATATTTTGTTTAATTAATTCAATATTGCGGTTCAGGAGGTCAAAGTCATACTTACCAATAGGATCTTCTGGATCATCGCCTTCAAAATGCTCCCACCGCCAGGCGCGGTCACCGCGGTTGTAATCATCTGTACCAATTGAATCGGCAGCAATGCCGGCTTTTGCTAATTCTCCAATAACTGAACGTGTAAAGGTAGATTTTCCGCTAGCCGCGCCACCAATTAATGAAATAACCTTCACTGTTTCCGCAGGTAATTCTTCAATCCTTTTTGCGAGAAATGTAATAACCTGTGTGTCTGAGAATTTGTTTTGCTTAATTTCAAAATTGTCAGCTAAGACTGATTCTACAAATGCTTCACTATCCTGAGTCGTGTCACTAGGCTCGTGATTAGCTGTCATCGCTATATCATAGCAGACAGTTTAGGGCATCAATCATCGTACGTTAAAGTTTTTCGATTATCGACACCGTTGCTCATCAAGTGCATATCCATGAAAGCACGTGCTGTGGCACTGTCGAAACCAAATTGATCAAGTGCGTAATCTCCTAAAGCGACTACCAGGGCGCTGATTACTTCGACGCGCTCACTTTCTTCGCACCATCTGTCCCACGCTAAGTCCGCAAGTTTACTGATAAAGAATGCGCTGTTTGTATCATCATTTTGCATTCTGTATGATGGCGTTACCAAAGGATCAACATCTGTTAGAAGGGCTATCGGCTCACTATTACGTTGCACAACTAGAAACATGTCTTCTCTGATCATTTCTGGTGCTGGGATATAGTCTCCACTCGTAGTAAGAAGTCTGCCCAAGCTATTTGCTACTGCTTTTTTAGTGTCGGTAGGTGCTGTCGCAAATGGTTGCCCATCTTCCAGATATTCGCTAACTATAATAAAGGGGTATTCGCCATCTGCTTCCACTAAACCGCTTGGGACAATATCGAGTGCAACATCTGAAAATGCACGATGCATTCCTTCCCATGCTGTTCTGAAACCTATGCCATAGCAGAACCTTATGTCATCAATAGCTAAAGATGTAAAATTTCTGGTGACAAATCGCTCACCATCTGATGACTCAACAATCTGTAGCAACTTATCATTATGCGTACTCAGCACTTCAATAGGACTTGCAGCAGCAGCACGTTCATATAGTAGTTGATTCATATTGCTAGCAAGTGATTCGTATTGTTCAAAACTCGGCGTGTTCATCTATATAGCAATATTACTATATTTTTATCAAATCGCAAGCACTAGCAAAATCAACTAGCTGTATCGGTCTCAGGAACCGGCGGGGGTACCTCACCAGTAACAACTTCAAGCAGACGTTCATGAAAATTGCTGCGCTCAATAACTGATATGACACTCTCTGGTATTGCCAAAACTTCAGCTAGGGTTAGCGGTGGCCGAGGTTGTCTTACGAAATAGACCAAACCCTCAACCAGAGCATCTTCTCCCATAGGAGTAATGCATCCATAATAAGGAGTTTGGCCACGGTGTGTGGCTTTTGTTAAACGATCATACTCTAAGTACTGCAGGGCTGCCAAGCCACCCATTCTTCTGGTTAGTCCATTCCTGTCGAAGGGTTTTGGCGATAGTGGGCTTACTTCCATAGCAGTAATCAGTTCACGAGTGGTGAACCAAGGATCATCTGTAGTTGATCGGTAAAGTCCATAACCGAGAATAACGGCTTCCATTGGGACAAGCTTACCGGGTACTTCTTTTGAGGGCATACTTATATTGTATCATAAAATACATATTTATGCAAGTAATTACAAAAGAATGGGGGGAGTAATTATTTCGTTTATTTAGGGCTCAAACAACAGTTTACTAAGGGGTTGTAGCGAGTTGGTCGTGGCTCTTGTTGCCTGCTTTTAAGATAATCTGAGCATCTTTGGCAGCAATCTTAAGACTTTCGGCACCAAGTACGACGGCAATTGATAATTCTTCACTACCGCTCTCAGATTTTCTAATATTCGCTACCATAAAGCATTTGCCAGCCTCATCAGTATCGCCTACCTTAATGCCAACAACGCCTTCTTCATTCATAAAAGCATTATAATTTTTTATCTTTCCAGTAAAGGGAAGCGTTGCATCCGGCTGGTAAGCTATTTCGCGTAACACAGGGTTTTGCATATATATGTAACCGAGTTTTGCCATGTTTTCCGCCGTGCTGAACGTCTTTGGCGAGTAGCCACTAGCATCTGCAACGATTGTGTTATCTAAGCCTAAATTTTTTAGCATCTGGTTAGCGTAGACAACGTATGCTTCCATAGATCCAAAGATTTGTATGACTAAGCTGTCGGACATGTTGTTCGCAGAAACCATAAGTATTGCCTGTAAAGCTTGGTACTGACTAATTTGCTCACCCACCTCTATAGGAATTACGGTTCCATTTTTACGTACATAGTCGGTGTATATTGCAATATCTTGCTCTTTTAGCGTAATCATTGGTCCCTGTTCACCCGATTTTAGGGGTTGTTTTTGTAGTATCGCCAAGGCAGTTATTACTTTTGCTAAACTTGCCACGGGAACCGTTTGCGCATTGGTGTCTGAAGTCGCAAAAAGGCCATCCTTAGGTACAAAATACGCAGAGTGCCCATAGCCTGGCCAAGGTATAGCAGTAGTGAAACGGGGCTGGGCTGCGGCAGCAGGTGGTTGCGAAACTTGATTAAGGGCAGGTTTATTTTCTTCAATAGTCTGTGCTTTTGCTGGATTAAGAATAAATGAATAAGCGCCAAAGGCAAGTGCGCTGAGGGATAACGTAGCAATTATAAAACGCCGGAACGGATGGGTTCTGCTAATGCCGGTATCAATATAGTAATGCTTAATCACAAGTTATTAATTATAACCCTAAATTTTAATTTTGTAGAGATGCCCGTCGCCTGACATAGAGGGCGTTATTTATAAATATTGCTTGCTTCGTTTGCAAAAAGCAAAGGTCAGGCCCATTGCAAACACAACCAGTACGGTTGCGACTTGGTTATACGCTAAGTACTGACTAGCTTGTTCGGAGTACTGCAGGAAGTAAAGAAGCCCAGATAAAGCCACAAACATAAACGTAATAACGTGCTTTAGCGTAGTGCTCTTTAATTCTTTATGTAGCATTGAAAAATTTGAAGACGAATACAAGATTAGGCCACCAAGCGCCACAATAATTGCTGAGATCCGTAAAAAATTATCGTGTGTAACGGCGCCTAAAACAAGCGGCGTTGCAATAATTAACAGATAAAGTCCTAAAAATTCAAATATGTTATTGGCGTAAATTAAATATTTCTTAACATTGCCGACATGGTCTAGAGTTATTTCTTCGCTGGCATTGCTATAAATAGATGCGGCAAATATATAACTGAAAGTTGAAATAATTAAGAACAACAAGGGAACGCGTATTGTGTCATCGAAGGAGTTGTATTGAGCAATTAGAATACCGGTAAAAAATAATGCAATCGCGGCCATAAGCGAAGCAAACGTAACTCCAACCGAAACCTCCCAGTTATAACTGCTTCTGTCTTTCATTTACTTAGAGTATACGACAAAATTTTTATTGTTCCCAAATATAACTTATTTTGAGCTGTTGAGCAAAAGATGGAACTATATTCTTAGTAACAGTTTTTCGTTGCGCTCTAAGAACTCTTTGGCGTCTTGAATCATAGTAGTATCATCGTTAAAATCTTTGGCATCGGCTGACTGCGAGATATATAAATTATTATTAAATAATTCAAAATTATACGCTCGGCAGAAATCTACAAAATACGCCATATCTGCCGGGTCAAACAGCTGTAGTAACTCCAACTCATGGTCTTTAGTGCAATACATTGTTATGTGTTTAGAATAATTACCCTCAAGAGTTACGCGTGTTAAGTCCTTTCGTCCTTTGAGCTTGTCCAGACCTAGTATGTTTCCGCTCTTATCGCCAACAGCTACGACGTGTAAAGTTACCGGCTGGTTTAATAATATTAATACCATCGCTTTGCCGTAGGAGTTATTGCTAAGCAAATACGTATAGCCCGCGATTTGGGCAGCTTGACTAATGGCAATAGGTGAATCTGACAGTTCTGCACTAGATAAAACCGGCCCATCATTTCGAGTGGTCGTTATTCGTCTGACTAATAATGTAAGCGGGTAAAATATTCGAAGCGGGCTCATAATTGTGTCATGGAGTACTGCGGTTACCATAATCCAAAACATTATGGCAATAGTTCCCATCCCAATCAGGACAATAAGTAAGTCAGGCGTCATTTAACTTAAGCATAACAAATTAAGAGTCTACTGCGATCTCTTATCTAAGATTTGAGCCGGGATTTTACAGTCCTTGCAGCCCGGCGTTGAGCCAGGAAAGTTCTTAAGCCGGAAAGAGGTGTATCTGTTGTAACTGTTTTACTGTACACGGCGTTTTCACCCACAAAACCTTTTACGGCATTGCATTGAGAATATTCTCCGGTAGGCTTCCCGCTAAACTCTCCAAGCCAAAGCACTCGGGTCGTTTTTGTAGAGACAAAACCCACTGGTGTCCGCAAGCCGTCACTGATGGGCATTGCATTAACGGCAAATACTTTTAAGGCCGCTTCATCATGATAAATAACAATTGGCTTGTCTAAGATTTCTGGACTGAAAGATCCGAGTGGATGCGTAAAGGGTGCTGCTAATGTTTCGTTGGTCATATTGTATTCTTTCTATACATTATTAGTTGATGCGAATTACTCGTAATAAAATACTTACTTTGTTATGTCTCTTTACATTCTGGAACCGATATCTTCAAACGTAATACTTTCCGGTAAGTAGGCAACCGGGCTAAGCTCTAAGTGAAAACCTCTTCTAGGGCCGGGAACACCACTTAATAGTTTTGCTTTATAGAGAGCGTTCAGGATATCAGCTGGTGTTATTGGTCTATGTAGACCGATACTTATATATTTAGCGGTTTCTCCTTCTTCAAGCTCGGGCTCAATAAACGTATTTATTTTCGCGTCTTCAAGACATTTCTCTACTAATTCAAAATCTCTGTGATCCATTGTTTGCCCCGTTAATACTTATGAAAGTTCTAGGAGTGTTATAACATCAATAATGTAATGAATACAAGTATCTAGTTAAATACTAATAACTCATAGTTTCTGGTTTCAATCATACCGCCACTTCCGCATATCATCTTGATAAGTCGTATATATTTTGGGACTTAACAGTGTCGATACGGTATTTTTACTTATGGTTGGCTTAAAATCCGCTGGCATCTGCCGAGCTTGGTGTAAACGGTTTATAGAGACAAATGATACATCATCTGGAACATGACGCTTTGTGAATAGTTGTTCTTCGTCTGGTGTGTTAATTATAAAACTCCACTCTCCAAATGAAGGTACATTCATGCCAAGCGGTACAATATCGCGATCATGCGAGCCTGCCGCATCACGCATGGTCTGCGCGATTAACTGGTGAGCATTGGGCGTAAAAAACGATGATGTGGCCTGCGTTATAAAGATGCCGTTAGGCGAAAGATGTTGGTTAACGGCTGAGTAAAAATCACTCGAATACAGTTTTGATACTTTTTCATTCGACGGATCAACCAGATCGCTGATAACTACATCGTAGTTCTGGTGACTGTCACGTACATACGTAAATGCGTCTTCGTTCATGACGTGAACTCTAGGATCATCCAGAGAGTGCTTATTTAAGTCTGCAAGTAGTCGATTACTCTTAGCAACGCCGGTTACGGCAGGATCAATATCTACCAGCGTAATCTTCTCAACCTCTGTGTAACGGAGCACTTCGCGGGCGATCATACCGTCACCACCGCCCAGTATAAGTACTTGTTTGGTTTGCCCTGCGCTGGTCATGGCCGCGTGCGCAAGTGTTTCATGGTAGCGCGCTTCATCAACAGAGCTGAATTGAAGCTGGTCGTTCAGATACAAACGGACATCATCACGGTAGTTGGTTACCGTGATCTTTTGGTAAGGAGATAACTTGTAATAAACAACTGGGTCGCGGTACTGGGCAGTTTGGATTTTACGTTCAATAGTATTGGCGTATCCCAGACCGGCTATAAATAAAATTATTACCAAAAATGTGCTGGCCTGGATTATTGTATGACGAGGTCCTGTTTTAGCCCGGCGTAAAATAAATAGCGCGAGTAATACGTTGAGTAGGGCCATTGCAAAACCTGTTCTGATCAAGCCAAGATAGGGAAGTAGTATAAACGGAAATAAAATTGAAGCGAGTAGTGCCCCAATATAGTCCAGCGCCAATACTCGGGACAGAATATGCTCAACATTATTCTTGGCGCCTTTGGCTATTCGCACCATCAGTGGTATTTCTAAGCCTATCAATATACCAATACTAATACTAAGCAGTATAAAAATTAACCAGTAAATCTTTGTAAATACGAACGCGGCAAATAATATGACCACCGCAAGACCACCAACAACGCTAAGTAGCAACTCGGCAAGAACAAAATTAGTCGTGGCATTCTTAAGTAATTTAGCCGAGAGTAAGGAGCCAATGCCCATGCCAAAAAGCATGGTGCCAATACTTAAACTGAAACTTGTGATAGAGTCCCCAAATAAATACGATGACGCCGTCCCAAGCAACAACTCGTAGATGAGACCGCCAATGGCAACGAGCAAAGCGGCCGCAAAGACGGCTGGCTTGTCTATGGTTTTACGCATTGGCTGCTTAACCGACAATGGTGCTGGCAATGATAATGCTGATTGCAATGCTCATGCAGCCAAACAAGATGCCAAAGGCAACATTATTTTCGCGAACTAATTCGCGGTGCGCATTCAAGTGAAACATTTTATTGACCAGCATTACGGTAACTAGCATGATAAAAATACCGAGTAGTGCGTACAGCACTGTTGCTACAAAAGCCTCTACTGATAAGCCGTGTGTTGATTCTGTAATTTCGTTCATAAATTCTCCTTATTATTATTTCCCATAACCACCGCCACTCCCTCCATATACACTGCGGCTGTTGCAGGTGTTTTGAGTTGAGGATGGAGTGGTCTGAGTTTTAGTGCTGGGACTTTGTACGCCCGGACTGCTTGAACCAGGAGTCTTATTGAGCGGTATAGACTGCTGTGCCAAGTGTGAATACATACTTGCCGGGCGGTTAACTTGCAGGATAATGGAGCTGGTAGTTGTGCGCGGAGTGCATTCATTTTTAGATTCAGCAGCTTCTGAATACATACTAAAGCCAAAGAAACCAACAAAAGCCGCAACATAAACAGCTGCCTTCGCGGAAATATTTCTTGGCTCTACAACCCTGCCGAGCAAACGTTTCTGAGCCGCCCTTGTAAGTACAGTCCCTCGGTAAATATCAAATTCTTTTTCATTATAGGTTTCAATTGAAAATATACCTTGCGCGCCGCGGCATTCGGCATAAGCAACCGTGTCTTTTTCAAATACATGATGGGTTAACGTGCCCTCGCGGCGGGCAACAATACCCAGACCGACTTCTATAACAGTGGCGGTAATTTGTTCCCCGCGGTGCGTAGTAAAACTTATTTCCTGATTTGGTTTGAGCTGAGCGGCATCTATAAATGGTTGTGGACGGAGTGGTTCGTATAACGTTATTTTTTTGGTGTAATGGTCATACTCAATCCAGCTGTCATAATTATTAAAACCGCGCAGCTCCCATTCTTCCCAGTAATAGGTTTTGCGGTCGCTTTTATCGTACTCGGAGTAGATAACGTAGCCCTCGGCTGTGGCTGAAATTTTGTCGCCTAAGAAAGTATTACCGATCTTGATTTTAGCCTTTGGTCGCTTTTTAAATAGACGCATTTATGAAATTTCCTGTATGGCTGAAATCTTTGCCTTTAGTGCGGTTTCGATGGCGGCGGTTGCTTTGGAGGTAAAATTATCCCCCGGGCTGGAGCAAGTAGTAAGCACAATGTAACCCCGCCCATTCTCCGGCCAGGTATGAACGGCAATATGTGACTCCGACAATATGATAGTGGCGCTCAGCCCCTGTGGGCTAAATTGGTGGCAGGTGTATTCCAGAGGTGTTAGTTGGGCTGTAGCAACCAGCTTGTTGAGCAACTTATGTATGGCTGCTTCATCATTTAGCAGTTCTGCGCTGCCATCCTGAAACTCGAAACTCCGAGTGGTGATATTCATTTGTGCATAGTATAACAAACTGTGCGGTTTTACTTAGCAAGTTTGCTAAATAATTTCAGCCACAAAATTAGTGTTAAATTTTTTTATATTGTTCTCAACGATATAGCCAAATCCATATTCGTATAACATTTCGGCGAAAGGCGTGTGATCTCCCTTGTCCAGAAACGTATCAATATTTTTATCAACGATATATGCTCCGCCTGAAGTAATTAGGGCTTGGGCGACAGTCTCCGGCTTAACCTTTTTAGTAATTGATTTAATATCACGGGCTACAGTATCCTCCCGAAAGCCATCCATCAGTCGTCTGACTAAGGCTATAAAATCAACAGATCCGGGCTCTAGTTTATCAATTATCTTCATGATCATCTCATCGTCGCCCTGTTTAATAAGCGCATCGGCAAGTCGTTTGTGGTTCAGCGCGCCATCTTCGAATTTATCGAAATGAGTTACGACTACATGGGCTTTACCCTTTTTTATTAAATTTTCGGCAAGCGCCCTATGGTCAACAGATCCGGGCCCTAGTTTATTTAGCATTCTCGCAACCGATTCTTCGTTGCCTTTTGCCAATAACTCCATAGCTAAACTCTTACTGTCAACCACGCCTTCGGCCAACTGCTCCAGCTTTGATAAGGCTAGGCGAGTTTTACCATTGCGTATTAGGTCGAGTATTATTATTTCCTGCTGGCTGGTGTCCAGGGTAGTTATATCAATCGTAGAAGCTAGAACCGCGCCCCTGGCTGATTGAATAAGGCTCTTAGCGAGGGCCTCCTCATCAATAGACCCATCTTCAAATTTACTGAAGTGCGTAGCTACTACGGTGCCATTGCCAGATTTAATTAACATATCCGCGAGCAAGCCATTATCAATATGGGTTAAAAATTTGCCTATATTTTTTGATACAAGATTTACGTCGCCCTCTTCCAATAACTGACCAGCGAGAGCCTCGCAGTCCACGCTTCCCGCGTCAAACTTTTGAAGGTTATTCGCGACCATATCCCGGTGGCCTGCTTTGATTAGTAATGCTATTAATTTACTGTGTTCAATGTTGGATAGAACTACTCTGAACTTCCTAGAAATAAAGTGAACTTCTCCTCTTTCTATTAATTTTAATGTTATGTCGGAAGCGTCCATTGTTTTCAGGTCAAACTTACTGTAATTTTTTATTACTAGATCGCCTCGTCCTGATTCAATCATAGCCGTGGCCAGAAGATCATGGTTTAGTGAGCCTCTCCGGAATCGAAACGAATATCTGTTTAATACGTCTGCGTTGCCCGATTCTAGCAGCATTGCGGCCAAACGTTCGTCGCCAATTGCTTTGGTTATTGCGGTAAAGCTGCCAGAAAACAAGGCTGTGGCCTGGTCTGAGACAATAATTTCTTGGGTTAAGGTCAATATGTCATAGGCATCAGGCTTAAACGATTTTAAGTTTTCACAGAGTACTTTTGCCTGGCGGCACATAATTAACCTGTTAATTAAAAGCTTATGATCGACGGTGCCTTCTCCAAAACTCTTTAGGTTAGCGGCAAGTGGGGACGGATCGGCCGAATTTAGCAGATCCTCTGCAATTAATTTTTTATCATCAAGGCTCAACTCAAAGGCTAAAAGATTATTTGCCACAAAAGCTGCCGCTCCGTTTTCGCGGAGAGCATGAGCAAAACGTCTTCCGTCGATCTTATCTAGAAATTTATCCAAGTTTCTGCCCAGCACATTCATGTTTAACCGTAAAGCAAGGGGTACTAATTCGACAGAACCGGCATCAAACAGGTCAAGTTTATCAGCGACTAATTCATAGTGTGCTCTTGATAACAGTGTCTCGACTACTTTTTTATGGGGAAGTTTTTGTAAGAATGTATCGAGGCTATCTTTTAAAAGGTAGGGGGAGCTAGTGCATATAGTATCAAATAGTGTTTCGTGATTCACGCACGCGGGGTCAAACTTATCAAGATTATCAACTATAGCTCCAACATTATTCGCTGCAATTAACCGCTTCATTAAGTTAGCGTGGTTTACTACTCCAGGACTAAATTTATCTAAATACTGGGCAATTAAACTAGTGTTAGAATTCTGGGTTGGCGGCGCTAAGATTTTTATCAGGGCGTACTGGTTTACCGAACCGCTTTCAAATTTATCTAAGTTTGCTAATATTAATTCTGCTTTTTCCGCTTTCAAAAGTGTTTCAGCAAAGGCCTTGTGCCCATACGTTCTGAGCATGAGATCAAAGTCACTTTGAGGGTCTCTATCTTGGATCAATTGTTTAATTCTAGGGTCTTGCCGGTAATAGCCAAAGCTTCGGATAGTACGGGTGTACTGGCGAAGAAAAAATACGTCATGCGGATCTATTGGCAAACCAGCTGTATGCCGCTTATCAATCTCCGTTAAGCGCTGCATATCTTTGGCAGTTTCAAGGTAGCTTTCTCCTCCAGGCAGTTTCGACAGTTTAGCTAGCGCAATATCCGTTACGGCCGTTTCCATATGCTGTCCCGGTTCAACACCGCGTATTTCAGCTACTTTTCCATACTGTGTGCTAATCGCAATGCGGGGAATGGTGTCTCTGCCATCTTTATCACGGCTGTAGTAAACATAAAAGTCGCCTTTAGATAAGTAACTCTTGGCAGTACTCTCACCGGCTACGCACCAGGTGGTACCATGTCCAAGCAACGTAGCAGTGAGTTCTTTAACGGTATTCATATCTTCATCTTCTATTTTAGGATACTTTTTCCAGCTGCCTTCAGTAGTGCCGCCTTCTTCTTTGCGCTTTGAAGCAAATTCTTTATAAGCATATGCGTAGATTTTACCGAAGTTACCATTTTGGGCTAAGTCGAGAAAGGCTTTGTCATACAGTGCCTCGGCTTGTTCCGAGTTATCTTCGCTAATGTGAGTCTTGTGCAGTACATCATACACATATGCCAAGGCTTCCTGACTTAGGTCTGGAAAGTTGGCAGCTGTACCATTACTGCGCCGCCTGAATTGTTCCTTGGCTGGATCATATTCAGTGAGCTTAGCGACAGAGTTAAACGCGTAATGTTTAAACCAATCCGGATAATTTGTCTCCTCGCCGCTTAAATATTCTGCCCACATTGTTAAGGTTGCCCGCTGATCTTCCCGGACTACTTCGCCCAGTTGTCTCCGTTGTTCCTGAGTAATTACAATATCGCCAAGTCCCAGCTCTTCTCGTGCAATTCTCCTTTGTAAATCAAAGTAGCTTTCCGATACATCATCCGTGCCCACAATCAAATGTTCTACTTGACGGCCAATACTTTCTGGATTGCCAGTTAAGATTCCATAGTCTACATAGTTTTTGCTGGCTAAAAAACCAAGCTCAGCAACAATTTTATCCTCTGGCTGGTTGGGTATATGTTCGCCATACTGGCGAAGGTAACTATATACCCTCTCAACTTCGGGGGAGTGATGATAGTTTGAGTCGCGTTTATGTAAAAATTCGCCTACAGCATTGGACATATTGAAACAAATCATACCATTTTAACGGTATTTTGTCTATTATATAGAAGAGACTAACATGGCTTATTCTGACAATTCCTATCTACTAAATGTACGCCAAGCGAAGTATTGTAATGGTTCCGAGTTAGTATGTAGGTGATGCATTATTGATATTGTAAACTACGTCACCTTGCACGGGTGAGTACAGCTCTTTACTTGCATGTACATTGTTTTTCTCTACCCCAATATGAGAGAAGTAAACCTTAATACCTTTAGCATTGGGCTTTGCTTTTGCCTTGTGGAATACAGTGTGTACTTCGGAATCTTGCAAGTGATAATGGATATGCGGTTCAGATGAGTTACCCGTATTGCCACATTCTCCCAGTTTTTGGCCAAGCTTTACCTTGTCTCCGGCTTTAACCAAGGTACTGCCAAGACGTAAATGCGCTATAAATGAGTATTCTTTTGCCGTGTGCTTAAGTAAGATATAGTTCCCGCCAGAGACAAATGGATTTGTTTGATTAGGTAAGTTATCGCGAATCCCCGTCACCGCCTCAATAATTATTCCATCGGCTGGAGCTAAGATGGGTTGGCCAAACACATAGTAATCTTCGTTTTTTAGCCCTTTATTCTTATATGATTTACCGTTTTCATCGGTGCCTACTAAGTCAAACGCATAACGTTGGACCGGGATGCTATGGTGGATATTATGTTTTTCGGTATCACCGCCCCAGGTTACAAGCCATTTTCCGTCGGCAGGTAAGTTGAGTCGAGTGAGGTGTTTCATTTGTATATCATAGCAAAGAGAAATTAACTACAGTTCGTATAATATATTTGCAAAATCCGTTTATTCATTTTATTCTATAGATAGAATGGAATACACTTTTGAAATGGCCTAATACCATAACAGTTGTAAGACATGGGCAGTCAGCCTATAACGAACTGAAAGAACTAAAGAATGCCGACCCGCTATACTGTGACTTTAAAAAGGCGCATAACCGCAGACATAAAGATCCTGAAATTGCTCGGAAAATCGCGCAGCAGTTAATCAAAGATGGCAAATTTATTCTGGGCACCGGAGATCATGACACAAAGTTAACTGAGCGGGGCGGACACCAGGCAGAAATCACTGGGTCGCGGCTTAGCGAAATCATTGATGTACCGGACGTTATATTTGTATCTCCCTATATACGGACCGGTCAAACATTGGCGCGTATGGCTTTGGGATGGCCGGAACTAGCTGCTGTAAAAACCGTTGAAGAGGAGAGAATGCGGGAACAAGAGCACGGCCTTACGTTGCTTTACAATGATTGGCGTATCTTCAACGTAATACATCCTGAACAAGAGATGCTCCGGGATCTTCAGGGTCCGTACTGGTATCGCTACCCTCAGGGAGAAAATGTGCCGGACTTAAGAGAACGACACCGTTCTTTAACTGGTACGTTCACCCGTGATTATCAGAACCAAAATGTTCTTAATGATTGGTCATCATCTTTCCATTCTGTCGACTGCGAGCCAACCTTGAACGGCTCGACGCAGAAGGTTTTAGAGATCTTGATGTTAATCATAAACCAGTAAACTGCGGCGCGACCGTATATCGTGGAAATCCAGACCTAGGACAAGACGGCCGATTAGAATTAGATATTTACAACCGACAACTATACGATGATCGAGCAATAGATAATTTACTTAAGGAGGACTAATATGGAGTTCCCAAATGAACCCGCTAGAACAGACCCGGACAAGCTTGTTGAGGTGCAGCAAGCAGTACTCCGAGCAGTTGATATTGGCGCGCAAATTTTACCGTTATTACAGCAACTAGAGGAAGTGGTAAAACCATTACCCCCTAAGTATATTGATAGCCCATATCTAATTCCAGGCGATGACATCCATCAGAAGTGGTTTGCAGAGGTACGATCTGACGTAGCCACATTAAGACGAAATGTAGACCAGGCATTTAACAATTTGGCGGATAGAGCCGTCAATACTACTTACCTTGGTAATATGTCTGTGCGTAACGCAAGGATTACTAGAGAACAAGAAGCCCAGTAACTACTAAACTTAATGCAAGTTAAAGTACAAAGGCTTTTAGCTAGGTTGCTGGGTTTTGCCAGCCCGGCTGAGCTTGTATCTGAGCAATTTGTTCATCGGTTGCGGCTGATATATCCCAGCCCATTCGCTCAAAGTACTGGTCCATAAAATCTTCTCTGGCAAGCGACAAATCGTCTGAGATTTCTGTTGAGCTGACTAGATAATGCTACAAATGCCACGGCACCAAAATCCGACAGAAAGTCTGCTACTCCCAAATGATCTTGCACTTCAGCCGGTAAATTGCAGAGCGTATCTAGCCCCCAGTAGCGAATGATATCAGATCGGATAGTTTGTTTGGCATTATCACGCAACGTATCCCCCATAGCTTCTACTTGCTGACGTACAAACTCGTTTTCCATTAATTCTGCGAACATCTCTGGATCTATATCTTCCTCGGTGCCAAACATAAGTTTAGATATTTTCATGACATTTCCCATAAGAGCGTCTGTGTTTATAGCCGCTACTTCGTGTAATTTTTCCGCAGCGAAACCAACGGGCGTATAGGCAGTGCGGAATATTTCAAGGTAAAGATCATCGTTGCGATAAACCTCTGCGACACTGCTGCCGTTGGTAGCAGCAACTTCTTTAGCGGCTTGAAATTTATTACTAAAGCTCTGAGCGGCCTTTTCGTCGTCAGTGGCGCTAGTATGATACAACGCATCTAGTGTACCCATTAAAAGATCTCTAATTTCGCTACCCGTTACGTCTTCACCCATATCTTCTCTAAATTTTGTTGCTAATACTTCGTAGCCAGTATCGCCAATAATACTATCTAAAGAGCTGGTCAAACTAATCGGAGTTTCGGGGAATTCTACCTTTTGAATCATCATGGCAGTGGTTACTAGTGGTAATTTTTCGGTTATCTCAGCAGGAAATATGTCTCCTGGAATTCCTAGGTGTTCCATCTGCTCCGTTAGAGATGCTTTCACAGGACCAGCTTCTTTCAGACTACGAGCACTCATCGCTTCTGCAATTTCTAATATATCTTCAAAATCAAATGGCTTTTGAAATTCCTTGCCAGTCATATAGCAACTCCTTAAACTTATGGGTAATAATTATCACCTCACCCGTGACAGAATGCAAGCATGAGCAAAAAGAAATTAGCGGACTATTATTTGGCCACTTTTTTGTGGACTATCTGGCGACCAGAAATTGTAGGTACCTGTTTTGCTAAAAACATGGTTTTTAAGGGATTGGGCTTGTTGGCCGGACTCATCGTTTGTGTCATCAGTTTCTAACATTATCATCTTTTCGCTGCCTCCAGCTTCTTCCCAGGTAACATTTGTTCCCGTGTTAATGCCTAATACTTGCGGGCTAAAATTGCCCTCTGCTTCGGCGGTTATCAATATGGTTTCGCCGGTAAATGTTTCAGGAACAGCATGACTATGCGTATGGTCATTTCTTTGACTGTTCGCAAAATTATTAACGCTCAGGCCAATGATCCCTATTAACACGGCTAAGCCAAGTACAGGGATTGTCGCAATATGACGTTTACGGTAGTGCTGTTTGTGCTGATCTGGTTTGTGGCCAAGTGTATCCATTTTAATTCGTTTGTCCTTTGCCCTTAGTTGACGGCACAGTAACGGTTATAGGGTTTGATGCCTTACTTTTATTATTTGCGTTATCAACGGCAATAACGTAATAACTATATATTTTATCAGGTGCCACCGTACCATCACCAAAGCTGGTGCTAGTTGTTTCACTAACGAATATTCCATCTCGGTAGACTTCGTATCGTGCAACAGCTACATTGTCCGTCGAGCCACTCCAGCGTAAATTAACCAGGTTGGATTTAGCATTTCTAACATCCAGGCTTTGTGGCTGGGTCGGCGGAGAAGTATCAGTGCCAACAGGTACAAGCACGCTAACCGCACGGCTTTGATTTGAATAATTACCGGCTGCGTCAAAAGCCTGAACCGTGTAACTATACTTTGTATTAGATATTACAGTAGTATCGGTGAAAGAATTAGTTAAAGCATTAAAATTCTTGCCGTCACTGCGATTAACCCGAAAACCCTTAACGCCAACATTGTCGGTGGAATTACTCCAGTTCAAGCTAACCGAATCGGGTTTAAGATTACTAGTCGTCAGATTTTGCGGAGTACTAGGGGCAATTTTATCTGCAGGTGTTTCGCCACCGCCACCGCCTCCTCCTCCGCCGCCGCCACTAGGACCTGCATCGGTGGCAGTAATTGTATTGGAGACGCCACTTTGATTATTAGCCGTATCAATAGCTACCACGTAGTAGCTATACCGTTGCCCGGGCGTAACGGTTTGGTCGACAAAACTAACACCGCTTTTTTGGAAGTATATAAGTTGACCATCTCGGAATACATTGTAGCCTTTAATGCCATTGGTATCACTGGACGCGTTCCACCAAAGGGTAATATAGCCGGCAATAACTATACTGCCCTGATACAGATTGGTTGGTGCGGACGGCGGCGTGGTGTCAGCTACACCAGTAGTTTTAACGATAACTGGCGTTGATTGGCTGGTATTAAGCTTGGCATCAAAAGCTGTAATCGTAACGCTATAACTCTGACCCGGGTTAAGAATGTCAGCGCAGCAAATATCGGCTTTGGTGAGACTATCAAAGTAATTTTTCACTATACATTCACCATCCAGGCAGACACGGTAGTATCGCACTCCAACATTGTCGGTAGACTTATCCCAGGCAATAGTGAAAGCGTTATCACCGATATTGGTGACTTGGACATTGGTTGGTGCGGACGGCGGCGTAGTATCTAGTTGTGGCGTATCAACAGTTACAATATTGGATGATGGGCTGATATTACCGGCTTCATCGATGGCACGAACGTAATAGTTGTAACGAGTTAAGCCAGAAACCGTCTTGTCAACAAAGGCGGGCTTGAGCGAACGGTTTATCAATTTGCCGTCCCGAAATATCTCATAACTAACCTCTGAATTATCAGTTGAGCCACTCCAGGTTAGTGTTACTGATTCGGCGTTGACTTGCGTCATTTCCAGCGCTGTTGGCTGGGTGGGCGCAGTTGAGTCAGACGGTCTCTGCGACATCAAGAATCTACTATCGGCGGTATTCCAGTGGGTTTCCAGATAGTTCCCCGCAGCTGGACGAGTGTTGAAGTAGTCATTACCGTTACAGTCCAGTAAGGTGCTGTTACTGATATCACAAATATACTTTAACGTAGTTGATGAAGAATCCTGATAGCACATCACATCATGTTCATCGACACAGTGGCCAACTCCACTGGTATTTGGCGCTGTATTTTGAACAGCCCCAAGATTGTGGAACAGTTCATGTAGCACTACAACTCCATCTTGAGAGCAGCCCGAATCCACACGTGAATACGCCGGTAAATCCCATCGGTTACTAAAATTACTGAGCAGAGGACTGTCGTCACGATATGACTCGGCAATACCGCAGTAGGTGAAGAGGTCAGTGAATATCATATATTTACGGTCGTTTTGGTTATAACCCATATCAACCAGGGTCTCAATTGAACGGTTGAAGCCATTAACGGTACTGACGTCATAAATATTTACAACTTGCATATCAACCTGGCAATCAGGGGTGGTTACCCAACGAATGTGGGCTTCATCGCCATATTTTTGGGCGCTATTGTTAATGTAGGTATTAGATTTATTAATGCCTTCTAGAGTGAGAGTTTTAATAAAGTTAACGTAACTTTGGTCATTATGTCTCTCTGTTATAATTATTAATGGCTGGACACGTGGGCCATTATTACCCGTACCGTAACAAATTGGTTGACTAGCAGCTGCCGCTGTCTGAGTACTTGTGGTAGGAGCTTCGGGAGTAGCTGGTTTAGGATCCGGGCCATGGGTGCAATACGAATCTTTTATTTTACCGGCCTTGGAATTGGCCGGCATATCAATTTTTAACAAACCTTTACAAGACTTGACGGGTTGAGTATTTTCTAAAGTCAGACCATCAAAAACTAAGCCCTTTTTAGGATTATTCTCCGGAAGTTTATCCAGCGTCCTAATATCATAATCAATCTTGCCGTCGGATTTTTCCTGACCAGAAAGACTGTTAATAAAGAAAATACTAGACCCAAGTAAGAGCGAGACACTAATAATTAGCAAAAAATCTTTGAAAACCCAATGATGATGCATTGTCCACATTTTTTTCATTTTTTGTCCGTACTACTTAAGCAGTACAGTAGCATAACCAATAACAATAGCCAATATTTTTAAACCATCAGTTAACTAAAGTAGTAAAACCAGTAGGTCTTAACGGCACCTTCCATTACAAGAACACAAGATAAAACAATATTATGGCCAACGGTATTTCTAAAAATATACCCCACGGTCTTTCAAACCTTTGTATGCGGGCATGAAATTTTGTGAACCAATGATTATTTCGACTGAGATTAAATGACTTTTTACGAAGTACGCGCGTAACCCATATAAAGTCAGGAGTAAGTGCAACCAGACCACCCAGAAATATGCCGTAATTATGATAAGAAATTTGGACAGCGGCAAGGCTAAACGCGATTAAAAAATCTACTGCAAAGATTATCTTCCAAGTTTTTGAACGGTTTCTTGTGCGATGAGGGATACCGTAATGAGGCAAGGCATCAAGAACAAAATGGGAAGCAAAGGCAAGTGGCAACGCGAGAGGAAGTGGCAGGTACATAGCAATTAAGCCGCCTGCTAATGCGCGGTTTGTGCCGGTCATTACAGATCCTTATTTAATTAAGCATAAGTATGAACTATGGCAGACCAAAGCGAAAGCAGCTACTTAACTTATTGTATGTAAAGCAGGATCGTATATTTTTAGAAAGGCTTCTATATTTGGGAATTTATCTATTTTTATTGCTTCCGCGACGTTGAAATAGCGGACTTCTTGGCACTCTTCAGAAGAGGTAAAGTTTAAAGATTTAAATTTTACTTCATAGATTATATTAGCGGTGTAGGTTGACTGTCCTAATCTAGGCGAAGTAATAAAGTATTTAGGCGTCGGTAATATATTTGTAATTTTTAGCCCAGTTTCTTCTTGAACTTCCCTTCGCAGTCCTTCTATTGGATCCTCGCCGTGGTCTAGCCCGCCACCCGGTAACTCCCACATGCCATTATCTTCACGTATGAGCAAAAATTTGCCGTCATCATTAATTGATAAACCCTTAACGCTGACTCGGTAAAAACAAGAATCATTCATGTATGTATAGTATCATTTGATCATGCGTATTGTTTCACTTGAAGCCCAGGAATGGAGTACTGCTCAGGGAAATGGCCTGAGCCAGACTGAGTGCGAACATGTGGTTGCTAAAGCCGCCAAAAAGGCCACAGAATTTCTGCCTACTTTGTCGCCACATCTCAATATATTAATTCGGGCTCATGCGGAAAATGCTGTGCCAGATATTGCAGTAGGTGGAAGAACCTATGACAGTGAACTAATACTTCTGTCATTCGATCAATCCCTGCCGTTTGGCAAAGACTCCCTGTTAGGACAACTAACGTCTACAACGTATCATGAAGCTAATCATGCCGCCCGGTTTGCCTGGATTGCTAAAGCTAAGCTATTTGAAAAAAGCCTGCTTGACTGGGCTATCTGGGAAGGACTTGCCACGGTCTGCGAAAGAGACTACGGAAAAACAATACCCCTATGGTCAGAGTATGGTGATGATAAAACAATGCACCAATGGCTGGCAGATCTAAAAAATGCTGACAAGAAAGATGATGCGTGGGGAACCTGGGCTTTTAAGCGTGAAGACGGTCGCAATTGGCTGGCCTATAAAGTTGGAACCTGGATAGTTGATAGAGCGATTACGAATTCTAAACAAACAGTCGGGGAGCTTACAACCATTCCAGCCCAAAAAATTCTTAAACTCGCAGATATAAAATGATGAACCTTGATGTATAACCGTGTATACTTCAAGCAATTAACCGTAAGCACAGAGATGTAATGAAGTTTAATCAAAATGGTTTTACGTTAGTCGAGGGTCTACTAATTATTATCGCACTGAGTCTTATAGTGGGTGTAAGTTATTTTGTTTATAGTGTTCAAAAAGATAACAACAAAAATGATACTTCCAATTCCAAAGTAAAACAGGATACACCTGATTCAGCAACAACTCCATCCACGATACCAGATGGTTGGACCGAATATAAAAACCAAGAACTAGGCTTTAGTTTTGCTCATCCTAAGGATTGGGGGACTGTCACTGTCTCGCCAACAACATTTGAACACACCGGTAAGGGCTATAGCGTGTCATTTTCGGGCACTGATATAAAGGGCATGGTGGCATCAGAGGATTATGGCTACACCGGTCCTGGCAGGGGTGGTATCTATTGGGAGGTAAACGGTTCGTATTCGGAAATGTCTAAGGGTGTAATAAGCTCTGCAGAGCAGGCAAAAACCAGCAGTAACTACTCTACGCAACTACTTAGTAATGATGAAAAGCACGTTGTCAGTGCCTATATAAACTGCATGGATGGCGGGCTCGTTACCCAATTATTAACAAACGTTGGCTCAACCCAAATCTCGGTATTCTCACTGGCGAAAATACAAGAGGGCGTTCCAGAAGGATGCCCAGAAAAAATTCCAGCCAATACAATTGATCAAAAACTTGGCAATGACCTAAAGCAGTTAGCTGGCACAGTAAAAGTGTTATAAGGCCGTGCTGAACTTTGCGGGTGGTTCCAGGGTATTTAACCACTACGCTATATTGACTTTACATGAATAATGGTGTATAATTAGTATATGCAAAAGCTTGAACAAACTCCTCTAGCGCTTGATAGCGTTCGGCTTCAAGAAAGACAGAATGAATTTCCTCATCAGCTTGACGTAAGTATGCTATACCAAGCGCTACTTGCTTATAGATATCACCCGTTAGTAGGTGAACAGCAAGTGGAAACAGCCGTAGATACGTATATTCCTGATCTTAATGCTTCAGCCGCGGCGGCCGAAGATTGCCATGATGTAAATCTTGACCTCGGCCCAGACGGGGTACGGCTAGCTCACGCGGCCATTACTTCATTTATCGAGATGGTTGGTCAACAGCAAAAGGTTGAACAAATGGAAGCATTTAGACGTGCCCTTGAAGAAACGGTTGGTCCAGATTTACGTGATGAATTACGCGGTTCGTATGGAAGTGGCGCTAGACCTTGATAGATTAAATAGAAAAGAGGAGTTAAGGCTAGAAAGCTACAAGCTCACGGACCTCTTTTGCTAAAGGCATTTTTGGAAGAATAGACTCTCTTTGCTCTGGGGAGAGATCGGCTAGAGCATCAATACCGTAACTCTTTACTATATTATATAGGGCAGCTTGTCTGACTACCTCTTGCATAATCCCTGATTGCATCTCTAGCATAGCTTGCATCTCTGGATCAGCCTTAAGTTCTTGTTTAAATTCTGCCTTCTCATCCTCGCTTATTAAGCTTGCCATTCCGGCTGGGAGCATTTTATCGATCATTGTAAGAACAATTTGTTCAAATAGATCTGCAGAAGCATTGCCGACAAGTTCTTTATAGGAATTAACTGCTTCATGTATAGGAAAAGCTTTGGCGGCCGCTTCATAATAAAAATCATCTGTTCTATAGACAGTTGCGACATCGGTGTCATGTATTTCTGCAGTTTTTCGGCAAGCTTCCAATTGTCTTGCAAACCTTTTTGTTATCTGACTATCGCTTAATAAGTCTGAATCTCCTTGGAGACCGCTAATTATTGAAGAGAGCACTTCCTTGTAGTCATCTGCGTCGATAGCTATGTCTATTGCTGCATCATCATCTACCTCCACACCGTACTTGCTCAGTGCCGCTGCCTCGTGTTCGTAGCCGCCGTTAGACAATCCGGAATCTAGAAGATCTTTCAGCGCCAGAGGGCGTGATGGGTCTTCGACCTGAAGCATTAGAAGGACGGTTCTTCCTAAATGAGCGCCTCTTTTTATTTCAAGTGGTGTCTCAATATATGGTTCACCCTGCAGTTCTGCAATTATTTTCTCGCTAAATTGTTCAAAAATTGCGCTTCTATCCGCTATGGCCCCTGCTATTTGTAGTGTTTCTTCGGGTAATATTTCTCTAAATGACTCTGGTTCTGACACAACTAAATCTCCTCTTAACGTATTGAAGCCTAACTTTATTCAAATAATACAAGTAATTACATTAAATAGCAAATATGATTTATAGAATAGCAAATAACCACAGTTAACTATTACACGGCGGAGCGCCAGATATGCCTTAAAATGGTGTTTCTACGCCTTGCGTTTACGCAATGTATAGCCATAGTTTCTCCTAGTTATTTGCTATAACTTATGACCTTGCGAGCGCTTTTCAGTATTAGTTAAGAATCAAGATTTAGCTGGTACAACCAGAAAGGCATGAGCTTGCCGTATGGCTCGCAGTGCGTCAAAGGCATACGGGTCAGTAGTGTCTCGCATATTAAAACGATGTCGACGAGACTTCCCATCATTAATATCCGCAGTAATGCCGTCCTCGGCGCCACGTACGTCAAGAACAATCTCGGGACCCTCATAGATACTTTCATCCATGGCATCGGCTTGGATAATACGAAGTCTCTTTTCGATATGTATGATGGGCTGAGGCGCAAAGTGGGTCCCAGGACGTATGTGCAGGCGCGTATCTAACTGCTCCACTTTGAATGAAGTTTGATAGGTAGCTATTGTCCCATACCAAGGGGTGAATACACGATGAGTATCATCTGATTCACGTGGATAACGCCACCGGCCAAGATCATCTCCTTCAGTTACAGCATACTGAATAATATCTTGAAGCTGCCCAGATAACTCTTCGGGGGTAGGAGGAGTGTGTTCAATAGATAGACCTCCCAGAGATTTCAGATGTTGAAAGATCACTGGAGTGGTATCCCTAAACAACTTCTCGTCTCTAAAGGGCTTGTGATCAATTACTTCTGCTGGGGCTATTGTCTGGTACATACTCTCTCCATATTTATAATTAATGGTTATACATCCCCTCGATATTTATTGCAAGCATGAGCAAAATAGATAAATTTGATATGTTGAACCAAGCTATCTTTTTATTTAGGTTGCTTATGCTTGCAGAGCTAAGTCGTTAGATGCAGTTATCTTGAGAGATTATGAGTAGCGAGTTACTCTACCACAGTAGATTTGAAACCAAGACTACTTATCTTCCAAGATATCTTGTTCAATATATTGGGCAATATACTCTCGAAAATCGTCATTTACCCAGCTGCCTAGAATATAGGGCTGGACATGTCCATATGGGATCCGAGGACTATTTTTAAGTGTTTTGTAGGCCGCTATTCTCAATAGTGGTTCATGTGCCACAATCACTAATGGCCCACTTCCTCTTTCAGTATTTGCTTCTTCAAGTGCTCTCATTATCCAGTCATCCAAACTCTTGATAGCTAGTGCTTCGTTACCGCCAGCTTTAATTCTTTTACTTGGGACAACTTCAACGCCTAGTCCAGCAGCGATTACTCCAGCAGTATCTAAAGCTCTGGGCGCATTTGAACTAAGTACCAACGTTGTTTTACCTAAACCATGAGCCACTAACTCACCTAAGGCAGCTTCTGAATGAGCTATGCCATCTTGGTTTAATCTGCCTGTGCGACTCTCGTAATCGCCGTGTCGTACTAAATATGTTTCAAGCATTATCTATTCTCCAGAATTTAAAATTCAGGTAGGGAATCGAAGTTCCGTTTAAATTCTTCGTACCAAGCTTGTTGGTCTTCTTTGCTGAGCATCATCATATCCTCCATAGCTGCTTTATGATCTTCGTCCCCAGACTTTATCATTTTCATAATATGTTGTTTACTGTTTTCGCCCATTTCTTCGGGAGTATTACCTAAAATAACAGCATCACAAGCCCCTCGTAGATTTCTGCACGTTGTTTTCTTCATATTTAGTACTCCTTATATGGCAATTGTATCAAAATATAGAAAAGACGGTTCTAATTCGTCTTGCTTTGGTTCACTTGGTAGCTCAGAGAGCAGTCAAATCGGAACCTAACCAGTACAGCGTTAGTTCGCTGGGTACAGCTAAACAGGGAAGTTTCACTAGTTACTTGCCCTACCACAGCAGACTAGAACCTAGCTTTAAGATAAATTAAAAGAGACACCTATTGGTGTCTCTTTATAATCTGGGAAGACTTGCACCCGCAGCTGTGACCTACTAACTAACAAACTTGTTTTAGCTAAACTTACTAACTTGACGGGTCACATTTTAACGATCTAGTGCTACTTCACTTGGTCTTCCGTAAAATAATTTATCAAACCAAAAATATTACGTCAAGACTTTTTTAAAGTTAAAATATGATATTCAGGAGAATCGTCAGAACTATATCTGATCTAGGTATTGTTTATGGTTGTTACGTTAAGTTTATTACCAGGTTCTGGTGTAGAATTATTCTTCTTAACAATAGAATAATTTGATTCTGTTAATACAACTTCCTCAATTGCTTCGACCTGATGCTTGAGCTTAATAATGAAAGAATCTCTATCCTTATGTAACTTCTAATAAAAGCTTAATTTTATTGGAATTCTAGAACTGCAATTTACGTCCGAACACTCGCATTTGAATTGTAAATCTAGGTCGGAGTCTCTGATGAGATGTGGGTTGCCGTCTTCAGCATGAAAGGAGTCAAGTTCATCCAAGTCGTCACCAACCTTTTCGTTGGCTCGTCTAAATATCATTTCATTTTCAATTTGTCGTCGTTCACTAATCGGTATATCCACACAGTAGTATAAGCATTTTAGTTGTATTAAGTTTGTAAGATACTGTAAGTATCAACTATAGACCAGTGACCATACCTTGATAACAGATGAGAGAATAAATCTGCCGCAGCCGACTAGTACCAGGTATTAATCTATTGATACCCATCAGGGGATAGGTCATAGCCTTTGCCCCAGTCACCTCCCGGTAACCAGGTGTTGAGGTTTCGGCTTGCCCGTTTAAATTTACGGTGCGTAGTGTTTTTGGCTACCACTGCTTTAGAGTAGTCGGCAAGTTCTTTCATGATGGCCCAAAGCTTAATAGCTTCAATATCTAATTGAATGCCTGATAGACGTTGGTATTCTTGCGCACCGGCTAGCGCGACCTTTTCGCTGATACGATAGAGTTGCCGCAATTCCTGCTCTGGCGTGCCAACGGTTGTATCACCAAAGTCCAAAATACCCACAAGGTGATTATCTTCAAACATCATATTCTCAGTGTGTAAGTCGTCATGCACGACTACCGTTGGAGCGGTATTGCATAATGTAAGCCATTCACCGTAGCATTTTTTAGCCAGGTTATCTTGTATAGTAGTTGGAAAGGTGCTGTCATTAATGACTCTTTTATAGTAAATAGGGTATGGCTCATTGTCAGCCAGCTCATCCAGGCCAAGTTCTTGCCGCAATGGTAGCTCCTTGTTTAATGCGAGTGTTGCGTGCATAGTATGCGCAAACTGGGCTACTAATTTACTGAACTCTAGCTGCTGCTCCTCTGAAAATGTCCGAATGTGTGCTGAGCTAATATGATGTCCCGGCAGATGGCTCGTGACTGTGTAGGGTGGGTTAGCATGTTCGTCTAGAGTTTGAGGCAATGCAATAGTTCCAAGGTCTTCTAACTGCTTTAGAATATGTTTTTCGTAAACACCTCGCAAGTATGCACTTTCATTACGAGGGAAACGTACTGCATAACTGGTGCCAATAAGTGCAACAATGTTGTCGGCGCTATGTTCAATCATATGGATGCTTTCATTGGGGTAGAGGTCGTGAGCAATCTCTCTGGCTGCTTTAACGTCAGCAAATTTCTGAGGTAGGTTCATAGTTTCATCATACCAAACCAAAGAAAAAACCTCAGATATTCTGAGGTTATAATGCTTAAACTTGGTAGCGGGGGCAGGACTCGAACCTGCGACCTTGTGGTTATGAGCCACACGAGCTGCCACTGCTCTACCCCGCGTTAATACTTTCTTGAATAAAGCAGTTTATACCATAGCAGACAGAGGTCAAATTGTCAAAAGGTGGGAAGGGTTAGGCGGCTTGTTCCGTAGCTGGTTTATCCTTGCCGGGTAAACAGTGGGCGTCAACTTTCTTTAGCTGCCGGTGGCGCAATGATTTGCGGGATTCCTGGCCAGCAGTTTTGGGTGCGTCGGCTGATTCGTGGACGCGGGCCCACTTGGGAAAGTTATCACGGATGGCGCAGGTTAGCGCGCAGTGGCCACAGGCTAATGTTAACTCTCCGGCAGCCAGTAAGCGTGCCTTTTTAGCGTTTTTTCGAAGTTCGTCTTTATCATACCCTTCTAATAAACCAAGTTGTACGCGGTTAGCAGCTGATTCGCGGGTATTAGCAGCACTCAGGCGCTCATCTACTTTAACCAGGTGCCTGTTGCGCTCACTATAATTGCTAATTTCCACGCGCTGGTCACGGGTAGTCTGCGGGGTAATGGGTACCGGGCGGTCAGGGTGGTCAACACGCGCAGGGGCAGCAGCGCTAAATATATCAATCTGATCGGGATTGGCAGGAGGTTTTGGGGTTTCGTAGCTGTGCTGCGTTAGAATGTCGCCTTCCGCCAGGGCACTATTAGATGGTCCATCATGAAAATGAAGGTGGACATGGATTGGTGGTATCTCGCGAGTATGGATAGCCATATCTATATTATAGCACAAGCGTCAACAAAAGTAAATAGTCGGTACGCTAGTAGCCGAGTGTCGTAAGAACTGCTTCGGCCATAGCTTGCTGGCCTTTAATGTTCGGATGAAATGGAGCAGGTTCACCTGGTATGCCTCCAGGTCGCTGGATCCATGGATCGGCTGAACAGATATCATGTCCTGTAAAATCAATCGGAGCAAACTTAGCAAAGCTAAAGTTTTCAGTAGCCGATTTGATAGCGGCATTAAAGAGTGCGGTTTGTTCTTGCAGCCAGTCGATCTCGCTTAATGTTAAGCCGCTGATAGCTACGCAATTATCTGACATAGGCTGATAGTATCCGGTGACGGCAACTTGCGGTGCTGCGCCATGGCTGCGAAATTGTATATCAAGCAGGGCGGCCTGCATCTTGGCCTTCATCGCTGCGGTTAAGGCGGCTGCGGCAGCAGTATTGGCTTCGGTATCACAAGTTGTCACAAAACAGGCACCTATGAACGTTGCCCATTGAATATCATTAGCTCCCATTGTCATGCTCATATAGCGGGGGGTACCATCGGCAAAGGCGGCATCAAGCTGAGGTCCAACGATTATGGTACCAACAGTTTGAGGGAGTACCAGATTATTAACAGCCGCTCCCTGGCAAGATACATTCTTAGGAAGGGGGTTACCATCTAATTTAGAAGCCACAATAGTAACATATGCCTGGTCTGAGCGGCCGCAAGCTACATCCTCAGCCGTCGCGTTAGGGACAAGTGGCAAACCAAGCCCGGCCGCAACCGAATCACCCACGGCTACGTAGCTTTTAACACGCTTCTTAGTAGAAGTTTTAGAGGTAAGGTCAAGTGCGGCAGTTGAAGTCGGCATTATCACTAAACTGCAAGCTACCAATCCCATAATTAAATTTTTTAACGTTCGTATTTTTTGCATAATGCCCCCGTGAAGTTAATTTCCACATAATAGCATAAGCCTAATATTGGGTCTGTGAAACAACGCATATCTCTGTTACAGGGCTCGCAGAATATCTTGGGGTAGTTTTTGCATTATACAGGTAGTACAACAATAAAAAAGACCCCTGTTACCAGGAGCCTTAGTTGTAGTTGGTAATATTACCAGCTGCGTTTTTGGACGGGACCTTTGTTGCCGTCGAAGTTGCGTCGGGGAAACCCGTCGCGCTTTTCGATTGGGCGTGCCTCGTTGACGCGGATAGTGCGCCCGCCAAGGTCAGTCTCGTTCATAGCGGCTTCAGCTGCTTTACCTTCGTCGTCATTTTCGAATTCGACGAAGCCAAAGCCTTTGCTGCGGCCTGTTTCGCGGTCCATGATAACCTTAGCGCTTGCTACGGTACCATGTGCAGCAAATGCTGCTGCCAACTCTTCATCAGTAGTTGTGAAGGGAAGGCCACCTACGTATAATTTGTACATATTGTGTATAGTTTCCTTTGTATTAGTAAACAATCGACCAGGAACTCTTTTATTCTGACCAGGTTCATTTTAGTGAGCCTTACTTATCTAACGAAAGAAAACTATACTTACACGAACCAAGAACAATTAAGATCTTGCACTGACAGTTAAACACATATATACTAGTGTAGTCAAATGCTAACACTATAGAAACTATTGACAAATCGGCATATTTGTGTATAATAGTAATTGTTAGTCGACTAAAACAAACACATCAAAAAACAAAATATAACAAGGAGCACTATCACTATGGGTTCAGCCGGTATAGGCTATGAATTTCTTGAAACTAAAAATGCGGTTATCCTCAAAATTGATAAAATTTTGGGCAACTAATACGTACAGCTAAAGAATATACGTTGCTAAAACGTACAGCAAAAACAAAAAACAAAAATAAAACACCCGGAGCGCTCCGGGTGTTTTTGCATAGGTTGGTAGTTGTCTTTCCACCGAACCGATAGCAATATACTTGAGATTGTCAAGTATTGACTTAATCAAGTATAATATAGTGACATACTATGAAGCATTCAACTGAGATGTACCGAAAATTACTATTGCTGATGATGCACTCTAAGCGTCACATGCACGCCGTAATTGAAAAATGGCAGATGACACCGGTGCAAGGCATGATGCTTATGGTGCTTCAAGAAGGCCAAAGTAAGCCCATGCAAGAACTGTCGATAATAATGGGTTGCGACGCTTCAAATGTTACCGGACTAGTTGATCGGCTGGAGAGCCAGGGCCTGATTGAGCGTACAACGGATCCCCAGGATCGCCGTGTTAAGATGATAAAACTCAGTTCTAAGGGCTGCGAGTGCCGGTCCGCCATTTTAGAAGGCTTGCGATCGGCCGAAGCCGCCGACTTACAAAAACTTACAGAGGAAGAAACGGTTACCTTAGCGCGGATCATTGATAAGATGCTTAACTAGATTTATCATAAATCTAACATGGCTCACATTCACACCAAACCCGGACAGCACGACCACACCGCTAGCGCTTTTATTGTTCGAACTGACTTCTCGGAACCAAAATTAATGCTACATATGCATAAGAAGATACATAGTTACCTTCAATTTGGCGGCCATATTGAGCTGCACGAGACACCGTGGCAAGCCATTACCCATGAAATACGGGAAGAGTCAGGCTATGTTATAGATAAATTGAAGCTGCTGCAACCAAAACGTCGTCTGCAGTCTTTAACAAACGTTGTACTGCATCCGATGCCCATTTATCACAACACCCATAACTTTAGCGAAACCCATTTTCATACTGATGTGGCCTATGCCTTTGTGGCTGATCAAAAGCCTAGTGTCAAGTTAGATGCTTCCGAGTCAAGCGAGATGTTGCTGGTTTCCCGTCAAGAGTTAGTTGACCTGTCTTCTGACCATATCTTTGAGAGTGTCCGCGAAGCCGGCTTATTTGTATTTGACCATTGTTTGCCGCATTGGGAAGTGGTTGATCAATCTAATTTTGCGTAAACCAACCTTCCTCTATAATAGGTGCATATAGATGATTGAACTTCTTCTTATAGCGATCGCATTGTTGCTGGTAGTAGCCTGCGGACTGTTTGTAGCTGCCGAGTTTGCATTTGTGACGGTTGACCGTTCAAGGATTGAGCGGCTAGCAAAAGATGGAGACACTGGTGCTGCCGGTGTTCTTACGGCGCTAAGGACTCTATCTACCCAGTTGTCGGGTGCCCAGGTGGGCATTACGATTACTAACCTAGCGATTGGTTTTTTGGCTGAACCAGCCGTAGCTGATCTGCTACGCGGCCCGCTGGAATCTATGGGCTTAAACGGAACGGCTATTTCTACGGTGGCGATTACGCTGGCCATTACCGTGGCAACCATTGTCACTATGTTGTTTGGCGAACTAGTGCCGAAGAACTTGGCAATTGCCCGTCCAATTGGAACCGCCAAAGCCGTACAGCGGCCGCAGCGGGCTTTTAGTAAACTAATGCATTACCCGATAGCGTTTATGAATGGCACAGCCAACCGAATTTTGCGCTGGCTGGATATTGAACCGCGCGAAGAGCTGGCTTCGGCTCGATCGGTTGAAGAGTTATTATCGGTGGTTCGTCATTCAGCCAAGCGCGGTACGCTTGCCAAGGACACTGCTATATTGGTTGAGCGGTCATTAGAATTTAGCGAACGGCACGCATCTGATGTTATGACTCCACGTGTCAGATTAGAAACAGTTGACCAATCACAACCGTTGACTGAAGTCGTAGAAGCCGTCAAACAGTTCGGTTTTTCACGCTACCCGGTGGTTGACGGCGAGATAGATAACATTGTTGGCGTAATTAGTATCAAGCATGCTGTTGCAGTGCCGCACAGTAAACGCAAAGACGTAACAATCGGCAGCATCATGAAAAAAGTCCTGTTTGTGCCGTCTAGTATGGAATTGGATGATTTAATTGAGAAAATGCGCGATGAAGCCATGGAAATGGTAGTAGCGATTGATGAATTTGGCGGCGTTGACGGTATTGTTACATTAGAAGATTTGATCGAGGAGCTGGTAGGCGAAGTTACCGACGAACACGACGAAAGCGGTATGGCTATTCGTCGGCTCAAGCGTAATGTATGGTCTGTTTCGTGCTTACTGCGGCCGGATGAAGTTAGTCACGTCACAGGCTTACTATTACCGGAGGATGAAGAGTTTGAGACAATCGGCGGACTAGTGCTCGACCAACTGGACGAAGTACCTTCCATTGGTGATTCAGTTGTAGTTCCAGTGCTGACGCATGATGGCCAACGAAAGCACGTGCAACTGCGGGTTAAAAAAATGGATGGACGGCGGATTGACCGGGTTGAATTATCGATTGTTAAGTCACCGGAGATCCAGTCATGAGTGTTGAACTTGGCTTGCTGATTGCACTATTGCTGCTACTAGGTAATGCCTTTTTTGTCGGTGCCGAGTTTAGTCTAGTGTCGGTTCGACGCAGCGCCATCGAACCCTTGGCCGCCGCCGGATCCAAGAAGGCGTTAATGACTTTGCGGGCGCTTGAAAACGTCTCAATGTTAATGGCAGGCGCTCAACTAGGTATTACCTTATGTACGCTTGGACTTGGTGCTGTTGCCGAACCGGCCATTGCCCATCTAATAGAGAACCCTCTGCATACACTGCATGTTTCAGATCACTTATTGCATCCTATCGCCTTTATAATTACATTGCTGATCACTGTATTTCTTCACGTTGTGATTGGCGAAATGGTACCAAAGAATATCGCGCTGGCCCGGCCAGAACAATCTGCCTTATTGCTGACACCGCGGTTGGTTTTTGTAGTTAAGATTTTAAAACCAGTTATTACCGTCCTTAATGCAATGTCTAACGGCGTTCTGCGTCTGATTGGCATAAATCCTAAAAACGAAGTTGCCAGCACCTATACACGGGACGAAATGGCCGACCTTGTCAAAGAGTCCCGCAAAGAAGGTTACTTAAGTGAAGATAACGAACAACTGCTGAGCGGCGCCCTAACGTTTGATGCCCAAACCGTCCGCGATATCGCCATACCGTTCGAGTCGGTCGTGGTAGTTGATTCAAGTGCGACCTATGGTGACATAGAAGAGCTGTCGGCCAGCACTGGCTTTTCACGCTTTCCGGTAATTGGTAAAAAAGACAGATTGGTTGGCTATGTCCATATTAAGGATATTATTCAAAATGATAATCAGCTGCGTCGCACTCAACTGAGCAAAAACGATATTCGCCCATTAATACCTATCTCGGCTAATCAATCGATCCGTATGACGCTTAAAGTTATGCAGCGCAGTGGCGCACACGTGGCCATGGTGGCACACGGCAAAACGCTCATTGGCTTGGTAACACTAGAAGACGTCTTAGAAGAGCTGGTTGGAGAGATGAGAATTTAGTAGACAGGGTCTAGCCATAAATTAGTCGCGCAGCAAGCAGACATGCGGACGATTTTTACTGTCACAGCTAAGTCTAATCAAAGGTCGATTTTTCTTATTCGAACTAGAGGGCTTAGGATCATTCGTGAGTAGTGGTTGCCTGCCAATGGCGGTGATCTCCGCTATTGGTTCGGTAAGCACACGCTCTTCTTTAAGCACACGCTCTGTTTCTTGGCTGTCATGATAGGTAACCTTGTATATAAGTTGTTTCTCGCCGTCTTTGCCCGGCTGAACAATCCTGGTTTGATTAACAGGTAACAATGGGTCGTCCTGTTGCTGCTTGGCGTAGGCGATCAGTTCAATAACCTGGATATCTTCTGTTTTAATTGGTTCTTGGTCGGTATTTTGAGATTGTTTCAAAGGAGTTATGGTAGTTTGATCCGGCTTAGTGTTGTCAGATACAAAAGTTTGGTTGGCAGGCTGGGTAGCGAAAAAAATAGTTCCACTAAGCAAACTGATAAAAACGCTACCCGCCACAATGTATTTTCGTTCACTAAATTCTTGAAACATTTTTTTAAAAGCCAGCGGCTTAATAATGCCAATAATGAGAATTAGTAAGACAACACCAAGCACAATAACACTGCCTTGGTGCACCAATTCTTGGGTACTGTCTATCATGTTTGAGTTCATTTGCGAGATTATAATCCTTTGAGTCTCCTGGCGAAAGTTGGTGGGCCAGTCCAAACTACGAAGTCTCTATTTAAGCAGAATTACGCATCATCTGGCAAATCGTAAGCGGTTATATTGTTCATTATTTTATGGTTCCATGTGAGATGACCGCAGCATAAGGTGACAGAAGTACTGGAATTATTTGCCAAGCAGGCTAATAATAGAGTATATGTCAGAAATAGAACCTCGTTGGGAGACTGAATACCAGTATGACTATGAGAACTTTTGCGCCGGACAGGAGTTGCTGAATTCGATGCGGCACATGGCACAAGAGCTTAAGGCAGGCAAACAAGTCTCGCTATTATTTACCTTATGGAAGAGACAAGCCGAGGTATTTGTAGTCAATACTGATTATGAGGCAACACTGTTAGGGCTTGAGGATACTGAGACGCCACACCTGATTGTGGGCGACGTATACAATTTTTTAATAGTTAATCCTGAAGAATCCAAAGAAACCGCCGAAGATATCCCGCTCGGGCATCATGACATTATGAGAATACTACTAAGTGATTTTACTAGCATGCATTACATTGTTCACAAGCCAAAAGATAAAGACCAAAAATATTATTGGTAGCTATTACTGGGCAGATTCAGGTTGCTTTGTTTCAGTTAAGGTCGCGTCAACTTGCTCGGCCTGTTGCCGGTAAGCTTGTGTATCAAGAGAGAAGTCAATATGGTAGCAGCGACTGGGTTTGAACCAGTGACCTCAGGCTTATGAGTCCTGCGCTCTAACCAACTGAGCTACGCTGCCACGGCTGTAAAAATGAGTAGAAAATTCACGTTTAACAGATGATAATATATCATAAATTTCACTATAAATAAACTCATGCTACAATTAAAATCTAGATGAGTATAAATCTAGAAACACGAGCAGAACCATTAGAAGTAGATAGACGAAGGACAACCAGTTCTTCGTTTTTTATTGACGGGGAACAGCAGGCAGAGCCTGGTTTGGCCGCAAAGGGAACAGCACAGCAAACATTATATGAACGCACCCAAACCATCCATGCCTGGCAACCGGAAATAGGCTATCCCGCCTTTTTTATTAATGACCAAAAAGGCAAGACCAAGGCTATGGTTTCGACTGGTCTTGATCTTGACCAAGAAACGGCAGTTTGGCAAATTAATGTCTACGGCCAGGGCACCATACTGCATGGGCAAACCACTCAAACAGGAGACCGTTGGCAGTCAATTACCCGGGACCGGCAGGGAAGGCTGTGGCAGGAAGCGACGCTGTGGGATAAAAACTCACCCGGCTTGCTATCTTCTTTTGTGATAAGCGCGATTAGCAAGGTGAATAACTTGGATGTTATTGCGGAAACTATAATTCAAAACAGGGCGGCCAACAAAATAGAGTACGATCATTACCGCGCATGGCTTCAGAAAAAAGACAAGTTTGGCTACGGCGATAAAAGACAAAAAGATTTGCTACGAGCATACTTCAATGCAAAATTTGAATCCCATGACGCGATTTCTTTACAGCATATGGTTGAACCAAATAAAGATGACTATTGCCGCTGGCAAAACATCGGAAGCTTGCCTGCCATGGTTAGGGAGTTGCTTGCCAGTACTGATTACCAAGTCGTTGTTCAAGCTCCGGATTATACTGAAAAATCAGCTACAGAAACCGAATAAATTCAGCGTTTTGATAGCGGATATCACGTTCTGTTATGGGCAGGCCCTTAACGGCGCGGTACAAGGCGCGTCCAAAAGAGCCGTGGGCCACTACCAGTACGGTATCGTGGCCAAGCTCATGCAAGTAGGCCAGCGCCCGGTTGGCCCGTCGCTGCAACTGCTGGAGTGTTTCTACTTCTGGCAGGTGGTCAATGGCGCTTTCGTCAGCAAAGTAATCAACACCAATTTTATCCGCTGGCTTTCCCTCAATTGATCCAAAGTTGCGCTCCTTGAATAGCTTGTTTACTTCGATTTTTTCCTGCGGGTAGTCAATCGCCTTCGCGACATGGGCGGCGGTATGGTGGGCACGCTGAAGCGGCGAGCTTACGATGATGTCAAACGACATGCCGCGCTCCCGGGCTTTTTTCCCGGCCAGCTTTGCTTGCTGGTGACCTTCTTCTGTAAGCGGCGTGTCAGTATGGCCCGCCATAGCATTTACTTTATTAAGTTCGCTTAATCCATGCCGAATAAAATAAAGTTGTTTCATATATTTCTATTATAGCAATGAAAGGGTGTTTCGGATTACAATGGGGGTATGCATGTACTCGCTGCAAGCCAGTTCAATCCCGAAGAAATGGAGGATATCTTTAATCAAGCTGACCAAATGCGGTTGGAGTGTCAGAGCGTCGAGGGACGCCGGGAATTAGCCAGCCGGCATATTGGCGAACAGATTTGCAGTATGTTTTACGAGTCTTCTACTCGTACTAAAGCAAGCTTTGAACTTGCCGCTTTAAAATTAGGAATGGGAATTTTTGAAACAGAAAATGCTGGTGAATTCTCATCAATCTCTAAAGGTGAAACAATCCAAGATACGGTTCGCGTACTTGGCAGTTACGGTATTTCGGCGATAATATTACGAACTAAAAAAGAAGGGGAAGCTGCTCTTGCGGCTACCGCTAGTCCGGTGCCAATTATTAACGCTGGCGATGGTACGGGTGAGCATCCGACGCAATCATTACTCGATGCTTATACTATTAAGCGTGAAGTTGGACGGCTTGACGGCTTGCATATAGTCATGGGGGGCGACCTAAAGCATGGCCGTACGGTTCGCTCACTGAGCCAGGTACTCGCGAAGTATCCGAATAATCACATCACGTACGTTTCGATGCCGGAACTGCAAATTGGTGATGATATCAAAACGCTACTGCTTGCCCATGGAACAGGCTGTTCTGAGACGCCTGATATGTCTGAGGCACTCCATGACGCAGACGTTGTGTATTGGACAAGGCTACAAAAGGAACGCTTGCAAAATCCAGATGCAATTCCAAATGGGGGCTTCGTAATTGATAAAGTGGCGCTAGAGACAATGTCAGACAGTGCAATTATTATGCATCCGTTACCTCGAATTGACGAGATTACTCTTGATGTAGATAATGACCCGCGCGCCAAGTATTTCGAGCAGGCTGAGAATGGCTTATATATTCGTATGGCCCTGCTTGATCGCGTAGTTTCTGTTACCAGCCGGCAGCACTTGCTACTATAATGAGCACGTCTTTAGAACCAGGAAGATATGTGGTTGCCGTTTCTGGCGGCGTTGACTCGGTGGTATTGCTGCACACGCTGTATACGGAGCCGGCACTGACGTTGGTAGTGGCGCATTTTGACCATGGTATCCGGACTGATTCGGGAGATGACGCAGCCTTTGTAGCTGGCTTAGCGGAACAGTATGGATTGGAGTTTGTTGGCGGCATTGTTAAGCTTGGCCCGGATGCCAGTGAGGATACTGCCCGCAAGCACCGCTATGAATTTTTGCATGACGTCCGCGTGCAGACTGGTGCCGGTGCTGTGGTAACTGCGCATCACCAGGACGATGTGATTGAAACGGCGCTGATGAACGTGATGCGTGGCACCAAGCGGCGGGGCTTTGTGTCGTTGCGCTCAACAGAAACGATTAAGCGCCCGTTGCTTGGCATGACCAAGCAAGCTATTCGCGAGTACGCCACTGAACATTGTCTAGAGTGGGTTGAAGACAGTACTAATCGAGAAATGAAATTCACGCGCAACCGAATTCGCGCCCAGTTATATCGCCGTCTGACCAGCTTGAAACGCAATCAAATTTTGGTACAGCTTGAAACAATTAACTCATGCAATACATATATCGATGTACTACTTGATGAAATATTGATGAAAATTAAAAACAACTTAAGCAAAGAAATGATTTCTAAAACAGATAAATTAGTTGCGGCGGAGATCATTGCCAGCTGGCTGCGGCGCAACCAGGCGAGTTTTGATAAAAAGACTATAGAGCGTGTTCTTGAGGGTGCCAAAGAACTGCAAAATGGCTCTAAAATAGATATAGATAAGCAGTATTATTGTCTGCTTACAAAAAACGAAATTATCCTAACTCCTAGATAATCTGTATAATATCCTGTGTCTATGGATAAAAAACCGTTTAAGATCAATCAATCTGGTCCTGGTAATAAAGGGAATAAAAGAAAGAATAGTTTCAAAAGCGCTGGCTTTATCGCGCTGCTGGTACTGTTCGGATTAATTATTTTTTCTGCTACCAACCAACCAAGCAAACTCGCCGATTCTAGCTTTTCTGATGTAATCAGGCGTGCTAATAACGGCGAAATCAAGAAAATTGAAATTGCTGGAGAAGAACTGAGCATTACTAAGAAGGATGAAAATCAGCCCAGTGAAAAGTCCCGCAAAGAAGCCGGCTCTAGTATTTATGAGCAAGGCTTAAAAACAGATGCACCGGTAGCCGTTGATGTTAAGCCAAAGTCAAACAGCAGCGCAATCTGGACCAATATTGGGATTAGCTTGCTACCAATTCTTATCATATGTATTATTTTGTTTTACATGCTCAGAAGCGCCCAGGGACAAGGCAACCAGGCTATGAGTTTTGGCAAAAGCCGTGCTCGTTTATATGGCAACGAAAAAGAAAAGGTAACATTTGCTCAGATTGCGGGCAGCGATGAAGCCAAACAAGATCTTGAAGAGGTGGTTGAATTTCTAAAATTCCCAAAGAAATTTGACGCTGTTGGTGCCCGTATTCCAAAAGGCGTGCTACTAGTGGGCCCGCCGGGTACTGGTAAGACTATGTTGGCACGAGCCGTAGCCGGCGAAGCCGATACTCCATTCTTTAGTATTAGCGGTTCCGAGTTTGTCGAAATGTTTGTCGGCGTTGGTGCATCCCGTGTCCGAGACTTGTTTGCCAAAGCTAAAAAGAACGCACCATGTATTATCTTCGTTGATGAAATTGATGCCGTAGGTCGCAAACGCGGTTCCGGTATGGGCGGCGGACACGATGAGCGCGAACAAACTCTCAACCAGATTTTGGTTGAAATGGACGGCTTTGAACAAGGTCAAACTGTAATTGTTCTAGCTGCTACCAACCGCTCTGACGTGCTTGATCCCGCCTTACTTCGTCCCGGTCGCTTTGACCGCCGCGTGAACATCGGTCTTCCCGACCGCCGCGACCGTGAGGCTATTCTCAAAGTGCACCTTAAAAAGAAACCGGTTGCTAAGTCGGTTGATATTTCTGCCTTAGCAGCTAAAACTGCCGGAAGTTCTGGTGCTGACCTCGCTAATATTACGAACGAAGCCGCTATCTTAGCTGCCCGTAGAAACAGCAAAGAAATTACCAACGAAATTATCACTAGCGCCTTTGAAAAAGTTGCCATCGGTCCAGAGCGCAAGAGCAAGATAATGAGCGACCACGAAAAAGAGCTCACCGCCTACCATGAAGCTGGTCATGCTATTGTTGGCCATGTTTTGCCTGATAGCGACCTGGTTCACAAAGTAACTATTATCCCGCGTGGTGGCACCGGGGGCGTAACGTGGTTTATCCCACCTGAAGACAAAAGTTATCACAGCATCCGTGAATATAAAGACGTCCTGGCTCGCATGATGGGTGGACGTATCGCCGAGGAGGTTGTCTATGGCAAAGACCGGGTTACTACCGGTGCTGGATCCGATTTGCAAAAAGCCGCCGAACTAGCCCGAGACATGGTTATTAGTCAAGGTATGGGCGATGGACTGCGCGATCAAGTTTTTCACGTTGAATCTGGCATGATGTTTGAACGTATGACCCACGAAAAACAATACTCAGAAGATACCGCTAAATTAATTGATGACGAAATTGAGACTTTGATTACCGAGGCTGCTGTCCGTGCCCGCGAAGTAATTAAGGCGAATAAGACTTCGCTTGAAGCACTCAAAGAAGCCCTGCTTGAAAAAGAAACACTTGAAGCTGAAGAAGTCATCAAGATTCTAAAAGATTCTCATTTGCCAAAAGCCGCCGCTTTATACTAGGCAAGTCTCTTAAAGTTTGCAACATAGGGTTCTGCTGCTATACCTACGTTTCATTAAATTTTAATGAAACGTAGGTATAGCACTTTGCCCGCATGGTGTACATCTAAATACTTGTAAATGCCAATTAGCTGGCAAGTGTAAAATTGTGCTAAACAGCTTATAATAGGGCACTAGTGAATCGTCGTACTCGTCTAGTGTCGCGCGCCAATAAGCGAATCAGTCTCGGTAATGCCGCGGCTTTGCTGATATTTGCCTCTATGTTTGGGCTAATACTAGGCTTTTTGCGTACCAAATTGGTTAACGCTAACTTTAGCGCACTCGGGCCAGAAAGTACTGATGCCTACTTTGCTGCTTTCAAAATCCCTGACTTATTTTTTTTCACCGTAGCTGCCGGCGCGCTAGGTGTTGCTTTTATGCCGTTCCTGGCAGATAAGCTGGCAAAAAATGACCGCAAATCTATCTGGGAATTAAGTAACAGCTTGCTTAACTTGCTAGCAATCATTATGTTTTTTGTTGGCATCGTTATCTTTGTTTTTGCCGAGCCATTGATCCGCTATGTGGTTGCCCCAACCATGACCGAAGACCAGGTTCATAACGCGGTCACCATAATGCGCTATATTGCGTTCAACCCATTCCTGTTTACTATTTCCGGTATTCTAACCAGTGTTCAGCAAACCTTTGGGCGTTTCTTTTTCTTTGCCATCGCACCGCTGTTTTATAACGGCTCAATTATTCTGAGCATCTATGTCTTCGAAGACAGTCTGGGTTTAATTGGCCTTGGCGTCGGGGCCTTGCTGGGCGCCATTCTGCAGCTGCTCGTATCGCTGGCTGGTTTTATTGGTCTGCACTACCGTTACAAAATGCAGATAAAATGGAAGAATCCTGACTTCCGACTAATCTTGCAGCAGCTGCCATCGCGTTCGCTGGACCAGGGGATTGATTCGGTAAACAGTATCGTGGAAACAAATCTGGCTCGACGCCTAGGAGAGGGTAAGCTGAGCTATTATGAGAATGCTTTTATTTTGCATACGGCACCGACGTTATTAATTGGTACCACTATCTCTACTGCCGCATTTCCGCGTCTGAATGACCGTTTATCGCAGAACCGGCCGGACTTGTTCCGAAAAGATTTTTTGCAGATTTTAAGGGTAATTATTTGGCTGACGTTGCCAATAGCCGTGATTGCTTATTTTGCTCGAGGCTATCTGGCCCGTTTGATTTTTACTAATGACGCGCCCCAAATCGCACTCATTCTCGGTTTCTTTACCGGAGCAATTCTGTTTCGAACTATTTACGCTCTAGTCTCACGCTGGTTTTATGCCCAAAAAGACTCGCGTACGCCGTTGTATGTTTCCTTGTTCGCAATCGCCCTAAACATTGTGCTAGCCTATGTACTCTCGCGGCCTGATGCATATGACGTTGCCGGTTTAGCAATGGCGCAATCCATTGTTGCTGCCGCCGAGGTAGCCATCCTTGGTGTCGTTATGGTAATCCGCGACCGTAAGCTACTTGATAAAGAATTTTGGAGCGCCATCTACCGCATCCTTTCCGTAACCGGTTTCACGGTAATTACTGCCTTTATAATGCTCACCTTCTTGCCGCTCAACACCACGGACCGCGGTTTCATTACGCTCGGCGCAAAGCTCGGCGCAATTTCCGCGGTCACCCTGCTGGTGCACTTTGGTATGTCGGCGCTGTTCGGTTTGGAAGAAGTTCGTCCGGTTATCCGTAAGATCCGTAAACTCATTATGGTTCCGGTAAAAATGTAAGAACCTATGGTGCGTACAGCTACATATACAAAAAATGCCCTTGATAAACTCATGCTCCTAGAAGATAAACTGGGTAGTGATGTAGCCTTTTTCGTGGAACCAAATATGATCCTGACGCTTTCAGGCGTTAGAGGCTTTGCTGATCATATAACGTATTACAAACTGGCGTCGGACAGAGACAAAATACTGGCTGTTTTTTCGGCGGCCCAGAGCATCCAGGAGAAGTTAGATTTACAAATTTTTCCCGAAGCAAGTCAAAATGTATCCGGTAAGCCTTTGGTAGCCTGTGAAGTTATTAATTTAACTGGCTTACGGAGAACGCTAGGTATGACAAAGCTCGTATCAATGAGCGCCCCTGCCGCCATATCTACATATGAAGACTACATGGCTTGGTATGCGGAATACCTGAAGAAAGTAGCCCAAAACCATCCTGGAACGAGCTACGCTGCCCAGCAAGATATTGCCTTTGGCATCGTCCTAGGCTATCCGGACGTTGCTATCAAGTCAATACTGGAAGAAACCGAAGAAAATGGTTCTGATTATATGGACGCAAGAATTGCCTGCGCCACGCAATACGTGTGCCCGCAACCTATCTATAGTTACCACAAAAAACTAAAAGATTATTCCGAGATTACCTACCACGAGGAATTATGGAGTGAGATATTGCAGGCTGTATACCAGTCTGAGTGGCACCAGCGTATAGCTAAAGATAAGAACTTTAATGCTGTCCGCGCTTTCATCGAAAAATATTAAACTGGCATACCTCTGTTATAATTGATTGGATATGGATCAGTCTCACATTCGGAATTTTTGTATTATCGCGCATATTGATCATGGCAAAAGCACGCTTGCGGACAGGTTGCTGGAGTTAACCGGCACCGTTAAAAAACGCGACATGAAAGCACAGCTACTCGACAAAATGGATTTAGAACGCGAAAAGGGCATTACGATTAAACTGGCGCCAGTGCGTATGAGCTACAAGGGTTATCAGCTGAATCTGATTGATACTCCTGGACACGTGGATTTCTCATATGAGGTGTCACGGAGCCTTGAGGCCTGCGAAGGCGCCATATTAGTGGTAGACGCTAGTCAGGGCATTCAAGCCCAGACACTGGCTAATGTGTACCTTGCACTGGGTGCCGACCTGACGATTATCCCGGTTTTGAACAAAATTGATCTGCCAGCTGCCGATGTGCCCCGTGTTACCAAGGAAGTAGTCAATCTTCTGGGCTGCAAACCGGAAGAAATTTTGCAAATTAGTGCTAAAACCGGCGTTGGCGTTGATACGGTACTGGACGCGGTAATTGAGCGCATTAATCCGCCGGCTACTAATACGGCCACCACTACCCGGGCTCTTATCTTCGACAGCTACTATGATGATTACCGCGGCGTGGTGTTATATGTGCGCGCGGTTGACGGTGCTATAAAGAAAAACGACAACATCAAAATGCTGGCGACTGCGGCTGAAGGCCTGGCCTTGGAAGTTGGCTCACTGGCGCCAGTTATGACGCCGCAGACGCAGGTTGCAACCGGTGAAATTGGCTACATTGTTACTAACTTGCGCAGTACTCGGGAAGCTAAAGTTGGTGACACTGTTACGTTAGCTCGCAACCCAGCAACCGATGCGCTGCCCGGCTATAAGGATGTAAAGCCGTTTGTGTATGCTGGCTTTTTCCCTGAGAGCAACGAACAGTACCAAGATTTGAAGGACGCCATCGAAAAACTGACGCTGAGTGATTCGGCGCTGCAGTACGAACTGGAAAATTCACCAGTACTTGGCTTTGGTGTCCGGATTGGTTTTCTGGGTTTGTTGCACATGGATATTGTCCGCGAGCGGCTGGAGCGGGAATATAATCTCGACCTAATTATTACCAACCCCAGCACAGACTATAAAGTGCGATTATTAAGCGGCGATGAAATTGACATAAAAAGCGCGGCGGCCTTGCCTGATCCGGCGAAGATCATAGAAATTGCCGAACCGTGGATTAACGGCGAGATTGTGGTGCCCAAAACGTACGTCGGTGCCGTCATCCAGTTAGTAGCAAACAAGCGCGGCGTTCATAAAAACGTCAGTTATGTTGATGACCAGTTGGCCTTGGTTGCTTTTGACGCGCCGCTAGCCAACTTACTAACAGATTTCTACGACCAGCTTAAAAGTGTGACCAGCGGCTATGGTAGTTTTAACTATGAACTGTCTGGCTACCGAGTAGAAGACTTGGTGCGAGTTGATTTTTATGTGGCTGCGGAAATTGTGAACGCCTTATCGATTATGGTTCATAAAACAGAGGCTGAAGGAATCGGCCGGGAAGTAGTGGAAAAACTAAAAGAAGTAATTCCACGCCATAACTTTTTAATCCCATTGCAGGCGGCGATCGGTGGCCGGTTTATTGCCCGTGCCGACGTGAAAGCCTATCGCAAAGACGTTACGGCCAAACTGTATGGCGGTGATGTCAGCCGGCGTAAGAAACTACTCGAAAAACAAAAGAAGGGTAAAGCCCGTGCTAAGCGATTTGGCAATGTCGATATCCCGTCTGAAGCATTCACGGTACTGCTAAAAAGAGACTAATAATTGTTGCATAGACTCTACAAAAGTAATTTTTAAATCACACACTCCATACACATTTGACTAGTTAATAGATGTGTATACTATGTGTATTGAATGTGTAATTTTAAAAACCACGTAAAATAAAGAGTGTTTTGCAGCTATTTATTACTATGAGTCGATTATTAAACGCTGATGAAGCCCATAAGTTTGAAAAAATTCTGGCGGAATACCAACCTAATAACGAAGTTCTAGAATTGTTTCGAAACAGTAATTTTAATGTTATTGATGGTCCGGCAGGCGGCGGCAAAGATACGCTTAGGAATAGTTTAATCAAAGAATACCCTGATATATATTTGCCTATTTTATCAACCACAACCAGACCTCCCCGGCAGGGTGAAGTAGACGGTCAAACCTACCATTTTTGGGAAATAGAACAGGTGGAGCAGGGGCTTAAGCAACGAGAATTTTTTCAAACCGCTCTGATACATCGTCAACAAATATCCAGTTTACATGTTGAGGAAATTAAGAAACTCAGCAATAATCGAACAGGCTTAAGCATATTAATAATTTCTGTTGAAGCAGAAATGCGGGCGATAAAACCCGATATTAAAACAGTCTTTTTAATTCCGCCAGATTATCAAACATTGCTTGAGCGGATGAACACTGAACGAATGCTCGCTAAAGACGAGGTTGCAAGACGCTTGCAAGGCGCAAAATCTGAGATTGCCTTAGCGCTAGACCTGTCTCATGTCTACTGCCTGGTGAGTGACACGGTTCAGCATGTCACTGATGTCGCTCACGCCTATTTCCAAAACGATATACGCGATGATATGGAAGATGAACGGGCGCGCCTTCAAATGCGCACAATACTTAAATCACTCGATGTTTAATGATAGGATACTGCTATGAAAGAAAATAAGAAGGACTACATTCCATTTACTAAACAGGAACAACGTCTGATCGCGGCAATTGAGAAAAAACGTATGTCGGCGGAATCACGATATCCGCTACTGGTTGGGTTGTTGGCAACCTTTGGCTTTGTGTCTGTGCTATATGGTTTTGAGAAGATAATCGACAATATCGAATTCCTAGTTAATAACCCGCTGATCTTACTGCTCACCGGCTTATTAACGCTGGGACTGACAGGTGCGGCTTACAAAAAACTCAACTAGTACTAGGTAGGAGTTATGTTGGTAAGCGGTGTATAATACCATTTTTATGGATACAAAACTTGCCCAACAACTCGCTGACTATAAGGTACCCGCCCATGCTGCCGAGTTAATACGTGGTACAAACATTGTATTTTTAGTCGGAATCACCGCAGCCGGCAAGGATACGGTTATCGGGGAACTGCTTAAATCCGGTGATTTCCACTACATCGTGTCTCATACTACCCGGCAACCCCGCTACAATCACGGCATGCTAGAACAGGATGGCTTGGAATACCACTTTGTAACTCTTGAAGAAGTCAGCCGAATGCTTGCAAATCAGGAATTTATTGAAGCAAAATTAGTCCACGGGAATGTATATGGTACAAGCGTTGCTGAAATTCAGACCGCCAAAGATAAGTCAGAAATTGCCATCAGTGAAATTGAGGTGCAAGGAATCGCCGAATATCGGGCGGTCTCTGACGAAGTACTACCAATATTTTTACTGCCGCCTAGCTTTGATATTTGGCAAGAGCGCTTAGGAAAACGCTACGGTGGCGACATAGACCAGGAAGACCTGCAAAAACGCATGGAAACTGCCCGAGCGGAACTTGAAGAAGCGCTCGATAAAGATTATTACGAATTTGTAGTAAACAGCGACCTTGGAAAAACAATCACCGTAGTCAACGAAATTGCCCATCGTAACTTATCTTCTGACAAAAATGAGCAGGCTAAAGAAATCGCCCGCGCACTCTTGGAAGACGTAAAAAAAGCCCTTCAATAATTTGCTTTGTATCCAGAAAATTAAATTTAACCTCAGGTGTTTTACCACTATACCTCTATTTCATTAATATTTAATGAAACGCAGGTATAGTACCGATAACACACACTTCGCATTTGACAAGAAATAAACGATTATTCTACTAGCACTCTTGACACAGGAGTGCCAATTACAGTATAATCATTAGCTACTATGACTGATCGTCAATCACAAGTTTTACGGGCTATCGTAGAACATTATGCCGAAGTTGCTAGCCCGGTAGGTAGCAACTTGCTGGCCAAAGCTTTTAACGTCAGCAGTGCTACCATTCGCGCCGAAATGGCAGAATTGGAACGCGACGGATTTATAACCCAGCCGCATACCAGTGCCGGTCGTATCCCCACCGATAAAGGCTATCGTTTTTATGTAAACACAGTCACTGAATCTTCGGAAACTCCAGTGGAGCGTAGGGCTGAACGTGCTTTGGCGGCTCGCGTCGAAGGTGGCGGTCTGCCTGAACGAACCATCCGTAATACGGTGGATATTTTAGTTGATTTAACCCATAACCTTGGCATTGCTACCATCGGAAATCAGCTGTACATGTCCGGCTTAAGTAATCTTTTTGGCCAGCCAGAATTTTCTACAGGCAAGCAGGCTCGTGAGGTTGCTCGATTGCTGGACAATCTGGAGCCATGGCTACATGAAGCTGCTCCAAACAAACCACTCAGTGTCTATATCGGTACCGAAAATCCAATCGGACGCAACAGCGGCTGCAGTTTAATTATTAGCCGATTCCGTAGCCCATATAGCGATCATAGTTATATCGGCACGCTTGGTCCAACTCGCCAAAGTTACCGTGGTACCATGGGGCTTGTTCAGCACGCTGGTCAAACACTAGAGAAAGCATTATATGGCAGACAGTAAATCACACCATTCCAATAACCCGTCAGATGATACCAACGATTCCACTGAATCAAAAAGTAACGAACGTCACTCTGCGTCAACACCAAAGCACGGTATGACTGGCCGTATTAAAAATGCTATTGATGAACGCAAAAAACTTGAAACAAAAGTTAATGAACTAACCAGCGCTCTGCAGCGCGAGCGAGCAGACGTTACTAATATCCGTCGCCGCCATGAACAGCAGATGGACAGTTTGCGAGATATCGCTAAAGCCAGTGTGGTACGTGATTTACTGCCGGCAATTGATAATTTAGAGCGCGGGCTCAAACATGTTCCAAAAGATATCCAAGGTCATGATTATGTTAAGGGTATTTCAGGCGTTGTTAAACAATTCGAAAAAACACTCAAAGATATTGGTGTCGAACGTGTTAAGACAGTGGGCGAAGAATTTGATCCAAAGTATCATGAAGCAATCAGCATGGAAGAAGGCGAAGGTACCCGGGAAGTAGTCAGCGAAGAATTACAATCTGGCTATAAACTTGGCGACGAAGTTATTCGCCACGCCATGGTTAAAGTTAAAACTGAGAAAAAGTAATAACCAGGCAGTATTATTGACACAGTCATGCGAATATTTTAAAATTTATATTCAATGGATAGATTCAAGACCGAACTTCAGGGTGGAGACAAGTTTGATCCGGCCAAATGGCTGGCCGATGAGATATTATGGGGCGTTGTGAAAGAACCATTTCCTGTTCGGTGGCAGCGATGGGTATCAGCGGAAAAGGCTATGGGGGAGCCGGCTATAATCGCGTCAAACTGGGGTAGGGCGAAGCTATATACGGAACGGACGTATGATGACAGCAAGTTAGTCCCTCAAGCGTCATGGCAGCTTGGCAAGCTAGTGGCAGGTCTTGTTTCTTATGTAGTGCAGTTTGAAACTAAACCAGAAAATTGGTTTGATGCGCCAGAAATGTTCACAAAAGACATTTTTTCAATTTCAACTAGGATAGTAGAAAACACTAAAACTGGGCTTGCCCCCCGTTTTAGAGTAACCAGCGAAGCTGATTATCGACTACTTAGCAGCGGCCTGCTAGACCTGGCTACTTCTGCAAAAGAAAACATTGGCCCATATCCATCCCATGAGAAACATGCACTCGCATTGTCAAATATGGGAAGAATTGCATCCAGCTTAGCAGCGGGCACAACTAAAGACTGGCTTAGTTTTACTAAAGAAAATGATGGAAAATTTACTATGATTCCCGGCGGAGTACCGCGCTCATCTCAGGAAGCAATGGAGGAAAAGCTTGCTGTTTTTAACTCAATTCCCCGGCCCTGGCAAGAAACTATCGCCACATCTTAATTAGCACTCTTGACATGTGAGTGCCAATTTCATATACTGGCATTATGTAGTAATGACTGCTAATTGAAATAAGAAAGGGTACACCAGTGGCTAAACAAGTAAAAATTGATAATACCAAGAAGGTCAGCGGTTCAGCTAAAACTGTACCCGAGCGACCTTTATTGACAACCCGCTCACCAAAAACCAACCTATTTATTGCTGCTATTCTCGGTTTGATCTATCTAACTGTATTTAACCTGAGTGTGCAACATACACTTCTTTACGCTACTGGCGCTTTTCTATTTTTTAATACCGTCGATTACTTTATTTTGTATAACCGAATCAAGAAGGAGAATAAATAACCATGGGAAAAATTATTGGAATTGACCTAGGAACCACTAACTCGGCAATGGCCGTCATGCAAGGTGGCAAGCCAGAAATTATTGCCAACTCAGAAGGTAACCGCACAACACCCAGCGTAGTAGCTATTAATAAGAACGGCGAGCGTCTGGTTGGCCAGGTAGCTAACCGCCAGCGTGTCACAAATCCAACCAATACTATTTTTGGCGTTAAGCGTCTAATGGGCCGCAAAATCACTGACAAAGAAGTCCAGCGCGACATCGAATTGATGCCGTACAAAATTGTAAAGAGCAACTCTCACGTAAAAGTAGAGATGGCTAGCACAGGCTATAGTCCCGAAGAAGTCAGCGCTATGATTCTTTCTAAGCTGAAAGCTGACGCCGAAGCCTTTTTGGGAGAACCGGTAACCGAAGCTGTTATTACCGTTCCTGCATACTTTGATGACTCTCAGCGACAAGCTACTAAAGACGCTGGTAAAATTGCTGGTCTGGAAGTAAAACGCATTATTAACGAGCCAACCGCGGCTGCCTTAGCTTACGGTTTAGATAAAGGCAAAGAAGAAAAAATTGCTGTCTTTGACCTCGGTGGCGGTACTTTTGATGTATCAATTTTGCAGCTGGGCGATGGTGTCTTTGAAGTACTTTCAACCAACGGAGATACGCACCTTGGCGGAGAAGACTTTGATATGCGCATCGTGAACCACTTTGTTGACGAGTTCAAAAAAGTATCCGGCATTGACGTTAAAAGTGACAAAGCCGCTATGCAGCGTTTAAAAGAAGAGGCCGAGAAGTCTAAGAAAGAATTATCCACGACAGAAGTTGCCGATATTAACTTGCCGTTCTTAACTGCCGATGCTGATGGTCCCAAACACTTTGAATACAAACTGAGCCGTTCTAAGCTGATCGACCTGGTTCAAGACCTGATCGATGCTACTGCCGGCCCATGTGAAAAGGCAATCAAAGACGCTAAACTCAAGGCATCAGATATTAATGAAATTATTCTGGTTGGTGGCATGACCCGCATGCCAGCCGTTATAGAAAAAGTGAAGTCAATTTTTGGCAAAGATCCAAAGCAAGGCGTAAACCCGGATGAAGTAGTGGCCGTTGGGGCTGCAATCCAAGGTGGTGTTCTGCAAGGCGACGTCAAAGATGTCTTGTTACTAGACGTAACTCCACTGAGTCTAGGCATTGAAACGCTCGGCGGCGTGGCAACCAAACTGATTGAACGTAATACCACTATCCCTACCAGTAAGAGCGAAACATTCTCAACCGCTGCCGATAACCAGCCGCAAGTAGAAATTCACGTAGTCCAGGGCGAACGCGAAATGGTTAACGATAACAAGTCGCTCGGCCGCTTTGTACTCGATGGTATACCACCTGCTCCCCGTGGTGTACCGCAAGTTGAAGTGACGTTTAACCTAGATGCCAACGGTATTTTGAATGTATCCGCAAAAGACAAAGGTAGCGGCAAAGAACAAAGCATCACCATCCAAAACAGCGGCAACTTAAGTAAAGAAGATGTTGAAAAGGCTGCAAAAGAAGCTGAAGCGCACGCTGATGAGGATAAGAAAAAGCGCGAATCGGCTGAAACGCGCAACCTGTTTGACGCTGCCGTATACCAGGCCGAAAAAATGCCAACTGAATATAAAGATAAATTGTCTGACGAAGATAAGAAGGCGATTGAAGAAGCTGTAGCTGAAGCCAAGAAAGTCCAAGCCGATGAAAAAGCTGGCAAAGATGAATACGAAGAAGCTACCAAAGCGCTCAATGAAAAAATCATGCCAATTGGCGCCAAGATGTACGAACAAGAAGCTGCCGAAGCTGCCAAGGCAGACGATGCAGAAGAGGGTACAGACGTGAAAGACGCTGTCAAAGAAGACGGCCCAGTTGAAGGAGAAGTAGTCGATAGCGAAGACAAGAAAAAGAAGAAAAAATAATCACAAATGCCTGAAGAACTTCCCAACCCAGAGAAGAGCCATGATCCCTACCTCAAACTGGCGCTAAGGTTCGCGACAGAAGTACCAGAATTAGAAGTGATGGATGAAAGAGAATTAGATGATCTTCTTACTACTGTCGCCATGATACTAGAGGATACCAAGAATCAGCTTATTGGCCAGCAAGTAGGATGCCCAAATATCATGAGTAAAATATCTGTTTCAATGCCAAATGAAGATGAACGAATGATAGTTGTAGGCGGTAAGAGATTAGATGACGGGATTGAGCTACCTATTCGTTGGGTTTCTGATCCGGAAACTATTCGTAACTTAAAGAAGTATCAAAAACAGGCAAGCGAATAGCAAATTTTTTATGCATGAATTTATAATAGTTGCGGGAGTACATTTATTGGCGGTGATGAGTCCAGGGCCTGATTTAATTATGATGCTTCGTAACAGTGTCATGTATTCGCGTAAAGCTGCTTTATTCTCTGCTATGGGATTGGGTCTGGGCATAGCGCTTCACGTTACCTATTGCTTACTTGGGCTAGCCTTAATTATTAGCCAGTCAGTTTTGTTGTTTACGGTTATTAAATACTTGGGAGCGGCATATCTGGTCTATATTGGTATTAAATCTCTGCAATCTAGAAAGGGCGATGCCATAGAAACTTTTCACGCCGAGAAAAAAGACGATATTAGTTCACTACAAGCACTCCGGCTAGGTTTTTTAACAAACGCGCTTAACCCTAAGGCCACTTTATTCTTCCTAGCCTTATTTACCCAGGTTATTAGTGCTTCGACTCCATTACTAATGAAAATGGCTTACGGCATAGAAATGATGTTGGCAACCATTGCATGGTTTAGCATAGTGGCAATTTTTATGACGCAAAATCCAATCAGAAAAGCGTTTTTAGGAATTAAGCATTATATAGAACTATGCTTTGGCATTGTATTGATAGGGTTGGGAATTAAAGTAGCATTGGCAAGTAAATAGATATGGCAAAAGAATATAAAGTTGTAACGGAAAAGATAGCCCTAGTGACAGACGTTTTGCAGACAAACATAGGTATGGGAGTATTAGTACATGGCTAAACGGGACTATTACGAAATATTAGGGCTAGCAAAGGACGCTTCTGACGATGAAATCAAGAAGGCGTTTCGACGCATTGCGGTTGAACATCACCCTGATCGAGGTGGCGATGAGATCAAGTTTAAAGAAGCGAATGAAGCTTATGAGATTCTCAAAGATCCGTCCAAACGGCAACGTTATGACCAGTTTGGTCATGCCGGAGTAGGCGGAGCTTCGGCAGGTGGAAACCCTTACGCTGGTTTTGGTGGCGGCCAGGAAATGCACTTTGATTTTGGAGACCTTGGGCTTGGCGATATTTTGGGCAGCTTTTTTGGCGGCGAGCAAGCAGGACGTCAGGGCGGCCGGCGAGAAGTCCGCGGTAACGATGTTGAAACAGGTATTGAATTATCATTTGAAGAAGCCATCTTCGGTGTTGAACACGAGCTTAGATTAAGTCTCAAAGATAGCTGTAGCCATTGTAACGGCACAACCGCCGAACCGGGCCACGAAATGAAAACCTGCGAGACATGCAAGGGTTCTGGTCAGGTGGTACGGGCTATGCGGACAGTTTTTGGCAATATACAGCAAGCCACCCCCTGTCCTACCTGTAAAGCTACCGGCAAGGTGCCGGAAAAAGCATGTACTGTCTGTAAGGGAACTGGTACTGAAAAGAAAAACCAAAGCATCGAACTTAAAATTCCGGCAGGTATTGATGACGGTGCCACTATTCGTCTACGCGAACACGGCGAAGCAATTGCCAATGGCCCAAAAGGCGACCTGTATGTACAAGTTCGCGTTAAACCCCATAAACATTTTACGCGTGAGGGCGACTTAGTTTTGAGTGAAGAACACATAGGTATGATTGATGCCGCCCTCGGCACTGAAATTGAGGTTGCAACGGTTGACGGGCCAATTACTATGAAAATTCCAGCTGGCACGCAGAGCGGTACGGACTTTAAATTATCAGGCCACGGCGTACCCCATATGAAAAGTAATACCCGCGGGGCCCATATTATACGGATTACTGTTGATACACCAACTAAACTGAGCAAGCAGCAGACCGAACTACTGGAAGCACTTAAAGATACCGGTATTACAAAAAAAGGCCGCTTTGGTTTTTAAAGCCAATTACTACTCGACAGCTTTATAAGCAATAGCATAAAATAGTTTCATGAAGCTTCGCCGCAATGACGAACATGGTTTTATTACGATGATTATTATGCTAGTGCTAATTCTGGCTGCCGCTATTTTTTTCGCATACATGCGCGTTAAGACAAAACAGCAAGGATAGATCAAAATATTCAGTAAAGATTTCATTGCAAAACAATTACGATCTTGATACTATCCCGAGATGATCAGTGAGTATCTGTATAACTAATGTCTGCGTTTGATGAAGCAAATGAGCGAGATATGATCCTTTTCGTAGGGTCGTATTTGACTGCCCAGCGAGATGCGCTAAAACAACTTAGTAGCTCCCTTGGTAAGAATTTGAAGGCTTTTGTTTTACTTGATACTATTCAATTCAGCGCAAAAAGTGAGCTGCTGGCTGACAATAAAACAGTGGTAGTGGAGTGTGACTTTTCATCGCCAATGGCGCTTCAGAAAGCTCTATTTCCATACAGGCATCGTTTTTTGGCGGTAACTTGTCGAGCAGAAAGAAACGTTCCATTACTTAGAAAAACCATTCCACACGTTCCGTATATCAACACGCCAACTGAACTTTCTTTGCAGTGGACAACCGATAAAATACAGATGCGCCAGCTGCTTCGCAATTATGATAAAAATATTTCCCCAAAATTTATTGTGGTTCATGATGCACAGGAAGAAACACTCGACCGTATTGAGAAAAAAGTCGGGTTTCCGTTAATTATTAAGCCAGCGGGCCTTGCAAAAAGCTTGCTCGTGACACTGTGTTATCACCGCGAAGAACTTGAAGCCAATCTTAAGAATACCGTAAAAAAAATAGATAAGATTTATAAAAAAGAAAGTGGTCGAGGGGAACCTCAAATACTTGTTGAAGAGTTTATGGAAGGTGCGATGTACTCTATAGATTCCTATGTAAATCAACGAGGAGTTGTTTACCATACGCCACTTGTACATATCCGTACCGGCCGGGCAGTTGGCTTTGAAGATTTTTTTGGCTATGCGCGGTTAACACCCGTAAAACTAAAGCTCCACAAAGTAGAAATGGCACGCAGAGCTGCCGAAAAAGCTATTCAAGCACTTAGCTTGCGTAGTACAACCTGTCATATTGAACTTATGAAAACAGAGGATGGCTGGAAGATTATTGAGCTAGGACCGCGGATTGGCGGTTTCCGGGATGAGATGTACAAACTTTCTTACGGCATTGACCATAATGCCAATGACATCCTAATCAGAATGCCTAAAAAACCGGTGCTCAATAAAAAAGTTCGCGGCTACACAATGGTAATGCAGTTTTATCCTCCCAAGAAAGGGCGGTTAGCAAAGCTTGAGGGCATAAAAAAAATTCGCCACCTTGAATCTTTCTCAAGAGTAAATTTAAAAAAGAAAGTCGGTGATATGTGCGACTTTGCCCGTAATGGCGACGATCCAATATTTGACTTAGTATTATTTAATAAAGACCGTTCCAAGCTGCTAGCAGACGTTAGGAGAGTAGAGAAAACCGTAAAAATACAGATCCGCCAACCGGCAAAACCTGCCGTACGCTTAAAGCCGTCGTTAGAAATGGCGTATAGATGAATCGGTGGATAAAGTCTAAAAAATTCTGGACGGTAATGTTGATAGTCGTGACTCTAGCCGGGGCAGCGCTAATAATGAACCTGACCGCAAAGACTTCCACTACAACTTCAACAGATCCTACGCTAGCAAATCGGTGTGACGGACTTGCCGCCGCAGGACAATGCTATGCGCTTGAGCGCGCGGTAACAAATGAAGAACACACTAAAGGTCTGTCTGGCCGTGATAACTTAGCCAGTCAAACCGGCATGCTCTTTGTTTTTAGCCAGCCGAAAGAAGTTTGTATTTGGATGAAAGACATGCGCTTTAATCTCGATATTGTTTGGTTAAATGAGTCGAAAACAATTACCAAAATTGGGAAGAATGTTAGTCCTGACACCTATCCATCGACATTTTGCTCGGATAATACCAAATACGTCATAGAACTGAATAGCGGTGACGCCGATAAACTACAGTTGAAGTTCGGCGACTCCCTAGGATTTTGATTTCTTTGGCCTTTAGCCTTCATGCTACAGTAATCACATGAACGAACTGCTTATCCTTGTTGCAGCTACGCTATTTATTTGGTTGTTTCTGCTCTGGCTGCGCGTACCATCCAGTATTGCGTTTCTAAGCTTGCTAATTGGTCAACTTATATCTACCGAAGCCAGTGTCGATGTATACAACTTTGTAGCTTCTATCCTTAAGATTTCTGAACCCTTCTACGTACAGGCGGCATTACTTGTATTGCCACTACTCCTAACTATCCTGCTCCTACGACACCGGGTGCCAAAATCTAAAGTAATTATAGAAGCGGTGCCAACGCTATTTGTCGTTGCCCTAACCGTACTGCTACTGGGGGCGGCAATACCTGCACTTGGTACCGTATTGGACATAGCCGCCCATGATCAACTTGACGCCTATAAGAGCATCATAATAATTGCCGCATCAGTGTCGGGCTTGCTCAGTGCGTGGCTGAGCTATCCGCGACCCTCTAAGGATCACGGTAAAAAACATAAGTAAGTCGTTAAAGACTAGGACTCTGTGGTGGAGTTGTTTGTTCGTCTGAGTCTTCTTCACTGGTAGTGTTCTCAGTTGCCGACTCAGCAACAGGAGTCTCCGGAACCACTGGAGTCTCTGAAGCTTCAGTTGACTCAGGCTGACTTACTACAGGCTCTGCCATAAACGGAGGTTCAACTACGGAATCGACTGGCGCTCCAGCAATTGTTGGCTGCACAGGCTCCGAGATTACTGGTTCGACAGTAGGAAAAACGGGTTGCTCGGATACAGATGGAGCGGATACATCTGGCGTTACTGGACCAACTGCCGTTTGAACAGTCTGTGGCTCTGTGTTAGCTGGTTCTGCCGGTGAAGGTATTGAAACAACAGGATCCACAGGGGTAACTGGAATTTCATCTACTGGTGGTGTACTTGGGTTAATCGTAGATGCAGCTGCCTGCCCTTCGTCTTTATTACGTTTAAAAAATTTGCTGAAGAGCATAATCAACTATCCTTTATCTTTACAATGATCTTAGATTAAGCGTAACGGTTTTAGCTAGTCAACGCAAGGACAAGCGATTGACTTTTTATGATAAATAAGCATAATATAAGAAGTTAATCGCCGAATTTCCCATAGAAAATGGGCCCATAGCTCAGCCGGAGCAGCTTGCTGCAAATTCAATTAATAGCACTATGTGCTCTAATCGGCTGACGAAGAACGGTTATTACAAATTAACGACCGGATTTCCTACCATCGTGTGGGCCCATAGCTCAGCCGGTTAGAGCACCTGCCTTTTAAGCAGGGTGTCCTGGGTTCGAGTCCCAGTGGGCCCTCCAAGTTTGCAAAATAGGCACTAAAGCCCTTTCTAACTCCTTAGATTGGGCTTTTTTGTTAGTTACAACCCAGAGGTAGCGTTTTTCTAGATCTGAATAGCCGTCAGCAATAGGGGCGAGCCACTCATTTGGTTCAATTAACAGTTTGTTGTCTTTCAGTGTTAGCTGTTGTCCAAGCGTTAAGAGAATATCTCGCTTAGTTACAACGTCACCATTCTCAAAACGCTTTTGAGCATTTACTGCGAAGTTAAAAGCTCGTTCGTGCATTTCGGTATTCTGCTCCGTGCGCTGTTCCGTGTTTCTGAGCTTTTCATCTATCAGTGCTAAGTCTGACTTTTTAGTTTCTTTATGGCGTTTGTATTCATCTTCATCTATAAGTTTGCTGTGTAAATCGTCCAGAAGCCTATCTATGTCTGATTGAAGCTGGTTCCTTTTGTTTTGTAGCTGTTCATAGATTTTCTTACGGTCTTTTACCTCTACCTTATGATTTCTCTTAAGAATTTTTAAAGCCAAATCTCTGAACTCTGGAATAATTGTGTACTTTTCTAATTCTGCTAGAATGTCTTTTTCAATAGTTTCAGCGTGAGTATATTTGGTTTGTGTGCAAGGGCGATCCATGCTTTTACGAGAGCAGTAATAGTACACGTAAGTAGCATACTTGTTTTGGCTCTTGATGAATTTTGTGTTGTGCCTAACCTGTATTGTGCAGTTACACTCCCCGCACTTTATCATTCCTGCAAACGGATAGTCATACCCACCTAGTCGTTTGTTACCCTTAGCACCAAGTATGTCCTGCGCCAGCCTATATTCTGATTCTGTAATCATAGGGTCATAGTTACCAGTGTATTTTTCGCCCAAGTGGTAGTAATTTCCAATATAGAAATTGCTTTGAAGAATTCTATAAACCATTGCCTTGGTCATCGGCTTGCCGCCCATGGGTGCACCGTCTTTTCTGCGCTTATACATGGGAGTTTTGTAGTCAGTTTCCTCAACGACCTTGTGCCAGATCTGTGAAGGGTTTAGGCGTTCATATAAAAACCATTTCCACATATTCTTAATGATGTCATAGCGTTCAGGATCGTTTACGGTTTCAGTAATAATTTTTTTGTCTCTCATGACTGCATTGCCGAACTCATCAAGTATGGGTGCTTTTTTATAGCCTGGCATAACACGTCCTGGCTTTTCGCCAGTACCAGCTTTAGTTTTTAAGCCACGAGATACATCAACACCTTGTTTTGCCGACTGATACTGTCCCTGATTCATGACAATCTGCAACATCATGATTCCTTCGGGATTATTATCAAAGTTGTACGAACAGAATTGCAGGTCTTTTAAGTAGCTTCTAAGGGCATAAGTAATTTGTGCACTATCTACCTCATTTCTTGAAAGTCTGTTCGGGTGCCATGCAACAATGCCGTCAGCTTCACCGTTCTGCAGCATTTCCATCATTTCGTTAAAAATTGGACGACCAGGAGTAAATGCGCTACGGCTTTCTGCGTCCATCCATTTTACAATATTCAAATGTTTAAACTTTTCTTTGATGTTTTCGATTTGGCTTATATGCGAAAGCTCTTGTTTCTCTTTATCTTCCGATGATTTTCGGACGTAAGCTATGTATCTTAATTTGTTCTTTTTCATTGAGTTCCTACTGCTTAATTATATGATTCCTCTCGGGTATAGGTCTATGCATGAAAATTAAAATGGAATTATACTGTGCTCTGGTTCTTCGTCTGAATCTTCTACTTGAAATTCACCTTCTTCAGCAAATGTATACCGATACCACAATGTATTCTTAAAGTCTTCACGATCAATCATGTCTACTGGTATTACTTTTATCCCATATTTTTCAAAACCAACTATAAGATAAAGTGCCTGTGCATAGTCTCGTGAAATTACATCCTGATCGGTAACCAGCATAGTTTTTACATTTTCGTTTATGCAATAGTCAAAAATATTCACAAGGTGGCTATATCCATTGCCAGTATGCTCAAAGTCTTTTACGACTGTTATGCCATGCTCTTTAGCGTATCTTTCAATCTTTAATGCCTGATTTTCCAGATCAACCGACCTCTTTCCTCTAGTACTTTTTGCTGTCCGTAGATAGGCTACAGCCTTCAAATTGTTATTCATGTTATCCTTTTATATTTATCTAAATTAGTAAGTATCTAAGTATTAAGAATCTTAGTAATAAGGATCTAAAAGTTTATATAAAACTAATTAGTCGCAATTACAGACTCTCCTCAACGGCTTCAATAGCTGCCATTTCTATTACTTGCCATAGTGGGCTTTTCCTTGAAAGCTCAAATGGTGTTTTCCATTCTTCGTGTATATTGAGTATCTTCGGCTGGTAAACCCTGAACTTTCCAACATCAGCGTGTAATGTAATGACTCTGATACTGTTCACATGCAAGCCTACATAGGGAAAAAATACTTTTACGTAATGTGTACCGTTTACATTGGTGCTAGTAACTTCCGCTCGGTAGTCGCTAAAGTCTATAAGCATTTCTCCACCTCGTTAATCTCGTGCCAAAGCAAGTGCAGTTTGCTAGCCCAATCATCTTCATGGGAACACTTACCGCAGTAAGCTCTGTCTAGTTGAGCTTCTCTGAGTTCATCGTTAATACGCTTAGATCTACGCTGATTTGTTACAAATCGCTTTCTCAGCCACGTTGGCACAGAATGCCCGTACTGCTTAAACAGCCATTTGGTTTCATTGTGCGTCACGCTGTCCATTTCAATTATCATTTTTGATCCGAACTTTAAGGAATGAAGCTCTTTCCGAAATCACTGTTCGGGCAGCAACTTGATATTGCATATCTTTTTTATTTTTCTGTGCTTTTTTGTTTGGACTTGCTTGATGTAACTTTTCCATAAAGCTCCTCTTTTATTGTTGGCGGTTTGTAAGTTAATTCAACTTGCCGTACGAGCAAAGACAATTTCAACCTTGCTGTATCGTTGTCCAGCTTTACGCCGAACATGTCGCTATACAGCTTCTTGATTTCTTTGATGTCGCTCTGATTTAACATTCATTGCTTCCTTGTTTATAAGAAAGAAAGGGTGTCCAACGATGCAAAGACTTACTACACAAGTCTTTTAGGGTACGCACGTCAGACACCCCTAACGGTAATAGTAATGTGCCAGAAGCAGCAGCGTGTTCACTAACGAAAGGAGTAGCCTTTTTATTTTTGTTGGTTGCTGTTGCTTCTGTCATCATCACACTCTAATTTTAGTGCAATGCAACATTTTGCACCTGATGACAAGTTCTGCAACTTTTTGTCCCCACCTACATAGGTTTTTTGTAACGAGCTACAATCTTTTTCACTTTGTCCCGTGCGTAATCGGTATTATCATCTAGGTCTTTGCCGTATTCGTATGGGAAGTATTTTTTGGCTAAGTCGCCATAGGTCATACCCTTTTGCCTATCAAGGTAAATCTTGTTTTTAAGTATATCGGCATATATTGGCGCAGTGCTGGGCTTATTCAAAAACCACTTTAGTTTGTTCCATGCCTTCCTGTAATCCTCTGCGCTTAGACCTCTATCCAGCCGAAGCACTATGGAGTTTCTGTCTTCACTTACACCAACTGCTTCTATTTTAAATGTGTGAACTGGCTTTATGGTTTTGGGTTCTTTGCCTAAAGCTATAAATGCTTCTGTAAATGCGTACCAGCCATAATGTAGATTTGCTTCCTCGTTTGCCTTAGTGACAATTTCATAAATCTTGTGGTCGTATTCACGGTATTTAGCTTCTGATATTGTTCTAAACCCAATCTTTTGACCTGCTAACTTACCCATAAGCCAAAGGCTTATCTTGCCTTCATCTTCTGTATCAGAATAGAAATCGGTAAGCCCTAACTCTTTACGGGCACTCTTTATCGCATTGAGGAAAGACTTCTCTTTAACAACGTGCTTAGTATCTGTGTGTTGTATCTGTTTGTCAGAGTCTAAAACGCTACTTAACATTAAGTTCATGCGTCTAACGTCAGGGTCATAATCTTTTTTACTGCTCGTCTTTACCATAGATATGTCTATTGTAGAGCCGTTGCACTAAAAAGCGCCAATCCTCTATGTTATTTCACTGTTATTAACGGTTTTTGTTATAAACTTTTTTGCTGCTTCTGGGAGTGATCTGCGTCTGTACTTGCTGCTGCATGTAAGTTTCTAATCATCATCTTGACCGAGTGTTCAGTTGGCGGTTTAGTGCCAGACCAGTCAATGGGCGGTCTTTTCTTTAACTCTTGCCGTACTCTTTTGCGTAATTCTTCCACACTTATAGTTTATGACGGGTCACATATGGCTGTATAGGGCTAGTACAGGCTATGTAAGCTGTTGCAAGTTTGTTTGCCTACATTATCATTAGATAACAGAGATTGTAAGGTGTATTATGAGATAAACGTTTTGGCGTGTTTTTATTACAGAAATATATGAATATGAGAAAAAATGACTAATCCTAAAAACCAAGCTGCACTTATATGGAATATTGCAGATATTTTACGTGGTGGTTGGAAGCAGCACGAATATCAAGATGTGATCTTACCTCTAGTTGTATTAAAGCGCCTTGACTCAGTTTTAGCAGACAGTAAGCGCAAAGTACTCCAGACCAGTAATCAAATGGCGGGCACTATTTCTGACGAGTCGCTTGCCAAGTTTTTAGAAAAAGAGTCGGGTTATAAGTTCTATAACACTAGTCCTTACGACTTCCAGAAGCTTTTAGAGGATAGCGAGGGTATTTACGCTAATTTTGTTAATTATATAGACGGCTTCAGCCCCAATGTACGTGATATTATCGAGAAATTTGATTTCCAAAAGCAGCTTAATAAGCTAAAAGGTGGCAAGATACTTCACCTTGTAATTAAGGAGCTCGACAAAGTAGACCTTAGCCCCAAGCACGTTTCTAATCATGACATGGGATATATATTCGAGGAGCTAATTAGGAAGTTTAACGAGCAGTCTAACGAAACAGCAGGTGAACACTACACGCCTCGCGAGGTAATTGCACTCATGGTAAGGCTATTACTTGAACCAGATAAATCACACATTACTGGCGAGCAGAAGATTATCGAAATATATGATCCGTGCTGTGGCACAGGCGGTATGTTAACAATTGGAAAAGACTACATACTTGAGCATATTAATCCTAACGCTCAGGTTTATCTTTATGGGCAGGAACTTAACTCGCAAACTTACGCCATAGCAAAATCAGACTTACTTATTAAAGGTGAAGATGCAGACCGAATAAAAGGCGGAAGCGGCGAACATAGTGAAGACAGCACTCTAAGCAACGATCAATTTTATGAAAAGAATTTTGACTATGTTATAGCTAATCCACCTTACGGGGTAGATTGGAAAAAGGATAAGGACGCGGTTGAAGCAGAAGCTGCACGCGGCGACGCAGGACGTTTCCCAGCAGGCACACCTGCCGTAAGTGACGCTCAGTTACTGTTCCTGCAACACATGGTTAGTAAAATGCGCACCGTGCACGAGGGCGGTGGACGTGTTGCCGTTGTACATAATGGATCCCCATTGTTTACTGGCGCCGCAGGCAGTGGCCCAAGTAATATTAGAAAGTATTTGCTAGAGAACGACTTACTCGAAGCCATTATCGCACTACCGACCAACATGTTCTACAACACCGGCATCGCCACTTATATATGGGTGCTAACCAACCGCAAGCACGAAGCTCGTAAGGGCAAAGTCCAGCTTGTAGATGCCAGCAATATCTTTCACAAACTTCGCAAAAACCTGGGTGACAAAAACAAAGAAATGACAGTTGAAGACATAAACGAAGTCTACGATCTGTACGAAAAGTTCAACCAAACCAAGCGCAGCAAGATTTTTAATACTTCCGACTTTGGATACACACAGGTAACGGTGTTGAACGACAAAGAAAAAGACACTGAAAACGTACCCCTTGACGAAGATATTGAAGAATACTTCAAGCGCGAAGTACTGCCACACCTGCCAAATGCCAAACTTGACCGCAAAAAAGACAAAATTGGTTATGAAATACCATTCAACCGTTACTTTTACGAATACAAACCACCGCGCGATCTAGACGAAATAGATGACGATCTACAAGCTGTGACTAAAGACATTTTGAAGCTACTTAACGAGGTGACAGACTGATGCAGACTTACCAGAGCCTGAAAGATTCTGGAGTTGCATGGCTGGGTGATATTCCTTTTGAATGGAAACAGAAGCAAGCTAGATACATCTTTAAACAAGTTAAGGATTCAGTTGGTGAGGATCCGAGCAGGTTCGAGCTGTTATCACTTACTTTGCGAGGCATCATTCCGAGAAGTCAGGTAGATGGTGGTAAAAATCCAGAGAACTACAATACATATCAGATAGTTCACGACAATGATTTGGTCATGTGTTTATTCGACTATGATGTAACACCTAGGACTGTGGGACGTGCCACTATGACTGGAATGGTTACCGGAGCATATACAAACCTTAGACCACGCAAAAACATCTCAACACGCTACTACAACTACTTTTTCCTAGCACTAGATACAACAAAAGAGCTACTGCACTTATGTACTGGCTTACGCAATGGGATTTCGAAACCAACATTCTTTAGTCTTATCTTGCCGGTCCCAAGTTATGAAACTCAAGAGCGTATTGCGGATTATCTTGATGGGGAAACCGCAAAAATAGATGAGTTGATAACTAAACAAGAGCGGCTACTCGAACTTCTAGAAGAAAAACGTCGCGCCACAATTACACACGCAATTTCTCTAGGCATTAATTCGAGAGCAAAACAAAAAGATACGAATATTTCTTGGATTGGCAAAATCCCTGAGCATTGGGAGGTAAAAAGAGTTAAGGATATCTCTAATGTTGTGCTAGGAAAGATGGTACAAAGTGAACAAAAAAGACTAGATGAAGTGCAAAAACCTTACCTAAAATCTAGAAATATACAGTGGGATGGTATTGACCTCTCAAATGTAGACGAAATGTGGTTTAAGCCAAATGAGCTCCAGTCCTATGCGCTTAAAGATCGGGATATTGTTGTATCTGAAGGTGGTGAGGTTGGGAAATGCGTAATGTGGTCTCAGCAATTTGGTGAAATGTATTTCCAAAACTCAGTTAATCGAGTGCGCGTGACTTCAGGCGTAAACCCAAAATTTGTTTACTATTCTTTCCAGCATCTAGCCTTAAACCAAGTCTTCTCTAACACAGTTAATAAAGTGAGTATTGCGCATTTAACGAAAGATAAAATTGTAACTTATAAAATAGCTATGCCTCCCCAACATGAGCAAGATCAGATAGCTAAATTTCTAGACGACGAGAATGTAAAATTTCTAGAACTAAGAAAAAAAATTAATAAGCAAATATCACTGCTCAAAGTACGTCGCGCTTCCCTCATATCCCACGCCGTAACTGGGAAGATAAAAGTATGATAGACCAATATGAAGTGGCTAAACGGGTTGTTGGCGCCGGATTTGGCAAAGGTTCTATAGGTATTTATAAGTCCGAGGTCGTAAAGATAATTCAAGAGCGCGTTGGCGGCTTGTGCGCAGATCACAGAACCTTTGTGTATGTACGAGCGAACAGGCTGCACACAGGTCAAGAGCTGGGTGGGGGCAATATAACATCAGCCCTAGCTGCTTTCAGCGCGCTAAGCTTGCTAACAAAAATCTGTTACTTCATAGACAAGCCACAAAGGTTCACGCCACATGATTCCGTATACTTCACCGTGAACGAGACCGATGCATTTAGGCACTTTGTAAAACGACTCTCAGAAAACGGTATAGAACTAGGCATAGATAAGGATGACTCAGACGGGCAGAAATTAATTTGGAATGGCTTTAGGGACTATCTAGCTCACCTCGGGACAGTTGAACATGGTAAGCAAGTAGTATCATTTGAGTTTAAGCAACCCAGGCGTGGTCAGTCCGCACCTACATTGGACGCTAGAATTGAGAAAATGTCTGAGTGGCAAGTGTTTGAACACGACGGTGGAAATCGCAATTGGCGTGTATACATTGATGTGCTATTTGCAAAGCTAGAGAAAATTATTCTGCCATTTGTAGTTACGAAAGTTATTGAATATGCAGTTGCTGAAGATGAAGCAGCAAGAAATCTATACAAGTTAGTGTCTGGGGAGAAAGACTTATTATGATAGACCTTAAGGAAACAAACTTCGAAAAGTTCATAACTGATTTTTTGGTCAAGACCAATACATACGCACTTCGCGGTGCCGATGAAAAAGGTGTTCCAGTTAAAGATAAACACTATGACCGCGAGTTAGCGCTAGACTTAGAAACACTGAAAAACTTTATCGAAGCAAGCCAACCAAAAGAGTGGAAACGATTACAGGAAATCTATGGTGATGAAGCGATACAAGGCTTTGCAAAACGTCTAGACCAAGAACTTACACAGATAGGTGTGCTAGAAGTAATACGAAATGGTGTGTCAGACCGCGGTGTACACATTGACCTTATGTACAAGCGCCCGAATACTGGATTTAATCCTGAAAGTGAACGCCTTTACGGGCTAAATCAGTTTAGCGTAATGCGTCAAGTGTATTTTAGCCCTAAAGACCAACGATCAGTTGATATTGTGCTGCTACTTAATGGCATTCCCGTTGTAACGATGGAATTAAAGAATCAACTCACTGGACAAAATGTACAGCACGCCATACACCAGTACAAAGTTGATCGCATGCCTAGCGACAAACTGTTCGCATTTAAGCGCTGTCTAGTGCATTTTGCAGTAGATAATAATCAAGTGTTTATGACTACAAAAATTGAGGGACTCGCTACGTACTTCCTGCCGTTTAATAAGGGTGCTGATAACGGTGCAGGAAATCCTCAAGTAGACGGCAAATTCGCATCTTATTACCTTTGGGAAGACGTACTTACTAAGGATAGCTTATTAGAAATTATCAGCCGCTTTATGCACGTACAGGTTGAGAAAAAGAAAGACCCCAAGACAGGCAGAATTATTAAAAAAGAATTGCTCCTTTTCCCACGCTACCATCAACGTGATGTTGTGCGAAAATTGATTGAAGACGCGCGTGAAAATGGTGCTGGTAAGAATTACTTGATTCAGCACAGCGCAGGATCAGGCAAATCTAATTCTATAGCATGGACTGCGCACAACTTAAGTGATCTACATAACTCTATAGACAAGAAAGTTTTCGATAAGATTATCATAATCACTGATAGGCGAGTACTTGATAAGCAACTTCGCGACACGGTAAGTCAGTTTGAGCAACAAGTAAACGTTGTTAAAGGGGTTACTAAATCGAGCGAACTGCGTGATGCATTGCAGGATAAAACGAAAATTATCGTATCAACGCTACAAAAGTTTCCTGTGATTGTAGAAGATATGGAACGTATACAAGGTAAGACTTTTGCAATAATTGTTGACGAGGCTCATTCAAGCCAAAGTGGCGAAAGCACTAAGGCACTAAAACAGACTCTGAACAAGCTTGAAGATGCAGAGAATGAAGATGAGCAGAACAAACAAGAATATGACCCAGAAGTTCAGTTTGCACTAGATGTACAGTCTGCAAGGGGAAAGTTGCCGCACGTTAGTTTTTTTGCGTTTACGGCCACGCCAAAAGAAAAAACACTCGAACTGTTTGGCGAAAAAGGTACAGACGGTAAGTTTTATCCATTTAGCTTATACAGCATGAAACAGGCAATCCAAGAGGGCTTTATCTTAGATGTTCTTCAGAACTACACAACTCATAAGATGTACTTTGAGTTGATTAAAAAAGCTGCTAATTACGACCCTGAATTTGAAAAGAAGAAAGCTTATAGGCTTGCTATTAGTTACGCTGACTTGCACGAGCACGGCATTGAGAAAAAAGCCGAACTTATGGTGGAGCACTTCCACAGTCAGATAGAGCGACTTATTAAAGGACAAGCAAAGGCAATGATTGTTACTAAGTCACGCTTACACGCTGTACGGTACTTCTTAGCTGTAAGGGACTACCTAACTAAACAAAGCTTCCCTTTTCAAGCTGTTGTGGCATTCTCGGGTACTGTCGTGGATGCCAGCCGCGGCGGAATTGAGTATACGGAAGCAGGGCTAAATGGCTTCTCAGAGCTGCAGACAGTTGAGAAGTTTGACGAGGATGCGTTTAAGATACTGATCGTTGCGAATAAGTTTCAAACAGGTTTTGACCAACCAAAATTGGCAGCTATGTACGTTGATAAAAAATTGGGCGGAGTCGCAACTGTACAAACACTGAGTCGTTTAAACCGAACGATGGGCAAGATTAAAGACAATGTATTTGTACTTGATTTTGTTAATGACCCAGCAAATATACAAAAGGATTTCCAACCGTACTACACAAGCACAATATTGTCGGAATCTACTGACCCAAACATTTTGTACGACCTAAAGAGGGATATTCTCGGTGCTGGTTTATTTGGCGAAGAACAGGTAGCTCAACACTACACACTGCTGGTATCTGATAACCAAGAAAATCAGGCTGTAGTTGCGGGATTGCTTGACGAGGCAGTACAAAACTTTGATGCACTTGATGAAGACGACCAAGAAGAATTCCGAGGCAAATTAATAGACTTTGTGCGCAAATATGCCTTTATTGCGCAGTTGTTTGACTTTGGCGATGGCAAGTTGGAACAGTTCTACGAGTACACACGTAACTTGAATAAAAAGCTTCCTAGAAAAAAAGAGAAAATGCCGATAGAGTTGCTAGACCAAATTGATCTAAGTAGTATCGCCGTATCTAAGGGCACTAAAAATACAATCGGTCTTGTTGATACTGAAACAGAGTTAGAGCCAATGAGCAGTAACTCACGTGGTGGTAGACCGCTCGATGAGATGGAACGCCTTTCACTAATAGTAAAAAGTATCAATGAACAGTTCGGACTGCCTGAGGGCATGGAAGAAGACGGAATGTTACTTGTTTCACGTATAAAAGATCGTGATGACGTTAAGAAAGCAATTGCCAATAACCCCAAAGGAGCCGCAAAGACTCGTTTTAGTGAGGTAATGCAGGAAGAACTAATGAAAATGTTTGCTGAAAGAGCAGAGTTCTACAAGACACTAGACGGTGATGCAGCCTTGAAAGAAACTATTTCTGAAAAAATATTTGACGAGCTATATAAGCAGGTGAAGTCATGAGATCCAAGACTATCCAGATATTTCTAAAAGACTACGAACAAGACAGTATAAAAATTGCGGAGCTATCGAATAGCATGGCAAAAGTTTTTGTAATCCCCCGGGATGAACTTGACTGGGCTAAATCTCGAAAAGAATTACAGCAACCAGCACTTTATATGCTTTTCGACGATGAGAGAACCACTGTTTATATAGGTGAATGTGAGAACTTCAACAATAGAGTAAAAGACCACGCTATCAAGAAACCATTTTGGCAGTCGGCGGTTATTTGTGTGAGTAGTAGTGATGGTATCAATAAAGCGGATGTTAAGTTCCTTGAGTCGTATTCGATTCAGAAAGCTATTGAAATAGGTCGCTTCAATATCCAAAACATGAATTCGCCAACACCCATTACGATGAGAGAATTCGATAAAGCTACAATTCTGGATTACTTTACTGATGTTGAGCTTTTGCTGACAACTTTGGGATATAACCTGTACGAACCACTCAAAGATGAATCAAATGCCGAGGTAATTACAGCACCACCGACTTCAGTAAAGGATGAGAAGGCTATATGATACTATTGTCGCACCTTGCTCTGGCAATGGATTTCAAGAAGCATTTGTAAATAAAAGCGCATGGTGGGCTGTTAGAGTAGGTCAAACCTCACTACCAAAGCTAAAATATATAGCTCTGTATGAGTCTGCACCAACAAGTGCCATACGTGCATATGCAAAGATTGACAGGATTGAACCATATCAAAACAACCCCGGGAAATACATTATTCACCACGACAGCAACATCGTTTACTTTGAAAATCCGATTGAGCTCGGTAAGTATTCAAATCTAGCTTTGCAAGGCTCAAGATATTACAAACTATCAGACATGGAAGCATCAAAAGATATGGCTGAATTAACTGACAGGACATACGGGACTTCCTTATCAATCCATGAGTAACGAGTTAACTTTAACTATTGAGGAAGCTCGAAAAATCCTAGGAAAAGATTCTGATGGCATGACTGATCTTGAAATCGAAGAAGTAATCTCAACACTAGACTTAATGGCCAAGGATGCAATAAAGGTTAGTAAGGAGAAGTTGCTGATGAATCGTGATGCCAAAAGAATGGCAGAGCTTATTTACGATATTTATCAGGATAAAAAAATGAGGCAATCTCGCAAAGATGCCCCATAGTTTTAGGTTTGCCCAGCTCTAGCTTGTATGACACGCAGTGGAGCAGTAATAGCAGCCATTTATTCTTGCGTTCGGCCACTTGTGCTTCGCAGCCGTTACAGCTTCCCAGCAGTCGTTGAAGTTACCTAAGCCTATACGATTTTCTTCGTCAGGAGCATGACCGCACCCAGTCGTATGAACTTCGTGGTCACCATTTTCTTGGGCGTTCTTGTTGATGTAGTAGTACGACATCATTAACCCTTTGGCGGGAAGTTATCTTTTTTAGGCGGTACGGTATCAGCAGCTCTGAACTTGTTGTCCGTTCCCTGAATCCTCAACTCACCCCCGCCGTTGCTACGCATACTGTTGCGAGTCTGCGAAATTACATCGGCTTGTCGTGGACCAGTAAAACCTGCCCGTTGCGCACCTTGAGCGACGGCGCGGTATCCGTCTTTTCTATTACCGCTTACATAGTAATTTTTAGCCATTGTTTTGGCTCCTTATAGTTAGTTGGTGTTGTGCTAAAATAAGGAGCGTACAAACGTGTCAAAACTAAGTACACCCGACACCAGTTAGCGCTGGTGTCTTTTCTTATTCTAGCTATTTTGTTAAGGATCGGCAGAGACGACCCTGCCAACGCTTGCGAGATCCCAAAACTTTATTTTAGAAAACTCACCTCTATACTAACAGTTCAGATATAGTTAATCAACTATTTCGTAACCAAAAACCGTAAGTTGGTTTGACAGGGACAATTGCTACCCCTATAATAGGGGTAATGCACGAAGTACAACGAGAGGCTACTTGCGTTGGCGGACACAGAAGACTTGGGCGGGAGTAGCTATTATGCGCTTGCGAGGAAGTTGGGTGTAGCCAATCATGGCAGCGTTAAATTCCATTTAGACCAGCTTTTAGATAAAGGTTTAGTGTTCCGCAACCAGAAAACTGGTGAAATCACCAAAGTCAGCAATGGCGAGAAGTTTCTGGGTCTATTAAGCATACCCATTATGGGTGAGGCAAACTGTGGCGCAGCCACCAGCGTTGCCGATGACAGGGTAAAAGAATTCTTAAGACTATCACCGTCTTTGCTACCGAAAGTAAAACTTGATATGCTTTACGCACTAAAAGCCGTCGGTAATTCTATGAATGCAGCGAACATTGCTGGTAAGGCTATTGGAAACGGTGATTATGTATTGGTAGAGAAAACTGACAACGTGACGAGTGGCGATTATGTTGTTTCTATATTTGATGAAGTTGCCAACATTAAGAAATTGGTTTTTGACCCAGCTAATTCTAGAGTTCTACTACTTTCAGAGTCTACTGACCCTATGCCGCCAATCGTTGTGTCCGAAGAAGACAGTGGCGCATACTCAATCGCTGGCAAGGTGGTTGATGTTGTTCCATCTGCTTATTAGGTTGATAATTCAGCGATATAAAGTTGGGGCTTGTCCGCTAGTTTAGTTGCAATAGTTTGCAACATGCTCCTCCAAAAGAAAAACACATCGACATTTCGCTACCTCGTCGATGTGTTTTTCTTTTGGAGCAGCTAATGAGTCGAGAACCCAGATCTTTTGCGTTAGCAAAAGTGGGTTCGGCGAAGAGAAGCCACGCACAGGTGTTTGCACCGAGCATGGCTGAACGAAAGAAGGGCGAAGCCCGCTGTCCCAGTGGGCCCTCCGCAGCTTACCAAGCAGCTGATACTTGCAAAAATTGCATAATAAACCGCGCTTAACGATTCTAATTGTTATACTAAGCCAATGGCATTATTCAATTTTTTAAGAAACAATGCTGTTGACAACAACAACGATCATAATGTAGATGATTTGCCAGCCTTTTTCTACTTTTATTGCAAGGCTGATGAGAAAGATAAGGCAGAAAAATTAGGAAATGAGCTTGAAAAAGCAGGTTATACAAAAGACGTACATTTTCTTAAAGGCAAAAAAGGAGAGTTTGATGACGCTTGGTCTGTTACGGTTTCCAAAAAAGCAAGTGAACTTGAAAAAGAGCTAGATGTAATTGAAAAAGGGTTCAGAGAATTAGCACGCAAATATAAAGCCGAATACGATGGACACGACATACCCCTATAAGCTTTAGGGAAACTTATAGGGGTTGATTTTATGGCTTGAGCTTAGTTGCAATTGCGGTACAGATGGTCCTCCATGTCGTTTGTGATAAAACAACATTCAGACTGTTTTGTTATACTATCACTATGAAAAAAACTGCCAAGGACAAGGCTGAGACGTCGATACGGTCTAAGGCAATGATTAATCGACTATTTGAAAGGTACGCTACAAAATTACAAGCGTTACCCCATGTCGTTGCTCAATATAGCGAAAATGGTAATGAACAAAAGTGGGTGTTTAACTCCACTGCTCTAAATTCTTTGCCAGTCACTCTGATGCATGTATCAGCTATGGAGGGTATGCGCAACAATTGGGATGAGTCGCAAGATAGTAATGCTGTTGGCTCGGCCGTAATTATTGATATAGAAAGAGTAGATTGCTTCGAATGGCAGCAACTCAGTTTTTTCCATTACAATTCACGCGAAAATCTCGACTTAGAGATTCAGCTTGCCGAAGCCGCTCTCAAGGGAGATGTAGCCTATAACAAAACTCGAGTGCTACGGCATATAGAAATTTGCTTTAATGTCAACGGGGCGTGGCAGTGTGTGCCAGAATTTCCAGGACACAAATCCCACTATATTAAAAAACGAAATAATCTGCGTCCACCTCCAAGTAAGAGTGCAGCATAATTTTGATCCTTTTGTAAGACAGACTGATTACAATAGCGTGCATGATGTTCTTCGTCCATTTGCGGCTAATAACTTCTTCGGAAGTTTTTGCTTTGCTATACTCTAACAATGGATAACTACGGACAACGTGTATTAGACAAACTAAATACTTACAATGTTGGATTTATTTCTCCCGGTAGTAAAAAGGACACTTACAACGTTGATACAAAAAACTTCAAAGCCGAAGTTTACGTTCTACCCGGTAAAAGTTTTGGCATAGAGATTACTCTAAGATCAAATCCAAAATTAGAATATTCTTTTGACGACGACTTATATAATATGAGCAATTTCAAATATGCAGACTTATTCACCGAGATGGAAAACGATATCCTAGCTATTATTGATGCTCTTTATGCCAATACAATAATAAAGGGGTCGCGCAACGGCAGGCCAGCGATGGCAGTTCCAGAACATAATAAGTATCAATTAGTGTACTTAACAAAGTTTTTTGGCAAGACTGGGACAAAAACTTATAGTACCCTGGAGGAACTAATAGAAAAGGGCAACTTTATTGCATCAGCTTGAAGAATGGTAGTAATTGAGCGACAGATGACCCTCTAGTAATAATTTCCCTATTCCGCTTAACGTCGCAATCCCGCAGGTCAGGTGTTAAAATCCACTCATGAATGTGACGGCTGTTTACGAAGCTTCTAGTATGGGACATCGGGATAAGATGCAAGATGTTACATATTGCGATTATGATGCAATGGGCACACTGTATATGGGTGTATTTGATGGCCATGGTGAGTATGGACATATAATTGCGAAGCAAGTTGCCCAGATAGTACGTGAATCAATAGAAAACGCAGTCTCTAGTGAAAATATCCAGGACTGTACCAATACTGTCGCGAATGGCTTCCAGGCTGCCCATAGAGCACTATTAGAAGAAGAAATGGCGATGGTGAGCGGCACAACAGCCACAGTAGCTGTAGTTAATCAAGAATACCTTGCAACCGTGTATGTAGGCGACAGTGAAGCAGTATTTTTTCCAGATTCTGGACACCCCATAGCCCTTACGAAGCCCCACAACAAAGACAATGTTGCTGAAGTAAAACGGGCAACAGAACTAGGATTTCCTCCTCGTGGGCAACACTTTGGAGGTATGTTAGCCGTATCAAGGGCCATTGGTGATATTTGTCGACCTTTTGTCACTCCAAAACCAGATATTACTATGCTCAGTTTAAGCCAGTCCGGTGTCTTAGTGGTGGCGAGCGACGGCTTATGGGGAACAAGCGCCAGGAGTAATCATGTAGCCGTGGAAACAGCTGTAGCCGTTCAAAGAATAGCTCACATGAGAAACCTACCTCGTATACTTGTCGCATTTGGCGGTCAACGTACTAGAGACAACGCTACCGCGATAGTCGCGCGGATTGAATAAACGTGTAAGAGAAGTTGATTTCTAACTTACTCCTCCAGTTAATTATCTCTTTGAACATCATATAGCCACTGTCTATAATTAGGCACATGTAAATATATACTGAGTAGTCTCATTATTCAGTATTTGACTCATATCCCGCTATCTCAGCTTCTTTGGCCGTACAATAATAACCGGTATCAAACAGACTCGGCCCCGAATAGTAGTCACCATCCGGACTGGCGTAGTCATAAGAACCAAATAAACCTCCGCCAGCTATAAAAGGCAAGTCCTTGCATTTATTTATTGCTATCATGAAGGCTGAGGTATTATTCAACGAAAAGACCGATGGAGTTGTCTCGACATTAATTTTATCCCCACTTTTCTTAATATTGCTTATAGTAGCGTTCATAATATTGTGTTCTTGAGTGTTTTCGCTGTATGTTCTATCTTCGAGCACAACTTTAAATTCGGTAGTAGAATCATTCTGAGTTGTTATGAATGTCAATTTATCATTATTTAGAAAGTCTTCCGACTCTCTTGCTTGTTCATCGCCAGTACACACTTTGTAGACTGTATCGATCGGCTTAATTAAACGTTTCGCAACGCTATTAAATTCAATTTCCCATTTTGTTTCCTGCTTGTTTGTGGTTGGTTGATAATTTGGTTGCAGCAGATTAAGCTCATCATCTACAGATTTTTCGTATGACTTGATTGACTCCTGGCAAGCTGCCTTTGCCAGAGTGTCACCTTCAAAATCAAAGGTTAAATATTTGGAATCAGGCATAATGTTTAATTTTGCTAGCAATCCAGCCATATCAACTTCATAACTATTACTTACTGTGTAGTCTGCCTGGTGTTCTCTGTTGTCGTAGTCGATAATTTTTTTAAGCTCGACGATTTTTACTTCTGTGAAACTTCTATCAACTGGCAGCTGGGCATGTAATTCGTTTGTGTCTTTATCTCTGGAAATCTTTCCTGCGGCTGTAATGAAAGGTAGCGCCGACTGTTCTCTAGGTGCATCCGTATCAAGCTTAAAATTGGCGCTGTGAATATCGTTTGCACCATCCATATAGGCAAACAACGATCTATGTTCACCAGTTACTACGTTCGGGCTTTTAGCTGGTTCATTTTCAACTTTACTAGCATCTTTTCTATTTAATAGAAACGCAGTGCTTGTCAGTACAAGCAATAGAAACGCAGCGATTATAAAGACTACCCAACCTCTGTTTTTATTAGGTTGAACCCAATTGGCGCTGCTTGATTGAGTTGATATTATCGCTGGGGGAGGTGTTGGGATATCATCCGGCGGAATATCCTCAGTTTTTTCACCCAAAGTATCATTATCGTTTGGCTGCATAGTTAAGCGTATCCTTTTAGGAAAGTATAACAGTTTGCAACTAGTTCAATCTTAAATGGTTTTTTGTTTTGCTCATGCTTGCAATATATCGGCATACGTATATCTTAGTAAGTATAGGATATAAGGAGTATTATGACTGAAGCAACAGAGACCAAACTGAACTGGATTGAAGATTCAGTAAAAAATGCTGACGTCATTGCTGCGCATGAGAGGACTATGTTTTTACATCGCGTTGCGATACTTGGTGTTACAGCTGTAAAAGACTATCTAAATGGTGAAGAAAACCGAAGCGAAACTCAAAATATAGAGTGGGGTAGAATTCATTCTCTGGGAGCAGTACGGCAATGGACACCGGTGGGCTGGCAAAGCGACCCAATATATCTTGGCGATACTGATGAAAACGAACTTGGATTATCGTATGAGTTCACCACTCTAAATATAAATGGAATCATTGAAACAAAAACCAAAAGATCTATAAAAGGTACTAAAAAAACCGAAGAACTAATGGGAGAGACGTATACGATAACGCGCCAACTTGGGAATAGAGCTTCAGACCCAGTAGAGCTGATTACAGATCCACGCAAACAACCTGTATACATAGATCGTAACTATACTTGCAGAAATCAAATTCCAAGCATAATGTGGAGTCCCGAAGACCAGATTAATGATTATGAAAATAGAACTCAACAAATAGTCGTATTCATGAAACAGCTTTCAGTTTTAGCTCTTGCAGCCGGCGCAGATTATGGAACCATACGAAATTTGGAAGCAAACCATGTTAGTCAGCAGCTCAAGCGTATTGCAGTTATACCAAACCAAAATATGCGTTACTCTTAAGACTAAATAGAACCGTGGATATCTATTGTTTACTTTTCAGTTAGCTCAAGTAACCAGTTTGTCATTGCTAAGAATTGAGCTGGCGTATACTTGCCATACAAATTGTGTCCCCAGGATTGATTGAATACCGTTAAAACTTCAAGCTCAGCATGCTCTGATCCAACTTGGGCCAGGACTGCAGCATGGTCATCAATCGGATACATTTCGTCATTATCAATTGCAGGGGTTCGGATATGGGCTTGAAAGAAATCAGGTTCAAATGGATAGTTTGGCTCATCGGGGATTATATCAGGCTCGGGAGTGTCATCTGGAAACCCGTTTTGTCGCAACCATTCCTTATATTCGCTATTATAATCTTCCCATAATTTGTCACCATACAACATCTCTTCTTGTGTAAAGCCCCGGAACAGACGCGAATGATGCGGCGCAGCCTTCTCGTTGGCTTCATTCCATCCAACGCCTTGCCATAAGTATAAATCAGGAGTGGGTTGACCAATCCATGTAATAAGCTCCGACGGGTCAATTGTTTGTGACAGTTGCTCGTGATCTAAACTTATTACTTTACAAGTGTGCGTAACTGCAAGTATACCCGAGCTTCGAGCGACGGCAAAAGTTTCATTTTTCTCGATCTTATAGCCTATCGGAAGTCCTAAATCAGGCATGTCAGGATTGGGTAAAAATATATCACCTAATACAGCTTCTTTTACTTTGGCTTCTTCGTTCAAAGCGCTATTTAATAATTCATATGATGTAGCAAAACTCATAAATCTCCTTGACGTTGATTAAATTATATAGTATTATTGCTAATTAGTCAATATAATAACGTAAAAGCTCATGCTTGCATACAATATATGTTTAGTGCAAGTCCATATAAAGGAGAAATCATGTCCGAGAGTCACAGACCACTCAGATTCTCACACGACGCTGAGCAGCGCACTGAAAGATGGGTTCAAACTGTTGAGGAAAACTTAGAGACGATGGCATCTTCACAAGTTTTAGATTTAGCACTGCACGAACCAGTTTTAGACTTAAGACAAAAAGCACAAACTGAATTAGGCAGCCGTCTGGATAGAATGGATGAATTACTTTCCTCTACAGGCGAATAGCTCTATACTTTAATTTGAAAAAGAGACTATACGCGTATTATGTTTACTATAATTCAAAAAAAATAAAATGAGCCTTTACTATATAAAAGGAACACCGGGTTCTGGTAAATCAGCCATCCGGAAAGAACTTGAAGCACTTGGCTATGAAGCTCATGACGCCGACGATGATGACATGGGTGGGCCTTATAATAACGCTACAAATACCAGAGTCGAGTACCCGGACGAATTAACTCCGGATTGGTTTGCTGACCACAGTTATAGATTGATCCCTAAGGCGATTGATGAATTGCACGAAAAAGCCAAGGACAAGACTATTTTCTTATGTGGTACTGCATCTAATGAAGATGATGTCTGGAGTTCATTCGACCAAGTTTTATTCTTGGATATTGATGCGGAGACTCTAAAGCAGCGTATTGCGGGCCGGGCAGATACAGCCAATGATTTCGGCCAAACTCCTTACCAACTTGAGTTGATTATGGAAAAGTACCGGGCTGATCGCTTGAAGCGAGACTTACCTGGCGTGATTAAAATAGACGCTACTTTGCCGCTGGGTGGAGTAGTTCAGGCTATATTAGACAAAGTTTCGCCCGAAAAGTAGATATAGTTTACAACATTAACCCCTTATAACAATGATTCACTAGATTATCAACAGGGGTAGGTGTTGACTTATTTACATTTTTATTTTCCTTATTGTTCTGTACTATTGCTGAGCTGTAAGAAGGAGAATAGTAATGGAAAATATAAGAAAAGAATCATTGCAAGAATTTTTAGATCTCAAAACTCTAGAAATAACAGTACAAGAAAACGCCGCCAGGCAAAAAGAGAAGTTAGAGCGGCAACGCGAGGAATCAGAAAAAAGAAATAAAGAGGAAGCATACAGAGCCCAAGAATTAGCTTGCAAGCAAGCTACTTTTGATTTGCTTCATAGTTATCCATTTGATCTATCAAAGCCAATTTCCGCTAGTGGCCATTGGTATGATTCAGATGACGGTATCGGCGAATCTATAGATACAGACTGGGCATTAGTAAAAGAAGATGAGGTTATCATTTTTTCTAAAGAATCAGCCCGGCATGATTTTGGATGGGCAACTAATAAAACGAAACAAGATAATGCTGTTTGGATGTTCGCGTCTGATATTGAAAAGCCATTAATTGCTAATGCAAAGCGTAGCGAAGTGCTGCAGTATGGAATGCCAATAATACTGGGTAATTTTGTATCAGGGAACTGGGAAAATATAAAAGAGGAAGTAGAAAGTATGAAGATTGATCTAATGCGGAAAGACTTGTTCGAACGTTCTATTAGTTTATTGAATCAGTTTGGAATTCACGAGAAAAAAGGCTTCACGGAAGACGGTATCCGAATTCCAGGCCAGTCCGTGCGCGATATTGTGACATTGCGTATTTCCGATGATGGGCGGGCATGGCGCTTAGTCCAAAGGAACGACCCGTTTAGCGGTGAGTTAGAAGGGTATTCTCTGATTTATTTAAACCAGGATACCCAGGAAAGCTTTGTGATAAATGAACATAACGTGAAGCCAGACGTTCAGCCACATATGTACATTTCTGACACAACCTATAAAAGAGCCTACAATAAATATGTGGAGCCGCTGAAAGAGGGCATTGAGCTTATGGAAAACAGACTACACCCTACGCTGTTTGATGTCGGACAAGCTTAGCTAGATGTTACTATGGAGACTATGAAACCCATTTATTTCGTTACCGGCAACGACAATAAATTCCGTGAAGCCAAAGCATTGCTGCCAAGCTTAGAGCGAGTTGAATTTGATTTGCCCGAGGAGCAGACACTGGATCCTCAATTAGTGATCAGCAAGAAGCTGCAAGTAGCCAGAGCCCGGCAACAGGGAGCATTGATTGTCGAAGATACTTCGTTGTATTTCAATGGGCTCAATGGCTTCCCGGGACCGCTCATAAAGTGGATGCAGCAGGCGGTTGGAAATCAGGGGATTTACGAATTGTGCCAGAAAATCCATGACTCTTCGGCGGTTGCTAAAACGGTAATTGGTTATGACGATGATAATGGCAACACTTTATTTTTTGAAGGAGAAATTGAAGGCAAAATTGTCAAGCCATACGGCAACGAAGGATTTGGTTGGGATGATATATTCAGACCCGACGGCCTAGACGAAACATTCGCTGAAATGGGAGATGGCTTAAAACCTGAATTCAGTATGCGTACCAGAGCTTTTCAAAAATTGAAAGACTATTTAGGTACAAACGGTTATATTTGACAATTGTATTTAGTATGTTATTATTGTTTAATGTTTAAGATTAATTTTCAGTCAGGACTACGTCGACGCCCTTAGGGGCAGTTAATCTTTTTGATTTCTCTTGGCCCCTCTTAATTTAAAGAGGGGCTTTTTAATTTTTAAACCTAAGGAACTAAAATAATGAATAAGCTATATATATTTAATTGTTTACCGGAAGGTAAGCAGCACGAGGTTGCTCAGCTTGTTTCCGATTACACAAATGGGAAGCTCGGTGAAAAACCTCAAATGTTACCAATAGAGCCAGCCATGGTTTGGCAAAAACATCTTGGCGTCGTGGCGTTACACGAAGAGGCATTTTCAGGCTTCATCGGCGCGACCACACCCGAAAAACATAATGGAAACACCATGCCGGAGGTCGGTAGCTTGTGGGTACCGGCTGAACATCGACAGAAAGGCATTGCTCATAAATTAATCCAGGTAGTAACTAAACTACTCAACCAGCAAGGACATACGCCGTATGCGTTTTGTAATTCTTTGAGCCAAGCTATCTTTGAGCAGTCCGACTATGCTGAAGTTGAAACTGGAGAAGTGCCAGCCTGTGCCTTAAGTGCTTGCACGGCCTGCCCCATGAAACCAAGCAATGGTGGATGTTGCGACAACATACTACTATTTAAAGGAGGTAAGTAATGATAACGTCAGAAATTATAGAAATAACTGGAAGCGAGTCAGGCCCAACACTGGCTATTTTTGCCGGTGTTCATGGTAATGAAACGGCTGGCGTTCTAGCTTTTCAAGAGTTAATTCCCAAACTAAAAATTACCAAAGGTACATTGTTTCTAGTCTTTGCTAATCCGCCAGCAATTGAAGCGAACGTCAGGATGATTAATAAAAATTTGAATCGGTGCTTCTTCAAAGGCAATAACGGTAACGAATACGAAGACATACGCGCTAGAGAACTAATGGCTGTACTTGATCAGTGCGACGCCCTGCTTGATATACATATGTTTTACGATCCAGAAGGACTACCTTTTGTCATTTGTGAAGATAACGCGATCGATTTAGCAAAAAACTTTGACGTGCCAATCATTTCAACCAACTGGACAGAAGTTGAGCCCGGCGGAACTGATGGCTACATGTATTTGAACGGTAAAATTACCGTTTGCATTGAGTGTGGACCAATTTCGAAAGCTGCCAAGTACAAAGATCTAGCAGCACAAAGTATTTATCAGTTTTTGCAATATTTTAATATGAGCGATAAACACGTTCCTACTGCAACCAATCCCAAAAGAATTATCAAAGCGCTTAACGCAGTCCATAAAAGTTCTGAACAATTTATCCTAACAGATGGATTACACAATTTTGACCGCCTAACACCAGGCCAAGTTATTGCCACCGAGAATGATAAAACCTACACCGCTAACAAAGGCGAGTGCATAATCTTTCCGCATTACAAAGCCCGGCTGGGCGAGGAAGCGTACATTATTGGAAGCGAAGACTAGTTAAATGTATTTTTTTGCTATGATTTAACCATGATAGAAGTTATTAGTATTAACGTACCACAATATTCGGTTGAGGCAGAACCGGAACATAAAGCAATAGGTAAACTCGTTGACGATGTAATAAAATTCTTAAGTAAATTATGAGTAATTCTTCGCTTTTGGCATCAACTAAATTCAAAATTCTGATACCAGTAATCTATTTATTGCTCAGTCTCGGGTTCTTCCTATTGGCGTGGCCAGACCAAGCAAAGGCAAATCATTTTATTGGCCTTGCTGGAACGATTGTCGTTTTTATGTTTTGGATTATTGCCCGCATTCAACTCGGCAACGCGTTTTCTTTGGCTCCAAAAGCTAACTTTTTAGTAAAACACGGGCTATATAGTAAGTTTCGGCACCCTGTGTATTATTTCTCTATTTTAGCGGTAATCGGCATCGGCATATTTATTTGGAAAGTGCCAGTACTAATACCGATAATAGGATTAGTTATCCTTGAATATATTCGGATTCAAAAAGAAGAAAAGTTATTGACAGCTAAATTAGGCGATGAATATGCGCGCTATAAGAAAACTACGTGGATATAAATTATGTCTTTAATTTTTATAACTGGCATATCAACTTCGGGAAAATCTACCATAGCAAAAGAGTTGTCCAGAAGAGGCTATGAAGCTTATGACACCGAACACAACGGGATCAGTGCCTGGTACAACATAAGGTCAGGCAAAATAGCTGCTGGCTTTAATGAAGTCACAGACCGCTCCAAAGAATGGCTTGATCAGCATGAATGGCTGATATCTGTTGATCAAGTGTCTAGATTTAAAGAAAACGCGCAGAACAAACCAGTGTTCTTATGCGGCGGCTCTGCTAATGACGAGATTATACGCGACATGTGTTCAGCCGTAGTATGGCTCAAAACAAATGAAGAGACTATTCGCAGACGAGTACGTAATCCAAGAGATCATGACTACGGAACAAGACCACATGAGCTTGCCTTGGCAATTGCCAGCAATAAAACAAAAGAAGCTGAATACCGGCGCTACGGTGCCATAATGATTGACGCGACCAAGCCGATAGAAACAGTAGCTGAATCGATATTGACTACGTTCTAACTTAGCAAATACGTCAACTCTTTTGTTACTATTAACCAATGCCTAAATTCCAAATAGATTCCACTTACAAAAAACGCATCGAATACTTTGCTTTAGTGGCCGGAATAATTCAGCCGCTTATTACGTTGCCGCAGATCATTGCCATATACTCCAACCAAAGCGCTAAAGATGTTTCGCTGTTAACCTGGGTGGGTTATTTAGTTTTTGGAATTACCTTTTTAATTTATGGGCTTGTCTTTCAGTTGAAACCAATTTGGGCGGGACAAATTATATGGGTGACAATGCAGACCATAGTTGTTATTGGAATACTCCTCTATAGATAAGTTCTGATATAGTTGGTCTATGCCAAACGAAATCACCATTAGTGATATTCAGTCTATATTAAAGCTTGCAGGTACCGCAGGCTTCAGTGGAGATTTTCAAGCTCTTGGCGGCGGAGAGGTAAACGATACCTATTTGTTGAATTGTGGTGATCGTAAATTGATCTTACGTGTAGCACGTTATGAAGATCAGAATACTTTGCCGGATGAAGCCTATGCGCTCAGTTTACTTGATTCTTCACGTATTCCAAAACTTATATATTTTGATAAGCAGCAGAGGATTAATGGCAGACAATGGATTTTGGAAAGCTATGTTAGTGGAGCGATTAAAGAACGACTAACCATAGAGCAGTTTAGCAATCTAGGCAAACTACTTGCAGAAGTACATCGAGTTCAATCAGACCATAAGCTTCTGGGTTTGTGGGATCAACTGCTAGATAATTGTAGAAGTTTTGGCAACGAAGCAAAACTATTGAATCATCCAGATCCGGTGATGCGTAAAATTATAATTGAAAGTAAGCAATTATTTCAGGAGCAGCAAAAAAACTATAATGCTATAACCCCAAGCTTAACTCATTCTGACGCTACGCCCAGCAATATATTAGTTGATGGTAATAAGGTTGGGCTGATTGACTGGGAGTTTGCCAAATACACCGATCCAATGGCCGAATTTTCTACGATTTATTATGAAGATATGGAGTATAACCAAGGAAAGTGGCGTATACAAATACGAGGTGATGAGAAAGCTGCTTTGTTTAGTGGCTATGAGCTTGCTGGCGGGCAAATTGATGAAGATAGAATTAGGCTTTGGACGTATCTCGATAAGCTAGGAGCGGCTATATTCTTATACTGGCGTATACATGAGTCCTCACGTGCTGCTAGGGAAGATCAAATTGTACAATACCGACTTGACCTAGAGAATTTGATCTTGTCACTTTCCAAAAGTTACTTATAAAATACCCGAAAATTCCTTAGTTAATACTAGCTTCGTACTGGTACTATTCTAATATGGGATTACTTAGTAAACTTGCGTCACTATTTACCTACACATCAGGTGAGCCTGGCTACGATATTACTGTCGCTCAACAGTTTGTCTACGAACGGCTACCGCCTGAAGTGCAAGCCAAGCTGACGGTATCAGATATATCTTTGCTCATCGCAGGTGTATTTGACTGGCTGGATAGTCAAGCTAGCCTTAAGTCAGACTTTAAAACGTATGGTCTTCAGCAATATCTTTTTGGAATTGTTTCAGGGCACGTTTCAACCATGCTAAAAGGCGAGGAACTCGAACAATTCAAGCAAGCGATAAGAAAGCTTACCAGTCAAGAACTGGACGATTTTATTATGATTGAGAAGGAATATGCAATTCAAAACGGGACTAGCCGACCGTCTTAATTAGCAAGCGGCATGGAAGGGGAGCTAAGGAAAGTTTTGAAAGGCTAGCTGAATTAGTAGAAAAATAATACAATGGCTCTGTAGCAAAAATTAGTTTATAATTACTTGTTAGACATGACAGGAGCTAGACGTGATTAATGCCGCAGACGTACGTGAGTTATCGGAAAAACTACGAGTCTATGATGTGGTTCAAGGAGGTTGGGAGCAGGAACCAAATGGATACGAAGAAAATGTTAACCATGTCTTACTCCATCTGGTAAAAGATAGTACAGCAAAGGACTTTACTGATCCTACACTGCTACGAACCGCAATCGCGCCAGATGCACTGCAGTACGCTATCAGGTTAGGACGTTGGTCGAACCAAGATGCGGTTGACTTAATGCCAACCGAAACAACTCGGCAAAGAATTAGGGAATTAGCTCCACGTTTTGGATTAATCCCGGTGCATCAACTGGCTCATCTTCAAGCTTCGACCACTTTAGCGCATAATTTGCATGGACTTGACCACAAAAATGATGCCGAACAGGCTGCAGCTGAAACAATTGAAACGGCGAGAATGGCTGCCGGGTTCTTGCTGTACGCGGCCAACCTGCAAGCGACCCAATATAAGTTTGACTTAAAAGAAACGTTTGACGCCCGGCTTCTAACGCTTAGGCAAAAATTTAATATTCCTGAACCTGAGTTTTCATAAGAGACCTTTGGCTGTAACTCCATACATTTCTGATTTCGCTCATGCTTGGGAATTTTGGCACTTCCAAACTCTAGGATAAATATTGGCGGCATGCGACTTGACCAAGTTGAGCGGGTCGGATCAACGATAATGAAAGCCCTGAAAAATATATAGTCATTGCGAATAGTCTTTTATTGCTATGATACTATTATGTCTAAAAAAATAATTCTCATTGGTGGCACGCCGACAGTCGGCAAGTCGACGATTGCCCAAGCGGTAGCCGAAAAATTGTCTATCCCCTGGATTTCGACTGATCAAATACGCGAAATCATGCGGACTATTGCCGACAGAAAGACTCACTCAAAATTATTTACTCCAGAAGCTTATACTGCCGAAAAATTCCTGACTGAATTCTCTGCCGAAGAGATTGTGCGTATGGAGTATGAACAGGGTGAAGTTACCTGGCTGGGGATAAGAAACTTAATTAAAAATGATTATGACTGGCAGAACGGCTTTGTGATAGAAGGCGTAAATATATTACCTCATCTTGTGGCACAGGACTTTAAAGATGACAAAAATATTAAAGCTGTATTTCTGGGAGATGAGGACATGGATCGAATGCGAACCGTGGTTTACCAGCGAGGGCTGTGGGGTGCGGCTAAAACCTACTCGGATAACGTTAAAGAAAAAGAAGTAGAATGGGCTCATATGTTCAGCCAAAAACTTAAAGCTGAAGTAAAAAAATATAACTATCCCTGGATTACTATACAAAAAAATTCGGGCGATTTAGAAAAAGTACTACTCGCTTTAAAAGATTAATAATTCCCTGCTACATTAGTTATTGTATATTATACACTTGCTAAGTTTTAACAGATCGAATACTATTAAATCATGACACAGGCACCAGAAGTTGAAGCATACTTTATCCGCCATGCTGAATCGGAGGGTAATAAACATTTGGCGCATTTGATTGGTGGACGCAGTAACCACCTAGCATTAACTGATACTGGAGTAAGCCAGGCACGAACATTTGCCCGGCATATGAGAGACTTGGATATACTACCTGCTTGCATTCTGACCTCTCCAGCAGTACGTGCAAAGGACACCGCAATGGTTGTTTTGGATGAAATGGGCATAAGCAGACAGCCATTGTTTGATGATGACTTACAAGAAATACATCAGGGAGATTGGGAAGGTCAGCCAAGAGTAGATGTTTATACCGAAGCCATAGGAGCTGAAAGGCAAAAACTAGGAAAAGACTTTAAAGCGCCTAACGGCGAATCTACCAACGAGATAGGTATACGGATGCTTTGCAGTCTCGATAGAAATTTTGCACAAACTATTCCCCATCCCCATCCGTTGCGAGCTTTTATTTTTAGTCATGGCTACGCTATTAGAAGTCTGGCGTCATATCTGGAAGGTTGGACCCAAACCCAAACCTATCAAAAGGTGACAGAGAATTGCTCATACAGTCTTTTCACTCGAACAAACGGCAAATGGGCGCTTGAATACCTAGGTAAAACTGCCGAATAAGGTATTATAGATACTCGATGAGTAACAATAATGATGCTATACCAACTCACCTTGGTTTAATTTTGGACGGCAACCGCCGGTGGGCGCGGGAGCACGGCAAGACTATTGCCGAGGGGCATCGTCAAGGCTATAGAAATCTTAAGACAATTTGCAAAGCTGCCCTTAAACACGGAGTTCGCTATGTATCGGCATACGCATTCTCAACCGAGAATTGGAATCGGGATCAGCAAGAAGTTCGCGATCTAATGAATTTCCTTCGCTGGGTTTTAAAACATGAAGTAAAAGAGTTTCAGAAAGAGAACATTCGGTTGCGGGTCATTGGTTCAAAAGCTAAGCTCGGCGCAGCGCTATTGACCGCTATTCACGACGCGGAAAAGCTGACAGAAAATAATACACGCGGCACGCTTTTAGTGTGTCTAGATTATGGCGGCCAGCAAGAAATTGTTGACGCGGTAAAAAAGATTACCGCTGCCGGCACAAAGCCAGAAGACGTCACTGTTGAAATGATTGAGCAGAATTTGTACGCCGGCGATGTGCCACCGATTGACCTAATTATCCGAACATCAGGCGCTCAGCGGATGAGTAATTTTATGACCTGGGAATCGGTCTACAGCGAACTAATGTTCAGTCAGAAAAATTGGCCGGAATTTAATGAAGAAGACCTCGATAACGCTATTAAAGAATATGGCCGTTTGCAGCGCACATTCGGCACATAAGTTTACTGCTATTGCTTGCTTAATTAGGTATTGCTGTGCATAATTTTTATTATGAAACACAATACAGCTTCACCAGATCAATTTGAAATCGTTCAGGAAGAATCATTTTCTGATCGACGTTGGAATATATTAGGACGTTTAGGCGTTTTAGCGGTTGTTACTGGCATTGCTACAATAGGAGTCTGTTTTGATAATGGCGTGACTGATCCAGCAGTATTAGCTGGAGCATTCATTGCTACAGAGAGTGGCGCAGCTGCAGCCCTCGCCGCAGTGGTAGGCAAACAAATACCAATAAACTAGAATTACTCTATGCCGAATCTTGAATTTTCTGGAGAACAACAACCTAATCGGGCAGTACTATACATGCCCGCACCACTTGACCCTTTGCAAAACAGATTGTTTGAAGGAGCTTACCGGGAAAGCGGTATTGCAGCGTGGGCTAAAAAACGCGAAACTAGGCATGAAACAATTAAACCGCGGCGGCTATATGTCAGCGACGACGGCCAGCATAATATCGCCTGGGTTGAACACACTGGTCATAGCCAAGCCAGCGAGGAATCATCAATAAAGAGGTATACAGTGCATCATGTGGTCTGCGACTGCGCTGCTGACGCAGGAACGCTTTCGGGCCATCCTGAAGCCGTGTTAGCATGCGATTACGTACAAGATGTTCTCACCCAGAGAGCAGATGAAATCAGTAAAGAGCAACGGGTCGGCGAAATACTCAGCAGTATGTATTATCTGGATGAAGATACAATGGATTTCAAGCTAAGTCTGCTTGGCCAAGAAATGGCGTTAAGAGCGATTGTCCACGTGCTTGAAACAGATAAAAGACACCCTGAGCAATGGATGGCCAACAGAATCACCGGGTTACACGATATTGATTTATTAGCTACGATTGTCCGACAAGACACGAGTACGGTAATGCCGCTTCTAGAAACTATGGAAGAGGGCGGACTTGTTACTATCCGTAAGGATAAAGTGAAATTGGATCCGAACGTATAACTACCCCAAAATTGGCTATAGATAAATAATTAACAGTTAATAACCAGGTGTAACTATATAATTGTAGTGGTTAACAAAAAGAAAGTTACTTTCATATGCCATTAAAGCTAGACCAGTCAGGTAGGGCCCATTTTAAGTTTTACCTGTGGCCAAGTATTATTTTGACTATTTTAGTGACAATCGTTTTGAATATTATCTTTTGAACATCCGAAGGAATAAACTATGGAGAATAAATCTATGACCAATAAAATAATTATGATTGTCGCGGCGATACTACTTGCCTTAGGTGCCGGCTATTTTATTAGCCAGCAATCGGACAACAATGAGCCACTTACAAAGCCGCCAACCCAGAATGAAAAAGAAAATACATCCAGCCCAACAGGTGAACGAGAAACGCTTGATCTGACGGGGCAACAACTGACAGCTTTACCGGAGTCGGCTTTCAGCAATCCAGATGTAACTACGCTCAATCTGTCTAATAACCAGCTAACCAGTTTACCCGCCGATATTGCCAAATTAAGTAATCTTGAGATATTGAATGTAGAAAATAATCGTTTGGAATCATTACCGCCAGAGATTAGCCAATTAACAAAGCTGCGGGAAATAAAGGCCAATAATAATCGTATGACCAGTCTTCCAGGCGAAATAGGCGCGATGACACAGCTCAAAATTTTAGACGTTTCTGGTAACAGCATACCGACTAGCCAAATAGAGGAATTAAAAGCACAGCTTAGTAATACCGAAATAAAAAACTAGTGAGATAGTTCACGCCGGCTGTTAGCCTTCTTCTGATACAGTACAACTAAATAATCCTAAGGAGTAGACCGTGAATCCTGACAATGACCGTAGTTATATGCGCGTAAAAAAAGTAACAGTGGCAGTTATCATTTTAATTCTGGCAGCCGGCTTGTTTGGCTGGTGGCTGGGAAATTCAAATGATGCTCCTGCTAACAACTCTGCTAATAATCAAACAAGTAATACATCTCCACCAACCAATAACAAAGATTCTCCTACTACCAATAATGATGCTGGTTTAGAGGTTAAATCACTTGTAAGTTATACGCTTCCAGATGGCTGGAAAGAGGGTTCGTGTGCGTCAACTGGTGGTCCAGTTTATATCGTGCCAAATGGAGCAGGAAACGTGGACTGCGACGCTAATCCAAGTTCCCCTGTCAAGATATCAATGGATCCGGCCAATAATAAAGACTGTAATCAGCTGCAGAGCGTTCAGAATGTCTCTAAACACATCTGTGTTTCAGAGTTCATTAATAGTCGTAAAAGCTTAAAGGCTGAAACAATCTACAATAAGGATTCATCCTATAAAAAAGAGACGGCCATTAACGCTTATTATATTGATACGGGCAAAGGTGTTGTCAAAGTAGAATATACGCACGATCCGGGCAATAATGAATATCAAGCCGGCTTTGAACAGCTAGCAAAGAGCGTCCAGGTTAAATAGCAAGCAAGCCACACCTAACTGCTAGTGGTAAGATATAAGTAATGTCTGCCAAAACTGTGAAAAAACTTCGTAAAAGATTTAGGAAACAATCAAAAGCTAGTCCTCCGATTGTAAAGGTCCCTGTGCATGGGCGGGCAATAATTTTTAGCGTACTTATTTTAGCGGTAACACTGGCAGCTGGCAGTTTATACTACAGCTATCACACCAATAAACTACCGCCGCCACTTCCACCGCCGCCAGCTGACGCATTATATAAACAGGCTGATCAACCAATAGATAAGCGTGTAGAGGACTTGCTGTCCCGCATGACACTTGAAGAAAAAATTGGCCAAATGGGGATGGTTGATAAAAACAGTATCAAAAAACCAGCCGATATTTCGCGTTACGGGCTGGGTGCGGTACTGAGCGGTGCGGGTGCCAAGCCGCAGGACAACACACCAGCTGGCTGGCTGAATATGGTTGAAACTTTAAAGATACAAGCCGAACATTCACGCCTGGGGATTCCTTTGCTATATGGAGTCGATGCTACTCATGGTCATGCTGGTGTGCCAGGTGCCACGGTTTTCCCGCATGCTATTGGATTGGGAGCCAGCGGTAACCCGGAACTGGTGCGCTCAGTGGCCTCTGCTACTGCTGAAGAGTTAGCTGCCACCGGCATAAACTGGAATTTCGCACCCATGCTGGACGCGCCGGAAGATATTCGCTGGGGCAGAACCTACGAAGCATTTTCTAGTGATCCAGAGTTGAACGGCCGGCTCGGAGCAGCCTATATAGAAGGCATACAAAAACCAGTTAACAATCGTCCGTTTGTGTTAGCCAGTGCCAAGCACTTTATGGGTGTTGGTTCAATGGAGTGGCTTAGCTCTAATAATAAGAACTTTAAAATTGACCAGGGTACAACTCCGGGACGCTACGACTTGCTCGATAACAACTATCTGATACCATATGCAGCAGCCGCAAAAGCCGATGTTAGCAGTGTGATGGTAGGACTTAACTACTTTGGCGACAAACGAGTTATTGATAATAAATATCTGCTTACCGATAAACTAAAAAATGAATTAGATTTTAAAGGATTTATTGTATCTGATTGGTATGGCGCCTACGAATTTTCCCGCACCTCATCTTACAAAGCCAATATTACTACCATAAACGCTGGGCTTGATATGGCCATGCTTCCGTATGATTACAAAGACTTTATAAAAGACGTACGCCGTGCGGTTAATAAGAATGAAATTCCCCAGGAGCGCATTGATGATGCGGTTCGCCGCATACTGTATCAAAAATTTAAGGCCGGTTTGTTTGATGACAGCAGCTCTACGGTCACTTTTGAAGCGTTTGGCTCTGCCGCTAACCGCCAGCTAGCCCGCCGTGCTGTTGCTTCTTCTGCGGTTTTGCTAAAAAATAATAACGCCTTGCCGCTTTCTAAGAACTTGGGCCATATTTTGGTTGCTGGTAGTGGTGCCGATAATATTGGCCGCCAATCCGGCGCCTGGACGGTTGAGTGGCAAGGTATAGATGGTAATTGGCTGATTGGCGGAACCTCTATATTGAGCGGTATCAAGCAGACAGCCGGTTTAACTAGCCACGTAGAATACGACAAAGAAGCAAACTTTGAAAACCTGACTACCAAGGCAGAAATTGGTATCGCGGTAATTAGCGAAAAACCCTACGCCGAAGGCTGGGGTGATAACGCCAAACCGGTTTTAGAAGAAAATGATTTGCTGGCAATTGAACGTCTCAAAGCCGTTGCCAATAAAGTGATAATCGTAACGGTAACAGGACGCCCGCTATTCATGAATGATCAAATTGCCGCCGCCGATGCCGTAGTGGCTGCCTGGCTTCCGGGTAGTGAAGGGCAAGGCGTAGCCGACGTGTTGTTTGGCGACCAAGCTTTCACTGGCAGTTTGCCGCTAGCCTGGCCTGCAAGCATTGAACAATTGCCAATTAGATCTGATGGCACTACGGCAGACGGCAAACCACCATTATTTGAACGCGGTTTTAGACTACTATAATAAGCCCTCTTGAGGTTTGTGCTTGACAAATAAACATAAGTTTGATATAATGGTAAGTAATTAAAGTTCCTCTTTAAATAAATTAGCGCTTTTACTCTCTTGAAAGCAGCGAAAAACTCTTTAAATAAATTTTTATTAAAATCTGCCGTTTGCAACGGCTCAACCTAACTTTAATCAATAACAACAATTCGTAAGATTTTAAAAGTCTTACCTAAAACATAAGGAAATTATGAAAAACATTAAACCAAACGGATCTTCCAAAACACGCGGCGCGGCCATCCGTGCTAACAAACGCAACCAGGAAGACGCCCAAAAAGTCATCAACCAATACGCTGATGCCAGCCAGAAAATATTAAGACGGGCCAACGTTATCACAGACATGGCCGACAAATTAAAGGTCACCTTTCTTGGCGGCCTGGCTAGCGTTGGAGAAAAGAACATGGCCGTTATTGAGTATCGCAATGAGGCGATTATCCTCGACTGCGGTATGAACCTGAGCGTTAACTTGCCGGGGATCAATTACGAGATAAACGACACCACCTATCTTGAAACCATTAAACATAAGATCAAGGCCTACGTTATTACTCATGGCCACCTGGACCATATCGGCGGTTTGCGCCATACAGTGCCGGCGTATCCGGCACCGATATACGGATCGCGCTATACCAACGCGGTGATTGCTAAAACGTTTGAGGACGAATTGGTGAGATGGCCAAGACTTTAAGCCGGAACTTGTAACCATGGATGTCGACAGCCACCAGCGTCAGAAGATTGGCAGTTTCACGGTTGAATTTATCCGCATCACCCATGCCATTCCCGATGCCGCTGCTATTTGCATTGATACGCCAGTTGGCCGCATTATTGCCACTGGCGACTTTAGGCTTGATCCAGAGCCGCTGGATAATCGTCCTAGTGACAAGACTCGCTTGAAACAACTTGGCGACGAAGGAGTTTTGCTTTTAATGAGCGACAGCAGCTATGCCAACAGTGAAGGCCGGACGCCAACCGAACATACGCTCCAGGACAGCCTGCACGATTTAATCGTGAATGCGAAGGGCCGGATATTCGTTTCGGCTTTCTCTAGCAATATGAACCGGGCGCAGATGATCATCAGTGCCGCTGTTGCGGCCGGCCGCAAAGTCACGCTCGACGGCCGCAGCATGTTGGCCTACGCCGAAATCGCCGTCAAACAGGGTATTTTAAAAGTACCAAAAGGGGCAATAGTACCGATGAACCAAACTGCAAATATACCGGCCGACCAGCTACTTGTAATGTGCACCGGAGGGCAAGGCGAGCCAAACGCCGCCTTGCAGCGTATGAGTGAAGGACAGCATAAATACGTCAACCTTGCTCCCGGCGACACGGTTATAATCAGCTCCACGCCGATTCCAGGTAATGAAGTGACCTATGACCAAATCAGTAACCGCCTGAAACAAAAAGGCGTACACTTATATCGCCATCCAACGCATGAACTGGACGGCTGTGGCCCGCTGCACGTTTCCGGCCATGCCCGGCGCGATGAACTGCGCGAAATGATCCAGATGGTCCGGCCTAAGTTCTTGATTCCGGTCCATGCAGGAACACTCAGACGCTACTACCACGCCGAGCTCGGCATTGAAGAAGGTATCCCGCGCGCTCATGCCTTACTGCCAGACAATGGAGACAGCTTATACTTTACTGGTAATTCAGTAGAGTCTGGCGGCCAGGTACCGCATGGCAGCCGCTTGATTGACCAGAATGGCGCCACGGTCAACGGCATTGTCATCAAAGATCGCCTGATGCTGAGCGAAGAAGGCATTGTAACGGTAACGTTAACCATCGATAAAAAATCCGGCCAGCTGCTAACCAGCCCAGATATCATCACACGCGGCTTTATTGCGGTGCGCGACAATGAAGAGCTGATGCAGCTATTCAGGTCAGAACTACGCCGCGCAGTGGCCCAACGCTACAGCCGCGTTGAACTTGACCGTTTCAAACTTGAGATCAAAGAGCACATTACCCATTTTCTATACGAACAAACTAAACGCAGCCCAATGGTAATCCCGGTGATTAATGTGGTGGGCGGCAAAGCGCAGGTGCCGGTCACTCACGTGAATAAACACCCTGTGGCTGCAGGGAATCAAGGTAATCAAGACCAGCAGCGCTTTGCTGAAATGCGCAGTCGACTCCTTAAGTAGCCGTTAACTAAGTAAACTATAAAATATAATAAAGTACTTGACAAATTCACTTTACTTTGATAAAGTATACAGTATGAAAAAAGAAGTAAGCAAAATTTGGGAAGACGTGCAGGCACAGCAATTAGCTGATGCTCTGACTATTATTACCGATAAAAATACTATGCAAAACTTCTTAAACGATGTTATGACTGCAAAAGAGATTACCGAGATGGGCGCACGATTAGAAGCTGCCCGCATGCTGCAAGCAGGCGATAAGTATATCGACATAACCAAGAAAACCAAGTTGAGCAGCCGCACCGTCGCTCGTATTAGCGATTGGCTTAAGAACGGCTGCAACGGTTACCAAGCAGCCTTACAAACAATTAACCAGCATCACGACCATATCCCGCCAGTCCGTGCTGATTAAATCGTTTGCTTAATTACTAGCTAGAACGCCAGCACGTCGCTGGCGTTTTTAGTTATTGAATAAATTTAAATTTTAAAAGGAGTTCTATTATGGGTAACCCATATGTAGTTTCAGCCGAGCTAGATTTAGTTACGGCTGGCTTAGAACAAATTGTTAAACGAGATAGTATTGAAGACTTTAGAGAAAGCCTCGATACAGACCTGCGCGCCATGGGCAAAGAAACCCTCTGGGTATCTTCTGGCACCATGCAAAATGGCATAGAGCAAACTATTGCCAAAACTAATCTCCCGGTAGTGAGCCTGGACGACAGATATGTGTCGTCAGCGGCACAATACCTGGGTATTTCAAGGGGTGTTAATCCGTTGCTGGATGATGATGGCTACGTCGCACGATGCGGCTATCCTTCCATAGAGCAGCAACTGCGGCAAGTTCCATCCCTTGGCAAAGAAATAATGCTTGCGGATGATGTGCTCTTCAGCGGCCAAATGGTCGCTTGGCTAGCCGATGCGCTTAAACCTTATGGCGTAAAAATTGGAGCAGTGGTCGTTGGTATTGCCATACAAGAAGGCATTAACCGGCTGGCGGCAAAGGAAATTGAAGTGATCGCCACGGAAGTGTTTGAAGAAGTCGAGGACGAAATATGCGAGCGTGATTTTGCGGTCGTACCGGGTTCGGGCAGGCGCATTGATGTCCTAGCCTCAAACGCCTTGTACTTTGACACTAAAAATGGAAAACCTGCCAGCTGGGCTTCAATATGTCCGGAAAGTGCCGAGGCGTTTTGCGCTAGTAGCCTTCAAAGAAGTATCAACTTGTTGCAGCCAGGCGTACCCATGCAAAGACTCGGAACTTTTCTGGGATACGGCACCAATGGCTGCGGCGCTAGCCTAATAAGTGAGCGCTTAGGAGAACTATCATGAGACGGCTACAGATTGGAGTTATTGGTTCGTGCAGTGATTTAGAGTATTCAGAAGATGCTCAGCAGTTTGCCCAAGAATTAGGCAGGCTTATCGCCCAAAAAAAATATACCTTGGTTTTTGGTGCCGAAAAAGATATTAACTCTCTGCCCACAATCGCCGCAGTAGCCGCAAAAAAATCAGGCGGAGAGACGCTGGGGGTAACCTATGAAAAAGGCCTTACACTTTTCAGCGAAAAAGCTGCGTCAGTGGTTGTAGCGGCAGGCTTAGTGCGCGGCGGAGGGCGGGAAACCGTCCTCATGCTGAGCTGTGATACCGTAATCTCGATTGCGGGTGGCTCCGGAACACTGAACGAAATATGCGTTGCCTATCAAGCAAATATACCAGTTGTGGCAGTTAGAACGTTTGGCGGATGGAGCCAAAAACTGGCTGGCACTTATCTTGATGATAGGAAAAGGTACAAATTTCTATCTGTGACAAGTCCTCAGGAGGCTCTTGATTTGGCCGTACAGGCGGCACAAGAAAGGCGTGGAAGTGCGTAGTATTCTTTTTATATGCGCGACTCACGGCGACGAAGGTTTTTCGGTCGATGTACTGGATGAACTATCAAAGACGTATAACCCCAAAGAATACGGATATGATTGGATTATTGGCAATCCGCTAGCATTAAAGAGCGGTACACGGTTCATAGATAAAGACTTAAATCGCTCCGCGCCAGGTGATCCTGGAAGCCAATACTATGATGACCGCAGGGCTGCGGAGATTATTAAATTGAGTCGGCAGTATGACGCCGTTATTGATATCCATGGTTCGGTAGCTGATTGCGGCGTTGTAACAATAGTTCCGTATCCAACAACCGAGAATATGGCTCTGGCAGAATCACTTCCCATTGAACGGACTGTAATCTGGTATTCAAAAAAATCGACAGTAAGCGGGCCTTTGGCGCAGTATGTAATGTGCCCATCAGTAGAAATAGAATGCGGGCCCAAGAATGACCCAGTTGTACAGGATAATTTGAAAGCAATCATTGGGAATATTATTGTAGCTAACTTGAATGACAACGATATCTCGCTACCTGATCAAGAACTTTTCTCGGTTTATGGCAAGGAGCTAGGAAGGTCGGATAAAACCGTTAAAGATTTTCAAGAATGTGTAAGAAGCGGCGAAAAATTCTATCCTTTTTTGTCGGCGAATCAGTATGAGGGGGTTGTGTGCTACAAGCTCAAGCGAGCTACCTGCGAAGACATCCTCCTATGATATGAGCGAGCAAGCACATATAATTAGCCTTGAATGAACCCAGACACAAAACTTACCCAGCATCAAATTAAAGCGATTTGTTTTAAACACGACATCTCATACGTAGAGCACTCAAGGATTACAACAGGCTTCAGCCACGAGGTACATCTATTGAACGATAACCTCGTTATTAAAATATTTAACGCAAAGGATTCGAAGAAATTTCAAACTGAGTCTAAGTTGCTGTCGGCTGACTTTGATTTTCTAAAACCCAAACTAATTGCAGCCAGCGAGAATGATGAATTGTTAAAGCGCAGCTACATAATCATGACTTTTATCGAAGGCCTATCACTGGGCAGCGTATGGCATAAAGCCAATGACGTGCAACGGGAAAAATTGATTGCCGAAATTAGTAAAAATTTAAAAACTATAAATAAGATTGATCCAGTAAAAATTAATCTCAAAAGTCCGGTCTCATGGCAAGATTCTCTTTTCAACGGCAGTAAAGAACTAACAGCTGAACTTCAAGAAAGAAATATCATTGATAAATTGACTGCCGATAAAACCGTTCAATTTGTTAAGAATAACCTAGGCGTTTTGTCAGACAGTCCGCTTTATCTGGTGTACTGGGATATTCACTTTGATAACTTCATTGTTAATGAAAATTTTGAACTTAAGGCAATGATTGATTTAGAAAACGTTGAACTAACTGCGCTGGACTATCCACTATTTGTAATTAAAAAAATGATGGATGAGCCCAAAAAATATCTGCGAGAGAAAGATGAAAAGTATGCTAGGAAAGAAGATTACGTTCAGTTGGAAGAGTGGTATCGAAAATATTATCCTGAAATGTTTCTGTTCGATAAGCTGGATCAACGAATAGAAATATATCAACTCCTAGATATCCTGCATTTGATGAAGAACTGGTCGCATCTACTCGAACTTCCAAAAAAACTAAGAAGCATTATAAGCAATTCATAGAGCTCCTAACTTAAAGCTTACGCTTTGTTTGCTATACTTCGAAAATGAGTCTTGTTTGGATATTTATTACTATTGGCGGAGGAATTGGCGGTTATTTACCGATGTTGTTGGGAGTGGATGGATTTTCGGCCTGGAGTATTCTTGGCGGCACTGCGGGGTCCCTCATCGGCTTGTGGCTGTATAAAAGACTTGATCTTGATTAGCTTTTCAGCGATTTAGTGGCTGATTAGTTTATAATTCCAACATGTTCTGGCAACGGTATGGTTTTGTGCTTCTGTTTATTTGTATTTCTTTTTTAAGTGCCGGGCTACTTTTTATGAGCGAACCGATGGTCGGTCGGTTGCTCTTGCCACTTTTTGGCGGGTCGCCAGCGGTTTGGAATACCTGTATTTTATTCTTCCAGTCGGTATTATTATTGGGCTATGTATACGTGCATCTAATAACCAGAAAACTAGGCTTTAAGCGGCTTCTTTTTGCCCATAGTATAATCTTGATATTGCCACTGGCAGTATTGCCTTTTGCGCTACCAACCTGGGCAAGCACGGTGCCAGCCGATATCCCCGAATTACGCATACTAGCAATTTTGGCGATTACTATTGGGGCGCCATTTTTTGTACTTGCAACGTTTGGACCACTTATGCAGTATTTGCTGGCCGCCACTCGTCATCCTCGCTCAAAACAGCCGTACTTCTTATACGCTGCCAGTAATTTTGGCAGTTTTATCGCATTGCTGGCTTACCCGTTTCTAGTAGAGCCACTGGTCTCGCTTAAAAAGCAGGCGGTTGCTTGGACGATAGGATACAGTATTCTTATTCTGTTGACGTTTGTCTGCATGATTACGGTTTACCGGCAACGGAATCATAAAATTGCTACAAAAGTACCTAAATTGTTTGCAGCCAGCCCTTGGCGTACTCGCTTGCATTGGACTTTCCTAGCCTTTTTACCATCAAGTCTGTTGCTTGGTGTGACCGCATATATAACCACCGACGTGGCATCGGCACCACTGTTATGGATAATACCACTAGCACTGTATTTGCTCACGTTTGTAGTCGCCTTTGGTGTTAAGCGGCCAACTTTGATAGTTTCTTGGATAGCTCCTCTGGTTGCGGCCGGCTTATTTGTTACACTGATGATTAGTGTTTTTACGTTCCCATTACCGCAAGCGATAATAGCGGGCGCATACTTAGCATTGTTTACTCTGATTGCCTTATTAGCGCATGGGCGTTTAGCAACCATAAGGCCAGAACCAACAAGATTAACTGAATTTTATCTCTGGATAGCAATTGGCGGCGCTTTAGGAGGTGTATTTAACGGATTGTTAGCGCCGCTGATCTTTAATGATATTTATGAATTCCGGCTGGCACTCTTAATGGCGATACCATTGTTAGTTGGTTCAATAAAAATCATTAACAGACTAGGGTTAAGTGTACTACTGGCTCTGTTACCGGCAGTCCTCTTTGGTACATTTTATATAATCACCCAGTTACCACAGGTGGAGGTTACCCAAAATACAGCTGCTGTAATAATTGCGTTCGCTTTGGTTATTACCTATCTCATGTACCGCTATCGTCCGCTGTTTTTCAGCATCGGTCTTGTGCCACTGCTACTCATTCCTATCGGAGTACTCGCACTACAGACAAATTTATTAAAAGAGCGAACTTTCTTTGGCGTTATTAAAGTTACAGATACCAATGAAAGAAGAGCCATGCTACATGGTACCACCCAGCATGGAACGCAGCACTTGGATCCACAAAAAGCTACTGAACCTACCACGTATTACCATAAAAAAGGTCCACTTGGAGACATTATGAAAGCCTGCCAACAAAATTCTAGCTGCGGACAAATTGGCGCTATAGGTTTAGGAACTGGGACAGTCGCCGCTTATGGTGAGACTGGTAAACGACTTACATTTTACGAGATCGATCCAAAGGTAATTGAGATAGCTCGGAACCCTCGTTATTTCTCGTATATTCATACTAGTAAAGCCGAAGTCTCTACCCTTTTAGGCGATGCTCGTCTGAGCCTACAGAAAGACCCTACTCGTCATGACGTGTTGATTGTAGATGCCTTCAGCTCCGATGCCATACCGGTGCATTTGTTAACTTTAGAAGCGGTGCAACTGTATCAACAAAGACTAACCGAAAATGGTTTACTGGCTGTGCATATTAGTAACCGTCATTTAGACCTAGAGCCTATAATCAAAGCTATTGCACAAGAGCAAGGATTAGCAGCGCTAGTGCGTTACGATAGAGTGACATACGAAGAAGATAATTATAGATCACAATGGGTAGTATTGGCCAGAGAGCCAGCTATTATGGATTATTTCAAAAATATCTCATCATGGAAGCCACTCCAAGGTAGTAATACTAAAGTCTGGACTGATGATTATTCCAGTATCCCTGACGCACTACGTTAACGGGCTATAACGGTAGTGTTTTAATAGAAATTCTGCTATATTAATGACAGTTATCTAAGTAAATAAAAATGTTTAAAACAAAAAAAGCCCATCGGCATATTCTGCGTATTTTTATAGCCATGCTTGGCATGGCGCTTATTTTTAATCAGTTTAATCCCGCAAAAGCTGCCACTGACAAGGTAGAATTATACTTAAATCCAGCTAGTGCTAGCATAAACAGCGGGGCAGGCTTATCGGTAAAAGTATTCCTTGAACAAAATACTAGCCAAGATTCCCAGTATGTATCGGCCAAGATTAAATTTCCACCAAACACACTAAGCGTAGGTTCTCTTTCAACTGCGGGCAGTTTCTTTGCCAATAATCCCGGCGACCCCTATAGGAGGGTTACATACAATAATAATACGGGCGTTATTGAGATTAGTGGATTCAATTCAACTACCAATATTATGCCAGCCGGCACCTATCTGGTTGGAACTATTAATTTTATTGGCAAAGGATTTGGGTCGGCTGCAGTCAGTTTTGAGCCGAGCTCGCTTGCAGCTGAAGAACCAGGGGATTCTAATGAACTAACGGGATCACGCGGCGCTACCTATACGGTAACAACGCCCGCGCCACCTCCTGTTTTACCTCCACCAAGTTCACCAGCACCGCCTGCTTCAAATCCAGCTACCGGCTCAGCCCCGAACAGTGGAACATCCTCTAATTCGAATGGTCGCCCAGCAACTTCCGGCGGAACAGCGACAGCGGGAACTCCAGGAGCCGCCACCCCTGGGGTGGCATCGGATCCGTCATCAAATGGGACTACTGATGAAACGGCTTTAACCCCTTTTAGCCCCGACAAACCGGTTATTACTAATGTTGAAGTAAGTAACATTAGTGCCAACTCGGCAATAGTTAGTTGGGAAACGACACCAATCTCAAGGGCGACTTTCAAGTACGGCACTGAACCAACAAATTTGGCTCAGGAAATTCAACTTGCTGACGTTTCAAATAAGATGAAAGTAGAGCTGAAAGACTTACCAGTAGGCAAAACAATCTATTATGAAATTGCCGAAGTGCAGAGCGATCAGGCAACCAGCTATTTTGGCGACTTTAAAACCGGTAATCAAACCAACGGCTTACTCACCATAGGTATGATCGTAGGTGGAATAATTATCGGGCTAGGATTGCTTGGGGCGGGTTACATGTTTTTCAAACGCAGACAGCATTCCGTGGTTGGCTCTGCAAAGCTAACGCCTGTCCAGTCATATGAGATCCCAACTGAAAAAGTGGTACCTATTTTGGCACCACAAACCAATTTTACTCCTATTACACCAGAAAGCACTGCCCCAGCCCCAGTACCTACGGTCATTGTGCCCAGTCATTCAGAAATTGAGCCTGCAGCAGAAACAGTAAAAGAGATGCCGGAAACGCTTGATCCCTTGCCGCAGCCGTTTGTTCCTCAGCAGGCACCGTTTGTTCCACCGGCGCAAATTGTGGCACCGACTGCACACGGGTCAATGTCCTCTCCAGCTATACCCACTCAGCTAGCGCCACCTGAGGGTGCACCTACCACGATCTCTCGTCAACCCGACGAGGCCACAACTCACTGGCCATGGACAGCTACGCCCGCCGAAACAACAAGTACCGGCCAGGGTACAGCTGCAAAATTACTGGAAGATGATGATATCCCAGATATGTACGAAGTCGGACAGGAAAGATTAAAGGAAGTCGAGGAGCACTTACATCCTCACAAGCGTTGAACCCATTTTATTATTATTTTGGAATCTTAACTGTAAAAGTCGAACCTTTTTTTGTGACAGACTCAACGTTAATTGTTCCCCCATGTAAGTCAACAATACGCCTTGCCCAGTACAGACCTATACCTGTTCCTCCCACTTTGGCGGAGAGGGAATTGTTGATGCGTGAAAACTTTTGAAAGAGTTTATCAATATCCTTTTTTGCAATGCCGACGCCAGAGTCACTGATTGCAATATCGGTAGTTGTCGAGGTGTCTCTAATGGTAATAGTAATTACTTTTCCATCTACCGAGTATTTACTGGCATTATCGATCAAATTTTCAAAGACCATTCGCATGCGCCCAGAGTCAATTAAGGCGGTAACAATTGGCTTAGTATGTAGTATTGTGACCTTCTGACCACGTTGTTTAAAGATGCTGCGCTGTTCGTATAAAACTGTATTAATAAGAGATATTATGTCGGTTGGTTCTCTCGTCAGGATAACTTTATCGGCATCGACATGAGCAACTTTTAATAGATCATCAATAATAGTTAGCTGACGTTCATTACTTTCATAGGCAACCTTGAGGAAGTTAATTTGATGGGGGGTCAGTCTGCCAGTATACCCTTCTATTAGCATACCCAAATACTGTTTAACGCCGGTAGCTGGAGTGCGCAATTGATGAGACGCGATTGATATAAATTCCTCCTTGCTATTGTTTAAAGCCATAAGCTGAGACCGCTGCTTGGTAAGTGTTTGGTTAACGGCTTCCAGTTTTTGCGACCGCTTAACTTCATGAATATCCATGCACGAACCAATATAGCCAAGAAATTCGCCATCTGTCGAGAAACGAGGAGAGCCATTATCAAGCATCCAGCGGTACTTATTATCATGACGGCGTAAACGGTACTCCATATTGAAGGTAGTACGTGCATCGAAGGCATTATTATATATCTCCAGGCAGCGTGCTATATCTGCGGGATGTATGCCTTTTGTCCAGCCGTCGCCAACTTCGTCTTTCAGTTTCCGGCCAGTAAAATTGAGCCAAGCTGAATTTAGATAGGTGCAATATTGATTTGCGTCTGATTCCCAGATTAGGACGGGTGCGCTATCGGCCATTGCTCGGAACCGCTGCTCGCTTTCCCGAAGGGCTTGCTCGGATGCTTTTTGTTCGTCAATATCCGCGGCAGTACCAATTAAGCGAGCGGCCTTGCCATTTTCCATAATTGCTTGGCCATTGCCGACAATCCAGTGCACTTTTCCATTGGGCCAGGTAATGCGAAACTCAATCCGGTAGCCTTTTCCGCTTTGCAGGGCATTGTTCACAGTAGTACTTACATACTCCCGGTCATCAGGGTGAATCATCTCCCGATACATCATAAGGGTGACTTCTGTAGTCTTCTTCAGGCCAAATAACTTTTTGAGCTCATTCGACCAGGTTAATTTCTCGTTCTGTAGATCCAATTCCCATAAGCCCATACGTGAAGCTTTTAAGGCTAGGGCCAGTCGCTGTTCGCTATGGCGAAGAGCTTGTGCGGCGGCATGCTGTTCAGTGACATCCTGCTGGGTCCCCCAGGCACGAATCAGCATACCCTTTTCGGTATAACCCACAAGACTGTTAGAGAAATACTTATCCCTGCCTGCCTTATCGGTCTCATGCGACTCAACACCACTTAAACGATAGTCAGAAGCTATAAAGGCTTCAAGGTACGCTTGGTTAGCGGGATCGTCCTCAACCAGCAGGTCTCCTAGACGTGCTCCAACTAAGGCGTCGGCTTTTTTAAAGCCATACATCTGTGCCATGGCATCATTAGCTTCAGCTAAGTAGCCATACTTATACATGGCTTTAATCTGCTTGGCGGGTGAGTCAGTTATTGCGATTGGCTTATCAAGTTCACAGCGCCAGATACCTTCGCTACTATTTTTAATAAACGCCTGATAACGCTCTTCATTGTCGGTGCCTGCCATATAGTCTCATTGTAGCAGGCGGCGTAACCTACACTGTTAATATGGTATAATTAAATAAACGTAAGGGAAGCAGTATAGACATGTCAGGTCATTCCAAATGGGCAAAAATTCACCGAGGCAAAGCGATAGAAGACGCTAAGCGTGGCGCCATTTTTACAAAATATGGAAATAATATTGCTGTTGCGGCGCGAGCCGGCGCTGATCCGGAGATGAATTTTTCGCTCAGGCTGGCGATAGACAAAGCTAAAGCGGCAAATATGCCAGCAGCCAATATACAACGTGCCGTAGACCGAGGCAGCGGCAAGCTAGGTGGTGCTCAAATCCAAGAAGTCATGTATGAAGGTTACGGTCCGGGAGGCACGGCGATTCTGGTAGAATGTGCCACCGATAATCTTAACCGCACGTATCCCGATGTTAAGTTAGCCTTTAGCAAGCATGGCGGCAGTATTGCCGAAAAAGGCGCGGTAGCCTTTCAGTTTGAGCGAAAAGGTATGATCACGGTAGATGGCACCGGCGAAGACCTATTGCTTGAAGTGTTAGACGCTGGCGCAGAGGATGCGGTTGAAGACGACGGAGAATTAATCGTATACACAGATCCAAAACAACTTGCCCATGTCCGTGATAATTTAAAAGAAAAGGGGACTGCTATAACCGAAGCAGAATTAACCTACGTACCAAAAAATACGATTGAAGTAACCGATGATTCAACAGCTATGAAGATCACGCGTCTCATGGACGCCCTTGAGGGATTAGATGATGTCAGTAACACACATGTAAATTTTGAAATACCTGAAGAACTGATCAAATAATGAGAATACTGGGCATCGATCCAGGTACCGGTATTTTGGGTTTCGGTGTAATCGATGCAACTATACAAAGTAAAGTTAAACTGATCGACGGGGGAGTAATCCGCACACCGCCAAAGCAGGCCGACAGTTTGCGACTCAAAACCATTTATGACGAAGTCACGGAAATTATTAAACTTCACAAGCCTGATACCATGTCCGTTGAAAAATTGTTTTTCGCCCAAAATGTGACTACCGCTATGACGGTATCTCAGGCCAGAGGGGTAGTTTTACTGTGCGGAGTACAGAACGGCCTTGAGCTATTCGAGTACACTCCCCTGCAGATCAAGCAAGCCATCACTGGTTATGGCCGAGCCGATAAAAAACAAATGCAGGAAATGGTGCGCATTATCTTAAACCTAAAAGAAGTGCCTCAGCCAGACGATTGCGCCGACGCGCTGGCAGCAGCGATCTGCCATAGTATGACTGCCCGTTTCGCCTAAAGTACAATATATTTTTTTAATCATTTTGCTATACTAAATACTAATGTTGGAACGTCTGCCCGATTATGAAATTAAATCCCACCAGGATTTGGTGCTGGATGTAGTTACTTTTGAGCCGGAAGCATGCTTAGCGTTGGTTGACGATATTACTAAGGCCATTTACTTACCATTCAGAGGGGTAACTGGCGCAACCGAACGGGCAATCTTGCCGGCTGAACCATGTGCCCCTCATCGTGAAAATGACGCTGAACATACGTTTCATATCGCAACAGTGGCTAATCAGTTATGGCAGCAGCGTGAACGGCTCGGTATTATATTCCCACAAGACTATGATCCTCACCAAGCTCTCTCGTATATTCTTGATCATGATGTGCCAGAAATACATGCCGAGGACGTAGATTCTATGAGTAGAGACTCCGTTCTTAAGCAACTCAAGCGTAGCCGAGAAAAAGCTGCCGGAGCGTTAATCAGGCTTACTCACCCCTCATTGGCGCCCATCATTGATAACTGGGAAGAGTACGAGACAAAAGATAACAGTACAGCCCGCTTCGTCAATGACTTGGATAAGATCGCGCCCATCCGGGTAATATGTGCTGACGGTGGACGCCGCTGGCATAATTGGGAAGGTATGGCTACCTCCCGCGATTTCCACGGCCGAATATTACGCTCAAAATTACTTACTCCGTTTGGGCATGCCATGATGGATCTTATTGAAGAAGATTATGACATGCATCCTGAGTATTTTCCGGATCAGTGCAACTACCAAGAACGATTATTCTAGATACGCTATAATAATAAGTAATGATCGCGTATCTTGAGGGAATTGTGGCTCAGAATGAGCTTGATAGTATCGTGTTGAATGTGCACGGTGTGGGCTATGAAGTAAGAGTAAATACTCACGAACAGGGATTATTAGCTGTTGGCACCACTGTTCAGCTGCATATTTATGAACATATACGAGAAGACGCTCACGATTTATATGGTTTTATTCGGCCAGCCGGTAAGACGTTGTTTAAACAATTGCTAAGTGTAAAAAATGTTGGTCCTAGGGTAGCTGTAGCGGTTCTGAGTCTTGGTTCAGAAGATGCCGTTCGCGCAGGGATTGCTGGTGGTGATGTAAAGTTACTGCAAAGCGCCAAAGGCGTCGGCAAGCGGGCTGCCGAGCAAATTATAGTTGAGCTGCGTGATAAGGTTGGCCTGGCAAGCTCTGTAGAGGCTGAGGGCATTGTGACGCGTGGCAGCGTTGATCTGGCTGATGAAGCGCTCTTAGCCTTGCTAGCGCTTGGCTACAGCGAGATGGACGCCCAGAAAGCATTGGATCAAATCGATAAAGCTCTACCAACAGAAGAACGGATAACCCGGGCACTGAAGGGTAGTAGCTAATGGCAGTTGAACGAATTGTCCAGCCAATCAGTGACGACGACGATAACGTTGAGCAATTAATTGAAATTACCCTGCGCCCAAAAGACTTTGAGAATTATATTGGCCAGAAGCGCCTCAAAAAGAATATGCAACTGGCTATTGCAGCTGCTAAAAAGCGCGGTGAACCAATTGACCATGTTTTACTCTATGGACCGCCCGGTCTGGGTAAAACCACCATGGCCAGCGTTATCGCACACGAGATGGGTGCCAATATAAGAATTACGTCGGGGCCGGCCATTGAGCGCGCCGGAGATTTGGCCAGCTTGCTCACCAACTTGCAAGACGGCGACATCTTATTTATTGATGAAATTCATCGTCTGCACCGCAGTATTGAAGAAGTTCTCTACAGCGCCATGGAAGACTTTAAGCTGGATATTATGCTTGGCAAAGGCCCCAGTGCTCGCAGTCTTCGGCTTGACCTGCCAAAGTTTACCATTATTGGCGCTACTACCCAGACAGGCTCGCTGGCAGCTCCGTTGCGCGACCGTTTTGGGCTGCAGCACCGCTTGGAATTTTACGATGATGCCGAAATTGCCCAAATTATAACTCGGGCCGCCGGTATTTTAGAAGTCGCTATTAATGATGAAGCTGCCCACCACTTGGCCAAGCGGGCTCGACTGACGCCTCGTATTGCCAACCGTTTGCTTAAGCGCGTGCGTGACTATGCTGACGTCAATGGCGATGGTATCGTGGATCTTGCAATTACCCGCCAAACCATGGAGCTGCTTGAGATTGACGAACTAGGGCTTGATCCGGCCGATCGGCGGGTGATTGAGACTCTAATAGAACACCACAACGGCGGCCCAGTGGGCGTAGAAACGCTGGCGGCACTGACTGGTGACGAACGGTCAACTATTGAAGACTTTTTTGAACCGTACCTAATGCAGATAGGACTGCTAGAGCGTACACCACGCGGCCGCAAGGCCACTCGCAAAGCCTATGAGCACCTGGGCAAGACGGATAAACGCGTAAAAGATGAGGAGCCTGACCAGACAAAACTGGTGTAGAGTATACATATGGATCCAAACCAGACAAACCAAAAAGACCAACCATCATCTTCGGATCAACCTAGCCAGGACGGCCCAAAACAGAGTGACATTGCTCCGAAGGCGGCTGCTCGGCGCGGCCGCCTATTCGATCCAACTGGTCGGATTGAAGGTTTAACTAACGAAGAGACCATGATTGCTGACATACGGCGTCATCCGTTTGGCTTATTTGTGATTTACTTGCAAATTATAGTGGCATTGCTGCTTGCCATGGGGTTAATCGCAATATTTTTACCTACTCTTGAGGATATTACTGACATTAGTAAAGCTACGCTTAATTCGTTAGGAGCAGTTTTTGCTTTATTCACTCTTACCTTCGGGCTTCTGTTTTTAATACTGGCCACCCGTATTTATAGGGGTAACCAGCTGATAGTCAGTGATAAAAACGTAACCCAAGTATTGCAGATCGGTTTGTTTAACCGAAAAATATCAGAGCTATCAATGGCAAATATAGAAGATGTTACCGCTCAGCAGCAAGGAATCTTTCCAACCCTTTTAAACTACGGCGAGCTGCGTATCGAAACGGCCGGCGAACAAAACAACTTTACCTTTATCTACTGCCCTAATCCAAACGCCTACGCGAAAGCGATACTGGATTCAAGACTGGCATTTATTACTGAAAACGATACCGAATAAAGCAAGTCTACTCTTTAAAAGGATTGTCGCGGGCATCCTTGAAAAGGGATTTAACCTCAATACTTTGATCCTCAAGCTCTTCAATTTTATCGATTGAGTTTTGGTCTATCTTGAGACGTTTTACCGTATTGGACTGCTCTGTAATTGTAGAGTCATCAGGCTCAGCCTGTGTCAGTATGTTGATCCGGACAATTAAGAAAGCGTATATGAGTAAAATAGTAATTATAAAAATAAACGTGCTGTAGCGGCGCAGCTTGTCCAAGGCAAGGCGAGCATATGTTGCAAGTTGTTTCATGTCTATGTTTTTCATAATTACGGTTTTACATACGCGTTTAGCGTTAAATTAAAAGTTAAACTCGTCCCATCTTCATCCGGCTCTATGTTAATTGCGCTTACATGCGCGGTACGCCGGTTTGTTTCTAGGCTTTCTAAAAATCGCAAAAAGTTTTGATAACTGACCTTTCCATCCGATGCTACTTGAATTGGAAGTGTAAACACACCGGGGATGCCATCGACAGGTTTAACTTGGCTGACAGCCGGAACTGCCGGGGTTTTAGGGGCCGTCTCAGTTGTTTTATCGTCGGGATTAGCTGCTGGCGCCTTAGGGGCAACAACGCCAAGGTTAGATGCTTCAAAACTAACTGACTTAATGGGAATCTTATTCTCCTGGGCTATTTGAACAATCTCACGCACGGTTTTTGCCTGGTCCTTATCTTGAGGTACAACACTTCGGGCGATACTGTCGATCTCGCTGTAGCGCTCAACATCTTTTTTAGCCTGAGTCAGGGCAGTTTGCTGCATTTCTATTGTGGCATTTTCTAACTTAAGATCGAGGAGTTTTTTAGCTTGTTTTTGGAGAATAATATTTCCACCGACGGTCCCAGCCAAAATTACGAGAATAAGCAATGCAAGAACTCCTGATAGCAGGAAAAAGTATTTTCTTGAGGTCATTGGGTAGCTCCAGGGGTAATATATACGTAAGAATTATTTTTGCTAAATAATGCGCGTAAATTAACGTCACATGGAAGACGGCGTTTGGCTGCTGTTATTGAGGTAGGCGCTACCCCTTCCGGCGTTCCACAGGTAATGCTGTTAATGTCGGCCTTTTCAAATACACCATTCTTTGGATCCTGCAAATTAAGTTGCAACTGGGTTCCGGCGTTAAAATCCGCCGCAAAAGCATTCAGTTGAATACCTCCCTGGATATTATCAATTTTTAGGGATTGCAAAGCGGTATTCGCTGGCAGTGCAGAGCCAATTTGCCTGATTAGCTTTGAAAATAGAATTTCTCTAGAGAGTACTTGTACAGTGAGTTTGGTATTACTCGAAATTTCATTTACTCGCTTAGCAGTTTCGTCTACCTTCTGTACTTGTAGATCTTCTCTTAATTGGGCTGCCTGAACTGACTGTCGGTTTACGGCTTGCTGCATATAAATAAGTCCACCGGCAATAATAATACAGACTCCCATTAATGCCACCAATGCGGCCATAATCCAGTTTCTAAGGAGGGTATTACGCCGCGCATAAAAAATATCTTCTTTGACATCATGGGGCAGCAAATTAATCATGCGAACAGTTCCTTGGGCGTAATAAGCGCTAACCCCGAAGCAGTTACATACATTGATTTCTCTACCATATTGGGTGGTTGTAGTTTGCCGACGTCAAGATTTTGCCATGGATCACAAGTACGTACTGGAATGCGCATTTCATTAGTTAAGTAATCACTCAGACCAGGCATATTAGCACCGCCGCCCATAGTTATGACTTGTTCAATTTTTTGCTTCGAGCCCGACCGCTCTTCGTGATAACGGATCATACGACGAATTTCTTTTACTAGTCCGTCTAATCGGGGCTGCAGCGCTTCTCTGATTTCAACTTGTTTTTTACTTTTGCCTAGACCATATTTCGTCTTAACAATATGAGCTTCTTGCTGGGTAACGTCCAACTTAGTAGCAATAAGTTCTGTAAAAATATCTCCGCCGCCTGGAATCGTACCAGTTACAATTAATTCTTTATCGTGAATAGTTATGTCGGCTGAATCACCGCCAAAGTCAATTAGTACTGTCGGAATATCGCTGGCATCCAGTTGACGTTGAAATAGTCGTCCAGCCGCTAGAATCGTAGTATCGAACGCTATCGGCTCCAGACCGAGCATGTGTATAAGCAGCATATAGGAATCAACAATTTTTTTAGGAACGGCTACGGCAAGTAACTCGATTCCTTTTTCGTTGCGTTTAATGACGCTAAAATCCATATATAAATCATCTAGCGGAACCGGTATGTATTGTTCGGCTTCCAGGCGAACCGCCTGAATGAGCTCATGATCACGTATAAGCGGCAAGTTCATAGAACGTGTAAATGTGCGGTTAGCGGGGATTGATACAGCTACCCGGCGCGTATTTATTTCGCCGACAATGTCATTGGCAAACAGACTTTGAATCGATCCTGCCAAACTTTTGAAATCAACTATAACCCCATCTTTTATTGCGTCGAGCTCATAACCAGCGACGCCATAACCGCAAACGGACTGAGGTGCATTTCCATGATGTTCAAGCTGCAGAACTTTGATACTGCTTGATCCAATATCTAGGCCAAACAATGGTTTATCTTTAAAAAAATGCGATGAACTATTCATTCCACCCTATGTATTTATTTCTACAATATGCTTACGTTTATTTAATACTAAGTATACATTAAATCAAGGCATATGCATATGTCGTTGACCCCTGCCTTGGCAGCGCTAAAAAGTACGGCGGTAGTCATCAACTACCCAATACGAGGCACCAAACCCGGAAGCTGCCACCCCAAACGTGATAGTGGCTGAGTTTGACAGCTTAACCGTCTGACCGACCACTGCGCCAATAGACCCGCCATTGCTAAGTTCTGCCTGGGTCCAGCGGGCATACAGTATAGTATTTGGAGCTTCCGCGCTGTTTTGTAGCAAAATAGTCCGGTCATCGCGCGAATTAAACAAATTCGGCCCGGTTACATCCGGACAGTCTGGCGAACACGCTGCTGTGCTCCAGTATGTAATAACCTGCATTCCTAAGCCACTGCTATTTGATAGTAAGCCGCCAGAATTTTGTACTAGAACTCCGCCTGCGCCGTCAACCATTATAGTTGGCCTGGCAGGATCTACTGTATTCTGGCCGCCCAGGACTATACCATTTTTTGTAGTTATAGTTCCTGAGTTTTGCAGGATTAATTTTCCGGTAATCCAAACATCGCCCTCTAAAATAATATTGCAGCTTTTTTGAATAGTAACATCGCCGACTATTTTTAATCGTGCCGGCCAAGTGCGGGTTGTATTATTTGCGTTACAGTTTGTGTAATAGTTAGCACTAGAAGTAGTTAGTATATTGGCTTTTTGTTGGGTTCGTTCATGGGGGGGTAAGGCTTGGGTGGCAACGCCAGCACCAGCCAAACCGGGATTCGTCATTCCGCCAGTAGATGTCTGGTTGTTTGCCCTTACCGTTCCGTAGATATGCGCGGTGTTGGTTAAAGTAATAGGTTCTCCATTTTGGCCGAGTGTACATATCTGAGGATATGCGGCAGTGGCAGGGTTAGGACAGGTTTGATGCGCTACCTGGACGTTTAAAGGATTAGTAGTGAGACCAATTTGAGAGGAATTGCTCATCTGGATCTCGCCGTTTATCAGTACGTCGCCGCCGAGGATTTTGGCGCTATTTTGCATAAAAAGACCGCCTACCCCGCTGACTACACTAACTTCGCCGCCCTGTACTTTACGGAGTTTTACCGTGACGGTTACGGTTGATTCAGCCTGGGAGGAAGTAGCAGGACGGAATGTGCGTCCCACAGAAACAAGCGCTTTATGGGTTGCATCAAGGTCGCTCACGGAGGTTTGGTAGGTAGTTCTAACATTGTTAGCGTTATGTACTTCAACTTGGCTCACGCTGCCCACCCAATTGTTGTCCAAGGTAATTTGTTCCATTGCGGCGTCAACCCCGGCGTCAGTAGCGAGTTGGGCATGAGTCCGTGATTGATCACGCTTAGCCACTCCTAGGCCTGACAGTGATAAGTCAGTATAAACGGCAGCAATCAGAATGATAAACGGCAACATCAGTATGATGGCAATTAAAACGGAGCCGCGTTGATTGTTGGTTTTTAATGTCATCAGAATGTATTCCTTAATGTTACCCGTATACTATTATCAAGCAAAAGTGGCTTGCCAAAGGTCTCTCGTTTCATAAATAGATTTACTTTGACGGAACGCGCTAATAACGGGTCAGTGGTAGCTGCGTCGTCTTGGTCATATAAATTAAACGTCATGTTGTCTAGGTATTTAACAAGGGAAGTGTCATCTGGGCAGCTGCTATTAGCCGAAGCTGCGGGGCAAGATGTAACCAGGGTATTGCCAAGGGCGTTTGGATTGGCTAGTTTTCTACGGTACAAAGAATCATTTAATTTAAAATATACCAGCTCATTGTTATATGGACTACCGGTATCAGGATCAATTATATAGTTATTGCTGCTATCTACGGCAGGAACGGCAAATATAATGACAAAGTTAGCATTACCCGTGTTCCAGCCAGCTGGAGTGTTGGGGTCAGGAATAGTATTCGTTTGGCGAACACCGGATCCATAGCGTAATTCTTCAACGGTAGTGCGCAGCAAATTCTGAGAATCGGCCGTCATATCTATAAGCGTATTATTGCGGACGACATAGGTAAAATAATACGTCAAGGCACTGAGTAAACTTATGGAAATCATAGCAATTAATACAAGGCTGACAGTTAGTTCAACCAGTGTAAAACCAGATTCATCCTTAATATTGGCCGACACCGAGCTCTCCTAGATATGTTGTATACGAATACGTTTGAGTTTTACCCTGGGAGCGATAACTAATAGTCAGAGCAATATTTTTAACCGAAGTGGATTTATTGGTAACAACCAGGGTGGCGCTTCGCGGCGACCCGAGTTCTGCTGGTAACTCGGTAGAAATATCAGTCGTACCATTAGTTACCCCTAGGTAGCCTTTACTGCGCAGGGATTCAACTTTACTTTCCGCGAAGGCGTTGGCAAGAACGGTATCCCTCGTTTGCTGGCTGAGAGCCAGCTGGTTGGTGTAAATAGTATTAACACTGCCTATTAGAACAGCGCCAACCGCCAAGGATACGAGCAGTTCCACAAGGGTAAAGCCTGCTTCAGATGTTTGTTTGTGGTTTTGCTTCATGCTCATGCTTAAGTATACAGTAACTAGTATGGTTGGAAGTAAAAACTCCCGCTATACGGCGGGAGTTTTATGGTTTTTAAGAATAAATCTATTGTTTAGTTTAGATTTTTCTTCTCAAAGGTAGCAGGAGTACCTTCACGGGTAGCCGTTAAGGTGTACTCAGTACAGTTAGGTGGCGTCGCGGAGTCACAGGTAACTACATAGCTGTATGTCTTAGCTGCTGCAGCTCCTGCAAGTGTCTGCGCGGTTCCTTGAGGGTCTTTCAATGCTTCACTATCAAGGCTCTTCATGTTAGTGCCTCTCCAGCTTGCGTCGTTTAACTCAGCCAGTGTTGGATACGTATTCTTCTCGGAGAAATATGCTTCGAGCTGTCCGTGGATAGCTTTTACATCCGTTTCTCGTTCTGTGTTACGGGCTTTCTTCTGAATGCCTGCGAAGGTTGTTACCACTAATGCTGCCAAAATACCGATCACGACAATCACGATCAAGAGTTCGACAATGGTAAAACCACTTTGTTTTCTTTTAAGAGAGATCATAAAGGACCCACCCTCCTTATTTAAATTTTTAATTTGATCTTAGCGCCAGTTAGATATCTGACTACCAAGTATCTGAGAATTGATTATCAAGCATAACCATAATCAGGTCAAGCGTTTTATGGTTAACCGTCGGCGCTGACATTTTGGCTCAGTGAAGCAATTGGGCCCATAACACTAGCAGCGATGAGTCCTACCATCCCGCCAAGTACGATAATCATAGCCGGCTCTATCAAAGAACTTAACCCGTCAATCAGAGCGTCAACTTCTTCTTCGTAAAAGTCGGCCACCTTCAATAATATAGTGTCGGTCTGACCGGTTTCTTCGCCTACGGCAAGCATCTGGCTGACAATAGCAGGGAAGTACGGGCTGGCGGCCAGCGGTTCGGATAGCTGTTTGCCGTTCCTAACTTGCTTTGCTGCGTCTTTAAGATCTGCTTCGATAACTTTATTTCCAATTGCGCTGCCAGTAACCTCCAGTGCGTCAAGTACCGTGACTCCGGCTGACATGAGCGAGGCAAATGTCCGTGCAAACCGGGCGACAGCTATCTTTGTGATAACCGTTTTTAATATTGGAAGCCGCAATAGCAAGGCGTGCAGCTTATATTTGCCCTTTGGAGTTTTAATATAGCGCTTAATAAGAAACACTGAACCAACAGCTACCAGAACGATAACTATGGCATTAGCTCGCATAAAATTACTGCCGTCCAGCATAATTTGCGTATAAATTGGTAATTTAGCATCCGGTCCGCCAAGGTCTTTAATGATAGCGCCCAGTTTTGGTATAACAAAAATCATAATGCCAAAAAAGGCTACGATGGTAATGCCAAAAATTGCTACAGGATAGGCAGAAGCGCTCTTAATTTTTTTACGGATAGTAGCATCTTTTTCAACCTGTGCTGCCAGCCGTTTAAGAATTTCGTCTAAAATACCACCTGCTTCACCGGCTCGTACCATGTTAACGTAGATTTCATTGAATACATTCGGGTATTTCGCTAATGATTCGTTGAGAGCCATACCTCCTTCGATATCTTTGGAAATGCCGCTAATTACCTTGCCGAAGTACTTATTGTCTGTTTGGCCCTGCAGTGTTGCCAGTGACCGCACAAGCGGTACCCCAGCTGAAATCATGGTAGAAAGCTGCCGGGTAAAGATTACAAGATCCTTTTGTTTTACCGATCCACCTTTTTTAGAAAACAGACTGAATTTGGTAGATACCTCTTTTATAACCAGGACGCGCGCATTTTGCCTGCCGAGCATGGTAACTACTGCATCTTGGGACGCAGCCTCAATTGTACCGGTTATAGATTTTCCGTCTTTGGTCGCTGTGTAATTAAATCTAGGCATGATATTAGTCTACGCTCGTTACACGCAGGATCTCCTCAATGCTTGTCTGGCCGCGCAGAGCTTTAATGAAGCCGTCCAACTGCATGGTAACCATGCCATCCGAAACGGCCTGTTCTTGAATTTTTTCGCTGGTGGAGTTACCGACAATTGCTTTTTGCACATTTTCAGAATTTTCCAGCACTTCGTAGATACCAATACGGCCTTTATAGCCAGTGTGGGCACAGGCATCACAGCCTTTGCCATGAGGCCGCCAAAGACTGGTTATAGTGCTTTCGGTAGTAGTTAAGTCGCCTGTTGCGGCTTTGCCGGCAGTTTTTGCAGTGTTGGTTTTGCCAATACCGTCATGTATGGCTTGCTGTTCCAATTTGTGAATATACGTCATGTATTTTGGATCATCAATCTTAAATGTCCGGGCAATTTCTGTTAAAGCAATCTGATCCGGCTTATATTGCTCCCGGCATTCAATGCACAGACGTCGTACTAAGCGTTGTCCTACTACGGCCCGCACGGTACTTGCTATCAAGAAAGGCTCAATTCCCATATCGAGAAGCCGCGGGAGACAGGTAGCCGCGTTGTTGGTGTGAAGAGTCGCAAATACCAAGTGCCCAGTTAACGCTGCCTGTACTGCCAGCCCAGCAGTTTCACTATCTCGAATTTCACCGACCATAATGATGTTGGGGTCTTGTCTTAGCAACGCCCGCAAGCCAGCTACAAATGTCATACCTGCCTTAGGGTTCACCTGAGTCTGGTTGGCGCCCTGAATTTTGTATTCCACCGGGTCTTCAATGGTTGAAATATTTACCGAGGGACGGTTTAGCAAGCTGAGCACACTGAATAAGCTGGTTGACTTGCCTGAACCGGTTGGCCCAGTTACTAAAATCATGCCGTGCGGCTGAACAATAGCTTGGTTGATTACTTCAAGCGATTTACCCCAGTAACCCAACTCCTCCAAGCTTATAGCGTCGCTGGATTCGTTTAAGATACGCATTACAACCTTTTCTCCCTCTGTAATTGGAAGAGTAGAGACACGCAGCGCGTAGACACCTTCGCCGACCTGAATTTTAAAACGGCCATCTTGCGGCATGCGGCGTTCGTCAATTTTAAGATTGCTTAAAATCTTGATACGACTTACCAGGGCGCTATGAACTTTTTTCGGTAGTTTATTGGCTTCTTTAAGGATGCCGTCAACTCGATAGCGGACGATAACATTATTTTCCCGCGGTTCGAGGTGGATATCGCTGGCTCCAGACTTAACACCATACTCAATCAACAGATTAACGGTTTGGGCAATTGGTGAATCTTCAGCTAGATCGGCCTCGTCCAGTTCTTCATCAATGTCTTCAGCAGCTTCCTCGGGGGACAACACCTTTGTTAGCTCGCTACTAACCGTACCGCGGTATTGATCGAGTGCCGCGCTGATTGTTGAAGAAGTTGCCACATGGACTTTAATGTCCGTACCCAGTTGTTTTTGGAGAAAGCTTAAAGCCTGCACGTCATCTGGGTCTTCCATGGCAAGCAGTTTGCAGCCATCATCATTTACGCCAAATAAAATAACTTTATATTGATGGGCGATCCGCTCTGGTACAAGTTTTAGAACTTCACGCGGAATTTCTTTGGCATTAAGCTCTATAAACGGAATATCAATCTCGTCAGCATAGAGCTTAGTAAGCTCTTTTTCATTAACAATACCGTTCCGAACCGCAATATCCTGCAGCGGCTTTTTCTCGGTTTTCTCTTGTTCGCGCATGCTAACTAACTGCTCCTCCGTCACCTTTTCGGCGTCACGAAGCAATTGCTCGACAAGGCTATCGGATATACGCATACTTACCTCTCAGTATACATAAAAAGCACGAGCACTATAAGAGCCTAGTTAGCATCACGCTTGTTTTTTACATTTTGTGTTTAAATTTAATACTTCGTTCATAACCTAACGTTATATTTTTAGGTAGAAATGGGAGGTAGACAGTGGTAATAATTGCACTTATGTTGATATAATAATAAGACTAACTAACATCTCTTTTTTGGGACATGGAGGAATTTAAGATGGCTGATAAAACAGCAAAGAAGGCTAGTGCCAATACTGAAGACACCCAAGCTGATAGCAAACAGACTGAAGGTAAGCAAAAAGCGCTTGGACTCGCTCTCGAGGCAATTGAAAAACAATTCGGCAAGGGCTCAATTATGAAACTTGGCGAAGCCCATAAAGTAAATGTAGAAACGGTTTCTACTGGCAGTCTGAGTCTAGATATCGCGCTGGGCGGCGGCATACCAAAAGGCCGTATTATAGAGGTTTACGGTCCAGAAAGCTCTGGCAAAACAACACTGACATTACATGCTATCGCGGAGATTCAACGCTTGGGTGGCTCAGCAGCCTTTATAGATGCCGAGCACGCGCTTGATCCGTCATATGCTAAGCGGTTAGGTGTCGACACAGACAATTTGCTTATCTCGCAGCCAGACAACGGTGAGCAAGCTTTAGAAATCACTGAAACATTGGTAAGAAGCAACGCGGTCGACTTGATTGTAGTAGACTCTGTGGCAGCCCTTGTGCCGCGTGCCGAAATAGAAGGAGACATGGGTGATTCACACATGGGTTTGCAAGCTCGGCTGATGAGCCAGGCCCTGCGGAAGCTCACCGGTGTAATTAGCCGCTCCAATACCACAGTTATCTTTATTAATCAGATTCGTATGAAGATTGGTGTTATGTTTGGCAACCCAGAAACTACAACCGGTGGCAATGCTCTCAAGTTTTACGCTTCGGTCCGGATGGACATTCGCCGTATTTCCCAAATTAAACAAGGTGATGACATTATTGGTAACCGTACACGCGTTAAGGTTGTAAAAAATAAGGTTGCGCCACCTTTTCGACAAGCTGAATTCGATATCATGTACAACAAAGGCATTAGCCGGTCAGGCGATATTGTTGACCTTGGCGTAACCCATAACATCATAGAAAAGGCCGGCGCCTGGTTTGCCTACAAAGAAGGAAAAATCGGACAAGGCCGGGAAGCCGCTAAGGCTTACCTTGAAGAAAATCCAACAATAATGGAAGAAATTGCCAAAAAAATTCGTGTGGCAGTCGAAAAGGAATAGGCACCCAGCTTATGGCTACTCAACCTAAGACACTCCCTGAGTACCAAAAGTTAATTAGCCAGCTTATTGTTGAGCGGGGCTACGATAAAGAAACTATTGCTGAAGTTTTCATGTTGTTATTGGAAGAAACCGGCGAGTTTGCCAAAGCAACTCGCCGGCATACCGGTATGAAAACTGGTGCACATTCCAAAAAACATGAACTTGCCGAGGAAGCGGCTGATGTCTTCTGGCTTTTAATTGATCTTTGTAATCGGCTGGATATTGACCTTGAAACTGCTTTTCGTAATAAGGAAGCCATTAACAAAACCCGCAAGTGGCAATGAAAGTAACTAAGATCGAGACACAGGTAAAGCATAAAGGCCGCTATTCAATATTTATTGACGACGTATTTGCTTTTGGACTGAGCGAGCTAGGACTGATAAACAGCGAGCTACGTGTTGGGCAGCAGGTATCTGGAGATGAAATAAAGAAATTCAAAGATGATGCACAGACTGACAGAATCTATAACCTAACACTCAGCCTTATCTCTCGTCGTCCGAGGAGCCAATGGGAAGTCGAAGATTACTTACGTCGCAAGGAGACGGAGCCCCATACTAGCCAGGAAATAATTGCCAGGCTACAAGAAAGAAACTACATAAATGATCTGGACTTTGCCCGGAGATGGGTAGAAAGCAGGCGTCTTCGCGGACCTATCAGCGAGCGCAAGCTTGAACTTGAATTACGTGCAAAACGTATTGCAGACAATATTGTGAAAGACACGCTGAAAAAAGACGATACTAGTGAGTTTGACGTATTGGTGACTGAAGTCGAAAAAAAGCGTCGCCAGCCGCGTTACCAAGACGATACTAAGCTGATGCAGTACTTGGCTCGTCAGGGTTATCGTTACGATGATATTAAGCGGGCACTAGAAGAATCGTGATCCTAGCCGGCAACGCTGGGCGAGACAGCCCGGGCGTGGGATTTCTCGCTCGGTTCCTCAATAATGACGCGCTTATCGGTAACTTCTACGATCTGTGAGCGGTCAACACTCAAGCTCCCGCCATTAAAATTTTTTACCAATGGTTGACCAACATACAGTTTTTGTATAAAAGAGTTTTTAGTTTCATAAGCGAAATCATTAATTTTGCCATACCGAGTTCCACTTTCGGAGTTAACTTTCAGCCCAAGCAAGTCAAATCCTAACTCCATCAAATGCTTTAATCGTATTAACTCCTCGGGTTCAGCCAAAACTTCATGATCATTTACTACAAACCCTTGCGGTAAAACATCGCGAATATCATTGCTGAGCAGTATCAGGTTTTCTTTACTGCGACTATCTTCTACAAACCACCCCTCAATATATAAATTATTTGGGTTAATGACGGGCGAAATTAACGTTGCGATAGGACTGCCAGTACGGAGTGAAAGGATAAGTGTTCCGGGTGTTGATTCGTAAAGTTTAAGCATAACTGACTACCATTATACAAAAAACAGGCGAAGAGAAGGTATCTTAGCGAAATATATACTGCCATGCCTAGGAATTAATGTCATACGTGTACTACACTTACCTATAGATTATGGCTCATGTTCCCAACTACTCATTTAAATCAGAAAGCGCACTTGCAACCGAAGAATTCGCTGCTGGGCTGGGCAATCAGCTGCGCGGCGGCGAAGTTATTGAACTTATCGGCGATGTTGGAGCTGGTAAAACAACATTTGTGCGTGGACTGGCACAGGGCATAAACAGCAATAACCCGGTTTCGAGCCCAACATTTACTGTCTACAATATATATAAAGGTCGACTGGCGCTTTACCATTACGATCTATATCGAATAAAGGGTGACGCATTGGCAAAAAGTGAACTCGCCGAAATAATGGATGATACTCAGAACGTATTAGTATTAGAGTGGGCAGAAGAAGTGCGACAAATTCTTCCAGAACCATACCTTGCGATTCACTTTTCGGTAACGGGTGAGTCAAGTCGACTATTAGGCCTGGAAATTCCCCAAACATATGACTATATGGAGATAGTATGATCCTCACAATACGCACCGATAAACCAGAAGCAGAAATTGGCTTGTACCTAAAAGACCGGCAAGTTGCCTATAAGTCATGGACGGCGCACCGGGAGCTGAGTACTACCATCCATGTCGTTATTGATGAGTTGTTACGCTCGTGCCAGGTAACTACACAGGATATTATGGGTATTGTTTACTACAAAGGACCGGGCAGTTTTACCGGTCTTCGCATTGGGGCAGCCGTAGCGAACGCCTTATCTGCCGCTGAATGTATCCCACTGGTACAATCTAATGAAGAGCATTGGATAGATAGTGGCATGAAAATGTTGAAGGAAGGCAAGTCGCAGACAGCACAGCCGTATTATGATTCGGAACCTCATATAACTAAGCCAAAAAAATAAATAGGAGCCAGTGGTGAATCAGTCTGCAAATAATTCAAACTCGTCCCGTCCGCACTATGGCAGATTGCCGACTGCTGCTGAACTAGCCGCACTTCATAACCCGCGTCGTCAACGCGCCGCACCTAGCTCTCAGCGGGTATCATTGCCGCGTAAGCCCGATTCGGCTCAGAGGATACAATCTCACCGCCCATCCCCTGTTCGGCTAAAACCAGCAACAAAGGCTGCAGTTAGGCCCGCCAGCCCTCCCCATAGAATACAGACAAGCCCCGTAGTAAGGGAATCGCTATACCGACATAAGTCGTTTTGGAGCCGACGGAAAATTTTAGTAAGTATCGTAGGTATTGTGATAATTTCCGGAGGAATTGCCGCAGCTATTAAGCAGCTTTCACCGGCTGAGCAAGTACAAGGTGTCAGTCAAACCCAAAAAGTACAAGAACCAGCTGAAGGCCAAGATGAAACAGTGCCAACCGCGGGCACATTAAATAGTTATCAAGCTGCTGCCAATGCGCCGCGAATACTCACTATTCCAAAGATAAATATTACCTCGCGGGTCTTGGCGTTGGGCTTGGGTGCAAACAATCAGCCAAAAGCTACCCCTAACATCTTCGATACCAGCTGGTACAACCTAAGTTCAGAACCTGGACAGCTGGGCACAATGATCATCCAGGGACATATCCATGGACCTACCAAGCCCGGCGCATTTTACGAACTAAAGAAACTGGCCAAAGATGACATTATCCAAATCGAGAGCGGTAACAGTACGGAATATACTTACAAAGTTACTCGAACCCAGATCTATAATGCGCAGTCCAGTGATCCGGCCGATGTTCCCGCAGAAGATTCGAACGGCAAACCTAACCTCATCCTTACAACGTATATTGGACAGCCGGCACAAATAACCAACCGTTACACGGAACGTCTAGTTGTGTTTGCAACACTCAGCCAGTAGTCTGAATTTATTGGCTTGCATGGGGCTCGCTGGGGCTTGCCGAAAAAGCCAAAAGTCCTATATAGTTAGAGTTAGTCATTAGACTTAGTTGACATCATAAAATTTTAGTTACATTCACTTACTGCGTTTCTTTTAGAGGTTTGAACCGTTCTGCCCGTACTAATGAAGTGATAGTGATCGTACCAGCAGCCTGCGTTCTGTCCCTCCCGTGCGCACTAGAGATAGAAGGGAAAACATATGGAACCAATTACTATCATATTGGCTCTTCTTGGTATTGGTGCTGGTTATGGCGCGAGTACGGTTACCACCAAGCGCAAGCTGGGTAACGCCGAAGAAGTAGCAGTCAAAGAGCTGCAGAAAGCTAAAAAAGAAGCTGAAAAACTAGTTCAGAAAGCCCGCGACGAAGCTCATGAACTTACTGAAACCGCCCGTAAAGACGAAAAGACCCGCCGCAACGAATACAAAGACATTGAGTCTCGTTTGCTAACTCGCGAAGAATCGCTCGATAAAAAATTAGATAATCTGGACAAGCGCACCGAAGCACTAAGGGCCGCTGAAGACGAGGTTGAATCATTAAAAAATGAAATCCGTGAAATTCGTGGCCGTCAGCAAGAAAAACTGGAAAAAATCGCCAAGCTTAGCAAAAAAGAAGCTGCCGAAAAATTAATGGCCATGACCGAACGAGACATTAAGAATGACTTGGTTGGTCTAATTGCTAAGTTGCAAAATGACGCAAAAGAAACTGCCGAAGAACAAGCAGCTGTTATTATCACCGAAGCTATGGAACGTATGGCGAGCGATGTAACCGCTGAACGCACGGTAACTGCCGTCAAGCTTGAAGACGAGGAAATGAAGGGCCGTATAATTGGCAAAGAAGGCCGCAATATCCAAGCCTTGCAACGCGCGACTGGCGTGGACATTATGGTTGACGATACGCCGGGCATGATCATCCTGAGTTCGTTTGACCCCGTCCGCCGTGAAACTGCCCGTATCGCTATGGAGATGCTGCTGAAAGACGGCCGGGTCCACCCAGGCCGGATTGAAGAAGTCGTCGAGAAGGCTCAGAAACAAGTCCAAAAAGATGTTATGCGTACCGCTGAAGACGCTGCCCGCGAAGTTGGCATTGCCGGCATACCAAAAGAACTCATGCAGCTTCTAGGTGAACTTAAGTTCCGTACGAGCTACGGCCAGAACGTACTTAAGCATAGTACCGAGATGACACACATGGCCGGTGTTATCGCTGAGCAAATTGGTGCCGATACCCGCACCGTTAAGTATGCGGCTCTGCTCCACGACATTGGCAAAGCACTGACACATAAAATGGAAGGTAAACATCACCACATCGGTGCTGAAATAGCCCGAAAGTACGGTGTGCCTGAAGAAGTTGCCCACGCCATTGAAGCTCACCACGACGACATAGAAGCTACCACAACTGAAGCGCTTGTTATCCGCGTAGTAGACGCTATCAGCGCAGCTCGTCCAGGTGCTCGCAACGTCAGCGCCGAAAACTTTGCCGAACGTATGCGCGACCTGGAAAACGTGGCCCTCGGCTTTGGCGGAGTCGAAAAAGCCTACGCGATCAGCGCCGGCCGCGAAGTCCGCGTCTTTGTTAAGCCAACCGACCTGGATGACCTTGGTTCGATCAAACTTGCCCGCGACGTCGCAACCAAGATTGAATCTACCATGCAGTATCCGGGAACCATTAAAGTCAATGTTATCCGTGAAACCCGTGCTATCGAATTCGCTAAGTAGGCTATACCATGAATAGCCCCGAAACCTCTCCGGATAACAAACTTGAAATAGTCACCGAAGATGGTTTGCGCGCCGTAGTAAATCCTATTGGTGGATACGTGGAGTCATTCCAGACAATTAATGGTATAGACTTACTGTTCCCACGAGTAGACTTAGAGAAAAGTGTCCGCGGTGGTGTGTTTGCTTGTGCGCCAATCTTTGGTCCTGGCGACCGCGCCGGTTTGCCGCAGCATGGTTTTAGCAGAAACGTCACCTGGCAATCCAAGGCTGGAGAGGATAGTTCTTCTGTGATATTGACGCACGAATTTACCGACGAAATTGAACCGGAATTAGCTGCGTACGCCGGATGCGCGATGGAAATGGTAATTGGCGTAGAGTCTTCAGAGGATAACGAGGCTATTTTGCAAACACGGCTCACAATTCACAACCGGGGTTCAGAAGAATTCGTGGTTGCCCCAGGTTTTCATCCATACTTCCCTGTAGAACCGGGCGGTAGCGCCCAAGATATAACATTCAGTACCCTTAATGCGGATCGCATACGTACTAATCGTCAATTTAACGCTGACGAACTTAAGCAGGCGCAACTGTTGGGTGAAACGGGTACCGGATTTATGGGAGATTTTACTAGCAACGGCTACAACATAGGACTTTCCTCGAATGCCCTTTCTCAACCGGTAATATGGACCGACAATCCGGATTGGTATGTTTGTTTTGAACCGACGGCGGCTGGCCCTGTCACTTCTGCGGACAATACTCAAGACCTCGGTCCTTATATGATGCAGCCTGGCGAAACCAGGGAATACTTTATGAGTATCCAATGGATCAAAGCCAGCCAAGAACAAGAAGAACAGTTCGGAAATTAATATATGCTAAAAAAAGAAGCAGTAGACTGGTGCAAACAGGAAGTTAGAGCCGGCGGCCGAATTATAGGTGGCTAAGTAGTCTATAATCACTGATATGAAATTTGTAATTTTACATGGCACGGACGCAAGCCATGAGAGCAACTGGTTCCCGTGGTTGAAAAATGAGCTGGAAAGGCAAGGCCACGAAGTGTGGGTGCCTGACTTGCCAGATTCCCAACGGCCCAATATACACAAATATAATGAACTGCTGCTCAACAACGGCTACGACTTCAACAACAGTGTTGTTATTGGCCACTCCTCCGGCTCGGTTGCTATTCTGGGCTTGTTGGAGACCCTGCCGCACGATATGCGGCTTCATACGGCAATCCTAGTCGGCGCGTTTACTAAACGCCTGTCAGAGAGCCCCAGCTGGGAAATGCTCCAGGAGCTGTTTCATGAGCCGTTTAACTTTGAATCCATTAATCAAAAAGCCAACCAGTTTATTTTTATTCACTCCAACGATGATCCCTATTGCCCAATAGATGATGCTCGTGAACTATGCGAAGACCTCAGCGGCAAATTTATTGAATTTGAGGGAATGGGTCACTTTAGCAAAAAACTTGACCCGCGCTTTGAAGCGTTTCCTGAGCTCCTCAATATCATTAATGAAAAAGTTATTTCATGAAAATCCTTTACATTGGCGATGTTATGGGCGCGGCTGGCATGAAAGTCGTATCCCGGCTGCTGCCGGAAATTAAGAAAGAATACCAGCCGGACTTTATCATTGCACAGGCTGAAAACAGCAATCCGGAAGGCAAGGGGCCGGGCAAGCCAGAGATTACTGCAATGCAAAAAATGGGTATAAATTTCTTTAGCGGCGGCAACCACAGCCTGCGTGGTACCGGATCGGCAGAATTATATTTAGATGAAACTGTACCTGTTGTGCGTCCAGCAAATCTGAAAGATGTGATTGGTCATGGCTATAAAATTGTAGAAACTAGCTTTGGAAAAATTCTGATAGCCAGTATGTTGGGGGCAACCGTTGGTAAGGTATTGGATATAAAAAATCCACTGCATGAAATTGAAGCAATTTTAGAAAAAACTAAAGACGAAAAATTGGTTGCCAGAATTATAAATTTCCACGGCGATTATTCTAGCGAAAAACGAGTCTTTGGATATTACTTGGACGGTCGATTCTCGGCAGTAATTGGCGACCACTGGCATGTGCCTACGGCTGACGCCATGATTTTACCCAAGGGAACAGCGCATATTACTGATGTGGGAATGTGTGGCACGCTGCACTCTTCCCTCGGCGTTAAAATTGATGTTATTGCTCAGCGCTGGAATACTGGTAAAAAGAGCCATAACGAAATGGAAGAAGAAGGTCCGCTCCAGTTTAACGCGGTGTTAATAGACGTTGATACGGCTACCGGTTTAAGTAACTCTATTACACCAATTCAGCGTATCATTGATTCAAGCAACTAATTAACGTATACTTACCTCTGTTATTCATTTCGAATTAACTTCGGGGTGTGGCGCAGTTGATAGCGCGCTCGGTTTGGGACCGAGAGGTCGAAGGTTTGAGTCCTTTCACCCCGACCAGAAGAACTTTTTCTTCATTTAAGAACCCGTTCCAGGGTTCTTTTAATTTGTGCTCCTTTATTGACCACTGTAAAACCTTATTTTCAGACGCTTCAACAGTGAGGTTCGAGAAGAATTTTTGAAGTATTGAATCAAGTGCTTTTATGTTGATGCTGTTCTGAACTCCTACCTCTATTATTTTACCTATATTTTCAAATAGTTCGAGATATTTATCATATGTCACAATCGAGTCTTTCAAGCTACTTAGATCTTTCTGTTTCGACTTTAGTTGCTTAGTGAGCTCATTAATCTCAGTTTGAATTTCATCAAGATTAAAGTGTTCTTTGAACCCGTCATTATTTAGTAGTAGGTTCTTTGCTCTGCTATATTCCTGCTTTTTATCACTTATTGATTTTGAAAGGCTTCCAATATTACTGTTGATTTCTCTTCTTTTTTCACTCAGAGCTTCTCTAGCTTCAATTTTATAGTTTTCATAATTCGCTTTAGTGGTAAAAAGGTTTTCTTTCAGGAATTCGATACAATAATTGACAATAACTTTTGCACGCATACTTTTGCCCCTATAGTCACAATATTCTGTATTGCATCTGAAATAGAAATAATCGGTTTTCCCATCCTTTTTCTTCTTAGAGGTTATACCTGTGGACATACGCTTTCCACAATGCGCACATTCGACCACTCCTCTTAGTAAGTCTGCCCTAATTCCTGCACTGTTCTTTGACAAGAAACGAGATGAGATGGTGGCAGAAGTTAAGTCTGATACTTTATTTATCTTGAGAAAATCATCTACTGATACGGCAGGGACAAAATCATAATGATCCCTAAGGACAACTAGCGATTTCCCATACTTCAGAACTCCTGCATATACAGGATCTTTGAAAAAAGTTGAAACTCTTCCTTTTGTCCAAGTGTATTCAGTGGCTTTTTTGCCACTATATTGGACTTTATACCCTTTTGAATTAGCCCATTTTGCTATATCTATCTGTCTTTCGCCATCTAATCTTCTCTGAAACATACTCCGGACTATCTGATAATTGTTTCCATCAGGCTCGAGTGCTCTGTTTTTCAAGACTCTATATCCGTGAACTCTTTTACCTATAAATTCACCTCGTTGTTCAGTTGCCCTAACATTTCCCCTTGTTACAACCTGACTAAGATTTTCAGAATACTGCTTGGATAAGACAAACGAAATTCCAAGAAGCATTTTGCCTGTTGGGCTGTTTTCAAAAGACGATGTTGCAAATCTTAGGTCCATAAGAACACCCTTATCTAGAAGATCTATTAGTTCGCCAGCTTCTTTCATATTTCTAGATAGTCTGTCGGGGTGATAGCTGATTATCGCATCGAGTTTTCCGTTTTTAAGCTTTTCGATCAATGAAGTAAATTTTGGTCGTATATCAGGTTCTTTTGCAGAACCTTTCTCTGATATTATCTCTACTACATTTAAGCCCTCTTGCTCGACACAATGCTTTAAGCAGAGGTCTATCTGGTCGGAAATACTATGCTCTTGTCGTTCATCGCCTATTGTAGATTTGCGAGCATATATTGCATATTTAAGTTTTGAGTAATCTACTTCGGGATTTAAAAAATCGGTCCTTGAACTATTCAGCAACTTAAACAGATCTTCTACATTCGCATTCTTATCAATCATCAATTCTAGTTTAGCATTATTTGCGCTACAATTGATGTTATGGGAGTAAAACAAGGATATTCAAGACTAATGAACGGACACTTGAAGGTCTTAAATGTTAGTGAGCGTAACAGGGGTTACTTATTTGTAACTAAGGACAAAATAGCTATGAGGCTTTTTGGAGAAAGTATAAAGATAAGATACCAAGGAAGTGTTTCGGAATTTAAGTTCGATAAATTTGGAAGAGCACATACTGGCAAATTATTTTTGAATAAATTACCGAATGAATTCAACCTACAATATAAAGATGAGGTATTAGAAATAACACTGTGAAAAAACAAAGTTTATTAAAAATAAAACCAAAAAGCTGGCAATCCGACAAAAAATTATTTACATTTATAGACCTATTTGCTGGAATAGGCGGATTTAGGATAGCATCCGAACGATTAGGGGGAGAATGTAAATTTAGCTCCGAGTGGGATAAGAATTCACAACACACATATTCAACAAATTTTGATGATATTCCAAGTGGTGACATTACTAAAATTAATGAAAACGATGTTCCAGAACACGATATATTGTTCGGTGGTTTTCCGTGTCAGGCATTTAGCATTTCTGGGAAAAAGAATGGGTTCAACGACACAAGAGGGACGCTATTCTTTGATATAGCAAGAATAGCTAAAAAAAATAAACCAAAAATGATGCTATTAGAGAATGTAAAAAATTTTGCCAGACACGATAATGGTAAAACTTTAGAGGTAATACTTAAAACTCTTAATGAAATTGGCTATGATGTATTTCATCAGATTCTTAAGTCGAGTGACTATGGTGTCCCTCAAGCAAGAGAAAGAATTTATCTAGTATGTTTTAGGAAGGAATTGAAAGTTAGCAAATTTGATTTTCCAAAACCGATTCCAGTTAATGATAAAAAAGTAGTTAGACATATACTTGAAAAAAATCCTAAGCCAACCGACACAAGAATAATTGATAAACCCTTGAACTATGTAAATAAAAGCTCCAGCAGAGACACTACAAAGCCCCTCAAGCTCGGTTATTTCAATAAAGGAGGTCAGGGCGAAAGAGTTTATTCAATAGATAGTGCGGGGATTACTTTATCAGCATATGGCGGTGGATTAGCGAGCAAAACAGGGGCATACGATGTAGATGGCATAATAAGAAAATTAACACCTAGAGAATGTGCGAGAATGCAGGGTTTCCCAGAAGACTTTTCAATTCCAGTATCAAAAAATACTGCATTAAAACAATTTGGTGATAGTGTTTCAGTCCCTGTCGTTGAGTCAGTATTAAGGAAAATGTTATTAACAACAAAGGTAATACTAGATGAATAACGAAGAATTAATTAAGCTTGGCTCAAAAACAGCTAAAGCAGGGTTCAAAAATGAAGATTATGTTGTAGCGGAATTTAATGAATGGAAAACTAGCGACCTTAGCAAGCTCTGGCTTGTTAAAATGGGCTACAAACTTACAGAGATAGAATATGTTAAAGCGGAGAAAATTAAGGGCTCATTCAAGGCTGATATTCAAGTAGAAATTAGAATTGAAATCAAGCTTAAGGCACTTCAAGACATACAAAACTTGCAAGTAAAACTCGTATCAAACCCTAGAGGATTCAATCAAATTGATAAACGATGGATTTCAAAATATGTTGGACTCTGGGACATACCAGCAAATGTTGAAAAAGTATTGAAACACTTTACGGGCGAACTGCCCCCCTATATTAAAGATCCGAGAGACCCAAGAAGAATGTTTATGGACGAATTTAGTATAGATAACCAACAATTGATACTTAATTTCATAAACGACAACAAAACTTTGATAATTTCTGACATCCTAAAAGGTAGAGGAAAATTTTCCGCTGAATGGATGTTAGTAATTTTAAAAAATCCTGAAAACGATATGTTAGTAGATTGGGCACTCGAGCCAATAAACTATGTATTAAATTACTATGGAAATGGACCCGTAACAATAACTAGCCGAGGAAGCATAACAATAGGTAATATTACTATCCAAAGAAAAGGTGGTGACAATGGGCGACCAACTGCAAATATGCTTCAATTTAAGATAAACCCCGTTGAGTTAATAAACAAAAATCCTGAAAAACTAATCATTGTTTAGCATTGTGCTTAACCTTGCTGTTGTATATCAGTAAGAATATTATGTAGATATGATTACTGTCACACAAATAGAACTCTTTAATATATTTGCAAGCATACTGTCTGTTTGTTTAGCAATTTTAGCTATATGGCTATCACTTACTTTTTTTATTAAGTCCAAAGATTCTGAAAAAAAGGTTGAAGTATCTTTGAATAAAATAGAAGACTCTTCAAATACTTTGCAAAGCATTTCAATGAAGCTAATAAATAGACTTACATCTGCACTTACGACAGCTAAACCATATGAAGAGAAGCTTTCAGAAATAATTAAATCATTAACTTCTTCGGGGGGGATCAATAATTCTGATGAAAGTTCTGATAGCTCAACCAGCAGAAAAGAACTTGAACAAATGAGAGTTGATAACTTATTTAGCACGCTTTATTATTGTGCTGTATCAAATCTAGCAACTTCTTCAGCATTATCGGCTTCCAGAGATGTAGATAGTCAAACAATAAAAGAACTAGGAACTATGCTAGATCAAACAAAACAGGACTATGAGTTAATCCTTAAATGGATAAACAGCACTCCAAAAATAAATGAAAAGATAGAAAGTAGCACAAATAAGCACCTTTATGTCTCTGCATTGAGTTGGCAAAGTAAACTAGTTGATCTTAATAGCTTTGTTGAGAGCCTTTCAACAGTAAAACAGTAAACAAACAGTTAAGTTTTAGGAAATTATTTAGCCAACCCAAGTGTGGTTATAATCAAGCATCCTTAACCCCTCACCTTTGAATTTCATAGGTTGTTCATCACTTGCAAGGTTATCTGACAGCTTGGCAACCAATTCGATTAGTTTATATGTTGGCACATCTGAATAATCTCTTTTACCTAGTTCCTCTCGCATTGCTTTTAACTGTTCACCTTGCAAGATTAATCTATGTTTTTTGCTTGCCAAATACTGTTCTCTAAGAGATTCAAGCTCAATGGTTTTGTAGTTTGCTAATTCAATTTCAAGTTCACCGCTCCACTTTATCAAGGTAGGTTTACTTACATTAATTTCGTTAGATATACTATCGTAGCTATTACCCTTAGCACGCAATGCTATAAACTTTTGTTTTATATCAATCGTTTCTGCCATAGTTCGAGCCATTCAACCCCTAGTAATATTATGCGTCCTTTGTAGTTATTTCATTACTATTTTCACCAAGTTGGATAGTGTTACCACTACTATCAGTTACTGACATATCTCCTGAGACATTACCACTTGAAGTAGATGGATTGCTTTCAGATATGTCACTAACTTCATTTAATGCGTCAGATTGATTTCCCATTTTTATCCTTTATACATAGTGTTTATCCTCTTTATTATAACACTATAGCCAGAGGTGATGTATCTTTTGAACTGGAATATGAATATTCTAAATCCGAATAGGCTTGCTGATATTCATACGGCTTTTCGATGATACAATTAAATAGTTCGAGAAGGGTTACCTTATCTCGACCAAGCAAAGGGCCGTCCATAGTGACGGCTTTTTGCTTGGTCTAGAGTACCGCCGAAAACCTAACGAGCACCGTCTTCCCGATGGCTTCTTGTAAATGACATTGCTAGGGCGGCCGATCCAATTATTACCATCGAGCTAAACCCCCCTACAAAACCTATGGATATAATATAATCTGTAGCTTCATTTGATGACACGCTGCTTGCTTTTATGTCGGCTGCTTCTTGTAAGTTTTCAATACTTGGGAGTTGGACGTTAGCTCCGGTAAGCACTACCTTAGGGGTTATTGGCGCCTGTATTTCGCTAACGGCTTGATCGATGATGCCACAGTCAATTCTTTCAGCAGGAGTTAACGCAGTATATTTTACGGTTGGCATAGCAGATTCGTTATCGGTGTAACGTTCTACTACCAATTGGCATCTCTCATGTTGTTTCTGCTCTTTATAAGGTCCACCGCTGAGACCATGCTCTATACCGGTTTTATTTGCCAAAGTATAACCGCCAAAGCCGCAACTGGCTACTACTAGAGCTGCCATGCTTGAGAGCACCGCTCGCCGCCGATCAATATTATTTTTTAGTCGGTCTAATCTTTCGCTCATATCTCTCCTCTTTGCAAGCAAATATAGTTAATTAATATCAAAATTAGGTAAATCCGTCAACAATATACTATAACTTGTACAATAGTGATTTGCGGTAAGATTCGGCTTCAGATTTTGCATCCTGCATATTATCGGCCAGTTCCCAACGAAACGCATTAGCCAAGCCAGAAATTCTGTTGTTGGCACGAGGCTTAGCTAGATCAAAGTCAATCTGTTCAGCTTGCAAGGGTTCTTGGAAAACAATGGTCATAGTATTCTTCTCAACGGTACCAGCAATGCCAGCCGGGATTACCGGCACACCATACTTAATAGCTAAATAGCCAATACTGCCCTTGAGCTTGCCAATTGGCTCTGCCTGCTCCATCCGCTTGCCTTGAGGATAAATACAAAATGGCTCTTTGTTAACTATAAATATCTGATTAAGACGCTCCAGTACCCGGGGTTGATTTTCTAACGAAACACTACGATTAATCGGAAATCCGCCCCCATGCTCAACAAATCTTCCGGTTGCCCAGCCAAACTTTCCCTCCCAAAATTCACTTTTAGCCACGAAGTGTAAATTATGGCCAACAGCATCGAGTACTGCTTTGCCAACGACAGCAGTATCCAAATGGCTAATATGATTTGGGCTAACAATGTACGGTCCTTCTTCGGGTATGTTGTCTGCGCCAACTACCGTTAACCCACCTTTGTTTGAAATATAGCGTGTAAACACGGCATTAAGGAAGCCGCAATAGCGTGGTGATGGCTCAGGACAGCGCTCAAAAGCTTTAAGGCTAGGCTCTGGCGGGGAATTAGACTTTCGTAAACTCATGTGAGGTAAATTTTAAATGAAATTATGGCTATAAACAAAAGCGTTACCAGAGAATTAAATGGAAAAAGGCTTTAGTACAGGTTGTTAAAAAATGTGTGATGCGATGCATCGAACAGATTTGTTACGTGTGTACTAAAGCCTTTGGCCTAGGGGAGCATGATTTGCTACTTCAGTTCAAGACATTCTTGAACCTACTTAACCCTAGGTAGTGGAGTGGTGCGTTACCGCTCGCCGATCGACGTCTGTCGTAGACGGTGCCTTTCAGCGTTTGAAGGTCATGACCTTGGTCATGCGCTCACAGACACTGGTGTTCGGCCAACGCTTCTTGCCATCCACAACGGCGACATAAAGCACGACGGCGCAAGGCGCTAGAAACGACAACACGGTTGCGGCGTCTTTGTAGCCGGCGCTGAACACAGCGAGAATCACGATGATGGCTACCAGCAGCGGGAGCACCACCATGTCAACGTACTGCTTTTCGTTCTTTTTGAGTCGCATTGCTGCTCCTCTCTGGGGTGGTGGACATTACTCCTATCAATCTGTTGATTGACACACCAACCATAGCATAAAGAACGTTTCTAGAAAATTGGATATGCTTACAAATTATGGTATTTGACACATTGTTAAGTATGTTATTAAATGTTCCTAATTCAAATGGAGTTACTATGGATTTAAATGGTCACAATAGAATTACGGAAATACTAAGTAGCCGAGAGTATATATACAATGTCTCAGTACATCCCACTGATTGGGAATTTGTAAATGAAGCAGCAGAGGATCAGAGTGCTCGCATATATGAAGACGCCAGATTTGTAGATATTGTTACTACTGCGCTTCCTAGTGCTGTGCTAACGGCTTTGCACGAAGGAGGAGTTTTGTATGATGAAGATCAGCAAGCCGCCCACAAGGGAGTTAATGGTCCAGTACTAAAATTGCTCGGCATCTGTAAAGATAATGTCTATACACTAACGTTTAAAGACATGGTCTCAACCAAATAATATGATAGAAACCAATAAAACCAATAAGGGTTCTACTTCACCAGAAAAGAAAAAGAAAAAAGACAGTACCGAAAAAGAGGGCTGGTTTGATAATATGGTGAGCACCATGCAGTTAAAATGGGAAGAGCGGCCATCACTAAGTACGATACAGCTGTATCATTTCCCTATATTTTTAGCAGTAGGAGCTATTGCCATAGGTACATTTGATGCCACTTTTGACACTAAAATAGCCGAGAAAATGAAGGCCGAACAAGTCGAAAAACAAGATGGCTTTTTTGAACGACAAGTTGAAGGAGCGATTCACGAAATTGGAAAAATCGCCGTTGATATGAAGGATGATTAACCGGTCGTACTGCACATGGTTACTTAGGCGGTAGATGTTATAAGTAATTTATATTTAATGAACGTAACACCAGGAACAGATCACCAATAATAAAGGACAATGTATGCCATCAGAAAAAATTAATTCAACCAATACAGAACCTGACCGCGAATCTAGCGTGACGCGCCGATTTGTGATGGGAGCGTTGGTGGGCGTAGTTTATAGTGGCGTCTGGATTGCCGGACTAGAGACTATGGACGCTGTGGGGTTTGTTGAAGCTGAACGAGAAGCTGAGATTATTGCTGGTGTGGCAATAACCGCTATAGCAGGCTTTGTGGCTGCACGTGGAGACGGCGCCGTGTCATTAAAATTTAGGCGTCAGGATAAGAAGACGAGGAGTAACACATGAGGGTTGTATCTAGAGCTGCGGTAGCCATAGCAGCCGGGCTTGTCAGTTTTGGGTCAAGCCGTGGATTTACTGAACTCAGAGATATACCCGGATATGCCCAGGAAGTTAATCAGAAGGTAGAGCGCTGTGTCCCAAGCTTAGGACAAACTGCTACGCGTGCATCTGAACTACCGGAAGAATGCAAGAATTTTGAAGACAACTTTGAGTACGAAGAAACTATAGTATATGCCTATGACCCCAAAGAGCGTGTTAGAAAAGAAATTAGTGTTAAGCGAACTTATACTTTACCTTCCGCTGCAGAATTGCGCGAACAACATTTCATGACACCAACAGATATACAAGAAGAGGAAACAGAAGCTAAAAATACTGACATCGGTTTAGGTGGTTTTATTGCTGTCTTTGGCTTTTGCTTTATGTCACTGGCGGATGTGGCCGAAAAAAGGCGAAAACGTAAGCAAGACGAGCTACGAAAAAATAAACAAAAATTGTAACAAGCGTTTGGGGCAATAATATTGATAAATATACCTTTATATATTATAATAAATATTAATTATGGCCAATGTAATAAAGAGATCTGTCGATGCGCTTCGAACTGCTCCCTTTGGCTTTTCTCTGATTGGGCTTACGATTTTAAATGGACCTGTGCTGGCTTTAACGGAAAACGGTGCTGAAGCATTAGATTTACTTGTAATTCCGCTGGATGGAGCTAGCGTGGCAATAGGTGGAATATTTGTTGTCCGCCAGTATCGATTAAGACGACGGCTCGAAGACAGCATAGAACGCAACGGCTACGACGATCGCTTATTTGATCCAACTACCAAAGAGTGGTGTAATCGGCAAACTGCTCGTGTTGTTTGTGGTAACAGTGGTGATTTGGCGCAATACGAAGCATTATGTGAACAGAAACGCGCTACTAACGAATTACCAAGGATGCCACATGTTTAATATTATTACGCATACTTCTATAAAACTGTTGACCAGGCTGCAAAAAAAGAGTATTTATAGTAATAGTAATAAATCTTACATACGAAAAATAAATTATGGCTACTGAATCTCAATCTGAAATAATATCCCTCGAAGATTACGAATTCGGGAAGATTGGCTGTTGTCCACTTGATGAACTTGAAGACGATGCTTTATATAGGTTGCGTACAAAAGAACTTGGCTATGAAAACCAGGCATTGTCGCTTGGTAGTTTTGCTACCGATATTACAGTCAGAGTGATAGGTAAAAACTGTAATCCGAAAAGTGCTGAAGTAGCCTATGAAGCCTATGGCAATAGATCGGGTGAGGCAATTGGAGTTGATATAAAGAGTGCAGATCTTGAAGGTTTAATTTATAAAAATGAAGCTAGTAAGTGTCGAGGTGACGATGTTGGCTATTTCTTAGCTGCCGACGAAACCTTAGGCTTAGAAGACGGCAGACTAGTGGTCCGCCTACTAGAACCGCTACGACAGAAAAAAGCGGTGCAGTTGAAGTCGATGGAATTGCCGCGAGAATAGCTCTTACAAACTCGTAAAATAGAAAGCAAACATGAAAAAAAATGAAAATGGCTTTGGCCTGATTGCGATACTTGTGCCGATTATTATGATTGTGGCGGCTGGATTTGCCGGCTGGTACGTGTGGCAAAAAAATAAAACCGAATCTAGTGCCAAAGTCACGAGTCGGGCAAACCCAAACACAACACCTGATAAAAGCGGTGCGCCGGAAACTACGCGCACAGCTACTGCAAAAGAAGAACTTGAAAATCAGGATCAGTTGCTAAGGAATCATGTGTCTCGTCTGGTAGCTGGCGTAGTTGAGTATGCGTCAAACAACAACGGTATTTTCCCCCAGGATCTTGTGGGCGTTCGAGCGGCAGCCGAAGTTGACGGCAAGCCGGTCCAAAATGTGTATCGGTCATGGAAAAATGCTGGGCCAATCACCCAGGGGAAGCCAGAAGCTTCAACCTTTTACTACGCAACCTTCCATACCTGTGATCCTACAAATAACCTTATGAGCGCTGGCGGTACTAAGCGTATGAGCGCAGTCGTTGTGCAAATGCCTTCCGGCGCTGCTTACTGCACCGAAAATTAGAGTACCAATAACTGTGTTTTATAGGGTATGCTATCTCTAGAGTAACTATGAACATTATTGATTCCACTAAACAATTTGTTCGCGGCAAGATGGACTGCCTGGCAGCCGGTCTAGACAAATTGACCGACGGCGCCATAACACCCAACGGTATCACGATTACTAGTTTCGCTGGACATTTCGCAGTTGGCTACTTGATTATTTTTGATTATTTAATAATTGCCGGCCTGTGCCTGATTGTATTTGGGTTGATGGACGCACTAGACGGCGCCCTGGCCAGGCATAAAAAAATTGCCAGTACGCAGGGCATGTTTTTTGACGCGTCAACCGACCGGCTGAAAGAAGTCGTGTTGTACAGTGCCTGTATATTGTACTTTTCCAGGAAAGGTGTCGACACCTATTTAGTGTGGTGCGTCCTGGCCTGCGGCGTGTCTTTATCCATCAGTTATGTAAAAGCCAAAGGCGAAGCGGCAATCGCCAGTCTTAAGAATATTCCGCACCAGACGCTCAACCGACTGTTTCAGGATGGCTTAGCCAGCTTTGAAGTGCGTATGACCATACTTATCGTTGGTTTGCTGGCAGGCCTACTAGGACCGGCCCTGGTGATGATTACGGTAATTGGTCTATTTACGCTGGCGCAGCGATTCACAAGGATTTACAAACACCTCGGCCATGTACAAGATTGATCTACACACTCACTCTACCGAGTCGCCGGACGGCGGCTTAAAACTAAAAGATTACCAGCAAGTACTGGATGCTACGCTACTGGACTACATTGCTATAACCGATCATAACGAAATCGTTTTTGCTCAAGCCGCTCAAAAGCACTTAGGCAACCGGATTATTGTTGGCGAAGAAGTGATGACCTCGGAAGGAGAAATAATTGGTCTGTACCTTACAAAAAAAGTAAATCCAGGCCTAAACGCCAAGCAAACCGTAGCGGACATCAAAAAACAAGGTGGCCTAGTGTATATCCCGCATCCTTTTGAAAAAGTCAGAAGCGGCATCCAGCAGACGGCGCTTGATGGCATTGCCAAACAAGTCGATATTATCGAGGTGTATAACGGTCGTGCCCTGTCTAAAACAGCCGGTAAAAAAGCTCTGGCCTGGGCCAGGCTGCACGACGTCTCTATTGCTGCCAGCAGCGACGCGCACGGCCGGATTGGCTGGACCAGAACCTATACGCAAATTGCCAGTCCGGCTAAAAAACAAACGTTGGTGCAGGCACTTTCCAAACCGCAACTCAGCAGGCTGCGAGTTAGTCCGTTAGGCCGGTTGTACCCCAAAGCAAACCGCTACATAATTAACAGGAAGCCAAAATGATACAAGATATTATGCTGGCAGTCTGGTTATTTTTGCCAGCCGGCGTTGCTAATTTAGTACCCATTTTGGCGGCCAATGCACCTGTAATGAGACGCTGGGAAGCTCCGCTAGATTTTGGTAAATCTTGGCGCGGCGCCAGGCTGCTGGGGGATCACAAAACCTGGCGCGGCTTAGCCGTTGGCGTCATCTGCGGCGGCTTAATATTTTTGTTGCAGCGCGAACTAACCGGTAGCCTGAATCTTTTGGAAGGCCATAATTACCAAGACGAATATAATAATTTGCCAATCTGGTTTGGTTGCCTGATTGGCTTTGGCGCGCTGGCAGGCGACGCCGCCGAAAGTTTCTTTAAACGGCAAATTGGTATTGCTTCCGGCAGGTCGTGGTTTCCGTTCGACCAAATTGACTATATTATTGGAGCTTGTCTATTGTCGCTGATCTGTATTGTCTTACCAGTTTATATTTATGCCCTTATTTTTGTCATCTGGTTTTGCATGCATCTGCTGTTTGGCTATATTGGCTACCGGCTCCATTTGAAAAAAACGGCCATCTGATCTAAAGACAAAACAGTCTAACTTGCCACGCTCTGCCTGTCCTCACGGGCGAGTTAGACTGTTTTTGGCTTTCTAGTTGGTTAAGCGGGTGCTCAGCGCATAAATATATTTCTTGGAAATCCGGATTTCTACCCGGGTATCGCGCGGTATTTTAAAAACTTCGCCGTCATACTGTCCAAGGACTGGTTCCTTAACTTTAAACGAGACAGGCTGGCTGGTAACATGGCCGACTTTTTTGCCTTTGCCGGACAGTAATTTAATAACCCGGATGACTATATTGGAGTGTTTACCGGTGTGCAACACCGTATAGAATGCTTTGTCGGTTAAGGTTACTGGCAGACGGTCAACTTTGGCAATCCGCGAGCCATTGGCAAAGACTTGCTCAAAAATCTTGACCCGTTTGCCGTTGACGGTGGCTCTAAAGGCTGACGTGTGAACAAAGGCAGTTACGACACGCATTAACTCCCGACTTACTACTATGATAGGCACATTGCTCAGCAGGCCAGCGCGGGCAGCGGCCCCGGTTTTATTAAGTTCGTCGGCGGCCGCGGCCGACGCGCCAAAACTGGCATAACAAATAGCATAACCGATAGTTTTTGCCGACTTGTTTTTTAAGCTGATCTCCAGCGGATGAATTTTGACAGTCTGACCCCTCTCAATCAATTGCGCCAAATCCTTACGCACCGGCAACCCGTTAAGCATAAAGGCAAAGTCATTGGCATTGCCGCCCCAAATAGGAAATAAGATGATATGCTCGCGTAAACTAGCTGGCAGAGCAGCCGTTGCCGCTACTACATGATGGACGGTACCATCGCCGCCGCCAACTAGCACGACGGTCGGCTCTTTTACGTTCTTAGCAATATAGGCAATGAATTTCTTTTCAAATACTGCTGGATTCCGGTCGCTCTGAATAACTGTAATCGGTGTGTTTTGTTTCTTTTCAAGGCGTTTCAGCTTAGTGCTCACCCGTGCGGCATTGCTACTTTTAGGATTAACTATGGCGATAATAGGGCAGTCCATGGTGTTAGTATTGTAGCCTAAAAAAATGTAAAGATAAGGAACCAGCCTGCCCGAACTTAGTTTTAGCCTGCTGTTAAAAAATTTACGGCTATTTATTGTTAATACAGACACAATACATCCTGTAATTAAATAAGGAGAAATAATAAAATGGTAGATATAGTACTATGGATTCTATTCGGAGCATTAGCCGGTTGGATTGCCTCCATGATCATTGGCACCAACGAAGAGCAGGGAGCCCTTGGCAACATTGTTATTGGTATCCTAGGTGCCTTTATTGGCGGTTTCGTCGTTCGCGCGCTGACAGGCGACACGGTGAGCGGATTTAACTTTGTCAGTCTCCTGGTAGCAATACTGGGCGCGGTGATGTTGCTTGCTATTGTCAAAGCGTTCCGTCGCGGCGGCAATCGAATATAATATGGCAGAAGGAGATGTGCAGCAGATGGGAGAGCGTAAGCGCGAACACAGCAAATTTGTTGATGATGAAGCTGAACTCTATTGGCGGCAATACATAACCTACTAATCAACTGAACTTCCCGTTTTTACCCCGGCACTCAAACGCCGGGGTTTTTATTTATTTTATCCATAACGCTACAGCTTGCCATTTACACAGAAAGAGACTATAAAAATACAAAGTAGTATATATAAGGAGTCCAGGCATGGGAACTAATGAAACTAACCCAAGTTACATTTCTGAAGAGCTATTTGATGAATTTCGATCAAGTAAATGGCCAGAACTTTTTGGTGGTACAGCCTATCATAGCCGGACAAACGACACACCCTTTAGAGGTGGTTTAGAAGGCATCGAAGCCTGTATTGCAATAAGTCCTATGGAAGTGCGAAATATGCTGGAGGAAGTCGGTGCCATTAGGCAGGATCCACAATCGGAACACCCAGATTACTGTAACTTTTGGTTTCATAGGGTTGGCAGGCAACTTGTCAGGGTATGTGAAGGTTTATACACACCAGAAGAATATGAACAAAGTGAAGAAGAGGCACGCGCATTTCTTGAAGCAGCCAAGCTAGAGTGGGAATCAGAACGCGCGTTATAGCGGCCCAATCGATATATCTTACTAGTCTATTTTTAATATTACACATTCATTACACACTCATTACACACTTGATTTGATGAGTAGTGTGTATAGAGTGTGTACTTTTAAAAACAGCTGTAGAGAAGCCTAAAAACGAGCATCCACGTTATATATGGCATTCCAATGTAATATAGAACCGCTATGGCTAAAACTGGCGTACAATAGCATACATGTTACTTGACCTTGCAGTTAGCCTAATTGCTGTTGGTGCGCCCATCGGGGCGCTGCTGCTTGCCACCGAATACGCCTGGCGGGCCAAAAAATTGCACGTCGAAACCAGTCGCAAAATCGTCCATATTGGCACCGGTGTCATGATTGCCTTCTGGCCGTTTTTCCTTAGTTGGACGGTCATTCAGCTGCTGTCACTAGCGCTATTGGTAGTGGTATTGATTTCGTATAAGTTCCATATATTTAAATCAATCCACTCTGTAAAACGTATAACCAGGGGGGAAATTCTGTTTCCCATCGGTGTTGGGTTATGTGCGCTGCTAGAGCCGTCACCTTGGGTATTTACGGCCGCTATACTGCATCTGGCGCTCGCAGACGGCATTGCGGCCATTGTAGGGGTACATTACGGCAAAACCACGCGGTACACCCTTTTAAGCCATGGTAAGTCGCTGGTGGGCTCACTGGCGTTTTTTGTAACTTCATTCCTAATTCTGGTTAGCGCGTCGTTTTTCATAGCCGACACTACCGCGCCGGTGCTGTTTGGCTGGTTTTTATGGTCGGCGCTGGTGCTGACTTTTGTAGAAAACATCTCTTGGTACGGTTTAGATGACATAACGGTACCCATCAGCGTGATTATTATTCTGACACTGCTACCGACCTGATAGACTTGGCTCTAACACTTTGAACCCGGCACCAAGTAACCTATACTTATTCCTTATATGGTTACCATTTCCCAAGAAGAACGAATGCGCGCCGACAGCTTGCTGCTGTCCAAACGAGCTCTTCAAATACAGCGCGGCGCTGCCCGAGCGGCCGTATTGGGCGTCAACGACGGTTTAGTCAGCACGCTCTGTATCGTACTGGGGGTGGCCGCAGCAGCCGGTACCCAGCACACCGTTCTAATTGCCGGTTTCGCCGGCTTAGTAGCCGGAGCCATCTCTATGGCTGTCGGCGAGTGGATATCGGTTACCTCACAGGTAGATTTGTTTAAAGGCGTGTTGGATGATTTGCGGCGCATGGTACGGGACGACCCAGAACTGCTCAGTTCCCAGCTGCAAGAAGACTTTGAAAATAGCGGACTAGACCCTAAAACCGCCCATATAGCTGTTACCGAGATTGCTCGCGACGAAGAACATATGACGGCCGAATACGCCCGCAACGTCATGGGAATCAACCCCGACGAGCTGGGATCACCGTGGACTGCCGCCTTTTCCTCATTTGCACTGTTCACAGCCGGATCACTAGCAGCCTTGATACCCTGGTTTTTCAGCGACGGCCTAGCTGCAATCGTCATGTCTATCGGTTTCACGAGCATCGGCGGCCTGATAGTCGGTGGCTACGTTGGCCGCACCAGCGGTGCCAGCATCCCGCGCGGCGCTATCCGCCAACTATTAATCATCGCCCTGGCATCGGCGGTGACATACGGCGTGGGCCATTTATTTGGAACGGTTGTTAACTAGTTTGTAGCGAGTGGTTTGTGCTACGGATTAAAACAAGCTGGTCAGGGCGTTTAATATGCTTTCTAACAGGTTTAGTACAGCCTGGAAAAACGCGATGATTAAGTTAATAATGGCTTTAAGGAAATCGCCGATGGCGTTGATTATGGATTCTAGGATGTTCATGTAAGATAATTATAGCGTACCTGAGGTGGTTTACTGTTAGATAAGGAACAATAAATACAAAGTTTTAAGAAAGTCTAATATTTAATAAATATTTAATAATTAGATACCATAATTAATATCTATGAGAATACTTATCATTGAAGATAACAGACCTATCGCAAAAGCGATTCATTACGAGCTAAAATCACGCTACACTGTAGACGTTGCTTATACTGGACACCGAGGATTAACTTATGCTGAATCCACTCCGTACGACACAATTTTACTAGATCTTAATTTACCGGATCTAGATGGAGCTGAAATTTGTCGAATGCTTCGCAGTTATAACATAGAGACACCTATAATTATTATAAGCGGGAAGGATCAGATAGCTGATAAAGTTAACCTTCTAGACATGGGCGCTGACGACTATATTACAAAGCCATTTAATTTTGAGGAGTTGAGGGCTCGTATAAATGTGGCCGTAAGACATATTAGTAATAACAAACCAGGAAAATTAATTATTATTGAAGATCTTGAATTGGATCCAGTTGCTCGTACACTAGTAAGATGTGGTCAATCAATACAATTGAGACGCAAAGAATTTGACCTACTGGAATATATGATGCGCTACCCCAATCAAACACTTACACGTACTATGATACTTGAACATATCTGGGACATGAATGAAAATCTGTGGGCAAATGTAGTGGATGTGCATGTAAAACACTTAAGAGATAAAATAGATCGTCCATTTGGTAGTAAGCTTATTAAAACCGTTCATGGAATTGGATATAAAATCGAGACAAATAAAATATAAGCTTAAGAGATTTATTGTAATAGAACAACTTAACATTCTATGACCTAAAGATCTATCTTGTATATTATTTATACATAGTCCCTCTAAATACTTAAGATTAGGAAGAATTAAATTAAAATTTTACCTCGATCAGTTGTAGAAAATCTAATCACACCAAGAAACTGCGATAAAGAGATAGCCAGACGAGAATATATATTTAATATATTAATGCTTGGTTTTATATCTTTGACAAGCTCTGCTTTTATCGCTTCACTCATACGTTCTTTGAACAAAGACAATGCTGAATATAATATTCCTTCATCATTCCTGCTTATTCCAGTGGTCACGCTTACTGGACTATATCTGTTATCAAGGAAGCGATTTAATAACCTGTTAGTTTATGTCTTCATATTATTCATTTCGTTTCTTGGTACATATAGTCTGTATGAATATGGCTACGTTTTACCGCAGGGATTACTTATCTACGCACTTGTTATTATTATGTCTGGAATATTATTGTCAGCTAAGACATCAGTCTTTATAACTGGTTTTTTGCTGATTATCTTGGTACTCATGGCAGCTACGCAAATACATCAGAAAACTAACCCCTATATTATTGAAAATAGAGTCTCTTTAAGCATAGAAAATCTAATAGTCTATATATTCATATTTGGGACTATTTTTTTAGTTTCCTGGTTATCAAACCGTGAAATAGAAACATCTCTACGCCAGGCAAAAAAATATGAAAATAATTTGCTAGCCGAACAAGATATGCTCGAAGGAAAAATTAAGGCACGTACTAAAGAATTAGAAAAGGCCCAAGTTGAAAAAAGTATGGAATTATATCGGTTTGCTGAATTCGGACGACTCAGCTCAAGTTTTCTACATGACTTAGCTAATCCATTGACTGCGGTATCATTAAACTTGGAGCATTTATCAAGTGGCCAGAAGCCAAGAATTATCAAACAGGTTCGCCAAAGTGTGAAGTATATGGAGCAGTACGTGGAGTCAGCTCGAGTTCAATTACGAAGTCAGAGTGAGATTACGACAATTGACACAAAAAGTGAAATTTTAAAAGTTAAAAATTTTTTAAACACTAAAGCTCGTCAAAATAAAGTTACTGTTTATTGTCGCTTGTCATCCGATGCAACATTGCTTGGAGACACCGCTAAGTTTGGCCAGATAACAGCAAATTTAATAGCTAATGCCATTGATTCTTATAATGACTCTCAGAAAATTCATAGATACTCAGTGTTTATAACGTCAAAAATTAACTTATCTCGCAGCCTACTTATACTAACAATTAAAGATAATGGAGTTGGAATCCCACTGAATGAGCTTGATTTAATTTTCAATCCGTTTTTTACAACAAAATCATATGACCGAGGAACAGGAATAGGCCTTACGATAACTAAACGAATCGTTGAGGAAGATTTTATGGGTAACATATATGTAGAATCAGGCAAAAACGGAACAACTTTTTTTGTAGAATTGCCACTTCACAAAACCTGAGATTAAAATTCCCTTAATAGTATGACAATTTTATTTATGGCTCGAAAGGCCACTGTTAACCGGCTCCTTAGGCACAAACAA